>JBFOME010000015.1:0-214689 GCA_040830705.1 Paracoccaceae bacterium | reverse complement strand
GCTGTCATTGTGGAAACCGTGGTTGGCGTTTTCGTAGATATAAGCCTCGTACACCTTGTCGTTAGATTGCAGGGCGGCCTCAAATTCTGGCCAGCCCGCGTTGATGCGTTCGTCAAGCTCTCCCATCTGAACCAGCAACGGTGCCTGGATCTTGGCCACATCCTCGGCTGCTGGCTGGCGCCCGTAGAACGGGACACCAGCGGCCAGTTCGGGGTAAGCCACGGCAATCGCGCTGACCACTCCACCGCCATAGCAGAAACCCACAGCGCCGACCTTGCCGGTGCAGTCATCTCGGTTCAGCAGGTATTCGAACCCATTGAAGAAATCGTTCATCAACTCGACCCGATCCACGGTCTTTTGCAGCTCGCGCCCATCGGCATCGTTGCCTGGGTATCCTCCCACTGACGTCAGACCGTCGGGAGCCAATGCCATGAACCCGGCTTTCGCCAGTCTGCGCGCCACATCCTCGATGTAAGGATTCAAGCCGCGATTTTCGTGGATCACCAGCACTGCGGGCAAGGGCTCTTCAATGCCGGCGGGTCGGACCAGATAGCCCCGGACATCACCGGTGCCATTCGGTGAAGGATAGGTAATGTAATCCGCGTGGATGTCCGCATCGTTGAATGACACTTGCTGCGCCATCGCATAATTCGGGCTGAGCATGTTCAGCAATGCGACCGCCGTCACGCCGCCAACCGCGAACTTTCCGGCCCGGTCCAGGAATTGCCGCTTGGTGATCTTGCCGTGCGCGTAGTAATCGTACAGGTCCAAAAGCTCTTGGTCGAAGTCTCTTGCCGTCATGCGGGTCATTGTGAATCTCCTGATGAGTTTGGAAGTCCGAGGGGTATTTTCTGATCAAAGTGCCTTGGATTGGTTGTATGATTGGAGACTCAGCGCAGCTTTATGCAGCTTTGAGATGCTCCAAGGCGGCCTGAGTGCCACCTGCGCTGTAAGGCATGCCGCTTTTGGCCAGCCCCATTTCTACGCCTGAGAGTGTGCCCATCAACATCAGGTCATTGAAATCCCCCAAGTGACCTATTCGAAAAACCTTGTCGGCCACTTTCGACAGGCCATTTCCAAGTGAGATGTCATAGTGTTCCAGCGCCGTCGCGCGGAAGGCGTCCGCAGAGTGCCCTTCAGGGACTTTGACAGCGGTCAGGACGCCCGATTCCTGACCTTGGCGAGCACACAGTACCTCGAGACCCCATGCTTGCACGGCAGCCCGAGTCGCGGCTCCGTGGCGGGCATGCCGGGCGAATACGTTGTCCAGTCCTTCTTCATGCAACATATTGATAGCCTCAATTAATCCGTAAAGAAGATTGGTGCCGGGGGTATAAGGGAAAAACCCTTTCTGGTTTGGCCCGACCATATCCTGCCAATCCCAATAGCTGCGTGGCGTTGTCACGGATTTTGAATGCTCCAACGCACGATCACTTACAGCATTGAAGCTCAGACCAGGCGGTAGCATCAGTCCCTTTTGCGAACCTGAGACGCAGACATCTACGCCCCAGTCATCAAACCTGAAATCGATCGATGCAAGGCCGGAGATTGAGTCGACCATTAGAAGTGCAGGGTGTTTCGCTGCGTCCATAGCCTTGCGCACATCCTCGATAGGCGAGACAGACCCTGTAGAAGTTTCATTGTGGACGACGCATACCGCCTTGATCTCTTGCTGACTGTCTGCGCGCAAGTGGTCTTCGATCTGATTGGGGTCCGCACCGCCACGCCAATCCGCTTCAATCAACACTGGCAGTAACCCAATTTTTCCAGCCAAGTTACTCCACATGAATGCGAAATGACCTGTTTCGTACATAAGAACTTTTCCGCCCGGCGACACTGTGTTCACAAGCGCAGCTTCCCACGCGCCTGTACCGGATGAAGGGTAGATAAAGACGTTTTGTTCGGTCTTGAAAATTGTTTTCATCCCAGCGAGGGCCTTGTGGCCTACTTCTGCAAAATCTGGCCCCCGGTGGTCGATGGTCTGCATGCTTATGGCCTTCAGGATGCGTTCCGGCACGGCGCTTGGCCCTGGGATTTGCAAAAAATGTCTGCCCGCCTGGCGCATCTGATCTGATCCTTCCGTTGGTGTCATGAAAGTGGCGTGATTGCCTATTGGCAAAAGTTAATTATGAATTCATTATTCAGTCAACGGTGAAGTGAAGCTTCTAATTGGCTAGTTGGGAAGGGAAGGCGAACCCGATGCTTGAGAATGGATCGTTGCACCGCCGACTGTTGTCAGATGTCCAGGGAGAGGTGATGGCTGACCCGGCATCGCGCGCACGATACTCGACCGACGCTTCGATCTATCAGATGATACCGGACGCCGTGGTCATTCCCCGAAACTCAGAGGACGTGCAGGCCGTGTTGTCTGTAGCGCGCGACGAAGGATGCTCCGTTCTTCCGCGCGGCGGCGGCACATCGCAATGTGGGCAAACTGTCAATCAAAGCGTTGTCCTAGACAACACCAAGCACTTGAATCGTATTCTGGACGTGGACGTTGAAAACCGTGTCGCGCGTGTTCAGCCGGGTGTCGTTCTGGACCAGTTGAACCAAGCATTGAAGCCGCATGGTCTGTGGTTTCCCGTTGACCCCTCAACCGCGTCGCGCTGCACGCTTGGAGGAATGGCCGCCAACAACTCTTCAGGCGGAAAATCCCTGCGCTACGGGATCATGCGCGACAATGTCCGTGCAATAAGTGCAATCCTCAGCGGCGGCATGAAAGCACGGTTCAGCGCCGATACGGCGGCACCTGGTGACTATGCCGATCTTGTTGGGGACATGCGCGTTCTGGGGCGTCGCGAGGCTTCGGAAATTGATGCCCGGTTTCCCAAAGTTCAGCGTCGTGTGGGCGGATACAATATCGATGCGCTTGTAGGCAATGACGTCAACATGTCTCATTTGCTGGTGGGGTCAGAAGGAACACTTGCCTATTTCACTGATTTGGAACTGAACCTTGCTGACTTGCCGGGCGAGAAAGTTGTCGGAGTGTGTCATTTCCCGACGTTTCGTGCTGCGATGGAGGCTACGCAGCACCTCGTGACGCTCAGACCGCAGGCGGTAGAGTTGATCGACGAGACCATGATCGCATTGGGGCGTGAAATCCCGCTGTTCCGCAGTACGATTGAGGCGTTTGTTGAAGGAGACCCCGAAGCCCTGCTGCTGGTGGAGTTCGCCGAGGGTAGTGCTGAGGCCAATGCTGCAAAACTGGTCGAGCTTTCCCAACTGATGGGAGATCTCGGGTTTGCTTTCAGCGGGACTGAAAACTGTTGGGGCGGGGTTGTATCAGTTACTGATACCAAACTGCAAAACTCGATCGCTGAGTACAGAAAATCTGGGTTGAACGTCATGATGTCGATGAAAGAGGTGGGTAAACCGATCTCGTTCGTTGAAGACTGCGCCGTCCCGTTGACTGATCTCGCCGATTACACCGCTGGCCTGACCGAAATTTTCGCCCGACACGGCACAAAGGGGACATGGTACGCGCATGCCTCGGTCGGATGCCTACACGTTCGCCCTGTCTTGAACATGCGGCAGGATAAAGACGTAAGAACTATGAGAGCGATTGCCGAAGAGACCTTTGATCTGGTCAAAAGGTACAAAGGCTCTCATTCAGGCGAACACGGTGATGGGATCGTGCGATCAGAGTTTCATGGCAAGATGTTTGGCCCGCGTATCGTTTCTGCGTTTGAAGAGGTTAAAGACCGGTTCGATCCCGATGGGCTAATGAACCCCGGCAAAATCGTGCACGCGCCTGCCATGGATGATCGCCGCCTTTTCCGCTATGGCCCGGACTATTCAGTTCCGGAATTCGAGACGGCGCTGGACTGGTCGGCTTGGCCGGGTGCCGGAGGAGGATTCCAGGGTGCCGTCGAGATGTGCAACAACAACGGTGCGTGCCGCAAGCTCAAGGGCGGGGTAATGTGTCCCTCTTTCCGTGCGACGCGAAACGAACGTGATGCTACGCGTGGGCGAGCAAATACGTTGCGGTTTGCCATCAGCGGGCAGTTGCCGGGCGGTTTAACTTCTGACGCAATGCAGGACACGATGAAATACTGCGTGTCTTGCAAAGCCTGCGCGCGTGAATGCCCGACTGGCGTCGATATGGCCCGTATGAAGATCGAAGTGCTGGCAGCGAGGCGTAAAAAAGATGGGCTGACATTGGCCGATAAGTTAATAGCTTATCTGCCACGATATGCACCTAAAGCAGCAAAAGTTGGGTGGATTATGAATGCCCGGAACAAACTTGCCCCTTTGCGCTACCTACTTGAAAAACCGACTGGAATTTCGGCGCGACGTGACCTGCCAGTGTGGTCTTCTGACCCGTTCCGGGATGCCGAGGCACAGGACACAGATCCGCAGGTTCTTCTGTTTGCTGATGTGTTCAACCGGTATTTCGAGCCTGACAATCTACGCGCCGCGGTCCGGGTCCTGCGTGCGCTAGGACTGCGGGTCGCCGTAGCACGGGATGACCATAATGGAAGGCCGCTGGATTGCGGGCGCACTCTTTTAGCTGTGGGTTGCGTGGAAGAGGCGCGTCACGAGGCTCAGCGCGTGATTGACGCGACACGAGAGGCAGTCGCTCAAGGGGTTCCGGTGGTCGGACTTGAACCGTCCTCAATCCTCACGTTTCGGGATGAATTTTTGGCTCTTTGCCCGGGGCGGGAAGCAGAGCTGTTGTCGCAAGCCACATTTACCTTCGAGGAGTTTTTGGCCGGCCAACCGAACTTGCACCTTAAGCCGTTGAAGCACCCAATCTACGTACATGGACATTGCCACCAGAAAGCGCACGATGCCGTCACACCGATGCTTAATCTTCTGAAGCGTGTTCCCGAGGCGCAGGTTCACATGATTGAAAGCAGTTGTTGTGGTATGGCCGGGGCATTTGGATACGCGCCCGACACTGTCGATGTCTCGATCAAGATGGCAAAGCTCGACCTGTTTCCAGCTTTAGAAAAAGCGCCTCCGGATGCAATTGTTGTGGCGGATGGAACATCGTGCCGGCACCAAATCACTGAGGGAACCCAGCGACAGCCCATGCATGTCGCGCGCCTGCTGGAATTGGCACTTGATGAATAGGAAGTGGCAATGAATCTGACGGATAGCATCAAGCGCACGACGTTACATGAAGAACTGGTCGAACGCTTGCGCAACCTTGTTGTAGAGGATGTGTTGAAGCCGGGTGAAAAAGTGCCTGAGAAGCAACTTTGCGACTCATTGGGTGTTTCTCGGACACCACTGAGAGAAGCCCTAAAGGTTCTTGCATCAGAAGGGTTCGTGGTGCTTCAGGCCAATCGTGGTGCTCGCGTTGCGAGTGTAACGAGAGAGGAATTGGAGAACACGTTTCCAGTGCTTGCAGCGCTTGAACAACTGGTGGGGGAACTGGCCTGTCAGCAGATGGACTCCGTAGAAATTCAACGGATTGAGAGTAGTCACAAGGATATGCTGAACGCGTACAAGGCGCGTGATCGGCAGGCATATTTCAAAGCCAATCAGGACATCCATCAGGCACTTATTCAGGGCGCGCGAAACGACATTCTGGAAAACCACCACAAGCTTTTGGCCGCGAGGGTCCGCCGTGCACGTTTTATGGCCAACTTGTCGGACGAACGCTGGGCGCAGGCAATTGATGAACATGAAGCCATGATGGAGTTGCTTAAAGCCCGCAATGCAGATGGGCTTGGCAAAACTATGAAGCTTCACATGATGAATAAACTTTCTGCTCTTCTGAAAGCGCTGGAGGCAGAGGACGAGACACCTCGCTAAACTCTCGTCAAGTGCGCCTACCAGCTTCCCACGGATGCGCTGCTAGTCGGCGCTGAGATCAGGAAACAGCGGGGACAGCCCACAGTCTTCGGCAAGTTTGTTGAGGTCTCGACAAAGAGCGGGGTTCAGCCTCACACCGTCTTTGCGGCGGGCCTCTGCGACAGCCGTTTTGCCGTCTCCGGGCAAGCGCACCGGGTCGTGACCGGGCAGGGGGGGCGAAGCGCGCATTTCAGAGAAGACGCGGGCTGCGTTAGAAGCAAAGTCATTGCCCAGCCCAAAGGCTGCCGGATTGAGCGCCATAACGAACTGGCCGGTGTTTGTGGATGAAGTTGTGTCCGAGGTGAAATTAACCACGTCAGAGCCGAATGCCGCGCCATTCAGCACTCCGGCCATCAGCCCGATAGCCACGGAAAGGCCGAAACCTTTCGGACCGCCGATCGGCAAAAGAAACCCTTCTGACTTACGGGCAGGGTCCGTCAACGGATTGCCATCACGCCCAACCATCCAACCTTCGGGCATAGGTTCGCCTTGCTGCAACAGAGTTTTGATCTTACCCATCGCGGCAACGGTCGTCGCCATATCGAACACGAACGGGTCCGGGCCATCGGCAGGGGCAGAGAAAGCGATAGGATTGGTGCCAAGAAGCAAGTCGCTTCCGCCATAGGGCGGCACGTGGTTTGCACTGCCCACCGCCGCGGCCATGCCAAGCAGCCCAGCCTCGGCTTGCGGGCGCACATAAAGTGCCAGCGGTCCTGCATGGTTGCCGCGCCGGACACCGACCCATCCGATACCGGCCTCTCTTGCCTTTTCTATTGCAAGATCGCGCGCTGCCGACATAGCCAGGTGACCAAGGCCGTCATCGCCGTCAATCAGCGCGGTCGCGACGGTTTCATGTTCAATAGTGACGTTGGGCGTGGCGTTGCACCCGCCACCTGCTAATCGGGCAAGGTACTGGCGCAGGCGAAAAACCCCATGCGTGCCGTAGCCGAAAATGTCGGCCTCAACCATCAGCGAGGCCACCCCTTCCGCATCGGTTTCTGGCACACCTTTCGTTACGAGCGCGCTTGCCACAAATTCACGCAAGGCTTGGCAATTTATCTTCACAGGCTCAGAAGTCATCTCTGCCAACCTGCTCTTTGTGCCAGAACACCAGCTTACGCTGTGTCCAAACCACTGACGCAAAAACAGCGAGACCAACGAGGCTGAGATACAGGATCAACGAGAACACCCGAGGTGTATTGAGCTGGGAGGCTGCAACACGGATCAGCTCACCAAATCCCTTTCCTCCGCCCAGGAATTCTCCTGTAATCGCGCCAGCCATAACACCGACTGCTCCGATTTTGAGGCCGGTGAATATCTGCGGCAAACCAGTTGGCAGCTTCATCTTGATCAATGTCTGCATTCGGCTCGCACCCATCGTCTTGAACAACATGCGCGCGTTTTCGTCGGCGGCGTGAAGCCCAGCCGCAGTACCAACGACGATTGGAAAGGTTGCGATAAAGGCCGCAAGTGCCACCTTGGATTCAATGCCGAACCCCAGCCAAGCCACAAATAGCGGAGCGAATGCGACTTTAGGCATCGTATCGATAGATACCAAATAGGGCATTACGGCTTTCTCGCCGAAGGCGGTTTCTCCGACAAGAACGCCCAGCGAAAATCCGATCGCGATTGCCAGCGCAAAACCGTAGATGACTTCTTTTATCGTGATCCACAACGCGCCAAGCATGTAGCCGCCGGTCAAAAGGTTTTGCCCGACGAAGATCATATCTTTGAGGGTTTCCATCGGCGTCGGTAGAATAATCGGAGAGACCAACTTAAGGCTTGTCACAATTTGCCAAGTTCCGACGAAAACCACGAAAACAAAGGTCATCGCCAACCAGCGAGGTACCGAGTCGATAAAGTGAACTTTCTGCTCCCATACAGTGTCTTCTGAGGGGGCAGCGTCTTTCACGGATGGTGAGTAATTCTGAACTTCGCTCACATTTCTTCTCCCTTATCCAGGAGGCTGCGAATGTAGTCTACGATAGCGCCGAATTTGGGTGTCGTCATCATGTCGAGCGTGCGTGGGCGCGGCAGGTCGACTTTAACAATTTCGGCAATCCTGCCCGGACGCGGCTTCAAAACGACGATTTCGTCAGACAAAATAACAGCTTCCTGAATGGAGTGCGTTACAAGAAAAGCAGTCGCATCCTGTTCTCGGCAAATCCGCTGCAATTCCATGTTCATCATGTCGCGCGACAATTCATCGAGCGCGCTGAAGGGTTCGTCCATCAAAAGCACGGCTGGTTCCGTGATCAGCATTCGGCAGATCGAAGCGCGCTGTGCCATGCCGCCTGACAATTCGTTCGGATATACGTTTTCGAACCCTTGCAAACCCACGATGTCCAAAAGTTCATGCGCCTTGGCCATAGCTTGCTTGGCCGCCGCCTTTCCATCGCGGATTTCAATCGGCAAGACGATGTTTTCTACGGCCGTTTTCCAGGGGAATAGCGTCGCTTGCTGAAACATCATACCAATGTCCCGGCGGGTCCCAGTCACTGGTTTCCCCTGAAGGATCACACGCCCCTTGGTGGGCGGGATCAAACCCGCCATAATCTTGAGCAGAGTTGACTTGCCGCACCCACTGGACCCGATGACAGATGTGAAGCTTCCTTTCCGAAGCGTCAGGTTAATGTCCTCGAGAGCGACAACCAGATTGCGCGCATAGGTCTTGCTCACATGGGTCAACTCGTAGACCGGCGTGCCCAAGGGCGCGCCGGAAAACTCATGGGTGACTACAGCGTTCATTTGCTGGCGGCCTCGTTGCCAATGGCAGCAAACTCATTGGTCCAAGCAGCGCTCAGGTCATCAAGTGGCCCCGGAATCTCGCCACCTGCGACCAGTGCGTCTTGCCATTCTTGCCAGACTTCGGCGGGGTACCATCCCAGACCATTGCTTGGATCCGCTGCTATGGTTTTCGAGCGCACGGCGTCGAACAGCGCTGACTGGAACTCCTTGTCCTCCCCTTCCTGTGGATTGCCGTCTGCCAAATGCTTCAAAACAGCTTCACGGTTGGCGTCATCGAGCGCAAATGCATGACCACGTGCGAAGGCGCGGCTCCAGGCTTCGACCAATTCGCGATCGTTGGCGATGGTATCGGCCATAGTTGCGATACCGTTACCGAAGAAACGCCCGAATTCCGCAGGCGTGATGTCACGCACTTTCATTCCGCGTTGGTTCAGGATTGCTGTATCTGCTGTTGAGGCGGAGTAGGCGTCGATTTCACCGTTCAGGAATGCTGCAGTTGCTGGGCCACCGTCGCCGACTGTAAGGAATGTGAAGTCCTCGCCTTCTTTCATACCGGCACCGGTCAAGACGTTACGTGCAAAACCTACTTCGGCACCGTCGGCGGTTCCGGTTCCGATCACCTTTCCGCGCAATTCTTCAACGCTTTGAACTTCAGAATCTTCCGGCACCGCGATGCCGAAGTTGCTGCGCGCCGCAACGTTGTAGATGTGTACGGCATCCACATCGCGCGACCGTGCTGCAATCAGTGGGCCAGGTCCTGGGCGACCAAAGTGCGCCTGCCCGGCAGATAATGCCTGAAGCACGGCCCCCGAGCCGTTTATCGCCTCAACGGTCACATCCAAACCTTCATCCGCAAAGTAACCTTCGCCAATGGCGACAAAAACCGGAAATGAATTGATTGCCGATGGGCTTGGCTGCACGAAGGTTATCTTACGCAAGTCCTGCGCAAAGCCTTTTGTCCCCAACGCTCCCGCTACCGGAACTGCCGAAAGCAAGGACGCTGTGAAAGTCCTTCTGTTCATCATTGTAGTCTTCCTCCCTTGCATGATTGACATCCCGCAGATTCAGCAATGCAGGAGCCACTTACACGGCGCGCACGGTATTCCTGAGCGTGCCGATTTCTGAGATTTCACAAACCACGATGTCCCCGTCTTTCAGAAACTGTGGTGGGTCCATTGCATATCCGACACCTGAAGGCGTACCGGTCGCGATTATGTCACCCGGTTCCAGCGTCAAACCTTCTGACAGGGATGCGATCAGCATTGGAATGTCGAAAATCATGTCCGACGTAGTTCCATTTTGGCGCTGTTCGCCGTTGATCTTTAGTCCGATCGATAATGAATGCGGATCACTGACCGCATCAGCGGTCACAATGCAGGGGCCCATCGGGCAAGACCCATCCAAGCCCTTGCCTTTGAAATATTGTCCACCATGTCGGCGTTGGATGTCTCGAGCGGTGATGTCGTTGAGGATCGTATAGCCGAATACATGCTCGTATGCGTCAGCCTTAGCTATATTTCGCCCCGATTTTCCAATCACAATTGCCAGTTCAACTTCGTAATCTATGGCTTGTGAGACCGTAGGAAATATCAGAATGTCTGCCTCCGGCGCGACAATGGAGGTCGGCGGTTTTGTGAAGAAAACCGGATGCTCTGTTACACCAATCTTTTGTTTTTGAGCCCGTTCGCCCTCGGCAATGTGTTCAGCATAGTTGCGCCCCACACAGAAAACATTCTTACGTAGGGTGGGAATTGGAGCAATAAATGGCGCATCATCGGGGGCCAATGCATCCTTGAGATCACCTGCTTCGGCCGACGAAATGAGCGTTCTCAATACTTCAAGTGTCGCACGGCCACCCGCGATCAGCCGCTGCATTGAGCTGGCGTCCAGCGTCTCGCCAAGTATTTGCGCTGCGCGCAAAACGTTCAGCTTGCTGCCATCGCCAAGTACTGCAACACAAACGGCATGGCCCTCTATGGAAACAGTTGCTAACCGCACTCGGCACTCCTCCCTAATACTGGTATCAAGCTGTGGTCACGGATCCCGTCCGGCGACTCGTTTTTTGCTTTCCTCTTGCCCTTGAGTTTTTTCCGACTTGGCGTTTCAATCAATCAACCAATCACCAAATTGGGTGGGGACATGAGCGCACCAACCGAACTCGCGCAACGCGTACGAGACCTGATTAACAATGCTGGATACCGGCACAACGACAGGCTCCCACCTGAACGCGAACTTTGTTCAGAACTCGGGACAACCCGTAATCAGTTGCGAAGAGCGTTGGCAGAGCTTGAGGCGCAGGGGCTTATCTGGCGCCATGTGGGGCGCGGAACTTTCGTCGGTTCCAGGCCGGTTCTTAACCTCACCGACGTTACCTACTTGGGCAATCAAATCAAACCAGAACAGGTTGTATCGGTGCGATTTACGATAGAGCCGCAGCTTAGTCGCCTGGCGGCGCTCCACTCTACTCGCTCTGATCGTGAGCAAATGAGGCTATGCGCAGACAAGTGTCGCACCGCAGAGGATTGGCGCACCTACGAAGCTTGGGACAACAATTTGCATTACGCTATAGCCCGTTCTAGTCGTAACCAGCTTTTTCTGTACTTTTTTGAGACTTTGAATTCGGTGCGAAGATCGATTGTTTGGGGCCAGCCACGCGAAACTTCAAAGCCCGTAGAAGATTATTCCAGTTTTCGCGAACATGATGTGATCGTGTCCGCAATAGCAAAGGGCGACGGCGAACTTGCGGCCAGTGCAATGGTAGATCACTTGAAATCGGTCTATTCGCGCGTGCTGCCAGAAAGCGTGCAATCCTACGGCTGAAGTAGCTCCAATGCCCAACCAATTCGGCAAATGGTTGGGCAAGATCGAAGCCGCGGCTCTTGCAAAACAGCGTGAGTTTTGGCGATGACTTGGTAAGCGGCCACGTCCGTTCGATTGTGGCGTGGCACCGATCGGAAGGATTCTGTCCGTGTGGCAATCCGATCTGTGGCGATCAAACGTTCAGGAGGAGACCGATGCCCGATCATGTTATTCCCGCGCCGCAGGTGCATGTAATACCCGTGGCGGGCGGCGGCACGTTCCCGGTTCGTCGCGTGTACTGTATTGGGCGAAATTACGCGGCGCATGCAATTGAAATGGGCCATGACCCGAACCGGGAACCCCCGTTTTTCTTTCAAAAGAACCCAAACAATTTAGATCCTTCTGGCGAGTTTCCTTACCCCCCGCACAGTTCTGATGTGCATCACGAAGCTGAAATGTACGTCGCGCTCAAATCCGGCGGCACGAATATCTCGATGGATGATGCATTGGATCATGTCTTTGGGTACGGGCTTTCGCTGGATATGACCCGCCGCGACCTGCAAGGACAGATGAAAAAAATGGGCCGCCCTTGGGAAATTGGTAAGGCATTCGAGCGCTCAGCGCCGTGCGGACCAATTCACCAGGTGTCAGAAGTCGGGCATCTTGATAAAGGTCCCATTACTCTGACGGTGAATGGTGAAGTTCGGCAAGAAGGCAACTTGAACCAGATGATTTGGAAAGTCCACGAGATGATCTCGTACTTGAGCGATTACTTCGAGCTTGCGGCTGGTGATGTTATCCTTTCAGGGACACCTTCTGGCGTTGGTCCCGTCAACCGAGGGGATGTTATGGTCTTGGCCGTCGACAAGCTGGGCAGCCTGAATGTACGCGTAACTTAGGACCTGCTGCGACAACCTTACTTTGCGAAAGAAACCGACGCTTTTGTAAACGGATAACAGATGCCCCATTTAGTCGCTGAATTGATCGCACACCACGCAAACACGGCAAATGCCATTGGCGCCCCTGGTCGGCCTTGGTTGAGCTACCTTGGTTTGCGCGAGCAGTGCGCGAAGGTCAAAGAGGATCTGCATCAGATCGGAATAGGGCGTGGCGACAGGGTGGCAATTGTGTTGCCCAATGGACCAGAGATGGCGACGGCATTCATATCCGTCGCCCAAGTGGCGACGACGGCGCCTTTAAACCCTGCGTATACTTTCGAAGAGTACACCTTCTATCTCAAAGACCTGAAAGCCAAGGCTCTTCTTGTAAGCGAAAACGAAAATGGCCCAGCTGTGCAAGCGGCGACTGAACTGGGTGTGGCCGTCTTGCGGATTTCTAGCGATAGTTCTCGTCCAGCTGGACAGTTTTCCGTTTTGGCCTGTGACCCAATCGGAGTGGCTGAGACATCAGCGCCGGGTGAAGATGACGTCGCCCTGATACTCCACACATCAGGAACAACGTCGCGTCCCAAGATCGTTCCTTTGACGCAGGCCAATATCTATTCGTCGGCGCGGAACGTGGCTTCTTCTTTGAAGCTGACGACAGACGATCGTTGTCTGAGCATTATGCCTCTGTTTCATATCCACGGGCTGATCGCGGCTGTCGCCGCTTCTTTGAGCGCTGGATCGCAAATTAGCTGCACCCCTGGGTTTAACGCTCTCAGCTTTTTTTCACAGGTCGCTGAGGTTGATCCGACATGGTACACGGCGGTTCCAACAATGCACCAAGCTATTCTCGCCCGAGCCGCACGAAACCAATCGATCATTGCGCAATCGCGCTTGCGTTTCTTGCGGTCTTCTTCAGCGTCGTTGCCCGCGCCAGTCATGGAAGAGTTGGTGGCGACTTTTGACGCACCTGTCATCGAGGCCTACGGCATGACTGAAGCAACGCATCAAATGTGTTGCAACCCGCTTCCTCCACAAAAGCAAAAGCCCGGATACGTTGGAGTAGCAGCTGGCCCCGAAGTCAGAATTGCAGACGAGACGGAAAATGTATTGATCGCTTCGCGGGATGTCGGAGAAATCGTTATCAGTGGTCCGAATGTGACACCGGGATACGAGAGCAACCCGCAGGCAAATGCAGACAATTTCTTTGAAGTGGATGGAAAAACTTGGTTTCGCACCGGTGATCAAGGGTCATTCGACGAAGAGAACTATCTGCGACTGACTGGACGCCTTAAGGAGCTTATCAATCGAGGTGGCGAGAAAATCAGTCCGCTTGAAGTGGACGCCATTCTATTGAGTCATCCGGACGTTGCTCAGGCAGTTTGTTTCGCTGTGCCGCACGAAAAACTGGGCGAAGATATCGCCGCGGCGGTCGTGCTCGCAGAAGGTGCCTCAATCGCGGGTCAGGAAGTTAGGGATTTTGTCGGTTCTCGGCTTGCTAAATTCAAAGTACCAAGTTCAGTAGTTGTTCTCGAAGAGATTCCGAAGGGTGCGACAGGCAAGATACAGAGAATAGGGCTGGCAAAAAAACTGGGGCTTGCGGAGGCATAAACACATGAAAGTCTGCATCTTTGGTGCCGGAGCTATCGGAGGTTTCGTTGCAGCGAAGCTCGCGCAGACAGATGTGGACGTCAGTGTCGTCGCGCGAGGGCCTCATCTGGACGCCATACAAGAAAAAGGGCTGACTCTACTGGAGGATGGAGAAGATCCAGTAAACGTCCCAATTCATGCCTCAGACAATGCTTCTGATCTTGGAACACAAGATTATGTCTTCATCACACTGAAAGCGCATTCCGTTCCGGCAGTCGTGGACTCAATGCAGCCGTTGATTGGGGGCGAGACAACGATTGTAAGTGGAGTGAACGGGCTGCCCTGGTGGTATTTCCACGAACTGGACGGTCCTTACGAGGGAACGAGGTTGGCGTCAGTCGACCCGGGTAACGTTCAGTGGGACGGATTTGGACCAGATCGAGTCCTCGGATGTGTCGTCTATCCAGCCGCCGAGGTCGTTGCTCCAGGATCGATCAAGCATATCGAAGGCAATCGTTTTTCGTTGGGCGAGCCCGATGGTTCTAAATCAGACCGTGCTGCCAAGCTTTCGGCTGCGCTATCTGCCGCCGGGCTGCGTGCGCCCGTAAGGCCAAGAATTCGGGACGAAATTTGGCTGAAGCTATGGGGTAACCTGTCGTTCAACCCGATTTCAGCTCTTACCCACTCGACACTTGTTGTCTTGTGTACTGACGAGGGCACACGCTCCGTGGCCCGCGGGATGATGCTTGAGGCTCAGGAAATCGCTGAGAAACTTGGCGTGAAATTCCCGGTCGACGTTGAAAAACGGCTCGACGGCGGAGCGGCTGTTGGTGCGCACAAGACCTCTATGTGGCAGGATTTGGAGTTGCGCCGACCGATGGAAATTGATGCGTTGGTAACTTCAGTGCAAGAACTGGGGCAGCTTACGGGGATCTCGACGCCCACAATCGATACGGTAGCGTCACTGGTCAAACTGAGGGCAAAGGTCGCGGGTCTCTACTAGAGTCTCTTTGAGCATTGTAACAAGAGCTTGGCTTGGGACGAGTAACTGAGACTGACTCAAAAGTGTCATACGGCACCTTTTAGGTTTTATCAGCGGCTTCGATGACAAGCAGCCGCTAGTTTTGGGTCAAATATGGCTGACGTTAGGGTCAGAATTGAATGACTCGACTTACTGATTTGTTGAGGTCTTGACTGACGATTGAGTCAAGTATCTGAGGTGCTCCAAAATCCGTTTAATATCAGTAACTTATTTGATAAAAACGCACACAGCATGAAGTATAGTGGGTGCATACAATGTGCGATAGCGCAGGACACAGCGATTTCAGGCTAATGACGGGCTTTTTGCCTTCTAACCCGCCGACAAGTAGCAGGCTTTTGCCATCAAGTAATCTCTCACCTGAATTCGCGCGTTTTCTTACCTTGAGCGCAGACAGGTTGGCATGTGTCGCCAACCGGGCCCCCAACTAGGCCCCAAATTGATGTCGATTATCTGCAACATGTGGCGTCATCCTGCCACGCCGGCACGTTGCGATCTGCAACACAAAACAGGACATCGCGGCCATTTGCGACATGTAGCAACTGCAACATGGTACAGGCCGCGGGTACCAGAATTTCTGGACAAGGCATTGATATTCGGCGCGCTTGCTCTGTCAGCGGCGCGCCGGACTTGTTTTGCGAGCGCGTCTGACTTATCTGGAAAGTCTGGAATGGAGATTTTATGTCCCGGTAGAAAGGGAAGGCAACAGGCCTTCCGTTGCAAGAACAACGATACAAGCCCCGGCTGAGCATAGCTTGGCGGGTTAGTTGGATTGCGATCTCTGACAATGTTGAGCCTTTGCACCCGAGAACGACTCGGGGCCCCGGACATGAAAGTTGACCCCAATGACACGGGACTATTCCAAGTTTTTTCCACGAACCACGCAGACCTGGTTGAACGACCGGCCTGCTTCTTCGCTTGAAACCTATGGCTGGCAAGCATTTTTTGCCCAGCAGATCAGCACTGACGCGCTAGCAGAGACACCGCCGGTGCGGGTTTTCGAAGTGCATCGAAATGCGCTTCATGTTCTGGGTGACGGGATTGACCTTAGCATACCGCCCATCGGGGATGTCACGGTAGGCGACTGGCTGCTGCTGGACCAGGCGCAGCCTCAGTTGAGACGGGTTCTGGATCGCAAGACGGTTATGAAGCGGCGCGCCCCCGGGACCGATCGACAGGAGCAACTGATCGCGGCCAATATCGACACCTGCTTTGTCGTGACCTCCTGCAATAAGGATTTCAACATTGCCCGGCTGGAACGCTACATCGCGCTGGCATTCGAGGCAGAGATCGCGCCTGTGATCGTCTTGACGAAGGTCGATCAGGTTGACGATGCGCAGGGTTATATCGATCAGGCTGCCGCGATTTCGGATCGGGTGCGGGTTGTCGCGCTGGATGCGCGGGGCGAGGCACCGCGCGTGATTCTGTCGGATTGGTGCAAACCGGGTCAAACGGTGGCCTTTCTGGGATCGTCAGGCGTGGGCAAATCGACGCTGACCAATGCTCTGGCCGGTACGCGGTCGATTGCGACGCAAGGCATCCGCGAAGATGACGCCAAGGGCCGCCATACGACCACACGCCGGCAGTTGCATCTGGTCCCGGGGGGCTGTCTGGTGCTGGATACGCCGGGCATGCGAGAGCTACAACTGACCGGTGCAGCCTCAGGGGTGGATGACCTGTTCTCGGATATCCACGCGCTGTCGCAGCAATGCCGGTTCAACGATTGTCAGCACCTTAGCGAGCCGGGATGTGCGGTGCGTTCTGCGATCGAATCCGCTGCTCTTGACGAGGACCGGCTGCGCCGCTGGCGCAAGCTGGTGGCGGAAGATGCTTTTAACTCGGCAAGTCTTGCTGAGCGCCGTAGCAAGGACAAAGCCTTTGGCAAGATGGTCCGCCGGGTCATGAAAGAGAAGTCCGGCCGGAGCAGGCGTTAGGCAGGCCCGGATGCGTTGCCATGGTTAGGGGGCGTGTGTCGCAGGCATCACCGTTGATGATCTGATCCGGATCAAGGTCGCGCCGGACCGTGGAGGTTAGAGTTCGCCGAAACCACCCAATCGGAGAGTTCGCCCATGTTCCGCCTCGCGTCCATCTTGTTCACCCTCGTGGCCTCCGCCCTGGCGGGGGCCGGTGTGATTGCCGTATTGTCGATGGGGTACTTCACCATACCCGCCATCTTTGGCGCAGCAGCGGCTGGATTTGTGCTGGCGGTGCCAGTCACCTGGCTGATCGCCAGGCGGCTCTACTCTGTCACGCGCAGTTGATCAGGCATCCAGATAGGCCCGCAGGTTGGCTTCGAACTCGCGCGGTTTGTCGGCGTGCAGCCAGTGACCCGCGCCGGGGATCTTGGCAAAGCGGGCCTTGGGGAAAAGGGCGCGGATCTTGTCCCTATGCTCTGGCAGAACATAGTCCGAATCCGCGCCTGTCAGAAATAGGGTCGGGCCGCTCCACTGCGCTGAAACATCCGGAAAGCTCATGATCTTCGGCATCTCGGCTGCCAGCGCATCGAGGTTGTAGCGCCAGCGTTTGCCGGCCACATCAAGCGACTGGGTAAAGAAGCTCTGCAGCGCCGGTTCCACGCCAAGCGCGCCCAGTTGGGCGGAGGCTTCGGATTTGCGTGTGACTTTGTCCAGATCAACGGCACGCATCTTTTCGATGAAAGGCAGTTGTGAATGGCTGTAGGCCACCGGTGCGATATCGGCGATTACCAATCGCCGCACCAGATCGGGGTGGTTGAGCGCCAGCATCATCGCCGCCTTGCCCCCCATCGAATGACCCATCACGTCGAACACCCCGCCGAAATGCTCGATCACCTCGGCCAGATCCCCGGCTAGATCTGGATAACTATGGCTGTCAGACCACGGGCTGTCCCCGTGGTTGCGCATATCTACCGCAACCACCTGTCGACTGTCCGACAGCCGTTTTGCGATCACGCCCCAGTTCCGGGCCGAACCATAGAGGCCATGGGCAATCAGCAGAGGAGGGCGGTCGGTGGGCGTTCCGTGCAGGATCATATTCAACATGGCTCTTTGATAGCCATGGCGGATTGCCGCCGCCAGCCCCCATTGCCGCCACTCAGTGCCCGGTGTAGTTTTCCCGTCGGAGCGAGGATGAGATGGCCGAACAGATCAGTGTCGAACAGCAGATTGCGCAGACCATTGTGTTGTTGCGTGCCAAGCTCGGCGTGCGGGGCAAGACGCTGGCGGCGGCTCTGCGCCGCGCGCGGCATCGGTTGCCCAGGCGGATTTACAAACAGGCCCTGCTGTTGGCGCAGGTCGAGGACCGCGCCGCGCATCCGAAACTGCGCCTGACGCTGGACAGTCCCAAGCTGGCGGATGCGGCGGACAAGGTACAATCCCATCTCGATGCGATCAGCCTGTCCGAGCGCCGCAAGGGGTGGCTGTTGGGCATGCTGGGCGGGTTGGTCTTCAACCTGCTGCTGCTGGCGGTTCTGCTGTTGTTGTTTCTCATGTGGCAGGGGCTGCTTTAGCTCTTTTCGCACCCGTTTGCCCGTTGTATTCGTGAACGCGGTTCATCAGGTGAGGCCGTGAAAATGTCCGCAAAAACCGAAGCTCGCAAAGCGGCTCTTCGTGACAAGCTGGTCGCGGCCGCAGAGCGCCGGATTGCCGAGGCCGGTGCCGGGTCACTCCGTGCACGCGATCTGGCACAGGATGCCGGATGTGCGCTGGGCGCGATTTACAATGCGTTTGATGACCTGAATGCGATTGTGATGGCCGTGAATGGCCGGACGTTTAGCAAGCTTGGTCAGGCGGTTGCCGCTTCATTTGATGGATCGGAGGAACCGGTGCAACGGCTGGTCAAGATGAGCCATGCCTATCTTCACTTCGCGTCCGAGCATGCCAATCTGTGGCGCGCCCTGTTTGACCTTGAGATGACGGCGGACGGGCCGGTGCCTATTTGGTACCTTGAGGCGCTGCGCGGGTTGTTTGCTCATATTACCGAACCGCTCGCCGAGATTTTCCCCGAGCTTTCCAGAGATGATCTGCAATTGATGACGCGGGCGCTGTTTTCATCGGTGCACGGGATCGTGTTGCTTGGACTGGAGAACCGGATTTCCGGTGTCCCAGCAGATCAGATCGAGCGGATGATCGATCTGGTTCTTTCGCGAATTGGAAACAAATAGTTTCCTGAACATTGTTCAGAAAACTCTTGAACATCGTTCATAGGTAGCCAACTCTGCTCATGAACGATGTTCATGTAGGGAGAAACAAGTGCTTGGAACGTTGAGAACCCTCATCACCGGTGTGAATGCGCGGGCCGAAGAGCAGTTGCGCGATAGGTATTCCACCGAATTGATTGACCAAAAAATCCGGGAGGCGGGACAGAATCTGAAGGCGGCGAAGCTATCGCTGGCAGGGCTTATCCAGCGGCGAAAAAGCGAAGAGCAGCAGGTTAACGCACTACGGACCCGCATCGACGACCTGACGGCGCGGGCGCAGGAAGCGCTCAAAGCTGGGCGCGGCGACCTGGCAGAAGGGGCAGCGCAGGCGATCGCAGACATGGAAAATGAAACCATGGTTCGGGATCAGACCATCGCGCGTCTGGAGCGCCGCATATTGCAACTGCGTCAATCGGTGGAAACCGCAAACCGCCGCATCATCGACCTGAAGCAGGGTGCGATTGCCGCGCGTGCCGTCAAACGCGAGCAGAGCTTGCAGAAAAAACTGGGTCGGCATCTGAGTGGAGAAAGCCCGATCGAAGAGGCCGAAACGCTGATCGAAGAGGTTTTGAACAGGGATGATCCCTTTGAGCAGGGCGAAATTCTGCGCGAGATCGAAAGCTCTCTGAATCACAACGACATGGCCGAGAGACTGGCCGATGCCGGATTTGGCGATAGCGGTCGGGTCAGGGCCGCAGATGTGCTGAACCGTCTGAAGGACAAATCCTGACTTAAGAAGTCCTGAGTCGAAAATTCAAACAGAAAAGTCAAATTGTGGAGATGGAAATGTATATCGATAAGAACGACAATAGCCTCATCCTGTTGCTGAATGTGGCTGGTATCGCAGTGGCTTACGTCATGCTGGGTATTTCGCTTTGGCTGTCGACCGATGTGCCGCTTGCCACCAAGGGCTACTGGGGTATGGCGGTGCTTCTTCTGACCCTGAGTCTGGTGAATGTGGTTAAGTACCGCTTTGACAACAAATCCTCGGATGACCGCCTGCGTCGCATCGAAGAGGCACGCAACGAGAAAATTCTGGAAGAGGCGCTGAGCGATCCGAAATCGGAAATTTGAAACGGGCCTGAAATAGCAGAAGGGCGACGCGATGATGCGCCGCCCTTCTTTAAAGTCCAGTGGCCAGGTTCAAAGGTTCGGATAGATCGGGAACCTTGCGCAGAGCTCTGCGACCTTGGCTTTGACCTTCGCTTCGACAGCCGCATTGCCGTCTTCGCCATTGGCGGCCAGCCCGTCGACCACCTCGATGATCCAGTCGGCGATCTGGCGGAATTCGCCTTCGCCAAACCCGCGTGTTGTGCCTGCGGGGCTGCCCAGTCGGATGCCGCTGGTGATCGTTGGCTTCTCGGGGTCAAACGGAACACCGTTTTTGTTGCAGGTGATATGCGCGCGACCCAAGGCCTTTTCAGTTGCGTTGCCCTTGACGCCTTTGGGGCGCAGGTCAACCAGCACCACATGGGTGTCGGTGCCGTGAGTGACCGTGTCCAGGCCGCCTTTGATCAGTTGATCCGACAGCGCCTGCGCATTGGCCACAACCTGCTGAATATACGACTTGAATTCGGGCCGCAGCGCTTCGCCAAAAGCGACAGCCTTGGCCGCGATCACATGCATCAGCGGGCCGCCCTGAATGCCGGGAAAGATCGCCGAATTCACTTTCTTAGCGATATCTTCATCATTGGTCAGGATCATGCCCCCACGCGGACCGCGCAGGGTCTTGTGAGTCGTTGTGGTCGCCACATGCGCATGCGGGAAGGGGCTGGGATGTTCGCCTGCGGCCACCAGACCGGCGAAATGCGCCATGTCCACATGCAGATAGGCGCCGACCATATCGGCGATCTCGCGCATGCGGGCAAAGTCGATCTGGCGCGGGATGGCCGAGCCGCCGGCGATGATCAGCTTGGGCTGGTGTTCTTTCGCCAGCGCCTCGACCTGATCATAGTCCAGCATGTTGTCCTGCTGGCGCACGCCGTATTGCACGGCGTTGAACCACTTGCCCGACTGGTTCGGGCGCGCGCCGTGAGTCAGGTGACCGCCTGCATCCAGGCTCATGCCCAGAATGGTGTCACCGGGCTTAATCAGTGCCTGGAACACGCCTTGGTTCGCTTGGCTGCCCGAGTTCGGCTGAACATTCGCAAATTCACAGCCAAATAGCTGCTTGGCGCGGTCGATGGCCAGATTTTCAGCGATATCAACAAATTGGCAGCCGCCATAGTAACGCCGCCCCGGATAGCCTTCGGCATATTTGTTGGTCATCACCGAGCCCTGCGCCTCCATCACGGCGGCGCTGACGATGTTTTCGGACGCGATCAATTCGATCTCATCGCGCTGGCGGCCCAACTCGGAGGTGATCGAGCCAAACAGCTCGGGATCCCGATCAGACAAAGATTGGGTGAAAAAACCGGTGTCACGTAGGCTGGCGTTCATGGTTGCTCCGACTGGTTGGGGTGTGGTTTGGCGGATTTCCTATAGGAAACGGCCTGGATGAGAAAGGCTGTAAAGCGACTATTCCACCCTTGAGGGCGTCAAGTCTGGTCTATTGTGGAAAGGTATGTTTGTTTCGGAACCATATGCGCAGCACCGGAAACCCAGTGACATGACCAAGAGAATCGCCTTTCTGGCGAGCGAGGCGCCCGTGGCGCAAACCGCGCGCGCCGCCCTGATTGGCCGCTATGGCGATGTCGATCCGCAGGATGCCGAGGTCGTGGTGGCACTGGGCGGCGATGGGTTCATGTTGCGCACGCTGCATGCCACACAGCACCTGAACACGCCGGTCTATGGCATGAATCGCGGCACGATCGGCTTTCTGATGAACGAATACAGTGAAACCGATCTGCTGGATCGGTTGGCCGAGGCAGAAGAAGAGATCATTAACCCACTCTCGATGCGGGCGATGGATCAGCAGGGCAAGACCCATGAGGCATTGGCCATCAACGAGGTGTCGCTGCTCCGGGCTGGTCCGCAGGCAGCGCGGCTGAAGATCACGATCGACGGCCGGGTGCGGCTGGCGGAACTGGTTTGTGACGGCGCTTTGGTGGCGACGCCCGCCGGATCGACGGCCTACAACTACTCGGCCCATGGGCCGATCCTGCCCATCGGCGCGGATGTGCTGGCGCTGACGGCGATTGCCGCATTCCGGCCCCGACGCTGGCGTGGGGCACTGCTGCCCAAGACCGCGATGGTGCGATTTGACGTGCAGGACCCCGAAAAACGCCCGGTTATGGCGGATGCGGATTCAATCTCGATCACCGATATCGACTGGGTCGAGATCCGGTCCGACCCAACGGTCTCGCACCGGATCCTGTTTGATCCGGGTCACGGTTTGGAAGAGCGGCTGATTTCAGAACAATTCGCTTGAAACGGTTGCGAAACTAAAGATTTTCAACTTTTTGAAAGCTCTGTGAAGCAGGTCACAGCCGGGTCGGCAAGAATCAGCTAGTTTTGATCTTGCCGACGACATGGTCCCGACAAATTGAGTGAGTGGCAATTCGGGGACGCGTTCGCTAACGAGTATGCAGTGTTTTGCATGAGTGGGCGCAGGGAAAGCCGGGGGGTAGCACCTGTGTTCGTTGTAAGTCGGCGTATTTGAAGTGAAAGGACCCCGGGTGGAAGTGAGTGGTTTCATCTGGGGTCCGTCACAAAGCCGTGGTTTGAATTGGCGTATCCGGGGGGCGCCCCACGGCGGATATTAAGGCTGGGGGGCTTTGATATTATTCTTGGGGGCTGTGACCGGGTCGGTCCATGCGTTGCCAGAGATGGGAGCACATGGGTCCGACCTGTTTTTCTATGGCCATTGCAGCATCCACAGCGAGGTCCTCGCGCCAGCGCGGGGCGACGATCTGGACGTTTACGGGCTGATCTCCATTCGGCAGTTGCGCCAACCGGGCTGGGACGCTGGCGGCGGGCAACCCCATGAAATTCATCGAATAGGACCACACTGCGCTGCCTAGCACTTCATGCACGCCTTCGGCACCTTCGGTGTCGCGGTCGGGCCGAAAGAAGGGCTGCGGCAGGAACGGCGTCAGGGCCAGTGGATAGCGCTGCTGGAAGGTGGTCCATTCGCGGGTGAAAAAGCTGCGCTTGGCCATTATCTCAAGCAGTTCCTGTCCGAGATAGGGCGGGAACTCCTGAAAATAGACCGCGAAGATGTCGCGGATCTGCTGCGAGCCGAACCGGTCCACATCCCCCTTCATCATCGAATAGACCTCGCCCATCAGCGCGCGATACCCGGCGCGGCCCGAGGCAAAGACATCCGGGGTTTTGACCTCTTCGACCTGATAACCGGCATCGTCCAATGCGTCGCGGGCGGTCATCAGTGCGGCGTCGACCTCGGGGTGCAGTTCATAGCCATAAGTTTCGCGGCTGAACGCCACCCGAAGTGGTTCCTCGGGCCGGTCGCCCTGCCACGGCATTGGCACATGAAACGGATCGCGCCGGTCAGCGGCAATCAGCGAGGGCATCGACAGATGCAGGTCGCGTGCTGTTCGTGCAAAGAGCCCTTGTACAGACATGGACTGTGCCAGCATGCCGCGTTCGGCGCTTTGGCTCGGGTTCCAAGCAGGCACCCGACCAATGCCCGGCTTTACCGTCACCGCTCCGTTGGCTGCAGCGGGAAAGCGCAGCGACCCACCGATGTCATTGCCATGCGCCAGCGCGCCGATCCCGGCCATCACCGCAGCACCCGCGCCGCCGGATGAGCCGCCCGCCGAAACATGATCGCCCCAAGGGTTATGGGTGCGTCCAAAAAGCGGGTTGTCGGTGTCGGCGCGAAACGAAAACTCGGGCGTATTGGTCCGCCCGATGATGACTGCGCCCGCCTGCTGCAAGTTGCGCACCACGGGTGCGTCATCCGGCGCGATCAGGTCCTTGAGCGCCGGTATTCCGTTCGAGGTGGCGTAACCTTTTTGATCCACATTGATCTTGATGGTCACCGGCACGCCATGCAGCGGACCCGGGGACTGCCCCGCCAATCGGGCCTTGTCCAATACGCGCGCACGTTCGCGCGCGTCGTCCGCGCAACTGTCCACCACTGCGTTCAGGACCGGATTTGCCGCCTCCATCCGATCCAGCGCCGCCGCAACTACCGCCTCGGCGCTTAGATCGCCAGTGCGCGTGCGTTCTGCTGTTTCGGTCGCGGATAACTGCCAGATTTCGGTGCTGCCCATACGCATTCTCCCTCGCCGCAAACTAACCGGCGAAAGGGCGAGTTCAAGTGAAACCTGACAGGTCCGAGCGCAGCGCGCAGGGCGGAAACCCGCCGAGTTTTCGAGCGCTCTGACCTACATGTTGAGGTTGAGAGCAAAAATCTGCACACTCATTTGGCGAATTTATGCGCATAGAAGACCACATTTTAACAATTACACTAATTTAAAGAGGATTTTATCATGGGCCATGGCTCAAGACATTTCGATATTCTTGCTCCCCGTTCAAAATTCTACCACGGACCGTTTGGCCGCATTTGTCCCGATCTAAAGCCTTGGCCGGGCATGGATGACACGGCGCTCAAGCATGTGGCAAACGAGTTGATGATCGAGGTGCCAGGCAAAACGCCCGGCGAATTGACCGATCCCGACACGATCAGCGATCTGGAGGATGAGTTCGGCTCTGACATCCCGTCGGGTTATACCTATTTCGGCCAGTTCATCGACCATGACATCACCTTTGATCCGACCCCGCTGATGATGCGCCGCAGCGACCCCAACGGTCTGCTGAATTTCCGTACGCCGCGGCTGGATCTAGACAATGTCTATGGCCGCGGACCAGCGGATCAGCCCTATCTCTATGATCCGGCCGACAAGGCCAAGCTGGCTATCGGAGCGGTCGCGGACGATGCCTCGCTGCCGGACCTGCCGCGGCTTGGCGGTACTGCTGTGATCGGCGACATGCGCAACGACGAGAATTCCATGGTCAGCCAGTTGCAGTTGGCCTTCCTGCTGGCTCATAACCGGCTGGTGGATCGGGCACGGGCGGTCAGGCCAGGGATCGGCACCTCGGATGCGTTCGAGATGGCCCGCACCACGCTGCGCTGGCTCTACCAACATATCGTCTGGCACGACTACTTGCGACGCATCCTGCAGCCCGGCACCCACGCCTGCGCTCTGGCACTGGAGGAGGCCTGCGGTGGCCGCCGCCGCTGGATCTGCGGGCTGGACGACATCTATAGCTGGAAGCATCAGCCTTATATGCCGGTGGAGTTCTCGGTTGCGGCCTATCGCTTTGGCCATTCGATGGTGCGCAATGCCTATCAGACCAACTTACCGGTGCGGGGATTCGGCAATTTTGTTCCGATCTTCGACAATTCCGGTGTGGCGGATCCGGATGACCTGAAAGGTTTCCGGCCGATGCTGGCCAAGAACTCGGTCCAGTGGGACTGGTTCTTGCCGATGACCACGTCGCGGCCTCCCTTCCCGCAGATGGCGCGCAAGATTGATGCCAAGATGAGCAATGCGCTGTCCTTCCTGCATGAGGGCCCGGCGGGGGATAACCTGAATATTCTGGCCTTCCGCAACCTCAAGCGCGGCATGCAGATGGGGCTGCCATCGGGGACGGATGTGGCCCGCAAATTCTGTGTTGAGCCGATTGAGCTTTGCGAGGGCGAGCCGGATTCGCTGTGGTATTACATCCTGCGGGAGGCGCAGGATGAGGGCGGCAATGCGCTGGGTGCGGTTGGCTCGATCATTGTTGGGGCAGTCTTTGCCGGATTGCTCAAGGGTGATCCCTGTTCCTGGATCAACCTGGCCCCGTGCTGGACGCCCGATGACGATCCGCTGCTCGAAGAGGATGACAAGATCGACGATCCGTCATGGACGCTGGCTTCGATCATCCGGCTGGCGGGGCTCAAGCCGGACGGGATCGGTTTCGCGTAAGATCCCAGCGGGGCGCCCTACGGCGCCCCGATTGCGCTATTGCGCATAGCCGATGCTGCGCAGCGCCGTTTCGATCTCGCCCAGAATGGCGGGGTCGTCGATGGTGGCCGGCATCTTGTAGTCCTTGCCATCGGCGATCGACACCATCGTGCCGCGCAAAATCTTGCCTGAGCGGGTCTTGGGTAGCCGGTCGACAACAACCGCCAGTTTGAAGGCGGCCACCGGCCCGATCTTGTCACGGACCATCTGCACCACCTCGCCGGTGACCTCTGATGGGTCTCGCGCCGCCCCTGCATTGAGGCAGAGGAAGCCAACCGGCATTTGACCTTTGAGCTGGTCAGAGACGCCGATCACAGCGCATTCGGCCACATCCGGGTGGGCGGCCAGAACCTCCTCCATCCCGCCGGTAGACAGCCGGTGACCCGCTACGTTGATCACATCATCGGTGCGCGCCATGATGTAGAGATAGCCATCCTCATCCATCATCCCGGCATCACCGGTCTCATAATAGCCGGGAAACTGGTTGAGGTAGGATTTCCGGAACCGGTCCTCGGCATTCCAGAGGCCCGGCAGAGTGCCCGGGGGCAGGGGCAGCTTGATGGCAATGGCGCCCAGCTCACCGGGTTTTACCGGGTGACCGCCTTCATCAAGGATGTGAACATCATAGCCGGGCATCGGCTTGGCCGGAGAGCCGAGCTTGATCGGCAGTTCCTCGATCCCCAACGGGTTTCCGGCGATGGTCCAGCCGGTTTCTGTTTGCCACCAATGGTCGATCACCGGCACCTTCAGCGCTTTTTTGGCCCATTCAATCGTGTCAGGATCAGCACGCTCACCGGCCAGATAGAGCGCCTTGAGGCAGGACAGATCGTATTTGCCGATCATCTCGCCTTCGGGGTCCTCACGCTTGACCGCGCGGATGGCAGTGGGGGCGGTGAAGAAGCTTTTGACGTTATGCTCGGAGATCACCCGCCAGAATGTGCCCGCATCAGGGGTGCCAACGGGCTTGCCTTCGAACACGATGGTGGTGTTGCCATGGATCAGCGGCGCGTAACAGATGTAGGAATGGCCCACGACCCAGCCGACATCCGAGGCGGCCCAGAACACATCGCCCGGATCGACGTTGTAGATGTTCTTCATGGTCCAGTTCAGCGCCACCAGATGTCCCGCAGTAGGCCGCACCACGCCCTTGGGCGCGCCGGTGGTGCCGGAGGTGTAGAGAATATAGGCCGGATCATTGCCATTGACCGGCACACATTCGGCGGGCTCGACACCATATTGGAACCCGTGCCAGTTGACATCGCGCCCCTCGATCAGTTGCGCGACTTCCTGTTCACGCTGGAAGATCACGCAGAACTCAGGCTTGTGACTGGCCAATTCGATGGCCCCGTCGAGCAGCGGCTTGTAATGCACGGCCCGGCCCGGCTCCAACCCGCAGGAGGCGGCGATGATCGCCTTGGGCTTGGCATCGTCGATCCGCACCGCCAGCTCGTTGCTGGCGAAGCCGCCAAAGACCACCGAATGCACTGCGCCGAGGCGCGCGCAGGCAAGCATCGCCTCAAGCGCCTCGGGGATCATCGGCATGTAGATGATTACCCGGTCGCCCTTTTCGATGCCCTTGGCCCGCAGCGCCCCGGCCAGCGAGGCCACGCGGTTGCGCAGCTCGATATAAGAGATTTGCCTTTTGCTTTGGGTGATCGGGCTGTCATGGATGATGGCGATCTGTTCTCCGCGCCCGGCCTCCACATGCCGGTCCACCGCGTTCCAGCAGGTGTTCACCTTGGCATCGCAGAACCATTCATAAAGCGGTGCGTTGTCGTCAAAGAGCGCCTTGGTCGGTGGTTCGACCCAGTCGATCCCCTTGGCCGCTTCAAGCCAGAACGTTTCGGGGTCGGATTTCCAGCTGTCATAAACGTCCTGATAGGCCATGAGACTCTCTCCTCCATTCGTCTGGCAACGGTGTTAGAAAGGCCGCGCCGGGCGGGGCAAGGAATATAAGTTCCATTGCGTCACATTATCGCGAATATTTGCAATTCCGGGCACGATCGCCTTGCTAAACTCTGCAAACCCTTTGGTTTTTCGCATATTCGATTTGCTGAATTCGCAAGTTTGCAAATCCATGATCCGCTTGCTGCAAACCGATGCTTCGCCTGATTCGCACGCATCAGCTGGGGATACTTGCATATTTTGGCAGGTGATCGTCGATCTGCAGCCACTTGATGTGTTCAGCATGAAACACATGCGTTTGGGGCGCAACTTCTTCGGGGTTTTCAAGCGTTGCAATATAGAGATGCAGGTTCTCGCGATCCTCTGCGTGGCGAAACGCCATCGGCGTGCCGCAAGCACCGCAGAACAGGCGTTCGACCGGATCTGACGATCGATAGATGCGCGGCTCTGTCCCGCTCCAGTGGACCGTATCATGCGCGACGCCCAGAAACGCCGTCACTGGCGCTGCGCAGTTTCGTCGGCAATCGGCGCAGTGGCAATAACAACTCCAGGCGACGGACCCGTCACTTTCCCAGCGCACGTCGCCGCAATGGCAATGTCCCTTCATCTGAACACACCTCCCGCTGAACTCAGACGGGTCAACCGTAATGGGTCACCGGTGTTCCGGCAATCGCCGACATGTTCAGCAGCCCGCGTGCGGTGATCGAGGGCGAGACGATATGAGCGCGGTTGCCCATGCCCATCAGGATCGGCCCGACCTCAAGCCCGCCGGCGCGGGCCTTGAGGATGTTGCGCACCCCGCTGGCGGCATCTGCATGCGCGAAAATGAGAATGTTGGCCGCGCCCTCCAACCGGCTATGCGGGAAGATTCGCTGTCGCAGTGCCGGGTTCAGCGCGGTATCGACGTTCATTTCGCCTTCATAGACAAAATCCCGCACCTTACTGTCGAGGATGCTGAGGGCCTCGCGCAGGCGCTTGCCGGAGCCTTCGCGCTGATTGCCAAATTGCGATTGCGAACATAGCGCGATCTTGGGCTCGATTCCGAAGCGCTTGACATGCCGGGCTGCGCCTATGGCGATCTCGGCGAGTTGTTCGGGGTTGGGCAGTTGATAGACATGGGTGTCGGCGATGAACAACGGCCCTTCTTCGAGGATCATCAGCGACAGCGCGCCATGGGCATAAAGGCCGCCGTGCCCCAGCACCTGATTGACGTAGTTCAGGTGCCAACGAAACTCTCCGAATGTGCCGCAGATCAATGAATCCGCTTCGCCGCGATGCACCATGATTGCGCCAATGGCCGTGGTGTTGGTGCGCATGACAGCCTTTGCGATGTCGGGCGACACGCCGCGTCGCATCATCAACTCGTGGTAGGAGTTCCAGTAGTCGTAATAGCGCGGGTCGTTTTCCGGGTTCACGATTTGGAAGTCGCGGCTTGGGCGAATATCAAGGCCGAGCCTTTCGCAGCGCGCCTCGATCACCTCGGGGCGGCCGATCAGGATCGGGGTTTCGGTGGTTTCCTCCAAAATGGCCTGGGCGGCGCGCAGCACGCGCTCATCCTCACCTTCGGCGAACACGATCCGGCGCGAGGCAATCCGCGCCGCGTCAAAGATCGGGCGCATGAGCAGGGCCGATTTGAACACGGATTGGTTCAGCTTCTGCTTATAAGCTTCGAGGTCTTCGATAGGCCGCTTCGCAACGCCGCTTTCCATGGCGGCCTGCGCGACCGAGGAGGAGACAACGCCGACAAGCCGCGGGTCGAAGGGCTTCGGGATCAGGTAATCGGGGCCAAAAGTCAGTTGCTCACCACGATAGGCGGCGGCGGCTTCGGCGCTGGTGGTGGCACGGGCCAGTTCGGCAATGCCATCGATACAGGCCAATTGCATGGCGTCGTTGATCTCGGTAGCGCCCACATCCAATGCGCCCCGGAAGATGAAGGGGAAACACAGCACGTTGTTTACTTGATTGGGAAAATCGCTGCGGCCGGTGGCGATGATGGCCTCAGGTGCCACTTCGCGCGCGGCTTGTGGCAGGATTTCCGGCGTCGGATTGGCCAGCGCGAAGATGATCGGGCGTTCGGCCATTTTGGCGACCATCTCGGGCTGCAGCACATTGGGGCCGGAGAGACCAAGGAACAAATCGGCGCCATCGATCACCTCGTCCAGCGTGCGCAGATCGCTGTCTTGGGCATAGGCGGCTTTATGCGGGTTCATATCCTCGGTCCGGCCCTCATAGACCAACCCGTGAATATCGCAGAGCCAGACATTCTCGCGCTTCACACCCAGTTTCAGCAGCATATTCAGGCAGGCGATGCCTGCTGCACCGCCGCCGGTGGACACAATCTTGATGTCTTCGAAACTTTTGCCCGCCACATGCAGCGCGTTCTTGGCGGCAGCCCCCACTACGATGGCGGTGCCGTGCTGGTCGTCGTGAAAGACGGGGATGCCCATCCGCTCACGGCAGAGCTGTTCGACAATGAAACAATCCGGAGCCTTGATATCTTCGAGGTTGATCGCGCCAAAGGTGGGCTCCAACGAGCATACGATATCGGCCAGCTTTTCGGGGTCGGACTGATCCACCTCGATGTCGAAGCAGTCGATATTGGCGAACTTCTTGAACAGGACGGCCTTGCCCTCCATCACCGGTTTCGAGGCCAGCGCGCCGATATTGCCCAGCCCCAGCACCGCCGAGCCGTTGGACACGACCGCCACCAGATTGCCCCGTGCGGTATAGCGCGCCGCATCTTCGGCGTTGTTCTTGATCTCGATGCAGGCTTCGGCGACGCCCGGAGAATAAGCCAGCGACAGGTCGCGGCCATTGGCCATGGGTTTTGTCGGGCGTATCTCAAGCTTACCGGGTTTCGGGAATTCGTGATAATCCAGCGCGGTTTGGCGCAGTTTCTGATTGTCCGACATTCCTGAACTCCCGACTGAATTTAGTTTAGCCTTAAACTATCCCTTACGTGAGGGAAATGGCGGGTTTCGTCAACACTTGGCGCGGGCGGCTTCTTGCAAAAGCTCCGGGACAGCGCCACTCTCCGCGCCGGAGGATGGAGCCTTATGTCAGACACGATTGCCGAAATGCGCCTGCCGACGCAGGAATTGCGCGACGACATTCCCTTTTTCACCAAGGTATTGGGAATGCGGATGGACATGATCTATCCCGCCGACGATCCGCGTGTTGCGGTGTTCTCAGGTCACGGCTTGCGGTTGCGCGTGGCCAAGGATGCGCCCGAGGCCCCCGGCACCATCCGCATTCTCACCGAAGAGCCCAATGCCTTCGCTGACGGCGCCCGCACCCTGACCGCACCCAACGGCACAAGGATCGAGATCGAGGAGCGCGACCCGCCCATGGTAATGCCCGAAACGGTGCATTCCTTTGTCGTGCGGCGGCTTAAGGATCAGGCCCCCTGGATCATCGGGCGCGCGGGCATGCACTACCGAGATCTGGTGCCCGACCGGCTGGGCGGCTCGATCATCGCCAGCCATATCCGCATCCCCGATGGCGGGCCGGTGCCGGATATGGTGCATTTTCACAAGGTCGGCTTTCAGCTGATCTTCTGCATCCATGGCTGGGTCGATGTGGTCTATGAGGATCAGGGGCCCAAAATGCGGCTTCATGCCGGGGACTGCTTTATTCAGCCGCCAGAAATCCGGCATCGGGTGCTGGAGGCGTCGGACAATGTGCAGGTGATCGAAATTGGCGTGCCAGCCGAACATGTGACCGAGATCGACCACGAAATGGAATTGCCCACCCCTCATCTGCGCCCCGATCGTGAATGGCAGGGCCAGAAATTCGTTTTCAACAAGGGTTCAGACGGCGAATGGGTCCCGTTCCGCCTACCGGGCTATGTCTGTCGCGACACCACGATTGCCGAGAACACCAAAGGTGTCGCGGGCGTTCAAGTTGTGCGTAGGGGGCAGGGCGATCCGGCCTGGGCCAGCCATGACACCGACATTCACTTTAGCTTCGTGATGGACGGTAACGTGACGTTGGAGGGCGAGGGGCGTGAACCCTACCGGTTGGAGCAGGGCGATGCCTTTGTGATCCCGCCGGGAATGCGGACTCGGCTGAGCGAGCCAAGCCCGGATGTGGAATTGCTGGAAGTCACGTTGCCCGGGAGGTTCAATACCAAACTTGGCTAGAGGATATCTCGCGGAACGGCGTGCTTTGCGATATTAAATCCTGACCAGATGATCAAAAACCGGGGAATCGCCATGAGTTTGAAAGAGAGTGCCTTAGCCGTTCGCGAAAACGCCCACGCGCCCTATTCGAATTTCAAGGTGGGCGCGGCGATCCGGTCGGCCTCGGGGCAGGTCTATTCCGGCTGCAACGTCGAGAACATCGCCTATCCCGAAGGCACCTGCGCCGAAGCGGGCGCTATCGCGGCAATGGTGGCGGCGGGAGAGACACGGTTGACCGAGGTTTATGTGGTGGCAGGAAGCCCAGCACCAGTGCCGCCTTGTGGGGGATGCCGACAGAAACTGTCCGAGTTTGGTGCGCCGGATGTCGTTGTCACGATGGCGACCGTGGATGGCGCGGAGCAGGTGATGACCATTGGCGATCTGTTGCCGGGTGCCTTCGGCGCGGAACATATGAAGGGTGCCTGAGCGCATGGACGCGCGGGCGATCATCGCGAAACTACGCCGTGGACAGGTGCCGGAGGCGGCGGAACTGGCCTGGTTCGCCCAAGGTCTCGCCGATGGCAGCGTCAGCGACGCGCAGGCGGGGGCTTTTGCCATGGCCGTCTGCATGGGCGGCTTGGGGCCTGAGGGGCGCGCGGCGCTGACTGTGGCCAAGCGCGACAGCGGCGATGTGCTGCGCTGGGATCTGCCGGGGCCTGTGGTTGATAAGCATTCCACCGGTGGTGTGGGCGATTGCGTCTCGCTGGTTCTTGCCCCGGCGCTGGCCGAATGCGGGGTCTATGTGCCGATGATTTCAGGCCGTGGGCTGGGCCATACCGGCGGCACGCTCGACAAGATGGAGGCGATCCCAGGGGTCACCACGCAAGTCGGGCAGGAGCGGCTGGCACAGATCGTGCGGGAGACCGGGGCAGCTATCGTGGGCGCAACGGCGCAGATCGCTCCGGCGGACAAGCGGCTTTATGCGGTTCGGGATGTGACAGCGACAGTAGAAAGCCTCGATCTGATCACCGCTTCGATCCTGTCCAAGAAATTGGCGGTCAGCCCGGATGCACTGGTGCTGGATGTAAAGCTGGGTTCGGGTGCGTTCATGAAATCTCTGGAGGAGGCGCGGTCGCTCGCGCAGGCACTGACGGAAACCGCAAATGCCGCTGGCTGCCGAACCTCAGCGGTGATCTCGGACATGAACCAGCCTTTGGCACGCGCGTTGGGCAATGCGCTGGAGGTGGATGAAGTCATGCGGGCGCTGACCTGCGGGGCTGAGACACCCCTGTCGCGCTTGTCGGCGGAACTGGGTGGCGTGTTGCTGGCCGATGCCGGGATTGCGGAAGATGCTCGTGCTGGCGCGGAAAGACTGGCCCAGATCATCGCAGATGGCCGCGCCGCTGAACGGTTCGGCCGCATGATCGCGGCGGTGGGCGGGCCGGTGCAGTTTGTCGAGAACTGGGCGCGCTTCCTGCCAGAGGCACATGTGATTCAGGAAGTGACAGCGCGAGAGACCGGATATGTCAGCGCCATTGATGGCGAGGCGTTGGGCCTTGCGGTGGTCGCGCTGGGCGGCGGGCGCCAGGTGGAAAGCGATATTGTTGACCCCTCGGTCGGACTGTCCTCGGTCGTGCGGTTGGGCGAGAAGGTCGAGAAGGGCGCGCCACTGGCGGTGATCCACGCCGCGCGCGAGGATGCGGCCCGGCAGGCCGAACAGGTGGTGCGCGCGGCGATCACCCTGTCCGCCACGCCGGTCGAGGCACCGGGGCTGATTCACGAGGTCATCCGAGCCTGAACCGCTTGCATGGGCGCAAACAAGTGATAGGTAGCGCCGATCACGCAGAGGCCCTGCGCGTTGTCGCGCGATGGGAAAGACAAGGAGTGTCCCGTGAGCGTTGCCGCATTGCCAAAGGTAGAATTGCACCTGCATCACGAAGGCGCCGCGCCGCCTGCCTTCATCCGTCAGTTGGCGCATGAGAAAAAGATCGACCTGAGCCGGATCTTCCGCGCCGACGGCACCTATGAATTCCGCGATTTCGCGCATTTCCTGTCGGTCTATGACGCCGCTTGCGAGGTGTTGCAGTCGCCTGAGGATTTCCGCCGCCTCACATTGGCGATTCTGGAAGAGAGCGCGGCAAATAGTGTGGTCTATACCGAGACCTTTGTCAGCCCGGATTTCTGCGGCGGTGGCGATCTTGCGGCTTGGCGGGAGTATGTGCACGCGATCCACGAAGCGGGCGACGAGGCCGAGCGCAAATTCGGCATTACCATGCGGAGCGTGGTTACCTGCATCCGCCATCGCGGGCCGGATTTGGCCCGGGATAGTGCGAAATGCGCCGCTGAAACCGCCGGTGACCAGGTTGTCGGCTTTGGTATGGGCGGCAACGAGGGGATGGGCAAACAGGGCGATTTCGCCTGGAGCTTTGACTGCGCCCGCGAGGCCGGGTTGCGCCTGACCACCCATGCGGGCGAGTTTGGCGGTCCCGACAGCGTGCGCGACGCGGTGCGCGATCTGGGTGTCGAGCGTCTGGGTCATGGCGTGCGTGCGATCGAGGACCCGGATCTGGTCAAGGAACTGGCTGACCGCGAGATCGTGCTGGAGGTCTGTCCGGGGTCGAACGTGGTCCTTGGCCTCTATCCCGAAATCGCCGCGCATCCGATCCAGCGCCTGCGCGATGCTGGCGTCAAGGTCACGGTTTCCACCGATGATCCGCCGTTTTTTCATACCACCATGGCGCGCGAATATGAGATGCTGAATGCGGCCTTCGGCTGGGAAGAGGCCGATTTCGCAGAGATCAACAAGACCGCTCTGGCCGCCGCCTTCTGCGATGAGGACACGCGCGCGCGCGTTGCAAAAAGACTGGAGACATCATGAGCGAACATCTGACCGTCGTTGATCACCCGCTGGTGCAGCACAAGCTGACACTGATGCGGGACAAGGGCACCTCGACCGCCACGTTCCGGCAGCTATTGCGAGAGATCACTGAGTTGCTGGCTTATGAGGTCACGCGCGAATTGCCGATGACCACGCGGCATATCGAGACCCCGATGGAAGAGATGGACGCGCCGATCCTGGCGGGAAAGAAACTGGCGCTGGTGTCGATCCTGCGGGCAGGCAACGGGATGCTGGATGGCGTTCTGGAACTCATCCCCTCGGCGCGGGTGGGGTTTGTCGGGCTCTACCGCGACGAGGAAACGCTGAAACCGGTGCAATACTACTTCAAGGTACCCGAGGGGCTGAAGGATCGGATGGTAATTGCGGTTGATCCGATGTTGGCCACCGGCAACAGTTCAGCGGCGGCAGTCGACTTGCTTAAGGACGCGGGCGCTACCGATATCCGGTTCCTGTGCCTGCTGGCCGCCCCCGAAGGTGTTGCGCGGATGAAAGAGGTGCACCCGGATGTGCCGATTGTCACCGCCTCGCTGGACCGCGAATTGAACTCGAAGGGCTATATCATGCCGGGTCTGGGTGACGCTGGCGACAGGATGTTCGGCACCAAGTAGCGGGCATTCTAACGGCTTCATCCTTTACTCGCCATGTCCGATCGGCCATGATTTTCAAAATCTTGCGAGGTGATCATGAAGTGTACCGCAACTATTGTCGCCATACTTTCGGCAGCTCTCATCGGCGGCGGTGACGCATCGGCACAGACATCGGGCCAGACCCTGACATCCGCGCCACAAACCATCACGTTGAAGCCGGGAACGCGCATTGTTCCCCGCCATGTCTATGATGATCGACGCAATACCACCAATCTGGGCGTGCCGCGCGGCTATCGGCGGGTCTGGGATGATGATCGCTTGAATCCCAACCGCGCGGTGATCACGATCGCCCCGGCGGTTGCCGTCACGCGCCAGACCTACAAGGTGCCGCGCGGCTATCGCCATGTAGTGCGCGAGGATGATCGCCTCAATCCTCGGCGCGGGCTGCGCACGCCTGCAGGCGACGCGCAGACCGACCGGATCTGGCAACGCACCGTGCCGCGCAAACTGGTGAAGCTGCCAACAGACCAGCCGGTCTATGACCTGAACGACACCGACAACCTGATGGCGGCGACGCCGGATGAAAAAGGTGTTCTGCGTGTATCGACCCGGTCAGACCCGGCAGCAGCTAAATCGCAGCCTGCGTTTTATGTTCGGGTCTCGGCGCATGAGAACGAGGCGTCAGCCGCCGCGATCACAAGTCAGATTCAGGCGACGGGCCTGCCGACGCGCTATGGCGTGACGCGCAGCGGGAACCAGACACTGGTGCTGGCTGGACCCTTTGACCGCAAGGCTGAAGCAACATCCGCGCTGGATAAGCTGCGCAAAGCTGGGTTCCGCAAGGCACGGATGATCAAGTAGCGGATCAACTGCCGCAGATATTCTGCAATCGGACCCAGGCACTGTCCGGCAGCACGGGTTCGAGCGTGCGGCCAGCCATGGGGTCGGCCTCGACCAGGCCCAGAACACTCTCGCCGGTGATGTCTCGGGCATAGGCGTATGGCGTCGATGGCACGGCAGCCTGACCAAAGACCGACAGCATGACGTCATTCGGCAACTCGGCGCGGGGCGAGGACAGCACCTGCTCCGCATAGTGGTCGAGGCTGTCCCGTGTCAGATCGCCGGTGGTCAGCAGACGGAACGCGGCAAGCGGGCCTGCGGTGTGCAGCAACTCGGCCAGCGGATCCATGGCCTGTGCCCGCGCGCGCTCTACCAGAATATAGCCGGCGGCGACGGCTGGGTCTTCGTGATCCTCGATCAGGGTTTTGTTGATCGCGACGATGCCGCCGGGCAGGTGCAGCGTGTCGGCAATCCCGCCCGGCAGAACAACCAGCCGGTCCACTTTGGTGCGGCGTGCCAAGGCGTCAAGCGCAGCGCTCGCCTCGGGGTTCGAGCAGGCACGCCCGGCGGCACGCTCGATACGGCCAAGGACCGCGCGCCCGATCTCGGCCCGTTTGATTTCGGGCACGACGGAGGTCACATGCCGTTGCAAGGCACCGGGTAACCAGAATACCAGCAGCGCGGCAACCGCCGCGACGACCCCAGTCACGCTGGCCCAACGCAACCGGCCCGGATGCGGTCGCGCTCGGGCGATGGCGGTCTGCAAGCGCTCGATCGCCTCGATCATCGTGGTTTCAGAGGCGGCCAGTTCCAGTGTCTCGTCGGGATCTCCGTCGGGATTGAAAATGGCGGGGTAGGCGCCGGGATTCTGACGTTCCAGCGCGGCGAGCGACCAATGTGTAAGCGCCTGATCGTTGAAGTCCGAAATGGTCAGCGTGGCCTCACCGATCGAGACAACGACTTCGCGGCGCTGCTCATCGGGATGCGCGCGCCAAAGCCCGGTGGCCTCGATCCGTTCATATTGCGTGAGGGCGGTCATCTGCGCTGAAACTGCTCGAATTGTTTATTGGTGTTTTGGCGCAGCCTAGCATGGGGGCCCCCTGTGCGGCAAACGCCTTGCGCCCGTAGAGCGGATCGATTTCGGGATTGCAATGTCGGCGAAATGCGCCGAAGCATGTGCCGGATCGGATCTGGCGCGGGACAGGATATGCAACCAACATCGCAGGGATCGCTGTTGAGCGCTGCCATGCTGATGATCGCGGCGATGGCCATTATCGGGGTGATCGACAACTATATCGTCGTTCTCGCCGAGTTTATTGGTCTCTGGCAGTTCCATGTGACGCGGACGCTGGTGGCGTTGCCGCTGATTGCGGGCCTATCGTTGCTGGGGCTGGGCGGGCTGCGTCCGCTGCGATACTGGGCGGTTCTGCTACGCGCCATTCTGCTGGCCACCGCCATGATGTTTTATTTTGCGGCGCTGGGCTTCATGCCCATCGCGCAAGCGCTGGCCGGGCTCTTCAGTTCGCCGATCTTCGTCCTGTTGATCACCGCCCTTGCCCTGCGAAAGCCTGTTGGTCCGTGGCGGATTGGTGCAGTTCTGCTGGGGTTTGTCGGTATTCTGCTGGTGCTGCAGCCAGATCCCAACGCTTTCGACTATCGCATGCTCATCCCGCTTTGCGGTGGTTTCTTCTATGCGTTGAGCGTGATTGTCACGCGCAGCCTTTGCGCTGAGGAAAGTACCGTTGTTCTGCTTGGTGCGGCTATTGGCACGCTTGGGCTGATCGGGGGCATCGCCCTGTTGGGATTGTCCCTGTTTCCGCTGGAGGCTGCGCCGGGCCCCGAGGGGTTCGTCGCCCGTGGCTGGGTCTGGCCGATGACACCGGCGATCCCGTTTGTGCTGTTGCAGGCCGTCGGATCGGTGATCGCGGTCTATATGCTGACCAAGGCCTATCAACTGGCGGAGCCATCTTATCTCTCAGTCTTTGAATACTCGATCATGATCTTCGGGCCGCTCTTTGCCTGGGTCGCTTTTGGGCAGACGCTGAACGCGCCGCAGGTCCTCGGGATCGCCCTGATCGCCTGCGCCGGGATCACCATCGCCCTCCGATCCGGTTAGAGGTTTTGCCCGGCGACGCATGCGGGTAGCGTGGCCGCATGATCATCTCGCGCGGCCGGTCCTATATCTTTGTTCACATCCCCAAGACCGGGGGCACCTCGCTGGCGCTAGCGCTTGAGGCGCGGGCGATGAAGGATGACATCCTGATCGGCGACACACCAAAGGCCCGCCGCCGCCGTCAAAGGCTGAAATCACTTTCCGCGCGCGGCAGGCTTTGGAAACACTCGACTCTGCGCGATATCGACGGGCTGGTCGCGCCTGCGGAGCTGGAGGCACTATTCACCTGCACGTTGGTGCGTAACCCCTGGGATCGCGCGGTCAGCTACTACCATTGGTTGCGATTGCAGCGGTTCGACCACCCATCGGTCACCTTGTCGAAACGGCTGACCTTCGAGGCTTTTTTGCTGCATCCCGACACGCTCGCCAGCTTTCGTTGCAACCCCTATGCCAGCTACATGACGGATGCGACGGGTACCGAGCGTTGCGATGCCTTTATCAGGATCGAGCATTTCGAGCTTGATGCGGAACCGCTCTGGCAGCATCTGGGCTTTGCCCTGGAGATGCCCCATACCAACCGGTCCGAGCGCTTGGGCGACTACCGGAGCTATTTCACGACGGAGATGGTGGATGCGCTTGCCGAGGCCTGTGCAGATGACATCCAAAGGTTGCACTACCAATTTGATTAACAATGGAACAGAATTGTTTCTCTACGGGAAACAGTCATGCAATGGATATGTGATTAGCCATCTCTGCCCGACCAATGCCACAATCTTGCCCTGTTTTGGGCCTGATTAGGGCATCCGAATCGGCGCTCCTTTCCCTTGGGTCAACACTCTGGCCCATTTGGCTTTGTCACAGCCACAGGGGAGGGACGGTCACGCGATCGGATTCGAGACTTGCACAGGGACGGTCGCAAGGCCGCTTCTTGTTGGCTCGATCACGCAAGACAGCCGCTTTACCTGCAGCATATAAAATCCCGTTTTCCACGGGACGTTTGGAGCATACCCCCCTCGGTCTCCAAACAATGAAACCGGCGCTCAATTTCGGAGCGCCGGTTTGCCGTTCACAAGGTGCTTCGGTCAGGCCGCTTTGGCCTCGGGATCGAAACGGCCATAGAAGCTCTGCCCCTTGTCCGCCATCTCGCGCAGCAGTGCAGGGCAAGTGAAGCGCTCGCCATAGGCGGCCGTCAGTTGATCGCAACGTTCGGCGGCATAAGGCGTGCCGATGATGTCGAGCCAGCTGAGGGGGCCGCCGGACCAGGGTGCGAAACCCCAGGCCAGAACCGCGCCCACATCGCCTTCGCGGATGTCTTCCAGAACACCCTCTTCCAAAGCACGTACCGCTTCTAGAACCTGCGCAAACATCAGGCGTTCCTGAACCTCGATCAGGTCAGGCTGATCCTCGGCCAGCGGGTACTTGTCCTGCAGACCCGGCCAGTAACCGGTGCGTTTACCCTTGTCGTCATAGTCGAAGAAACCGGCATTCGCCTTACGCCCCAGACGGCCCTCTTTTTCCAGCCAGAAGATCAGGTCGTCTGACGGGCTGTCGGGATAGGCATTGCCCATTGCCGCCTTGGTCGCGCGCGCGATCTTGGCCCCCAGATCAATCGAGGTCTCGTCGTTCAGCTGGATCGGACCAACCGGGAAGCCCAGTTGCCGCGCCGCATTGTCAATCAGGGCGGGCGAGACGCCCTCGGTGATCATGCGCAAACCTTCGTTGATGTAAGGAATGATGCAGCGGTTGGCGTAGAAGAAGCGCGCATCGTTGACCACTATTGGCGTCTTCTTGATCTGGCGCACATAGTCCAGCGCCTTGGCCACCGCGCGATCCCCGGTTTCCTTGCCCTTGATGATCTCGACGAGGAACATCTTTTCGACCGGCGAGAAGAAGTGGATGCCGATGAACTGATCCGGGCGCGAGGAGGCCTTGGCCAGTTCGGTGATCGGCAGGGTCGAGGTATTGGAAGCAAAGATGCAATCCTCGGGGATCACCGCTTCGACCTTCTGGGTCATCTCGGCCTTTACAGCCGGGTCTTCAAAGACCGCCTCGATGATCAGGTCGCAGCCTTGCAGCGCATCCAGATCCGGCGTCGCGTTGATCAGGCCGAGCATGGCCTCTTTCTTGTCCGCCGTGACCTTGCCGCGCTTCATGCCCTTGTCGAGATAGGTCTCGGAATAGGCCTTGCCCTTGTCGGCGGCTTCCTGATCGCGGTCGATGAGAACCACGTCCATCCCGGCCTGCGCGCTGACCAATGCGATGCCAGCCCCCATCATGCCCGCGCCCAGAACGCCGACTTTTTTGACCGATTGATCTTCGATCCCCTTGGGCCGCACTGCGCCTTTTTCAAGCGCCTGCTTGTTCAGGAACAGGCTGCGGATCATCGCAGAGGAGGATGGGTTCATCAGCACATTGGTGAACCAGCGCGCCTCGATCCTGAGTGCGGTGTCGAAATCGACCAATGCGCCCTCGTAGATCGCAGAAAGCAGCGCTTTGGCTGCCGGGAAGGCGCCCTGCGTCTTGCCATTGACCATCGCCGAGGCACCCACAAAGGTCATGAAACCCGCAGGATGATAGGGGGCACCGCCGGGCATTTTGTAGCCCTTGGCGTCCCATGGCTTGACGATATCGGCATTGGTGGCTTTCAGCACCCATTCGCGTGCAGCAGCGACCGGATCGGATGATACGTCATCCACCAGCTTGGCCCCTTTGGCCTTGGCCGGGTCCAGCATTTTGCCTTCCAGCAGAACCGGAGCGGCCGCCATCGCACCAACCATGCGCGAATACCGGATCGTCCCGCCGCCGCCGGGGAAGATGCCCACCAGAATCTCGGGCAGACCAATCTTGGCCTTGGGGTTATCGGTCATCACGCGGTGGTGACAGGCGAGCGCGATCTCGGTCCCGATGCCGGCGCAAGTGCCGTTGATGGCGCAGGCCACCGGCTTGCCGCCCTTGTTTGTCTTGGGCTCCATCCCCGCGCGCTCGAGTTTGCGCAGGATGCGGTGGCCGTTCATGGTGAAATCAAACAATGCCTTGGCCGGTTCGTCACCCGCTTCCTCGCGGATGGTGGCCAGCGTGTTCAGGTCCATGCCACCGGCAAAGTCTTTCTTGCCGCTGGTGATCACGATCCCTTTCACGGCGTCATCTGCCAGGGCCTGATCGACATAGTCCTCGACCAACCCAAAGGCCTCGCGGGTCAGCACGTTCATGCTTTTGCCCACGGCGTCCCAGGTGATCATGGCGACGCCATCCGCATCCACTTCGTACTTAAAATCGGTCATGTTTCGTCTCCGATCTGGTCAGCCGTCAGCGGGCTGCCATCCTTGCGAGTGAAGGCGAACCCGTTCATGTCCATCTTCACCATCATGTCGATATCGCTGTAATAGCCGGTTTCTGTCGGGGTTCGGGTGCCCACCACCAGAAAGGCGGCAGGGGCATCCGATTTGTTTACAAAGTGATGGCCATTGGCATCCCCGGCGGGGAAGGTGGCGCAATCGCCGGGCTGCATTGCATGTTCACCGTGATCGTCGATCAGCGTGCAAATCCCTTCGGTCACCATCACGAACTCATCCTGTTCCATGTGATAGTGGCGCAGGGACGAAGCGGCACCAGGTTCGAGCCTAACCAGATTGGCTCCGAATTGGGTGAGCCCACCCGCATCGCCCAGCCGCTGGCTACTGCGACCGTCGCCGTTGCGCGCCAGCTTGCCGGGATAGCCCGAACCAGTCACCCAATCGATCTGTGTGAGGTCCAGTTTGGGCATCAGACGCGCTCGATGATCGTTGCTGCACCCATGCCCGACGCGATGCAGAGCGTGGCGAGGCCGGTTTCCTTGTCGGTGCGCTCCAACTCGTCCAGCAGCGTGCCGATGATGATCGCGCCGGTCGCACCCAGCGGGTGGCCCATCGCGATCGAACCACCATTGACGTTGACCAGTTCGGGATCGACATCAAAGGCCTGCTGGAAGCGCAGCACGACGCTGGCGAAGGCCTCGTTCACCTCGAAGAGATCGATATCGCCGATATCCATGCCATTATCGGCCAAAATCTTCTGTGTCACCGGAACCGGGCCGGTCAACATCATCGTGGGTTCGGTGCCGATCTTGGCGGTGCCCTTGATGCGCGCGCGCGCCTTCAACCCGTGTTGCTCGCCAAATTCCTTGTTGCCGATCAGCACGGCCGCGGCCCCATCCACGATGCCGGAACTGTTGCCCGCATGGTGGATGTGGTTGATCCGCTCGAGATGCGGGTATTTCATCAGCGCAACCTTGTCGAAGCCCGGCATCTGCTCACCCATCATCTGGAAGGCGGGGTTCAGGCCCCCCAGCGACTGCATGTCGGTGCCGGGGCGCATGTATTCGTCATGATCCAGGATCGGGATGCCGTTCTGGTCCTTGATGGTGATCACCGAGTTCGAGAACCGGTTCTCTTCCCAGGCCTGCGCCGCGCGGCGCTGCGATTCCATGGCCAGCGCGTCGGCCTGATCCCGGGTGAAGCCATATTCGGTGGCAATCAGGTCGGCCGAGATACCCTGCGGCACGAAATAGGTGTTCATCGCAACCGACGGATCAACGGCAATGGCGGCCCCATCGCTGCCCATGGCAACCCGACCCATCATCTCGACGCCGCCGGCAATGTAAGCATTGCCCGCGCCGCCCTTGACCTGGTTGGCAGCCAGATTGACCGCCTCCATGCCGCTGGCGCAGAACCGGTTGATGGCAAGGCCGGGGATCGACTCGTCCAGATCCGAAGCCAGCACGGCGGTCCGCGCCAGGCAGCCGCCCTGTTCCATCACCTGGGTCACGTTGCCCCAGATCACGTCCTCGACGGCGTGGCCCTCAAGGCCGTTGCGCTCTTTCACCGCGTTCAGCGTCTCGGCGCTGAGCCGCACGGATGTCACCTCGTGCAGGCTGCCATCCTTCCGGCCCTTCCCCCTGGGGGTCCGCAGCGCATCGTAGATGTATGCTTCGGTCATTGTGCTCTCCTCAAGCTCGGTCCGACGGTCTGCCGGGCATCAGATCATAGGGGTGTTTCCAGCCGGGCGTCTCGCTGAGACGCGTGAGCCAGGCATCGATATGGGGCCAATCAGCCCGGTCAAACCCGAACGGTTCCGGGTAATAGAGGTAGCCACAGCAGCTGATATCAGCATTGGTGAGCTCGTGGCCAACAATCCAGTTGCGCCCATCAAGATGGGAGTTCAGCGTCGCATAAGCGGCTTTGAGTCGACCCTGGTTGAAGGCGATCACCTCCGTTGGGCGCTTGTCTTCGGGCAGGAAGTTCATCAGGAACCGGGTCAGGCCCGCCATTGAGCTGAGCTTGTGATTGTCCCACAGCACCCAGCGCAGGATGTCATATGTCTCGGCTTCGGTCTTGCCGCCGAACTTGCCGGATTTCTTGCTGACATAGGCCTGTATCGCGCCGGACTGGCTGGTGCGGAAATCGCCGTCGATCAGAACCGGGGCCTCGCCCATCTCGTTGACCTCGGCGCGGTATTCGGGGGTTCTGGTCTGGCCGTTGAAAAAGTCGACAAAAACCGGCTCCCAATCCAGCCCCGAAAGCTCCAGCGCCAGCGCCGCCTTGTATGAATTTCCGCTTTCTCCGAAGCAGTGCAATTTGATGCTCATCTACCATTCCCTCCCAAGGCGAATGTGGCTTACGTCGGAATTTCCGTATTTGGAACGAGAAGAAGATGCAGGGCGCACGTTCTTTCGTAACCCGACATTAACGTTAACCGGTGTCTATTCGGTCTGCGGTACAGGCTGCCGAGCCGATGACCGCACGAGGAGAAGCCCCGCCATCCCGGCTGAGTGCCGCTTAGCGAGATCAGTTCCCGGATGGCGGGGTGGACGCGCTTCGCATGTTTCTTCTCGTCGCAAATACGGCCGCCGGAGGCGGATGCAACGTGGGCCGATTGCGCGTCATTGATCATGTCGGCATACCTTTCATCGCTTGCGATCCTCCAGCTCCGCATTGAACAACCGCAGCCTGTGGGTCAGGTTTTCGTCATTTATGACGCTGTTGAAATTCTCGAACAGGAACGACAAGGCCTCACCTTCGTCCAACCCGGCCTCGGCGGCAAACCTTTTTAGTCTGCGATAGCCGTCTTCGGTCATGGCGACGGGAAAGCGGCGTGTCAGGCGGAAACGTTTCGGCATATCGATCCTCGGGGTTGAAAGGCTCCGGGCCAGGTGGCCCGGAGCCAATCTGGGATCAGAATTGATCGGCGTCCAGTGTCATCACCGGATCGGCACCTGACTGGATGCGCGCGAGGTGCATGCCGGTGGCGGGTAGGCGGCGGGCCATGTAGTAGCGGCCGGTGGTCAGCTTGGTTTCATAGAAGGCCTTGTCTTCGGCCCCTCCGGCCAGCGCGTTTCGCGCAGCTAGCGCCATCTGTGCCCACATCAGGCCGAGGCAGACATGGCCGAACATATGCATGAAGTCGTTGCTGCCTGCCAAAGCCGCGTTGGGGTTCTTTGTCGCGTTCTGCATAAAAAACATGCCCGCCGCCTGCAGATCCTTGGATGCGGCCTTGAGTGGCTCAACGAAGTCGCGGTCAAAGGCTTCGTCCTGCCCGGCGTTTTCCTTGCAGAACCCTTTCACCAGTTCGAAAAACGCCATGACATGCTTGCCGCCATCGCTGGCCAGCTTTCGGCCGACCAGGTCCAGCGCCTGAACGCCGTTGGCTCCTTCGTAGATCATCGCGATCCGGGCGTCGCGGGTATATTGCGACATGCCCCATTCCTCGATGTAGCCATGGCCGCCATAAACCTGCTGCGCCTTGACGGTCATGTCATAGCCTTCGTCGGTCAGGAAGCCCTTGATCACCGGGGTCAGCAGCGAGATCAGCCCGTCCGCATCCTTGTCGCCCGAGCGGTGGGCCTTGTCTATCATGGTCGCGCCCCAAAGGATGAAAGCCCGCGCACCTTCGGCAAAGCTTTTCTGGTCCATCAGGCTGCGGCGGATATCGGGGTGCACGATCAGCGGATCGGCCGGACCGTCGGAGTTTTTCGCGCCGGTCACGTCGCGGCCCTGCAGGCGGTCCTTCGCGTATTCCACAGCGTTCTGATAGGCGGCTTCGGCCTGACTGAGGCCCTGCATCCCGACACCCAGCCGCGCTTCGTTCATCATGGTGAACATGGCGCGCATGCCTTTGTGTTCTTCGCCCAGCAGGTACCCGGTCGCCTCGTCATAGTTCATCACGCAGGTCGAGTTGCCGTGGATACCCATTTTCTCTTCGATATTACCGACGGCAACGCCGTTGCGCGCGCCGAGGCTGCCATCTTCGTTCACCATGAACTTGGGCACGATGAACAGCGACACACCCTTGATCCCCTCAGGGCCGCCAACGATCTTTGCCAATACCAGATGGATGATGTTGTCGGCCATGTCGTGCTCGCCAGCCGAGATGAAGATCTTCTGACCTGAAATCTTGTAACTGCCATCCGCCTGTGGTTCGGCCTTGGTGCGCATCAGGCCCAGATCGGTGCCGCAATGCGGTTCGGTCAGGTTCATGGTGCCGGTCCACTCGCAGCTGACCATGTTGGGCAGATAAGTGTTTTTCTGCTCTTCCGTGCCATGCGCCAGGATCGCCGAGGCGGCACCATGGGTCAGACCCTGATACATGGTGAATGCCTGGTTCGAAGCCGAGAACATCTCGCCCACTGCCGTGCCCATGACATAGGGCATGTTCTGGCCGCCATATTCCTCGGGCATGTCCAGCCCCGTCCAGCCGCCTTCTTTCATTTGCTCGAACGCATCTTTGAAGCCGGTGGGCGTATAAACCACGCCATTTTCCAGACGGCAGCCTTCCTTGTCGCCGACAACGTTCAGCGGGTGCAGCACATTGCTGGCCACCTTGCCGGCCTCTTCCAGAACGGCGCCGGTAAAATCGGGTTCCAACTCGTCATAGCCCGGGATATCCGAGGTCGAGACGTTCAGCACATCGTGCAACACAAACTGCATGTCTTTGGTGGGAGCGTTGTAGATTGGCATGAGGAACTTCCTTGTGGACAGGTCTGGATCGTCAGCGGGCTGCGATTATTCGGCTGCTTTGTTGGCGTCTTGCATCGAGACGAGGATCTTTTCGCCCCATTTAAGTTGCTCTTTCAGATCGTCGATGGCCTGGCTTAGCTCTTCGCGCTGCGATTCCATATCGGCCAGGCGCTCACGCGCGATTTCAAAGGTGCGTTTCAACTGCGTGTGCTGCTGGTCATCGATGTGGTACAGGTCAAGCAGCTGGCGGATCTGTTCAAGGCTGAAACCGAACCGCTTGCCACGCAGAATGAGCTTCAGGCGTGCGCGGTCGCGTTTGGTGAACAGCCGTTTTTGGCCGTCCCGGATCGGGAACAGCAATTCTTTGGCTTCATAGAAGCGCAAGGTGCGAGGGGTGACCTCATAGGCGTCACACATCTCTCGGATTGTCATCGTGTCTTCGTGCATCTTCTCAGACCTTCAAACTAACAGGAATTACGCTATGCAAATGCGCAGCCTGCAGGCGCAATACAACACCATCTTTACGTTGACGTAAGCGAGACGCTGCGTCATTTTTGAGATTGACGTGGGATCAGCCGCAGAGACAGCGATCTGGGCCGCAGATAAAGCTGATCGTTCGTGCGAGGGTAGCGTGTTGGTTTCTGATCCTGACAGCGGATCGAATGAACCTAGCTCAGCATCTCTGCTGTCTGATCCCGCAACCGGGTCAACTCGTCCATCGCATCATCCAACTGCTGGCGCTGTTTGCCCAATTCTATAAGCTGACGGTTGGCCATTTCGACAAAGGTCGCCATCTGCACCTTGTCGCCCTTGTCTTCGTAAATCAGCAACCACTGGCGAATTTCTTCCAGTGCAAATCCGCAACGCCGACCCCGCATGATCAGTTCCATGCGCGCGACTTCTCTGGGCCGGTAGAATCTGGACCGTCCTTCGCGATCGGGCTGCAGCAGTTCGATATACTCGTAATATCGCAGAGTGCGTGGCGTCACGTCGAACTTGGCACACATTTCCTTGAATGACAGACGCGTCTCGGTCATCGATAATCTCCTTGTATCGCAACCTATTGCGTCGGCTGTTTCGGCGCAACAGTGGGGCTTGCTCTTTTGCGATGCGCGACATCATAAAGGGGACAAGCGGATTGGGGATACAGGTGGTCGACAGCGCAAAATTCGCAAAACAGTTCATCGACGTGATCCCGCATGCACAGGCGCTGGGATTAGAGCTGGTTGCTATTGGCGATGGGCAGGCTGAGATCGCAATGCCTTACAAGCCCGAGCTTGTGGGCGATCCGCGAAGTGGTGTCGTGCATGGTGGCGCTGTTTCGGCGCAGATGGACACTTGCTGTGGCGCGGCGGTTATGTGCCATCCCAAGGCCCCTGGCGGGACGGCCACGATTGATTTGCGGATCGACTACATGCGCGGGGCCAATCCCGGCCAGACCATCACCGCCAAGGCGACCTGCTACCACATCACCCGCAACGTGGCCTTTGTGCGGGCGGTTGCAACGGACGAGGATGAGGACAATCCCATCGCCACCGCAACCGGGGCCTTTACGGTTGAGGGGGGCTGATGGCGCGCCCACGTCCGGAACCGATGCATATCGTGAAACAGCGCCGCGACGCGGCGCTGTCGGCACTGGTCGATGGCATTCCCTATGCGCAGTTTCTTGGGATCACGCTTGAACGCCGCGGTGATGAACTGACCGGGGTGCTGAATTTCGACGAGAAACTCATCGGAAACCCGTTTCTGCCTGCGCTGCATGGTGGCGTGATCGCTGCCTTTCTGGAAAACACTGCGATCCTGACCCTTGCCTGGCAGCACTTTCTGCCACTGGTCGAGGCGGGGGATCTGAATGTCGAGGACCTGACGCTGGAGTCCATTCCCGGTTTCCCAAAAACCATCGACTTTACCATTGATTATCTGCGCACCGGCTTGCCGCGCGATGCTTATGCACGCGCCTGGGTGGGCCGCGCTGGGCGCCGCTATGCCACGGTCCGGGTCGATGCCTGGCAGGATTCACGCTCCAAACCCTTTGCGCAGGCGACCGGGCATTTCCTGATGCCCCAGCCCAAAGGTGACGAGCCGCAATCGTGACCGAGATGCGCGCCCCGATCACCCATCGCCGGGTGCTGGCCATTGCGGTTCCCATCGTTCTGTCCAATGCAACGGTGCCCATTCTCGGCGCGGTCGATACCGGGGTGGTGGGCCAGATGGGGCAGGCCGCTCCGATCGGTGCGGTGGGGATCGGCGCGGTGATCCTTTCGTCGATCTACTGGATTTTCGGGTTCCTTCGCATGGGGACAACCGGACTGGCGGCGCAGGCGCGCGGAGCAGGGGACAGCGCAGAAACCGGCGCATTGCTGATGCGCGGCATCATGCTGGGCGGCACGGCGGGGCTGGTCTTTATTCTGGCGCAGGCGGCGATTTTCTGGGGCGCGTTTGGGTTGGCTCCGGCGAGTGTCGAGGTGGAAACGCTTGCCCGGCAATACCTGTCGATCCGTATTTGGGGGGCGCCTGCGACCATTGCGCTCTATGCTGTCACAGGGTGGCTGATCGCGGTGGAACGGACGCGGGGCGTCTTCGTTCTGCAACTCTGGATGAACGGGCTCAATATCGCGCTGGATCTGTGGTTCGTTCTGGGCCTCGGCTGGGGGGTAGAAGGTGTTGCCATCGCGACGCTGATCGCGGAATGGACCGGGATCGCGCTGGGATTGTGGCTTTGCCGCGAGGCGTTCGCCGGAGATCAGTGGCGCGACTGGGCACGTGTTTTTGACCCGGCAAGGCTGCGGCGGATGATGCAGGTGAACGGGGATATCATGGTGCGGTCGGTGCTGCTGACCGGCTCGTTCACGACCTTCCTGTTTGTCGGGGCCGATCTGGGCGATGTGACGCTGGCGGCCAATCAGGTGCTGCTGCAATTTTTGGAAATCACCGCGTTCGCGCTGGACGGGTTTGCCTTTTCCGCCGAGGCGCTGGTGGGTGGTGCGGTCGGTGCAAAGTCGCGCCATGATCTGCGCCGTTCGGCCATCATTGCCTCGCAATGGGGCGTTGGGGGCTCGATCTTGCTGGCGCTGTTTTTCTGGTTGGTCGGGCCATCGTTGATCGATCTCATGGCGACCTCGCCTGAGGTGCGCCTTGAGGGGCGTAGCTATCTCTATTGGGCGGCGCTTGCACCGGTGATCGGCGTTGCGAGCTGGATGTTGGACGGGATTTATATCGGTGCCACTTGGACCCGCGAGATGCGCAACGCGATGCTTGTCTCAGTCGCAGTCTACATTGTGGCGCTGTTTGCGCTGGTGCCTCTGATGGGCAATCACGGGCTTTGGGCCGCGCTGATGGTTCTCAACATCATGCGCGGCGTGACACTGGGCCTGCGCTATCCAAGACTGGAGGCGCAAGTCAGCGCTTAGATGAGATCGAGCAGTGCTTCCGGCGGTCGACCGATCGCGGCGCGACCCCCGCAGATCGCCAGCGGCCGTTCGATCAGGATCGGGTTTTCCGACATGGCGGTCAGCAACACCTCGTCCGGGTCTTGTTTCGACAGGCCCAGTTCCTTGAACCGCGCCTCGCCGGTCCGCATCATGTTGATGACCGGAGGATGCCCAAGCGCCTGACGTGCCTGTCGCAACTCCTCGATGCTGGGTGCATCCTCAAGATACTTCCGGACATTCAGCGTCGCGCCGTGCTCCTCCAGCAGCGCCAGCCCCGCACGGGATTTCGAGCATCTGGGATTGTGCCAATAGTCTATGTCAGCCATTCGCCCCTCCCGGTTCCGACTGCCTCGGCCACATTGGCGAACCCGTCCCGCGCCAGCAAGGCGTCCAGCCCTTGTGCAATGTCCTCCACCAGCGACAGGCCGTGATAGACCAGCGCGGTATAAAGCTGCACCGCCGAGGCCCCGGCGCGGATTTTGGCATAGGCCTGATCGGCCGAGGACACGCCGCCAACGCCAATCAGCGGTAAGCGCCCCTCTGTTGCAGCACTCAACTGGGCCAGGACACGGGTTGACCGCTGAAACAGCGGCTGGCCTGACAATCCGCCCGCAGTGTCGCGGTGCTGCTCATGTACGTCGTCGCGCGCGAGCGTGGTGTTGGTGGCAATGATCCCATCGATCCCGGTGTCCAGGGCGATCTCGGCAACCTCGCCAATTTCTGCATCGCTCAGGTCCGGCGCGATCTTCAGGAACACCGGAATGGGCCGCGAAAGACCGTTCCGCGCGCTCAGCACGCCGTTCAGCAAGGCCGAAAGCGCCGCCTTGCCTTGCAGATCACGCAGCTTTTCCGTGTTGGGAGAAGAAACGTTCACAGTCGCGAAATCCAGATGCGGCCCGCAATGGGAAAGCACGGTTGCGAAATCGGCGGGCCGGTCCGCGCTGTCCTTGTTTGCCCCCAGATTGAGGCCAATCACCGCGTCGCGCGGGCGCTGTGACAGGCGGCGCTCGATGGGCTCCATACCTTCATTGTTGAAGCCGAACCTGTTGATTGCCGCCCGGTGTTCGGTCAGGCGAAAGAGGCGCGGTTTGGGATTGCCCTGCTGTGGCCTTGGCGTCGCTGCACCCACCTCGACAAAGCCGAATCCCGCGCGCGAAAGCGGCCCCAGTACCTCGGCATTCTTGTCGTAGCCTGCGGCCAGCCCGATGGGGTTGGGCAGATCAAGCCCCGCAAGCTGCGTGTGCAGGCGAGGGGTCGTGACCGGCCCCGGTGCGGGGCCCAGCCCGAGTTTAAGCGCCTTGACTGATAGGCCATGCGCGGTTTCCGGATCGAACCGATGCAGGACGGCGAGGCCAAGCCGCTCGCTCAATCTCATGTCATATCCTCGGGAAACTGGTGGATGCCCTTGGCCAGAGGCAAGGGCGCGGACCAGAGCACATCCGCCAGTCGCAACACCCGGTAGAGATGTGGGAAAAGCGCGCCGCCGCGCGACACCTCCCATTTCAGGTCATCGCCCATCGCGTCGCCGTCACAGGCCAGCAAGACCAGCCCGTCTTCGCTTGGGAAATGTTTCGCAGCTGTCTCGCGCGCCTGCGTGGCGGTCGAGAAATGCACATAGCCATCGGTCAGGTCAATCGGGGCGCCTGCGCTTTCGCCCGCCGCTTGCAAATCGGACCATTCGTCGGCACGGAAAATCTTGTAAATCAGCATGGCGCGGTGATGCCGCGCGGGTGACGTGGAATCAAGCGGCATTTTCCGAATATCTCCCCTTTGACTCCCGGTGCCTTCCGGCGCACCATCCGGATCAATCAACAACAGGGAGTATCGCGATGTTGACCCGGTTTCTGACATCGGTCGCCGTGCTTGGTTTGACGGCAGGGATTGCCGCAGCCGACTACAAGCTGACCATCCTGCACACCAATGACATTCACAGCCGCATTGAATCCATCAACAAATACGATTCCACCTGCGATGCCGAGGACGAGAGCGAAGGCAAGTGCTTTGGCGGCGTGGCCCGGATCAAATCCATGGTGGATGCGCGGCGCGATGCGCTGGCGGATGAGAATGTCTTGTTGCTGGATGCGGGCGACCCGTTCCAGGGCTCGCTCTTCTATACCACCTATAAAGGCGCCGCTGAGGCCGAGTTCATGGAGGCCATCGGCTATGATGTGATGGCGGTGGGCAATCACGAATTCGACGATGGCCCCGAAGGGCTCGCCACTTTCATCGATTCCGTCAGTTTCCCGGTGATCTCGGGCAATCTTGACCTGTCGTCATCTGCCGAGCTGAAGGACAAGGTTGGCAACCACGTTGTTTTGGATGTCGGCGGCCAGAAGGTCGGCATCGTTTCGGCACTGGCGACGGATACCGTTGATACCTCCAGCCCCGGCAAGGATGTCCTGTTCCAGGATGAAATCGAAAGCCTGACAGCCGATGTGGCGGCGTTGAAGGACGAGGGCGTCAATATCGTCATCGCGCTGACCCATGTCGGTTTGGCCAAGGATCTGGAGATCGCGGAAAAGGTACCGGGGCTTGATCTGGTGGTGGGCGGCCATTCGCACACGCTCTTGTCCAATCAGGACGAAGATGCGGCGGGTGCTTACCCGGTGATGGTCGGCGATGTGCCGGTGGTGCAGGCCTATGCCTATTCAAAATATCTGGGCGAGATCACGCTGACCTTCGATGACGATGGCAATCTGATTTCGGCTGAAGGCGAGCCGATCCTGCTGGATGCCTCGGTAGAGCCCAACGCCGATATTTCTGCGCGCGTTGCTGAAATGGGTGCCCCGATTGAAGAGGTGAAACGGCGCGTCGTGGGTAGCTCATCCTCGGTGATCGATGGCGCACGCGAATCTTGCCGCCGGATGGAGTGCGAAATGGGCAATCTTGTTGCTGAGGCAATGCTGGACAGGGTACGCGATCAGGGTATCGAGATAGCGATTCAGAATGGCGGCGGGCTCAGGACAAGCATCGATGACGGCGATGTAACTCAGGGCGAGGTTCTGCTCGTACTGCCCTTCCAGAATACGCTGTCCACCTTCCAGGTTGACGGGGCCACTATCAAAGCCGCGCTGGAAAATGGTATGGCGCAATTCGACGACGAAGCGAAGGACGGTCGGTTCCCACAGGTCGCTGGAATGCGGTATGAATTCGATCCTGGTGGGGTCACTGATCAGCGTATTACCCGCGTGGAAGTGCAGCGGGATGGTGAATGGCATCCTCTGGACATGGCTGAGATTTATGGGGTTGTCACCAACAACTATGTCCGCAATGGCGGTGACGGCTACAAAATGTTCGCAGGCGATGACAAAAACGCCTATGATTTCGGCCCTGATCTGGCCGATGTCACGGCCGAGTATCTGGCCGCCAACTCGCCCTACACACCCTATACGGACGGGCGTATCAAACAGAAGTAACGCGATACCGCACCGCGCGGCTTGCGCGGTGCGGTTTCCATGCCGACCCTGGCCGCGGGTCTGAGAGCGCGCTTTTCATTGTTTAACAAATGTGTAAAATAGCGGGTATTCCAATCAGGGAGACCCCGTATGAAACTGCATGTCTTCTCACCCTCGCCAAACAGCCGCAAGGCGCTGTTCGTGGATGCGCATCTGAAGCTCGGACTTGACGTCGAGCAGGTCGATCTGACCACGGGCGCACAGAAAAGCGCGGCGTTTCTCGCACTCAATCCAAACGGTCGTGTGCCGGTTTTGGAACTGGACGACGGCAGCACGCTTTGGGAATCGAATGCCATTGTGAACCGGCTCTGCGCCGAGGTGGATACATCGCTTTGGCCGAAATCGAACCAGCGCTACGACATCATGCGCTGGCAGTTCTGGGAATCCTGCCATTGGACCCCGGCCTGCACCCCGTTCATTTCGCGCCACTTCTTCGGCAATGAGGATGTGGATCTGGATGCGGCGGCCACCAATCTTGAACCATTCGCGCAGGTATTGGATGGTCACCTGTCTCGGCAGGATTGGCTGTCAGGATCTGAAATGACGGCAGCGGATATCTCGGTATCGGCCATTCTATGTTATCGTGAGGTCTGCCAGTACCCGTTGCAACCCTATGACAACGTCGCCCGCTGGATGGGCAGGATCGAGGCGCTTGATGTCTGGCAGCAGGTCAACCCGGTGCCAGAAGCGGCCTGAACCGCGCCGGGGACAGTAGATCGGGATCGCGTTTTCTGCACGGGGCGAATCGCGACGTGTTTGTTATGTCTGACGCGCGGCAGCGATGGAGACGGCAAAGATGTGCGGACGTTTTTGTGGTGAACGCGCCGACTGACGAGATGGCGCGGCATTTTGCTGCACAGACATCGAATACCCTACCGCCAGTTCCGAACTACAATGTTTGCCCCACCAATCAGGTGCATGTTGTGCGCTCGGGCGATACCGGTCGACAATTGCGAGCGATGCGTTGGGGGTTTCTGCCAGCCTGGTACAAGACCGAGACCGATGGCCCGCTGCTGATCAATGCGCGTTCCGAGACCATCGCCGAAAAGCCTGCCTTTCGCGAGGCCTGTCGGAGACGGCGCTGTATTCTGGTCGCAACCGGTTTCTATGAATGGACCAAGACTTCGGAGGGCGCGCGCCTGCCTTGGTATATCCAGCGCCGGGATCAGGCCGCGATCGCCTTTGCCGGAATTTGGCAGGGGTGGGGCCCGGAAGCAGACCGGCAGAGCACCTGCGCCATCGTCACGACCCCGGCCAACCAGCACATGGCTGCGATCCATCACCGCATGCCACTGCTCCTTGAGCCGGATGACTGGCCGCTCTGGCTGGGCGAAGCGGGCCATGGTGCGGCGCGTTTGATGCGTCCGGGTGCCGAAGAAGTGCTGACCTATCACCGGGTTGATCCAGCGGTGAATTCTAACCGTGCCAATGGGGCAGATCTGGTTACTGCACTTACCTAGATGTTCGGACCGGCTGCCGGTTTTTCTTGGTTGCTGGGTTTCTGACCTGCCTCTTTGGCAATGTTGACAAAGGTTAACCCCGACTTCAGGCAAGCCTTGCCCGCGCCACCCATCTTTGTCCTGTGGTGGGATGGTTGCCGATGAAGCGCGAAACCCCAATCGCAAAGGTTTCGCGCCGCCCCTTGGCGGGCCTTCATTGGGCCAGACGCACCGCAATCAATAATTCAATCAAGCCAATACCGGGGGGGTATCATGGCCAAAGAACAAGAGTTCAATCAAATCAAAAATGCCAACTTCTACGAACGCGCGCGGCAGGATGAGGCGTTTATCGCGCAGCTCGAAGCTGATCCCAAGGCTGCGCTGGCGGACTATGTCGGGGCGCTTCCTGAAAGTGTCGAGATCAAGGTGGTACGAGACACCGATCGGGTCAAATACCTGCACATTCCAGAAGCTCCGGTTCAGGACGAGATTTCGGATCTGGAACTGCTGGAGGCTCAGGGCGGAACAACGCCGGTCTGCATCTCCATGGCGTCGCCGATCATCAGCGTGACGGCAACCATAACCGTTGGAGCGTCCGTGTCCATTTCGATCGCGACCGAAGGTTAGATCACGCGGCAACGCTTTGTATCTGGATGCAAACTAAGCCGGTGTCCGGCTTTGGGGGCTTTTGTCGCGCCTGCACTTTCTATCCGAAGTCAGGCGCGCTAAAGCCATTGCATGGCATTCGAATTTTCAACGCTCGCCGATGTCCATGCGCATGGGTTCGACACGGTGATCGATGTGCGCAGCCCCGCCGAATATGCCGAAGATCATGTGCCGGGTGCCATCAACCTGCCCGTCCTGAACAACGAGGAACGGGCGCGGGTCGGCAAGATCTATGTGCAGGAAAGTCCGTTTCTGGCCCGCAAGCTTGGCGCGGCGCTGGTGTTTCGTAACGCAGCCGATCACATCGAGCACCATCTCAGCCATCACGAAGGCGGCTGGCGGCCGCTGGTCTATTGCTGGCGCGGCGGGCAGCGGTCGGGCTCGTTCGCCTGGATGCTGCAGCAGATCGGCTGGCGGGTGCAGGTGGTCGCGGGCGGGTATCGCAGCTATCGGCGGCTGGTAAACAGCTATCTCTATGATCAACCGCTGCCATACCGGCTGGTGGCGCTGGATGGCTATACCGGGACCGCCAAGACCGATCTGTTGGTTCATTTGCGCGATCGCGGCGTTCAGGTGCTGGACCTTGAGGGGTTGGCGAACCATCGCGGCTCGCTTCTGGGCGCGCGGCCCGGTGGGCAGCCCAGCCAGAAGGCGTTTGAGTCGGACCTGGCAGGCGCGCTTTGCGCGTTGGATATCGCGCGCCCGGTGGTGGTCGAGGCGGAATCAAGCAAGATCGGTGAACGGATTCTGCCGCCCAGCTTGTGGTCAGCACTTTGTGCCGCGCCTAGGGTCGAAGTTCGGGCCAGCATAGAAGCGCGCACGGGCTACCTTGTCCAGGCTTATGACGACATTCTCTCGGATACCGACCCGCTGCGCGCAAGGCTTGAGCCATTGCGGTTCTTTCGCGGTCATGAGGTCGTGGATGGCTGGAATGCGTTGATCGATGCTCAGGACAAACCGGGGCTGACTCGCGCCTTGATGGAGCAGCATTATGACCCGGCTTATGACAAGGCGCGCAAAGGGCGGGGGGCGACGGTGCTGTCGCGACTCTCCCTTGCGTCGCTGTCACCCGCCGATCTGGATCAGGCGGCTGCCCGGATCGAGGCGCTGCTGGATCAGCTCTGAAGCCGTAACCCGGCCTCATCGGTCAGAAACCCGATATTTGCCGCGTCATAGCCTGCGGTTTGCAAGCGGGTCAGAACCTCCGCCGCCGTGTCGGGCGCAATCGCCGCGAGCAACCCGCCAGCGGTTTGCGGATCATAGAGCAGGTCGACCTGGCCGCCCTCTGGCAGTTCGGGTGTCAGCGCCCGGTTGTCGTTGAACAGGGTCGAGCGGATGCTCGCAACCGCCAGGTCTTCGGCCCCGGGCAGGACCGGCACCGCTGGCAGGTCAAGCACGGCACCGGTGCCTGACATCTCGCAAATGCCACTCAGATGCCCGGCCAGACCAAAACCCGTCACATCGGTCATGGCGTGCGCATCGCGCAGGATCTCGGCCGCCAGTTTCTGCGATTGCTGCATCAGGCGATAGGTCTCGGCCACGTGTTCGCCCCGAGCCTCTCCGGCCATCTCAGCAGCGAGGATCACGCCGCTGCCGATGGGCTTGGTCAGGATCAGGGCATCGCCGGGTTTACCCCCGTCCAATGTGATCGGGTCGCGTTCGCACAGGCCGGTCAGGGTGAAGCCGATGGTCATCTCATCCCCCATCGAAGTGTGCCCGCCGACGATCTCGGCCCCGGCCTCACGCAGCTCCTGCTGTGCGGCCTGCATGATCTCGGCCACGGTGCGGCGCTGCAATTCGCTCGACAATCGGGGCAGGATCAGGGTCGCGGTTGCGGCCTGTGGCGCAGCACCCATAGCCCAGATATCCCCCAGCGCATGATGGGCCGCAATGCGCGCCATCAGAACCGGGTCCAGCGTAATGCCCCGCAGGTGATCGGTAGTCATGACCTGCCTGGTATTCCCGGTCTGAATCACGGCAGCATCATCGCCGGGCAGGGGTGTGATGTCGGCACGCTCTCGTGGTGTGGGCAGGCTGTCGCGCAGGGCGAGCCGCCCGACCTTAGCGCCGCAGCCGCCGCAAAGTGGCTTCTCGCCAAGCGCCTCCGCGATTCCATCGGCATAGTCGCGGGGCAGGGCGGGTGCCTTCATCTTTGGAAGGTCGCGGAACCGGTTCATGAACCTCTGGTCGATGTGATCTTTCCAGCGCCACATCAAAGGCCCGCTTAGGACCTTGCCGAACCGTTCTCCAAGCGCCGAGCGCGCGCCGAGCGAGATCAGTTTCAGGTAGTCATTCTGGGGCTGATACCGGCGCATCTGCCCGGCTCCGAGCGCTGCGCGCAGGTTCTGGTAGAGGACCGGCGCCTCGCGTACGGCATAAACGCCGGCTTTAGGGCGTGGATCGTGGCTGAGATGCGCGCAATCGCCTGCGGCAAAGACCGTGGGATCACTGCTTTGCAGATATTCGTTCACCGTGACGAAGCCATTCTCCAGAGCCAGACCTGTCTGTGCGACCCAGTCGTAGGGTCGAGCCCCGGCAGCGCCGGTGATGAAATTGGCGTCAAGCCGGGTGCCGTCGGACAGAAGCAGATGATCGGCGTGGATCGATGCAATTTCGGCCTGTTCGATCAACCGGACATCGAGATCTGTCAAGGCAGCGCGCAAGCGCTGGGCGGCCCGGTCACCCAGCGCGGAGAGTGCAGTGTCGTTGTCGACAATGCTGACCTCCGCGTCGCGCCCGCGCTGGCGCAGCGCATGAGCCATGGCCATCGACAGCTCCACCCCGGCAACGCCGCCGCCGATCACCACAACGCGGGCAGGCCCCGCGCCGCTCAGAAAATCAGACCAGCGCGCCGCAAATGGTCCCAGCGGCTTGGCGGGCACCGCATGTTCGGCAAACCCCGGCAGCGCAGGCATGTCCGAGGTGATGCCCACATTGATCGAAGCCACGTCATAGGCCACCGGCGGCCGCCCCGGCACGTGGATTTCGCGGCGGGTGGGGTCCAGCCCCTCGACCTTGCCGATGATCACGCGCGCGTCAGCAAAGCGCGCCAGGCGAACAAGATCGATATCCAGATCGTCTCGGGTGTAATGCCCGGCAACAAAGCCGGGCAACATGCCCGAATAGGGCGCTGTCGGGCCAGGATTTATGACAGTGACGCATGCACCGGACAGAGCGTTCATTCCCCATTTGCGCAGAACCAGCGCATGGGTATGCCCGCCGCCGATCAGAACCAGATCGCGGGTCAGCGGCAGAGGGGGTGTTTGCATCTTGTCAGGTCAGCGCGGCATCTCGGCCGCGTCCTCATCGTCTTCGATATCGTGGGTCGCCCAGACACCATCATCCCCGGCATCGGGCAGCGACTCGGGTGTCTCATGCCGATGGATATGCCATTTCGCGATGAAATGCGCGCTGACCGGGGCCGTGATGAATAAAAACAGCGTGATCAGCAATTCATGCAGCGACAGGTGATCCTCCATGAAGAGCGAGTGAAGGATCGAAGCGATCAGTACGCCTCCGACGCCCAGCGTTGTGGCCTTGGTGGGCGCATGCATCCGCGACATCGGATCACTGAGTTTCAGCAAACCAAAAGAGCCGACAAAGCCGAAGATGCCCGAGACGATCAGGAAGAATGAGATGATGAGTTCGCCTGCAAATGCCATGCCTGCCTCACTCGATGATATTGCCGCGCAGCATGAAGCGCGCGTAGGCAACGGTTGAAACGAACCCAAGCATGGCGATGATCATCGCTGCTTCGAAAAAGATCTCGGACGAGATGCTGACACCGTAGAGGATAAGCAGGGCGATGGTGTTGATCACCATCGTGTCCAGCGCCAGAACCCGCACGCCGACCCCGTCCGAGGTCAGGATGCGCCACAGATTCATCATCAGCGCGACACCGAAACATGCGAAGGCGAAGTAGATGGCGTAAGTGATCATTCGAAAATCTCCTTCAGGCGCCGTTCATAGCGTTGCTTGATCTCGTCGCGCACTGCGTCGGGGTCATCGGTATCCAGACAATGCACCAGCAGGCTGTGGCCTTTGGCCGATAGGTCCGCGCTCAGCGTGCCGGGGGTCATGGTGATGGTGCCCGCAAGAACAGTGATCGCCTCGGGCGAGCGTAGTTCCAGCGGGATGCGGACCCAGGCGGGGTTGCGCGCGGCATCGGGCTTGAACAGCACGATCCGCGCCACCGCGATATTGGCGACAACAATGTCGTAGAGCACGACCAGGATATACTCGATCACCATTGGAATGTTGTGCAGCTTGGGTCGGTTGGGCCAGTAAGGCATGGTGATGACAGGGATCACGATGCCCAGAAAGAACCCAAACAGCAGCGAGTTGAGCGAGAGGTCATTGGCCAGAAGCTGCCAGACCAGCGTCAGCAGCAGGGTCAGGAACGGGTGTGGGAAAATGTGACGCAGCAGTCTCATTGCTCCCCTCCTTTCAGGACGGCGTTGATGTAACGGCTCGGGTCAAACAATTGCTCGGCCGTCTCGCTCGCGAACTCGGTGGCAGGGCCCGCAAAGATCGTCAGCGCGATCAAACCGGCGAGCAAAGCGAATGTCGCCGAGAAAGTCAGGCCCGGTGACGGTTCGGGGGCCGTATCGATCTCGGGCGGGCTTTGCGGGTTGGGGTCGGGTTCGGGTTCGACGGCGTGGCTTTTCCAGAAGATCAGCGACCCGGCGCGGGCCAGACCCACGATGGTGACAAAGGAGCCGATCAGGATGATCGCCCAGATCGCCACACGCTCGGGCGCGGACCAAGAGGCCTGAAGCACCAGCAGTTTGCCGATGAAACCCGATAGAGGCGGCATACCAGCCAGTGCAATTGCGCCGACAAAGAACAGGCTGGCGATCAGCCCGGATTGCGGCATCGGGGTTCTGGGCGTGATCTCGGGACCGCGCCGCTCCATCACCATATCGGCCACCAGGAACATGAGCGCTGTGGCAAATGTTGAATGCACCATGTAGTAGAGCGCGGCTGTGGCCGATGCAGGTGTGAAGAGGCCTACCGCGATCAGCAGCGTTCCCATGGAAGCAATCGCGGCAAAGGCCACGAGCCGTCCAATGTCGCGTGATCCTAGAATGCCGATCGCACCCGCGGCTAGGGTCAGCATCGCGGCGGGCAACAGCCAGTCGCCGACAAGGCCGTGGGTTGCGGCAACCTCGGGCCCGAAGACCAGCGTATACATGCGCAGGATCGAATAGGCGCCCACCTTGGTCATGATCGCAAAGAGGGCGGCGACCGGCAGTGGCGCGTTAGCATAGCTGAGCGGTAGCCAGAGATGTAGCGGCAGCAGTGCGGCCTTGACCGCGAAGACCAAAAGCAGCAGCACCGCGCCAACCCGCAGTAGGGCCGTGTCCTCAGGCGGCATCTCGGCCACCCGCACGGCAAGATCGGCCATGTTGAGCGTACCGGTCACCGCATAAAGCGTGCCAAGCGCAAACAGGAACAGGGTCGATCCGAGCAGGTTATAGACAACATATTGCACGCCCGCGCGCAGGCGCCGCGTGCCGCCGGCGTGGGTCATCAGCCCGTAGGAGGCGATCAGCAGAACTTCGAAGAACACAAACAGGTTGAAAGCATCGCCGGTCAGAAACGCGCCGATTACCCCCATGAGCTGGAAATGAAACAGCGCATGGAAATGCCGCCCGCGCTTGTCCCAACCGGACCCGATCGCGTACAGCACGATGGGCAGCGCCAACACCGAGGTCAGCAGCACCATCAGCGCCGAAAGCCGGTCCAGCACCAGCACAATGCCAAAGGGTGCAGGCCAATCGCCCAACTCATAGGTCTGGATCTCACCACCGAGTGCCTGCCCGACAAGGGCAAAGGAAATACCCAGCAGGATCACGGTGGCCGCCACCGAGAATATCCGTTGCAGGTCCAGATGGTGGCGGATGACCATGATGATGAACGGGGCCAGCATCGCCGGAAGAACGACGGGCGCAATGATCAGGTGGTTCATGCGTCGTCTCCCGGCTCTTCGGTCAGATCGATCCGGTCATTCCGGGAGGACAGGTAGGCGCTGAGCGCCAGCATCACGATCACCGCCGTCATCCCGAACGAGATCACGATCGCCGTCAGCACAAGCGCCTGCGGCAGCGGGTCGGTATAGCTGACCTCGGCATATTTGTTCAGGATCGGGGGCTGGTTTATTGCCAGCCGCCCGCTGGCGAAGAGGAAGACGTTCACTGCATAGGTCAGTTGCGACAGGCCCAGGATCACCGGGAAGGTGCGCTTGCGCATGATCAGGTAGATGCCCGAGGCGGTCAGAACGCCGACGGCGGTGGCAAGAAGGAGTTCCATGTTATGTCCCTCCTTCCGTGGCGGGTTGATCCGGGTCCGCGTCGGGATCAGGTTCAGGTGGTGGATCATCGCGTTTCGGGTTGATGTCCATGGCGTGCTCGGTGACCATGCCGGGCTGCCAGGCAAAGCGTGACAGGCTTTCCAGCGCCAGCATTACTGCGCCAAGCACCGCAAGGAACACGCCCAAATCAAAGAGCGCGGCAGTGGCCAGTTCGAACTCCTCCAGCGGTTCCAGATGCACATAGCCGAAGGCGCTGGTCAGGAACGGCAACCCGTTGAACCACGCGCCCATGCCTGTGGCAGCCGCAATCAGTACGCCGCTGCCGATGATCCCGTGATAGAAAATGCGCTGGCGCTCGGCCGCCCAGGTAAAGCCGCTGGCCATATATTGCATCACATAGGCAATCGCCGCGACCAGGCCGGCGATGAACCCGCCACCGGGCAGGTTGTGACCGCGGAAGAAAATGTAGGTCGCCACCATCAGCGCGATTGGCATCATCACCCGCGTTGCAACCACCATCATCAACGGATGCGCATCGCCCGATTGCGGCCATTCCGGTTTGCGGTTCAACAGGTAGGCGCGCACGTTCGAGGCCAGCACAGCCTCTGTAAGCGCAAAGATCACCAGCGCGGCGATGCCCAGTACGATGATCTCGCCAAAGGTATCAAAGCCCCGGAAGTCCACCAGGATCACATTGACTACATTGGTGCCGCCGCCGCCTTTGTAGGAGTTGGCCAGGTGGAACTCGGATATCGTTGGGAACGAGAAATCGCGGATCATTACCGCATAGATCAGCGCGGCAGAACCGACACCCGCTACGCCTGCGATCACCCCGTCGCGCACCCGGATCGTCAGGCTGCTATCGACCGGCGTGGTCTTGGGCAGGAAGTTCAGGCACAGAAGCAGCAGGATGATCGAAACCACCTCGACCGAGATCTGTGTCATCGCCAGATCAGGTGCCGAGAGATAGTTGAAGGACAGCGATACGATCAGCCCCACAACCCCGATCAGCACCAGCGCAAGCTGTCGGTTGCGGTGCAGGAAAGTCAGCATCGCCGTCGCCGATATCAGGCAGAACCACGCCAGGGTTGGCAATAGCGGCGCGTCCTGCGCATCGCGGGTTGGCAGCGTCATTGTGCCCGTGAAATAGGCATAGACCGCGATCGCCAGCGTGAAGGTGACAAAGATCATCGCATAGCGAGAGATCGCGCCATTGTGCAGCGTATCGGTGACTACCCGGCTCAAACCTGTCAGCGCGCGGATCACTGCGTCGAAGATGGTCTTGGCCTCTGGCCGCGGCAGCGCGTTCCAGACCCGTTCAAGCCCGCCATGGCTGACAAGCAGGATCAGACCGCCAATAGTGGCGATGGTGGACATTAGAAGCGCGGTGTTGAACCCATGCCAGAGCTTCAGCTTGAAATAAGGAAGCTCTCCGCCGGTTACCGCCGAGGCGGCGACCTTGACCAGCGGGCCGACCATCGCTTGTGCGTTCAGCCCGATCGTGACCACCAGTACGACCAGAAAGGCCGGAGCCAGCCACAGGCCTACCGGCGGATCGTGAGGATGCGCGGGATAGTCGCTGCGCTTGGGACCAAGGAAAACATGCGCGATGAAACGGAAGGAGTAGGCGGCCGAGAACAGCGCCGCCAGAACGGCCAGACCGGGAACCAGCAGATGTGAATGACCCCAAGCCGTATGCAGGGTCTCTTCCAGCATCATCTCTTTCGACAGGAAGCCGTTCAGCGGCGGCAGGCCCGCCATGGACAGGCTGGCGATTACCGCGATGGTGAAGGTCACCGGCATCAGGTGCCGCAAGCCGCCCAGCCGCTTGATGTCCCGCGTGCCGGTCTCGTGATCGACAATGCCTGCGCTCATGAAGAGTGCAGCCTTAAAGGTCGCGTGGTTGATGATGTGGAAGACTGCAGCAACGGCTGCGATCTCGGTCCCGAAGCCCAGAAGCATGGTCACCAGGCCCAGATGGCTGACGGTGGAAAAGGCCAGAAGCGCCTTCAAGTCGTCCTTGAACAGGGCGATTAGGGCGCCGATCAGCATGGTGATCAGACCCGTTGTGGCGACGATGTAGAACCACTCCGGCGTGCCTGACAGCACCGGCCACATCCGCGCCATCAGGAACAGGCCTGCCTTAACCATCGTGGCAGAGTGCAGATAGGCCGACACGGGGGTGGGTGCAGCCATGGCGTGCGGAAGCCAGAAATGAAACGGAAACTGCGCCGATTTGGTGAAACAGCCCAGCAGGATCAGGATCAATGCAGGCAAATAAAGCGGCGAAGACTGGATCGCTTCCTTGTTCTGCAGAATGACGCTCAGGTCGTAGCTGCCGACAATATGGCCCAGAATCAGCATCCCCGCGATCATCGCCAGCCCACCCGAACCCGTGACTGCCAGCGCCATCCGCGCGCCCTGACGCCCCTCGGGCAGGTGTTTCCAATACCCGATCAACAAGAAGGAACTGAGCGACGTTAACTCCCAAAAAACAAGCAAAAGCAGGATATTGTCAGACAGGACGATACCAACCATCGCGCCCTGAAAGAGCAGCAGATAGGTGTAGAACTGCCCCATCGGGTCCTCGCGCGACAGGTAGAACCGCGCGTAAAGGATGATCAGCAAGCCGATCCCCAGAATGAGCGTCGCAAAGAGAAACCCTAACCCGTCGAGAAAGAAGTTGGCGTTCAGGCCAAGCCAGGGCAACCAGTCCAGCCGGGCGGTCACTGCCTCGCCACGCAGCACGGCAGGCAGGTTGATCATCAGCCCAATGAATGCCAGCAATGTCGTGACACCAGCAGACCAGGAACAGGCATTTCTGCCTGCGCGGATCAGCAGGGCCGGAAACACGGCTCCTAGAAATGGAAGGGCCACGATCAGAAATAGGGACACCAGCTGCTCTCCGGTCTTTGGGTAATATTATGTCTTCGCGCTGACTACGGATAATTTCTAACCTGACAAGCTATTGCAAGTTTTCAAATGTATTCCGGGTACAATCAGTTGCCGCGGCGTCAACGGCGCCTTGAAACGCAAATAGCGCGGTTGACGCGATCTTGATCACATCGAGGGTGTCAAAGCGCGGGCAATTCAGGACGGATATGGTACAGACTGGCAAGCGATGTGAATAAGATGGGTGCCATGACGGAACCTCGAAAACCCGGATTTGTGACCCGCAGGCGGGTGGTGCTGGCCGGTGCAGCGGTCGTGGCTGCCGGATTTGCCATTCGGGAGTATCGGCTGATTCCGCCCGCTTATGCGGGCGGCAAGCTGACGGTAGAAGAGGCCCGCGAGAAGGCCGCCAGTGGAGAGATCGTGCTGATCGATATCCGCCGCCCGGACGAATGGGCGCGAACCGGGATCGGTGATGGCGCATATCCGATCGACATGCGGCGCGAAGATTTCATCGCAGCTTTGCAAGATGTTGCCGGGGCCGATACCGACCGGCCAATCGCCCTGATCTGCGCCCGGGGCGTGCGCTCGGCCAATATGAGCCTGCACCTGACCGAGGCGGGCTATACCAATATCATAGATGTGCCCGGCGGCATGCTTGGATCGCGTTCCGCGACCGGCTGGCTCGATGCGGGGCTGCCTGTCGTGACGTTTGAGGAGAGTGACGGATGATCCGTACAATAGCGCTGTGTCTGACGCTGTCGTGGCTGGGCCAGGGTGCTCTGGCCGGGTGCGACGATCTTGAGGCCGCGTGCGAGATCGACACCGGCATTTACCATATCGAACTGCCCGACGCACTGGACGATGCGATGCCAGCGGTCATCTTCCTGCATGGCTATGGCGGGTCAGGGCAGGGCGTGTTGAAAATGCGCGGCATGGTCGAGGCGTTCAAGACGCGCGGCTACGCGGTGATCGCGCCCACCGGCGAGCCGCGCAATGGCGATGGGCCGAAGTCCTGGGTGTTCTATCCGGGCTGGGAAGGGCGCGATGAGCTCGACTTCCTGCAATCTGTGCGCGCGGATGCAGGCGAACGGTTCGGTATCGACCCGGAGCGGACGATCCTGGCGGGCTTTTCAGGCGGTGCCTTTATGGTCAGCTACCTGGCCTGTGCCACACCGGATGCCTTCACCGCCTATGCCCCTGTCTCGGGCGGGTTCTGGCGGCCCCATCCAGAAAGCTGCGAAGGCCCGGTGCGGCTGTTCCAAACCCATGGCTGGACCGATCCGGTGGTGCCGCTGGAAGGGCGCGAGCTGGGTGGCGGGCGCTTCATTCAGGGCGATATTTTTGCCGGGCTGGAGATTTGGCGCGCGGCCAATGACTGCGCAGACAATAAGCCCGACGGGTTTTCCACAACCGGTCAATTCATGCGCCGCACCTGGACCCGGTGCACCGAAGGCAGCGCGCTTGAAATGGCGCTGTTTCCCGGCGGCCATCAGGTTCCGCAGGGATGGGCCGACATGATCGTGGATTGGGCCGAAGGACTGCCTGGGTCCTGAGCGCTTTGGACTTGACCTGCACCATGCATTTCCCGGATGCGCGCAGCGCGTAGAAGGCCGAACATACAAATTTCGAACAATCGCCGCGCGGCGAGTAACCCGACTATCGATCCTGTACATTTCGAGTTGCGTAGATGACTTGACGATCCACAGGGCTTTGCTGCCTCGCATGCAAGCTTAGGGCGAAGTCCCTTCAAGGGATTTTCTGGCTCGGATCAGCAGGGCATGTCACTGAGTATTGGCCCAAGCGTCACGCGTTCCCCCCCAAATTTCAGGTGCGCGGACAAAGTTGCCGTTGGCGTGTGGCCTAATTTAGGTTAGCTCCTAGGCAAATCTTAGGACGAGCTTGTCTATCGGGCATGTTTGGTTTCGCACACTCAATGGAAAACCTGCTTCGTAATATTGTCGAAGAAATCTTCGACGAAGATGACTGGGGCATACCAGCGCAGTACATTCCAGAACTGGAGAATGTCGAGAAGAAGCAGTTCGCGATAAGCGTTTGTACTGACGACGGTGCTCTTCATAGTGCGGGGGATTCGAGCAAACCATTTTCCATTCAAAGCATCTCTAAGGTGTTTGCGTTGGTTGCTTCCCTTGGGCGTGTGGGTGACCAGTTGTGGCAACGTGTAGGTCGAGAGCCATCGGGAACATCATTTGATTCAGTTGTATTGTTGGAAAAAGAACAAGGGCGCCCCCGAAACCCGTTCGTTAACGCGGGTGCAATCGTCACAACAGATGCATTGCTGTCGGGTCGGGAACCAAAGTTCGCCCTTTCCGAAATACTCGGGCTGGTCCGGCAAATGGCCGGACGAAACGACATCTGCATCAACAAGAATGTTGCAAAGTCGGAGATGATTACGGGCTCAAGAAACAAGGCTTTGGCCTATTATCTTCTGTCGCATGACAATCTGAAAAACCCGGTCGACCTTACGCTCGGCACCTATTTTCATCAGTGCGCAATCGAGATGTCGACCGACGAGCTGGCTCTGGCAGGCAGGGCATTGGCCGGCCTAACGGATGCCCCGAAAGTAATCTCGCAAAAACATGCGCGCCGGATCAATGCTTTGATGATGACCTGCGGCCACTACGATGGTTCCGGAGACTTCGCCTTTCAAGTTGGCTTGCCCGGAAAGAGCGGCGTTGGCGGTGGCATTCTCATTGTGGCGCCAAAAGTCGCGTCGATTGCGATCTGGTCACCGGGGTTGAACCGCTATGGCAACTCCGCTGCCGGAACGCGCGCCGCCGCCAAGCTTTCAACAGCCACAAACTGGTCGGTCTTCTAGTGCAATTTGGGCTCGAAGCAAACCTGCGGCGGCGCAGCGCGCCAATCACTGCGTCGGATGTCAGCAAGGCGGACTTATCCGACCTTCACCACTTCTAAACGAACGTCCGGTCTTGCTAGGCGAAACTGATTTTTGGTGCAGTTGCCTGACTTATCATTGCGCCAGTATTCACGGCAGCGTAAATTGATCTAGGCGGGCGAGCAGCCTCGTCAACGCTACGGCACACCCACTTTCTGACTTCCATCGTTTTCAACGATTGCGACAATGCTCGATCCGTAATTGACGGCAAATTCCGTTTGATATCATTGAAGCGGCTAGGTGTCTGAAGCGACGTCAACACTGGCAGCGTCCATGACCGACGGAGCAAGTCTTGATCTTCATCACCGGCTACACTTTGAATTTTGTTGGCAATGGCAGCAGCGGAAACTCCTAAAGATGTGAGCCGGAATTCCGGACGCAATGGATGACCATAACCTGGGTTTCGTTCTAGCAACCCTACCGTGATTAAGTGATCCATGCTTTGGGCGAAAGCGGTTCTACTCGCGCCAGTTGCTGCCAACAGAGGTGCCTGCCGTCCAGCAATACCTGCGTGTAGGTTCGATAAAATGGATAGTGCCCAAGCTCTTGAAGTGATGTTGACAAACAATTTCATGTCCATAAAGTATAGTTAATATATTTAAATGAAGAAGGAAAGACCATGTCTCTTATTTCGCCCGATGAAACCATCAATATTTCTCTGTCCATCAAGGACCGCCACGTAAGCGCTGAGTGGTACGGCAGCATGTTGGGATTTGAGACCATTTATCATGCAGATGACGCAGGTTGGTCAGAGCTTCAAACGAATACAGTCGGCGTAACAATTGGCCTTGGCGAGCATACCGAGCCTGCACCGGGCAACTGCGTACCCGTCTTTGGGATAGCTGACTTGGACGCTGCGAGGCAGAAACTGGAGCAAGCCAAAGTTAAGTTCGATGGCGAAACTGATGTAGTCGAAGGCATGGTTAAAACAGCAACTTTTTATGATCCAGATGGGAACGCACTCATGCTGGCAGAAGATTTGACAGGCGGTTCGTGAACAGTCCCGATAGGCGATAGCCCATATAGCAGTCATTCGAAGATTCCGCAGCATTGGTAACATTGGGCTCATTTGAGACATTGCTAACGCCCTGCGCCAAGGCCCGTTGGATCCGTCTGGGTCAGTCAATGATGTGAAGGTCGCACTCATCGGACGTAAAACAGCAACTGCTGTTCGAAAGTCACATGGCACCTAGCGCTCGGACGCGTTTCCCATGTTGGCCGCAAACTCACTACGTTGAGCTTTTCGCGCTGGCTGGTCTACTGCACGACGCCTCGCAGCAATTCAATCAGCTTGTCGCTTTCCTCTTTGCCTAGAAGCGCCTGGATCGCATCATCCTGCTGCTCGACTTCTTGCCGGATTTGAAACATGCGCTTTCGGCCAAGCGCTGTCGGCAGAACATTGATCTGCCGGTGGTCGTTCTGGGCAACCTGACGATGGACGAGCCCTTCGGACACCATTCTGTCGACAAGTTTGGTCAGTGTCGGCGGATTCATCAGAACGATCTCGGCAAGTTGCCCCATCGTCAGGCGTTGACCTGCCTCCAACGTCTCCAGAATGCGCCAGGCCTCGATCTGAATGCCGTGATGCTTGAGGCGCGCATTCAACGAGGTGGCAACCTTTCGGTGTGCCGCAGCAAGGGCGTAAGACAGGTAGTCCTGGATTGGATTTGGGCTCTTTTCCATTGCTTCCACCGATGTTTCACAAACAGAAATTAGTTGACTTGGAAAATAAATTCAATTGGTATGTAGCGGTTCCTTGTCTCCCTGAAAAGGGCCGAAGCAGAATGACCACGTTACCGGATGTTCCGACGGAACTGGAGGAACTGCGCGATGACCCGGTTTTGCGCAGCAGGGGAACCTATCGGATCGCTTTGCTTATCCCGCTATGTGGTGCTGCTGGTCTATGGGCACCCTCCTGTATCTCCAGCGCGCAGGTTGCGGTTGAGGAGTTGAACAAAGCCAGCGGTATCGATGGCCGAAAGGTTCAACTGATCATGATCGATGCCGCCATGGAGGCGAGCATATCGATTGAAGAGACCGTGAATGACCTGATCGAAACGAAGTCGATAGACGCTATTGTCGGTATGCATATCAGTGCCATTCGACAGCGGCTTAGCAAGGTCGTGCGCCAGCGTATTCCGTATATTTACACGCCCCTTTACGAGGGCGGGGAACGGACGGCTGGCCTGTTTGCAATTGGCGAGACGCCAGAGGAACAGCTTGGCCCGTCGATGGAGCATATCCAGAACGAATATCGGCCGCGAAGCTGGGCCCTGATCGGCAACGACTATGTCTGGCCGCGCACATCCCATAGCTATGCCAAGACCAAGCTGCGCGAAATGTCGATTGGGTTGGCCTATGAGAAGTACCTCCCGTTTGGTCTGAGCAATATGTCTCACTTCGTCGAGGAAATCGCAAAGTCCGGCGCAGAAGCAGTGCTGATTTCATTGGTTGGTCAGGATGCGGTGGCGTTCAACAGGGCGTTTGGCAAAGCAAAGCTGCATGATCGGATCGTGCGATTGTCCTGCGCGATTGAAGAGAATGGCCTTCTCGGGTGCGGTGCAAAAAACAGCCAGCGGATGTTCGTGGCCTCATCATATTTTGGTGCCCTGCCGACCGAAGCCAATGCCGCCTTCAAAGAGAAATACTACCGCGTTCACGGAGATCAGGCCCCGGTGCTGAATGCGCTCGGTCAGTCCACCTACGAGGGGGTGCATTTCCTGGCCGGACTGATGCGTGGACATGCGAAGGTCTGGCGGGATCACAGCGTTTTGGATGCCTTGCCAGTGATTCACCGAAGTGGGCGTAAGCGCGCCTCATCCGACAAAAGTCAGCGCCCCCCGATCTATCTGGCGCGCGCGGACGGCCTGCGGTTTGAGGTAATAAAAGAAATATAAACAGTAACTTAATCAATATTAGTTTCCAGTTCAAATTATTTACTTGAATTGGAAACTAAAATCTCTCACGTTTTGACGAGCGAAAAGATCGCAGGCTCTCAGGTCTGACGATCGCTCAAATGGGGAGATTTGCCTTGATCTGGGTTATCCTTCTGGCTGTGCTGGTCATCGTCGCGCTGGTCGCGATCTGGTTCCTGCAAAGGTATTACTCAAAAGCCACGCTGGACACGGCCTTGGTGCGCACCGGTTTCGGCGGCTGCCGCGTTGTTACCGATGGCGGCTGCCTGTCGCTTCCCATCCTGCATCAGGTTCAGAAAGTATCGATGGGGGCTTTGACCTTCAGCATCAGCCGGGAAGGGCGCGACGCGGTGCTGACCCGCGATCAGATGCGGGCGGACGTTCGGTTTGAATTTGAGCTTCGCGTTGCGCCAACGGATCAGGGTATCTCTACGGCGGCACAATCCCTGGGGTCGCGGATCGCCCGAGGGGGCGAGACAGTCAGGGAGGTGTTCGCAGGATCCCTTATCGACGCCATTCAACGCGCCGCGGCGACCCGGACACTGGAAGAGATCCACCTGGATCGCTCCGGCTTTTCGGGAGATGTGGCTGAGGCGATTGAAGCGCAGGCCTCAAAACTGGGCCTGACACTGGTCTCGGCCTCATTGATCGCCGTAGATCAGAGCGATCTCAGTCAATGGAACGAGAACAACGCCTTCAATGCGCAAGGCATGCGGAGGCTGGCGGAGTTGGTGGCAGACCAGCGCAAGGAACGCATCCGCATCGAAACCGAAACAGAAGTGGCCGTGCGCGAAAGCCGGTTGGTGCAACACCAACGGCAGCTTCAATTGCAACGTGAGGAGCGCGAGGCAGAGATCGCCCAACAGGAACATCTTGCCCGGCTCGAAGCCGACGCCAAATCCCGTGAGGATCAGGCGCGCGACGCGGCGAAGCTGGCCAGCGAAACCACACGGATCGAAAACGAAAACAAAGTCAAGGCAACGCAGGTCGAAAGCGATGAGGCGATGCGCAAGGCCGAGATGGCCGCGATCCGGTCCCTTGAAGAAGAGAAAATCGCCAATGATATCCGCATTTCGAAGAAGCGGGCCGAAGAAGCCGTAACTCGGGCCGAAGAGGAAGAAGCGCGGGTCAAGGTGATCCTGGCGGCAGAAAGCGTTCAGGCCCAGAAAGAGCGCGCCATTGCCAAGCGCGAGCGCGAGATCGCACGTCTGAAGCAGGAAAAGGACCTGGAGCTCGAAGGGGCACAGGTTCAGCGGGATGTCGAAACGCTGCTTGAAAAGGCCAAGGCTGACGCCGCAGTCAAGACCAGGGAAGGCGAGGTCGAGCGCGCCCGCATGGAGGCAGAAGCGGCGGGCCGTGCTGCCCTGCACGAGGCGGAAAACACGCTTGGCGATGCCGTGATCCGTATGCGTCTGGAAGAGCGCAAGCTGGATCGTCTGCCGGAAATCATGACGCAGATGATGAAGCCGGTCGAAAAGATCGACTCGATCAAAATCAACCAGATTTCAGGCGCCGGTGGCACGGGCGGCGGTGGAGAGGGCGTCGATGGCGCGTTCGGCGCGGCCATGGACCAGATCCTCGGCATGGCAGTTCGACTGCCCGCGATGAAGCAGATGGGCGAAGAGATCGGCCTCGACTTCGACGCCAATCTGGCGGGCCGAACCGCAGATTATGCCAATCGTATCAAAGACAAATCGAAAAACGAAAAGTGACGGGAAAGCCGTCCGTCCACCCAACATGAGCGTCTCAACGGAGGTAACCATTATGTCACTCAATCGCCGCAACTTCCTGGCCAGTTCGGCAGCCCTTGCAGGGGCATCAATGCTCCCCCATGCCGTGCTGGCCGCCGACACCATCAAACTGGGCTCAATCCTCGATACATCCGGCATTTTCGACGCCTATGGCAAGCCGATGGATATGGCCATGCGTCTGGCTGTGGACGAAATCAATGCGTCCGGCGGTTTGCTGGGCAAGCAGATCGAGGTCGCGGCTTATGACACGCAGTCGGACATGGCGCTCTATTCCCAATACGGCCAGCAACTGACCCGTCAGGATCAGGTGGATGTCGTACATGGCGGCATTCTTTCGGCCTCGCGCGAGGCGATCCGTCAGACGATGAGAAAGACCAAAACACCCTATTTCTACAATGTGCTTTACGAGGGTGGCGTCTGCGACCGGAACATATTCATCAACGGTGTCACGCCGGCCCAGCAGGTCGAAGCGCTGGTTCCCTACGCAATGGGCAAGTCCGGCAAGAAGGTCTACATCCTCGCTGCAGACTATAACTATGGTCAGATCACGGCCCGCTGGATTCAAAAATTCGTTGTTGACAATGGCGGCGAAACGGTTGGGGTCGATTTCTTTCCGCTGGATGTCTCCGATTTCGGCTCGACCATTGCCAAGATTCAATCGGTCGGCCCCGATCTGGTGATCGCGCCGCTTGTCGGCGGGGCGCACCTGTCCTTCTTCCGGCAATGGGCCGCCGCGGGCATGAAAGACCGTATCCCGCTGGCCTCGACCACTTTGGGGGTTGGCAATGAACACAAGGTTCTGACCCCCGAAGAGGGTAACGGAATTATGGTTGCCTATAACTACAGCCAGGAACTCGACACGCCGGAAAACAACGCCTTCAAGGACAAATGGTCCGCCGCCTATGGCGACAGCGATCTGATCCATGAAATTGCCGTCTCGAACTATCAGGGTGTCCTGACTTGGGCTGAAGCCGTGCGCAAGGCGGGCTCAATCGAGCGCGAGGCGGTGATTGCTGCGCTGGAAACCGGGCTTTCCATTGATGGCCCGGCGGGCAAGGTGACGGTCGATCCCAAAACCCACCATGCCGTCCTTGATGTCCACATCATGGAGATCGAGGACCAGGGCATGAAAGTGATTGAGACGCTGCCGCAGCGCCAGCCGATCGATACGCAAGCCGTGTGCGATCTGAGCGCCAATCCCGACGACAACACACAGTACGAAATTCAAATCTGACCTCCCACAGATTTGGGCGGGGCGGTGATGTCGCCCCGCCACCCTGAAGTTGCCCTCCTTTTCCAAACGGACCTTCGTTCACATGGACCTATCCGTCGTCATTTTGGTCGAGATGCTCTACGCCGTGGCCTCGTTGATCTTGGTCAGTGCCGGGCTTGCCGTTGTTTTCGGCATGATGAAGGTGATCAACCTTGCCCATGGCGAGTTCATGATGATGGGCGGTTATGCGACGATCACAGCCGTCAGTCTCGGCGTGAATATCTTCCTGGCGATATTGGTGATTGCCCCGCTGGTCGTTGGTCTGATCGGTCTTGTCGTCGAGCGGCTGGTCATTCGCCACCTCTACGGTCGGCTGGTTGATACGATGCTGGCGACCTGGGGGCTGAGCCTGTTCTTCATCGGGCTGGCGACGATGATCTTCGGGAACACCACAACGGGGATTTCCACGCCGATCCCCGGATTTGCCATCGGCGCCTATCAGATCAACGGCTACAACTTTTTCATCATTGTCATCGCGATCCTTCTGCTGGTGGCGATGCTGACAGTGCTGAAGGCGACCCGAGCGGGGTTGATCGCACGTGGCACGATGCAAAGGTCCGACATGGCGGCGGCGCTGGGATACAGCCCCGATCGCATCTACATGGCGACGTTCTTCTGCGGCTCGGCCCTGTCCGGGCTTGCTGGTGCCGTTCTGGCCCCATTGGTTGGACTCGTTCCGACATCGGGCGGGGCCTATATCGCCAAGGCGTTCATCACGGTGATCGCCGGAGGGCCGTCGCTGATCGCCGGGCTTTTCTCAAGCGCGGGTTTCTTTGGCATCGTGAACCAGATCTTCACCTTCGCCATCTCGCCGGTCATCGGTGAAGTTGCGCTGCTCGTGGCTGCGGTCATCCTTCTCCGGCTGCTGCCGCAAGGGATCACCGGCAAATTCTTCAAGGGAAAACTGTGATGTCAGGGAGCTTGTCCAGAGATGCCATGATCACGGCTCTGGTCACCGCCATCTTGATCTGGGTGATGCCGATGTTCATTGGCACCTATACGCTTACGGTATTGGTCGTCTACGGCATGCTTGGCCTGAGCTTGGGGCTGATCTGGGGCTTTGGCGGCATTCTTTGCTTTGGTCAGGCCGCTTTTTTTGGCCTGGGGGCTTATACCTACGCCATTGCCGCGATCAACATCGGGGAAAGCACGATCCCGATGGTCCTTGCGGTTTTGGTCCCCGCGATCTTTGCGGCCCTGCTGGGCGCGATGATGTTCTATGGGCGTCTCACGGATGTCTATCTGGGTGTGATCACCCTGGTTGTCACCCTGATCCTGTTCAAGTTCATCAACTCCACCGCCGGCCCGCAATATGTGATTGGCACCGCGCGTCTGGGCGGGTTCAACGGCATTCCCGGTTTTCAGACGCTGAACCTACCGGGCAACCCCGACGCCTACATCTGGGGCGATAGCTATTTCTATGTCTGTGCGGTGCTGATGGCCGTGGTTTTTCTGCTGGTCGCGGCCCTGTTGCGCTCCAGCTTTGGGCGCATCGCGATCGGCATCCGCGAAAACGAAACCCGCATGGCGCTAATGGGCTACGACGTGCGGGCCCGCAAGACCGTCTTGTTTGCCATAGGGGCCGCGATTGCCGGGCTGGCCGGGGCGCTCTTTGCCAATTGGGGTGAGATCGTGACGCCCAATCTGTTCTCGCTGAGTCAATCGGCCGAGATCATCATCTGGTGCATCGTCGGTGGGCTGGGCACCCGTGTCGGTCCGATCCTCGGCGCGGCTGGACTCGCCTATCTCAAGTTTCTGCTGGGTCAACAGAGTGTCATCGACAACACGCTGATCACCGGGCTGATCCTTGTACTGTTCGTCCTGTTCCTGCCCAAGGGAATTGTTCCGGCGGTGACCGGGTTGTGGAAGGTGAGTTTTGCCAGCCGACCGCTGGGCCGCGTCCACCAGCAAAGGCGGATGCGGCAACGGGAGCGGTTCAATGGCTGAAATCGTCCTCGAAACCCACGGGCTGACGATGCGCTTCGGCGGTGTTGTTGCGGCCAACAATGTTGATTTCAAATTGCGCGCACGGGAATTGCGCTGCCTGATTGGCCCGAACGGGGCTGGCAAATCCACCTTCTTCAAATGCGTAACGGGACTGCAAACCCCGACGGAAGGCGAGGTCTGTATGCGCGGGCTGGAGACCACACAATGGCTCCCGCATCAGATTGCCTCTTTGGGGGTTGGCATCAAGACCCAGACCCCCAACGTCATGGATGCGCTCAGCGTGTTCGAGAACATCTGGCTGGGCGCGCGGCGGTTCCATGATCCGCGAGAAGCCACGCGCAAGACGCATGAGATCATCGAGCGACTGGCCCTTGGGTCGATTGCGCGCGCTGATCTGGGCCGGTTGGCCCATGGTGAACGGCAGCGGGTGGAACTGGGCCTTGTGGCCGTCGGGGACCCCTGGTTGGTGTTGCTCGACGAACCCGCCGCCGGGATGAGTGCGGAAGATGTTGAGCGGATGACTGGGATTATCCACGAGCTCAACAAGAGTGCCGCCATCATCATCGTCGAACACGACATGCAGTTCATCCGCTCGATTGCCGAGATGGTCACGGTTTTCCATCAGGGCGCGGTGCTGATGGAAGACCACGTGGACCGCGTGATGTCGGACCCGACGGTGCGAAACGTCTATCTTGGAAAGAAGGCCTGAGATGCAGGATGACGTGACAGATATTCTCACGATTAAGGGTCTGTCGGGGGGATATGGCAATGTGCCGATCCTGCACGGGATCGAATTCTCGGTGGGCGAGAACGAGGTTGTGGGCATCCTGGGCCATAACGGCATGGGCAAGACCACGCTGCTGAAAACGCTTATGGGTTTTCTGCCCGCCGGGGCCGGCACGATCAGATTTCATACCTCCGACATCACCCGCATGTCACCTTACGAGCGCGCTGGGCTTGGGCTGGGTTATGTTCCACAGGGGCGGGGCATCTTTCCGCAACTGACGGTGCGCGACAATCTGCGCTTTGCCTGGCACGACTATGCCGGTGCCTCCGAGCAGGACGTGATGGAGGCTGTGCTTGCGGATTTTCCGCGTCTTCGCCCACTGCTGGATCGCGAAGGCGGGGCCTTGTCTGGTGGTGAGCAGCAGTTGCTTGCGCTGGCCCGCTGCCTGATGGGTGATCCCGATTTCCTGCTGCTAGATGAACCGACCGAGGGCATACAGCCCTCCATCATCGAAGAAATGGGCGACACGCTACTTCAGCTTCGCAAGACCCGGGGCCTGTCGATCCTGCTGGTCGAACAGAATTTCGATTTCATCTCGGACCTGTCTGACCGGGTGTTTGTGCTGGAACGTGGACGGATCACCGGGGAACTCAGTAAATCCGATTTGTCGGATCAGGCCAAGGTCGATCAGTTCCTCGGCTTCGGTGCTGCCCGCTCGACGCGAGGGCACGGATCGCAGCGTCCGGCGGCTCATCAGGTCGCGGCGTCTCAATCCAAACCTCAAGCCGCGATGTCGACAGAAACGACAGTCGTACCGGTGGTGACAAACATGACCATAAAACGACCGACCCTTGCGCAGATGCGTGACATGGCCAGCCGATTAGGCATGAGCCTGACAGATCAGGAACTCGGCGAGTTTTCCGAGATCATGGAGCCTTATATTCAGGCTTATGACCGTCTGGATGCCACACCTGACAACCTGCCACCCGTGCGCTATCCGCGTTCGCCGGGACACGTCCCGGATTTTTCGGAAAACCCGCTGAATGCGTGGTACGTCAAGACCGAGGTGCGCGGCGCCCCTGATGGTCCGCTCCGAGGCAAAAGGATCGCGCTGAAGGATACGGTTTGTCTGGCCGGGGTGCCGATGATGAACGGCTCGTCGGTGATGGAGGGATATACTCCCGAGATCGACGCCACGATCGTGACCCGAATGTTGGATGCGGGTGCAATTATCGCAGGCAAGGCGCATTGCGAGAATTTCTGCCTGTCGGGTGGATCGCACACCAACGCCAAGGGACCGATCCAGAATCCTTGGAAACACGGGTTCATGGCGGGCGGCTCTTCGGGCGGCTCGGCAGCTCTTGTGGCGGCAGGCGAGGTCGATATGGCCATCGCCGGTGATCAGGGCGGGTCGATCCGTATCCCGTCTTCGAATTGTGGCGTTTACGGGATGAAACCCTCCCACGGGCTGGTGCCATATACGGGTGTCATGCCCATCGAGCAGACGATAGATCACGTTGGTCCGGTGACAAACAACGTCGCGGACAATGCGCTTTTGCTAGAGGTTCTGGCGGGCGAAGATGGCCTCGACCCCCGCCAGTATTGCCCGCAAACCTTTCAATATACCGAAGCGCTGGGACGCGGCGCGCAAGGTATGCGGATCGCGATACTGAAGGAGGGTTTCCACAGGCCCGAGAGCGAGGCAGATGTCGATCAGAAAGTGCTGGCCGCCGCCGAGCGCTTCAGGGAGCTTGGCGCGCGCGTAGATGAGATATCGATCCCCGAGCATCACCTTGCCGTCGATTGCTGGACCGCGATCACTGTCGAGGGGCTGCAGGATCACATGATGCGCGGCAATTCCGGCGGCACGAATTACAGGGGGCTCTTCCTGCCCTCGATGATGGATCACATGGCCCAGTGGCGGAACCGGGCGGATGAACTGACCCATTCGCTCAAGGTTTGCATGTTCCTCGGCGAGTTCTTTCAGGAGCAGTATCGTGGCCGCTTCTATGGCAAGGCGCAGAACCTGATGCGAAAGGTCAACCAAACCTACTCGGATGTGCTTAAGCAATACGACCTGTTGTTGATGCCGACCGTGCCAATGAAACCGCAACCGATCCCGCCTGCAGATTGTTCCATCAGCCTCTACGTTCAAAGAGCGTTCGAGATGATTGGAAACACCGCACCTTTCAACGGCGGCTTGCCCGCAATGAACGTGCCCTGCGGCCTGAGCGAGGGGTTGCCCATTGGCATGATGCTGGTCGGGGCGAGATACGGCGAGTTGAAGATTTACCAGGCCGCGCACGCTTTTGAGCAAAGCGGCGATTGGCGCGTGATGTAAGGGAGGATCTGCATGTCTATCCTGAGCGAAAGCCTCGCCACTCGAATATCCAACTGGGACGCCGGGACCGAAAGCAAAAGCGAAACCAACGCACCCCAAGACGGTCAATCCTACATACAGGGGCCGTCTGATCCGCCGCTGGCCTATATCACCATCCCGCAGCTTCTGCGCGATGCCGTCTCGCGCTTCGGTCCCAGAGATGCCCTGGTGTTTCACGAACAAGACGTGCGGATGAGCTACTATGACCTGGATCGCGCGGTGGACGAGCTGGCCTCCGGGCTGCTGGCGCTTGGATTGGCGAAAGGCGACCGTGTCGGTATCTGGTCGCCGAACCGGTTCGAATGGGTGCTGACACAGTTTGCGACCGCCCGGGTCGGGATCATTCTGGTCAATATCAACCCGGCTTACCGTCTGGGTGAATTGGAATATGCATTGAACAAGGTGCGCTGCAAGGCGCTTATCGCGGCCAGCTCCTTCAAATCCTCCGACTACGCGGGCATGATCCGGGCGCTCGCCCCGGAACTTGAGGAATGTGCGCCCGGCAGATTGCAATCCACCAAACTCCCGCATTTGCGCAGCGTCATCCTCATGGATGGGCCTGAAGGTTCAGGGACCTATTCCTTTGACGAGCTCCGCAACCTTGGCGGGCCTGCACAGCAGCTTCGAATTCCCGAAATCGACAAGACGCTCAGCCCGGATGACGCCATCAACATCCAGTTCACTTCGGGTACTACGGGTATGCCGAAAGGGGCCACGCTGTCGCATTACAACATTGTCAACAATGCCCGCTACGTGACCGACCGGATCAACCTGACCGAGGCCGACCGGCTGGCGATCCCGGTGCCGCTCTACCACTGTTTCGGAATGGTGATGGGCGTTCTCGGTGCCGTCAGCAAAGGGGCGAGCATGATCTTCCCCGGCGAGGGTTTCGACGCGTCACAGACGCTGGATGCTCTGGCAAAGGAACGCTGTACCGCCATCTACGGCGTGCCGACCATGTTCGTGGTGATGCTGGAAGATCTCGAACGGCACCCCCGCGACCTGTCGAATATGCGCACCGGCATCATGGCCGGGGCACCGTGCCCGGTCGATGTCATGCAGCGGGTGAACAGCGAGATGAACATGGGCGAGGTCACGATCTGCTATGGCATGACGGAAACCGCGCCGGTGTCATTCCAGAGCTTTGTGGACGATCCCATCGACAAACGTTGCGAGACCGTTGGTCGGGTTCATCCCCATCTCGAAGTCAAGATCGTCGATCAGAACCGCCAGATCGTGCCGGTGGGCACCCAAGGCGAGCTCTGCACCCGAGGGTATTCGGTCATGAAGGGATATTGGGAAGATAGCGAAAGGACAGCTGAAAGCATCTTGGATGGCTGGATGCACACTGGCGATCTGGCCGTGCTGGACGAAGACGGGTTTTGTTCCATCGTGGGCCGGGTGAAGGATATGATCATTCGGGGTGGCGAGAATATCTATCCACGAGAGATCGAAGAATATCTGATCCGCCACCCTAAGGTCAGTGATGCGCAGGTGTTTGGCATTCCTGACGAGACATACGGCGAAGAGATCTGTAGCTGGGTGATCGCAAAACCGGGCGCGGACCTTACCGAAGACGAACTGCGTCAGGCGCTGGCAGGCCAGATCGCCCATTTCAAGATCCCCAAACATGTCCGGATCGTGGACGAACTGCCAATGACCATTACCGGAAAGCCGCAGAAATTCCTGATGCGAGAAAAGATGCTGGAGATTTTAGAGTAAACTGATTTCCAGATATTCAGTCGGGCAAACCTCGCCGCTCCGCGGCCTTTGATTTGCCGCGCGCGCGTGAAGAGCGTCGCCTTACCAATTGCCGCGCTTGTAAACGTCCAGCTTGATCAGCAAAGCCGCTATCCCAGTGAGCCAATCACTCCGCCGGGGTGGCTACGCTTTTGCCGTCCAGCAGCGACTTCAACTCGCTGCGATAGGTGCGGGCGGTGCGGGTGATCGCGGGTTCGCGGAAGTCTTCGCGCATGCCAAGCAAGCGCCGCGCGGTGCCCGCGCTGACGCCACTCAGCGCCGAGAGCGGAACGGCAAGCGTCAGGCTCAATGCGATCGGGATCAGCCAGGCCGAGACCACGCCCGCCAGGATGCCCGCGGTCAGCATCAACCCGCTCACCGTTTCCAGCGCGTGACAGATCAGCAAAGTGCGCAGCCCGTAAGTGCCGCCATCGCGGGCCTGCGGCGACCAACCCTTTTGCACGCCCAGCAGACTGCGGAACACTGCAATCATCTGCTGCACCATCAGGATCGGCGCATAGAGGATCGAAAGGCAGATTTCAGACAGGAAGGACAGGCTGAACCGCCCGCCGCCGCCAAACTCGCGATAGCGCGTGCCAGTCAGCGGCAGCGCCGCCGCGCCCAGCAGTTTCGGGGCCAGCAACATGGCGTACATCAATACGATAATCAGCGCGTGCCGTGCCTCGGTCATTTCGGGCCATTGCGGGAACATCGGGTTGTCGGGGCTGAAATAGTGCAGAACCGAGGCATCCTCGCCGCGCCCGATCAGGGCCCACATCACTAGCAGGGCAAACCAGATCGGCGACAGCAGATAGCCGATTGCCCCGTGGAACATGTGAAAGCGCGAGATCGAGCGAAAACCTTTGGACCCCAGCAGGTTCAGGTGCTGCAGATTGCCCTGACACCAGCGCCGATCGCGCTGCACATGGTCGATCAGCGTGGGCGGGGTTTCCTCATATGATCCGCGAATGCGAGGCAGAAAGCGCACGCTCCAGCCTGCGCGGCGCAGCAAACCGGCCTCGACAAAATCGTGGCTCATGATCAGCTGTTCACGGCCTGTCAGTGAACGCAGACGCGGCAGGCCAGCGCAATTGGCAAAAGCCTGGGTGCGGATGATCGCGTTGTGGCCCCAATAGTTGCCTTCCTCGCCACACCAGCGCGCCAGCCCTTCGGCAAAGGCGGCGCCATAGACACCATTTGCAAACTGCTGCACGCGGGCAAAAACCGATTGCGCGCCAATGAGTTGCGGAAAGCTCTGCACCAGACCGGCAGAGGGATCACGTGACAGCGCATCCGTCAGCCGCGCAATGGCGCGACCTGTCATTAGGCTGTCAGCATCCAGCACCAGCATGGCGTCCCAATCGGCACCCCAATTGCCGATCCAATCCGAGATATTGCCCACCTTGCGGTCGGTATTCTGTTCCCGGCGACGGTAATAGAGTTCCAGATCAGGTGCGAGCGTGGTGCGCAGCGCTTCGATGCTGGCTTGTTCCTGCGCGGCGATAGCGTCGTCGCGGGTGTCGGACAGGATGAACATGGCATAGTGATGTGCACCACCGCGCGCCTTGAGTTCCTCTAGCATGGTGCGGGCATTGCCCAGCACATACCAGGGCACCTCGTTATAGACCGGCATCAAAAGGGCAACGCGCAGGGGCTGCGGGCGTTCGCGCACGCGCCGCGGCGCGCGGCGCGACAGCGAGGCAAGGCCGATCAGAACGGTGCTGACCGTGAAGGTAATCCAGAAGAAGTTGAACGAGATCAGGCCCAGCAGGATGCCTTCGACCAGCGACACGCCCTCATCCGAGAACCAGTCCTGCATGATCCAGACCAGGCCCAGCGTGGCTGCGAGCGCCGGTGTAAAGGCCAGAAAGCGCCACAGCCAGGCGGCAGGCTCGCCCGTGGCGGTATTCGGCGCATCCGCGTCGCGAAACCGGGCGCCGAAATCCTGCACCGGCATCGGCAATTCCGCCTTGGGCGGCATGATATGAAGGTCGCGCCTCATATGGTCCACCGGTAGAGCCAGACTTCGGAGGCCGGCTTGCCGTCCTTGCGCAACTGCGCCCGCAATTCCACATGATCGCGATCGGCAGGTTCAAAGCCAAATGCCAGCCGCAGACCACCCGTGTCTGGGTTGCGCTGCAATACGCCGTCAGTGACCTCGGCATGCGGCGAATAAGTGATTACGTCGATGCTGTCTATGTCATCGAGCAAGGCAGTATTCTCGAAATCGATCACGGCCAAGCGGCCTTCGCCGAAGGTGTTGTCGCCCATCGCGGTGTTGATGACACGGGGCAGGGCGGTTCGGTTGGGCTCATCGCCCCAGGTCAGGCGATAGGCGATATCAACCTGTTCGCCTGCAGCATAGGGTGTGGCTGGCCGCCAATAGGCGACGATATTGTCGTAGATTTCCTGATCTGCCGGTATCTCCACCAAAGTCACAGTGCCTTTGCCCCACTCACCCTTGGGTTCCACCCACAAGCCGGGGCGGCGGTGATAGTGCGCTTCAAGGTCCGCAAAATCCGAGAAGGACCGCGACCGCTGCATCAGACCGAAGCCGCGCGGGTTGCGGTCGACAAAGGACGAAATCTGCAGCCGGGTCGGGTTGGCCAAGGGGCGCCAGATCACTTCACCCGCGCCGTTCTCGATCATCAGCCCGTCGCTATCATGCACCGCGGGGCGGAAATCGTCGAAACGGGTGTGGTTGGTCTGATCGAACAGGAACATCGAGGTCAGCGGGCCAATGCCCACATGATCCAGTTCTTCGCGACCAAACAGCGTTGCCTCGATCTCCATCACGCAATCCTCGCCCGGCGTGATGTCAAAGCGATAGGCGCCAGTCACGCTGGGGCTGTCCATCAGCGCATGCACGACCATATTGGGCTGGCCCGGTGCGGGACGTTCCAGCCAGAAGCGGATGAATTCGGGAAACTCCTCGCCATCCGGTTCACCGGTTTTCAGCGCCAGACCTCGCGCCGACAGGCCATAGGCTTCGCCCAGACCAATCGCTCGGAAATAGCTGGCACCCTGGAACACGCAGAATTCGTCGGTCAGACCTGGACGGTGCATCTCGGTGCGCAGGCGCAGGCCGGAAAAACCAAGCGTCTCAGCTGCGGGAAGTTTGGGCACGTCCTCGGATTTGTTGAACATCGAAAGGTCGAACCCGATCGGGGTTGCCATGCCTTCTTCGACCGACAGTATTTGAACCGAGCGTGGGAAGTAGAGCCCAGGCGCAAAGAAATCGATGTGGAACGGCGTCTGGCTGTCGCTCCAGAGGCTGCGCTCCAGGTTGAAGCGGATTGAGCGGTATTGCTCATAGGTCAGGTCCTGCCAGGGCTGCGGAACGGCCTCGCGCATCGCATAGGGGCGGCTGGCCAGATCGCGGGCCTGCTCAATCACAATGGACCGGTCAAAAGGCACACCTGAGCCGCTCGCAAGGCCCAGTGTCGGTGCCAATGCGAGTGCCGATGTTGTGGTCAGAAAGGCGCGGCGGGTAAGCGTCATGTTTTCGACTTCCAGGGCTGCGATTTGAACCAGGCGGCCACATAGGCCACTCCGATTAACATTGCAAAACCAATGAGGTTAGCGGCTGTTACGCTGGCAAAGTTCCGCCCAGCGGTGTCCAGAAAAACGCCGATCAGACGGGCGGCTGCCATCGAAAAGACAAAGACCGCCAGCGATTGTTGGCCGACCTTGGTGATCCATGTCAGCATCACCCGCCAAATCTGCGCCAAGGTGCCGGTGCCGGTTGCGACCAGCCGATGTCCCTTGTCGCCAGCGACGACCCAACCCAGATAGGCCAGCGCCAGGAAATGCATGTAGCGGAACAGGCCGAAATCGGTCTTGTCGCGGAATTCCTTGGTCAGCGGCCAGACCTTGCGAATTTGATCTGCGACATCGCCGTTCCACGCATCCACCCACAGAAACACTTTCCACGATCCGAAGGGGGCGGACAGCACCAGGAACAGCACGCTGATCCAGATCAGCGCTTTCGAGACGGGCGGGGCCGGAATCCAGCCGCGCATAAAGGCGAAGCCGGTGAAGAATAGCAATTGCCAGCCGAAGGGGTTGAAGAACCACTGCCGCTCCGACCATGGCTCGGCGGGCAGAGCCAGCACGCCGGTTTGCGCGACGGCCCAGATGCCGACCGATGCCAGCGCGGCAGCCCAGAAGCTGATCCGGTGCAGCGCCATGAACAGCGGCATCATCGCCAGCACCACCAGGTACATGGGCAGGATGTCGAAGTAGTTCGGCACATAGGTGAGTGTGAACAGCCCCACCAGCTGTGACGCCGGGTCCTTGAAGAAGTGCTGAAGGTTCAAGGAACTGATGTAACTCTTTTCAAATGCACCGGAATTATCCAGCGCCGCCATCGACATCGCGACAAAGCAGAACAGCGCGATATGTGCCCAATAGACCTGCCAGATGCGAAAGGCGACGCGCGCCGTACCCATCCACCAGCCCTTGCGCAGGAAGGCACCGCCAAAGGCGATAGCCGAGGCCATGCCGGAACAGAAGACGAAGATCTCCGTCGCGTCCGAGAATCCAAACCGGGCCGGGATCCACTTGGCCCAGGGGTCGCCGGGAATGTGGGCGATGAGGATGATGAACATCGCAATGCCGCGATAGAAATCCAGCCGCGGGTCGCGGGTGCGCGCGGGTGTTTCCGCGCGGTCCCGGATCATCGCAAAATCGGAAGCGGGCGAAATGGTCGCCATACTGCTTTTGTCCTTCCAGGTCTTTATTCTGCAGGCACGCTCTGCGCATCCGCGCCGCCGCGCCCGGCCGCGATCAATGCGCGGCGTGCCAGGGCATAATTGTCTTCACCGCCCGCGCGTTTGGCCTGCCGGTCGTCGAGTATGTTTTCGACCGCATCCAGCCGTCCGGCGCGCAGTCCGGAATCGATGGTAAGGCGTTCAAACACATCGCGCTGGGCATGTGAACCGCCAGCGAGGTGCATTTTGTCGCGGGCCATCAACAGGTTATCGAACGCCTCGCCATAGCGGCCCTCGCCAAAGGCGCAAAGCCCGCTTGCCGCGGCGACGCCCGGATCGGCCATGCGGCGTGACACATCGCAGTTGCTGCGCTTGGCATCGGCGTGAATGCGCGCCAGCATCCGGGCACCGGCCTCGTCATGATCGCCGCCTGTCAGGGCCAACAGATAATGCAGATCGGCAAAGATCAGGCAGCCATCCTCGGTGCGTGCGGCACTCAGATCGGCCAATTCGTCCCAGCGGTTGCCCACATCGACGCTTTCCAGCTCCAGCCGCATCAAAAGCGAAGTAGCATTCGAGATATCGCGGTAGTCGTCGGTCCGATCCTTGCGGATTTCTGCGTCGTAAAGCTCCATCACCTGGTCGACCTGTCCCAGATCGAGATGCATCAGCGCCTTGTGCCACCACACGTGGTAACGGAAATTGTTGCAATGCGCCCAGGCATCTTCGCGCCCAGACAGCCATTCCAGTCCTGTTTTGGCATTGCCCGTCATATCGTGCACATGGGCCACCGCGTGCAGGCCCCATGCGTCATCCGATACCATCCAGAGCGCTTGCCGTCCGGCGATCTCAGCCTTTTCGTATGCGCCGGTTTCCTCCAGCGAAAACGCGTGACAGCCAAGCAAATAGCCGCGCCCGGCATGATCGGGTGCATAGGCGGGCATCACCCGTTCAATCGAGCGGCGCATTCCCTGCGCATCGCCCATGACAAAGCGGCACGCATGGCTGAGTTTCATGGCAAGCGTGTCATCGGGATGATCGCGCAGTACCGCTTCATAGGTTTGAACGGCCCCGGTCAGATCGCCATTCAGCCAGAGGCGCAATGCCTCGACATATTTCTGTTCGCGCAGCGTGATTGACCCGTGCCGTGCGGCATCTTCTGCCAGGGCAAGCGCTTCGGCAGCGCTTGCCATTAACTCGCGGCGTCCAAGCAGCGACAGGAACATGCCCTTTACCGCATGACCCAGCGCAAAGTCGGGTTCCAACGTCAGAACCTTGCCCAGATGTTCGGGCGTGATCGCCGCATGAGCGAGGAAGCCCAGCAGGACACCGTCCCATGCCTCGGCGCTGTCTGCGCGTGTGAGGCTGTTCATCTGTCCAAAAACGTCTTGTTTCATGCCGGGGTCCACTCTGTAATTTTTCGTAAGGCTGCCATTGCCTTAGCAAACTCTATTCAAGGCCAGTAACAGTATCGACCTTGCTCGCGAATTGGTGAAACGACGTGTGCCGAAAACGCGAAAAAATCCGCCGATAAGGCGGCATGTTTCAGCCGAACGCTGCCAAAACGGGCAATGTGTTTCAGTCTTCGAAGGGCGTTTCGCTGTTCAGAACCTGATCGGTGTCTGCGCCAAAGACCGGTGGGGCGTGTCGGTATGTAACCGGCGTGCGGGACAGTTTCAGCGGATTGCCAATCAGATCGACCGGGCCGGGGCCTGCCTGCAGGGTCAGGCGCATATCGCGCGCGGCAACCTGATCGGTGGCAAAAACCTGATCGAGCGTCTGCACTGGGCCAACCGGAACCTTTAGGGCCTCCAGCCCTGATATGATCTCGGAGGTGCCGCGCTGTCGCATCGCGGGTCGTAGAACGCTGTTCAGCGCGTCGCGGTTTTCTAGACGTTGCGGATTGGTGGCAAACCGCGCATCCTCGGGCAGATCGAGGTGGTCTATGAACGCGCAGAACCGCTGAAACTGCTTGTCGTTTCCCACCGCCAGAATGACATGGCCATCAGCGGTCTCATAGACTTCGTAAGGCACAATATTGGGATGCCCGTTGCCGCGCCTTTGTGGGGTGTTGCCGGTGGTCAGATAGTTCACGCCTTCATTGATCAGCCAGGCGATTTGCGAATCCACCAGCGCGATGTCGATCTGCTGGCCTTCTCCGGTTTGCTCCTTGTGGCGCAACGCTGCCAGAATGCCGACGGTGGCATACATGCCGCACATCACATCCGCGATGCCGACGCCGACCTTCATCGGGCTGCCCTGCGGGTCGCCGGTCAGCGACATGATCCCGCCATAGCCTTGTGCCATCAGGTCATAGCCTGGCTTTGAGGCATTGGGCCCGGTCTGCCCAAAGCCCGAAATGGAACAATAGACCAACCCCGGCAGTTCAGGCGCAAGCGTTGCATAGTCCAACCCGTATTTCGCCAATCCGCCGGGCTTGAAATTTTCGATCAGGATATCGGCCTCTGCCGCCAGGCGCTTGATGATGGCCTGCCCCTGGGACGTGGTGATATCGACCGCCACCGATTTCTTGTTGCGGTTGGCGGCCATGAAATAGGCGCTGAGATCGCTGGGATTGCCTTCGGAATCCTCCGCATATGGCGGGCCCCATTGCCGTGTGTCATCGCCGCCCGTCGCGGGGTTTTCGATCTTGAGCACGCTGGCACCCAAATCGCCCAGCAATTGCGTGCAGGTTGGCCCCGCTAGAATACGGCTGAGGTCCAGAACTTTGACCCCGCTCAGCGCGCCCTCAGATACGGCCATCGTAACCCTCACGTTCGATTTCGGCTGCGATCACGGTGAAGCGATCAGCGCTTTGGGCCACCTCCAGCGCGGCCCGCAACTCTTCCCGATTGCGCACCGTATGGCCGTTGCCGCCAAAGGCGCGTCCGATGGCGGCGAAATCGTGATGGCCGAAATCCACGCCCCGGTTCGTCATCTGCCGACCGCGCTGTTTCAACTCGATCAGCGCAAGGCTGGCATCCACGAAGACCAGAAAGATTGGATTGCCGCCCATCTCGGCGGCGGTCGACAGCTCTCCGGCCACCATCAGGAACCCGGCATCGCCGGAAAAGCTGATCACGGGACGATCCGGCTCGGCCAATTTCAACCCAATCGCCATCGGCACTGCACAGCCCATCGTGCACAGCCCCGACGACTGGATCAGCCCACGCGCTTCGGTACAGCCCCACATCTGGCTGAGCAGGATGCGATGCGCGCCACTATCGGCGGTGGCCAGCGTTGTGTCCGGCAGAACTGCGCGGGTCTCGGCGATCACGGCTGCCGGACCCCATTCGTCATCGTTGGGGAAAGCCGCGGCCAGCGCGCGCCGCGCCTCCCCAGGTTCGCCTCCGGGCCAAGTTGATCGCGCAGGGATGCCTTTGGCCAAAACCTCAAGTGTGGCGACGGTATCCGCCACAACGTTCACACCGGCCTGATGCATGTAGTGGTCGTTAGTAACTGCCGCGATGTCGATGACGTTATGCGTGGCCGGATCCCAGATCTCGCGCCAGCCAGGGCGCATCTCGATCGGGTCGTAACCGATACAGATCACAAGATCCGAACGCTCGACCAGCGGCACCAGATGGCTGTCAGCCAGCGGTGACAGGCCCGCGCCGCCCAGGCAGAGCGGGTGATCTTCCGGGATCACACCCTTCGCCTTGTAGGTGGTCACGAAGGGAATGCCAAAATGTTCCAGAAAGGCGCGGATCACGCAGGCCGAACCGTCATAAAGCACATCCAGCCCGATGATCGCGATGGGCCGGTCGCTTGCGGCCAGCCATTTGCGGGCCTGCTCCATCTCGGTCCCGCAGGGGGCCACCGGGGCGGCGGGCGTCAGACGTCGCAGGCGCTGGGGCGAGACCTGCGCATCTGCAACTGAGATCGGCACGTCGATATGAACCGGGCCGGGGCGTGGTTGCATCGCCAGCGACACTGCCTTGTCGGCCACGATGTCCGCGCCTTTGACGGTCATGCGGAAACTGCCTTTGGTGATCGGGCGGAACACCTCTTGATGGTCCATGACCTGATGGGTGTAGGTCAGCGCCTCATCCGCGTCGACACAGCCGGTCAGCACGATCATCGGCACCCGGTCCTGTTGCGCATTGGCGACCACATTGATCCCGTTCATCGCGCCAGGGCCCAGCGTGGCCAGCAGGATTGCGGGCGCGCCGTCGCGGTGATGCACTGCCTCACCCATAAAGCCCGCTGCGTTTTCGTGCTTGGCCAGATGGAAGGTGATCCCCGCCTTTTCCAACGCGTCGACCAGTGTCAGCACTTCGCCCCCCGGCATCCCAAACGCATGGCGGCAGCCCGCCTCGTACAGCCTGCGGGCCAGAAGGTCGGCAGCGCGAATGGGTTGGTTCTGCATCAACGGATCTCCGAGTACTCTTTCAGCGGAGATTGCGCGTTGTGCGCCCGGAGGCAAGTGAAATCACGTCACTGTGAGGTCGCGGCAGAGGTCGCGATGGCGTCAAAGCGCTCATCCAGTTCTTGCGCGATCCCCTCTAATTCGGTGCCACCTTCATCGACATAGGGCGCGAAGACAAACGAGGGCGTCTTGTAAGAGAGCGTTGCGGTTCCGTCCGCATTTTCGGTCACATAGAGTCGGATCGGCGCTTCGATCATCGCGGCGGTGGAGGTGTTCAAGACACGAACCGCAAAGTCATTGTTGAAAACGCCGATGACGCGATTGGCCGGAATGGTAATGCCTCGGGCGGCGGCAGCCTTGGTCGGTCCGGCCTGGGTCACGACAATCAGCCCGTTATCTTTCACCGCAGCCTTCACATCCTCGACAAGTTGCTCATGGGTCTTGCCCGTCGGCAGCACCACCCAGCCGTCGCGGTCCGACATATCCTTGGCATGGGCGCTGGCGGCGGCAATGAGGATTACAAAAAGATATGCGATTCTGAGCATGCTACTCTCCCGATCCATTGCTCCTTGATGCCATGTCGCAGGGGTCGCTGGCATCACATTTACGTGGATCGCGCTATTCGGGTCAGCCGGTGCGCCTGCGCAGCAGATAGATATCCATGATCCAGCCGTGCTCCGCCCTGGCTTTGGCGCGTGTGTCGATGATCTGCTGGGATACCTCGCGCAAGTCGCCATGGACCAGAACCTGCTCCTTCATGCCGACAAAAGCGCCCCACCAGATATCATACCCGTCCGGATCGAGCGTTTTAAACGAGCATTCGCCGTCCAACATCACTGCGACCGAGCTTACTTGACCGGGCCAGCCTTCATCACGCAGGCGTCGGCCCGTCGTGACCAGATATGGCGCGCCCAGTTCATTGATTGGAATCGCATGGGCGGCGGTCAGGGCCTGAATGGCGGTGATGCCGGGAATGACACGGATTGCCGGCTTGGGGTCCAGCCGGTCGGCGATGCGCAGCGAGCTGTCGTAAAGCGAGGGATCACCCCAGATCAGCAGGGCGACACGCTTTGCTTCGGGGTGGCCAGTGATGGTCTCCTGCCAGCGGCGCGCGATGGCATCGTGCCATTCCTCGACGCCTTGCAGATAGCCATCATCCGCCCGGCGTTTGGGAATATCGAAATGGGCCAGCGGCGGCGGGATGTCGCAAAGGTCAGCGATGATCTGCTCGCGCAGACAGGCGAGGTCCTCTTTGCCGCTGCCCTTGCGGGGGATCAGGATGAGGTCAGAGTCACGGATGGCGCGTCCGCCTTCGCGGGTCACATGGTCGGGGTTACCAGTGCCGATACCGATCAGAAAAAGCTCTTGCATAATGAACAATGGCTCCGGCCTTTACCCAGCCGGAGCCATCCTTTGGGTGTTGGATCAGATCAGGCCGCGTTGTAGAGGCGCGGGGTCACCATGCCGGAATCCTTCAGGCCTTTCAGCGACTTGGCACCAGCCAGAACGGCCAGATCAAAGACCGGCTCGATCAGCACGACCAGCATATAGGCCAGACCGAAGCTGCCAACGGCGGCCAGATTCTCGGCCCCGAAACCCTGACCATAAAAGGCCCAGAAGGCGACCCAAGCGATGACACCGCCCTGATAGGCCGCCGACAGTTTGAGCACGTCAGTATAGCCGAGATCGACATAGGCCACGTCCTGCGGCAGGGCGCGCTTGGCCAGGGCGTGGATGGCAAAGAGCGGCACCAGAAGCGTTGTGAGGTTGACGAAATACATCGGCACGTCGCTGGGCGCGAAGAGCAGGCCCTGAATGGCCAGACCGGCCGCCAGACCAACCGCAGCGGGCGCCGCCCCCAGGATCAGCAGCAGCGTGGTGCCAAGAATGAAGTGAACTTCCGAGATGCCAACCGGGAAATGCGGCAGCACTTCGAAAAAGATGAAGACGCTCAGCGTGGCGGCGATGGAGCGCGCGATGAAAGAGGTTACCGCACGCTCTTTCAGATCGTCTGCGATCAGTTTCAGGGAATAACCTGCGGCAGCGGCTGCTGTTCCGTAGGCGAAAACCATTTTTGCGCCATGCACGACGCCCGGTTCGATATGCATTTGTCGTCTCCTATCCGCCAACCCCGGCGGGTTTGATGTCGGTTACCCGACTGTTTCTAGTCCACGGCAGGTTTCCTGACTCTCGGATCGTCACAAGCGAGGGCCTTCCCGGCATGATGCCAGTGGCGCGTGCCACGCTTGCTTCCCGATTACAGTTGCGGGGGCAGTCGGGGATTTGCACCCCGTTCCCTTTTCCCCGGACCTTGCAGCCCGGGCACCGTGTTTGAACTCTTGTCTTGGCGACCCCGTTTGGGTCAACCCCAAAAGCGGCATTCACGCCTCTGCCAGCGGCCCATAGAGGATAAGCGCTGGCGCGGTGCCGATTTCCTTGGCGAGTTTGTCGGAGAGGGTGCCAATGGTGGACCGATGCAGCGCCTGTTTCGGGGTCGAGACGGATTCGGCCAGCAAGGCGGGGGTGTCCAGCGGCAGACCATGCTCATGCAGGGCATCGACCAGCAGAGGAAAGGTTCGCTTGCCCATAAAGATCACGGTTGTCACCATCGGATCGGCCAGCGCGGGCAGATTCAGGTCTTCGGGCAGTTTGCCGCTCACATCGTGACCGGTGACGAATTGTACCCGGCGTGCCGTCAGCCGCCGGGTCAGCGGAATGCCAGCCGCTGCCGCTGCTGCGCAGGCCGACGGAATGCCGGGGATGATCTCATGGTCGATCCCAGCCGCGCGCAAGGCGACCAGTTCTTCCTCAAGCCGCCCAAACATGCCGCCATCGCCGGATTTCAACCGCACGACGCGCGCGCCTGTCTGGGCATAGTCCACCAGCAACCGGCTGACATGATCCTGCTTGGGCGAGGGGCGTCCAGCCCGCTTGCCCACGCCCACAAGGTCGGCATCCGCGCGCGCATGGCTGAGGATCGGGCCGCTGCTGAGGTCATCGAAGAGCACCGCATCGGCCTTTTGCAACCGGTCCACCGCCTTTAGCGTCAGCAGTTCCGGATCGCCCGGGCCGGAGCCCACAAATGAGACAAACCCGCTCATGACCGGGCCTCGGCGATCAGGTGAAAAAACGTTCCGGTCACATTGCCGCGCAGCGATCCGGTTTGCGGGCCTTCCACGCCCTCGGCATCCACCACGCGGGCCAGCGGCGCATCGGGTTGTTCGACAATTGACGAATAGTGGAACTCGTGCCCACGTAACGCGGTTCCGGCGCTGAAACCCGGCATTGGTGCGGTCAGCGTGGCCTTGCGATAGCCAAGGTTGAACTTGCGCTTCTCGTAAGAGGTCACCAGCCCGAGCAACCCGGCCATCTGGTGCCGATTTCCCTCCTTGTCCACTAGCGCCTCGCCGAGGGCCATATACCCGCCGCATTCCCCGTGCACCGGTTTGGTTTCGGCATGTTTGCGCAGACCGTTCAGATAGGTTTGGGCCGCCGCAAGCTTGCCGGCGTGCAATTCGGGATATCCACCGGGCAGCCAAACCAGATCGGCATCATTTGCGGGGGCCTCATCAGCCAGAGGCGAAAACGGCTGGATCTCTGCTCCGGACGTGCGCCAACCCTCCAGCAAATGCGGATAGGTGAAGGAAAACGCAGCATCTCGGGCCAGCGAGATCCGTTGAGCCGGAGGACGCGGCAGCGCGGCTGACGATGACCCTTTCGGGCCTGAGGAGGACGCAGCCTCCTTAATCGCCTCCAGATCGACATGCTCACGCAGAAACGCCGCATAACCTGCGATGGCACTTTCCAGATCGGGATGCTCCACTGCCTGAATAAGGCCCAGATGCCGTTCAGGCAGGGTCAGATCGCCTCGGCGGGGCAGCACACCTAGCACGGGCAAGCCCGCGCGCTCCATCCCCAACCGGGTCAGGCGCTCGTGACGGGGGCTGGCGCAGCGGTTCAGGATCACACCGGCAAAGGGCAGGTCGGGATTGTACATCCGAAAGCCCAAAGCCGTGGCCGCTGCCGATTGCGCCTGACCGCCAACATCCAGAACCAGCACAACGGGCCAGCCCATGCGCAGGGCGGTTTCGGCGCTGGTGCCGCGACCTGTCTCGCCCGGTTTGGCCACTCCGTCGAACAGCCCCATGGAGCCTTCGGCCACGACGATATCGGCCCCATCGGCTTGAGCCGAGATCCCGTTCAGCAAAGCATCATCCATCGCCCAGCTATCGAGGTTGAAGGAGGGACGCCGGGCAGCGGCCAGATGAAAGGCCGGATCGATATAGTCCGGCCCGCTCTTGAAGGGTTGCACCGCCAGACCGTCCTCGGCCAGCGCGCGCAAAAGCCCCAGCATCACCGTGGTTTTGCCTGTCCCCGAGGACGGGGCCGAGATCAGCAGGCCGGGCGGGTTAGTCATCACCATGGCTCCAGCTTGACCATGGGCTGTCGGCGCTTTGCGGGCGATACCGGCGGTCATATGTCTTGGCATAAAGGCAGCTCTCGTCGAAGCCTTCTCCGGCAAGCGCTGGCCCGACCAGTATGAGTGCGGTGCGTGTGATGCTTTCGTCCAGCGCGTCTTTCAGCGTAGCGATTGTCGCGCGAATGATCCGCTCATCCGGCCAACTGGCGCGATAGACCACGGCGACCGGACAGTCGGCGCCATAGGCAGGGGTCAGGTCGGCGATCACCTTGTCCAGATTGCCGATCGACAGGTGAATGGCCAGCGTCGCACCGGTGCGGGCGAAGTTCTCCAGCGTTTCGCCCTCGGGCATCGACGACGCACGCCCGGGTGTCCGCGTCAGGACTACCGATTGCGCCAGCCCGGGCAGAGTCAATTCGGCCCCCAGCGCGGCTGCTGCGGCGGCAAACGATGGCACGCCGGGCGTGACGCTGACTGGAATGCCCATCTCTTTCAACCGCCGGATCTGCTCGCCCATGGCAGACCAGACCGATAGATCGCCGGAATGCAGGCGTGCGACATCCTTGCCTTCGGCATGGGCGGTTGCGATCTCACTCATGATCTGGTCCAGATCCATCGGCGCGGTGTTCACGATCTTTGCGCCCTCGGGGCAGTGAGCAAGGATCTCCTCTGGCACCAGCGACCCGGCATAGAGGCAGACGGGGCAGGCGGCGATGATGTCGCGCCCACGCAGGGTCAGCAGGTCGGCGGCACCAGGCCCGGCGCCAATGAAATGAACGGTCATGTCTGTCCTCCGATAGCAACCGCGCAGGTGGCAAGGCGGTCGGTCGAGATATGTCTTGGGGCGATGAGCCGCGCGTCCGGTCCGGCAGCGGCAAGCGCGGCGGCTTCGGCCACGCTGCCTGTGCCACGCTCGGTCGCGCTGCGCCGGGATTGGGTGAGCGTTCTGGCCGCGCCAAGGTCGGGCGCGGGAATGCCAAGAACGGGCAGGTGCAGCTTGGCGGCAAAAGCGGTCAGGGCAGGGTGGGCGGCCTTGTCCTGCGCCGTGGCCAATGCGGTGACGAAATGGCCGCCCGCCGCGCGATGATAGACATCATGCAGGCTTTCTGCCGTCGCGGCAGAGGAAAATCCGAACCCGGCCACGATCATAGTGTCACGCTCCACTGCACCACCGGATAGGATGCTTTCCAGCCACGGCGCGGCCCGAGCGGGGCGGCCTGAGCCAGTTCGATCCGCATCAGCTCTCCACCAAGCTTTTCGTGGCAATTGGCCAGCAACGCCTCGCTTTCCAGTGTCACCGCATTGGCCACAAGCCGCGTGCCTTTTTGCAGATGGGCCGTCAGCCAGTCCAGCAGCGCCGCGCTCAGCCCGCCGCCAATGAACACAACATCAGGCATGGGCAGATCGCTCAGCGCATCTGGGGCTTGGCCGTGCACCACACGCAGCCTGTCAACGCCAAGAGCATCCGCGTTGCGTCGGATGCGCTCGGCGCGGTCGGCGCGCGGTTCGATGGTGGTGGCAGTCAGGCTGTCATGGCTGAGCAGCCACTCAATCCCGATCGACCCGCTGCCGCCGCCAATGTCCCAAAGGTGTTCGCCCCGTTGCGGGGCCAGCGCCGAAAGGGTCAGCGCCCGCACCGGTCGCTTGGTGATCTGGCCATCGGTTTCAAAAACCGCATCCGGCAGCCCGCTTGCCTTGGGCAGGCAGAAACCATTACCGCGCACATCCAGACCGACACAGACCGGGTGCTGAATATCCTCGTAAGAAAACGCATCTGCGGTCGTCATACGCGCCCGTTCGCGCGGGCCGCCAAGCGCCTCCAGCACATGCAGGTGGCTTTGGCCAAAGCCCAGATCGCAGAGCGAGCGAGCCAGTTCTTCGACCGCCGCACCATCGCGTAGCAGGACCAGCGCCCGCATCCCCTCCGCCAGATGCGGGCGCAATCGAGTCAGCGGTGCGGCATGCAGACCCAGTGTCAAAACCTTTTCCAAGGGCCACACCAACCGCGCCGCCGCAAGGGAGAATGTCGATCGGCCAGGCAGGGCGGTCCACTCTTCCGCCGCGAAATGCCGCGCGATCACGCTGCCTGCGCCGAACCAGAACGGATCGCCGGAGGCCAGCACAACAACCCGTCGCCCGCGCAGTCTTTCAAGCACCGGCAATCCGTCCGAGAACGGCACCGGCCATTCCACCCGTTCGGCCCCGGTGTCGGGGACCAGCGACAGGTGGCGTGGTGGGCCCATGACCACTTCCGCCGCATCAAGCGATTGACGACTTGCGGTCGGCAGGCCATCCGGTCCATCTTCGCCCAACCCGATCACAGTCAGCCACGGACGTTCAGCCATGCCGCGCCTCACGAAACCCGGTGTTTTGATCTTGGGAGGCACGGCCGAGGCAAACGCGCTGGCCGGTGTCATCGCTGAGCGTGGCATCAATGCGACTTATTCTTATGCGGGCCGCGTGGACAACCCGCGCGCGCAACCGCTGCCGACGCGGATCGGCGGCTTTGGCGGTGTCGAGGGTTTGAGCGCTTACATCCGTGAAACGGGGGTGACGCATCTGGTTGACGCTACCCATCCCTTTGCCGCGCAGATGAGCCGCAACGCCATTGCTGCTTGCGCCGAAACCGGCACCGAGTTGATGGCGCTTATGCGCCCGGCCTGGCAGGAAAAGGCGGGCGACCGGTGGACGCACGTTCCCGATATGGCCGGAGCGGTTGCGGCGCTGGCAGGGCCAGCCCAACGGGTGTTTCTTGCCGTGGGGCGCCTGCATCTTGAGGAATTCGCAGTGCAGCCGCAGCATCGATATCTGCTGAGGTTGGTGGACGAACCGCAGGACATTCCGCTGCCCGACGTAGATGTCGTGGTCGCGCGAGGCCCCTTTACGGTTCGGGAGGATATCGATCTGATGACTCGTCACGGGACCGAGCTCGTGGTCTCCAAGAACGCCGGCGGCAGCGGCGCACGGGCAAAGATCGACGCGGCACGGGCGCTGGGCCTGCCGGTTTTGATGATCGACCGGCCTGACCTGCCAGCGCGTAGGGAATGCGCCACACCGGAGGAGGTTCTGGACTGGCTCGCTCATTCCGGGGTGAACCTTGGGGTGTAAAGGATTGGGTTGCCTTGTCTTTCGATCGTCTTTGTGCGCGAAGATCCGACGATCACCATGGTGCGCATATCGGCCATCTCGGGCGCGGCTTCTTCCAGAGTTGAGATGCTCAGTACCTCATCCGGAGTGGATACGGCGCGGGCAAACAGGATCAGCCTTTCGGGCTCACATTCCTCACGCAAGACGTCCAACGTCTTTACGAACCCCTCCGGTCGTGACTTCGAGCGCGGGTTGTAGAAGGCCATCGCAAAATCTGCTTGCGCGGCGAGGCGCAAACGCTTTTCGATCAACGCCCAGGGCTTGAGGTTGTCGCTGAGGTTGATGGTGCAGAAGTCATGGCCCAACGGCGCGCCCGCACGCGCCGAGGCGGCCAGCATGGCGGTGATGCCCGGCAGCACCGAGATATCCAATTCGCGCCACGCCGCTGGTCCGGTCTCGACCGCTTCGAATACTGCTGACGCCATAGCAAAGACGCCAGGATCGCCCGAGGACACGACAACAACGCGCTTTCCCTCGGATGCCATATGCAGCGCATGTTGCGACCGGTCTATCTCAACCCGGTTATCCGTGGCGTGCAGGGTCAACCCTTCGCGTTCCGCCACGCGGGCAACATAGGGGATGTAACCGACCACATCGGTGGCCTCGGCCAGCGCATCACTGACTTCGGGCGTGATCAGCGCTTCATTGCCCGGACCAAGCCCTGCGATCTTGACCCAGCCTTTCATGGCCTGCGTCCCTGTCCGTGCACGATGATGATCGAGAAATAGGGCGTGATCTTTTCACAGGCCTCGCTAAGACGGGTCACCGTCTGATTGGCCATCTGGGCATATTCCACGATCCAGGCCCGGTCGTAGAGCCCGGCGGATTTCAGTGCCCGTTTCACCTTATCGATGTTGCGCCCGATCTTCATCACTACCAGCGCGTCGGTCTGCGCCATGCGCTCGGCCAGGACGTTTTCCGGTAGCGTGCCCACAAGCACGGTTAATACGTCATCACCCCAGGTGATCGGGTCGCCCGTCGCGGTCCAGGCGCCCGACATGCCGGTGATGGCAGGCACGACCTCCACTGGAGCTTCGTCGCGCAACCGGCTGTAAAGATGCATGAAAGAGCCATAGAAAAACGGATCTCCCTCGCAGAGGACGACAACGTTTTCACCTTGATCCGACAGGGCCTTCAACCGCGCCGTGCAACTTTCATAGAATGCCGCCAACAGGTCGTTGTAGCGCGGGTCGCTGACCGCGATCTCGGTCGTGACCGGGTATTCCATCGGGAATTCAATGGCGGTGTCGGGGATCATGCCATTGACGATCTTGCGGGCTTGCCCGGTGCGGCCCGCTTTGCGGAAATAGGCCACATGCCGCGCACCGCGCAGCAGCCGGTCGGCCCTGACACTCATCAGGTCCGGATCTCCGGGGCCCAGGCCGACGCCATATATGGTGCCAGCGCTCATTCGGCGCGGCTCGCGACGGCGTTGATGGCTGCGACGGTGATGGCAGAGCCACCTAGACGGCCCTTGACGATGCAGGACGGGACCGGTTGTGCCGCCCAGAGCGCATCCTTGCTTTCGACCGCACCGACAAAGCCCACTGGGCAGCCGATGATGGCGGCGGGGCGGGGGCAGGCGGGGTCTTCCAGCATATTTAGCAGGTGAAACAGTGCCGTGGGGGCGTTGCCAATGGCCACCAGCGCGCCTTCCAGATGTGGCCGCCACAGTTCCAGCGCCGCTGCCGAGCGGGTGTTCGACATCTCGGCGGCCATCGGGCGCACGCGCTCGTCATGCAGGGTACAGATCACCTCGTTCTCTGCCGGCAGACGGAACCGGGTTACGCCTTCACTCACCATCCGCGCATCGCACAGGATCGGCGCACCAGCTTCAAGCGCCGTACGGGCAGCGGACACAAAACCGGTCGAGAAATGCACGAACTCTTCCAGCCCAACCATGCCAGCTGCGTGGATCATGCGGACGGCGACCTGTTCCTCATCGGCATCAAAGCGGGCCAGTGCGGCCTCGGACCGGATGGTTGCAAAGCTCTGCTTGTAGATCGCCGCGCCATTGGTTTCGTATTCATAGGGCATCAGGTCAGGTCCATATTCATGAGGTCTTTGGCGGTCAATCGGCGCTGGCTGGGCTCATCCCCTGCGCGGCCCCGTTTGACAAGATCAAATCGCCCCGAATTGCCCACCAATGTTACATCGGCTGCGCTCATGCGGGCGCAGCCCTTGGCGCAACCCGAGACATGCAGAGCGCCACCCACCTGCGTGGCCAGCGCCCGTGCCAATGCCCGGGTTTCCACCTGCGCCTGCGGGCAGAACGGCGCACCCGAGCAGGCATCAGTTGTCAGAAGCGGATCGTTGGGTCGGGTGACGAAAACGTCAGTTTCGAGCGGCCCAGCAGCCTCCAGCAGGAACAGCCGCCAAGGGGTGACGCGCAAGGCATCGGCCCCGCTGTCATCAATGAGCCGCGCGAGCGCCTCGGCAGGAAGCTGTCCGAAGGCCGCGCCATAGATTGTCCCCAGAGGAACCGCGCCGGGGGCGAGAGCGGGGCCCATACCGGTTGGTGCGTGCCCTTGCCAGTCCTCCGGTAAGCTGTGGTCGGCGGCGAGGGTGGCCATCCGGCGGCGATCTCCGGTGCGATGCCGGGCAAACCAATTTGCCAGTTCGATGGCGCGGTCGATGGCGTGAGCCTCGGCAACAAGACGGCCCGTCTCAAGCCCGTCGGCACGCAGAACAATCCCGTCTGGCGCGGTTTCGAGCCGGATATCGGCGGAGGCGGCGGCGAGAAGCCGCTTGGGCCCGGTATCGACCGCAAACCCGAACTTCGCGGGCAGTTCGGGTAGCTCGCCAATCCGCTCCGTCAGTTCCGTGGCCAGTCGGTGTGTCTGATCGCCGATGTGGTAGAGCGGGGTCATCAGGATGTTGCGCTTGACCTCGATGCCCGGTTCCGCATCCAGCAAGCCGAGCCCTGACAGCGTGCCAAGCAAATCCTGATGGTCGCTCTCGGCCACGCCACGCAGTTGCAGGTTGGCACGGTTGGTCAGGTCAATGGTACCACTGCCGAAGCGGGTGGCCGCCGCACAGAGCCCCAGCGCCTGATCAGCGGTCAACCGCGCCAGGCGAGGCCGAACCCGGACCACCAGCCCGTCGCCGGACATCATCGGGCGATGGGCCCCGGGGCACCAGCCCTGCACGACCGGAGCGGTCATGAGCCTGCCTCCAGCTCGGCACGGATCGAGTTGCGGCGCGTGTCCCATAGACCGGCCTCGAACAGGGCGCGGAACTTGTCCTGCATGGCTTTATGCGCGCCGGGGTTGGCCGTTTCGAGGAAATCGTTCACCGCGGCGTCGCCCAGCGTAGCATCGTGATAAAGATCGAAAAGATGTGGCGCGACGCTGCCTGACAGATGCGCGAAAGACGCCATGTGATCCAGTGTCGCTGCGATTTCGGCGGCACCCCGGAAGCCATGCCGTTGCATCCCTGCAATCCAGCCGGGATTTGCGGCGCGGGCGCGGACCACGCGGGCGATTTCCTCGGGCAGGGTGCGGGCGCGGGGCGTCGCAGGGTTGGTGTTGTCCAGGTGATAAAGCCGCGCGCTGCCGCCGGTAATGGCCTTGGCCGCCGCAAATCCGCCCTCATGGGTGGCATAGTCATTGGCCAGCAGCAGATCGGATTCGGCCAGATCCTGCGGATGCACGAAACTGTCGGCTCGCGCCACACGGTCGCGGATGCCGTCGGCGTCGCGGGCAATATGTTCGCCCTCTAATGCGAAGGCGCTGGCATCAAGCCATGCCTCACCAGCGGCCTTACGGGCGTCTTCGGTATAGGTCTCGCTCAGATGCCCCATGCCCAACCCATAGCTGCCCGGCGCTGGCCCGTAGACCCGTGCGGTGGGCGTCTGTCCGGCATAGGGGTTCCAGTCAGCGGCCTCATCCCGCGCGCTCAGCGCACGCACCGCCTGCCCATAAAGCGCCGATAGCGCCGGGAATACGTCACGGAACAGCCCGGAAACCCTGAGCGTCACATCCAGGCGTGGGCGGTCCAGATCGGTGATCGGCAACACCTCGATGCCCGAGACCCGCTCCGAGCCCTTGTCCCAGACCGGTTTCACCCCCAGTAGATGCAGCGCCATGGCAAACTCTTCACCCGCCGTGCGCATGGTGGCCGACCCCCAGAGATCGACGATCAGCCCCTTGGGATAGTCGCCTTCTTCCTGCAAATGCCGCCGAACCAGTTCTTCGGCTAGCTTCACGCCTTGTGCGTAAGCCGCGCGTGTCGGCACCGAACGCGGGTCGGTGGTATAGAGATTGCGCCCGGTCGGCAGCACATCATCGCGGCCCCGATAGGGTGAGCCGGAGGGGCCGGCCTCGATCCGTTTGCCTGCCAGCGCATCCAGCAGGGCGCTTCGCTCGGCCTCTGCCGAATGGGCAGCGTCGAACGGTCCGGACACCTTGGGCACACGCCCAAAGATATGCAACCCATCGCCGAACTGGCTTTCCTTGATATCGCAGACGAAGCGATCGATGCGTGTGATCGCCTCGGCGGTGCAGGTGGCTTGATTCAGGCCCAGATCGTTTTCCAAACCGATGGCCTGCGCCTCGTTTCGGATGTCGGCCTGCAACCGGTCGCGGCGATTCGGGTCCAGCCCGTCAGCGTTGGAAAACTCGTCCAACAAGGCTTCCAGCCTCACCATGCGGTCGGGCGTGCCGCTTTCTTTCAGGGCGGGCGGGATATGTCCCAGCGTGACCGCCCCGATCCGGCGTTTGGCCTGCGCGGCCTCGCCGGGGTCGTTGACGATGAACGGGTAGATCACCGGCAGATCGCCGATCAGCGCTTCGGGCCAGCAGGTCGCCGACAGTGCAACCGATTTGCCCGGCAGCCATTCCAGCGTGCCATGGGCACCGATATGGATCAGCGCATCCGCCCCCACCGCGTTGCGCAGCCAGAGGTAGAAGGCCACATAGGAATGGCGCGGTGTGCGGCTCATGTCGTGATAGTCGTCTTCGCGCGCCTCAAGCGTGCCGCGTTCGGGTTGCAGCGCGACAAGCACCTTGCCCCGCCGAAGCGCGGCGAAGCGGAATGCGCCATCCGAAAAAGCTGCATCTTCCTCAGGTCTGCCCCAGACGGTTTCGAGGTCAGTGCGCAGTTTGTCGGGCAAAGTTGTCAGCGCATCTAGATATTCGTTGAGCGGCCAGGAAATCAGTGCCTTGGGCAGGCTATCGGCAATGGGGAGCGCTGGAGCGGTGTCATACCCCTCACCTTGCAGATCGCACAGCATCGCCTCGGTGGATGCAAGCGCATCCAGGCCAACCGCATGGGCCATTTGCCAATCCTTGCCAGGATAGGTCGACAGGACAAGCGCGTGCACCTGTTCGGACATTGGTTTCGCGTTCAGGGTCAGCCAGCCAGAAACACGGTCGACGATGGCCTCGATCCGTTCCGGTTCGGCCCGATGTGCGAAACGAGAATACTCCAGATAAGGGTCACGCTTGCCGGGTTCCTTGAAAGACGCGACGCCGGCTGAGATCCGCCCGTCCACCTCGGGCAACACCACATGCATGGCCAGGTCGGCGGGGGACAGGCCTCGCTCTGCTTCGTCCCATGCCTTCCGACGCGATGTGGCGAGCGCCACCTGAAATACTGGCACGCCAGCGGCATCCAGCGGAGAGGTGCCCGTCGCCCCCTTGCCCGAGAAGGATGTCGCGTTGACGATTGAAGCGGGATCAAGCGCCGAGACTTGCTCGGACAGCCACGCAGCGGCTTGTGGCGCCTTTAGAGACGGCGCGAAGAGGCCTATCGCATCAAACCCGCGCGTCCGGAACGCCCGGATCAGGGCCGCGACAGGCGCGGTATCGGCTGAGGTCAGGTAGGCCCGGTAGAAGGTGACCAAAATGCGCTTCTTGCCAGCTTCGAACGCAGTTTCGGGTGCGATCACGCCCCGATTGGGGCACCAAGCACCGCAGTCCGGCAGCACTTTCGATCCCATCACCGGCCCGGCATAAAGCCCTGTAGCCAGTGCCATTTGCGCCAGTGCCGCCTGCGCCGCGACCTCACCACCCGTGTCGCAGAGATGCGCCAGTCGGCGCAGTGTCGAGACGGGCAGGGTGGAATAAGCGTCAAGGCGCGTATCCTCGCGCCCGTCAGCGGGCAGAACTGCCAGCGCCAGCCCCTTGGCCTGTGCCAGCGCCAGAACCTGTTGCAACCCGTAAGACCAGTAAGGCACGCCGCCGATCAGGCGGATCAGGATGCCCTTGGCCCCCTCCAGCGTCTGTTCCACATAGGTGTCGACCGAAAGAGGGTGTTTCAGCGCCGTCAGGTTCGCCAGCCGCAGGGTCGGCATCCGCCCCTCGGGCCCGCCTCCGCGATGCCATCCTGCCGCGAATGCGCCAAGGTCGCTGTCGGAAAAGGACAACACCACCAGATCCGCCGGGCTCTGGCCCAGATCGGTTGGGGTCTCCGTTTCTTCTAACCCGTGGCTTTCGCGGAAGACGACGTGCATCGCGGGTCCTTACTCGGCAGGCTCGGACAGGCCGACGAGGATATCGCGAATCGCGGCCTCGTTGATGTCGTCATGTTCGGCAATGACCACCAGCCGCGAACGGCGCGCTTCATCGGGTTTCCACGGGCGGTCATACTGATGGCGCACGCGCGCGCCAACGGCCTGTACCAGCAGGCGCATCGGTTTGCCCGACACTGCGGCATAGCCTTTGACCCGCAGAATGTTCAGCTCCTTGGCAAGACGCTCGATATTGGCGACCAGCTCTGCCGGATCGCTCTGTTCGGGCAGCTCAACGATGATGCTTTCGAAATCGTCATGCTCGTGATCGTCATGGCCGTCGTGATGGCTGGGACGTGCGTCCATGTCATCCTCGGCGGCTGCTTCCAGACCTAGAACCACACGCACATCCACCACGCCTTCGGCGACCTCGACCACCGGCAGAGGGCGCGGAGCTTCTGCCGCGATGATCTCTTTGGCCTTGGCCACACCTTCGGGACCGGCCAGGTCGGGCTTGGTCAACAGGATGATATCGGCGCAGGAAATCTGATCCTCGAACACCTCGGACAGCGGCGTTTCGTGGTCAATCGAGTCATCGGCCATGCGCTGGGCATCCACGGCCTCGACATTCGGGGCAAACCGGCCAGCGGCCACGGCCTCTGCATCGGCCAGAGCGATCACGCCATCGACGGTGATCTTGGACCGGATATCGGGCCAGTCAAACGCCTTGAGCAGCGGTTTCGGCAGGGCGAGGCCGGAGGTTTCGATCAGGATATGCTCGGGGCGCGGTTCAAGCGCCATCAGCGCCTCGATGGTTGGGATGAAATCGTCGGCTACGGTGCAGCAGATGCAACCATTGGCCAGTTCCATGATGTTCTCCGTCGGGCAGTCCGGGATGGCGCAGGACTTCAGGATGTCGCCATCGACACCAACATCGCCGAACTCGTTGACGACAACGGCCAGACGCTTGCCCTGCGGGTTCTGCATCAGATGGCGGACCAGTGTGGTTTTGCCCGAGCCCAGAAAGCCGGTGATCACGGTGACGGGGAGTTTTTCCAAGGACGACATATCAGGCTCCAATCGGCGGAATGCGCGCGGCGCAGTTTTTGCGGAAATGAACAGGGCGCTCCCGCCAGGGCACAAGCCCGTCAGCGGTTGCGTGATACTTGGTGACCCCTTCGACGATCACCTCTACATCGGCCGCCTCGTTGAGGTTTTCGTATACGAAGGTCCAGCGCGACGGGCCGCCGCGCAAGACGATGGAGCAGCCCTGATCGCAGTTCGACAGGCATTCCACGGGTTTCAGTTCCACCCCATCGGGCAGCGCGGCCTCGGTCAGCGCGTCATGTAGCAACCGGCCGGGACGCTGGGCGTCATCATCTATAGGCAGGCCACGGCGGCAGGTGGTACAGACCAGCAATTCTACTGGTGCGGTCTCGGTCACGTCTCATCCCCCCTCGGGTTGTGGGGGACGGGGTACATGCGGGCCACGCTGCAAGACATGGACCCGTCACCGGCACACCCCGTCCGGTTTCAGTTCGGGTGCTGGCAGGTCTCCCGGCTTGCGGATATCGGGGTTTCAAACCCCGGTGGCTGTCCCGCCTTCCCGGCCTAGTTGGCCAGTGGCTTTGGGCACCCTCTCCGGTCACGGTCGCGGGGGCGGCTGTGCTTGACGGTTCGGCATTTCTGTCCGGCCGCTGGCACATTCCCTTTTCATCCTCTTTCGAGGACACCAACGCCAGCGACATGCGGCACACAGAGCGGCTTTGTCAAGCGCTAGCCACCGACGCCCGGCACCCAAAGTGAAAAAGCGACGGCCCGAGGTCGCACAGCGGCATGACCGAGGGGTTGCACCATGCATGCATGGGCGAAACGCGCAGAGGAGTAGATGGCATGAAGGTCGGTTTCATCGGATTGGGGAATGTGGGCGGCAAACTGTCCGGGTCGCTGCTGCGCAATGGGGTCGACCTGACGGTGCACGATCTCGATGGCGACCTGGTCGATGCGTTCGTGTCGCGCGGGGCCAGACGCGCCGAATGCCCGGCACAAATGATGCGTGAATGCGATGCTGTCATCACCTGCCTGCCGTCGCCCGCCGCCTCAGATGCGGTAATGCAAGAGATGCTGCCCGAGGTTGCGCCGGGCAAGATCTGGATGGAGATGTCAACGACAGACGAGGCCGAGGTCAAGCGCCTTGGCGCGATGGTAATCGAACGGGGCGGGGCCGCAGTGGATTGCCCGGTCTCGGGGGGGTGCCACCGGGCGGCGACGGGGAATATCTCGATCTTTGCGGGATGCGACCGCGCGACATTCGAGCGCATCGCGCCGTTTCTGAAAACGATGGGTCGTCGCATCCTGCACACCGGCGACCTGGGGTCGGCCTCGGTGCTGAAAGTGATCACGAATTACCTGGCCACTGCCAATCTGATCACCTGCTGCGAAGCGCTGGTGACCGCCAAGGCCGCCGGAATGGACCTGAACACCGCCTATGAGGCAATCGCGATTTCGTCGGGCACATCATTCGTGCATGAAACCGAAAGCCAGGTGATCCTGAACGGCTCACGCGACATTTCGTTTACCATGGACCTGGTCAAAAAGGATATCGGCCTGTTCCAGGATGTAGCAGACCGGGCCGGCGTACCGCTCGAGGTCAATCCGCTGCTGATCAACATCATCAATGACGGCATCGACCGTTTCGGCCCGCGAGAATTGTCTCCAAACATCATCAGGCGCCTTGAAGAAGCCACCAAGCTCGACATCCGCGCCCCCGGCTTTCCGGCCGAAATGGCTGATGATGAGCCGGAGGAGCCTGGCTATGAAGTGGTGCCAAAAGGCGGTGCCGCGCCCGCCTGACATAGCCTGCCCAACCGGGACGGGCCACGCGAGCGGGCATCGCGCCGTCACATATCCTTGGTGAACGTGGCGCTGACACTGACTGCCGCAACGGTGACGATGGTGCCGGCAATGACGCTGCAAAGTGGCGTTGTTCCGCCCTGCGCATGCATGAGATCGGCGTCAGAAACCTCTGCCTGTGCCGGCACAGCCGGGATGTGCAGATATTTCACCTTTTCGGTGTCCCGAACGACGCGGATGTTCACATCCGCTGGGACATCTCCTCCGTACTCTGCCAGGACGGATTGAGGATCCGCTTCCAGCGCCTTCGCAAACGCCTCATCGTTCCAGACCTTCTCAAGAAAAGCCGCTTTTTGTGCCTCGGCGAGGCTCTTATGCTTCGGTTTCATTTCCTACTCCCTTTTTTTGCGCATTGCCGCGCGACAAGGCCCAGCTGCTTGATTTCGCCAGACCGTTCGGTACTTGCATCCGCCCAACTGGCAACACCGACTTGGCCGGTGCCGGCAAGGACAAACCCGTGTTCTGGACAAAGAGTGCAGGCGTTGAGGCGTAAGAACAGCGCGACCTCTCACCCAGAAGGCTGGCGGTCACGTGGCACCGCAAACTCACGAGTAAGACCTGCGGTTCCGATGTTTCGCTTTCGTTTGCCAGACGTCTCTTTGTCTTGAGAGAAACATGGGCGCGATAGCTGATCTTCATGCTTCGGCTGCATTAAAACCGGTTAACCGAAGCGATCAGGAGTCCGAGCCCCTCATCAGCCCTCTCGCCTGCTGATAGCGCAGAAGTTCGGGGCTTTGCGCCGCGCGTAGTTGGGCGCCTAAAAGTACAATTGGTGTTCCGACATATCGACGAGGTAGTGTTGAGCAGCATCGCGCTGCCCATTGATCGTCTGTAGAGCTAGAGCTTGTTCATCGGTCAAGATCTTCAAGTTCGGGTCGGTAAGACAGCCTTCATCGAGCCGCGTAACCCTTGGGAGAATGGCAATGTCGAGAGTTTCAACGCTCGGTTCAGAGACGAACTTCTGAACCGGGAAATCTTCTATTCATTGAAAGAAGCACAAATCATCATCGAAAACTGGAGGAAGCACTACTACACCAAACGACCGCACAGCGCATTGGGTTACCGTCCGCCGGTACCAGAAACCATTGTCCCGATGGATCAGAGACTAGTCATGCACTAACAATCAAACTGGACTAGTCAAATCAGGCCAATCAGCACCAAGGGTGCTCGCAATCAACTACCGAAGTGGTGGCGATGCAGATATGCTTCTATTTCGCATCGGGATATCCCAAGGCCCAGCAATTCGCGGTCCGTCATCCGCATCAGCTCTTTTCGTTGTTGATTGTAGAGGGCTCGCGTTTTCCGCCTGGCTTTTCTCTTTTCTGAATTGGAGAACAGGCGCGAAAGAAAGCCGTCCCGAACCATTGCGTCAGCATATGCCATTTTGAGTCTCCTTCTCACTTGCTTGATTGCTCCGAGAAGAGAGATGCGATTTGGTTATGAAGCTTGCAGAAAGCGAAAATTAAGTCTTGTTCAAGCGGTCGAAATTGGCGGCGTCATCTCTACCCATCCTGCGCCCCACCTCTGCCAACCACTACAAGCACCCCATCGGGAAGCGGTCGTTGCAATGCCCCGGCTTCGCTCCATGGCGCTGTCAGCCACGTCTCAACCTCATCGGGCGTTTGCAGGATCACCGGCATAGCTTTTGGATGGATTGCGCCCACAACGTCATTTGGCTCAGTGGTTAGGAAGCCGTAGAGGTCCGCGTTCACCTCGCCTTCTTTTACCTTCCTCATGCTCGTCCAGTTGGTCCAGACACCCGCGAAGAATGCCAGGGGTCGATCCTCGTTTAGTGCAAACCAAACTGGCTCAGATTTGCCTTCCGCGTTCCTTCCGGGCTCCGAGAACGAGGTGAAGGGCACGACGCAACGATGTTCCACAGCCAACCAGCGCCTCCAGTGGGGGCTTTTCGTGTTGCGGACGTTCGTCACCCCCCGATCCACCTTCTTGCCCTTCAGGGCGAATGCAGGGCTTGGCATGCCCCATCGGCCCATTGCCAGTTCGCGCTGGCCGTCGTGGTTACGAACAATAGGGGCGGTGTAGTCGGGGTAGATGCCGGGCTGCGGGGGCATGTTTCCGACCCCAGGCGTGGCTGTCATGGCCTCGGTGAAGTCAATCACCGCCTGGCGCGCGGATGTATGTGAGTAGAGATTGCACATGGATGCCCCCGCAATCAGACTATGAGGGTTGGCTGGCTTCGATCAAGTCGATGGTATGTCGTCTCAGTTGTCGCATGTTGAGCCGATGCTTTGATAACCATGGGTCGGACTGAGATGCATCAAAGTTCAAGATTTAGGAGACGGCATGTGATAGGTTGGGATCGTTAAGAAATTCCTCGTAGGCTGCATCCATGGACGCCACGTTTTTTGAAGAAATTTCAGAAGTAGTAGTGCAGCTTGCAAGAAGTTCGACGGTACTGATGATTAGCGTTTTCAGTTTTTTGGAATGCTGACAAGCTTCTGTCTAGCGAAGGTCGGACAGCACTCTGGGAGTCGCTCGAAAATAGTGTTCGCGACAGGCAGGTCTGCCTGCAAGTCTTTGACCGTTTCTTCGGCTACAATGACAATGCTCTAATCTTCATTCGACGCATAGCGCTGCTCAGCGTTGCGGCGATGGCGATTATGCTATTTGGTTTCGCTTATGTTGTGCCCGAATTCACACAATTGTTCTTGAACAGCTCTGATGCCCGGGGTTACTTCATGCGTGGCATCCTGACAGAAGGCTTTTTTACTGTCTTCATCACTAACGCGGTTGCAACAATTGTAGCGATAAGGCTTCGAAATTCGGTACTGATCGAACGGATTGGCCTCATCGCACTGCTTTTTTGCTGATATCATTCTTCGCATTGTCGTCTTTGGCGTTGTCGTGGCGGTAGTTTATTTTTTGTCGGCCAGTATCTTTGGTTCGTTCTCTGGGGACAGACTGCTGGCACTGAACGCGGTGCTACCGACACTCAAGGATGCAGTGACTTTCACCAACATAACTGGTGCCTACCTATATGCGGCAGCGTTCGCCGGTCTTCCATTGTTCGTCGCTGCCGTTGTTGAGCTTATGCAAATGCGGCCCCAGCTCGGCAAAGTCATTTCGGGTGTCTTCTTCTTCTTGCCCTTCCACAAGAACCCTATCCGTTCGATTGCGTTCGTAGTTGGAGTATTTTTTGCAGTGTTCTCATTCATTGCGCGGTTCATATTTGGGACAGGTAGCTAACAGACGGTCCAGCTACTCATCCCCCAGCATCACCGTCTTCCATGTCTGTATCAGCTTCGCGGGGCGGCGCACCGGCAGCTTCCCCAGGTCTTCCTGTCGTGGCAGCCGGGCCCGCATATCCACATACTCCCGACCATGCTTGTGGCAGGGCAACACCGGTTCATGCATCGGCCAGTCAGCGCCAACAATGTCCACAAGGTCTGAGGCGAGGAAATGGGCCTTGCGGCGACACAGGTTGCATCTGAGCGTGATGACCTGACCGTCAGCCGCTGCATCCCGCAAGGTGCGGCACTTTCCGGGATACGGATGGGCTGGCGGATGAGAGACAGGCATGAAGAGAACATAAGGCGAACATTGCGACTTGCCCAAGCTGAAAATCACTCCTGGCTTTCCCGTCCTGCGCACCAAATCCCGCTCCCGAAAGAAAGCCGCTGACGAACTGTTCTACCCGCTCCGGGTCCGCGTGCTGGTTCCTGTAGGGGGGTATGGGCGTCGGTAAGAGGAACTATACAGATGGATGGATGAGCACGCAGGCCGGGGCCTGTGGGGGCACAACGCGGACTGCGTGCCCCGTTGCGACCTCAGAGACACAACGGCCTTCTACATGGCTGATCCGGGGCTTCTGGTGCCGTTTCTTGATACGTTCGACCTTGAGCTTGCTGAGGGCGACCCTAAACGCCCCGGTGAAAGTTCCTTCAAGCTGATGGGGTCGAAGTCGGATCTGTGCAAGTGACGCTTCAGCAGCGTATGTCCAGCGACATCGGTCGATCACGCAGATGGTCGTCTTGGTATTCGGGCACGGTGATCGAGACTGTCCCGCTCGCACCGGAAAACTGCCCGGTTCCGCCTGTGACTATCAATTCGATGACCTGTTGGTCTTCACCAGAGCGTCCAGTGTCCGCCGCATCGCCAAGATAAACGACTTCGTTGACGAAGATTTCACCATTTGGAACGATAATATTGCCATCGGCCTGGACGTAGTGACCAAACTCGGGGCTTCCGCCCAGGACTGTAGAGACCACGTCGAAAGTTCCAACAAAATGTCCGTCCAGGTCACTAAGAGACCAATAAAGGATACGTCGGTCACCTACCTCGGCGGTCTTCGGGTCCGCCCCGTCAAATGTGATGGAGGTGTTGCTATGTAATAGCTCCGTCTGCCCACATCCAATGAACACCTCATCAGATTGAGCAGCCGCACCTAATGGCATCACCAGCCCAATAGTGCAGACCCATCGACGAATGTCTCTCATGATGCCATCTCCCTAATTCGCGATCCATTCCCTACGCGATAAGGTTGGCGCTGCATCTTCCGTGGCAACGCCGATACCCCCAGCCGTGCGGCATGCGATGGCCCGACCTCTGACAGCCGGGCGTTGAGGCAGCCCTCCAAACCACGCGGTTGCTCTTCAGACGTGCTGCCTAATCACTTCGTCAATTTCAGAGCGATTGACCCCAATGTCTGCCAGTTCGTGATCCGTCATCCGATTCAGACGACTCGCGGCTTCGAGATAGGCTTTCCGATTGCTTAGAACGTATCTGGCTTGGTCAAATACCGAGAGAACCTGTGAAAGGTTGCGGCTACCGACGTTTGAATCAACATAAGACATGTGGCTGACCTTTCATATTTTGATGTGACGGGTGTGCCACTAAGAAAGGCGATGGAAATTAAGCACTGAATACCGGCGGGTTAATCTTGCTTCATAAGGGCATCCTTGCACGACTCTCTGCAAGCTGTCTCTGCCCCGAGTAAGGGCAAGTTTGCGCTAACCGCGCGCTTGGCCGCGGCCGTGGGCAGACTGTTCACAGCCAGCATGAGCCTGTCATACTGACAACATAACCCCTGAGGACGCGATAAAGTAGGCGCTAGACAGCATCAGCGCAGAGGCAAAGGCGTGGTCGCGCGGCTCGGATGTATCGATGCTGATTGACGGTGCGCGGCACCTGGAAGGTGAGGAACTGGCCGAGTACGCGCGCTTAGTTGCCCGGATGGCATATGGGGAAGGTAGGCTGTCGAAGTAGTAGGCTACTACCAAACAGTGCGGAGTGGCTAGTGGAAGCGCAGCTCATGGCGGTATTGCAATTGCCCCTGTTGGCGCAATCTGTACGGATAGATTGAATAAAGGTACGCTCTGCTTATGAACGTCTACGGCTTCGATCACATTGTCCTCTGCGTCCACGACGTCACTGAAACTCTTGAGTTCTATAAGCGAGTGCTCGACATGACGGCGCACGAGGAACGCCCCGGCAAGTGGTCCCTTCACTTCGGGTCGAGTAAGATCAGTCTTCAGGATGTGCTTACAGCACCGACACTGGCGAAAAAGACAGTACCCGGTAGCGGCAACTTTTGCCTCATAACCGATACGCCAATGGATGAAGTTGTCGGGCAACTTCGCTCACACGACGTCAGGATTGTCGAAGGACCCTCTGAAAAGCTGGGCGCGGTCTGCAAACTAATGTCAGTGTATTTCCGGGACCCAGATGGCAATATTGTCGAGGTCAGCAACAGGCTGGTCTGATAACTGGATCGCAATGCTCAGGCGCTCGAGCGAGATGCAAATCTGCACCTTTCCCGATTGGCAGGAATAGCAGGATTAGGCGCCCGGTCGAGGATTTAGGCGCCATAGGAGATTAGAGCGCGCACCACATTGCTGGCACCCCGGTTGGTGAGTATCGTCTCGTAAGCTTCGCTAGGAGACAGATTTGAAACAGGCGATAGTTTTTGATTGTGAGTTCCTGACCGCCGAAGGTGCTCTATCACGGTTCTGGTGTGGTCCCTACGATCCAGATCCGGTCGTTGCGCAGATTGGCCTCGTTAAGCTTGGGTTAGGAGGCGAATTTCCGGTTCTGGGTACGCAGCGCACATATGTCATTCCCAAAAATCGGAGCGGCAAACGAGTTGCCCTTGATCCTTACTTTAGCGTTTTGACTGGCGTCACCGAGCGGGACATTGACGCGGAGGGTGTGCCGCTTTCGAAGGCGCTAAGGGACGTCGAAGAATTCGCAGCGGGTGCGAAGCTATGGTCCTGGGGGAAGGATGAACTCAACATGTTGGCGATCAGTTGCTATATTGAGGGTATCTCTCCACCCCTACCTGCTAGCCAGTTTCGAAATGCCTGTGACCTGTTGCTGAGAGCGGGGATGCCCTACGAAGATCTCAAGCGGACCCAAAGCAATCAACTCGCTGGCTACTTCGGGGTCGACCATCCGGATCAGCGTGCCCACGATGCGTTAGATGACGCACTCTCTGTCGCTTACGTCATTCAACACTTGCTCGCAGAGGGGCGATTGGAGCCGAGTGATATTGAGTAGAGTCAATCCCGCAACGGGGCGAAACCGCCCAAAGCTGCTTCTCTAATTCTTCACTGGTCTTGACCATGTTACATTTGCGTCATGAGGTCCGGTGTTCATCTCCCTCTGTAACAGATGCAGTAGGGGTGAGCGCAGAGACTAGCTGAGCCACTGTGCCCGCCTATCCATGCGTGTTGCCACCCGAAGCCATGCAAAGCCTCATGTAGAGTTCCAAGGCCAGTTTGTCATCGCAAACAAGTCTATCCACGGTCTGACAAAGCCACTCGGCTACCTCGCGCGGTATGTCGGTTCCGGTCAGCAGGTGCACGGCATCGACACATCTTGCTTCGTCGTCACCCGCCTTTAGCGATTTCGTTATGATCTGAGGAAAAGGTGTCTGCATGGGTGCCCGGTATAGCTCTGGAAGAACACAAGACTCGAAGGGCTTCACAGTCAATGAATTGCCCTAGATTGCTACCCAATGCAGCCGTTTCAGGCAGCAATAGTGGCTAATTGGGTCAAACGAACGACATTGTAGCCGATTTGCGCCGGCTACTCTGGGATATTGACGAGAACCTGATGCGGTCGGAGTTGACGATTACGCAGCAGAACGAACATCTAGCCAAGCGGAAAGAGCTATGGGCTGCCCGAAATTTAGGTGGAGCTGACGGTTCCACCAAGAAATCGCAGGATGAAATGCGTTTTGCTACCGAGACAGCGGAGCTGACCGTGATGTCTCGGCTGCACATCAATCGGGCCATCTCGAGGGCCGAGGGCGTGGCGCAGGAGGTTAGAGACGCCATCCGAGGGACCGAGCCCGACAAGGGCGTGGTGCTTGATTAGCATCGGAAGTTGTCTGTGCCAGAGTAAGCCGAACGTTTACCACTTCAGGGCGTAGCACTTCCCGGAATCCCCGCCGGGTCTCGGGCCACTCATGCACCTATAGAAAGCCTCTCGCTTAGCTTTCTGTTCAGCGTCCCATTCTGCTTGAGGCACGCCCGCAGGCGCTACGCCAAAGCCGTTCGGGCCTTTGTCACAGGCTGCTAAAGTCACTGCGTTGCAAACAAGTATGCTTAGTCCGAGTATTCGCTTCATCGCCGTTACTCCGCCTTTAGAGCCACCCCCGGCCCCGCTGCCACCTCGCCGCTATCAAGGAACTGGATGCCTTGAGCTTCGAGGGCTGATCGGATTTTGGTGATTGCGTCAGCTGATGCCGTCACCTGCCCAGAACCTTCCGCTCGTTTGACCGTCGGCACGGATACTCCAGCCGAGTCTGCTACCCTCGCTTGTGACCATCCAATAAGGTCTCTAGCCGCCTGAAGTTGCCTGCCTGTCATTGCCATCTTGATCCCTTCAGATCATGCGCTATACTGATCCCTAAGGATCATATCACAATCGGAGACCGATGCAATGAATGTTCAACACGCTAGCGCGACCAGTACCACTGTGCCTGGGCCAATCTATGAAGTCGCTAGACATGAGGACGCCTACGACAAAGCCGCCAGGATTATCTCGCTAGCACGCACCGGCGTTGCGGCTTCCGACAGCGCCATGAATTCCGACAGCGCCATGAATATTGACCTCGTAAAGGATGGGTATCGCGGGCTGCTTGAGGCAATAGCGTATCTGGCATCGGAAACCTGCAAGAATCCTTGCTCCTTGTCCCTAATACGTCCACCAGAAGAAAGCGGGAGTCCTAGAGACTGGTGTTGTGACTCGTTAAGTCATTGAATTTAAATGGAGGCGAGTACCGGAATCGAACCGGTGTACACGGATTTGCAATCCGCTGCGTCACCACTCCGCCAACTCGCCTTTTCCAGTGATATCAATCACTTGCCGTGGTGCGAGGGGTCTTCTAACAGGTTTGAACGGTGGCGTCCAGATGATCTCAAGGGAAAATCACCCGATTTAGCGGCCAAACTTCGCGCCAGGCGCGTTGCAACAGGGCAACCGAGGAAATGTTACATCAGCATGGGACATTGCCGCCTGACCACCAGTGTGGCACAACCCACGATAACACAGTGTTGGAAGATCACGATTATGCCAGACTTTGCCGCGCGGCGCCGGATCATGGTGGATACGCAAATCCGTCCCTCGGATGTGACCAAGTTTCCGATCATCGAGGCGATGCTCGATGTTCCGCGTGAGGCCTTCGTGCCCGATGCTCAGCGCGAGGCTGCCTATGCCGAGGAGATGCTTGATCTTGGCGATGGCCGGGTACTGCCCGAGCCCCGGACATTTGCGAAAATGCTCGACGCGCTCAACATTCAGGACGACGAAGCGGTTCTGGATGTGGCGGCAGGGCTTGGCTATTCCACCGCCGTCACTGCGCGTCTGGCGCAACTGGTCGTTGCGGTTGAGGAGGATGCCGATATGGCGGGTGAGGCGCAGTCTCTGTTGTCCGAGGCTGGCGCCGACAACGCGATCGTGCATCACGGGCCACTGGCCGAGGGGGCTGCCGAACATGGCCCCTACGACGCGATCATCGTGCAAGGGGGCGCCGAAGAAGTGCCTCAGGCCCTGCTGGAGCAGCTCAAGGATGGTGGGCGCATCGCCTGCACCTTTGTTGAAAACGGGGTCGGAACCGTACGGATCGGCTACAAGTCCGGCGGCAGCCTGTCCTGGAGATACGCATTCAATGCCGGCGGGCACGTCCTGCCGGGGTTCACAAAGCAACCGGAATTCTCTCTTTAAGCCGCAGGGCATGAGACGGCAGTCCGGATATATAAAAAGGCGCGGAAAGCAATGTTGAGAGCAGTACTAAAAGGAACGGCCCTGTCGGTTGCGCTGTTGGCGGCAACGGTGGCGCCGCGATGGGCGGCGGCGGACAATCTGGCTGATGCCCTTGTCGGGGCCTACAATACCAGCGGGCTTCTGGAGCAGAACCGGGCGTTGCTGCGGGCTGCGGATGAAGATGTTGCGATTGCGGTCGCGCAGTTGCGGCCAATCATCAACTGGACGCTGCAGGTACAGCGGGAGTTTGTGGACCAGAGATCCAACAACTTCAGCCAGGATGGGTATGAGACCAACGGGTTCTTCGGCCTTTCGTTTCAGCAATTGCTCTATGACGGTGGGGCCACGCGCCTAGCCAAGCAATCCGCCCAGGAGACGGTTCTGTCGACCCGGCAAACGCTTGTCGATGTCGAGCAGTCCGTTCTGTTTCGTGCGGTCAGCGCCTATATGAACCTGATCCTGCAAGAGGACAACGTCGCACTACGCCGCAACAACGTTCGCGTTCTGGGTGAGGAACTGCGCGCCTCGCAGGACCGTTTCGAGGTGGGAGAAGTAACACGCACCGACGTTGCGCTCTCCGAGGCAAGTGTTGCCGCAGCACGGGCCAACCTTGCTGACGCGCTGGGCAGCTTGACGACGGCCCAAGCCGAATATGCAAATGCCGTCGGCAACGAGCCGGGCAAAACGGCGGGCCAACCGAGCCTGCCAAAGCAGCCGGCCTCGGTCGAGGCGGCGATTGCGGTTGCCGTCAAGACGCATCCTCAGATTCTGGCGGCACAGCATCAGGTGCGTGCTGCCGAACTGATTGTGCAGCAGCAGCGCAAGGAACTGGGGCCGAACGTGACGCTGGGATTAGATTATGGATATTCCAACGAATTCAGTGGTCCTGATTTCAACAGGTCGACATCCGCCGACGTAACGTTCCAACAACCGCTTTATGCGGGCGGCGCGCTGGCGGCTCAGGTTCGGCGTGCGATTGCCACGCGTGACGCCAGCCGCGGCACGCTGCTGAGCGTCCAGAGGGACGTTGTCCAAGGGGTCAAGGACGCCTATGTGCGGTTCCAGACCGCCGAGGCCAGCTTGACCGCTTCGAACGAACGGGTGCGTGCGGCGCAGATCGCCTTTGACGGTATCCGCGAAGAAGCAACGCTCGGCGCACGTACGACTCTGGATGTTCTGACTGCCGAGCAGGATCTGCTGGATGCGCAGACCCAGCAAATTTTTGCTCGTTCCGAGCGTTCATTGGCCGCTTATCAGGTTCTGCTTTCACAAGGTTTGCTGACGGCAGAGCGACTGGGCCTTGCCGTTCAAATCTATGATCCGACGCTATATTACAACCTGGTGAAGAACGCGCCGGCCAATATCAGCAAACAAAGCAAAGATCTGGACCGTGTCCTGAAAGCGTTGGGCAAACAATAAGATTTCACTCATCTGTTGGCAGACCTGCCGGGCTTCGCTACACTTGTAGTGAGGTTCAGAGTGGTAGAAAAAAAATGTCCAATCAGGTCGCCAATGTGGGAATCGAGGATGTTCTGTCCTCGATCCGAAAACTCGTAAGCAGTGAAGACGTGCCAGAGCGTCAGCCAGTCACGGCCCAGAGGCCGAAAAAGGCCAATAAACTTGTACTGACACCGGCCCTGCGGGTGTCGGATTCAGTTGCGGAGCCCGAGCACAGGGCACCGCCCAAGCGCGTTTCGGCCGTTCCGTGGCGCAATCCAAAAACTACACTGTTTGAAGCGGCTCAGGCGCATGAGCCCGACGGGGCCGACGCTCCACCTGCCAAACCCCGACCGATGCTGCTGCGGCCCGAGGATGCAGTGCCGAACGAAAAAATCGCCTGGATCCGCCCGGAGGTGGCCAAAGCAGCGCGCGCGGAGGATGCGCAAACGCTTGGTGAGGCAGCAGACGGTTTCGCATTTCACGGCCAAAACGCCGTGGACGATGAGGATGGCGCTTCGGATGAACCGCCATTGACGAAAAAAATCGAAGCGCTTGAGGCCGCGATTGCGCGTACCGACGACCAGTGGGAGCCCGACGGCGCAACAGATGAGGATTACTCCGGCACCAAGGTCGAACCTGCCATTGGCTGGCAGGATCGCGCGCCGTCGGATGGTACAGCAACAGGGCCGGATGTGGCTTCGCGGGTTGAGATCGCCGCGGCGTCCGTTGTCGAACCGGCCATCGATGAAAGCGATCCCGGGCACTCTGCCAGCCCAGTTCAGGGACAGGCAGAGCTTGCGGCGGAGGACAAGGACGCAGTGCGTGCCGACGATACCCAACAGACCGCAAGCGTGACGGCTGAGGGCATCCCAGCTGCCAACGAGGCGGTTCTGGATGAGGAGCGCCTGCAAAAACTTGTCGCGGAAATCGTGCGGCAGGAATTGCAGGGGGTTCTGGGCGAGCGGATCACGCGTAATGTGCGCAAGCTGGTGCGCCGCGAAATCCAACGGGCGCTGACCGCCCGCGATCTGGGCTGATCGCTCACCGCGGCGTCGGGGGCTCTGCCAGTGCCAGAAGCTGATCCAGGTCCATGTGACGTGTCAGATGGTCGGCCAGCTTGTCGAGCGTCGCCTCAACGCCGCCCTCGTATGCGGCGCCGGATGTTTGGCCCAGTGAAGCCAGATACCCGGCCCGAAACGCATCTGATGAGAAGATGCCGTGCAGATAGCTGCCGCGTATGCGCCCATTTGTCGAGGCGGCACCCTCTGGCCGTCCGGCGATGGACAGCCATGCGCGATCACAATCCGGACCCGTGGTGCGGCCCATATGAATCTCGTAGCCGCTGACGGCGGCGCCGGTGTCCAGTGCAACCGCTTCGGTCAATTTGACCTGTTTGCGGCCCGCCATCACCGTTTCGACATCCAGCAGGCCCAAACCAGCGACCTTGCCGGGGCGGCCATCAACCCCCTCTGGGTCATCAATGCTGTTACCCAGCATTTGGTATCCGCCGCAGAGGCCCAACACATGACCGCCGCGTCGGACATGCGCTAGTAGGTCGATATCCCAGCCCTGCGCCCGGAAATAGGTCAGATCGCCGATGGTGGATTTGCTGCCCGGCAACAGCACCAGATCCGCATCTCCGGGCAGGGGGCGCCCGCTTGGCACGATTTCAACCGTGATGTCGAGCTCGGCGGCCAGCGGGTCGAGATCGTCGAAATTCGCCATGCGCTCCAGCTGCGGCACCACGACCTTGAAGGCCCCGCCAGCATGGGACCGGATATCCATCATGTCTTCGGCGGGCAGCTTCCAGGCATCGTCAAACCAGGGCACCACGCCGAGGCAGGGCCAGCCGGTTCGCGTGGCAATATCGTCGCGCCCCTCGTCGAACAGGCGGATGTCGCCCTTGAACCGGTTCACCGCAAAGCCCCGGATATGGGACAGATCGGTCTGGTCCAGCACCGCCTGCGTGCCGACGATCTGCGCGATCACACCGCCGCGATGGATATCGCCAACCAGCACCACCGGCACTCCGGCTGCGCAGGCAAAGCCCATATTGGCGATGTCGCCTTTGCGAAGGTTGGTCTCTGCCGGGCTGCCCGCGCCTTCGATCAGCACCAGATCGGCATCGTCACAGAGCCTGCCAAAGCTCTCCAATGCGGCGTTGAGCAGGCTGGATTTGTCCTTGCGATAATCAGAGGCCCTCAGCGTGTCGCGCCGTTGCCCCTGCACGATCACTTGTGCGCCGGTGTCGGTTTCGGGTTTCAGCAGGATCGGGTTCATATCCGTATGCGGTGCGCGAAAGGCGGCGCGTGCCTGCAAGGCCTGCGCGCGCCCGATCTCCCCGCCCTCCGGGGTCACAGCGGCGTTGTTGGACATGTTCTGCGGCTTGAACGGGGCGACCCGCATCCCGCGCCGCGCATAAGCCCGCGCCAGACCGGCCACCAGCATGGATTTCCCGACATTGCTGCCCGTGCCCTGAATCATGATGGACTTGACCATGGCCTGCCTCCTAACCTGACCGGCAGATGACCCGATTTGCGCCCTGAGGAAAAGCCCCGTGAACACGCCTGCTCATCTTTTGATAGGCGCCGCCGTATTCGGGCGTGGCAATGGACGTCGGGTGATGGCTGCCGCACTTCTTGGGGCGTTGGCGCCCGATGCGTCGCTCTATGTGATGGCGCTCTGGGCATTGCATGTCCAGGGCATCCCGCCGCAAGTGGTTTTCGATGAGCTCTACTTCTCGCCCGCCTGGCAGAGCGTTTTTGCAGTCGACAATAGTTTCTTGCTGTGGGGCCTCTTATTGGCATTTGCGCATGTTCGGCGCCACGCGGTTTTGATCGCATTTTCTGGATCAGCCATGCTGCATCTCGCCACTGATTTTCTGTTGCATGCCGGGGATGGCCGACCGCAATTCTGGCCGTTTACGAACTGGGTATTCGATAGTCCGATCAGCTATTGGGACAGCGCGCATCACGCGATGTGGATCGCTCCGCTGGTGGCGATTGCCTGCTGCCTGGCCTACTTCAGCCTCTGGCGCAGCGGGCTGGGGCCTGTGGGAGCAGTTGCCTTTGGATTGATGCTGGCAGCAGAGTTTTGGACCGCACGGCAATGGATTCTGTTCTTCTAACGAAAAACGCGCCCCGTGGGGCGCGCTTTTTCAACCTGAGGTAGAGTGAAACTCAGGCAGCTTCAGCTTGTTGCGCTGCATTGCGGCGCTCGCTTTCCTCGCGCGACAGTGCGACGGATGTACGCACTCCACGGCCGACGAATTCCATCAGGCCGCTGACGACCCGTTCGTTCGGGTCAATACCGGCGCAGCTCAGAACTTCGCGCCCGTCACGCGAACGGGCCCAGCGGGCGATCTGCTCAGGACCATTGCCATACTTCTTGTCATCGGCGATGGCGTCGTCCAGTGCGGCCAACACAACGGCCGCGAAAAGTTTACGTGCACGATTGCCTTGCTCGTTGTTAAAGGCGGTGCCGTCAACGAAATCTTGCATCTCGTCTTCCTTGTTGTTCTTGCTCTTGCATTTTTCGGCGTGGCGTTGCTTATGACCGATCCAACTCGATTCGGGTACCCCAGAGATGCATACGAGCGTTGCGCTCTGCGCATGGCTCGCTGCACGTGCAGCACAAGGTATCGTTGTCTTGCATGGGTCGTTCGCGCCAGATATAGGAGCGCGAACTGAGGCATCAACCGTATGTGAAGGATTTATGTCATGCCCAAGATCAACGGAAACGAAATCCGGCCGGGCAATGTGCTGGAGCACAATGGCGGGCTCTGGGCTGCGGTCAAGGTCGATCATGTGAAGCCTGGCAAGGGCGGTGCCTTTGCCCAGGTCGAGCTGCGCAACCTGCGCAACGGCTCGAAACTGAACGAACGGTTCCGTTCGGCGGATAAGGTTGAGCGCGTCCGCCTTGAGCAGAAAGATCAGCAATTTCTCTATGAAAACGATGGGATGCTGGTGTTCATGGACACTGAAACCTATGAACAGGTCGAGGTCCCTGCCGAGCTGCTGGGTGATCGCCGTCCGTTTCTGCAGGACGGTATGACCATCGTGGTCGAGTTCTATGAGGCCGAAGCACTGAACGCGACGGTGCCGCAGAAAGTGACCTGCCAGATCGTTGAGACCGAGCCAGTGGTCAAGGGCCAGACAGCGGCAAACTCCTTCAAGCCCGCGATCCTCGACAATGGTGTCAAGATCATGGTTCCGCCCTTCGTCGGGCAGGACGAAATGATCGTGGTGAACACCGAAACCATGGAATATTCCGAGCGCGCGTGACGCAACGTCACAATCGAAGAGCAAACACGCACCGGTCGTTTCGCGGCTGGTGCCTGCTTGTTCGATGCGCGGGCTTTTGTGAAGGTCTGGATTTCTTACTTCGAAACGCGAAGCGAGTTGTCCTGCGTCCGTCGTTACGGCGGCGGCGCTGGGTGCAAGATTTCTCGCAATAGGTCGAACTTGATCCGGTTGGCGCTGACCTGCCGGTAGAACGCGATCAGGAAAGCGGTAGGGGCCTGAATACGCGTCAGGCCCACCGTGGCAGCAACCACGGTGCCCACATCCGTACGTCCGTTCAGGACCAGCCAGCCCCCAAGCATCAGCACCGAAACCGTGCCAACGCCGTTGATGACGCTCAAGAGGAACTTGCTGGACAGTTTCCAGATGAAAATCCGGCGGCGGGTTTCATAGATGCGGTCAAACTCGGCCAGAATGGCAGCTCTGACTTCGGCAGTTTGCTCTGCAGTCAGTCGGTCTGTCGACGCGCGCAGCACATGGACGCGCTCGGCGATGAAGCGGTTCACATGGCTTTGTGAGTAGATCACGATCAGGATCTGCGGCGCGATCATCAGCAGCGCTATCAGGCCCAGCATTGGCTGTGTCGAGGCGATATACCCGATCACGCTGATCAGTGTTCCGATCTGAACCACCGGCTCGGAGAACGCACTGCCCGCGAATTTGCCCAATTCTTCCGCCTCTGCCGATATCGCAGTGGTCAATGTCCCTTGTCGCCCCCTGGTCCGGCCCGGAATATCAGCACGGTCCAGCAGTCTTGCGCGGATGAGGCGGATGGTTCTCTCGCCCAAAGTGCTGGCGCGGTAGCCCATGATCCATTTCAGCAGCAGGCTCAGGAGGATCGCCGCGATCATGCCTGCCCCCAGCAGGAACAATCTTTCCTCCTCCAGTGTGTTTGCGGTCAGCAGGTTGATGATATTCTTTTGGAAATCCAGAGGGACGGCTGCCAATGCGGCGATGGCCATAGACAGCAGGATCAAGACGATCTGTTGCCCGGAGCTGATCCGCCAGATCGCGGCATAGAGTTGAAACATCCCGTGTTCCTTGCGCTGTATCCGGGCGCAGTGTGCTTAGAAACCGGGTCGAACTCAAACCTTCAATTTGATCCTGTCTGGCGCGTCAGGTCTCGTCCATCCTGACCCGGGCCGCAGCCGCACTCAGGTCGCTCTTGGCCCGATCAAAGCGCAGATAGGCGATGGCACGATCGCCCGAACGGGTAAGAAGCGTTCCGGCAGTTTTGCCATCTGCGGTGATCTCAGTTCCGGCTTCGGCGTCGCCCTGAACATCGACCAGGCAAAGCCCTTTGCGCAGCGCCGTCTTGTGCTTCATCCGGGCTGTCACTTCCTGCCCCACATAGCAGCCCTTCTTGAAGTCCACGCCATTGAGTGCCTCGAACCTGGATTCGAGGATATAGCTGTCGGGCGTTAGCTCAATCCCTGTTTCCGGGATGCAATGGGCCACGCGGATGGCGTCCCAATCACTGCCATCATCGCCTTCCTCCGCGGCGGTATAGAGCCGCCATCCAAGATCGGGATGCCGTGGGTCGGGCAGGGCACCCTCGGGCGCTGGACCGGTGCCACGCTGCAGGTTCAGCGCAGCGTCTGCGATCTGAACATCGGCGCGCAGCTTGTACATACTCAGGCGTTTTGCCAGCATATCTCCAAGCGGTTCGGCCACATCCAGGAGGATACCGTCTCCGGACCGCGCAAGAAAGAAGTCTGCGATATACTTGCCTTGCGGCGTCAGCAGGGCAGCATAGACCAACCCGCGATCCAGATGTGCTATGTCGTTGGTCACGAGGCCCTGCAGGAACTCCGCTGCGTCGGAACCGGTGATCATAAGGATGCGGCGGGTGGACATCTGGGGTTCCTCGTCTAGGGTCTGGGCCCCGTGATATAGGACAACCCCGCCGGGGCACCAGAGGAGAAACACATGGCGGCCAAGATCAGCATCGTGATCCCGACGCTTGACGCGGGCGAGAGCCTGCCGACCTGTCTTCAGGCCCTGATCGAAGGCCTGACCGCAGGGTTGATCCGCGAGTTGATCATCACCGACGGCGGGTCGAAGGATGCGACTTGTGCCATCGCCGATGAGGCGGGCGCAAACCTGATGACCGGACCTGCCTCTCGGGGCGGGCAACTGAGGCGCGGTTGTGCCGAGGCACAGGGCGATTGGCTGCTGATCCTGCATGCGGACACGGTGCTGGAACGGGGCTGGTCGCAGGTGGTTGGTGAGCATATCGAGAGTTCAGGGCAGGGTGCCTATTTTCGGCTGGCCTTCCGCGCGGGTGGCTTTGCCCCGGCCTGGGTCGCGGGCTGGGCCAATCTGAGGTCACGGTTGTTTGGACTGCCCTATGGCGATCAGGGTTTGCTGGTGCGGCGGTCGGTCTATGAACGTGTCGGAGGCTACCCCGATCAGCCGCTGATGGAGGATGTGGCGCTGGTGCGGGTTCTGCCGCGCCTGACGGGCTTGCCGGTTCGCGCAACGACAAGCGCCCGTCGGTACGCCCGCGCCGGATGGGTCCGGCGCGGTGCGCGAAACCTCTGGACCCTGACGCGCTACTTTGCCGGTGCAGATCCACAAAAGCTGGCCGAGAGCTACCGGCGCTGACAAGGCGTTTCGAAGCGGCTTTCAGCGCAACTCCACCACGGATTTGCCCAGTCGGAACGGGGCCGCAAAGCTCACAAGACACAAGGCGATGATTTGCAGGATCAGGATATGCGCATTGGCCTGCAGGTATTCCCATTCATCCTTCAGCTTGCCGACCTGTTCCACCAGATCGTCATAGGCCTGCGCCAGGATCAGATAGTCGCCTGCAATCGCGGGCACCTTGCGGCGCATGTTGTCGACCGCTGCCTGCGTCTGATCGTCCAGCGTTGTGAAAACCAGAAACTGTTCAGGATCAAAGGCATCGGCCTGCGCCATCATGCCCTTCATCTCGTCCGTGTCTTCGTCCCGTCTGCCAAACAGAAAGTTCAGCCCCTGTAGTGGCGCGACCTCATCGGTGACGGCGATAAAAAGCGGCAGGTCGGCATTGCTGGCAGTGGAGGCGGACAGGAACTCGACCTTTTCGCACAGAACGCCCGTATCGGGGTCATAGGCCGGGTCGCAAAATCGCAGGCGGAAGCGGGCGGCGTCGCGGTCAAAGGCCAGCGTGGCGGCATAGGCCACGTCGATCTGCCGGTCGAGGCGCGAGCTGTCCGAGACATAAAGCCCCGCGATAATCGCCGTCAGCGCGCCGATCCCGCCGAGCAGGACCCAGACCAGATCGGCCAGCTTCCAGGCCCGGTGCCCGGCAGGTTTGCGAAACAGGAACCCGGTGCCGACACAGCCCCCCAGAAAGAAGAGCAAAAGCAGGGCCAGTTGGTTTTCGGCGATGAAAGAGGTCATGGGGGGAGTCTATGCACGCTCCGCCCACAGGCAACAGTCCTCACGCAGATGTAGGTTGCGGTTTATCCGCAAGTGCGGCGTTCAGGCCAATTTGCGGCTATGGGGCTGGCGCCTTATGGCGCGCAGGGCGGTTTGGTGGGTGCATTGCGATCCCAGACGCTGAAGGCGGCCTCCCAGATGGCGACCTTGCCGTTACGGACGGTCCAGAACTCGGTGCCGCGCCCGCTCATCTGCTGACCGGTAATGGCGTCTTCCCAGTCGCCCACCCAGTAATTGCCGATCATGTCGCCCTCATGCATGCGCATGGTCTTGGTCAGGGTATAGCCCTTCTGCCGCTCGAAGCGGGCCTCAAGAAAGTGGCGCACCGCCTCCTGCCCGTGGATCTCGGGCTGATCGGCGAAGCGGACAGTGACGTCCTCGGTAAACCCCGCCATGATCGCGTCGATGTCATGGGTGCCAAAGGCGCGTTCCACCCCCGCCACAAGATCGAGCGCCTGCTGCCGGGTGATCTGGTCGGTGGTCATGGAGAGGCTCCTTTGGGTGGCAAGATGGGGCGATGATGTCGCTAGCTCGCAACGCAATCAAGGCTTCTGGAAACGTCGCGCCCTATCCAATCAGTGCGAAATCCAAGGAATTTCGTACGCGCCCGTCCCGCCCCCAGGGCGGGCGTGACGGGCATGTTTGCCCGGCGGCCCCGGGGTAGGTTGGGGTTTCACCCCACCGTCGCGACGAATTGAGGATGCGTATGGTGGGTTGGAAACCCACCATACGGCGAACTCGGTTGTAAATCAGAGGTTTTCGGGCACAGTTGAGGTCAAAATAGGCGACCCATTTCGTATTAAGAAAACCTGCGTTCTGGTTTGTCCCCGAATGTTCTTCGAAGTTAGGGAGAGAATGTACTCAGAATTAGGTTCGAGCCTCTTCCCTTCCTTATTCAATATCGTAATTTCGTGCTCCTGAAGTTTATCGATGTAGGCAAGATGCTGAGTTCCAAGTGTAACATCATCATTTTCTTCAAGTGATAGTTTGACCTCGAGCGACGCGGCACCCACATTCTTTACTTTGAAAGAGTAGCGCATTGCGCCGCCGCTACTTCGACTTCCCGTCGCGTGGATTTGAAAGAAAGGTAAGCTATTTGAGATGGAAACGTTAGTTTGTTCCTTCCTTACATCAATATCTAACTCAAGCTGTTTCTCAGTTATTCCTACCATCGCTTTCTGCTGCTGAACTGAGTTTTTGAGTTCTTTTGCTTGTAACTTCAGTGCATCAACGCTGTTTTGAAGCTCTTTTCCCTGTTAAAAAAAGCCGAGCACTAACCAAAATATGGCTAGCGGGCCAAATGCTCCAGCAAAGAAGTCACCAATCTCATTTAGTGACATTGCTTCCAATCAAATTGCGCCAAACCAAACTGCGATAGGAATGCCGCTGAAGAATAGAAATAGGTAGATCCAAGTTGCCTTAAGGCCAATCCGGCTGAGATTTCTATTGCTGTTCTCACTGGTCCTCAAACATCCAACTCCTCCACAAACCGCGCGTTCTCCTGAATATACTGGAAGCGCAGTTCGGGTTTTTTGCCCATCAGGCGTTCGACGAGGTCTCCGGTCTCTCCGGGTTCGTCCTCGTCAATGGTGACGCGGATCAGTTTGCGGCTCTCGGGGTCCATCGTGGTTTCCTTGAGGTCCTTGGCGTCCATCTCGCCCAGACCCTTGAAGCGGCTGACGTCGATCTTGCCCTTGCCGCCCAGACCCTTCTCCAGCCACGCGTCCCGCTCGGGCTCGTCCAGGCAATAGACCCGTTTGGCGCCTTGGGTCAGGCGATAAAGCGGTGGGCAGGCCAGATACAGATGCCCAGCGTCGATCATCGGCCGCATCTGGGTGAAGAAGAAGGTCATCAGGAGCGAGGCGATATGCGCGCCGTCCACATCCGCGTCGGTCATGATGATGATCTTGTCATAGCGCAGATCGTCGATGTTGAACTTGGTGCCCAGCCCCACGCCAAGCGCCTGCGTCAGGTCGCTGATCTCGGCGTTGGAGCCCAGTTTCGAACTGGCCGCGCCCAGCACGTTCAGGATCTTGCCCCGGAGCGGCAGCAGCGCCTGGTTCTTGCGGTTGCGCGCCATCTTGGCGGACCCGCCCGCCGAGTCGCCCTCGACAATGAATAATTCGGTGCCGTCGCGTGTTGAACTAGAGCAGTCCACCAGCTTGCCGGGAAGGCGGAGTTTCTTTGTGGCGGATTTGCGTTGTGTTTCCTTCTCGGCCCTGCGGCGCAGGCGTTCCTCGGCCCTGAGCACCAGAAAGTCGAGGATCGCGCCCGCAGATTTGGTATCGGCGGCGAGCCAATTGTCGAAATGGTCACGGACGGAATTTTCCACCAGCCGCTGCGCCTCGACCGTGGCGAGGCGATCCTTGGTCTGGCCCACAAATTCCGGCTCGCGGATGAAACACGAGACCAGCGCGCAGCCCCCGGTGATCAGGTCGTCGCGGGTGATCTGGGTGGCTTTCTTGTTGTTGACCAGCTCGCCATAAGCCTTGATCCCCTTGAGGATCGCGGCCCAGAAGCCTGCCACATGGGTACCGCCCTCGGGCGTGGGGACGGTGTTACAGTAGGACTGGATGAACCCGTCGCGCGACGGCGTCCAGTTGATCGCCCATTCGACCTTGCCGGGGGTGTTGAACTTCTCCTGAAAGTCGACGGTGCCCGCGAAGGGCTGCTCGGCATAGGTGGACGAACCGTTCATCGATTCCTTGAGATAATCGCTGAGGCCACCGGGGAAATGGAATGTGGCCTCGGTCGGGGTTTCGCCATCGTCGATTGCCGATTTCCAGCGAATCTCGACGCCTGAGAACAGGTAGGCCTTGGAGCGGATGGATTTGAACAGGCGGGCGGGTTTGAACTTGTGATGGCCGAAGATGTCGGGGTCGGCATGGAAGGTCACGGTGGTGCCGCGCCGGTTGGGGGCCGCGCCGACCTTTTCCACCGGGCCCAGCGGCGTGCCGCGCGAGAAGCGCTGTTCAAAGAGCTGCTTGTCGCGCGCCACCTGAACGACCATGGAATCGCTGAGGGCGTTGACCACCGAGGCACCAACGCCATGCAGACCGCCCGAGGTCTGGTACGCCTTGCCCGAGAATTTACCGCCCGCGTGCAGGGTGCAAAGGATCACCTCAAGCGCTGATTTGTCAGGGAATTTCGGGTGCGGATCAATTGGAATACCGCGCCCATTGTCGCGTACCGTAAGGGCATAATCGGCATGCAGTTCGACCTCGATCCGGTTGGCGTGGCCTGCCACGGCTTCGTCCATCGAGTTGTCGAGAATCTCGGCCACCATGTGGTGCAGCGCGCGCTCATCGGTGCCGCCGATATACATGCCGGGCCGCTTGCGCACGGGTTCCAGCCCCTCGAGCACCTCGATGGAAGAGGCGTCATAAGTGGTGGAGGCGCTTGGCGTCAAAAGATCTTCGGGCATGTCACCTGCTCTTGTTCTTGAGTTTTCCATATTATGGCAGGTGATGTGGTCCGGGGGAAGGGGGACGCGAGGTGTTGTGGATAAGCGGCGCTTGCTTCCTGCTCTGGAAGGTTTCATCCGACGCCAGGTCGAAACCGTCAGACGGGCAAAAACAGCACCGACCTTGGCTCAAAGATAGCTTCCATCAACACGGGCAAGGACCAGAAGTTTGGCCTTGCACCCCGGGGACGAACAGCAGACCGATTTTCAAAGCGTTTCGACGATCGTGATCGTGCCAACCGCAGAGACTATGAAGCTGGCGACAAACGAGGCGCAGACGGGGGTCGTACCTCCTTGTGCTCTAAGGAGGTCCTCTTCGCCGATCTCTCCCTCTGACGGAGCTGCCGGAATGCAGATGTGTCTAAGTTTTTCTGAATCGCGAACAACTTTGATCTCCACCTCGTCATCGGTGACAAAGCCATGAGGCTCCAACGCGAATTTGGGATCTGCCAGCAGTTCCTGTGCGAATGCCTCATCGCTCCATACTTTGTGAATGAACTCGCTATTCGCAATTGTTGCTGCCTGTTTCATCAATCTCTCCTCACCTACTTCTTGCTCGCGTAAAACAGCAGCGCTCATTCGAAATTCGTCAAAGCGCCACTAGTCGTGTTAGATTTTTGTGGTCTCCGCGTAGATTTGCGCGGTTAACAGACCAATCATCGCTCCGCCCGCTGCCGCAAAACAAATCGGCGTTGTGCCTCCTTGGACACCCAGCAAATCGGTCTCGCTGATCTCGCGCTCGGTTGGAGCGGCGGAGATGTGCACATGGGTGATGTGATCGGTGTCACGTACCACCTTGATTTCGATGTCGTTGGGTATGAAACCACCAACCTGCTCGATGGCCCCCCTTGGATCGCGCATCAAGGTTTCGGCATATTCCTGATCCGTCCAGACCTTGGAGAGAAACTCATCCAGGTTGCCCGCGACTACGACATTGGTTCCCAAATTCGACATAACATCTGACTCCCTTTTTCTGGTTATTGGGCCGGTTGCGTCGCGCGAACGGTCGCGGGGAGAGCTGGGCATCGCCCGCGTTATCCGCTGCGATCCGGCATGACCAAGAGGTGGGGTTGATGACTAAAGAGCGAATGTGCGATGGCGTTAAGGTTTTCTCACGAGTGGTTTTTCATGCAGAGGGGAAACGATCCGGTAGCGTTTCACTCTCAAAAGCGTTCTGTTGGGCGCGATATCTCGGCTTTGCTGCGCCGACACTTTTTGATGGAGAAACACGTTGTGAGTTGGATCAGAACCATCCCCTTTGACGAAGCCACCGGAAAGCTACGGCGGCTCTATGAACGGGTGACAGGGCCGGGAAACAACGTGGACAAGATCATGATGGCCCATTCCCTGCGCCCGCATTCGATGGAGGGGCACATGACCCTCTACAAGAATGTGTTGCATCATTCTGGAAACGCGGTGCCGAAATGGTTTCTAGAGGTGCTGGGGGTCTGGGTCAGTTCGCTCAATGGCTGCGACTATTGCGTTGAACATCACTTCCAGGGATTGCAGCGGTTGCTGGGCGATGCCGCGAAGGGTCAGGCCATCCGGGCCGCGATCGAGGCGCGCACGCCCGATCAAGCCCCGCTTGAGCCTGCCCAGATCGCGGCGATGGTTTATGCGCGCAAACTCACGCTTAGCCCCGCTGATATGGTCGAGGCGGATGTCGCCGCGTTGCGGGAGGCCGGGTTTGACGATGGCCAGATTTTGGAGATCAACCAGGTCACCGCCTATTTCGCTTATGCCAACCGGACCGTGCTGGGGCTGGGCTGTTCGACCGAAGGCGACGATCTGGGCCTGTCGCCAGGCAATTCCGAGGATCCCGATGATTGGGGGCATGGCTAGAGCCCTTTAGCCCTCGCCACCCGCGACGAGGGCGCGCTGATAAGCGGGACGTGCACGCATGGCCTTGAAAAACGAGGCGACGTTGGGAAACTCCTGCTCGCGATCCAGCCGTGCGAGTGCCCCTGCGGGAAAGCTCAACATGATGTCGGCGGCTGACAGCTCGTCCAGCACGAAGTGGCCCGAAGGCCGCAGCAGGCCTTCCAGATAGCTGAAATGGCTGGTCAATTCCTGCTCGATCCGCGGATGCAGCGGCGCGCCAGCCTCGCCCAAAAGTCCCACATAGAGGTTCAGCAAGAGCGGCGTCATCATCGACCCTTCGGCGAAATGCATCAGTTCCAGATGGCGGATATGCGCATCGGTACCCGGTTCGGGGATCATATGCGAGCCATGCCGGGCGCAGAGTATTTCGACGATCGCGCCAGATTCCGTGACGATCTGCCCGTCGATCTCGACCACCGGCGACTTCCCGAGCGGATGGATCGCGCGCAGTTCCGGTGGCGCAAGCCGGGTTTTAGGATCGCGCTGATAGCGTATGACCTCACAGGCCAGGTTCAACTCCTCCAGCAGCCAAAGGATGCGTTGGGAACGGGACTGGTTCAGATGGTGGAGCTTGATCATGACGTGGTCCTCGGGTCAGAGCCAGTCGTGGATGGCATCTGCCACGGCTTTCGGGTTTTGATGGTGCAGCCAGTGATCAGTGCCCGGAATATCGACGCGGGTCAGATCGGCGGCAAACTCTTCCAGCCCCTCGGTGGCCTCGGGCAGAAGGGCAGTATCGTCGACGCCCCAGATGAGCAGATGCGGGCAGCGCACAAGCAGCCGATCGAGCGGCAGGGCGGGCGGATTGGCCAAAGGCTGGCCGGGGCGGGCGAGTTTCAGAGGCGAGGCGCGATACCAGTTGAGCATCCCGTCCAGCCGACCCGGTCGCGCCCATTCGGCGCGGTATGTCGCGAGCTTCTCTGCCGTCATCCAGGCCTGATCCATGCTGTGCTGAAACAACCGATCCATTTTGGCGAAATTGTTCTCGGACAGCGCCCGCGTTGTCTCGGGTCGGCGCAGCAGATCGATATATTGCGACGCCGCGCATTGCGCGCCACCCGCAGCCAAAGCGCGCTGGAACGGGACGGGATGCACGCCATTCGCGATGATCAACCGCGACACAAGATCAGACCGGAACATCGCCAGCCCATAGGCCACCGACGCACCCCAGTCATGGCCCAGCACTGCAATCGGGCCGCCGATCTGTTCGATCAGCGCTGCCATGTCCGCGACCAGCGCCGAGATCACATAGTTCTCGGTGCCGCCGGGCGCCCAGCTTTGCCCATAGCCGCGCTGATCGGGGGCGATGCAGTGAAAGCGGTCGCTCAGATGCGCGGCCAGGTCGGACCAGGCACCGCCATATTCGGGGAAACCGTGCAGCATCAGGAGTGGGGGCAGGGCCGGATTGCCCCAGCGCCGCAGAAAGAAGTCCTGCCCGTTTAGGGTAACCGTCTGACTGTCCATTGCGTGCTCCGCTTTTGCATCCAGTCAAACAGCCAAAGGGCCGGAAAGGAAACCCGCCTGATGCGGTTGCGGCGGTGTTTTGCAGGTCCTGCCGGTGATGTGACATTTTCTTGACACGGATCAAGGCAGCGCTGCTGAGGGCTCAGTACTCTAACGCAATAACGCGACAGGAGGGATCTAAGTGGCTCAAGCAACCCGGACTGAAACACCGAAGCCTATGAAGAACGGGGCCGCTGCCGGTATCGCGGCGATCACCAAAGGTGACACGATCAAAAAGCCCGAGAATGCGTCGGATGCGCCAACCCCCGATGAGGTGCGCGCGGCGTTTGAAAGCGGCAAGTACCCCTATAGCAAAAAGTTGCCCCGGCGGCAGTATGAGGCCGAGAAGGCCAAGTTGCAGGCCGAGTTGCTGAAGGTGCAGCATTGGGCGCAAGAGACCGGTCAGAAATTCGCGCTGATCTTCGAAGGCCGCGATGCGGCGGGCAAGGGCGGTACGATCAAGCGGTTCATGGAGCATCTGAACCCGCGTGCCGCCCGCGTTGTCGCCTTGAACAAACCCACCGAAGAAGAGCGCGGCCAGTGGTATTTCCAGCGGTATGTCCGCGAACTGCCGACCTCGGGCGAAATGGTTTTCTTTGACCGCTCCTGGTATAACCGCGCTGGTGTCGAGCGGGTGATGGGGTTCTGTGGGCCCAACGAATATCTGGAATTTATGCGTCAGGCCCCCGATCTGGAGCGGATGCTGGTTCGCTCAGGCATCCGGTTCTACAAATACTGGTTCTCGGTAACCCGGCCTGAACAGAAAAACCGTTTCAAAAGCCGCGAAACCGACCCGCTGAAACAATGGAAACTCTCACCCATCGACAAGGCCAGTCTTGGCAAATGGGACGACTACACCGAAGCGAAAGAGGCGATGTTCTTCTACACTGACACCGCCGATGCGCCCTGGACCATCATCAAGTCGAACGACAAGAAGCGCGCCCGGCTGAATTGCATGCGCCACTTCCTGTCGACTCTGGACTATCCGGGCAAGGATCATGATCTGGTCAACGCCCTGGATCCGCTGATCGTGGGGCATGCCAACCATGTCATCCACCAGTCCGAGCACATTCTGGGAACCGCCCTGCACCCCGAGGCGCGTAAGGCGGTCTGACGCTCAGAAGATCGCTTGCAATTGACCCAGCAACGGCGCCAGCCGTTGGTGGGTGGCCTGTATGGCCGCAACAGGGGCGGATTGCTCGGCCTCGTCCAGATCATGCCAGACGGTCAGCGCTTTGCGACGCAGCAGCGCGCCTTGCGGGTGGTCCTTGTCATAAGGTGCGGGCACCCGTTTGAGTTCCGGCTCCCCGACACGTAGCCCGCCTGCAGTAAGTTTATCGATCTCGGCCTGTAGCGCTGCCCCACGATCCCCGTCGATGGCGGCGCGCCAAACCGGCAGCGCCGTCTTGTCGAACCCCATGATCCCGGCCCCAACACTGACATAGTTCAGCCCGATCCCGAAGAAGAGAGCCGGGCGCGGTTTGCTGTCCGAAGGCAGGCTCCACAGCATGTGCAGATGGGTGTGATAGGGAGTCTTGTCCTTCGAGAACCGTATGTCGCGATGGGGTCGGAACAGCTTGGTCTCGGTGCCCGGACCAAGATGGGCGGCGATGACGTCCAGCAGGCCCATCGCGGGCGCTTTCAGCTTGTCCTCATAGGTGGGTTTGTGCTCCTGAAACCAGTCGCGATCGTTGTTTGCGGCCAGCTGCGACAGAAAGCGGCCTGCATCCGGAACAAGTTGCGCGAAAGGGTCTGACATCTCGGGCCTCGAGTTGTTGCGGTTATTTGCAGATCCGAGTGTGCGGGCGTGAACCAGTCTCTTGCAAGTCACAAAGGCCCGCCATATGGCTGTCGAATGAGTCCCACAATGACATATGGCGGCCATGCCCGCGCGATCGCCATCCTTGGCCTGCCGTTGATCGGCGGGCATCTGGCGCAGTTTGCGATCGGTCTGACCGATACGGTCATGTTGGGCTGGTATGGGGTCGAGGCACTGGCCGCGGTCACCCTTGGTGGCAGCTATTTCTTCGTGCTCTTCCTGCTGGGGGCGGGTTTCGCCATGGCGGTGATGCCGATGGTTGCCACAGCCGCCGCAGAAGACGATGAGACCAGTATCCGCCGTTGCACCCGTATGGGACTCTGGCTGTCGATCCTGTTTTTTGTCGCGGCCATGCCGCTGCTCTGGTGGTCCTATCCGATCCTTTTGCTGATGGGGCAGGAGCCCGCCGTGGCCGAGACCGCATCGACCTATCTGCGGGTTGCCGGCTGGGGCCTGCTGCCTGCGCTGCTGGTTATGGTGATGAAGTCCTATCTGGCGGCGCTGGAGCGCACCCAGATCGTGTTCTGGATCACAATTGCCGCTGCCGTCACCAACGGCCTGACCAACTACGCACTGATCTTCGGCAATTGGGGTGCGCCCCAGATGGGCGTTACAGGAGCGGCCATCGCCTCGGTCGTTACCCAGATGGTGGCACTGGTGGCAGTGGTGATCTACGCAGTCCGGGTTCTGCCCGAACATGCGCTCTTCCGCCGTTTCTGGCGCCCGGATTGGGAGATGTTCGCGCGTGTGTTCCGACTGGGTGTGCCGATCGGCCTGACCATGCTGAGCGAGGTGACGATGTTTGCATCCTCCGCCGTGATGATGGGCTGGCTGGGGGCGATACCGCTGGCCGCACATGGCATCGCGCTGCAACTGGCCTCGGCCACGTTCATGGTTCATCTGGGGCTCAGCAACGCGGCAACAATCAGGGCGGGCAATGCCTATGGCCGCAAAGACCGCGCCCATCTGGCGCGTGGTGCTTTGGTTGTCACGATCATGTCGCTTGCGATTTCTGCTGTGGCGGTGACGCTGTTCCTGGTGTTTCCCGAGCAGTTGATCTCGCTGTTCATGGAATCTGACGATCCCCATCGCGGGCAAATCCTGCTGATCGGCACTGGGCTGCTGGCGGTTGCGGCACTGTTTCAGACCGTGGATGGCGCGCAGGTCATCGCGCTGGGCGTGCTGCGCGGAGTGCAGGACACCACCGGCCCGATGGTTATCGCCGCGCTCAGCTATTGGCTGGTCGGCATCCCGGCTTCTTACGTGCTGGGCTTTCAGATGGGCTGGGGCGGTGTCGGTGTCTGGAGCGGGCTCGTCCTCGGCCTCGCCTGCGCGGCAGTGCTGCTGATGGCGCGGTTCTGGGTGCGGACGATCAACAGGGTCGGCGTTTTGGCGTGAGTTTTGGCTTCAAAGCGGGTGGCTAGAAGCGCCCCCTCCGCTGTGAGCCCTTTTGCAAATGCCGCATTGGTCACCAATGTCCGCTTTTTGGTAGAGTAGGCAGAGGCCAAAGATTGGTCTCTGCCACATCAGTTTATCTGCCAAAGAACTCAGCAACTGCATCGGTCGACGCCTTCACTGCCTCGGGCTTGTAGTAGAAGTCCACATGGGAGAATTCATCAAACGCCAGTTCCTCGTGCTCATTGGTCAGCTTCTCGACAAACTGCGTTGAGCAGGGCGCCGTGGAGGCATTTGTGCCGTAGATGGTCAGCGAGGGCTGCGCAATCTTGTCTGCATAGGCTTCACCTATGGAAATCAGCGACTGCATGGGCTGATCGCCGATATGCATGTTTGTAAAGGTTGCAACCGCAACTGGACCTTTTGCACCATCACGGCCGTAGTAATCATAGGTCTCGCCAGCCATAACAGGGTAGGCGGCCGCATCAACGAACTCTTCTCGGGACATTTCGTCATTCAGTCCGAACGGCGCAACGTAGTCCGGCTTACCAGTTTCATACATCTTTTGCGTCGATGCATTCGCGGTCGCGATCAACTGGTTCGCGGCATCACGGTCGGTCCACTGGAAGGCATCCGCCGCCATCATGCCCGACACCATGGCGATCTTCTTGATCCGATGATCAGTCACGGCAGCCGATGCGATGATTGAACCGCCTTGGCAAACGCCCAGACCGTAAATCTCGTCAACGAACGGAAGTGTGCCCAGATAGGAAACAGCGTCCCAAGTGTTTTCGATCAGCCGGAACATGTAGCGCGACTGCTTGTGCTCCCCGGGCAGCGCAGGGGACGAGCCCATGCCGAGGTAGTCGAAGCCGAGATAGATGAAACCTCGTGAGGCCATTTCCGGGCCGTAAGTGGCCGGGATCTGATCTTTGACCTGCGGGAACGGGCTGGCGCCCACGATTGCTTTGTAGGTCTTTGTTTCATCAAAGCCTTCGGGAAGGTAGAGATCGCCCGCCAAATCCACGCCAAAGGAATTGAAGGTGACTTCGTTTTTGCCGGCGGTGAGATTTTGGGTCGTCATGGTCTTGGTCCTTTCGGGGTCAGGCAGCTTTGCGCCTTGCTAAAGTAAATTGTTGTGTTTACTTATGGTGGGGAGATGGCGTTTGTAAACACATCTTTTTACTTTTTGAGGCAGAAATCGTGAAACGCACTGAAAAGAAAAGAAAAGATATCATAGATGCTGCCATCGATGAGTTCAAAGAGCAGGGGTTTCTGGGGGCGAAGACGACCTCTATCGCCAAAAAGGCCAACGTTTCGAGTCGCACGCTCTACAATCATTTCGAGAGCAAGGAGGCCCTTTTCGAGGCGATCTCACAGATCATGCTGGAGCAGAACCGGAGCATGGAGCCGGTGTCCTACGACTCGGATCGCGACTTCGTCGAACAATTGAAGGAAGCCTTGTGGCGCTACATTGGGGTGATCACTGATGAAACCGCCATCGGATTAAACCGGATGGTCATCTCAGAATTGATCCGTGACCTTGACCGGTCCCGGCAATTCTTCACCGAAACCGCGACACATGACTACCCGATAACGAGGCTGATCAGCGAAGCAATGGACGCAGGCGTGATCCGAAAGGCTGATCCGGTTTTTGCGACCAACCAGCTTCTGGCGCTTGTGAAGAACTTCTTCTTTTGGCCTGAATTTTTCCTCGGCGAGAACCCGACGCCCAAAGACGTTTTGGACGACTGCGTCGTGATGTTCCTCGCCCACTACAAAACAGACGTTTGACCGGTCATAACGAAGGCAGGAAAGGCCGCAGAGCCGACACTGATGATCAACTCTCTGGCTTCTGCGAACCACGACAACTCAGGAAATTCGGCTCACTCTGATCGGCCTTTGCCCATCAAACGGTCGGCCTTTTTGCGCACCAAAACCGACCGCAAATCGTGCATAGCAAGCAACAGGGTGTCGGTCACCTCTTCGAGTTGGGCCGCACTTGCCTTGGACTGCGCCCATTGCGTGGTCAGGTTCAGGTGGTCGACGGCGCGGTGAATGTCGTCGATATCGCGGTTGGCCAGCAACTCGGATCGCGCCGCCATCCAACCGCGGATTTCCTGCAAGTCCTCATCCGACAATTCCCGCTGCCCATGTGGTTTGATCTCGCCATTGCGGATATTGACCACGGCGATCTGGTCCATTTCGATCCGGCGCTGGCGGTTTTCCGTGTCCACGCGGAACACGACGGCGCCGTTTTCGCGGACACGGAAGTAATAGTCGGGCAGTTCTGCGGACATGCCTGCTCCTTGTTAACGTAGCGCGGCGCAGAAGCGCTGGATGCGCGTGCAGGCCTCAGTCAGTGCCTCGTCCGAGGTAGCGTAACTGACCCTAAAGTTGGGTGAAAGGCCGAAGGCCGCGCCAAAGACAACGGCCACATCCGCCTCTTCCAGCAGGGCCGTCGCGAAGGCCTCGTCATTTTCGATGACTGTCCCGGCAGGGGTCGTCTTACCGATCAGCCCGGCGATGGAGGGATAGACATAAAACGCCCCTTCGGGCACCGGGCAGGTGATGCCATCGATCTGGCTCAGCATCGACACCACCAGATCGCGGCGGCGTTTGAAGACCTCGTTGTTGGGTGCCAGGAAGTCTTGCGTGCCGTTCAGCGCCTCGACCGCCGCCCATTGACTGACGGAACAAGGGTTCGAGGTGCTTTGCGACTGGATCTTGCGCATCGCGGCAATCACCTCGACCGGCCCCGCCGCATAACCAATGCGCCACCCGGTCATTGCATAAGCCTTGGAGACCCCGTTGCAGGTCAGCGTGCGCTCATAAAGCCCTGGCTCGACCTGCGCGGGCGTGCAGAATTCAAACCCGTCATAGGCCAGATGTTCGTACATGTCGTCGGTCATGATCCAGACATGCGGGTGACGCATCAACACATCGGTCAGCGCCTTCAATTCATCCCAGCTATATCCGGCCCCGGTTGGGTTCGAGGGAGAGTTGAAGATGAACCATTTCGTGTTCGGCGTAATGGCCGCTTCGAGCTGTTCCGGCGTCAGTTTGAAGCTGTTCTCCAATTGCGTCTCGACCACTACGGGCGTGCCGCCTGCCAGCAGCACCATGTCGGGATAGCTGACCCAGTAGGGGGCCGGGATGATCACTTCATCGCCTGCATTCATCGTGGCCATCAGCGCATTGTAGAGCGTCTGTTTGCCGCCGGTGCCGATCGACACCTGCGCAGGGGTATAATCCAACCCGTTGTCGCGCTTGAGCTTGGCGCAGACTGCCTGCTTCAACTCGGGGATCCCATCGGGGGCGGTGTATTTGGTCTTGCCTGCCACAATCGCCGCGATTGCGGCATCTTTGATGTTCTGCGGCGTGTCAAAATCCGGCTCGCCCGCGCTGAGGCCAATTACGTCACGTCCAGCGGCCTTCAATTCCGCCGCTTTTGCCGTCATTGCAATGGTCGGAGACGGCTTCACGCGTGACAATGTCGCAGACAGGAAATTCATGGGCCACCTCTGTTTGTATGCTGAGCGCGACTGTCATAGGGTGCGCCCAGCCCGCGATCAAGCGATGAAGGACATGCGCTGATGAACAATGAAGCAATAGACTGGTACGGCCCGGAAGCGGCGACCTTCGGCGATCGCGTTGCTGGCGCTCGTGAAGCGGCGGGCATGACCCAGACCCAGCTTGCGCGTCGCATCGGCGTTAAGAAGACAACCATCGTCTCGTGGGAGGATGATCTAGCCGAGCCGCGCGCCAACAAGCTGTCGATGATGGCGGGGCTGCTGAATGTCTCGATCATGTGGCTGCTGACCGGCGAGGGCGAGGGCATGGATGCGCCTGTCGAAGAAGGTGAGACCGATGGTGAGCTGACCTCTCTGGTGGGCGAGCTGCGCGCAATCCGGGGCGAGATGCGCGGGTTGACCGAACGCGCCGCGCGGCTGGAAAAGAAACTGCGCGGTCTGGCGGAGCAGGGCGCGTGAGCGAGCCCCACGCGCATCGTCTCAAGCGGCTGAAGATGCGCTCGATGCGGCGCGGTATCAAAGAGATGGATCTGATCCTGAGCGCCTACGCCGAGGCCAATCTTGCGCGACTCGACGCGGCCGCGCTGGATGTTTACGACAGGTTGCTGCACGAAAACGATCAGGACCTCTATCAGTGGGTCACTGGGCAGGCCAATGTGCCTGCGCCTTATGGCGAAATGATCGCCGAAATCTCGCAAACCTTCCAAAAATAGACGAAAAATTCCCTTAACCGATTGTTCGGGTTTTCCGGTCACTGTTGTCGAAAGCCAGCGAGTCGGAGAAGCGGATGAGCATCGAAGCACAGATCGCCAATGAGGGCGGCAAGGGGTACATGACCACCTATCTCGAAGCGCTTGCGCTTGTGGAACGGCTGCACCGGTTGCTGCTGGATGTGATCAAGGATGAGTTTGAGCGGGTCGGCGTGTTGGAAATCAACGCTGTTCAAGCGCTGCTGCTGTTCAATATCGGCGACAATGAGGTCACTGCAGGCGAGTTGAAGAGCCGGGGCTACTATCAGGGCAGCAATGTCAGCTACAATCTCAAGAAACTGGTCGAGATGGGCTATATGCACCATCAGCGATGCGAGATCGACCGCCGCTCTGTCCGGGTGCGTCTGACCCAGCGCGGGCGTGAAATCCGCAATATTGTGGCCGATCTCTTTGCCCGCCATGCCGTCGGGTTACAGCACAAAGGCGTGCTGGGCATGGAAGGAATCGAGGATATCACAAGCTCTCTGCGCCGCGTCGAACGCTACTGGACCGATCAGATCCGCTATATCTACTGAGGCGCGGGCGGGCGATGGCCGGGACCGATCGCGGACATTGCTGGAGCCTCCAACTCGTGTATGAGCTTACGCACCATCGCCCTCTGATATTCCTCGAATCCCAAGGCGACTTCGGTAAAGGCACCGGGCCCCAGAATGACCCAGCTTCGGTAATAGGCCGCTAGCTCGCCGATCTGGCCATATCTTCGGTTCTGCCCGAATCTCGGATCGGTGCCGATCAGCAACCCGTTGATGGTCAGGCCCTGTCTGATCAGGTCCGCTTTCACATCACGCGGATGCGGGCCAAGATTGTGCTTGCCGTCGCCTGACAGATCCAGCGTGCGTTTCCAGCATTCGCCTTGTTGCGCCAATAAGTCCGCTCCGAACAGCATCGCCGCGCCAACGGCGGTGCCGGGATCTGCCTCTGCTCTCCGGGTGGTGCGCAGAAGCGCTGCGATCTGCTCCAAATCGGTGCGGTTGCGAATGTCGCGCCACGTGACCAGCAACCTCTGATCATCTGCACCGCTCCATTCATAGACCGTGATCCGGACAGGTGCCGCTGATCGGGCGGTCAGGATCGTCGCGATCTCAGGATGGGTCAGCGCATTGGCCAGCCCATCCAGTTGCATCCGGTACTCCTGACCATCGACCGAACCCGACACATCCAGCCCCAAGGCCAGTGCCTGGCGGCACTGCGCCGAACCAGCGCCCGCCCCAAGGCAGATCGCGGCGACAAGCGCCAGCGCGCGGATCACCAATGGCCGGTGTTCTCCATGCTGGCCCATGGCTCGGTCGCTGCAAGCGACTCGCCCTTTTGCAGCAACTCGACCGAGATATTGTCGGGCGAGCGGACAAAGGCCATTCGCCCGTCACGCGGGGGGCGGTTGATCGTCACGCCGTTGTCCATCAGGTGCTGGCAAGTCTCGTAGATATTGTCGACCCCATAGGCCAGATGCCCGAAATGGCGACTGTCGCTGGGCAATGCATCGTCACCATCCCAGTTATAAGTCAGTTCGATCGGCGCATCCTCTTGACCAGGAGGGGCCATGAAGATCAGGGAAAACCGTGCTTGCTCGCTCTCATAGCGGCGGGTTTCTTTCAGGCCGAGCAATTCGTAAAAGGCCATCGACTTCTCTAGGTCCTTCACACGGACCATGGTGTGCAGGTAGGTCAGACTCATCAGTAAACTCCTTCGCGTTTGGCACTAGATTAGCGCTAACGACTGAAAGGACCAGAGCAAGTCAGAAGGTCGATTCAATTCCCAGCGAAAGCGAGGTTTCGGATATATCGTAGCGGCTGTCATTCGATGACCGCTTGCCGGACCGAAGCCGCAGCACCGGGGCAAAACCCGCATAGTCGTAGCGATGAAAAAAGAAGCTGACATCGCCATAGATCGACTTGTCAGTACGCCCGCCGGGAACCTCGATAAACCCGGCCGACAGGAACCGGGGATAGTGGGAATATCCCAGCACCAACCCGGTATCGATCAGCACCGGGCCGACCGGTTTGCCAAACCCATATCCGATCCGCATCGAGGCAGAATAGAATGTCCCGTTATCCCAGCGCGCATTTGTGTTTCGAAAGGCCAGATCCAGAGACAGCCTATCGCCATTCTTCAACGGTTTTGTGAGATACCCGCCCAGCCCGAGAATATTAGCGTCATTGGTCCCGAACCGCTCGGCAAAACGGGTTTCGGCTAACCCGCCAAATCGCATCTGTATGCCATTCTCCAGCCGCCAGGTCCGGTCACCGCTGATCCGGGCAAAATTATAGGCCCGTTCGCCGCCCCAATAAGACGACCCGGTGGCAAAGCCAACCGACGCTCTGCCGCCTTTTTCTGGTTTTCCAATCGCAAAGAGATGTCGGACGGACAGTTCGGCAAATGTTGAATCAAGCTCGGACTCGTCAAAGTCCGGCGCTGTATCCTTGGCATCCGAGGACAGTTTGATGCGTTGAACATAGATCCGGCTGCCAAGCGTCGTACGGCTGTCCCGGGTCTGGCGCAGCCGGTAGGCCACCGCCAGATCGACCGAGGCGATCAACCCCGACAGGGCCTGCGCGCCGCCACTCAACTGACCGACCACCGGCACCCCGTCGATGATCTGCAGCGACGTGTCGGCACCGCCATTCACGTTATCAGAAGGGCTGAGTTCGGCGCGCAGCCGGAAAGCCCAGGGATTCAACTGCCGCAGCACCCGGTAATCCTGCGCGATCAGGCGCTCGGATTCGTCGTCGGGCGCGTGGATCGCGGTGCGGCGCAGCCAGACTTGTGAAAGCGTGTACTGTTTTGCCTCCAAAGCCATGCGGGATGCCAATTGCGCGGCCTGAAACTTGTCTTTGGAATTGTCAGCCAGTCGATAAGATCGCGCGGCCGCCTTGCGGCTAGGGCCAGCATGACCGAGTTGGGCATGCGCATTGGCTTTGAGGTAGTGCAGAAGAGGGTCTTTGGGGCGTGCCTGCAACAAGGCGTCAGTGAGTTGCAGTGCTAGATCTGGTTGGCCATTTCTCAACGTATAGATGGCTAGAGTAAGGCCTTGATCCAACGACAGTGATTCATCGGCGGGAGCGGCCGCAACCGCACGCCATGAACAAACTGAGACAACCGAAATCAGAACGAAACATAGCAGATACCGTCGCATCAGATGGCGCGGGGTTGCAGGCAACGTCAGGGTCTCATCGTGTGGCGGTAAATACTCCGTACTCGATTTCGTCGCCGCCTGGGATCGCGTCAGTATGGTTTGCTGCATTAATTGCGCCACCGACCGCTGTTGCGCCATCTCCGCCAAATGTACCGGCATATGTGCCTATGGCGCTGTTCGTGCCTGTCACCTCGATGTCACCTTCGAAGCCGCCATTCTCCCCGACTGGAGTGATTAGGAGATCCAGATCTTCCAATGCGGTGTTGCTGTCAGCAATTTCTCGGTTTTGGATTGTGCCGGTTACAAGGTTCTGTTGGAAATCCCCGACGATTCGTACGGTTCCAGAAACTTCTGCAAGCTGCGCCGGCACTGCGCTGCCCGTGGTTCCCGGAGATGGTGTCAGCAGATCTCCACCGTCGCCCGCAACGTTAAGAATCCCAGCGTACGCCCCATTGTATTGAACGGATCCCAGATCGGGGACCGCGTCTGAGGCCGGCGCGGAAAAGGTGCCGGTATTGTCGAAAGTCGCTCCGGCCAGGAACTGCCCGAACTGGCCTGAACCTGTTACCGCAACCACAACGCCATCGCTTTCCCGAACAAAGGCTGTGTAGTGCCGCGAGTCCCCATCAGCCTGGAATGTAAAGGTTTGAAACCCCGGTACATTTGCATCTAACGCTGGTTTCCTAACATAGTCTACTGCCTCGCCCGCGGAATCAAAGCCGACCCCTTTTACAAGCAATCGTGCGGGAACTCCCGCACCTGGATCACCCGGATCATAGGTTACGGACTCGAGGTTGCCTGCAATGGCCGCTGGAACGCCAGTGGTATCGACTACTGTACCCGAGTCAGTGTCCCCGTCATCGGCGCCGGACTCGGTAAAAACGCCACTTCCGCACGCAGAGAGGGCGGACAATAACGCTATTGCCGACAAATACCGCTTCATCACCTCAACCTCGACTTTTTCTTAGCTTGCCGGAAATTCCGTCACGTACACGCGAATGTCAATCGGGTTGAAACACCAAAGCGCGAATTGTGATATTAATGAAGGCGCTCGATATAGCGGTTCAACCTTTGCTATTGTCCAGATATAGTTACGGCAATGAGATTCTGAGCGCCCGCAGGGAGGGGACCCAATCATGTCGCTGTCGACTGAACAACTGGCGGAAATCGAAGAACAGCGCGGGCATACCGCTCCGACTCGGCGTGCGGTGTCCGAGGGGCTTGAAGAGCGGTTGTTCACGGCGCATCCGGTGCTGGATCATGGCTTTGTCAGGGTCATCGACTATATGGGCGACGATGCTGCCATCTGTCAGGCGGCGCGCGTGTCTTATGGCAAGGGCACCAAATCGGTGCAGAACGACGAAGGACTGATCCGCTATCTTATGCGACACTGGCATTCGACCCCGTTTGAAATGTGCGAGATCAAGCTGCATGTGAAACTGCCGGTCTTTGTGGCGCGCCAGTGGATCCGTCACCGCACCGCCAATGTGAACGAATACTCGGCACGGTATTCAATTCTGGACCGCGAGTTTTACATCCCGGCCCCCGAACATGTTGCGGCCCAGTCCGAGATCAACAATCAGGGTCGTGGCGAGGCGCTACAGGGCGAGGAGGCCGCGCGGGTGCTGGACATGCTCAAGTCGGACAGCATGCGGTGTTACGACAATTACGAGGCGATGATCAGCCAGGATGGGCAGCAGGGTCTGGCGCGCGAACTGGCGCGGATGAACCTGCCTGCCAATGTTTATACGCAATGGTATTGGAAGGTGGATCTGCACAACCTGTTCCATTTCCTGCGTCTGCGGGCGGACACGCATGCCCAATATGAAATTCGGGTTTATGCCGAGATCATGTGCAACATCGTCGCTGACTGGGTTCCCTTCGCCTATAGAGCGTTCGAGGATTACCGGCTTGGCGCGGCCAGCCTTTCAGCGCAGATGGTGAGTTGCGTACAGCGGATGTTACGGGGGGAAGATGTCAGCCAGGAAAACTCCGGCCTGTCGGCGCGCGAGTGGCGCGAGTTCGAAGCGATCGTGCGTGGCGGTTGAGCCGCGGACATCAAGCTGAAAGTGGCGGCACCCCGTTTAATTCCGGGGCACCGCAGAGCCTTATGTGGCCTTGAGGTCTCCGGCCATCTGACGTCCGTCGCGGCCGTCGATCAGCTCATATGAGATCTTTTGATTGTCGGCGAGGCCGGTCATTCCCGAACGCTCTACTGCCGAGATATGAACAAACACATCTTTGCCCCCGTCATCGGGGGCGATAAAGCCGTAGCCTTTGGTTGAATTGAACCACTTCACGGTGCCGGTCGGCATGTCCCGTGTCTCCTTCTGAACTTGCACGTGACCCCTAAATTGGCGGGGAAGTCGATAGCACATCCCGAAACCCGGTGACCAAGCCATGTGAAACACTGGCAAAGCCATCGCGTTTGGGTTGCACCGAATACAAGATTGCACGGTGCCCTCAAAAATCAAGGAAAAGGGGATGCATAGCGGCCAAATGCCGGATATTTCCCCTCATGAACAAGGAGAAGGCATGAAACTTTACGGTCTGAAAACCTGCGACACCTGTCGTAAGGCGCTGAAATCGCTTCCAGAGATAGAATTTGTTGACGTTCGGGAAGACGGTATTTCAGAAGCGGTATTAAGCCGCGCATTGGCGGATTTCGGCACGGCGCTGGTCAATAACCGTTCCACCACTTGGCGGCAATTGGATGCGGCTGAGCGTGAAAAACCGCCATTGGAACTGCTGCAAACCTACCCGACGCTGATGAAGCGACCGCTGATCGAGCGTGGCGACGACCTGTATCTGGGTTGGACCGCTGAAACACGCACGGCCCTTGGCGTGGCGTGACAGCGTGCCTATCTGCTGAGAACCGCCATAGGAGGTGACGCATGCGCAGTGCCGCATCGGTATTGGGAATCATCGCCGGGCTGATTGGAATGATCGTCGGCTTTTTCAGCTTCGGCTATGTCGAGGCGGTCCGTCATTTCGGAGAGGTTGATGGGCTATTCAACCAGGTTACCAACACTCAGCTGATTCAGACGATGTCCATTGTCGCGCCCTTGCTGGCAATTGCCGGGGGCGCCATGTCGCGGGCGCGGGCGCTCTGGGGTGGTGTCCTGCTGCTGGTGTCAGCAGCAGGCATGTATCATGCGTTTGGCTTCAACGCCTTTACCATGTTCCCGATTGCGTTTGCTGGTGTCGCCGGCTTTCTGGCCGTGGCAGCGGGCAAGCCTGATGAACCCAAGGCGCATTTCTGAAGCCTATTTGAGGCGCAGCAATCGGTCGATCGACAGCGGACCGGCGCCCTTGATCGCGATCACAAGGAACAAGAAGGTCCACATGACGCGCTGATCGGCCAACGTGATGGCGTTGTCGAACAGCCCGCCGAAGGGAATATTGTGGCCGAAGACATCCACCAATGTCTGGACCCAGGTGAAGCCGATCATACCAAGCGCCGCCACCCGGGTCAGCAGCCCGACAATCAACAGCGCGGGCAGCACGAACTCGGCAACGGTACCGAAGAACATCACGATCCGCTGGAAGAAGGTGATTTTGGTGATGTCATAGAGAACCGCCTCTGCCGCTTTCGGGAACATCTGGCCGAAAGCGCCTGCAGAGGGCGAAAAGATCGAGCCGTCGATCTTCAGCATGGCGGAGTTCCAGTAATAATAGGCAAAAATGGCAATAAAGACCAGACGCGCGAGTGTCGGGATCACGACCTCGGATGGCCTGTCCAACCTGTCGAATACATCATTGTAGAGCGTTATCAGGGCAGTCATCTGTCCAGCCTTTCATTCAAAGTGGTAATCGCGCCTTCCTGCAACAGCAGGGTGAGCGTGGCGCCAAGGTCGAAGTCGGGGTGTTGGGTCAAAGCTGCCTCATGCGCGGCACCGATGGTTGCGCCGGTCTGCAGGGCTGCGATCCAATCCGCGCCGCCCGGAGGCAGTAGATGCGGAGCAGGGTCAAACTCGCGGCGCGTGATCAACACCTCCTGCGCCCCGGCTTGTGGTTTTGGGGCCTCGGCTTCGGTGTTGAAACGCCAGACCGATAGAACCGGCCAATGCGACCGAAGCACGGCCAACGATGGGGCAAAGCCTATCGTCGAGTGCATAAGCTGTTCCGGGTCGATGGCGAGTGCCTGCGGATCGATCCCAGTACTGTCGGCTGCGTGATAAGAACGGCGCAAAGCCAGTTCTAGTCGCGCAACATCCGGCAGATAGCCCAGATGTGAAAGCTGCTCCATGCCTGCCAGAAACTCCGGAAATTCCTCGCCATAGAACATCATCAGTGGCGACGAGGGCGGATGGCGGCGCAGGAATATCCCCGCCAGACCGTCCATGTTCTGCGGCCCCAGCAGTTTTGCGATGACGGGAAAGGCCTGATGCATCGCTTCGGTCAGCGATACGGCGACATTGTTGCGGTAGACACTGAACCGCCGTCCTGCCGGGCGCGTTTCAGCATCGAACAGGCCGTCCGGGACCGGCTGCGCCGGGTCCAGCAGCGCGGCGTGAAAGGTGGATTGGCTGACGCTCATGCCGGGATGCGCTCCAGCGCGGCATGGGCGCGGGCTGCTTCGGCCTGCAGGATAGGCCAGTCGGGTACGTCCGTGTCCCACTCCACCAGCACCGGTTTGGGGCCAGAGCGTTCAAGAACGTAATCCAGCAGAGCCCAGACGGGGTCGACCACCTCGCGCCCGTGGCTATCTATCAGCAGCGGGTGGCCGTGGTCATCCTCGTCCTCATCATGGCCGCCAAGATGGATTTCTCCCACTTTATCAAGTGGGTAGGCGTTGATGTATTCTTGCGGCGAGAAGTCGAGATTGGTGGCCGAAACAAAGACATTGTTCACGTCCAGCAGCAAACCGCAGCCAGTGCGCCGTGCGACCTCGCGCAGGAAATCGGGTTCTGACCAGGTGCTTTCGGCAAAGGCCAGATAGCTGGAGGGGTTCTCCAGCAGCATGGTGCGGCCCAGAACCTCCTGCACCTGATCGATATGATCACAGATGCGGGCAAGGGTTGCATCCGTATATGGCAGCGGTAGCAGGTCGTTCAGGAAGTGGCTGTCATGGGTCGACCAGGCCAGATGTTCGGAAAAACTCGCCGGGTTCAACCAGCCGACCAGATGTTTGAGCCGGGCAAGGTGATCGGCATCCAGCGGCATCTCCCCCCCGATTGAAAGGCCGACACCATGGACGGAAATCGGAAATTGCTGGGATAGGTGACGCAGCTGCGCCAAGGGTCGCCCACCATCGCCCATGTAGTTCTCGGCGTGGATCTCAAGCCAGCCCACTGGCGCGGCATCATCCATGATCTGCGCGAAGTGCTGGGGTTTGTAGCCGACCCCCGCAGCAAAAGGCAGGCGGTTTGATCTGAGCGAATTGTCCAGCATCCGGGCAACCTCCGCCTGAGTATGAATAGCCGATCAAAGAAAAAGGGGCGGGCGGTGTAACTGCGCCCGCCCCCTCGTATTCAAAGCGTTGCTTATGCCGGCAGGTCGCGATCCAGCGGCTCAAGCGAACCGGTGCGTGCGGCGCCATCCGCGGTTTTCGGCAGTTCGATCTTGTCGCAGGTGCCTGCATCAACCAGCGTCCAGGCGTTGCCCTGATAATCGACGGTCGAGGTGCCGGCGCATGTTGTGCCTGGGCCTGCGGCGCAGTCATTCTGGCCGGCCAGCGACACGCCATAGCACTTTTCCTTGGCTTGCGCGTTGGCGGTGGTGGTGACCGTGGCGGTCAGGGCGGCAGCAACCGCGCCTGCAACTGCAAGGGTTTTTGCGGAGTTCGACATCTCGTTAAATCCTCTTTCGGTGATTTCACTTGTCTGTGGTGACGATTAGAACATAGCTATTTGGCTGCGAGCATTGAACTCACGAGGCCGTGCCTCACGGTCCCGTCAGACAATGTCATATCGAGCCTACGCTTAACGCCGTGTAAATCAAGGATATCTCGACGAAAAAACGAAAACCGGCCCCGTGCGGGGGCCGGTTTCCAAGCGTGATTTTGCCGAATGTTACAATTGATCGGGCGGGGTGGCCGCCTGTTTGAGCTCAATTGTTACATCCGTCAGCGGCTGCACGCTGGTGCGTTTGTCGCCCAGACGACGGACGCTAACAGTGCGGTCCTCGACCTCGCGATGGCCAACGGCGAGAATGACAGGCACCTTGCCCACCGAGTGTTCGCGAACCTTGTAGTTGATCTTTTCATTGCGGATATCCGCTTCGGCCCGCACACCAGCGGCACGCAGTTCAGCCACAACCTCGTTCACATAGGCATCGGCATCCGACGTGATCGAGGCCACCACAACCTGACGCGGCGCCAGCCAGAAGGGCAGCTTGCCCGCATGTTCCTCGATCAGGATGCCGATGAAGCGTTCGAATGAGCCGAGGCAGGCGCGGTGCAGCATATAGGGGCGCTGTTTGCTGCCATCTGCCGCGACATAGCTGGCGCCCAGCCGCTCGGGCAGGTTCGGGTCGACCTGGAACGTGCCGCATTGCCAGACCCGGCCAATCGCGTCGGTCAGGTAGAAATCCAGCTTGGGCCCATAAAACGCACCGTCACCGGGTTCCAGAGTGAAGTCGCGACCGGTTGCCTTGATCGCCGCCTCCAGCGCGCCTTCGACATGATCCCAGCTTTCGTCGCTGCCGACGCGCTTTTCCGGGCGGGTGGCGAATTTGATCTCGAACTTCTCAAAGCCAAGGTCTTTGTAAACATCGGCGAGGAAGTTGATGAATTTCGCACATTCCGCCTCGATCTGGTCCTCGGTGCAGAAGATATGCGCATCGTCCTGCGTGAACCCGCGCACGCGCATGATGCCATGCAACGCACCAGAGGGTTCATAGCGCGAGCACGAGCCAAATTCGGCCAACCGCAGGGGCAGGTCGCGATAGGATTTCAGGCCCTGATTGAACACCTGCACATGGCAGGGGCAGTTCATCGGCTTAAGCGCATTGACCGCCTTTTCCTTGGCATGTTCTTCCTCAACCTCGACGATGAACATATGCTCCTGGTACTTGTCCCAGTGGCCCGAGGCTTCCCACAGCTTGCGATCGACGATCTGCGGCGTGTTGATCTCCCTATATCCGCCCGCGCGCTGTTTGCGGCGCATGTAGTCCTGCAAGCTGGTGTAGATGGTCCAGCCATTGGGGTGCCAGAAGATCTGGCCCGGCGCCTCTTCCTGCATATGGAACAGGTCCATCTCGCGGCCGAGCTTGCGGTGGTCACGCTTGGCAGCCTCTTCCAGCATGTGCAAATGCGCTTTCAGCTTTTCCTTACCGGTGAAGGCCACGCCATATATGCGTTGCAGCATCGCGCGGCTGCTGTCGCCGCGCCAATAGGCGCCAGCGATGGACATCAGCTTGAACGCGTCGCCCGGAACCTGTCCGGTATGCTGCAGATGCGGACCACGGCAGAGATCCTGCCAGTCACCATGCCAATACATGCGCAGAGGTTCGTCGCCGGGAATGGCGTCGATCAATTCGACCTTATAAGGCTCGTTATTGTCGGTGTAGTGCTGCACCGCCTTGGCCCGGTCCCAGACTTCGGTTGTGACCGGCTCGCGCTTGTTGATGATCTCTTTCATCTTCTTTTCGATTGCGCCGAGATCCTCGGGAGTGAAGGGCTCGGCGCGGTCGAAATCATAATACCAGCCGTTTTCGATCACGGGACCGATGGTGACCTTGGTGTCGGGCCAGATCTCCTGCACGGCGCGGGCCATGATATGCGCTAGATCGTGACGTATCAGCTCATTGGCCTGCTCTTCGTCCTTCATCGTGTGAATGGCGATCTGGGCGTCGGCCTCGATGGGCCATTGCAGGTCCCAGTGCTGGCCGTTCACCGTGGCCGAGATGGCCTTTTTCGCCAGCGAGGTCGAGATATCGGCGGCGACCTGCGCGGGCGTGACGCCTGCGTCATAAGATCGTTCATTGCCATCAGGGAAAGTAAGAGAGACGGATTTTGAATCCAGGGCCATGGTCTGGCTCTCCTCGTCGGTTTGGCGCCCACTGAACGCCCGGTTGCGGGTTATGTATGTCGCGCTGATTTGGCAGGGGATGCGCGAAGTGTCAAGCGCGCGCGGTGCGCGCCGCTCTCATCGCCGGTTCAGGGCGATCCACCGGAATATGTTCAAGCAGATGAGGGTTGGCTCAATTTAGCGGATTAGGAACGCTCTGTCGGATGGTCTGAGAATAGTCCTTCGTGATACCCGCAGCACGCGCGCGATCGGAGATGTGCGCGCGGTCCTGCAACTCCTGAAAGCTGAGGCGCGTATCCAGAACGCCCAGCTCATAAGCGTATTCAGGCAGATATCCGTTGACCAGGATGCGCCAATCCATCGGGACGGTGTCAAACAACTGACGGATCATCGAGATCACCACTGTGGTGCAATTGGTCGTCAGGCTGTGATACCATAGCGGTTTCTCGGCCAGGGCGTTTGACGTTTCGACATAGTCCACCAGCAAGGCCCGCGCGTTTTCGGGCGAGGCATTGATCCGATAAAGCTGCACATCCTCGCCCCGGACATTGGTGCGCAGGCCGATCAGATCGCGTTCATCGCCTGCGATCAGGATCAGCGTGTGGGCTTTGAATGCGTCTTTCAGGGGCGAGTATTCGCTGCCCTTGGTGTGGCGGACCTCGGCGGACCAGGCAAGGTACTCGCCACCCTCGAACCCAAAGCTGACAATCATATGAGCGATGGCAGGGCCGTCCCAATGGGACATGAACAGATCCGCAGACTGAAGCTTGCTCAGATCATAGCTGCGGGTTTCCCAGTTCGAGGTGAACTCGTTTTCGGTTTGCCAATCGAAGTTGCGCAGCCCGTCCAGCGTGAGCATGTCGCCGTTGATGGTTCCGGTTACCTGCACCGCGTCATCCGGGGCCCAGTCGCCGTCGAGCGGAGGCGTGATCGACTGCCACCAGATCAGGACGGCGATAAGCACGGCGGAGTAGCCGGTCAACATCTTGATCCGGCCCGCCCGAAATTGTGCGAAGAGCGTGGCGGCACCAAACAGCGCAAAACCCCCGGTCGCTACAAATCGAACCGGCTCGGGCCCGGGAAAGTGGAACCAGAGCGCCAGCGAGCCCCAGAGCGTGAAGCCCGCAACAAGCAGCATGATAAGGGCAATCGCGAGAATTCTGAGGAATGTCAGCAGTGGTCCGCTCCGTCTTGCGTTGCGGGCAATCTAGAGGTGTAGGGTTGGCCGGGGCAAGCGGCGACCTGACGCATCGCCGCAAGCTGGGTATTCGACCCGGGTGATCAATGATCCTCCGGCATGGGAAAACGATGGACCTCGTCGGTTTCAAGGTAGGTCTTGATCGCAGACGCCATGCGATACCAGCCATCGGCGACACCTTCTTGTCCGGGTGGAATGTCATAGTGCTCGATGGTCAGCTTGCAGTGATCGTCCTGCGGTTCGATCAGGTAGGTACAGCGCGAGGTCGGCATGCCGTCACCTTCCCAGCAGGGTTTGAACACCATGTCTAGATAGGTTTTGGGCCGCGACTCCGTCACGTCGATGCTGATCATCGGAATCCCGCCCTCCATCGTGTAGGTGGCTGTTCCGCCCTGTTCCAACGTCCCTTGCGCGCCGGTGGCGATGAAATGGTACTTGATGACCTCCTGTGGGTCGGTCAGTGCGGACCATAGCGCATCCTGCGTGCAGCGGATGAACGTGGCCATCATGAAATCGGGTTTCTGGGTTTCACTCATTGGGGCAGCTCCTTCAAGTTTCGCTTTCAGATCAAGCACCCCACGCGCCGCGGGCTTGGCGCGGTAGGGGTCAATCCATCGGTCAATTGCCTCCTGCAGGGGCAGGGCGTTCAGATAGTGATATTTAAACCGCCCTTTCTTGCGGGTGACGATCAGAGAGGCGTCCTCAAGCACCTTGAGATGTTTCATCACCCCGAACCGGCTCATGTCGAGCTGGGCTTCCAGCTCGCTCAGGCTTTGGCCGTCCTTCCGGCGCAAACTGTCCATCAGGGTCAGGCGGGCCGGGTCGGCCAAGGCCTTGAAGATCGCTTCCATGGGAATTACTTATACGTTACTAGATAGTCACGTGACAATATGGTAACCTAATAATTCTGCGATTGCGGCGGCGCGGTGTGGCTTGCATGATCGCCTCAAATCAGGAGGCAGCGATGGCAGAGACGCAATTTTTCGAGACGCCACAGGGACGACGGATCGCCTATCACCGCAGTGTGGGTCAGGGACCCTGCATCGTGTTTCTGGGCGGGCTGAAATCCGACATGGAGGGCACCAAGGCCGTGCATTTGGAATCCTGGGCGCAGGCACAGGGGCGCGCCTTCTTGCGGTTCGACTATTCCGGCCACGGCGAGAGTTCAGGCACGTTCGAAGAGGGCTGCATTGGCGACTGGCACGAGGACACGGTCGCAGCGGTCGAGGCACTGACCGAAGGACCGGTCGTAGTGGTCGGCTCGTCCATGGGCGGCTGGCAAGCACTGCTGCTGGCCCGAGTCATGCCAGAACGGATCACTGGCATGGTCACCATCGCGGCCGCCCCTGATTTCACCGAGGACGGCTATTGGGCGTCCTTCACAGATGCGCAGAAGCAGGCGCTTGAGGAGGTCGGGCAGGTGGAATTGCCGTCGGACTACATGGAGCCCTACATAATCACCAAGCGGATGATCGAGGATGGGCGGCAGCGATTGGTGTTGCGCGCAACGCTGGAATTGCCGTTCAAGGTCAGATGCTTGCAGGGCACAGCTGATACAGCGGTATCGACCGAAACCGCGCTGCGGCTGCTGGACCACGCCACCTGTGACGACATGCGGCTGACACTTGTGAAGGACGCAGATCACCGATTTTCGAACGGGCCGTGCCTGGGAATGATCGAGCAGGCGGTCCTTGATGTGTTGGGTGAGGGGTGATGCGCGCCCTTGGGAAATGGCTGGGGCGTATCCTTCTGTTTCTCTTGGTAGCTGCGGGCGCGCTCTGGGCCTTTGGGCCATATGAGCAGGTCGACCTGAAGGCTCGCTTCGACCCGCGCAAATTTGGCGAAGGGGTGCAGGTCTATTTCGAGTCGGTGGAATCGCTGCATGACGATATAACTGAAGGCACCGAAAAACGGGCGATCTGGCAGCCCGGTATGAAAGAGCAGCGGACGCCCTATTCGGTGCTCTACCTGCATGGGTTTTCCGCTAGTTCTGAAGAAATCCGCCCTGTGCCGGACAAGGTGGCCGAAGCGCTAGGGACCAATCTGGTCTATACCCGTCTGCGCGGGCATGGGCGTGGCAGCGCGGGTTTTGCCGATGGCAACGCCACCGCCTGGATGCAGGATGTTGCCGAAGGTCTGGCTGCTGCGCGCGCCACCGGCGACAAGGTTGTGGTGATCGCAACCTCCACCGGGGCGACGCTTGCGGTTGCGGCTGCGCTGGACCCTGACCTTAGCCAGAATGTTGCTGCGATGGTGCTGGTCTCTCCCAATTTCGGGATCAACGATCCGATGGCCTGGGTTCTGACGCTACCGGCGGTGCGCTACTGGGTGCCGCTTGTCATAGGGTCAGAGCGTAGCTTCGAGCCGCGCAATGAGGGGCAGCGCAAGTACTGGACGACCACATATGGCTGGCCGCCGGTTCTTTCGATGGCGGCGTTGGTCAAAAAAGTGATGACTCTGGACGTGACGCAGGCTAATGTTCCTGTATTGTTCTTGTTCTCGGATGATGATCGGGTTGTGCGATCCGATCTGACGCGAGAGGTGGCTGGACGCTGGGGCGGGCCGGCCAAAATCGAAACAGTGACCATGGGCGAAGGTGACGATCCCAACGCGCACGTGATTGCGGGCGATATCATGTCGCCCGGTCAGACGGGCCGAGCGGTTGCCACGATCCTAGGCTGGTTGCAGACAAAAGGAGTGAAATGATGGACCAACGCGTCAGCCTGATCACGGTCGGCACCAGCGATATGGAGGGCTCGGCACAGTTCTATGAAACGCTGGGCTGGCGAAGGGTCGAGACGCCCGATGGCGTGATCGCCTTTGATTTGATCGGTCAGGTGCTGGGCCTATACCCGCTGGATAAGCTCGCCGAGGATATCGGTTGTGCGACGGATGATCTGGGGCAAGGCGCCACGACCCTCAGCTACAATTGCGCGGCAAAGGAACAGGTGGGCGAAATTCTGAACGCGGCCGAGGCGGCTGGCGCGACGATCCTCAAGGCGGCCAGCGATGTGTTCTGGGGCGGCCATCACGGATACTTCCGCGCACCCGAGGGTACGGTTTGGGAAGTGGCGCATAACCCATTTTCTGCCCTTGGGCCAAATGGCGAGTTCCGCTGGAATGGGTACGGCTGATGCGCCCACCCCGCAGCATGTGGAGCCTTGAGACGTTGGGCCGGGTGCGGCTGTCGAAATACTTCTACATGCGCGAGTTTCTCTACTCCGAGATCGGCAGTTTTCACCAGATCCAGAACATCCCCGAAAACCCGGACCTAGCCATCGAAACCGGCCGCGCGTTCTGCGAAACCCTTTTGGACCCGTTGGAGGAGACTTTTGGCCGCGTCGCCATCCGCTCGGGCTATCGCTCGCCGACGCTCAACCGCTTTGGCAATGAGAACAAGCTGAACTGCGCCCGCAATGACAATCCGCTGGAATGCCATATCTGGGATATCGGCACGGGGGATGCCCGCGTGGCCGGGGCCTCGATCGTGATCCCGTGGTTTGCGGATCACTACGCCACGGGTCGCGACTGGCGCGATCTGGCGTGGTGGATGCATGATCATTTGAGCTATTCCGAGATATGGTTCTTTCCAAAGCTCTGCGCTTTCAATCTGGTCTGGCGCCCGCAACCGAAGCGTCGGATCGACAGCTATATTGCCCCGCGTGGATGCCTGCTGCGCCCCGGTGCCGAGCCCTGCGAAACTCTGGACGAACGGCGCGGGCGCTACGGCGACTTTCCGCCTTTTCGCGGCTTGGTCTTGCCTTAGCCGGACTTGCCCGCCGCCGGCAAAACCCGCATCTTGCGCGCAAGTAAGAAGCAAAGAGTGCAGGGTGACGTTTTTCTATCAACATCAAGCGGTGCGCCATGACTGAACCGCTGGTATTCTTGACCGGTTTGATGTGCGACGCACGGGTGTTCGGCGCACAGTTTCTGGATTTGTCCGCAGACCGGGCGGTCACGATTGCGCCGACCTCGATGGGCGAACGGGTCGAACAGATCGCCTCGGACCTGCTGGACCAATTGCCGCATCGCTTTGCGTTGGTTGGACATAGCATGGGTGGCATCATCGCGATGGAGATCTATCGCCGTGCGCCCGACCGGGTGGCGCGGCTCTGCCTGATATCGACCGACAGCCTGTCCGATACGCCGCAAATCGCTGCCGCCCGCGAACTGATGATTGTCGGCGCACGCAGTGGCCGTCTGGATGAAGTCATGCGCGAGGCGCTGGCGCCTGAGGTGCTGGCGGATGGGCCCAAACACGCCGAGATTTTCGAATTTGTCCACGCCATGAGCGCCCGGCAGGGGCCCGAAGTGTTCGTGCGCCAGATGCGCGCCTTGCAGCGTCGCCCCGATCAACAGGCGACGCTGCGCAAGATATCGGTGCCCACGCTGGTTTTATGTGGCGCACATGACAGTCTGACGCCGGTGAAACGACATGTGTTCATGTCCGAGCTGATCCCGAAGGCCACATTGCGCATTCTGGAGGATGCGGGGCATTTCCCGATGCTCGAAACCCCAGGCCCTGTGACCGAAGCGCTGCGCGAATGGCTGGCAAGCCCGCACGATCCGTCCTGAGATCGAGGCCAGTCGCGAACGGATGTGAGTAGTGGGATCTGCGGCTCAGGCGGCGTTTGTATTGGCCGCCTTGCGCGTCGTGCCACCCTTGCTGTTTGCATTCATGAAATCGATGACCAGCGGGCGGATATTGTCGCGCCAGCTGCGGCCCGCGAATATGCCGTAGTGGCCTGCGCCCTCTTCTAGATGGCTGGCCTTTTTGCTGTCGGGCAGTCCGGTGCATAGATCAAGCGCCGCAACGCATTGGCCGGGCGCGGAAATATCGTCTTTTGCGCCTTCGACCGTTTTGACCGCAACATCGGTGATTTTGCCAATATCCACTTTGTGACCTGCCACGACAAATTCGTTGCGCGCGATCTCGCGGTTCTTGAAAACGCGCTCGACGGTGGAAAGGTAGAACTCGGCAGGCATGTCCATGACAGCCAGATACTCATCGTAGAACCGGTTATGGGCATCGTGATCCGAGGCTTCGTTACGCATGACGCGTTGAATCTGGTCCACGAAGGCCTGGCTGTGGCGGTCCGAATTCATCGACATGAACGACGCCAGCTGCAACAGGCCGGGATAGACCATGCGGCCCACGCCCTTGTACTTGAAGCCGACCCTCTGGATCATGGTTTCTTCGAGCTGCCCCATAGTCACGCGGCGACCGAAATCGGTGACGTCGGTGGGCGTGGCATCTGGGTCGACGGGGCCGCCGATCAGTGTCAGCGATGAGGGCTGCGCCTTGGGGTCCTGCTCGGCCAGATAGGCGGTCGCCGCCAGCGTTAGCGGGGCGGGTTGACACACGGCGACCACATGGGTTTCCGGCCCCAGTTCGCGCATGAAATCAACGAGGTAGAGCGTGTAGTCCTCAATGTCGAACTTGCCGTCCGAGACTGGGATGTCGCGCGCATTGTGCCAGTCGGTGACATAAACCTCGCAATTGACCAGCAGGCTTTTCACGGTCGAGCGCAGCAATGTCGCGTAGTGCCCTGACATCGGCGCGACCAGCAGCACCTTGCGCGGCTGTTTCTTGCGGCCGTTTACATGGAAGTGGATCAGATCGCCGAAGGGACGTTCGACAACGGTTTCAATCTCGACCAGGTGATCCTTGCCATCTTCGCAGGTGAAGGTTCGGATGCCCCAGTCAGGTTTGACGATCATGCGCTGATAGGTGCGTTCGGTCACCTCACCCCAGGCAGCCATCCAACTGAACACGGGATTCGGAGCCATCGCAAAAATAGGATAGGACGCCATGGACCGCGCCGAAGCACCTAACCACTGGTTGGTGTTTCTGACGGTCTCCATCAGGTCGTAGGTCATCATGTATCGCATGATCTATCCCTCTTGTGCTATGGCTTATGCACGAGTTAGCACGTCGATTGACGTTTTCCCGGGCCGAATTTTATTCTGCACAGCAGCGAGACTATGAGGAATTCCTTAAAATGACAACTAGCGAAGACCTGCCTCCAGAGATTTCGCAAGAAAGCTTTGATAAATTGAAGGAAAATCTGGAGAAGGTTGAAAGCCTGTCGAAGCGGTTTGTCGAGGTCATGTCTAAAAAGTCTGGACATAATCCCGCGCTGGATGGGCCGAATCAAGAGGTTTTTGCAAAAGCAGCAACGTCTTACTGGTCCGAAGCCGTAAACAACCCGACGAAGATACTGGAACAGCAGATCGAGTTCTGGAGTACGTCCGTGCTGAACTTCGCCGAGGCGCAGCGCGCGATGATCACCGGCGATGTAGAGGAAGACGACAACGAACCCACTGATCGCCGCTTTTCCAATCCGATGTGGAAAACCAACCCATATTTCCGGTTGGTTAAGAACCAATACCAGGCCAACGCCAGGGCGATTGAGGCGGCGGTTTCGGCAGCTGAGGATACTGATGCCACGCAGAACCGCCGGTTGAACTACTTCGCCCAACAGATCATCGATCTGATGGCGCCAACAAACTTCCTTGCCACCAACCCGGACGCGCTTGAAAAAGCGGTCGAGACCGAAGGGGAATCGTTGATCCGTGGCTTGGAAAACCTCGTTTCCGATCTTGAGGCCAATGATGGCGAACTCACCGTACGTCTGGCAGATGAGTCCGCCTTCGAGTTGGGCGGCAACATCGCCACGACACCGGGAGAGGTGATTTACCGCAACGGGATGATGGAGCTGATCCAATACGCGCCGTCGACCGAGACGGTGCATGAAACGCCCATCGTTCTCTTTCCACCCTGGATCAACAAGTTCTATATTCTCGACCTCAAAGCGCAGAACAGCCTGATCAAGTGGGTGACCGAGCAGGGCTATACCCTCTTTGTGGTCAGTTGGGTCAATCCGGATTCGTCGATGTCCGACGTGGGAATGGAAGACTACATTCAGGACGGTTTCCTGACAGCGATCGAAAAGGCCAAGGAAATTTGCGACGTCGATCAGGTGAACGCTGTTGGCTATTGTATCGCGGGCACAACGCTTAGCCTGACCTTGTCCCTACTCAAGCAAAGGGGTGACAAATCGATCAAGTCGGCCACTTTCTTTACAGCGCTGACAGATTTCTCGGACCAGGGAGAGTTCACTCCGTTCCTGCAGAATGATTTCATCGACGCGATCGAAGAAGAGGTTACCAAGCAGGGTGTGCTGCGATCCTACATCATGGCACGCACCTTCTCTTATCTGCGGTCCCGCGATCTGATCTACGGCCCGGCGATCCGCAATTACATGATGGGAGAGACCCCGCCGGCCTTTGACCTGCTCTACTGGAATGGCGACGGGGCGAACCTGCCGGCCAAGATGGCCGTCGAATATCTGCGCGGCCTCTGCCAGCGCAATGAGTTCACCGAGGATGGTTTTGAGTTGATGGGCCACAAATTGCATGTGCGCGATGTGACGGTGCCCCTGATGGCAATCACTTGCGAAACCGATCACATTGCGGCCTGGAAAGACTGCTACCGCGGGATGCAGATGATGGGGTCGCGGTCCAAGACTTTCGTGGTTTCGGAATCGGGTCATATTGCCGGTATCGTCAATCCGCCCAGCAAGAACAAATACGGGCATTATACCAACGCGGATCTAAGCGCCGATCACGAGGCTTGGTTGAAGGCGGCGAAGTACAACAAGGGCTCGTGGTGGCCCCTGTGGGAGGCATGGCTGAAGAAGCGCTCAGGCAAGCAGGTTCCAGCCAGAACCCCGGGTGATTCGAAGCATAAACCAATTGCTCCGGCCCCCGGTGCCTATGTGAAGGTCTCTGCAAGGGGCTGACTTTCATACATAACCCAAAATTTTTCTGCGGTGCGGCAAAAAATTCTTGCAATGCTGCACCGCAGCACACATATTCGTCTCAAGCCGGAGGAAACGGGGTGGGCCCGGTCCCGGCAATTAGGATTGAGACAATGGCTAAGACGCAAGACTTCACCACCATCATCAAAGACACCATGGGCGCATTCCCGATCGACACCGCAGCGTTCGAAGATGCCTTCAAAACCACCACCAGCCTGAACGAAAAACTGTCGGGCGTTGCTCTGGAAGCAGCCGAAAAATCGGCAGAGATCTCCAGCAAGTGGACCAAAGACACCCTGGCCAAGCTGGGCGACTACTCCAAAGCCAAAGCAGAGCCTGCTGACTATGCAAAAGCAGCAACCGACTTCGCCTCCTCCTCGGCCGAAGTTGCTGCTGAAAACCTGGCTGCTTTCGCTGAAGTTGCGAAAAAAGTTCAGATGGACACCGTCGAGCTGCTGATGGCTGCTGGCAAAGACATCACCGAAGATGCAACTGCCGCTGTCAAAAAAGCGACCAACGACGTGACCGCTGCTGCGAAGAAAGCAAGCGCGAAGTAATCGCAGACGATCAATTGCGCCATTTCCTCCCATTTAGGCGCAATTCTGCTGGGCAGGTCGTAAGGCCTGCCCTTTTTTGCATCTAGACTGGCACTTTCCTTTTCTGCTGCGCTCGCATAGGCTTTGCTGCATCGCATCATTGCCGGGGAGGGATATGGGTGGCTGAACAGGAAAAACCGTTGCTGATCAAGCGGTATGCCAGCCGCAGGCTCTACAACACCGAGACCAGCGACTATGTCACGCTGGAAGATATCGCGGGCTTCATCCGTGATGGGCGCGAGGTTCAGATTGTCGACCTCAAATCCGGTGACGACCTGACCCGACAATACCTTCTGCAAATCATCGCCGAACATGAAAGCCGGGGCGAGAATGTGCTGCCGGTCAATGTGCTGAACGACCTGGTGCGCAGCTACATGGTGCCCGGTGGCGGAATGATGCCGCAATTCCTGCAAAGCTCATTCGACATGCTGCGCGAAAGCCAGGCCAAAGTGATGAAGAATGTGAACGCCATGAACCCCATGGCGCAGATGCCTGGCTTCGATGCGCTTCAGGCACAGCAGCAGGCCTTCCTCAAGGCGATGACCGGCGGGTTGTCGGGCAGTTGGTCCGGGCCGGGGCAAGATGCAGAAGAGGCTGCGGATAGCTCGGGCGAGGATCTGGACGAGATCAAGAAGCAACTGGCCGATTTGCAGCAAAAGCTGTCAAAGCTGAGCTGATCATGCGCGGAATGCGCCTGCTTGCAGGTGCATTTGCACTATTTGTTTTCCCACTTGCCGCCAAAGCGCAGAGCCTGTGCCTGTTGGGTCCCGATCTGGCAGCCGACTGCGCACCGATCCGCGAGAGGCCCGTGTTGGATGCCGCCAGCGCGCCGTGGCGTGCCATTGGACGGGTCAATTTTGCCAGCATCGATATTCGCCAGCATTGCACCGGTGTTCTGGTGGCAGAACGTCTGGTGCTGACAGCGGCGCATTGCCTTTATAACGGCGCTCGTAAACGCTGGATTTCGCCCAGCAGCATTCGCTTTGTCGCAGGCTACCAGCGCGGGGAAACGCAGGCCGCATCAGAGGTGTTTAGTTATGTCACCGATCCGGCTCAGGATGTGCGCAGCCGGGATTTTACCCCGATGACGATCTCAGATTGGGCGGTGTTGATCCTGAAAGACCCGATTGGGCAGCAGGTTGGAACCCTGCCGATTGCCGATCCATCGCGCCCCGTTGCGGGTTTGAGTGTCGCGGGCTATTCCGGCCTGCGCCCCCATGTGTTGAGCCGCGCCGGACCGTGTGAGCCACAGGCGCCGCGCCAGTTGCGCGAGGTTGCGATACTGGATTGCCCGATCATGCAGGGCGATTCCGGCGCGCCCTTGCTGGTCGAGGGGCCTGACGGGCCTGAAGTGGTAGGCATCCTGTCGCAAGGCCGCGCAACCCCGGATGGCGCGCGCGGCGTGTTTCTGAGCAGTCGGCTGTTCGAACGCGGGTTGGAACGCGCGGAGGATCAGCTGCCTTAAGCGGCGATCGGACCGGTTACATCCTCCATCGCTGCCAGCAAGATGCCCGCGATCAGGTCAAGCTCGTCTCGGGTCAGTCGGACGGGAAGGCGCACGTCACAGGCGCGCATCAGCATGGAACGGGTCTGCGGCAGCTCCACCTGTTCGGGCAGAAACTGCCAGTTCCAGAAGGCCCGTGCGTTGTCCTCGCTCAGTCCAAAGACCTGAACCTTGACCCCGCGCGCAGCGGCGGCGTCGGCAAAGGCACGGGTTTCGGCGTCATCCAGCCCCACCAGATTGAACTGGATCGAATCCGGCGCGCGTTTTTCAGGCGCAAGCGGTGCTGGGACGTCGATATGAGGCGAGGCGTTCAACTGACCGGCCACATAGTCGTGATTGGCCAGACCGTCGCGCACCCGCCGCGCCAGTTCCGGCAGTTGCGGGCGGATCACCACCGCGCTGAGGTTGCTCATGCGCAGGTTATACAGCGGCAGCTTGTTCTGCCAGCGGGCAAAGGCCTGTTCCAGATCAGGGGCGTTTTCTCCATGCGGGCCTTTGTGCTTTTGCCAGTTATGCTCATATGCACCGGACATGATAACTGCGCGGGCAACCAGATCGGCATCATCGGTGATCAGGATGCCGCCTTCGCCCGCATTGATCATCTTGTAGGACTGGAACGAGAAACAGCCCACCTTGCCGATGGTGCCGATATTTCGGCCATGCCACGTGGTGCCCAGCGAATGGGCCGCGTCCTCGATCACCGGGATGTTGCGCGCGTCACACAGCGCCATGATCGCGTCCATGTCCGAGGTATGGCCCCGCATATGGCTGATGATGACCGCCTGAACGCTGTCCAGCTTGGTCTCGAAATCACCCAGATCGATCCGATAATTCTCGCCGACCTCGCAGAGCACCGGAATGCAGTCGGCATGTACGATCGACGAGGGCACGGCCGCAAAAGTGAAACCCGGGATCAGAACCCGCGCGTCCCGCGGCAGATCCAGCGCTTTGAGCGACAGGAATAGCGCCGCCGAGCATGACGAGACTGCCAGCGCATATTTCGATCCCAGCAACTCGGCAAATTCAGACTCAAGCAAAGAGACCGGCGCGTCCTGCGGTGCGGTGTAACGAAACAGATCGCCCGATTGCAAAAGCGCGTCGATCGCGTCACGGGCGGCTGCGGGAATGGGTTCAGCTTCGTGGACGTTGGGAGCCTGCATCAGATTTGGCCTTACTTAATCTATCTTTTCGAAAAGATAAAACTAATGCATGGACCTGCCAAGACCCTTCGCAACAAGGCAGCGAATTTTCACCCATCTGTCACAGACTGGACGGAGCTTCAGACATTCAGCAGCAGATGTTCCCGTTCCCAGGGCGAGATGACTTGCAGGAATTCTTCGTATTCCGAGCGTTTCACGATGCCATAGACCCGCGCGAATTCCGACCCCAGCACCTGATGCAACGCCTCTGCCTGATCGAACAGATCCAACGCCTGTCCCATCACCTGCGGGATATCACCGTCCCCCTCATAGGCATCGCCGTAATACTGGCGTCTTGGGCGATCCTGTTCGGTCAGACCCAGATAGCCGCAAGCCAGCGAGGCGGCGATCCCCAGATAGGGGTTGCAGTCCATGCCAGCGATGCGGTTTTCCACTCGGCGGCTTTCGGGACCCGAGAGCGGCACCCGAATGCCGGTGGTCCGATTGTCGCGCGCCCATTCCAGATTGATCGGTGCCGCCTGATCCCGCACGTAGCGGCGATAAGAATTCACATAGGGTGCCATGACCGCCAGGGCGGCGGGCATATGCGTCTGCAGCCCCGAAATGAAGTGGTAAAAGGCATCTGTTTCACCGCCCTGCGGACCCGAAAAGACGTTCTTGCCGGTTTCCATGTCGATCAGCGAGTGGTGGATATGCATGGCCGAGCCGGGCTCGTCTGCGATGGGCTTGGCCATGAAGGTTGCAAAGCTGTCATGGCGCAGCGCGGCCTCGCGGATCAGGCGTTTGAAATAGAACACCTCATCGGCCAGTTTCACAGGGTTGCCGTGGCGCAGGTTGATCTCTAGCTGGCCTGCGCCGCCTTCTTGGGTGATGCCGTCGATTTCAAAGCCCTGATGCTCGGCGAAATCATAGATGTCGTCTATCACTGGTCCGAACTCGTCCACCGCCGTCATCGAATAGGCCTGGCGGGCAGCGGCAGGGCGGCCCGAGCGGCCCATCATCGGCTTGATCTCATGCGCGGGGTCGAGGTTGCGCGCGACCAGAAAGAACTCCATCTCGGGCGCGACGACCGGTTTCCAGCCTTTCTTGTGGTACAATTCAACCACGCGTTTCAGCACATTGCGCGGGCTGAACGGGATCGCGTTGCCGTCACGGTCATAGGCATCGTGGATCACCTGCAACGTCCAGTCACCGGTCCAGGGCGCGGCGGTGGCGGTGGACATGTCCGGCTTCAGGATCATGTCCTTTTCAATGAACCCATCCTCATCTGCCGCTTCGCCCCAGTCACCGGTGATGGTCTGGTAAAAGATGCTGTCAGGCAGGTGGAAATAATCCTGGCGTGCGAATTTCGAGGCGGGCACAGCCTTGCCGCGCGCAATGCCGGGCAGGTCCGAGATGATGCATTCCACCTCATCCAGCCTGCGCCCGTCCAGATAGGCGCGCGCCGCATCGGGCAGGGTGTTGATCCAGTCGCTCATGAGGTCCTCGCCGCGCGAAAGAAGGTGCCGATGCGTTCCGCTATGGTGTCATTGTCGACGGGATCGGACAGCCGCGCCTCTGCGGCATCCAGGATCGGGCCAGGGACAATACCGCGCCCGCGCGCCACCATCAGGTCATTGACGAAACCATTCTCGAATTCGGGATGCGCCTGAATGGTCCAGACCCGGTCGCCATAGGCCAGCATGGCGTTTTCACAGAACGCATTGCTGGCCATCAACCGGGCGCTATCGGGGCGGCGGGTGACCTGATCTTGATGCCAGGCATTCAACGTCAGTGTGCCATCACCCTCAGTATAGTCGGTGGGGCCAACCGCCCATCCGCCGCTGAATTTCTCGACCGTTCCACCTAGCGCCTGCGCAATGATCTGATGGCCGAAACAGATACCAACCAGCGGCACGCCGCTGTCATGGATATCGCGGATCAGCATCTCCAACTGCGGTATCCAGTCGTGATCCTCATAAGCTCCGTGCCGCGAGCCAGAGATCAGCCATCCATCGGCAGCGTCGGGTCCGTCGGGAAAAATCCCATCGACCACAGGATAGGAGACGAAGTCAAAGCCCTGATTTTTTAGCAATTCCGGGTAGAGCCGATCATAGTCGCCGTAAGTGTCGACAAGCGTTTCCGCCAGATGCCCGGCAAGCAGTAGTCCGATTTTCATAAGTCACCGAATGAGATTGGCCCGACGGTAGTAGAGCGTCAGATCGCTGGCAAGGGATCAGACGCTTTCCACATAGCTGCGCCAGTGGGTTTCGGGCGGGCGGTCGGCAAAACCCCTGATCTCTTGCCGCTTGGTCAGGCACAGGTTGCGGATCAGGTCCGGTGCAAAAATCCGTGCGATCAGCGGGTCAGTTTCGAACCGGGTCACGGCATCCTGAAGCGAGGCGCAAAGCTGTGGCAGACCGTCGATCTCATAGGCATTTCCAGAGACAGGGTCGGGTGGTGCTGCCTGGTCTTCGATCCCTGTCAGCGCAGCACCCAGCAGAGCAGAGAGCAGCAGGTAGGGGTTGATATCGGCTCCGGCCATTCTGTGTTCGATCCGGCGCGCGGCTGGCGGGCCGCCGGGGATACGGATGGCGGCCGTGCGGTTCTCATAGGCCCAGCAGAGGCCGGTGGGCGCATGGGCACCGGGCACCAGCCGGTCATAGGAATTGCCATGCGGCGCGAAAATCAGGCTGGAGGACGGGGCCGCCGCCAGACAGCCGGCCACCGCGTATCGCAAAACTTGGGTGCCCCCGGGGCCTCCATCGTCAAAGACATTGCGCCCATCGCGGTCGAGAATTGAGAAGTGCACATGCATCCCGTTGCCCGCGTCCTCGGCATAGGGTTTGGCCATGAAACTGGCGGTGAAACCGTGCTTGCGGGCCAGCCCGCGTGCCAGCGTCTTGAAGAGCCAGGTGTCGTCGGCGCAGCGCATCGCATCCTGATGGGTCAGGTTGATCTCGAATTGGCCGACCCCGCTTTCCGATATTCCTGCCTGTGCGGGAATCTTCATCGCGGTGCAGGCGTCGTAGAGGTCATTGAAAAATGCCTCGAACCCGTCCATTTCGGCCAGCGACAGGATCGCCGCGTGTTCCAGTCGCTGGCCTGTCATCGGGTTGAGCGGTGGGCGCAAGCTGTCGCCACTGGCATCGACCAGACTGAATTCCAATTCGGTGGCAGCCAGCACCGTCCAGTCGCGGGCAGCAAACCGATCCAGTACGCGCGACAGCGCATGGCGTGGGTCGCCCAAAAAAGGCGTGCCATCCTCGTTATGTAAAACCATCGGCACCAGTGCTGTCTCGTCGTGCGCCCAGGGCGCGGGCAGGGGGCCGCGCCCGGTTGGGTGCAGGGCGCCATCAGCATCGCCGGTTTCGAACAGCAAGGGACTGTCAGCAATATCGGCGCCCCAGATATCGACATTTGCGGCGGACATCGGCATGCGCAAAGCCCCGCTGCCCAGCTTGCTACCATAAGCACCAGGCACCCATTTGCCGCGCATCTGGCCGTTCAAGTCGCAGATGGCAATACGGAAGGTGCGCAAATCATTCAGGTTCATTCCGGCCTTTCAGCGCGCCAGATTCAGCCGTAGCCGCAGCTTCTTTCTTTGGGTTTGGGGCAGGTGCCGGTTCAGCCGCGTATTGATCCTTCCGAAGCCCCAGACGATGAAGAGCGTGAACAGGATGAAATAGAAGGCCAGGATCGGGTAGGGGATGAACGGGTTGAAGGTCTTGTCCGCAAAATAGCTGGCGTAGTAGAGCGCGTCGCCTTCTTGCCGCCAAGCGGGGAAGGCCGAGAAGAAGACCAACGTGGTGGCCTGGAACAGAAAGATCGCCTCATTCGTATAGGCGGGCCAGGCCAGCCGCAGCATGGTAGGCCAGATAACCCGGCGGAACCGTGCCCAGCCGCTCAGGCCATAGGCATCAGCGGCCTCGACATCGCCCTTGGGTATCGAGCGCAGCGCGCCATAGAAAATCTCGGCCGAATAGGCAGAGGTGTTCAGGAACAGAACGATCAGCGCGCCCAGCCAGGCCGAGGTGAAGGCGTCAAACATCGGATAGGTCTTCTTCAGCGACAGGAACAGGAAATAGGCAAAGAAGAACTGGATGAAGAGCGGCGAGCCGCGGAAGAGGAAGATGAACCACTCCGCGGGCTTACGAAACAAGCGGTTCTTTGAGGATTTCCCGACCGCAAGCGCGGTGGCGAGAAAGAAACCGGTGATCAGCGCCAGGACCCCGAAATAGATGTTCCAAAGCATCCCCGAGCCGATCAGCGTGAACTGCTCGCACAGGGTAAAATCCGAGGTCGGCAGCCGCCGTTCGCCAACCCCCAGCGATCGCAGCCCGTAGTCCTGAATGGTCTGAACGCAGCTTTTCATGCCGTCACCTGCTTACGCAGCGCTTCGCCGCCGGTTGTTGCCTGTCCGTGGCTCAATCGGGTCATCAGGCGCTCCAGCACGATTTCCGAAACCCGGGTGAAGCCCAGATAAAAGAACAGCAGGAACAGGAAATACCACATGCGCCAGTCCGGGTGCGGATAGGCGGTGAACTGCGATGTCTTGGTGCCTCCCAGCTCGCGCGCCCAATAGACGATGTCCTCGACGCCCAGCAGAAACAGCAGCGGGGTGGCCTTGATCAGGACCAGCCACAGGTTGCTGAGGCCGGGCAGGGCATAGACCCACATCTGCGGCACCAGCACTCGCCAGAAGGTTTGGCGGCGGGTCATGCCATAGGCCTCGGCGGTCTCAAGCTGCGCGTGGGGCACCGCGTTCATGCCGCCAAACAGGACATTGGCCGCGAAAGCCCCAAACACGATGGAAAAGGTGATAACCGCCAGAAAGAACCCGTAGGTCTCATGCACCCATTCTGGCGAGGTCCCAAGCGGCAGCTTGGCACTGGTGCAGACCAGAAAATCGTTGCCCTGCCGAATAGGATCGGTCCAATCGGGGCAGAGGATCTGATGCCGGACCCATTCAAAACCCTGATCCAGAGCGATGACGAAGAACATAAAAAACGCGATATCCGGTACGCCGCGCACGATTGCGATATAGCCTTTGCCAAGCCAACTGACCGGCAATACATGCGACCGCGCTGCCATTGCGCCAACGAAGCCAAAGCTCAGCGCCACCGGTGCGGTGATCGCCAGCAGCACCAGTACCTTCACGAAGGACAGGTAAAAGGACATGTGCACGCCGTTGGTCAGGTAGCAGGAAAACCATCGGAACGTGCCAAGAGCGTCGGGGTCGGCGCAAAAGGAAAACATGTGGCGTCTTTCAACGGTCCAAGGCGACCGCGTGGGTCATCCTTGGAGCGGGTCCGGTGCAATTTGCGCCGGGCCCGCAGGTCATGAAATCAGTTGGTAACGACCGAGCCGTCCGACCCATAGGTTGCGATGTCGTCGCCAAACCACTTTTTGAGCAGCGCGTTCAGCGATCCATCTGCCTTCATCGAGGCGATGGCGGTGTCCAGCTTGCCCTTCAACTCGGCATCGGATTCGCGGATGCCCAGACCGATGCCGCCACCAAGCGGAACATCTTCGCCAACGAACATCAATTCTCCGCTCGATTCAGCGACGATCGGAACCAGGAAATCCTTGTCGGCAAACACCGCTTCGGCTTCGCCATTGCGAACAGCTGCGATGGTTTCTTCGGGAGTTGCAAACTCTACCAGCGTGGCACCGCTGTCAGCGACAAAGGCGGCCTGAATGGTTGCGGTCTGTGCGGCAACCACATCTTCGATATCGGCGCTTTCGCTGGCTGCGACATAGGCCGATGCGGTCGGGGGATAGTAGTTCTGGGTGAAATCGATCACCTCGTCACGCTCATCGGTGATCGACATGCCGGCGATGATGACATCGTAGTTGCCCGACACCAGGTTCGGGATGATCGAATCCCAGTCGTTCTTGACCCATTCGCAGGTCAGGCCGGCCCGCTTGCACAGCTCGTCGCCAACCTCGCGTTCGAAGCCGTCGATCTCGCCTGCATCGTTGATGAAGTTATACGGAGGATAGGCGCCTTCGGTGCCCAGGCGCACGGTATCAGCCATCGCCATGCCTGCGCTGAGGGCCAGCGCGGCGGTGGTCAGGATCAGTTTCTTCATGAGTGGTCTCCCCTTGTTAGGTTATGTTTTGATTTATGCAGCCTGCGTGGCGGAAAGGAAGCCCCGCAAACGTTCGGATTCGGGTGCGCCGAACAGTTGGTCCGGGTTGCCCTCTTCTTCGATCAGCCCCTGATGCAGGAACACCACGTGGCTGGAAATATCGGCGGCCATTTTCATGTCATGGGTAACAATGATCATGGTGCGACCCTCTGCGGCGAGGTCTTTGATCACCTTGATCACTTCCTGCTCCAGCTCGGGATCGAGCGCCGAGGTCGGTTCGTCGAACAAAAGCGCCTCGGGCTCCATGCACAGACCGCGCGCGATGGCGGCGCGCTGCTGTTGGCCGCCGGACAATTGCGCCGGGTAGACATCGCATTTGTCACCGATGCCCACCTTGTGCAGGTATTTGCGCGCGCTGTCTTCCACCTCGTGGCGGTCCCGGCCCAGCACGGTGACTGGTGCCTCCATCACGTTTTGCAGGATGGTCATGTGGGCCCACAGATTGAACTGCTGAAACACCATGCTCAGGTTGGTGCGAATACGCAGCACCTGTTTGGGGTCGGCAGGGTGGCGGTGCGGGCCATGCCCGTGCCAGCGCACCGGTTCGCCCTTGAACAGAATCTCGCCTTCCTGGCTATGTTCCAGCAGGTTGCAGCAGCGCAGGAGCGTGGATTTTCCCGATCCCGAGGAACCGATCAGTGAGACCACATCGCCGCGATGAGCTGTAACATCCACTCCTTTGAGCACTTCGAGCTGTCCAAAGCTCTTATGCAGGTTCCTGATCTGGATGACGGGTGCACTGTCTGACACGGGTGGTCCGGATGTTGTGATTTGTTAGTGCGTTACTAGGTCGGAAAATTTGGCACATTGCAATGCGCAAATCGCAGAACCGGGCGCTGTAAACGCCAAATTGACCATAGGGAACGGCGGATTTGCCGCATTCTGCGGCGCTCAAACAGTGGTGTCCGGGACTAACTGCGCGCAGCTTTGTGCCGGGCAACAGCTGAATCGACGTCATTCACGCCTAAAAGGCTCGCGATCAGGCGCAAGAGCGAATCTTCCTCCTGGCTGCGTTCCCCATCGGCCAACACCACCGACCAGGCTGCCTCCAGCACGGCTTTGCGGTGGTCATAGGGCACCGCATCTTTGATGGCGCGGGTAAAGCGGACCGTATCGGGCGCTTCGGCCTCCAATGTTTCGGCCTGGCCGCGAAGATGTGCGGCCTCGAACGGGCTAAGCTCGTAGCGGGCCTCGATGATCTTGTCGATCCGGCGAATCTCGGCATCAGCATAGTCGTTGTCGGAACGAGCGATCCGAACCAGCAATGCGGTCAATGCCAAGCGTGCGTCGGGCTCAGCCAGCGGATCGGGCGCCTCTTGGGTCAGGCGGGACAGGAAATCCTTAAACATGAGGTAGATATAGAAGCCCCAGGCGGATCAGCCAAGTGCCTGCGCGACCCGATCCATCACGCGGCGGCGCGCGGCTTGGCTATCGTTGTGGCTCAGCCCCATGGCGATGCGCGCCTCTTCAACGATCTTGAGCTCGCCTTCCTTCTGCTCGCCATCGGCCAGCACAACCTCCCACAGCGCCTCTATGGCGTTAAGTCGTTCCTGCAATCCAGTGGTTTCGCGGATCAGCTTGCCAAACGTGTCGGTGTCAGGGGCGGCGGCATGTAGTTTTTCGCAGGTGGCACGAACTTTGGCCGCCTCGATCGCGTTGTGCTGATACAGCCGGGCCAGAATGCGGTCGATCAGGCTGATTTCTTCGACCTGATAGTCGCGGTCGGATTGCGCCACGCGCACCAGCAATGCGCCCAATGCCAGTTCGGCATCCGGATCGGGGAGGGGCGCGGGCTCGCTCGGGCGGAACGCCTGGAAGAACTTTCTCAACATGAGAAAAAATTATCGCGGAAACTGCGAGCCGCCAAGCGCGAACTACACTGGGCGCGAATTCATCCGAAACTTGCCGGTCATTTCGGATGTTGCTTGTCGCTTGAGCCGTTTTGGAACAGGGTGCCGCCATGATGATATTCGATGGGCATAACGACGTTCTGACTGATCTCTTCGATGGGGGTGGCGTCGCGGCTGCCCCCAATTTCCTGTCCGGTATGTCCGGGCATCTGGACGCCGCACGCGCATCGGCAGGTGGCTTTGGGGGCGGTTTCTTTGCGATCTGGGTGGCCTCTCCGGGCGCGATGAACTTCGCGAGCATAGACGGGCCTTATGATTTGCCACTGCCCGACCGAATTGATCAGGAAAAGGCATGGGAGGTGGCGCGAACACAAGCTGATATAATGCTTGAATTGCAGCGGCTTGGAGCCTTGCATTTATGTTGTTCCGTAGCTGACATCGAGGCCGCGCGAAACCAGGGAAAGATAGCCGCGATCCTGCACATGGAAGGGGCCGAAGCGATCAGCGATGGCCTGCAGGAGCTTGATGTCCTCTATGGTCTTGGCCTGCGTTCGCTTGGTCCAGTCTGGAGCAGGCCGAATCGGTTTGGTCATGGCGTGCCGTTCCGCTACCCCTCGGACGGCGATACAGGGCCGGGCCTGACGGCTTCGGGATTTGCATTGATCGAGAAATGCAACGAGATGCGGGTCATGATCGACCTAAGCCATCTCAATATGGCCGGGGTGCGGGATGTGGCGGATATCAGCAGGGTGCCGCTTGTGGCGACCCATTCCAACGCTCACGCGGTCAGCCCACATGCCCGCAACCTGACTGACGCGCAACTGGCGCTGATTGCGCAAAGTGGCGGTGTGGTGGGGCTGAACTTTGAAAGCACGTTCCTACGCCCCGATGGGCAGCCCAACCCGGACATCCCAGAAGCGGTGGTCATGGCGCATCTTGACCACCTGCTGGCCCAACTGGGCGAAGAGGGGGTGGCGCTGGGGTCCGACTTTGACGGGTGCACGCCGCCGCTTTGGCTGAACGGGGCTGAAAAACTGCCGACGCTGATCGCAGCCATGGAGCGCCACGGCTACACCGCTGACCGGATCGAGCGAATCTGCTGGTCGAACTGGATGCGGGTGCTCTACGACACCTGGGGTGCCTAGCGCCCCGCAAGTTTCAGACGAGGCGCGAGCTTTCTTTGGCGGCGCGCACGAACTCTGCAAAAAGCGGGTGCGGCTCGAAAGGTTTCGATTTCAGCTCGGGATGAAACTGTACGCCGATGAACCACGGATGATCCGACCACTCGACGATCTCGGGCAAGCGGCCATCGGGCGACATGCCCGAGAATTTCAGCCCGGCCTTTTCCAGCTTGTCGCGATATTTGATATCGACCTCGTAACGGTGACGATGACGCTCCTCGATGGCGGTAGAGCCATAGACCGAGGCAACCAGTGATCCATCCGTCAGTGCCGCGTCATAGGCGCCCAGCCGCATGGTGCCGCCCTTGTCGTCGCCCACCTTGCGCTCGACCTTGTGGTTGCCCTGCACCCATTCCTTGAGGTGGTAGACCACCGGTTCGAACCGTTTCTTGCCTGCTTCGTGGTCGAATTCCTCGGACCCCGCCTTGTCGATGCCCGCCACGTTGCGCGCCGCCTCGATCACCGCCATTTGCATGCCCAGGCAGATACCCAGATAAGGCACGTTGTTTTCTCGCGCATATTGCGCTGCCTTGATCTTGCCTTCGGTGCCGCGCTCGCCGAATCCACCCGGTACCAGAATGGCGTGGAAGCCTTCCAGGTGCGGCGCGGCATCCTCGCCGTCAAACACTTCGGCATCGACCCATTCGACCTTGACCTTGACGCGGTTGGCCATGCCGCCATGGGTCAGCGCCTCTGCGATCGACTTATAGGCGTCCTCCAACTGGGTGTATTTGCCAACGATGGCCACATTGACCTGACCTTCGGCATTATGGATGCGGTCGCTGACGTCTTCCCATTTCGCAAGGTCGGGTTTCGGGGCCGGGCTGATCTGGAATGCGTCCAGGACCGCCTGATCCAGCCCTTCTGCATGATAAGCCAATGGCGCGTCATAGATCGTACTGAGGTCTTGCGCCGCGATCACGCTGTCAGGGCGCACATTGCAGAACAAAGCCAGTTTCTCACGTTCCTTGACAGGGATCGGTCCCTCGGAGCGGCAGACCAGAATGTCGGGGGCGAGACCAATCGAGCGCAACTCTTTGACCGAATGCTGGGTCGGTTTGGTTTTCAGCTCACCGCTGGCCTTAATGTAGGGCAGCAGCGTCAGGTGCATGAAGATACACTGACCGCGCGGCTTGTCCTGACTGAACTGGCGAATGGCCTCGAAGAAGGGCAGGCCCTCAATGTCGCCCACGGTGCCGCCGATCTCGCACAGCATGAAATCGACCTCATCCTCGCCTATGGCGATGAAATCCTTGATCTCGTTGGTCACATGCGGAATGACCTGAATGGTTTTGCCCAGATAGTCACCGCGCCGCTCTTTCTCCAGCACGTTGGAATAGATGCGGCCCGAGGACACACTATCGGTCTTGCGCGCGGCGACACCGGTGAACCGTTCGTAGTGACCCAGGTCCAGATCGGTCTCGGCACCGTCATCGGTCACGAAGACCTCACCATGCTCAAAGGGCGACATCGTGCCGGGATCGACATTCAGGTAGGGGTCGAGCTTGCGCAGCCTTACCGAGAAGCCGCGCGCCTGCAACAGCGCGCCCAAAGCCGCTGATGCAAGGCCCTTGCCCAACGAGGAAACGACCCCGCCTGTGATGAAGATGAAACGCGCCATGAGTGTTGGTCTACCCCGTGAGAATTCAAGATTCGAATGCCCGACGGTTCGCTGAAAAACCGCTGCATCACGGGACTTCACTAATAAAGGATTCGCGCGCATTGCGCAAGAGAACCGCAAGATGCTGTTGCGGTTCTTTCCTCGACGGCAAGGTGTTGTAGACTAGTCGGCGGTCGGCGTCAGCGGACCAGAGTCACCGATACCCGGCGGCAGAAGGTCCTGACCTGCAGGCACATCCGTAGTGCCCTGTTCGTTTGTCGCCGGGGCAGGAACCCCCAACCGATCAATGACCGACGTGCCCGAGGCATTCTTGGCCGCGATGATCGTCAGAGTGATCGAGGTGATGATGAAGGCAACCGCGAGAACCCAGGTCACTTTGCTCAGCGCCGTGGCTGCAGCGCGACCGGTCATCGCTCCGCCACCGCCGCCGCCCATGCCCAGACCACCCCCTTCGGACCGTTGCATCAGCACAACGGCAATCAGGCCGAGGGCCAGTAGAAGGTGAATGATGAGGACGACGTTTTCCATCGGAAATCCTGCGCAGCTTGGGCCGTGTATCGCGCGGTATGTATGCAAGTTTGCGGGCAGGGGCAAGGGAGGAATGGCATCAGAAACGATGATAGGCGCCATCACAAGAATGACACTGGACAGGTCCGCGCCTGGGTCGCACTCTTGACCCATGCCGCATGACCATTCCGACCACCCGCATAGCCTTCTGCCGTCCGATCCGGCGCTACGCGTCAAGGCGCTAGAAACGATCCTGACGCGCAAGGGGCTGATCGATCCGGCCGCTTTGGACGAGATCATCGACACCTATCAGAATCGCATTGGCCCGAAGAACGGCGCGCAAGTGGTTGCCCGCGCCTGGAGCGATCCCGACTTCAAGGCAGCTCTACTGGATGACGCCACCGCAGTGGTGTCCGAACTGGGGTTCTACGGCCGTCAGGGCGAGCATATTGTGGTGGTCGAAAACACCCCCGCGCAGCACAACATGGTCGTCTGCACCCTGTGCAGTTGTTACCCGTGGCCACTGCTGGGTATTCCACCAGGCTGGTACAAATCCGATGCCTACCGCGCCCGCGCTGTGCGGGAGCCGCGGAAGGTGCTGGATGAGTTCGGTGTGACCCTGCCGCCAGAGACTTCTGTGCGGGTCTGGGATTCAACAGCCGAGATACGCTATCTGGTGCTGCCCATGCGGCCTGAGGGTAGTGATGGTCTATCGGAAGAGGCGCTTGCCGCGCTGGTCACCCGCGACAGCATGATTGGCACTGGCCTGGCGCGCATGCCGGAGGCCCCGGCATGACCCGCGTGCACGATATGGGCGGGCGTTTCGGGGATGGTCCGGTTGTGCCCGACACCGAAAGCGCGCCTGTTTTTGCTGAGGAGTGGCATGCGCGCGCACTGGCTGTGACCCTGGCCTGCGGTTCGCTGGGCAAGTGGAATATCGACGTTTCGCGCCACGCGCGCGAATGCTTGTCGCCTACGGATTATGCCCGGTTCAGCTATTACGAGAAATGGATCTCGGGGCTGGCCGATCTGCTCGTCAAAACCGGAGTGCTGAGCGAGGCAGATCTGAAGGGTGCCGAGGCGTCGGAGTTGCACGCGCTGGCTTCCAAGGCTCTGCGGGCGAATGCGGTCGCTGGCGTATTGGCCAGCGGTGGCCCCGCGGACCGGCCCAGCCCCATCGAACCGCGCTTTGCAGCAGGGCAGGCGGTGCGCACCCTGCATCCCGCCGCAAACCGTCTGGTCGAGGGTGGGCATACGCGATTGCCCATCTATGCGCAGGGCGCGCAGGGCTACATCCTCCGCCTACACGGCACGCATGTGCTGCCGGACAGCAATGCGCATGGTCTGGGCGAAGCGCCTGAGCCGCTTTATGCCGTGGTCTTCCACGCAGACCAGCTCTGGGCCGCGCCTGAACATCCAGGCGATGAAGTGGTGCTAGATCTGTGGCAAAGCTATCTGGAGCCGGTATGAGCGACGCACCCCCAGAACCGGTTTTTGAAGAGCCCTGGCATGCCCAGCTTTTTGCACTGACCGTGCATCTGAACGATACCGGGCGTTTCGACTGGCCGGACTGGGTGGCGCGTTTCTCGGCGACGCTGAAACGGCACGGGCTGGAACGCGAGTTGAACGGTGGCGCGGATTATTTTAACGCCTGGCTCGAAACCCTGGAAGGTCTATTGGCCGAAAGCGGCGAAGCGAAGCATTTGGAGCGGGAGCAAATGCGCAAGGCGTGGGAAAGCGCCTATCTGGAAACGCCGCATGGCGAACCGGTGCGCCTGTCAGACTAGGTTGTTTTGTTACCCTCGTGCGGCGGCTATCGTTGCGGTATCCTGAAACTCCAGAATTTCGGCGATTTTATCTCCCTCAACCATCCAGAACAGGGCGTTCCGTGTCTGCAACTGCGCTCCGGTCCCGCGATTGATGAAATCGACCCGCTGCCGCGTCGCCGCACGGTTCCCAGACACGATAATATCGATCAGTTCGAAGGCTCCGAAATTCCAGTCTTCCACATATTTGTTCAGCGCGTCGACGAACGCCGCTTTTCCGCGGCAATCGGCGAAGTAGGGGCCGCATTCAGGCGTTGATTGAACGCAATAGTGGATGTCATCGGTGCACGATTCCAGAACCGTATCGATATCCGATGCGGCGTAGGCGGCGATGACTGTGCGAATGACAGTTTCGGTGTCCATGAATAGCTCCTTGAAAATTTACCGATGACTTAATGCCGTCTTAGTTCCTGCCGGAGGGGCGCGAGGTCAGCCCAGCTTTCTGCAGGAACCGCCTAAGATCAGAGCGCCGGGGCAGGCGGAGAGCGGGTCGCTTGCGTTTGCCGCTACCGGCCAGCCGATTGAACTCATGCACATCGATGATGCGTTCGGCGCAGCCGCAGCCTTCGCCCATGGCAACTTTCTCGAAATAGAATTTCTGAAAATCCGTCTCTGATTTCTTCATCCTTGATCCTCCGCCATGTCCCATTGTGCCAGAAAACCCGGCTCGGGCCTACTCAGGGCGCCCCTGCGGCGAATTTGATGTTTCGCCCCGGCGATCCCGGCGCTATACCGGCGCGGGTTTTCATTCTTCGCAGCAAAGGACCTGCAATGGCCAATGTCGTGGTTGTCGGCGCCCAGTGGGGTGACGAAGGAAAAGGCAAGATCGTGGACTGGCTCAGCGAGCGCGCTGATGTGATCGCGCGCTTTCAGGGTGGGCACAATGCCGGTCATACGCTGGTCATCGATGGTGCGGTCTACAAGCTGCATGCACTGCCGTCCGGCGTTGTGCGGGGGGGCAAGCTAAGCGTGATCGGCAACGGCGTGGTGCTTGACCCCTGGCACCTGATGAAAGAGATCGCGACGATCCGCGCGCAAGGCGTCGACATCACGCCCGACACGCTGATGATCGCCGAAAACACCCCGCTGATCTTGCCCATTCACGGAGAGCTCGACCGCGCCCGCGAAGAAGCCGCTAGCAAGGGAACCAAGATCGGCACCACCGGGCGCGGCATCGGCCCGGCCTATGAAGACAAGGTGGGGCGCCGTTCGGTTCGTGTGGCTGATCTTGCCGATGAGGCTACGCTTGAGGCACGAGTTGATCGCGCACTGCAGCACCATGACCCTCTGCGCAAAGGCCTCGGGATTGATCCGGTCGATCGGGACGCACTGATCGCGCAACTCAAAGAAATTGCGGCGGAAATCCTGCCATTCTCGGCGCCGGTCTGGAAAGTGCTGAACGAAAAGCGCAAGGCCGGCAAGCGCATCCTGTTTGAAGGTGCGCAAGGCGCGTTGCTGGATATCGATTTCGGCACCTATCCTTTTGTGACCTCCTCCAACGTGATTGCCGGGCAGGCGGCGACGGGGGTTGGCATCGGCCCCGGCTCGATCGATTTTGTGCTGGGCATCGTTAAGGCATACACCACCCGAGTGGGCGAAGGACCGTTTCCCAGCGAGTTGGATGACGCGGACGGCCAGCGCTTGGGCGAACGTGGCCATGAATTTGGCACCACTACCGGACGCAAGCGCCGCTGTGGTTGGTTTGATGCCTGCCTCGTGCGCCAGACCTGTGCGACCAGCGGCGTAAATGGCATCTCGTTGACCAAGCTCGACGTTCTCGACGGGTTCGAAACCCTCAAGATCTGCACCGGCTATGAATTGGATGGCGAACGCGTGGATTACCTGCCCACCGCTGCCGATGCGCAAGCCCGCTGCACGCCCATCTATGAAGAGATGCCGGGGTGGAGCGAATCCACTGAAGGCGCGCGCAGCTGGGCCGATCTGCCCGCGAATGCCATCAAATATGTGCGCCGGGTCGAGGAGTTGATCGACTGCCCGGTGGCGCTCTTGTCCACCAGCCCGGAGAGGGACGACACCATTCTGGTGACCGACCCGTTTGCCGACTGATGGCGCTGAGCTACAAGGCGCGGCGGCGCTGGGCGCTGGTGATCCTGTTGCTGGGGTTGCCGGTCTATATCGTCGCTGTCGTCTCGGTTCTGAACTTGCTGGATCGACCGCCGCTCTGGTTGGAACTGGTGATCTACATCGGTTTCGGCCTGCTCTGGGCATTGCCGTTCAAGTTCATCTTTCGCGGGGTCGGACAGGCTGATCCCGGTGAAGAGGATTCGTAAACACGCGCACAGCGCTAGGCAGAGCAAATTTCTGCGCAGTTTGTGACTTGCTCCTGGATCTGGGTGAGGTGCGGATCATAACATTTTGTTATATATTGCTTTCTTTGCGGATGGTTTCGAGGTTTGCGCGAGTAAGAATACCGCAATCATCGGCGATGTTTCCGGGCAGCCAAAATGGGGACGGCCGCGACACGATGAGTACTGCCTTACCAGCGATGCCGCCGGTGGCATTCCGCAAATGCGAGAGCTTCACGCAAAAAAAAACGGGCCACAACGGCCCGTTCTTTTGTCGGTCTTAAGCAGGTTCAACCGGCGGCGCGATTGTCCGGGCGAAACCCGATTTCGCCTGACGCTGTAAAGCGCCCGCCGCTGGTTTTCTCGATCTTCCCGTCGCGCAGCAATTGACCAAAGGAGCGCAGTCCGTCCTCGCGGTTGAATTCCTGATTGTCGAGCTGGCGCACCTTGTTCATCAGCTGCGGACGCGAGAATTGTTCGCGGCCTTCGACGAAAGACATGTAGGCGGCGGCGGCTTCGAGCAGATCGGGAAGCGACACGGCACCGTTTTCCGCAGCATAGTCTGCAAAACCGCCATTCTCGCTATCGGTCTCTTCGATCGCGGCGCTGGCAACGCGGCGCGGCAGGACCGGGCCAGTACTGCCATTGTCGGTCGCCAGATCGACGCGCTGCTCGGCCACCAGCTTGAGCGGGGCGGGGCGGTCGTTGGTGACGCGGGCGCGCGGTGTGCTTTCTGTTGCAACCGGGCGGCGCGGGCGTACCACATGGGTCAGACCGTCGGCAATTTCGTCGGTCTCTTCCGCTTCTTCCGGTGTTTCATCGGCGGAACGTTCCGCCTCGGCGACGGCCGCAGCAGCGCGCAGGTGCGAATAGGTGTCCCGGCTGGTCGAAGCGCTGGGATTGTCCAGCCGTTCGTCAGCGGCGGCCATCAGGCGCGAAAGGTTATCGTCTTCGCCCTCGTCGCTCACAGGTGGCAGCGTGGCATGCTCGGTTGTGGTGCTGGGGGGCGTTTTATCCTGCAATTCGTCGGTGATGGACGGTGCGTCTTCGGTCTCGTCTCCGGCAGCCGCCTTCAACTCGGCTTCGACTGCGGCGAGTTCGCGCAATAGGTCGGCCTCGTCATCGGCTGAGAGCGCCGTCGCAAAGTCCGGTCCGTCCGGCGCATCGTCGGTTTGCGAGGCAGGTGCCTCCGGATCGATCCTGAGAACATGCACCGGCGCGGCTTCTTCTTCGAACTCGTCCGAAGCCTCTTCGGTCATCAGGATGTTGGACAGGTCGTCCTCGACGCTATCATCACCATCCTCGTCATCGAGGTCCCCGAACAGCGCATTGTCATCTTCTGCGTCGTCGGCATCTTGGAACAGAGACTCGATAACAACGGGTTTCAACGTGACCGGTTCGTCGGCTGGCTCTGCCTCATAGGTGTCTTCCGCAGCGTCGCTGCCCAGCGACATAAAGGCCTCGGTCGAGGGCGTCTCATCCTCGAACGCCTCCGAGAGGTCGGAAGCCGCTTCTGCCGCGACAGCGCGCGGAGTGCTGTCTTCGGCGTGTTCGTCCTCAGAGTAGCTCAATGCTGCGGCGTCCTGATCCGCGTTCGAGACAACTTCACGAATTCGCTGGAGTTTGGCGGCGATGCTGTCGGCGGCGGGTACGACTTCGGGTTTCGTGGCCCGTCTCGCCGCACTCATGCGCGGCTTGACGGCGACGGGCGGTGCGGCGGGTGCCGGGGGGGGGGTGTTTTCGACCGGTGCTGGCGTGACGATGGCTTCGGCGACCGGGGCTTCCGGGGGAGTAGGCGCAGCCGCTACGGGTGGCGTGGCCGGGGCCGGTGCAACAACCGGTTCCGGTTGCGGCGCGGGGGCCTGAGCCGTTTCGACCTGCGGAGCGGCTTCTACCTGCGGTGCGGGATCGGGTTGCGGCGCAGGGGCGGGTGCCTGATCGGCGGGTGCCGCTTCAGTTTCAGCCGCGCGCAGCACGATGTGTTTCTGTTCGGTGCGTGCCTCGACCTGGCGCGAAATCTCGCGTTGGGCGATACGGGCAAGCATGTCGGCATCGGGTTGCGGAGGCTCGGCCCCGAAATAGCGGTCGTCCGAGGCCAGATCGCGAAAATACTCAGCGATGGCCTTCATGGTGCCAAACGAGTCGTCAAACCCTTCCAGAGTGCAGGAGAAGGTGCCGTAAGAGACCGTCAGGACTTTGTTGTTCTGTACCATGGGATGCTCGCCCTCCACATATTTGTGGCTACCCGTTTACCATCGGCGTAGCGTCAATTTCGGCCCGAATCTGTGCAAATCAAAGTATGATTTCGTGGCCAGAATGTGGCCAAGCTCCAAAATGGGAAACAATATGGGCAAAATTTCTAATATTGTTTCTAGATCTGGTGCGGTCGCGTTAATTGGCGGCGGTCAGATCGACGCGGGAGATGTGGAGCTTGCTCTGTCAGGCAGCGAGGCGCTGGTTGCCGCGGATGGCGGCGCGCGGGCGGCGCTCGATCATGGGCATATGCCCGACGCCGTATTCGGAGATTTCGATTCGCTGGACGCAGACACGGCCGCGCGTATTCCCGCGGATCGCCTGTTTCCGATTCGTGAACAGGACAGCACGGATTTCGACAAGGCGTTGCGCCATATCTCGGCGCCGCTGGTGCTGGCTGCCGGATTCCTGGGCGGTCGGGTGGACCATCAACTTGCCGTCCTAAACACTTTGGTTCGGAGAGAAACATCATCTTGCCTGCTGATCGGTGCACATGAGGTGATCTTTCATGCGCCGCCCCAGATCGCGCTGACGCTGGACAAGGGGGCCACACTCTCACTGTTTCCATTGGCACCGGTAATGGGACGCTCTGAGGGGCTGCGCTGGCCAATCGACGGGATCGCATTCACGCCCGCCGGGCGGGTCGGAACCTCAAACGAGGTCACTGGTCCGTTGCGTTTGCGTTTCGACAATCCGGGCATGATCGTGATGGTTCCGCGTGCTGCGCTGGGGCAGGTCAGACAGGCGTTTCTAGCTCGGGATCGCGCGCGATGGCCCGCTCGCGCAGTATGACATAGAGCCCCGCACCAATGGTTATGGCGATACCAAGGCTTGACAAGCCGTTTGGAAGGTCACGGAAGATGAGCCAGCCGATCAGGGTTGCCATCGGGATCTCAAGATACTGCATTGGTGCCAACGTGGCCGATGGCGCATAGCGCAGCGAAAGGGTCATCAGCAGGTGCGCCACCGTGCCTAGCAGACCAATCGACAGCAGCAACCAGACCTCCCAATGTTGAGGAAAGGCAATGACCAGATCATGCAGTCCCAGGGTATCGCCAAGCACCAGAGCGGGGGCCAAAAACACCGTTGCCATGACGCCCGACACGGCCTGCAGTGCAATCGGATCTGTCTCTTTCGCCAATTTCCGGGTCACCAGCATGAAAAAGGCAAAGACCACGGCCACAACAAGCGGCCAGAGCGCATTCCAGCCGACCGCGGCAAAACTGGGCTGGATCACCATAAGGGTTCCGACGAAGCCCACCGTGCAGGCGATGATGCGGCGCTTGCCGACCTCTTCATTCAGAAAGACCTTGCCCAACAACAGCATGATGAACGGCATTACGAAGGCGATGGCGACCGCATCCGCCAGCGGCAGGTATTTCAGCGCGGTGAACATTGCCCCGATCCCCACCATATGCAGCAGGGTGCGCAACGCGGCCAGTTTCCAGTGACGCCAGGGCATTCGCCAGTGCCGTCCTGTCAGCCAGACCAAGGGCATCAGGATCACGGCCTGAATGGCGAAGCGCACAAGCACCAGCTGACTGATCGGAAGGCTGTTCGACAACAGCTTCGCAATCGCATCGCCCATGGGGGCGAGCACGCAAAAGCCGAGCATCAAAGTGATGCCAAGAACCGGGCGATCCTTTGTCATGGCGCGACGCTATCTGCTGGATCGCCAAGGGGAAAGGCCAAACCCGCGCTCAAAAAAGGCTGGATAATCTGCTTTGCGAATTCGGCATCGCCCGAAACCTCCTAGAGATTTCGGCGCGCGATCCCGCTAGGAAAGCGGTGCCTTCAGCAGTTCGGTACGTTTACCGCCAGGCCGCCAAGTGAGGTTTCCTTGTATTTCTCATGCATGTCCTGCCCGGTCTGCCGCATGGTCTCGATCACGGCGTCGAGCGGCACCAGATGTTGGCCATCGCCGCGCAGCGCCAGCGAGGCGGCCGAGACGGCCTTGATTGCGCCCAGACCGTTGCGTTCGATACAAGGCACCTGCACCAGCCCTTTGATCGGATCACAGGTCATGCCCAAGTGATGCTCCAACGCGATTTCGGCGGCGTTTTCCACCTGTTCGGGTGTGCCGCCCATCACCGCGCACAGACCGGCGGCGGCCATGGCAGAGGCGCTGCCAACTTCGGCCTGACACCCCGCTTCAGCGCCTGAGATCGAGGCATTGTATTTCACCAGCCCGCCAATGGCGGCGGCGGTCAGCAGGAAATCCTCGACATGGCTGGGGGCTGCGCCCGGCACGTGATCGAGGTAATAGCGCAGCACCGCAGGCAGCACGCCAGCCGCACCGTTGGTGGGCGCGGTGACCACCTGACCCCCGGCGGCGTTTTCCTCGTTCACCGCCATCGCATAGACGCTCATCCAGTCGTTGATCGTGTGCGGCGCGGTCAGGTTCATGCCACGCTCGGCCTGCAGGGCATCATGGATGCCCTTGGCGCGGCGGCGCACGCTGAGACCGCCGGGCAGGATGCCATCAGTGTTCAGCCCGCGCTCGATACAGGCATTCATCACCTCCCAGATCCGCCCGGTACCGGTCTTGAGCGACATCTCACATCCTCGGGCGATCTCGTTACCGCGCTTCATCGCCGCGATGCTTTTGCCCGAGGTTTTTGCCATGTCCAGCATCTCGGCGGCGGATTTGAACGGGTAGGGGACGGGGGGGCCGTCATCGGTGGCTTTTCCCTCGGCCAGTTCCTCTTCGGTCAGGACAAACCCACCACCGATCGAGTAATAGACCTGCCGCAGGATCACGTCGCCTTGCGCGTCGGTGGCCATCAACACCATGCCATTGGCGTGACCGGGCAGGTTTTGATCATAGTCGAAGATCAGGTCCTGCTTGGGGTCAAATCGCAGCTCGGGCAATGCGTCGGGTTTCACCGTTCTTTCCGTGGCAATGCGCGTCAGCTCTGCTTCGGCTTTGTCATGGTCGTAGCTGTCGGGGCTGAACCCGGCGAGGCCCAGGATGGTGGCGCGATCAGTTGCGTGACCCACCCCGGTAAAGGCGAGCGAGCCGTGCAGCGACCCGCGCAAGCCGTGAAACTCAAATGGCGAGGCGCGCATCAGGTCCAGAAACCGCGCCGCAGCCACCATCGGTCCCATCGTGTGGGACGAGGACGGGCCAACGCCCACTTTGAACATGTCGAAGATTGAAAGAAACATTCAGGTCGCGCTCCCTTGCGGCGGCGTGGGATGGATGGGTGAGGTGAAGGGCGTTGCGCCCAGACCCTCGGCAGCGATTGCCGCTTGTGTCGCATCGCGCAACTCAAGCTTGCTCAGCAGGCGATGCAGATGAGGCGTGGCAGTCAGTTGAAACCAGCTTCGGTCGCTATCTGCCGGATAAAGCGCCATCCACCGCATCATGCAGGCGAGATAGAAGCTTAGAATCGAGGGTCTGTCCGGGCTGAGCCATTCTGGCGCGCCGGCGGCCTGACGCTCTAAGAATTGCAGGTGCCGGAGCAGGCGGGGCCGGATGCCCGCGCGCAATGTCTCGGTGTGGGACATATCAATATAGACATCCGGGTAAAACAGGATGCGTAGATCGGCATGCAGCGTGTTGGACGCAAAGAACAGCCATTTCAGGAACGCGCCCCGCTCGGGGTGATCCGTTGCCGGCGCCATTGCGCCATGACGGTCGGCCAGCCAGAGCAGGATTGCGGCGGTCTCAAATATGGGACCTTGCGGTGTCTCCAACACCGGGATCAGCCCGTTGGGATTAAGCGCCCGGTAGGTCGCACTGTCTTGCTCGCGCGCGCGTCGGTCGACCAGCACCGTTTCATAGGGCAGGCCCATCTCTTCCAGCGTCAGCCGGATCACCAGCGAGGCGTTGTCGGGGGCATAGTGCAGGCGCAGTTCGGTGTTCATGAGTGGCTTCTAGGAGGTTCGGGTGATTCCCCATACACCGTTTCCGACGTTTCCGATAGGAAACACGTAAATATTTCTGCCGCTTTTGGCCGTTCCTTGAATCGCTGTTGTCAAAGGGAGAGATAAGGCGGCGCTCTCTTTCTGATTCCGCCCTTGCCGCAGTCGATTCTCCTGAGACCGCAGATGCGCCGCCCCGCGCCGCCGAATCCCTCTCGCAAGCGGTGGGGGAGTTGCCTATAAGGCCCTTGGGATCAATCAGGGGATGCAGCCATGATCGGAGAATTGTCACCCATCGAAAAGGCCAAGTTCGTCGCCGCCAAACGCGCGGCAGAGCTTGTCGAGGACGGAATGCGCGTGGGGCTAGGCACAGGCTCGACCGCCGTTTGGTTGGTGCGCTGCTTGGGCGAGAAGGTGCGCGAGCACGGGCTCAAGTTTCGCGGTGTGCCCACCTCGACCCGCACAGCGGAACTGGCGCGTGAGGTCGGGATCGAAGTGATCTCTCTCGATGAGGCGCGCTGGCTGGACCTGACCATTGACGGCGCTGATGAGTTCGATGGCGAGCAGAACCTGATCAAGGGCGGTGGCGGTGCGTTGCTGCAGGAAAAGATAGTGGCGACGGCCTCGGACCAGATGGTTGTGATTGCGGATGTGGGCAAGGAAGTCGAAGCGCTGGGCGCTTTCCCCTTGCCGGTCGAGGTGATCCCCTTTGGCTGGCAGACCACGCAAGGTCTGATCGAAGAGATGCTGGTCTCGATGGATGTACTGGGCCGCAAGTCCAGCCTGCGGATGAATGGCAGCGCGCCGTTTGTGACCGACGAGGGCAATCACATCCTCGATCTGCATTTGGGCCGGATCGGCAACGCCCGTCAGATGGCCTTGTCCCTGAACCAGGTGCCGGGGATCGTCGAGAATGGCCTGTTCATCGACATTTGCGACATTGTGGTGATCGGCTATGGCGACGGCCGGGTCGAGTTGCGTGATATCAACGAAGGCACGGTGGAACATGACCGGCTGGAAATGGACGAAAACGAAAACCTGTTCAGCGATCTCGCGGATTGAGATGCCGGCCGGTCTTGGCACCTATTTTCTCTCGCGAAGATACTCTAGCGCTATCCGCCTTTGAAATCCTGGACCGCAAACATATCTGGGCAACGCAACTAAGCGCTGTTGCGGCATGTGGTTAATCGGGGCTCTTGTGAACTCTGAACAGGCTGGACAGTGGCGCGGGATAAGATACACCCCTTGCGGGATCAGGAATGAGGCAGAACCATGAGCTTTGATTACGACCTCTTTGTCATCGGCGGCGGCTCGGGCGGTGTGCGGGCGGCGCGGGTGGCGGCGGGTGAGACCGGCGCCAAGGTGGCGCTGGCCGAAGAGGATCGCTATGGCGGCACCTGCGTCATCCGGGGTTGCGTGCCGAAGAAGCTGATGGTCTTTGCCAGCGAATACCCCGAGATGATCACTGAGGCCCGCGCCTATGGCTGGGATGTCAGCCAGGGCGGCTTTGACTGGGACATGTTCCACGGCAAGCTGGCGGCTGAACTGGACCGGCTGGAAGGCATCTATCGCAATATCCTCAAGAACAACGGCGTCGAAAGCTTTGATCAGCGCGCCAAGCTGGTCGATCCGCACACGGTGGAACTGGCTGATGGTACCCGCAAGACTGCCAAGCACATCCTGATTGCCACTGGCGGACGTCCCGTGGTGCCTGATTTTCCTGGCTCGGAACTGGCGATCACCTCAAACGAGGTGTTCCACCTGCCCAAACTGCCCGGCAAGATGCTGATCGTCGGCGGCGGTTATATCGCCTGTGAGTTTGCGGGCATCATGAATGGGCTCGGCGTTGAGGTGACGCAGTATTATCGCGGCGCGCAGATCCTGCGTGGCTTCGATGACGAGGCGCGCGGGCTGGTCAGCGAAGAGATGTGCCAGAACGGCATCGACCTGCATCTGGGCACCAATGTGCTGGAGATGCACAAGGAAGGCGATCAAATCCGGGTCAAGGCCACCAATGGCGAGGAACGGCTGTTCGACGTGGTCATGTACGCCACAGGGCGCGCGCCAAACACTAATGATCTGGGGCTTGAGAACCTTGGCGTCGAACTTGGCCGCAAGGGGCAGATCATTGTAGATGAATATAGCCAGACGGGGGTTCCCTCGATCTTTGCGATCGGTGATGTGACCGATCGGGTGAACCTGACCCCCGTAGCGATCCGCGAGGGGATGGCCTTTGTCGATACCGTGTTCCGAGGTAACCCCACCCCGGTGGATCACGAGTTGATCCCGACCGCGATCTTCACTCAGCCCGAAATGGGTACCATCGGTCTGAGCGAGGAGGACGCCGCCGAACAGGAACCGGTCGAGATCTACGCGACCTCGTTCAAGCCGATGCAATCGGCCTTTGCGGGCCACAGCGCGCGGGTGCTGATGAAGCTTATCGTCTCGAAGGCGACCCGCAAGGTGCTGGGCTGTCATATTGTCGCGCCTGGCGCGGGCGAGATGATCCAGATGGCAGGGATCGCGGTGAAAATGGGCGCAACCAAGGAAGATTTCGACCGCACGGTTGCAGTGCACCCCGTAATGGCCGAAGAACTGGTGACAATGCGAACTCCTGTACGCAGCGCTTGATTTGCACTGGCGCGCACACAGGTTATGACTGACGCCGCGCATAGGCGGCACAACAGACGAGGATTGAACTCATATGGCGGGCAACAGCGGTGGCCCCTGGGGGGGCGGAGGCTCTTCCGGAGGCGGAGGAAACCGGGGCAACAATGGCAGCGGGCAGAAACCGCCCGAAGGCGACAGCCCGCAGATCCCCGAGATCGACGAGTTGATGAAAAAGGGCCAGGAACAGCTGCGTGTCCTGATGGGCGGTCGCGGCGACAATCGGCGCGGCGGTGGCTCTGGCAGCGGCGGCGGTGGTCCGGCCTTTTCCAAAGGTACGATTGGCCTTGGCATCGTGGCCGCGATTATCGCTTGGGGGTTTGCCAGCCTCTACACCGTGAAGCCGGAAGAACAGTCGGTCGAATTGTTCCTCGGAGAGTTTTCGGGCATCGGCAATCCTGGCCTCAACTTCGCGCCCTGGCCGTTCGTGACCGCTGAGGTGATTGCGGTCACACGCGAACAGACAGAAAACATGGGCGGCGCGCGCGGCGGCAATGACGGGCTGATGCTGACCGGCGACGAAAACGTGGTCGATATCGACTATCAGGTGGTCTGGAACATCAGCAACCCGGCAGAATACCTCTTTAACCTGCGCGACCCGAAGCAAACCATTCAGGCTGTTTCGGAATCAGCGATGCGCGAGATCATCGCGCAATCCGATCTGGCACCGATCCTGAACCGCGACCGCGGCATCATTGCCGAACGGTTGCAGGACCTGATCCAGCTGACGCTCGACAGCTATGGCAGCGGCGTCAACATCATCCGCGTGAACTTTGACAAGGCCGACCCACCGCCTTCGGTGATTGATGCCTTCCGTGATGTTCAGGCCGCCGCGCAGGAGCGGGACCGCTTGCAGAACGTGGCGGACGCCTATGCCAACCGGGTTCTCGCCGAAGCGCGGGGTGAAGCGGCGCAATTGCTGGAAGAGGCCGAAGGTTACCGCGCCCAGCAGATCAACGAAGCCCAGGGTGAAGCCAGCCGATTCTCGGCGGTTCTACAGGAATACTCCAAGGCACCAGATGTAACCCGCAAACGCCTCTATCTGGAGCGGATGGAGCAGGTCTTGGGCGATGTCGACAAGATCATTCTGGATGATCCGAATGCCTCTGGCGGGCAGGGGGTTGTGCCGTATCTGCCGCTCAACGAGCTGCGTCGCAACCAGACCGAGCAGGAGTCGAACTGATGCGCAAGACCACTTTTCTCGTACCGGTTCTGGTGATCCTAGCAGTGATCGGCGTCTCGTCGATCTTTATTGTAGATGAACGGCAAAAGGCGCTGGTGCTGCAATTTGGCCGCGTCGTGGCGGTCAAGGAAGAGCCCGGGCTGGCCTTCAAGATCCCACTCATTCAGGAGGTTGTGCGCTATGACGACCGTATCCTGTCCATTGATGTGCAACCGTTGGAAGTGACGCCGCTGGATGACCGCCGGTTGGTTGTCGATGCCTTCGCGCGCTATCGCATCACCGATGTCGAACAGTTCCGGCAAGCGGTGGGTGTTGGTGGTATTCAGACCGCTGAGGACCGTCTCGACAGCATCCTGCGCGCCGAGACGCGGGCGGTGCTGGGTTCGGTCAGCTCCAGGGATATTCTGAGTTCGGACCGTGCTGCACTGATGCTGCGCATCCGTAACGCGGCGATTGCCGAAGCGCGAGCGTTGGGTGTCGAAGTGATCGACGTGCGCCTGAAAGCCACCGACCTGCCGACCCAGAACCTTGAGGCCACTTTTGACCGGATGCGCGCCGAGCGTGAGCGGGAGGCGACCGATGAACGCGCCCGCGGTAACGAAGCGGCGCAGCGCGTGCGTGCTCAGGCCGACCGGACCGTGGTGGAGCTTGTGTCCGAGGCGGGCCGTGAAGCCGAGATCATCCGTGGTGAGGCGGATGCCGAACGCAACGCGATCTTTGCCGAAGCCTTTGGCGCCGATCCGGAGTTTTTCGAATTCTACCGCTCTCTTACGGCGTATGGCCGGGCGATCCAGGGTGGCAACAGCTCGATGGTGCTCAGCCCGGATTCGGATTTCTTCAACTATCTGAAATCCCCCAACGGCTCAGGCCAGTGAGCGGGTGATCGACACTCAATTTCAAAGGGCCGACCTGCGGGTTGGCCCTTTTTGTTTTGAATGGCGCCAAGGGCCGCAGGGTCGGCGCAATACAGATGGGGTAGGGGAATGGGTATTATCCTGATGGCCTTTGGCCTAGTTCTGATTGTCGAAGGATTGGTCTATGCACTGGCCCCGTCATTGGTTGAACGGATGCTGGAAATGCTGCGCACCTTGCCCGAAAGTAGCAGGCGGCAGGTGGGTATCCTGTCGATGGTGCTGGGACTGATCCTTGTCTGGGGCGCATATCAGCTTGGTTTCGGCTGAGTTCGTCGCATCAGATGAAAACCGCGCGATCATACGTTGCGAGCGGTGACAAACTGACTACATTACTGCCCAAGCCACCGGTTCCACGACCGGAGGGGGAAAGTGCTTGAGGACAAGGAGAGCGCCCGTGAAGGCCGAGGCCCGTACAGTTTCACTCAGACAGAACAGCATGATCACCAGAACCCGCCTGATGTGGATGGCTCTGCTGACCGTCCTGTTCGTGCTGGCGCAGACGTTGATTGCTCAGGCCCGGCCTGAAAGCCTGGCGCCGCTGGCCCAACGGATCAGCCCTTCGGTGGTCAACATCACCACATCGACCCTTGTCGAAGGTCGCACCGGTCCGCAGGGCATCGTTCCCGAGGGCTCGCCGTTCGAGGATTTCTTTCGCGAGTTTCAGGACCGCAACAACGATGGCGAAAACGGTGCCCCCCGACCCCGCAGGTCGTCGGCGCTGGGCTCGGGCTTCGTGATTTCCGAGGACGGCTACATCGTCACAAACAATCATGTGATCGAAGGTGCTGACGAAATCGTGATCGAGTTCTTCCCCGGCGATGGGCAACCCGAAGAGTTGAAGGCAACGGTCGTGGGCACCGATCCCAAAACCGATATCGCCCTGCTCAAGGTTGAGGCGGACAGCCCGCTGAAATTCGTGAGATTCGGCAATAGTGACACGGCCGAGGTCGGCGATTGGGTGATTGCAATGGGCAACCCGCTGGGGCAGGGCTTTTCTGTCTCTGCCGGGATCGTATCGGCCCGCAACCGTGCCTTGAGTGGCAGCTATGACGATTACATCCAGACCGATGCTGCCATCAACCGAGGCAATTCAGGCGGGCCGCTCTTTAACATGGATGGCGATGTGGTTGGTGTGAACACAGCGATCCTCAGCCCCACTGGCGGCTCGATCGGTATCGGGTTCTCGATGGCGTCTAACGTTGTCACCAAGGTTGTCGACCAGTTGCGCGAGTTCGGGGAGACGCGTCGCGGCTGGCTGGGCGTGCGCATTCAGGACGTCACCGACGACGTGGCCGAAGCGATGGGGCTCGACGAAGCCAAGGGCGCGCTGATCACGGATGTGCCAGATGGCCCCGCAAAAGACGCCGGATTACTGGCCGGTGATGTGATCCTCAGCTTTGATGGCGTTGACGTGGACGACACGCGCGGGCTTGTGCGCCAGGTCGGTGAAACAACCGTGGGCAAGGCGGTTCGTGTTGTTGTCTTCCGCGAGGGCGGCACTCAGACCGTATTGGTCACGCTGGGCCGTCGTGAAGATGCGGAACGCGAGGAAACCGAAGAAGAGACCACAGAAGACGGTGCCCCCAGCGTCAGCGAGAAGGACGTGCTGGGACTGACGCTTCAGGTGCTGAACGACGAACTGCGTTCGGAACTGGGTCTTGAAGAGGATGAGACAGGCCTCGCCGTGACCAATGTCGACGAAACCTCGGAGGCGTTCGAAAAGGGTCTGCGCAGTGGCGATGTGATCACCGAGGCAGGCCAACAGAAAGTGGCTTCGCTCGCCGATCTGGACGCGCGCATCGAAGAGGCAAAACAGGCAGGGCGCAAGTCGCTGCTGCTGCTGGTGCGCCGCAATGGCGAGCCGCGTTTTGTCGCGCTGAACCTGGAAAGCTGAGTCGGCATCAACCCCTGCGAGACGGCCGGCCTTGCCCGGCCGTTTTTCGTTTCAAGGCTTAGGATTAGCCAGTTATGACCAAAGAAAAGGCGAGCCATGCGCGGGGGCGCATGGCTCTTGGTTTTGGCTTTCCCGGGCGGGCCAAGCGACTGGGATCGTATCCGGTCCGCCGAGTAACCAAGGTCAGGGTCACACGGTCTTGGTGCCGGGGTCTGTGAACTTTTACCCGCCAGAAAAAATTATATCATCTTTTTGAATTGTTCAGATCTGCTCGGGATCGGCCAGATCTTCCATCGTGTCGACATCGAGGATCTCCAGACCGCCCCGCGTCGCTTCGATGATGCCCTTCTTCTTCCAGACCGAAATCGTCTTTGAGACGGCCTCTCGCGTGGCGCCGACATATTCAGCCAATTCACTTTGGCTGAGGCTGACGCTGCTGCAATCCTCGCTCTGCAATTGGGCCAGATGCAGCAATTTGCGCGCCAGTCTGGTCGGAACCGTCAGGAAGACCTGTTCATGCAGTTGCATGTTGATCCAACGCATCCGCTGCCCGGCCAGCCGCGTCAGATCGACGGCCAGTTCCGGATCGCGCCGCACTTGGCGCATGACGTCCGCGTTCTGTACCTTGAGCACGCGGCAGGGTTGTGTCGCGGTGATTGTCGCAGTGCGAGGGCCGGGATCGAACAGTGCGATCTCGCCAAAGACAGAGCCGGGGCCCATCAGGTCCATCGCCAGCTTGCGACCGTTTTGCGAGAGTATGGACACCTCCATCATGCCTTGCAAAATGACGTAGAGCGCATCACCGGTGTCGCCATGCTGGAACAGGACATCGCCAGTGCCCAGCCGCGCCTCAATGGCTTCTTCGTCTAGCATCCGTTTGAGGCGGTCCGACGCTTCGGCCAGAAAACCCGCTTCGGGCAGTGAAACCATGCGCAGATCCTCCCTTGCCCACCGGTCTAAGGGGCAATCGCGCAAAACTCAACTCTGCTAAGCGACAGAAACTATCAGTCTTCGGATTTACCGGCGTTATCGCTATCTGTTTCGATCATATAACGCTGCAGCAGGCTGAACTGCATCATCAGGAACGCCATCAGCGCCAACGGAAAGCCGAAGGTTTCGATCTTGACCCAAGCCTCTTCGGACATGGTGCGCCAAACATACTCGTTGGCCGCTGCCAGCACCGCGAAACCCGCGCAAAGGCGGCGGGTCAGGATCATCCAACCTTCCTGCTGCATCGGAAGCATGTCGTTCAGGATATAGGCCAGGTAAGACCTACCGCGCAGCAGCCCGACCCCCAGCAGCACGCAGAACGTGCCATAGACAAGCGTGGTCTTCATCATGAAGAATCGCTTGTCATTGAAATAGGCCGTCAGCCCGCCAAAAAAGATCACAATGAAGGCGGTGAATATCTGCAAACGGCTCAGCTTGCTGGTGAGCATCCACAGGATTCCCATCGCCACCAGCAGGATTGGCACAAAGATCAGCGCCGAGATGATGAAGCCGGAATATTCCGTGCCGCCAATGACAAAGACGTCGTCCTTAATGCGCAGATAGATGAAAAAGAAGGCCAGTGTCGGGCCCAGTTCCAGCACCTGTTTCAGGATCGGGTTGATGTCTTTGGTCTGCGCCATGTTGCGTCATGCTCCGTTATCCGCCCATCTCAACTATCACGGCTCCGGCTGCGATCAAGCACATCAACGCGATGCGGCGCGGGCCGACTGTTTCTTTCAGTACCAGCCAGCCAATTAGGGCGGCAAAGACGGTCGAGGTTTCGCGCAGCACCGCCGCTTCGCCCACCTTGTCGAGCCGGGTCGCAAGCATGACCGCCCCGAAAGACAGGAAGGCCGTTACGCCGCCTGCAATGCCGCGCAGCATCAGCGGGCCGGGTGTGGGCGGGTTGGTCATATTGCGCCAGCGCAGCCAGGCGATGATTGGCATTGCTATGCCGTCGATCATGAAGAACCAGGCCAAAAACGTGAACGGATCGGCGGTCGCCCGGATGCCATAGGCGTCATAAGTGGTGTAGAGCGCCACGAAGAGGCCGGTGGCAAAGGCCAGCGCCAGTGCCAAAGGCAGTGTTTCGCGGTTGGTTTCGAGGTGGCGCAAGTTGTAGATCGCCAGACCAAAGATCCCAGCCAGCAACACAGCGACGCCGAGCCATTGCGTCAGCGTGAACACTTCTCCGAACAGCAGATAGGCACCGATCACGGTAAAAAATGGCCCGGTGCCGCGTACCACCGGGTAGACCACCGTGTATGAGCCTTTGGTATACGCCGAGGCCTGCAGCAGCTTGTAGCCTGTGTGGATCACCCAAACGACTGCAAAGATCGGCCACATATGCGCCTCGGGCCAGGGCACGACAAACAACGCAAATGGGGTCACCATCAGCAGGTACGAGGCATCGATTGCCCCGCGCGACAGCCAGGGATCATGACGGCCCTTTTGCAGTGCTCCGAAAACCGCGTGCAGGAAGGCAGCCATCAGCGCCAACGCCATCGCCAGTTGGTGACCTGCTTCGGTCCCTTCCAGTGAGATCAGCCAATCGCTCATCCGGCGATGCGGGCCATTCCCGTGCGCGGCGAGAACCCGACCGAGGCATAAAGCCGCTCGGCCCCGGGATCAGCGATCAGGCTGATATAGCAGTCGGGGGGCAGGTGCTCCTGTGCCCAGGCCATCAGCCGCTGCATGATCGCGTGTCCATGCCCGCGCCCCTGAAACCGGGGATGCACCGCCACATCGGTCATCTGTGCGAAGCAACCGCCATCGCCGATTAGTCGCGCCATGCCGACAAGCTCATCGCCCTCGCGCAGCCACACGCCATGCAGCGTGTTGACCAGCGCGGTTTCGGTTGCCGCAACCGAGAAGTTGCCCAGCCCGCTGGCGTCTCGCAGCGCGCGGTACTCCGCAACGTTGGGCGGCAGGGTCGAGAAATCAGGCATCTAGCCCGGTCAGGGCTGCGGCGAACTCTTCGGGGTCGAAGGGGGCCAGATCGTCGATCTGCTCGCCCACTCCGATGGCGTGGATCGGCAGTCCAAACTTGTCGGCCAGCGCCACCAGCACGCCGCCTTTAGCGGTGCCGTCGAGCTTGGTCATGACCAGCCCCGAGACGTCGGATATAGCCCGGAAGGTTTCCACCTGGCGCAGCGCGTTCTGTCCGGTGGTGGCATCGAGCACCAGCAGCGTGTTATGCGGGGCGCTCTCATCCTTCTTGCGGATGACGCGCACGATCTTGGCCAGTTCCTCCATCAGGTCGGTCCGGTTTTGCAGCCGTCCTGCCGTATCGATCATCAGCAGGTCAGCGCCATCTTCCTGCGCACGTGTCATGGCGTCAAAGGCAAGGCTGGCGGGGTCCGAGCCCTCGGGTGCGGTCAGTACCGGCACACCGGCGCGGTCGCCCCAGACCTGCAATTGTTCGACAGCGGCAGCACGGAACGTGTCGCCCGCAGCGATCACCACCTTCTTGCCCGCAGCACGGAACTGGCTGGCCAGCTTGCCGATGGTCGTTGTCTTGCCCGACCCGTTCACGCCCACCACCAGTACGACCTGCGGGCGTTTGGGATATATCGGCATAGGTCGCGCGACCGGTTCCATCACACGGGCCACTTCCTGGGCCAGCAATTGTTTGATTTCCTCGGTCGAGAGTTTTTTGCCGAAGCGGCCCTCTGCCATATTGGCGGTCACCCTCAGCGCGGTATCGACGCCCATATCCGAAGCGATCAGCAACTCTTCGAGCTGCTCCAGCATGTCATCATCCAGCGTGCGGCGGATGACCGGCGTATCGTCTGCCTTCTTGAACAACCGGCCCAGCAGACCGGGCTTGGCGGGTTCGACCGGTTTTGGCGCGGGCTCAGGGGGTGGAGGGGCCTTGGCGGGTGCGGGCGGGACCGGAGCGGCGGCCTCGGGGATCGGTTCTGGTGCAGGCGCGGGTGGTGGTGGTGGCGCAACAGGTTCGGGTGTTGCGTCAACCTCTCCGCCATCCTCGACGATTGCGTCCAGCCCCTCTTCCAGTTTTGAGGAGGATTTGAACAGGCGTTCCTTGAGCTTTGAGAATAACGCCATCAGGCCGGGTCCTCGCTTTGGTTTGTCTTCACCTAATGCGGATCGCGTCGGGTTGCAAAGGGTCACGCGCTCGGGAAGGAACGGGAAGTCGCGCAAATCGCCGCTGCGCGGTCCTGTGAGTGGCGGGTCTTGCCATGATCTGCAAAGATCGGGCCATGACGCGCCTTGCCCTGATTCTCATCTGCCTCGCCAGCCTGCCTCTCTCGGCGCAATCGCAGATGTCGGCGGAGGAGTTCGACAGATACACGCGGGGCAAGACGCTGTTCTACGGACAGGGCGGGCAGGCCTACGGGGTCGAACGCTATTTGCCCGACCGGCGGGTGATCTGGTCGTTTCTGGACGGCGATTGCAAGAAAGGCATCTGGTACGAACGCGAGGACAGCCAGATCTGCTTTCTCTACGAAGACCGGCTGGACCCGCAATGCTGGAGCTTCAGCCAAGGCCCTCAGGGCCTGATCGCCAGATTCGAGAATGACCCTCAAGCCACGCAACTTTATGAGGCCGAGGATATCGGCGAAGAGATGCTGTGTTATGGCCCGGATGTGGGGGTCTAAGCCTCAGCCGCTCTCAGTCAACACGCAATTCGTCATAAGAAATCGCAACATGTTCGCAATAGGCGTGCCGCTGGCATAGCCTGTCGTAATAGGCGACGAGTGCCGGCATTGCGCGGCGGTGAATGTTGATATCATAGTACCGGTAGAGGACGTGGCCGAGCTGGATATCGGCAAGAGACAGCGCTTGCCCCGCCAGAAAGGGCCGGGACGTTAGCTGTGCCTCAGCGATGGCCAGTTTGGTTTCCAACGCCTCGACCGAGTGACGGATCGCATCTGCGTCCTGTTGGTCGGGTGCCGTTCGTACGACGTGCCAGAAGATCGGAACGGTGAATGCCATTGCGATGTTGAGCTTTGCCCATTCGGCCCATTTGTCGATCTCCGCGCGCCGGGCCGGGTCGGTTGGCCAGAACATCTCGTCACCATAGCGCGCAGCCAGATAGCGCAGGATCGCACCGGTTTCCCAGATTGGCGCATCGTCGCCATCCTGGAGTACCGGAATGGTTCGGTTTGGATTGAGCGCAGCAAACGCCTCCGTATCGAGGCCGCCGAAGTGATGGCCGATATCGAAACGCTCATAGGGCAACCCCAGTTCGCCGACGCACCACATCAGCGCCTGAACGTTCGATGATGTCTTGCGGCCCCAGATTTTCAGCATCGGCCTAGAACAGTGTTCCTTGTGACGGGGGCGGGTCTTTTGGTTTCTTTGACTTTGGTTTCGACGCAGAGCCGCCCGTTTCGATCAGCCCGTCCGCGAACTCGATCTCGAAGGACGCGTGTTTCTCGGCCTGCGCCTTGCGCGTCACCACTGCACCCTCGGCGCGCACCACGGCGTAGCCGCGTTCCAGCGTGGCCTTGTAGCTGAGCGTTTCGCGCAGCCGGTCTGTGGCGTCGAGGGCCTGGCGCATCCGGTCAATGCGCAGGCGTTGAGCTGCGTTCAACCGCTCGCTCAGCCGCTGCAGGTGATCGGAACGGGTGGCAATCTCGCGCTGAATGGGCCGCGTGCTCAGGCGCGAGGACAGGTTGGTGCAGCGATCCCGGCGGGTTGCAACCAAATTGCGCAAAGTGGCGGGGCGCAGATGCCCCGAAATGTCTAGAAGCCTTACTCTGCGGTTCTGCACGCCCCGGATCAGCGCGTTGGGCAGGCGCTCAGTGCTCTGGTCCAGCCTTTGGCGCGGGCCATCCAGCAGCGTCTCGGGGCGCGGCAGGGCGCGGGCCAGATCGGCCAGCCGTTGCGCACGGCGCTGCACCGCGTCGCTGGCTGCCCGGCTCAGGCGCGCGCCTTGCTCGCCGGTCCAGGCCAGCAGATCCAACCGCACCGGCACCGCCAGTTCGGCGGCGGCCGTTGGTGTGGGCGCGCGCTGGTCGGAGACATAGTCAATCAGGGTTGTATCTGTCTCATGCCCCACCGCCGAGATCAGCGGGATTTCCGAGGCCGCCGCCGCGCGCGCGACGCTTTCTTCGTTGAACCCCCAGAGGTCTTCGATTGACCCACCGCCACGGGCAACGATGATCAAGTCGGGCCGGGGCAGTGCCCCGCCGGGGGTAAGCGCGTTGAACCCTTCGATGGCGCGGGTCACTTCCGGTGCACAGGCATTGCCCTGCACCGCGACGGGCCAGATCAGCACCTTGCGCGGAAACCGGTCGCGCAGCCGGTGCAGAATGTCGCGGATCACCGCGCCTGAGGGCGAGGTGACGACGCCGATGATCTGCGGCAGATAGGGCAGGGGCCGCTTGCGCTCGGGCGCGAAGAGCCCTTCACCCTCAAGCTGTTTCTTGCGTTTTTCCAGCAGCGCCATCAGCGCGCCCTGACCGGCGACGGCGACCTCATCGACATTCATGTTGTATTTCGACTGCGCCCCAAAGGCGGTGAGGCGGCCGGTGACCACCACCTCTAGTCCTTCCTCGGGGACCACGGACAGCCCGGCGATCTGGCCTTTCCAGGTTGTGCAGGCCAGCACGTTCCGGTCGTCCTTCACGTCATAGTAGAGATGCCCCGACCGCGCCTTGAACACTCGGCCCACCTCGCCGCGCACGCGGATGCGACCAAACGTACCCTCAAGCGTGCGTTTTACCTCGCCCGAGATTTCCGAGACGGTGAATTCGGGCATGTTCTGGCCGGGAAGCGGGTCGTCGAGAAGGTCGGACATTGCGCGCGCCTGTTGGTCTTGTGTCACTGCTCCGGCCAGCTTAGAACGCCGCGACAGCAGGGCCAAGCAGATCGGAGCGCATTTCATGAATATCCTCATCCTCGGTGGCGGCGGGCGTGAACACAGCCTGGCCTGGGCGGTGATGCAGAACCCCAAATGCGACAAGCTGATCGTGGCGCCGGGCAATGCCGGGATCGCGCAGATTGCCGAATGCGCCGACCTCGACATCATGGAGGGCGGCGCGGTCGCGCGGTTTGCCGAGGAAAACGCCATCGACTTCGTGATCGTCGGCCCCGAGGCCCCGCTGGCCGCAGGCGTGGCCGACCGGTTGCGCGAGGCGGGCGTGCTGGTTTTTGGTCCGTCGGCGGCGGCGGCGCGGCTGGAAGCATCCAAGAGCTTCACCAAGGAAATCTGCGACGCGGCTGGCGCCCCCACAGCCGTTTATGCGCGCTTCATCGAGGCTGAGCCGGCCAAGGCCTATATCCGCGAACAGGGCGCGCCCATCGTGGTCAAGGCCGATGGTCTGGCCGCGGGCAAGGGCGTGATTGTGGCGATGGATGTCGATACCGCGCTTGCGGCGGTCGATGATATGCTGGGCGGCGCCTTTGGCAGCGCCGGGGCCGAGGTGGTGATCGAGGAATTCATGGACGGCGAGGAGGCCTCGCTTTTTGTGCTGTGCGACGGCAGTGACATCCTGTCGATCGGCACGGCGCAGGATCACAAGCGGATCGGTGAGGGTGATACCGGGCTCAACACGGGTGGCATGGGCGCTTATTCTCCGGCCCCGGTGCTGAGCGCCGAGGTCGAAGCGCGGGCGATGGATGAGATCGTCCGCCCCACGATGAAAGAGATGGCCCAGCGCGGTATACCGTTTCAGGGCGTGCTCTATGTCGGGTTGATGATCCAGGACGGTCAGCCGCGACTGGTGGAATACAACGTGCGGTTCGGCGACCCGGAATGTCAGGTTCTGATGATGCGGCTGGGCGCGCAGGCGATGGACCTGATGCATGCAGCAGCCGAGGGGCGTCTGGGTGAGATGCAGGTGAACTGGGCCGAGGATCACGCGATGACCGTTGTCATGGCGGCGCAGGGCTACCCCGGCGACTACCGCAAAGGCACCGAGATTTCAGGGCTGGATGATCTGCCCGAAGACAGCAGCCGTATCGTGTTCCATGCCGGTACCAAGACCGATGGCGGGTCGCTGCGTGCCTCGGGCGGGCGGGTTCTGAACGTCACCGCGCGGGGCGACACGCTGCGCGCGGCGCGCGACAGGGCCTATGAGATGACCGACCGGATCACCTGGCCCGACGGCTACTACCGCCGCGATATCGGCTGGCGCGCGTTGTCAGATTCGTGATCCAAATGCCCGCCTGCGCCTGTCTCGATTGTTTTTGATCGGGCGCGGCCCCTGCTGCCCCAAAAGATCAATGGGGACGCGATGAAGAAGCAGTTCAGCAGTTCAGCAGCTCAGAGCGGCTGAGAGGCTAATTGGGCCTTTGAATGGGCCAAGGTCGGATTGGATCCAGCCCTGATCGTAAGACACCGCAATGACGCGAGACCAGTTGCCACTGGCGAGGATCAATTCGGGGCCAGTATCGCAGTCACGCAGGCCGCCTGAGATGAAGTCCTCGCCGATCCGGTGATTGGTCAGGCCGGGGATCGCGGCGATTTCGGTCAGTTGCCCATCTGCGAACCGCCAGATGCGCAGGGTCTTGGCGAGGTGGGGGCGATCAACATAGGCGATCTCGACATGGCCGTCCCCATCCAGATCCGCCACACCGACCGGTGCCAGCCATCGAAACCGGGTGCCAATATGGGGTGTTTCAGCAATCTTGCCGCCGGTCCCGTAAAGCGCCAGCGCGGCCCCGCGATCCATGTCCGTTTCAACAACCATCACCGCGTCGGGCCGCCCATCAAGCGACAGATCGATCAGGCGTGGGGTGAGGTCTTCAAAGACATGGTCCGAAGGTAGACGGATTTCGACGGTTGCAGGTGTTCCATCCTGACCGGAGCCGGATATGTGTAAAACAGACCATTCCAGCGCATCGCCTAGCACAGCGTGCGCGTAGACATCTGTTGGATCGGCAAAACGCGCATCTTCGATGACGGCCGAGGGCGACCAATCATCGGCCGTCTGAGCGTGACCTTGCCCGTTTGCGGCCATCAGCCACAGGCTCAGACCTGTCAGCGCGCCGCGGGACCAGCCTCGCCACGGGCGGAGCGGGCAACGCGGCGATTTGCCTGGCATCAGATCTGTTTTTCCGGCATCTGAACCACCAGCCCGTCCAATGCGTCCGTGACCTTGATCTGGCAGGTCAGGCGCGAGCGGGCCGGATCAGGCTCATAGGCGAAATCGAGCATGTCCTCTTCCATGTCGTCCTTGGCAGGCACCTTCTCGACCCAGGCAGGGTCGACATAGACATGGCAGGTGGAACAGGCGCATGCGCCGCCGCAATCGGCCTCGATGCCGGGAATGTTGTTGTCGCGTGCGCCTTCCATCACGGTCAGACCGTTCGCGACCTCGACGACATGTTCGGTCCCGTTATGCTCGATATAGGTGATCTTGGCCATGGGCGCTCCCCTGCTGCGGCGGTGTTTCGGCAGAGTCCTTAGACAAGCCGGTGTCCTGTTTCCAGCCTCAATTGCATTCGGGTGCCTGGCTATGCGGTTTCTTGATGGATTTTCTGTCTTTGTTCTCACTGTTTAGGGCGCGCTTGACTGGGATGCCGAGGATCGTCAGCGTTGGCGCGTGAAAACGCGCGAGAGGTATCGGGATGATGACGGAAGTGGATCGCCACTTTTTGCGGATCGCCTATGACGAGGCAAAGGCCGGGTTCGACGAGGGCGGCTGCCCGATCGGGTCGGTTCTGGCACGCGGTGGCGAAGAGTTGGCGCGGGGACGCAACCAGCGTGTGCAGCGCGGCGATCCCATTGCACATGGCGAGATGGATGCGTTGCGCAAGGCGGGTCGGCAGAGAACTTATCGCGACACCACGCTCTATACTTCGTTGTCGCCCTGCATGATGTGTGCGGGCACAATCGTTCAATTTGCCATCCCGCGCGTGGTGATTGGCGAGGCCGTCAATTTTGGCGGTAACGAGGCGTTCCTGCGCGAGCGCGGCGTAGATGTGATCATCGCAGACGATCCCGATTGCATCGCGCTGATGAAACGGTTCATTGCGGAAAAACCTGCCCTCTGGGCCGAAGACATCGCCGAATGAAAGGGCGTCGCTGACGTCTGCGCCACCTGCCGTTGCGCCTAAAGCAATCGTCGCATCATTGCGCCGAGCGAATAGGGGCTGTCATAGCCCACCGCGGCTGCGACGCGCGCCAATGGCTGCCCCTGCGCAACCCCCTGCAACGCCGCCTGACACCGCAGCCGCTGACGCCATTCGCCAAAGCTGAGCCCGGTCTGACGTTTGAAGAGCCGGGTAAACGATCGACGGCTCAAGCCCGCCTCGGTGGCCCAGCCATCGATGGTAAGTGGCTGCGATGGATCGCAAAGTAGCGTTTCGCAGGCTCTGCGCAACCCGGCGTGGTCAGGAAAGGGTAGTGCAAGTGGCGCCGCCTGCGCACCGGCCAGTTCAAGCAGGATCAACCGGCTCAGGTGATGGGCGTGATCGGTTTCGGGCCATGGATTGCCCAGATCGCAATAGCGCGCGATCAACGCCGCAAGCAGGTCAGAGACGGCCAGAACCTGACAGAACTTCGCGCTGCCCCCGGCAAAGCTGTCCGGCGTAATATAGAGCGATTGAAGATCGACGGCTCCGACCATCCGCACCTCATGCGGCAGACCAGCGGGCACCAGCAGGCAATGGCGTTCGGGCACGGTCCATCTTGCCTCTTTTGTTTCGGCCATCATCAGGCCGGACACCGCATAGATCAATTGCGTGCGCGGATGGCTGTGCCAGCGCGAGACATAGCCCGCCTCATATTGCCTGCGCATACTGACAACGCTCTGAGGTAGATGCTGTAGCGCATCGGCAGAGGTCGCCCGGGACGCGGATGTCGATATTTGGCCCATCTGGCGAATATATGACCCCATCGGCCAAATGAGACAAGCTATGTCCAGGTCAAAACAGACGGAGCGCAGGATGCAGACCATCACCGACATAAAAGATCTTGAGGCAATCTACGGAGCGGCCGTACCGCGGTCGCTGACCAAGGTCCGCACGCGCCTGACCCCGCATTACCAGCGGTGGATCGAGGCCTCGCGCTTTGTGGTTCTGACCAGCGTAGGACCAGAAGGCACGGATGCCAGCCCAAGGGGCGAGGACGGCCCGGTGGTGCGGATCGTCGATGACCGGACGATCCAGCTGCCCGACTGGATGGGCAACAACCGCATCGACACGCTGCGCAATATCGTGCGGGACGGTCGAGTCAGCCTGATGTTCATGGTGGCGGGCAGCAACAACGTGGTGCGCATCAACGGCACCGCGATCCTGACGGCGGATGAGATGGTGCTCGAAAGGTACGAGAAAAAGGGCAGGCGCCCGCGTTCCGTCGCGGTGATCACGGTGGGTGAGGTCTATTTCCAATGCGCCAAGGCGCTTTTGCGGTCGGGGCTCTGGACCCGTGAACATAACGGGCATCTGGTGCCAACGGCGGGTCAGTTCGTGAACGAGACCGATGAGAGTTTTGATGGCGCGGCCTATGACGCGGGCTATTCCGACTATGCAAAAGACCGCATGTGGTGACGGGCCTTAGCGTTTGAACAGCACCGATTGGGCCTCTTTACCCTGATGGTCGCCGCGCAGTCCGATTTTCAGCGATTGCCCGGCCTGCACGGCAGGGCGGTTGGCAACCGCTTCAAGCCAGCGTGCGAAATGAGGCTTGTCATGCAGGGCCTGCTGCTGCCCTTCCCAAAGGCTGGCCCAGGGCCAGATCGACATATCCGCGATGGAGTAGAAATCGCCTGCCACGAACTCGGTCTTGGCCAGTTGCCGGTCCAGCACGCCATAAAGCCGCCCGACCTCGGCGCGGTAGCGGTCCTTTGCATAAGGCAGGTCCTGCGGCGGTTCCATCTTGGGGGCGTATTTTAGGAAATGATGCGCCTGTCCGGCCATCGGCCCGACACCGCCCATCTGCCACATCAGCCACTGTTCCACCGAGATCCGGTCCCGTTCGGTCTCGCCATAAAACCGCCCGGTCTTGCGCGCCAGATACATCAGGATCGCACCGCTTTCGAACAGGGAGATCGGCGCGCCGTCCGGGCCGAATGGGTCGGTGATGGCGGGCATCCGGTTGTTGGGTGAGATTTCCAGAAATCCCGACTCGAACTGATCGCCCTTGCCGATATCGATCAGATGTAGATCAAAGGGCAGCCCCATTTCTTCGAGCGCGATAGAAACCTTCCAACCGTTTGGCGTCGGCCAGTAATAGAAATCAATGGGCTGCATCCGTGATCCTCCGTCGTCAGACCGGGATCATGACGCTTTCTGCGTGAACGGCAAGGAGAACTGCGGCTGCGGCAGGCTCATCAATCGGGACCAGCGCGGCGCGGGTGTCGTGGGCAGCCCAATGCGCAACAGTGACAGGTCGAACCCTTCAGGCGCGCGCAGCAGAGCGTTGTAGAATGCCAGCGCACCGGGTCGCCGATAACTGGACCAATGGCAGATGCGGCGCTCGGGCCCTACCACCGGACCGGCAAAACGCGAAATGTGCTCAAGTGTGCGGCGGCAATCCAGTTGCAGCGTGACTGCATTGCGCGCGCTCAACCCTTGGCCAAGGGCACGGTCGCCCGGCTCGGGCGGCGCGATCAGGCATTCGAACAGGAAATCGAACAGATCATTCTCACGGCTGATGACGTTGATGAAGGTGGCGGATTGGCCTGCGTCTGTTTTCAGAGCCGCGCGCGCCCGCTTGTGGTAAGCCGCGCCAGTCAGGGAGATAATCCGCGACAGCCCGCCCGGCGGCAGGTGATGCAGCGCCTCAAGCGCCAGTTCGACCCCCATGGAATGGCCGATGAAATGCACGGGTCTGTGTGGGGCGATCTGGTGCAGATACCGGACAACTTCGGCCAGCGCATATCCGGCTTCGACCGCCCGCTGCCTCGCTTGCATCAAACCGCCGCGCCCGTTCCAGCCAAAGGCAATGGCCAGCCCCTCATCCGGGTTGCCCTGGCCAAAGCCCAGCTTCTCGGGCCACGACATGACGGTCCGGTTTGTTCCGGTCTGCGACAAAGCCAGTATCGTCCGATGAGGGCAGTGTAGGGCGTGGCCGGGTTCATACTTGCAGCCGTGGGTCATCACGATTATCGGGCCGGTTCCGACACGCGCCTGAGCCAGCAGCTTTGACGGGGCCTGTGGGCTGCCATGCAGCACGGGCCTGGTCCCTTCGGCATTTATCCTGATCAACGGCATGCTCCGCCTCACACAAGATGTTGTGGCTGCCTTCTGCTCGAAGCATATGAAACGAAGATGAACAAATGATTGCAGACCCGTGACGATCCTTGTTGCGGGCTTGACGCCCAAGCGGGCGCGGCTTAAAGCCATCGCTCAGACGACGTGGCGATTTGTTACCGGATTGCGGGCCACGCTAAACAACACCGCTAAAAGGTCAGGATGAAAGCCCCCCTTTCGCTTGACCGCGTTCGGGGGTTTTTTATTGGCGCCGCAAGACCGGCGCGGAAGAGGACAAGATGAGCAAGAACTGGAACAAGCGCACTCAGGCCGTTCATGGCGGGATCCGCCGCAGCCAATATAGCGAAGTGAGCGAGGCGATCTTTCTGACCCAGGGTTTTGTCTATGACAACGCCGAGCAGGCCGAAGCCCGGTTCATCCAATCCGGCGATGACGAGTTCATCTATGCCCGCTACGGCAACCCCACCGTGCGCATGTTCGAAGAGCGCATCGCCGCGCTGGAAGGGGCCGAGGACGGGTTTGCGACCGCCAGTGGTATGGCAGCGGTGAATGGCGCTCTGACCTCAATGCTCAAAGCCGGTGACCATATCGTTTCAGCGCGGGCGCTGTTTGGATCGTGTCTCTATATAGTTGAGAATATCCTGTCCCGTTACGGGGTTGAGGTTACTTTCGTGGATGGCACCGATCTGGACCAATGGAAGGCGGCGCTACGGCCCGACACCAAGGCGGTGTTCTTTGAATCCATGTCGAATCCCACGCTGGAAGTCATTGACATCGCAGCAGTTTCCGAATTGGCCCATGCCGTTGGCGCGACTGTTGTGGTCGACAACGTCTTTTCGACCCCGGTCTTTTCGCGGGCGATCGAACAGGGCGCGGATGTGGTGATCTACTCGGCCACCAAGCACATAGACGGGCAGGGCCGTGCGCTGGGCGGTATTATCCTGGGCACCCGTGACTTCATCCGAGGCACGGTCGAGCCCTATCTGAAACATACCGGCGGTGCGCTTAGCCCGTTCAATGCCTGGGTCATGCTCAAAGGGCTGGAGACCATGTCGCTGCGGGTCAATGCGCAGGCCCACAGCGCCCAGAAAATCGCCGAAGCGCTTGAGGGCCATCCGGCGCTGGAGCGTCTGCTCTATCCAGGGCTCAAAACCCATGCTCAGAACGCATTGGTGCAGTCGCAATTGGATGGCAGAGGGGGCACCGTGCTTTCGCTGGACATTCGCCGTGGCAAGGAAGGGGCCTTTGCGTTTCTCAACGCGATGACGATCCCGGTGATCTCGAACAATCTGGGTGATGCCAAATCGATCGCGACGCACCCGGCCACGACGACCCATCAGCGCCTCTCTGATGAGCAGCGCGACGAACTGGGCATCACACCGGGCCTGATCCGCTTTTCGGTCGGGCTGGAGGACACGGACGATCTGATCGGTGACCTTCAGGCAGCGCTGGTGGCCTCGCAATCTTAAAAGCAGGCGAGGTGCCGACACGCACCTCGCACCCTCTTCCTGCGACTGCATCAGGGCGTAAATTGGCGAATTCTGACGATTTTCTGCGATCCGGTTTGCTATGAGCGCCGTATAGAAGCTAGATTGAAGGCTGTCGGTGGCGTAGGCTGCCCAATGCCGCAGGCGAGAGACAGGGGACAGACCCATGAATTTCCAACCGCGCGACCTGGAAGAAGCACCGAACCGCAAGGCGGCCGAGGCGGCGTTGGACGTTCTGCGTGCATGGGCAAAATCCGCGAGTGATGCCGACATCGCGGCGCTGGACCCCGCGGTTGCAAAACTGATTCCCGGACAGAGCGGCGTGAATTACCCGGCGCTGTCGCGGGACTATCCCGAAGATTTCGACGTGGATGCCGCGTACCGCGCGACGCTGCCCGACTTGCAAAACGGCCCATCCAGCCTGATCCGAGGGGCGCAGCAGCATATCCAGCATGTGGGGATATCGAATTTTCGCCTGCCGGTGCGGTTCCATTCGAAGGGCGGGTCGGATCTGACGCTGGAGACTTCGGTGACCGGGACGGTCAGCCTTGATGACGAAAAGAAGGGCATCAACATGTCCCGCATTATGCGGTCCTTCTACAAACATGCCGAACGAACCTTCAGCTTTGAGACCATCGAAGCGGCGCTGGACGATTACAAATCCGATCTGGACAGCTTTGATGCGCGTATCCAGATGCGGTTTTCCTATCCGGTCAAAGTGGAAAGCCTGCGCTCGGGGCTGGAAGGCTATCAGTACTACGATTTCGCCCTTGAACTGATCGAGGTTGCGGGCGAGCGCAAGAAAATCATGCATCTGGACTATGTCTATTCGTCCACCTGCCCCTGCTCACTGGAACTGTCCGAACATGCGCGGGTGATGCGCGGCCAATTGGCGACACCGCATTCTCAACGGTCGGTGGCGCGCATTTCTGTGGTGCTGGACCCGGATGCCCACTGTCTTTGGTTCGAAGACCTGATCGCGCTCTGTCGGCGGGCGGTGCCCACCGAAACCCAGGTGATGGTCAAACGCGAGGATGAGCAGGCCTTTGCTGAACTGAACGCGGCGAACCCGATCTTTGTCGAGGACGCGGTGCGGCTGTTTTGCGCGGAACTGCAAGCAGACCATCGCATTGGTGACTTCCGGGTGGTGGCGAGCCATCAGGAAAGCCTGCACAGCCATGACGCCGTTTCGGTGCTGACCGATGGCGAGACCTTTGCCGCCGACAGTCTGGAGCCGCGCCTGTTCAGCACGCTGATCCACCCCGGGTAACGCGCGAAATCACGCCAATCACAGCCAGCCTGCTGTCTCGCGCCGCTGCGACGCAGCGAATAATGCTGCACATGCTCGGTTTTGCGGATATATTGGGTATCGGATCTGGTTTCGTGCCGTCGAACACGGTGTTTGATGGGGCGGGCCGATACAGGCAGAGGGCGGCAATGCGAGTCGCAAAAATAGGGTCGGGCAAAAGAGCCGATGGTCTTTGCGAAGTCATCGCAACCTCCTCTATCTCTTCACTTTTCCCGAAAATCACACATAGAGGAGCCCAATAATGAGCTTCATCAGGACACCATTGGAAATCCAAGCGGCCGCCATTCGCGTCGCAGGCCAGATCATCACGAATCAGCTACAGATTCTTGAGGTCATGAGCAAATCAGCGATGCAGTTCCCCTACTGCCAGGTGCGCGCCATGCAGGCAGCTGCGGCCGCGCCCGCCTCGGCACCGGTTGCCAAACCAGCGCCAAAAACGCCCGCAAAACCTGCCCCAAAGGCGAAGTCCAAGCCTGCGCCGGCCAAGGTTAAGGTTGCAAAGCCCGTCGCCAAAAAGGCGGCGCCTGCGGCAAAAGCAGCCCCGGCCAAGCCGGCGGTGAGAAAGCCAACCCCAGCCGACACCGCGAAACCTGAAGCGGTCAAGGTTGAGGCCGCAAAACCGGCTACCAAAACGGCGGCGCCCGCCGTCAAAGCCGCTCCGGTCAAGGTAGAGACCGCGAAACCGGCACCGAAGGCGCCGGCTCCCGTTGCCAAGGCAGCTTCGCCGAAAACCGTGACCGCTCCGGCCAAGCCGGCGAAACCTGCTGCCAAGGTCACGACCCCGGCCAAGCCAGCCGCAAAAACGACTGCGAAACCTGTTGCGAAGCCTGCGACCAAAGTGGCTCAAGCCAAAGCGGCCCCTGCCAAGGCGGAGATCAAGTCTACCGCGACGGCGAAACCGGATACTGCCGCAGACGCCAAGCCTGCCCCGCAGCGTCGCACCACACGGACGCCGTCGGTACCTCCGGCAATGCCCGCTTCCAAGGCCAAACCCAAGACCTGACACCGCGCCGGTGCTTGACAGCGAACCCATGGCGCGCCAACGCTGCGCGTAATGTTGGACCTTCGCCCCGTCGGATATGTGATCGGTCTGCTGGTCGCCATTCTTGGCCTGACCATGCTGTTGCCAATGATGTCGGATTTCGCCGAAGGGCGGGGCGAATGGCATGTCTTTCTTCAAAGTGCCCTGATCACCACGCTGGTGGGCGCTTTGATGGCCATGAGCTGCGCCAATGGCGTGCGCGAGGGCCTGACCATCCAGCAGACCTTTCTTCTGACCACGGGCGTCTGGGTGGCCCTGCCGATCTTTGGTGCGATTCCCTTCATGTTTGGCGAGACCGAGTTGCGCTTTGTCGATGCGCTGTTCGAATCGATGTCGGGCCTGACGACCACCGGATCGACCGTGATCTCAGGCCTTGACGAGTTGCCGCGCGGGCTCTTGTTGTGGCGCGGGCTGCTGCAATGGCTGGGCGGGATCGGTATTATCGTCGTGGCGATGGTGTTCCTGCCCGAATTACGCGTCGGCGGGATGCAGATCTTCCGGTCGGAAGGATTTGATACCTTTGGTAAAATCCTGCCGCGCGCGACCGAGATTTCGTCCCGGATTTCTGTCGTCTATATCTCGCTGACCATGGCCTGCGCGCTGGCCTATGCGGCCTCAGGGATGGATGCATTCGATGCCTCTGTCCATGCCATGACCACCGTGGCGACCGGTGGGTTTGCCAACTACGACGCTTCGTTCGGGGGGTTCCCGCCTGCGACTGAATATGTGGCGGTTCTCTTTATGGTGCTCGCGGCGCTGCCTTTCGTGCGCTACGTGCAGATGATCGCGGGCACGGCCGAGCCGCTTTATCGTGATAGTCAGGTGCGGGCCTTTGTCGGGACCGCGGTGGTGTTGGTGGGACTGTTGACGCTCTGGAACCTGTTTCAGACCCCCGCGACCGGCGAAGGTGCAGTCCGCAAGACGCTGTTCAACACCGTGTCCCTGATGACCGGCACCGGGTATGCCAGCACAGACTACATGACCTGGGGTGGTTTCCCGGTGACCATGTTGTTTTTCATAGGCCTGATCGGCGGATGTGCCGGATCAACCGCCTGCTCGATCAAGATTTTCCGCTACCAGTTGCTCTTTGCCTCGATCCGCGCGCAATTGCAGCGTATACGCCAGCCCAGCGGCGTGTTCACACCGCGTTATGGCGGGCGGGCGGTGGGGCAGGACGTGCTGAGCTCGGTGATGAGCTTTTTTGTCTTTTTCATCGTCACCATGGGCATCCTGTCCTGGGGTCTCGGCCTGACGGGGCTCGACTTTACCACATCAGTATCCGGCGCCGCTGCCGCACTTGCCAATATCGGTCCGGGTCTCGGCGATCAGATCGGCCCGGCGGGCAATTTCGCCAATCTCAACGACACCGCCAAATGGATGCTGACCCTCGGCATGCTGATCGGCAGGCTCGAACTGATGGCGGTCTTCGTCATCCTGACGGTACAATTCTGGAGAGCTTAATGAAGAAACCGCTTGGGGCGCAGATTTCCCATATGCTGAGCGACCGTGGGGTCGACGTGATATTCGGGATACCCGGCGTGCATAACCAGGAGATGTATCGCGGCATCGAAGAGGCTGGCATCCGCCACGTCCTTGCGCGGCATGAGCAGGGCGCGGGGTTCATGGCCGACGGCTATGCGCGCGCCTCAGGCAAGCCGGGCGTGGCCTATGTGATCACCGGTCCAGGGCTGGCGAATACGCTGACGCCACTGGGGCAGGCCTATTCCGACTCCGTGCCGGTTCTGGCGATCTCGTCCTGTCTGGACGAGATCGCATCGCGCAAGGGGCAACTGCACCAGATGCGCGACCAACGCGCGGCCGCCGCCACGGTCTGCGATTGGTCCGAGACCGCGCATACCGCAGACGCCGCCTATGGGTTGATCGAACGCGCATTCGAAGAATTCGAGGTCGTGCGGCCCCGTCCAAAGCATATTCAGGTGCCGATTGCTCAGTTGGAAACGCCTGTCGAGGGCGCTCCGCTTCCTGCCCAGCCCGCGCTGCGCACCAAGGCGCTGGAGCCTGACATTGCACCGGTCTTTTCGCTGCTCAACATCGCCAAACGCCCGCTGTTCATTCTGGGGGGCGGTGCACGATCTAACCTCTGGCGTCAGATCGTGACCCAATTGGGGGCAGCCTGTTTCACCACCTATGCCGGGCGCGGGCTGGTCGGAACGGGCTATCCGCTCGATTTCGGCGCGACGCTGGCGCGACCGGGCAGCAGCGAGGTGATCGGCAGCGCAGATCTGGTGATCGCCGTGGGCACGGAATTGGCCGAGGTCGACCTCTGGCGCGAACATCTGGGCCATACTGCGCCGCTGGTGCGGGTCGATCTCGATCCGCAGGTGCTTTCGGACGCACAGCGCGCGCTGGTTAAGCTGCAAGCTGATGGTGAGAGCTTTGCCAAGGCACTTTGGGGTGCCACCGAAGCGGCCAAACCCGCCACCGGCTGGACCGCGGAGGAGGTGACCAAAGCCCGCACCCGCTGGCGGGCCGAGGCGGATGCGGAGCGGCCCGGCATTCTGCCGGTGATCGACGCGCTGCGCGAGGCGGTGCCCGCGGATGCGATGATCTATTCGGATATGACCCAGTTTGCCTATCTCGCGAAAGAGGTCTGGGGCATGCACTATCCCCATCACTGGCATCATCCGACCGGGTTTGGCACGTTGGGCTATGCGCTGCCGGCAGGCATCGGCGGTGCGGTGGCGCGCGCTGGCAAGCCCACCATGGTGATCGCAGGCGACTACGGCTTCCACTACACGATGCAAGAACTTGGTGTGGCGGTCGAACTTGGCTTGCCGCTGCCGATTGTGATCTGGGACAATGGCAAGCTGAAAGAGATTGAGGAGAGCATGCAGGCCGCTCAGATCGCGCCCAACGCGGTCATTGCCCGCAATCCCGATTTCTGCAAGCTGGCCGGTGCTTTCGGGGCTGCCTCGGCAGCGCCCTCAACGCTGGCCGAGATGCAGGATGCGGTGCGTGCAGCCTTTGACGCCGACGGTCCGACGCTGATCTATCTGACGCCCGATATCGTGTAATCGTAGCCCCTCGCAAGATCACCTAGAGGAAGGCCACCTGTCCGGTTGCGATGTCATATACCGCAGCCGCAGTCTTCAGTTGCCCTGTCAGGTGCAATTCGGAAAGGATCGGAGCGGTGCTGCGCGCCTTTTCGGCCCCATGCAGGGCGTTTCGGGCTGTTGCATCGGCCAGCAGATCGGCTGGATCATCGGCAATCGCCTCGACCACGGCGGGGCGGATGGCGTTCACCAGACCCGGCAAATGGCCACCGGGCAGGGTGTCGTCTTGCACGGCAGAGATCGTTGCGCTGACCGCCCCGCAGGAACTGTGCCCGAGAACTACGATCGTCGAGATGCCCAGCACAGCCGCCCCGTATTCCAGGCTGGCCAATCCGTAGTCGCTTATGACGTTGCCCGCCGCACGGATCACGAAAAGCTCGCCCGGCCCCTGATCGAAGATAAGTTCGGGCGCGACGCGGGAATCGGCACAGCTGACAATGGTGGCAAAGGGCTGTTGACCTAGCGCACGGGCGCTGCGGCCAACCGAATGATCAGTATTGACCGGGGCATTCGCGACGTAGCGCGCATTGCCCTCGATCAGACGCTCCAGCGCCTCGTCGGGCGGAACCTGCGAAGTTTCGGCAGAAACAGGGCGCACGAAGGGTGCAGCAACCGCTGCCACGCCCCCGGTGATCAAATCTCGACGTTTCAACATCATCGACCTGTGCTTTTCCAACTCATGGCGTGCGCTGTTGCGTCCCGCATAGCCGGGCTCAATCCCAGCAACTGACCAGTACGGTCATGCCATTGGCCCTGCGGTTCAACTCATCCGGCGTGATGTCCGCCGTTTCCGGGGCATTTTCCACTGTCAGGCCCGACGCCTCCAGCACATTGCGCAGCGCCTGCGCATCGGCTGCAAAACTCACGTCTTGCGGCAATTGCTGGCCGGTCGCGGGATCAGGCAACAGCATGCCGACAACCGAGCCACCGGTGTCAAAGACCGGGCCGCCCGCGTCGCCCTCCTGCGGCGCAAGCGCCAGGCGCGACAGTTCCACCTCGCCGCGCAGACCGGCCACATCCGACAAAGTGCCAAAGGTCAGCGTCGGTGCACCCAGAACCCCTTCGTAGGAGTAGCCCGCAAGCGTGACGGGGGATTGCAGTCTGGGTTCACTCGCATGCAACTCGGCCACGGCCATCGGCGCCAGCGGCTGGGCCGGCCGCAGCAGAGCGACGCCGAGCCCCTCATCCTGGGTGACGAGATCGGCGCGATAGGTGTTGTCGAGGGTAATGCGGGTGCAACCTTGCACCGCTTCGGCGACGGTCAGCACCGCCCCGGACCTGTCCACATAAAAGCCCGAGCGCGAGATGCGTGGCTTGCGAATCTCCAACCCCGAGATCAGATCGACGCTTTGCCCCGCATCCGCGCCTTCGGCCGGATCGAGCACACCGTCGGTGCGCGTAAAGCTGGCCTTCATCGCCTGCAGTACGCGGGCACGGCGGCCCTCGTCGCCATCGGGCCACACAAGCGTGAAGCCCTTGATCTGACCATCCCTCAGCGTGGCCTCAGCATAGGACACGATGCCATTGCCACGGCCCTCGATGGTAAAGCTGTCTTTTTTGCGCTGGCGGGGGCCGTCCAGCGGCACGATTTCCAGCGTCTGCATCACATCATAAAGCCCGAACAGGTCAGCGCGCTCACCTGGCTGGCTGATCAGAAGCGCGCGCGCGCCAAGATCGCCTTGGGCATCGTAATGGGCGAATGGCGGATCATACCGGCTGAACGCCACCTCACTCAGAGGCAGGTCAACCGAAATCCCCGCCTTGTCATCAAACCTGCGGGCCATCCCGACACTCAGCAAGGGGGCGTTGTATTGATCCATCAGCACGATACGCTGGCTGCTGGTCAGGATGCCGGTTGGTTCATAACCGTTGAAGCTCTGCCAATCCGCCATGGATCGGCGGGTGCCCGGACCAAAGGCACCGTCAATGGTCGCGTTGTAGAACCCGGCGGCCTGCAATGCGGTCTGCAACCCGCGCCGTTCTTCCCGCGTCAGCAGCCGTTCACTGCGTCGCGCCTGGGCCGGTGTCTCGTCGGCGACCACTGCCGGAGATTGCGCTGCCGGTGTAATCACCTGCGGGGTAGGCGCCGTCACCGCGCCAGGGGTCACACCCTCTGGCGGCCAGAACTGGCGACCGAGCGACCTGGAAAAGGTGATGAAGCTGTCGCTGGGGATCTGCCGCTCGGCGCGGTAGACGCGCAGCACCTGTTCGGCATCCGCGCGGCTATAGGGGCCAAGCACGATGCCGTACCAGCCGCGCCCCAGGGCGAAACCCTGCACGTCGGGCAGGCTGCTAGAAAAGAACTGCGCCCGCTGCTCGGCCACCGGAATGTCCGGGTGGGCCTCAATCTGAACCCACACGCCGTCGCCGGATTGCTGGGCTGAAACGGCACTCGGCCCGAAGGTGAGCGCAAAGATAAATGCGACGAAAAACCGTGTCATTGAGGAACTCTTGCCTTAACTCTTGTCCGTTGCGCGCAACATACTCGGGAAGCCCTCCAAAACGCCATGCCCGCAAGGTTGCGGCCTCGCTTGTGTGTTCTTCGCACGACAGGTTCAGATAGTCGCGCGCGGGATGCGTCCAGAAGGGCCGTTGACGCTCCGCGGCGGCTTGCATAGGAAAGCCCTGACCCCATCCGGCGTTCTTAAAGGCAGGCCCATGAGTGACACATCCGGCGCACCGCGCTCGTTTCAGGAGATTATCCTGCGGCTTCAGACCTATTGGGCCTCGAAAGGCTGCGCCATATTGCAACCTTACGACATGGAGGTGGGCGCGGGTACCTTCCACCCGGCCACTACGCTGCGTGCATTGGGCTCGAATGCCTGGGCTGCAGCCTATGTGCAGCCCTCACGCCGCCCGACCGATGGGCGCTATGGCGAAAACCCGAACAGGCTGCAGCATTACTACCAGTATCAGGTGCTGATCAAACCCAGCCCGCCCGATCTGCAGGAGTTGTATCTGGGCTCGCTCGAGGCCATCGGCATCGACATGAACCTGCACGACATCCGCTTTGTCGAGGATGACTGGGAAAGCCCCACTCTGGGGGCCTGGGGACTGGGCTGGGAAGTCTGGTGCGACGGGATGGAGGTTAGCCAGTTCACCTATTTCCAGCAGGTGGGTGGCCATGATTGCGCACCGGTTTCGGGAGAACTGACCTATGGTCTGGAACGACTGGCCATGTACGTGCTGGGCATCGACCATGTGATGGATATGCCCTTCAACGACCCGCAATCACCCAGCCCGCTCACCTATGGCGATGTCTTCAAGCAGACCGAAGAAGAATACGCACGCTGGAACTTTGATGTGGCCAATACCGAGGTGCTGCTGCGCCATTTCGAAGAGGCCGAGGCCGAATGCGCAGCCATTCTGATGCAAAGCCATGACGACCCCAAGACCGGCAAGCGCATCGTGATGGCCCACCCGGCTTATGACCAGTGCATCAAGGCCAGCCATATCTTCAACCTGCTCGACGCACGCGGGGTCATTTCGGTGACCGAGCGGCAGGCTTATATCGGCCGGGTGCGGGCGCTGGCCAAGCAATGCGCGGATGCGTTTGTTCAGACGCAGGCGGGCGGGTACGCGGCCTGATGCCGATGTCCCGGCCGGACAAACGAGGCCGTTTGAGGTAAGGGGCCGGAGATGAAGGGAAAACTGCTCGCCATCGTCATTCTTGTCAGCGCAGTCGCCGCTGGCGGGCTGATGTATTACATGCAGATCTATGGCTTCTACTACGATGTCGAGGCACAGCCAGGTCAGGATGTCGCTCTGGTGCCGCTTGAGGGGCAGGCGCCGGAACCCATCCCCTACGGCAACTTTCAGGCGATTGATGCCGACAGCTCTCCGATCCGCTTCCGTGCCTGTTTCACCACGGACCTGAGCCTCGACGATCTGAGCGCATCCTATCGCGCATTGGACGAGGTCGAGCCTTTGACCGCGCCCGGCTGGTTTGATTGTTACGATGCGCTGGCGCTGGCCGAGGCGCTTTCGGCGGGTAAGGCGCAGACCTATCTGGCGGCCAAAAACATTCACTACGGCG
>JBFOME010000014.1:0-95899 GCA_040830705.1 Paracoccaceae bacterium | reverse complement strand
TGGTACCGTTGTTACGGGGCGTGTCGAGCGTGGCGTGATCAATGTTGGCGACGAGATCGAAATCGTCGGCATCCGCGACACCAAGAAAACCACCTGCACCGGTGTGGAAATGTTCCGCAAGCTGCTGGATCGCGGTGAAGCGGGCGACAACATCGGCGCGCTGCTGCGCGGTATCGACCGTGACGGCGTTGAGCGTGGTCAGGTTCTGTGCAAGCCGGGTTCGGTGACGCCGCACACCAAGTTCGAGGCCGAAGCCTATATCCTGACCAAGGACGAAGGTGGCCGTCACACGCCGTTCTTCGGGAACTACCGTCCGCAGTTCTACTTCCGGACCACCGACGTGACCGGCACCGTGACGCTGAACGAAGGCACCGAGATGGTGATGCCGGGCGACAACGTGTCGTTCACGGTTGACCTGATCGCGCCGATCGCGATGGAAAACGGCCTCCGCTTCGCCATCCGCGAAGGCGGCCGCACCGTCGGCGCAGGCGTCGTGTCAAAAATCATCGAGTAATTCGCCTGGCGAATGATCAAACGGAAAGGGCGCCCGTCGGGGCGCCCTTTTTCGTTCCACTACAGTGTTCTAATGACGCAAGCAGTTAGGTTTGTGCGGCCAGCCGGGAAGGGTTAAGAGGTGACCCGGCAGGGCAACGGGGCATCACATATGGATTATTGGTTGATTGCAGGCCTCGCGGCGTTTCTGTTGGGGCTCTCCAAAGGGGGCGTGCCGATGATCGCCCTGCTTTCGGTGCCGCTCATGTCCCTGTTTATGGATCCAGCGCGGGCTGCTGGGCTGCTGTTGCCGCTCTATATCGTCGCCGACTGTTATGCCGTCTATCTGTTTCGCAGGGCTTTCTCGGCCCGAAACCTCAAGATCCTCCTGCCCGGAGCCGCGGGTGGTGTTCTGATCGGCTTTTTTGCGGTGTCTTTTGTGCCCGGCGATGCGGTCAAGCTGCTGGTTGCCGGGATCGGCATTGCATACCTGATCAATGCGCTTCGCGGTCGTTTCGCCAAACAAGAACCGCCCGCGCGTCCCGCCGATCTGCCGCGCGGTATTTTTTGGGGCACATTGGCCGGGCTGACCAGCTACATCTCTCATGCCGGTGGCCCGCCATTTCAGGCCTATGTCTTGCCTCAGCGGTTGGAAAAAATGGTGTATCTCGGGACGGTGACGATCTTTTTCACAATTGTGAATCTTCTCAAGCTCCCACCCTACATCCTTGCGGAGCAGGTCACATGGAACAGCGCCTCGCAGGCGATCTGGCTGGCTCCGCTGGCACTGGCGGGCGCATGGAGCGGGGCGGCCATATCCCGCGCCTTGCCCGAGCGCCTGTTCTTCCTCCTGGTCGAGGTTGCGCTGGCGCTTGTGTCGCTCAAGTTGCTCTACGAGGTGGTCTTCGACTGAAATCGCTCGGGGCGGCCCCTAGGCCCGACAGGCTTCAGGCTTCCGGCACCCAGGGCACGCGCCCGACCATCCGGTCGGCCTCCGCCGTGATGTCGTTCATATGCTGCTCAAGGCTCTGTCGCAGCGTCTCGATCTGCTCCTCGCTGGCCTTGCGCGGCACCGTCTCTTTCCATTCCCGGCATAGCAGCACCCCCTCGTTGCGCCAGGGGCGGGGCAGCAGCAGTCGGTCCCAGGTGCCCGCCTCTGATGCGTGGCGGCTGGAATAGGTGATACCGAAGACCCGCTTGCCCGAACTGCGCGCCCAGATCAGCGGCACGGTCGAGCACACCCGTTCCGGCCCGCGCGGACCGTCAGCGGCGATGCCGATGGAAATACCCTCTTTCATCTTGCCCAGCACCGCACGTGATAGCGCCACATGGCGGGTGCGGCTGGACATCGCGATTGTGTCCATACCGAACAGTTTCTGCACCCGGCCAACCATGCTGCCCGCGCGCGCAGCCGAGGTGATCGAGCATATGCGTCCCCTGTCCAGCGGGAAGAAATAAGGCGATTGGGCCAGCCTTTGGTGCCAGAGAACCACAATCACCGGCTCGTTCTGGTCCACCAGCGCATCCAGATCCTCGTACCCGATGCGCTGCCAGGTGGAGTGCTTGCGCACCAGCCGGATATACCAGGCGATCCGGCGCGCGGCCCAGTTCAGGACCGTTTCGCTATCGGCGATCTTTTTGCGCAGGCTCACGTTTGCTTCCCCTGAAAAACCGGTCTCCGTCTTACCCGATCATCGCAGCGGTGCAATCCGTTTTCTTGACCGGCCCAGACGGAGGGTCAGAAAATATGCGGCAAGCAGTCGAAACCCCCTTGAGTCCGGCGCGCCGCTGGCCTATTCCAAGCGCGGCCTTAGGGGTATAGCTCAGTTGGTAGAGCGACGGTCTCCAAAACCGTAGGTCGCGGGTTCGAACCCTGCTGCCCCTGCCACTAAATCAAATATTGACGCCCTTCCCGCAATTCTCTGGCGCGAATTTTTGCGCGCTATTCAGAAAAACTACGTGAATCGGCTTGGCGGTCGGATGTTGGTGGGGGAGGGCGAACGTCGGCACTGCGGACAATGCCGCCATTGCAAAGCAGTACCAACAAAGACAATCTGGAAAATAGTTAGTTCAGCAAACGCATTAGGAGAAGGTCTCCTCATGGTTGCTCTGGTGATGTATAGCGATCAAATCATTCCGGAGAATGCAAAGATAGATGAGCGACTGCTCGATCTCTTGGCGGAGCGTGGAAGACGTATTGGGTATGTCTCTTCCGGGCCAGAGCCAGACCGTCGTTTCTATAACGAAAGACAGGCCTACTACGCCAAACTTGATATCGACCTGAGAGTTTTCTTCGATACATCGGCGTCTGTCGAAGAGGGTCAACTAGCCACCCTGTTCGATTGTGACGCGATCCATTTGTCAGGCGGTAACACCCGAGTATTCCTCCATCTTCTAAAAATCAACAAGCTCTTGGAGCGCTTGGCCGAGTGGGCACAGAAGGGCGGTCTTCTGATTGGGACAAGCGCCGGAGCCATTTTAATGACGCCAACAGTTGCCCTCGATGCGATATTTAGCGACGATGACCCATGGGCAATAAGAAATAGCAAAGCACTGGGCATCGTCCCCTTCGAGTTCTTTCCCCACTTGAACGAGAATTCCGACCATCTGCCAAAGCTTTTCGCTTACTCCTCCCAAACATCAAGAAGCATAGCGGCATGTAGGGACGGGGATGGTGTGGTCGTAAATGGCGATGCCATTGAGAGCATTGGTGATGTCGTTTGGATAAGGAATGGAGAGCAAGTTGATCCAATGACGATGGTCCGCTGAGGGCTCTGAAGCGGAATTGCGGAAGCGTGTCCGAAGACTGAATCGCCCGAACACCTCATGCAGGCAACCGGTAACAGGGCACTCGTGCCACCTTTTCCTCAGTCTTGGGCAACCGATCGAAACCGAAAGCTACACCCTTGTGAGTTGGGTGCAATTCACCGCCTTCAAGAAATGCATCTAGCCCGAACGATCAACCAAGGCCGCAGTCGTTCAATGAACCACCCCGGGGGCATTCCACGCTGCGCGGGGCGGTGCCGGTCGGATCAAATCCTTGTCGCGGCCGATACGACCTATCCCTTCTTTCCCGGAAAGACCCACCCGCCGATCGCGGCACCCAATAGGCCAAAGATGGTGACGACGGCGAAATAGGCTTTCTCGTTGTGGACCTCGAACCAGGACGCGATCAGCAGGCCCAGAACCACGCCTCCGAAGGCGCTAAGCGCGAGGCGAAGACCCAGTTTTTTCAAAGCACCTCTCCCAACACCTCAAGGATGCCGGTGGCCCGCCGGTCGATCCAGCGCTGGCCGGTCAGCCTGAGCGCCTCCAGATTCCACCCGCGCCGCCAGAGATTGGGTTTCAGCTGGATGGTTTCGACCCAGAGCCGCATATCGGCTGCAATCTGTTCCTGCGAAACAGAATTGGTCAAGTCGGCTACCAGCACCACCGTATCTGTCTTCCCTTTGTCTTCAGCCGGCGACCACGCGATCAGGAACGGGCCGCGCCCGGACAATTTGCTGATCCCGTCCGTTCGCTCGGCAGCCATATTGGCCTCTTCGATGGCCTCCTGAGCCTGGATTAGACCGTAACGGCGCTGCGCAAGCGCGCAGGCTTCTCCATATGGCAACTGGCTCGCCTCAGAGGCGGCGCTGTCCGAATTGAGCGGCAGAACAGTGACCATCTGCTGCCCCGACGGCACGCCACGTTGCTCGAAGGTCGAAGCGGGGTAGATATTGGTCGAATAGGCCTCGCAGAACCGCATGAACCGGTCCCGCGTCGCCTGGCTGAACCGGGGGTCGGTGGGAAAGGCGAGGATGCCATAAGCCGCGAATTGCCGGGGCGGGAACTGGCCCGGGCCAGCGAAGGAGCGCGAGGCGACCACGTTGATGCCGCGATCCAGTTCGATGACCGGTTCTTCTTCCACACTGAACACATCATCGACAACGCCAGCTGGCGTCGAGCCATCTGGGGTCACCGCCGCGGTTGGCACATCTGTCAGGATAGCCGCCTCCTCAGGCAACAACACCAACTCGGATGAAGCGTTTTGTTGTGTCTGCAATGCGGTGCAACCGATCAAAAAGACCAGCGGCATAGATAATAGAACCGATTTCAATGGGTCTGGCCTCAAATCAGGACATTCGATGTGATGCTAACACAAAGGCGCTCGCGCCCCAAACACGCAGGTCTCAGCCGCAGGCCGCCATCAGGCGATAGACAATTTGCGCGGCGGTGAAGTCCCAGGCCGTGTTGCCGTCAGGGGCAAGTTCCACCACGTCAAAACCCACGCAGGTCCGGCCATCTAACGCATGTTCCACCAGATGCAGCGCCTGATAGTAACCCAGCCCGCCGGGCACCGGTGTGCCCGTGGCAGGCATCAGCGAGGGGTCCAGCCCATCGACGTCAAAGCTGACATAGACATGATCCGGGAAGTCCTCGGGCAGATCGACCTTATGGAAGTCATGGGTCACCAGATCCTCGGCATCATGGTAGAAAACCCCGTTTGAGTTGCGGCTGTCCATCTCTTGCTGGCACAGCGCGCGCACGCCGAATTGCGCCAGTCTTATGCCATCCTCGACAAGCAAATGCATGACCGAGGCATGGCTGTGCTTCTCGCCCTGATAGGCCACGCGCAGATCAGCATGAGCATCGATTTGCACGATGCCCAGGGGCTTGCCAAGCGCGCGCGCGACGCCTGTAACCGCGCCATAGGTCAGCGAATGCTCTCCGCCCAGGGTCACCGGCACCTTGCCTGCGCGAATGGCGGCCTCGGTGCGCTGTGCGAGGCGTTCCATCACATCTGGCAGCGGGCCGTCGCAATCAAGCGGGGGCTCGGTTAAGATCCCCTCGGCGCAGGGTTCGGCATGGCCGGTGATGCGTTCCAGCTCGTTGCTGGCCTCGAGGATCGCCGCCGGTCCATTTGCGGTGCCAGAGCCGTAAGAGACCGTGCGCTCCAGCGGCACCGGGATCACGCGGAAACGGGCCGCGTCGGTGCGTTCGCTCTCCGTCAACTCGCTATCGAGGAAAACGCTCACGAGAGGCGCTCCTTGAAGTCCTGATAGGTGAATTCGCGGACGATCCGCAGGTCGTCGGTCTCGGAATTCCACAATGCGATGGCAGGTAGGGGGACGCCGTTAAACGTGTTGGTTTTGACCATCGAATAATGCGCCTGATCGAGAAAGGCGAAGCGTTGCCCGACTTGCAGCGGATGCTCCCATGTATAGTCGCCGATCACGTCGCCCGCGAGGCAGGAGGGGCCGCCCAGGCGATAGGTGTGCCCGCTTGCAGCCTCATCCATCAGCGCCGGGCGGTAGGGTGCCTCGATCACATCGGGCATGTGGCAGGTGGCCGAGATATCGGGGATGGCGAGGTCCATGCCATTGCTGGGCAGGTCAAGGATTTCACCGATCAGAATGCCCGCATCCAGCGCGATGGCCTCACCGGGCTCCAGATAGACATCAACGCCGTAGGTTTCGCGGATGCGCGTGATGAAGGCAATCAGCGCCTCGCGGTCATAATCGTCGCGGGTGATGTGATGCCCGCCGCCGAAGTTGAGCCATTTGAGCTGCGCCAGATAGGGTGCCAGCTTTGGTTCCACCGCCGCCCATGTGCGCGCGAGGGGCTCAAAGCCTTGTTCGCAGAGCGTGTGCATATGCAGCCCGTCCACGCCTGTCAGCGCTTCGGGCGTCAACTGGCTGACCGGGGTACCGAGCCGCGAGCAGGGCGCGCAAGGATCGTATTTGGGGATCTCGCCTTCGGAATGTTCCGGGTTGATGCGCAGGCCCACCTGCTTGCCTGCTGCCTGGCATTTCGCCAGAAACCGATCTTTCTGCGCGGGGCTGTTGAAGATCATGTGGTCGCTGAGGCGGATGATCTCGTCTATGTCGGCATCCTTGTAGGCTGCGCAGAAACTGGCGACCTCGCCGCCATACTCCTCGCGCCCCAGACGCGCCTCATAGAGCCCGCTGGCGCAGGTGCCGCCGAGATATTGCCGCACCAGCGGGGCCAGCGCGAACATGGAAAACGCCTTGAGCGCGCTGAGCACATGCGCACCTGAGCGGTCGCCGACATCGGCGAGAATGGAGAGGTTCCGCTCGATGGCTATTTCGTCGACCACAAAACAGGGAGAGGGGACGCGGGTCAGGTCGAACCGGCGAAAGGCCCCGGCATCGCCCGCTTGTGTGGTCATCATCTCTGGCATGTGCGGCGTCTCCGCTTAAGGGAGAGGCCGGGGGCGCTGCCCCCGGACCCCCGCCGTATTTTCAACAAGAAGAAGGGGGCGCGCGTCGCGTCAGAACGCGACCGGGCCGTTCAGTTCGTCGACTTGCCACGGCAGGCCATGTTGGTTGAGCATGTCCATGAAATCATCGGGGTCGAGCTGTTCCATGTTCCACACGCCGGGCTCGGTCCAGTTGCCTTTCAGCACCTGCGCCGCGCCGATCATCGCCGGAACCCCCGTAGTGTAGCTGACCGCCTGAGAGCCGACCTCGGCATAGCATTCCTCGTGATCGCAGATGTTGTAGATGTAATAGGTCTTCTCGCCCGAGCCGTCCTTGGCCTGACCCGTGGCGATGTCACCGATGCAGGCCTTGCCCTTGGTTTCCGCGCCCAGATCGCCGGGATCGGGCAGCAGGGTTTTGAGGAACTGGATCGGGATGATCTCTTTACCATCATGCATCACCGGGTCGATGCGGGTCATGCCGACATTCTCAAGCACTTTGGCGTGAGTGATATAGGCGTCGCCGAAGGTCATCCAGAAGCGGGCGCGCTCGATCTCGGGGAAGTGGGTGCTGAGGCTTTCCAGCTCCTCGTGATACATCAGGTACATGTTCTTGGGGCCGATGGCGGGGAAGTTGTATTCAACCTTGGTGGTCATTGCGGGGCTGGTTTGCCATGCGCCGTTTTCCCAGTGGCGCACTTCGGCCAGCACTTCGCGCAGGTTGATTTCAGGGTTGAAGTTGGTGGCGAATTCCTGATCGTTGCTGCCGCCATTGGCGTCCAGCACGTCGATCTGGCGGATCGTGTCGAGCTTGTGTTTCTTCAGCCAGGTGGCAAAGACCGAGGTCACGCCGGGGTCAAAGCCTGAGCCGAGAATGGCGGTCAGACCCGCCTCTTTGAAGCGGTCCTGATAGGCCCATTGCCAGTGATATTCGAACTTGGCCACGTCTTCGGGTTCGTAATTGGCGGTGTCCAGATAATGACACCCGGCCTCAAGGCAGGCATCCATCAGCACCAGATCCTGATAGGGCAGGGCGAGGTTCACCAGGATCTCGGCACCGGTTTCGCGGATCAGCGCCACAGTGGCAGAGACATCATAGGCATCCAGCGCGGCGGTCTTGATCTCGACACCGACACGCTCTTTCACCGCCGCCGCGATCGCATCGCATTTCGATTTGGTCCGGCTGGCCAGAGTGATCTCGGTAAAGATGTCGTTGTTCATCGCCATCTTGTGCACGGCGGCGTGGCTGACGCCACCCGCACCCACAACCAATGTCTTGCCCATGGAGTTCTCCTCTGGTTATTCGTAGTAAGTGTAGCCGTTGATGCTGTCGCGATAGGCGTTCATCAGGGTTTTGCGGTCCTTGGATTGCAGAGTACCGGTTGAAATCGCCTCGTCCACCATTTTACGGAAGGCGGCGACGCAATCGCCCGGGTCGAATTCCACATAAGACATCACCTCGAAGATCGTGTCACCTTCCTGTTCGTGCAACAGGTCGAAGCCGCCATCTTCGCGCAAGTCGATGGTGACGACGTTGGTGTCGCCAAACAGGTTGTGCAGATCGCCCAGCGTCTCCTGATAGGCGCCGACGAAGAAGACGCCCATATAATATTCATCAGACTCGGGCAGGCTATGCACGGGCAGGCTGGGAGAGACACCGTCGGACAGGATGAATCGGTCGATCTTGCCGTCGCTGTCGCAGGTGATATCGCTTAGCACTGCGCGCCGGTCCGGGGGCTGATTCAGCATTTGCAGCGGAACGATCGGGTGAAGCTGATCGATGGCCCAGACATCGGGCAGCGACTGAAACAGCGAGAAGTTGCAGTGGTAGATATCTGCGAGCGTCTTGAGCTCGTCATCCACATCCGTCTCACCTTCGGAAGCTGCCACCAGCGCCTTGATCCGCGCCATCAGCGACAGGTATATCCGTTCGGCTCGTGCCATCTGGCGCAGATCGACATAGCCGCGCCGAAACAGCGCACGCAGCTCTCCGCGGTAGAAAAACGCATCGTTCCAGCATTCCTGCAGTCGCTCGGCGGTCAGATAGTCACCCACTGCCGCCAGATCGGAAATCAGGTGATGATCGTCGGGCTGTACGTCAGGCGCGCTGGGCGCATCATAAAGCGTGCTTTCCAGCACGTTGAAGACCAGCATGGATGAGGTCGCGACCACCGCGCGCCCGCTTTCGGTGATCAGCGTCGGGTGATCTATCTCCGCCTCGTCCATCGCATAAGCCACGGTTTCCACCACGTTGGCGCAGTATTCCTCGACCGTGTAGTTGATCGAGTTTTCAATGGCTTTCTTTTCGCCGGTGTAATCCACACCCATGCCGCCGCCCAGATCGAGATGGGTCAGCGGTACGCCCTCGGCGGTCAGTTCGGTGAAATAGCGGCAGGCTTCGCCCGCCGCGCGTCGCACGTCGTTCACATCCTGGACCTGGCTGCCCAGATGCGAATGCTGCAACTTCAGGCAATGGATCAGCCCGGCATCGCGCAGCTTGTCGACCACGGCCACCAGCTGATCGGTGTTCATGCCAAAGGCCGAGCGATCGCCAGAGCTTTCCTCCCACTTACCACTGATCTGGTTGGTCAGTTTCACGCGCACGCCCAAAAGCGGCTCGATCCCGAGTTCCCTATAGACCTCGATGACGGTTTCGGCCTCGCGCGGGCTCTCCAGCACGATCGCCGTGTTGAAACCCAGTTTGCGGCTGAGGATGGCAAGCTGAATGAACTCGGCATCCTTCACGCCATTGCAGACGATCAGCGCCTCGCGTGACAGCCGATGCGCCAGTGCGATCACCAGTTCAGGCTTCGATCCGGCCTCAAGCCCATAGCTGTATTTCTGTCCGAACTCGACGATCCGTTCGATCACCTGCGCTTGCTGGTTGACCTTGATCGGGAAAACGCCGCGATAGCTCCCCTTATATCCGACGCGCGCAATGGCGTCGGCAAAGCTCTCGTTGATATGGGCAATCTCGTTTTCCAGGTAAGAACTGACGCGCAGCAACATCGGTGCCTTGATGCCGCGCTGATCGAGATCCTTTAGTATGCCCGGCAGGCTGATGGCGGGTGTGTCGGGCGATAACGGGTTTTTCAGCCCGATTTCGCCTTCGTCAGTGACCACGATCAGGTCCTTGCCCCATTTGTCGACCGCGTAGACCGAATGCGCGGGTTCCTGATCTTGTTTCAACACGCGCTACCTTTCCGTCCAGTTCGTCACATTGCCCGCGCGTTTAAGCGAGGGGGGCGATTCTTCCAATACCCAAACCATTTGCCGCGCGAGCGGTTCTTTTGTCCAGCAGCAAGGATTCCGGCACCAAGAGGCGGCTTATGCGGCTGTTATTGGTGCCGAATCCGCGTCAAACTTCGTGGCTGTTGCCGAAATACACTAGTGATAGGTCAACCAATCCTTTAGAAAGTTGAGGTCCAAAGGGGGCACAACAAAGCAGGGAATAAAACATGTTGCGCCCACTTATTGTCTCTTTGGCAATGGTCTTTCCGTTGTGCGCAGTTGCGCAGTCAGATGCTTCTGGTCATAGCAGCGATGTGACGATTGCAGTTTCCCGAAACGCTCAGGACACGGCGCTGCCTTCTCCGTTCAAGGATCTGGCACGCAGCACGCAACCCAAGACCGCCGCATGGTACAATCCGCTTCAGAAACTCGGCTTGCGCAACAAAAGCAAGGCGGTTGACCCGGTTGCCCCTCGTGATAGTGCGGTCGCGAAGCAGCCAGAGGCGGCCAATCCTGCGACCTCTGCCTCCAGTTCTTCGGGCTTTCTGGCCAAACTGCTCAAGCAAGATAGCGAGACCTCGAAGCCGCGCTTTCGACCATTCGCCAAGTGGCGGGCGCGCGATGGTGCGGGTGACGATCCTGCGACCGAGTTCACGCTGGGCGGTGCGGGCTCGAGCGGTGCGCTGACGCCAAGTGCGGAGATTGGATTGAGCTATAACAGCTTTCTGGGTTCCGATCTAAAGCTCGGCGATGAGGACGCGTCCTCGCCCGGCGCTCTCAGCCTGCTGCAATCAGAGGAGAAACCGCTCTGGCCGGGGCAGTCGCCCTCGACCGCCTATGGCCCAGCGTCGCGTGGGCATGGTATCGACGCAGGCAAAGAAAGCCCGCCGATGACACCGCTTGGCATCAAACTGAGGTTTTGAGAGCACGCCACCTCGGTCGCTGACACGAATTGCTTTTACAGATCCGATTGGGCTGTTAACCTTTCGTCAATAACAACAATAGCAGGCGGTCAGGCAATGGAAACGGGCTTTAACGGCACGTTCGTCATATCCTGGGCACAGACGGAACTCGATGGCCTTGGGGCCGCTCCTCTGGATACTCTAACGGATGGGGCGGTGTGGTCATGGCATGGCGAGGCCGTGCGGGTAGATGAAGCCGGTAATCTGTGTGACACGGGGCGAACGGGCAGCGCAGAAACACATCGCACGCATGAGGCGCACAGGGTGCGCGGCATGGTTGGAACAGCATCCCAGGAACACAACAGCACGGATACGCGAGATCCGGGCGATCCTCTGAGGGATCGAAGCTTCGTCGTCACCGACGGCGCGCAGTGTTTTACCGTGACGCTGATCGAGTCAGGCAGCGGATCGCAGCCTCTGCTGATGTTCCACAACGAGATACCGCCTCGCGATACCGACCTTCATGTTGTGCAGCATAGGTTTGACGGATGGCCGGGTCCAAGCATGAATGCGGGGTCGGGCGGGGTCATCTGCTTCACCCCCGGGACGCGGATCAGCACGCCTGATGGGTTCCAACTGGTCGAAGAACTGCGCGAGGGCGATCTGGTTCAGACCCGTGACAGCGGTGCGCAGGAAATCCAGTGGGTCGGCCAGCGCCGCATGAGTGGTGCGCGGCTTTTCGTGATGCCGGATCTGCGACCGATCCGCTTTGCCGCAGGCGCCTTCGAGACGGATCGTCCCGATGCCGAACTTTTGGTCTCGCCCGAGCATCGGATGCTGCTGCGGGGCAAGGCAGCGCAGGCGTTGTTCAACACGCCCGAAGTGTTGGTGCCCGCGCGGCAACTGATCAACGGATCAAGCGTGACGGTGGACCTGCGTGCGCGCGAGGTGACCTATGTGCACCTGCTGCTGCCCACGCATCAGATCATCTGGGCCAACGGTGTCGCGACCGAGAGTTTTCATCCGGCCAGCGCCGCGCTTTCGGCTCTGACCGAGCAGGATCGGGCGCGATTGCTGCAATACCGGCCCTCGCTGGAGAGTAACCCGCACAGTTACGGCGAATTCGCCCGTCGTTCGCTGACGGATAGCGAGGCGGCGCTGTTGCGGCACGAGGTTGCTTAGCGAGCAAACGCTATCCCGGCTGCAACCCGTCGCTGAGCCGTCCCAGTAGCGCCTGCAAACTGTCCAGTTCCTGCGTGGTCAGGCCGGTACCTTCGACCATGCAGGCCGTGATGCCGGGTGCCTGGGCCTGCAGGGCGCGGCCCGGCCCGGTCAGATGCACAAAGACCTGCCGCTCGTCCGTTTCGCCCCGTCTGCGCTGCACATGCCCCAGCGCCTCCAATCGCTTGATCAGCGGCGTCAGCGTACTCGTTTCCATGCGTAATTGCCCTGCAAGCGCACCAACGGACTGGCCGTCCTTTTCCCAGAGCAGCGTCAGTGTGATGTATTGCGGATAGGTCAGCCCCAGCTTTTTCAGATGCGGCGTATAGGCCCGGTTGATCACATGCGACGCCACGTAGACCGAATGGCAGAACATATCCTGGGCTCGGCTCGGCAACTCGCTGTGCTTCACGTCTGGTGACTCCGTTAGTTATATCGCGCACGATATAATTTCTTGACCAGACGCAAAAGATCAATAATAAATCGTAAGCGATATAATCGAACGCAATTTAAATGGAGGAGAATATGTCCTGGTTGCCCAGCTTGCAGACCAACTCGCCGGAAGAGGGGTTTGATCTTGCGATCAAATTGTCGCGGATGGCAGTCAAGAAGACCCAGCCCGACGACGACGCCCGTGCACGGATGCGCCCGGACTACGCCAACAATGCGGACAGTCTGACCATGGCCTCACACGTGGTGGCGGCCAATTTCCAGACCGTGGCCCAGGCCAATAATTACTGGAGGTCGTGACGCAGCCGCGTCAATCCATGTGATAAAGCGACTCGTAGATCGGCGTCAGCGTTTTGTCTTCAAAAAGCGATGACACCGAGGTGCCGTTCCAGATGTTCAGGATTGCCTGCGTAAAGATCGGCGCGGTGGGCACGATGCGGATATTTGGTGCCTTTTGAATCGCCTTGGTCGGTTGGATCGAGTCGGTGATCACCAGCGACTTCATGACCGAGTTGGTCACCCGCTCGACCGCCGGGCCGCTCATCACCCCGTGGGTGATGTAGGAGTGAACCTCTTTCGCGCCGTTATCGATCAGCACCTGCGCTGCCTTGCAGAGCGTTCCGGCAGTGTCGCAGATATCGTCCACGATCAGGCAGATTTTGCCCTTCACGTCACCGATTACTGTCATCTCGGCCACTTCGCCCGGCTTTTCGCGCCGCTTGTCCACGATCGACAGCGGCGCGTTGATGCGCTTGGCCAACTCGCGCGCGCGGGCCACGCCGCCCACATCCGGAGAAACGACCATAAGCTCGTCCATCTGATCCTTGAACTGGGTCTTCACATCCAACGCAAAGATCGGGCTGGCATAAAGGTTGTCGACCGGGATGTCGAAGAACCCCTGAATCTGCGCCGCGTGCAGATCCATGGTCAGGACCCGCTCGATGCCCGCGCCGGTCAACATGTTGGCGACCAGCTTGGCGCTGATGGGTGTGCGCGCCTTGGTGCGGCGGTCCTGACGGGCATAGCCAAAATAGGGGATCACGGCAGTGATTCGGTCTGCTGAGGATCTGCGCAGCGCGTCCGAGATGATCAGCAGTTCCATCAGGTTGTCATTGGCCGGATTCGAGGTCGGCTGGATGACGAACATATCCTCGCCGCGCACATTTTCGAACACTTCGACGAAAATTTCACCATCGTTGAACCGTTCCACTCGCGCCTCGACCGGGGCCTGATCGACGCCGCGATAGAGGCTCATCCGCCTGGCGATCGCGTCGGCCAAAGGTTTGTTGGCGTTCCCAGCGATAAGCTTGGGTTCGGTCGGTGTCGGCATATGGAGAATCCCCGAGGCAGCGGTGTCGAATGTGACAGATTCGTGATGTTGACACCGCTTAGCATGGGCTTACCGTCCGGCAAAGAGAGCGTGATGGAGAAATTGCCGATGGCCGACATTGACTACTTTTTTGCGACATTGTCGCCATATTCCTATCTTGCCGGTACCCGGCTGGAGGAGATCGCCGACAAGCATGGCGCAACAATCGCCTATAAGCCGATCGATATCGTGTCCCTGTTCGGGCGCACCGGCGGCACCCCGCCAAAGGACCGACATGTCTCGCGTCAGGAATACCGTCTGCAAGAGATGCAGCGTCAATCCGACAAGCTGGGCATGGCGTTCAACCTGCAACCGGCCCATTGGCCGACCAACGCGGCTCCCTCGTCTTACGCGATCATCGCGGCGGCCAAGGCGGGCGGCGGTGATCTGGGCGGGCTCTGCCATGCGATCCTGCGTGCTGTCTGGGCCGAAGAGAAAGACATTGCCGATGACGCGGTGATCCGCGGCTGCCTCGAAGGCGCGGGGTTTGATCCGGGCCTTGCCGATAGCGGCCTGCTTGTGGGCGCCGAGACCTACGCGGCCAATCTGGAAGAGGCGGTGGAGCGTGGCGTGTTCGGCGCGCCCTTTTACATCACTGCTGATGATCAGCGTTTCTGGGGACAGGACCGGCTGGATGATCTGGACCGGCATCTGGCCGGGCAGGCGAAGTGACAGATCTGCCCGCCGTGGCACATGGGCTTCACGTGCGGCGGCTTGGGCGTGGCGCGCGGCAGGTACTGGCGTTTCACTGCACCATGGCGCATTCCGGTGCACTGCGGGGGCTGGCCCAGGGACTTGGCGCGGGTGTCACGGTGACGGCGCCTGATATGCCCTCGCATGGGCGCAGCCCGGATTGGGATGGGCAGGACAGCGTCCTGGATCGCGTGATCGAGGCCGGCAGCGCATTGCTGAGCGAGCCGATGGATCTGATCGGGCATTCCTTTGGCGGCGTGGTTGCCCTGCATCTCGCGGTTCAGCGACCCGAGCTTGTGCGCAGCCTTGTGCTGTTCGAACCGGTGTTCTTTGCGGTCGTCAAACAGGACCAGCCCGAGGTGACCGTGGCTGATGCAAAAGGCATGCAACCGGTCCATGACGCGCTTGCTGTCGGCGATCCCGAAACTGCGGCGCGGGTTTTCAACGCGCTTTGGGGGGCAGGCGGGACACGCTGGCGTGACCTTGCCGAAACGACGCGCGCAGCCATGACGCGCGGGGTGGCAATTCTGGCGGATGCCAATTCCCAGATCACGCAGGACCCGCACGGGCTGCTGCGCCCCGGTGGGCTGGATCGCGTGACCGCTCCGGCGCTTCTGCTGCGGGGCGCGCATTCCCCTGCGATCACCGGGGCCGCGAATACGGGCCTGGCCCGGCGACTGCCGGACGCCGTCAGCACCATTGTAGAGGGCACCGGGCACATGGCCCCGTTGACCGATGCGGCGCGCGTGGCCGATGAGATCACGCGTTTCTGGTCGCGGGTCTGACACGCAACGCGCGCCCGGGTTACCGGATAGGAACGGTGTCGCGTGCAGGGTGGCTGCGATCGATCCTTCACCTGAACCCCGTCGGGGCTCAGCGTGTCGCAACAGATGTGGAACAGGACCCTTTGGCAGGGGTCTCGACCGACCGGTTGGCCGAGCGGGGGTGACGCCCCGATTCCGACTCCGCAACAGGTGGCGCCACCGATTTTATCTTTCTTGCGCTCCCCTCACGGGATGCACCGCCCCGGCCTTGCCGGTGGCGGGCAATGGCGCATGGGTTACTGTTCGTCGAAGGCTTCGATATTTGAAAGATCGCCCAGCCAACCAAGCGCCGAGCGGGTCCAGAACTGCCGCTGGGGAACAAAGGCCTCTGCCCGATCCAGTGCGCCAACCCGGATCCCGATTTTGCGCGGTGGCGCGTCGTCTGAGGTGGCATAGAGCGGCGCGCCGCAATCGGCACAGAAGGCTTGCTGCCGGATCGCGCCGCTTGCAGCAGTCTTGCGATAGATCCGCGGTGTGCCCTCGGTCAGTTTGAAATCGCTCTCCGAAACCGGCACAACCACCCGAAAGGGCGAGCCGGAAAGGCGCTGGCAATCGGTACAATGACAAATCCGCGTGCGTGCCGGATCGGCCTCGGCCTCGAACCTGATCGCGCCGCAATGGCAGCCGCCCTTCACCTGCATGGTATCTCCTGTCAAACATCAACACCGGCGCAGCTAAGCCGCCGGTGTTGTTCCTTGCAAGATCAAAGGGTTCGGATCAGTCGAACTTACGGCTTGGTGCCAGCACCATCGCTTCGCCCGCCAGGACCTTCTTGCCATCCACCGAACAATGACAGTCCAGTTTCACACGGCGCTTAGAGTGGTCGATATCGATGACGGTGACCTCGGTATAGACCATGTCGCCGGGCCGAACTGGGGCGAGGAATTTCAGCGACTGGCCCATATAGACCGTGCCGTGGCCGGGAAGCTGCTCGCCGATCACCGCCGAGATCAACCCCGCCGTCAGCATCCCGTGGGCGATCCGACCCTCGAAAATGGTGTCGCGGGCATAGTCATCGTCCAGATGCACCGGGTTTCGGTCGGTCGAGATCTGAGCGAACATCTCAATGTCCTCATCGGTCACGACTTTGTTGAGATGGCGGCTCATGCCCATCTCGATATCTTCGATACAAATCGTTCCGCGCGGCAGGTTGTCCAACATGTCACCCTCGTCTTCCGCCATCGTGGCGGTAATTAACTGGCGTGATTCTGATCACGTGGGTAATTTTATTACTTCGCACCCGCAGAAAATCAAGATATTTCTGCGCTAGCGAAGAAATCCGATCGTGTATGTGGGATTTGACTTTTCCCGCGCCAGATAGGCTTCAAGCGCCTCCGGGTCGGGGTCGTGATGGGTGTTGGTCTCGGTTGCCGCCAGCCCGCCGCTGATGAAAAGCGAATCGATCCCTTCGCCCATCCCGCCAGCGATATCGGTCAGCACACCGTCTCCGATAGCGAGGATTTCGGTATCAGGAATATCGTGGCCGAGGCTGAGCAATCGGCGACGGGCGAGGTCGTAGATCGGTGGGTGCGGTTTGCCGAAATAGAGGCTTTCGCCTCCCATCTCGGTATAGAGTTTCGCCAGCGCACCGGCGCACCATTCCCGCACCTCTCCCCGGTCCACGACGATGTCGGGATTGGCGCAGAGCAGTTTCATCCCCATTTGTTTGGCATAGAGGAAATCGGCCCGGTTCACATCCGGATGGGCCATCGGATCGAAGGGGCCGCAACAGACGATGCCCTCGGCCTCGCGCAGCGGCACGCGTTCGATCTGCACCGGGTTCTCCAGAATATGCAGCGGCTCAAAGAAACCTGCATCCCGGCGGGGCTCGCCCATGAAATAGACCTTTTGCCCGACAGCGCCCCGGAACATGGCCGAGCGGGCGGAATCGCCACTGGTGGCGATGGTGTCATAGGAGTCGCGTGGCACGTCGAACCCTTCAAGCTGGGTCATCACCCCGGCGCGCGGTTTGGGTGAATTGGTGACCAGCACCACGATGCCGCCGCGTGCGCGATAGGCTTTCAGCGCCTCAACCGCGTCGGGAAAGGCGGTCACGCCATTATGAACACAGCCCCAGAGGTCGACAAACAGCGCGCGGTACCGGTCGGACACGTCGCTCAGCGAGTGGATAATCTGGCTCATGGGATCTCCTGCGCTACATCCTCATCGGGATATGCCCGAACCCGGCGGCAATGACCACTGCTTTGCAAAGGGTTGGCCCACTGACCGGCATGTTTCGGTTGGCCAGATGTATTGTCATGGGGATGCCTGAGTGCCGCGCTTATCGAGTGCAGTGCAGATCCTGCAGCAGCGCCTCGACCCTCCGTATCACCGTTCGGACCTCGGGCGCGAACCGCTCTTCCTCATGCGTCACCAGCCATTGATCATGGGCGAGATCCTCGATCGGGTCCGAGATGCGCGTCAGCCCATCCGCGTGGTCCCCGATAAAACAGGGCAGCACAGCCCGTGCTGCGCCAGCCTGCGCGAGGTCGAGCGCGCTACGGGGACCGGTGACTTCGATCACCGATTGCCCGGCGCTCGCCTGTGCGACCCACCGCGCTGAGGGCGTCTGGCCCATGACCCGCACCCACGTCGTGACCTCTGGCCCGGTCGCATAGGAGGCAAAGCTGACCTTGCCAACCCGGCGGCAGGCCAAGCCGATCTGGTCGGGGCGCTGGTTGCGGATGCCAATCACCGCATCACGGCGCCGAATGTCGAGCACATGATCGGCCGAGATAAAGCGGATCGCCACATCCCCCCCGGTCAGCGCCTGCGCCTTGCGGCAGAGCAGGTGGGTCATCCATGTGCCCGCCGAGAGCTTGACCAGCGGCTTGCGCGCGTCGCCCATATCGGTAAGCGGCACGATACGGCTTTCGACCTCGGCAAGCCTTGCCAGCAGCGCTTCGCCCTGGTTGGTCAGCGCGTATCCGCGCGGCAGCCGAACAAACAGCTCGGCCCCGAGCCGCTTTTCCAGCGCCACCATGCGCCGCCCAAGCGTCGGCGCGCTTTTACCGGTCGCATCAGAGCCCGCCGCCAGCCCGCCACCCCGTGCCACAGCGAGGAAAAGGCGCAGATCATCCCAATCCATCATCGTTTCATTCATGAAATGATAACTACAATAACGTTCGTGGATGTTCCAGAGACAGAGGGGCAGGCTGTCTTCAAAACAAAGGAGACCGCAGCAATGACCTTATTTGAACAAAACACGACCCTGATGGGCATGGGATGCTGGCCAATCGGCGGCGCCATGTTCAACGGGGACACCTCTCTGGGCTATTCCCGCAGCGATGACACGGAGGCGATCCGGGCAATTCATGCCGCGTTGGATGCGGGCATTCACCTTTTTGACACCGCCGCCGCCTATGGGGCGGGTCACGCTGACCGGCTTCTGGCCAAGGCCCTGCGCGGGCGCAGCGAGGCGATGATTGTCAGCAAGATCGGGCTCAGGATCGACGAAGCGACCAAACAGGTGGGTGAACCTGATCCCGATCCGTCCCATGTGATGCCCGCCATCGACCGGTGCCTCGACCGGCTTGACCGCGATTGCATCGACATCCTGCTGTTGCATGTGAATGACATGGATGTCGCTTTGGCAGAGCTGCTTTTCGATCAGATGGAGCGCGCTCGTGCGGCGGGCAAGATCAGGGGTTATGGCTGGAGCACCGATTTCACCGCAAGTGCCGAGGCAATGGCAGATCGCGCGGGTTTCGTGGCGGTCGAACATGCGATGAACGTTTTTCTCGATGCCCCGAGGATGCGAGCTGCGCTGGACGCGCGTGGTCTGACGCCGCTGATCCGCTCCCCGCTCGCGATGGGGCTGCTGGGTGGAGGTTACGGGGTCGATAACGTGTTGCCGGATGATGATGTCCGGGCGACTGACCAGAATTGGGTGGCTTATTTCAGCCAGGGGCGACCCAACCCGGAGTTTTTGGCGCGGCTCGATGCGGTGCGCGAACTGTTGCTATCGGGCGGACGCAGCCTTGCGCAGGGTGCGATCTGCTGGCTTTGGAGCAGGTCACCTGCGTGCATCCCGCTGCCCGGCGCGCGGACAGCGGAGCAGATCATCGACAGCGCAGGCGCTTTGAGCTTCGGTCCGCTGCCACCAGCGGTGATGGCCGAGATCGACGCTTTGCTGCCGCGCAGTCCCGAGATAAAGGATCAGGCGCGATAGGGGCAGGCGTTTGAGGAAAACAAGGCCATTCGAATGGCCTTGGAAACGCGCTTTGCAAACCGCGTGAAAAGCGCTTTGCAAGGCGTTTCGAAACGCCTTGTTGCGCCGGTTCTACATCTGCATGCCCATATGCATCCGCATGTGCAGATCGCCCAGAATCCAGACCGTGCCGAGGATGATGATCAGCAGAACAAGCGTTGAAAACAGGATCAGGTCCAGATCCTCGCGGCTGTCGCGGCGGCGGTCGATATGCAAGAAATAGGCCAGTTGTACGATCAGTTGCAGCAGTCCCAGCACCCCGATGGCGAGATAGACGAACCGGGTTTGCGGCCCGTAGAGATGGCCGATCCCAAACGCCGTCATGGTAAGTGCCAGCGCAAACAGGAAGCCGCGGATATAGCGGCTGCGCTCGCGCGCGTGCATGGCGTGTTTGTCATCCATAGGCCAGCCCTCCGAAATAGACGATGGTGAAAATGCCGATCCAGATCAGGTCGAGGAAGTGCCAGAAGAGACCAAACCGCATCAGCCGCGATTTGATCTGGTCGGTCACCCCGATCACCCGCATCTGGATCATCAGGATCACCAGCCACAGGCACCCGGTCGCCACATGCAGCCCGTGCAGCGGCACCAGACCGTAGAACGCCGACAGGAACCCGCTGCGCTGTGGCATACCGCCCTTGGCCGCCATGTTCATGAAATCCATGATCTCCAGCGTCAGGAATCCCAGCCCCAGCAGAAGTGTAACCACCAGCCAGAGATACACCCGCCTCAGCCCCAGATGATATTTCAGCGCCAGCGAGGCCAGCCCCACGGTCATCGAACTGGTCAGGAGCAGCACGGTCTGGGCGAACAGGCTTCGCAGGTCAAAGAGGTCATGCGGGCCGGGTCCGCCTGCCTGCGCGTCGATCATGGTGATGTAGATGGCGAACATCAGGCCGAAATAGACCAGGTCGCTCATGATGAAGACCCAGAAGCCGAACTGAGCGGTCTCGACCCGCTGCTGGTTCCTGGGGTGAATATCGCCGAGGTTTATGCCGGGATAGCTGTGAGTGTCGGAATGGCTCATGTCGCGCCCTCCATGTCCGGTCTTGCATATCCCAGATTGGCGGGCGCGGTCTCATCATCGCGGTCCACGGCGGGGGTGCGTGCAACAAGGTCGAGCCAGGCCTCGTGTTCCTGCTTGATCTGCGCGGCGGGTATCGTGATCTCGGTATCGGCGTTGAAGGTCCAGACGATGACGATCAGCAGCATCATGACCGAGACCCCCAGCACCAGCCACCAAATCCACCAGACCAGAGCAAACATCCACACGCCGCTAAGCACGCAGAGCAGGAAGCCAATTGGAGTGTTCTTGGGCATCTCGACATCGTCATAGCCGGTGGGCTTCTGGTAGGCCGTACCGCTCTCCTTGGCCTCAGCAAACGCGTCGCGGTCGCGGACCTGCGGGACCACGGCGAAATTGTAAGCAGGCGGCGGGGCCGGGATCGACCATTCCAGCGTGCGCCCATCCCATGGGTCGCCCACCGGTACCCGGTTTTGCGCGCGGTCGCGGATGCTGACGTAAAGCTGCACCAGCACCGACAGCAGGGCCGACAGGATGATAAGCGCGCCGATCACGGCCACGATCATGTAGGGATGGAAACTGGGGTCTTCCCAACTGAAAGACCGGCGCGGCATGCCCATCAGGCCCACGAAATAGAGCGGCAGGAAGGTGAACATGAACCCCACCACCCAGAGCAGGACCGAAATCCGGCCCCAGCGCTCGTCCAGCCGAAACCCGAATGCCTTGGGAAACCAGTAATTGACGCCTGCAAGCATCGCAAACAGCACGCCCGGCAGCAGCACATTGTGGAAATGTGCCACCAGGAACAGCGTGTTGTGGACCTGGAAATCGATGGTCGGATTGGCCAGGATCACACCGCTGAGGCCGCCGATCACAAACAGGATCAAAAAGCCGATGCCGTAGAGCATCGGCACCGACAGACGGATGCGACCGCGATACATGGTGGCCATCCAGTCATAAACCTTCACGCCGGTCGGGATGGCGATCAGCATGGTGGCCACGCCGAAGACCGCATTGATCAGCGCGCTTTGCCCCATGGTGAAGAAATGGTGCAGCCAGACCGTGAAGCTGAGTACGGCAATCGACATGGTGGCGATGACCAGCGAGATATAACCGTATAGCTTCTTGGCCGAGAAGGTGGCGAAGACCTCGGAATAGATGCCATAGGCGGGCAGAACCAGCAGGTAGACCTCTGGGTGGCCAAAAAGCCAGAAGAGGTTGGCATAGTTCATCATATTGCCGCCTAGGTCATTGGTGAAGAAGTGGAAGTCCAGATACCTGTCGGCGGCCAGCAGCAGGGCGGCAACCCCCAGCGGCGGCATGGCGAAGATGATCAGGATCGAGCTACAGATCACCGTCCAGCAGAACATGGGCAGACGCAGAAACCCCATCCCCGGCGCGCGCATCTTGTAGATCGTGACGGCAAAATTTATTCCGCTGAGCGTGGTGCCCACGCCCGAGACCACGATGGCCCAGATCCAGTAATCCGGCCCCACACCGGGGTTGAAAGCGGCACCGGTATAGGGTGGATAGGCGGTCCAGCCGCCGGTGGAGAACTCGCCCACCACCAGCGACACCATCAGCATCATGCCCGCCGAGACGGTCAGCCCTAGGCTGATCTGGTTCATCACCGGAAAGGCCACATCCCGCGCACCGATCTGCAAAGGCATGATGAAGTTGATGAAGCCGACCACAAAGGGCACGGCGACAAAGAAGATCATGATCGTGCCATGGGTGCTGAAGAGTTGGGCGAAATGCCCTGCCTCCAGAAACCCGTCACCGGGGCCGGCGGCCTGCTGGGCGCGCATCACCACGCCCTCAAGCACGCCGCGCGCCAGCATCACCAGCGCAAAAACGATATACATGATGCCGATCTTCTTGTGATCGGTGCTGGTCAGCCAGTCGCGCCAGAGCGGACCCCAGAGCTTGAAATAGCTCAGCAGGAACAGCACCGCCGCCGCACCAAGCACCAGAATGGCACCGGCGGCATTGGCGACGATCTCATTCACGCCGGGGCTTTTGATCAGCGCGGCGATGGGCAGTGCATCCCAGGTCAGGCGGCCAAAAAAAGCGGACTCGACAGAACTCATTGAGTGGCCTCCTGCCCGTAGCTTGTTGTGCCCGGCTGATCAGCGTCAGGCAGCGCCGCGCCGGTGTGATAGCGGTGCACGATCTTGTCGAAGAGCCCTGTATCGGGCAGCGTGAAGTAGAGCGCAGTATCGGGCATGTCAGCGGTACCGAGCGCTTTTTGAACCTCCTCCCGGTCAGTGCGCTGGGCTAGGATGCGGTAGGTGTCGTCATCCAACGCGCGGCCCTTGCTGCGCACCGTGTCGACCCAACTTTGGAACTCATCCTCTGCCATCACAACGGCGTCGAATTTCTGACCCGTAAAGCCGCGCCCGTTATACTGCGTGTTTTCCCCTTGCATCCGGCCCGGTTCACTTGCCGCCAGGTGCAGCTGCGTGGTCATGCCCGGCATGGCATAGATCTGGCCGCCAAGGGCGGCGATCAGGAAAGACTGCATCACCGTGTCGGTGGTAAGTTCCATGGCAACCTGCCGGTCCACCGGCATCCCCAACTCGCCCACCGTGGCGATGCCCAGCTCGGGGTAGATGAACAGCCATTTCCAGTCGAGGCCCACCACCTGAACCTCAACTGCCGGGTCGCTGCCGAAGTTAGCGGCATAGGGATCAAGCCGATGGGTGGCTTTCCATAGATAGACCGACAGGATCGCCACGATCAGCACCGGCACGATCCACATCGTGGTTTCCAGCAGTGGCGAAAACTCCCATTTCGGGCGATAAGCGGCGGAGGAATTCTTACGCCGCCGGTAGCGCAGCACGATCATGGGCACCAGCAGCAGGACCGGGATCACCGCAATCATGATGAGGGCCGTGGCGCGGATCAGGTGGTCTTTCTGGGCCAGGGCCACCGGGCCTTGCGGGTTCATGAAACTGTTGCTGTCGGCCAGCGCGGCTGTGGCCGCAAGCAAGAGCGCCGAAACAACCAGAACTGGCAGGGCCATCAAGGGCCGGGCTGATTTCATCACGCTTACCCGCCTTACTATGTCACTGATCCTCTTGGACTATCGGGTCAGGTGCGCAAATTCTCAAGTTCTTTCTCGGGCAAACTTAATTCTGCGCCGACCCGCGGGGCCGCCGCGACGTTCCAAAAGGCAATACCACCCATGGATGAGCCGCGGAAACGCTCAGAACATCTAGCGATTCCCAGGCAGGTTAAGGCGTTGATCCGGTGAGATCAGGCGGTGACGTATCAGTCACCTATGGTATCGGTGCGGGATCATGCTTGTACCTGCGACGGCCTCATACCACACTCTGACGAAACGACCGGTTCAAGAGATCTGATATGACGACACTGGCAAACCACCTGCCCACTGCGGAGCTGCAAGCGCTGGACGCGGCGCATCACTTGCATCCGTTTTCCCACAACCAGGATCTGGGCCGGAAAGGCGCGCGCGTGATCAAGAGCGCGAAAGGGGTTTGGCTGACTGACAGTGATGGTAATGAAATCATCGACGGCATGGCAGGTCTCTGGTGTGTCAATATCGGCTATGGGCGCGATGAACTGGCGGATGTGGCCGCGCGGCAGATGCGCGAACTGCCCTATTACAACACGTTCTTTCAGACCACCCATGCGCCCGCGCTGATGCTGGCTCAGAAACTCGCAGAGCTTGCACCGGGCGATCTGAACCATGTGTTTTTCTCGACTGGCGGGTCAGACGCCAATGACACCAATATCCGTCTGGTGCGTACCTATTGGGCCGAGAAGGGCCAGCCCGAGCGCAACGTGATCATTTCGCGCTGGAACGCCTATCACGGCTCGACCATTGGCGGCACCAGCCTTGGCGGGATGAAGGGGATGCACGGGCAGGGCGGGTTGCCGATCCCGGGCATTGAATTCATTGACCAGCCCAACTGGTGGGCCGAGGGCGGCGATATGACGCCCGAGGACTTCGGGCTGGAACGCGCGCGGCAATTGGAGGCCAAGATCAAGGAGGTCGGGCCGGACAAGGTTGCCGCCTTTATTGGTGAACCGGTGCAGGGCGCTGGCGGCGTGATCATTCCGCCCGAGACCTACTGGCCGGAGGTTCAGCGCATCTGCAACAAATACGGCATCCTGCTCATTGCCGATGAGGTGATCTGCGGTTTTGGCCGCACCGGCAATTGGTTCGGCTCGCAGAGCTTCGGGATCGATCCGGATATCATGACGCTCGCCAAGGGGCTGAGCTCGGGCTACCAGCCAATCGGGGCCTCGGTTGTGACGGATGAGATCGCGCAGGTGCTTGCAGGGACCGAGTTCAACCACGGTTACACCTATTCCGGCCACCCCGTTGCAGCGGCTGTAGCGCTGGAGAACCTTCGTATCTTGCAGGAAGAGGACGTCATCGGTCACGTCCAAACCGTTGCCGCGCCCTACCTGAAAGAGAAATGGGAAGCGCTGCTGGATCACCCGTTGGTGGGTGAGGCAAAAATTGCGGGCATGATGGCCTCGGTCGCGCTGACGCCGGACAAGGCCCGCCGCGCGCCCTTTGCATCGGAGCCCGGCACAGTGGGTCATATCTGCCGCGACCGCTGCTTTGCCAATAACGTGATCATGCGTCATGTGGGCGATCGAATGATCATAGCGCCGCCGCTGGTGATTACACCGGAAGAGATTGACATCCTGATCGCGCGCGCCCGCTTGTCGCTGGACGAATGCCTGACACGGCTGGAGGCCGACGGCCTGAACCAGGCGGCCTGAGCGGGTGGACCTGCTGACCGCAAATGACCAGCCCGGGGAATACCCGGCCTCCTATTACACGGCGACAGCCCGACCGCTCGATCCCTTCGCGCCCTCGCGGGGGGCGTTGACCTGCGATGTTTGCGTGGTGGGTGGCGGTTTTACCGGCCTCTCGACCGCTCTGCACCTGGTCCGGCGCGGCTATGATGTGATACTGCTGGAGGCGCAGCGCGTGGGCTTTGGCGCGTCGGGCCGCAATGGCGGGCAGGTGGGGCAGGGGCAGCGGCTAGAGCAGGACGCGCTGGAAAAGATGCTCGGCAGACCCCATGCGCGCGCGCTGTGGCAAATCGCTATGCAATCGGTCGATCTGGTGCGCAAGTTGTGCGCCGAACTGGACATGCCGTTCCATGACGGGATCATTTATGCGGATAACCGCGCGCGCGATGTGTCTGATAGCTGGGACTACGTCGACAAGCTCAATAGCGAGTACAATTATGAAAAAATCCGGCCTTTGGACGCCGATGAGTGCTGCCATCTGGTGAATTCGCCCATCTATCACGGCGGCATGATCGACATGGGGTCAGGGCATATCCATCCATTGCAATTTGCATTTGGATTGGCGCGGCTGGCGGTGTTGTCAGGTGTGCGGATATTCGAACGGTCCAAAGTTACCTCGTTGGATACGGGCGACCCGTCCCAGCTAAGGACGGCGGATGCCACCATTTCGGCGCGCTACGTCGTGTTGGGCTGCAACGGATATCTGGGCGATCTGCAGCGCGACGTGGCCGCGCGGGTCATGCCGATCAACAACTATATCCTGGCCACGGAACCCATGACGCCGGAACAGCAGGAAGAGCTGGTCCGCGACAATCTCGCCGTTGCCGATAGCAAGTTCGTGGTGAACTATTTCCGTTTCTCCGAGGATCACCGGCTGCTCTTTGGCGGCGGCGAGAGCTATGGGTATCGTTTCCCCCGAGATATTGCCGCAAAAGTGCGCAAGCCGATGTTGGAGATATTTCCACAATTGCGTGACACAAGGATCGACTATGCCTGGGGCGGCACGCTGGCCATCACCATGAACCGGATGCCGCATTTTGCGCGGCTGGCCGGCAATGTGCTATCGCTGTCGGGTTTCTCGGGCCACGGGGTGGCGATGGGCACACTCTCGGGCCAGATCGCCGCCGAGGCCATTGCGGGTCAGGCCGAGCGGTTTGATCTGATGGCGCAGGTCCCATCCCCCCGCTTTCCCGGCGGCACGGCGCTGCGCTCGCCGCTGCTGATCCTGGCGATGCTGTGGTATGGCTTGCGCGACAGGCTGTGAGGCAGGCCATCGGTTTGGCCAGACGTTTTCAGGTTGGCCCGTAAATGAAGACCAAAGCGGGGGTTTCGGCGGTGACCGGCGGGTGCGGGTGGCCGCGCTTCGCAAACTGATAGGCTCCGGCCCCAAACAGCTGTGAGCCGATCTTGAGAGTGCCCTTCAGCACCACGCAATGCTCGTCCGCGGCATGGGCGTGTTCCGGCAATTGGCTGCCCGCTTCGAGTTCCAGAAAATAGCCCGCCCGCTCGGCACCTGCATCCACATGCACGATCTTGCGGCGCAGGCCGTTGCCGAGGGTTTCCCAGATGCCATCCTCGGGGCGAACCGTGCGTATGCCCGGCGCGACATCAACTTGATCCGCAATTGACGCCCACAGCGATGCGGGCGGTGGCGGGGCGTCCCCGGTTTCGAGCGCCAGAAATCGATCGGCCCAGGCGAGAGCTTCCGGATCGGCAGAGGCATCCGGGCCATGGTCGGCATCCTCCAGTCCGAGAAACCGCAGGGCAGCGTCCGGCTCTTTCGCACCATCGGGTTTTGTTTCGCGGTCACTCATCTGGTCAGGCATTCCTTCAGTGCAATCAAGCCACGCCTTAGCTGGCTTTTCAATGTCCCCAGCGGCAGGTCGAGCCTTTGGCTCAACTCACTGTGGGTCATTCCATAGAGATAGGCGAGGCGAATGGCGGTTCGGACATGGGGCGCGAGTTCGCCCAGGCATTGTTCCAGGGCCAGCCTGTCTTCCGAGCCGGTTGCCTGGGCCGGGGTTGCCTCTTCGGGCAGCGTGGCGACTTCTCGGTGCAGCCAGGGACTGGCCCGCAGCCTGTCGATGGCCCGCCGCCGGGTGATGGTGCAGATCCAGCCCATAGCCGAACCGGCCCCGGCGCGAAAGTGCTGCGCGCTATGCCAGATCGAGACATACGCATCATGCACGGCTTCCTCGGCCAGGTCGTCGCGCCCCACTATGCGCCGGGCGATCACCAGCTGGCGTCCCGCAGTTTGATCGTAAAGCGCCTTGAAAGCGGCCTTGTCCCCGGTGGATGTCAGGCTGAGAAGGTCTTCGAGCGATGGCTCTTCGCGGTGCACAAGCTGGCCCATTCCGGTCTCCGGTCGCTGCCGGAATGGTAGGTGAATTCCGGCAATTTGGCCAGCTTGATGACCGCATCCCGGCAGCGAGCCGGAATGCGGAGAACGCGCCCGGTTTAGGGCTTTTCGCACCGGAACAGGAACCTGCGCGCCGTGCGGAACGGATTGACCGCATCACCGATCAGGGTCGCGCGTTCATTGGTCATGCCAACGATCCGCGCGCGGCAATTGGGGTCGCAGCGCCTTTGTGCCTCGATCTTGGCATTGGCGAGCGCGTTGCTCATCGCCAGCTGCTCGGTCGCGCCGCTTCCCCCGATGATGAAGTTTCGGACACCAAGCGCGGCGCAGGGATCAGCTGGTGGCGCAGGCGGTACCGGCGGTACTGGCGGCGCGGGCGGTGTCGTGAACGGACCCATCGGGGGTGTTCCGGGTTGAGACGAGCCGCCGCCGGGAAGCTTGAAACCGCCCTGACCCCGACGGTCGATCAAAACCAGGACGTTCACGATCGTGATCACCAGGAATTCAGTGTCGCGGCGGCTCAGGAACACGATCACCGTCACAAGGATGACGATAATCTTGATCATTGTCGGCGGATGCAGCCCGACCTCGGCAAGCGGGATGCCGAACGAGGTCAGGCATTCGACCAGTTCCGCCCGTTCGGGCGTTGGACGCAGCTGCAACGCGGCAGGCATCAGCTCTGCCACACGGAGCAGCGTGTCCTGGCTTTGCCCGAGCAACCCCGAGAACACCGCCATGTCATCCAGGTCTGGAAGCGAGGTCGCGCCGCTTTCGGCATCGTGACAAAAGACATCGACCAACGTTTCAAGCGTGTCGACCGCAGGCGCCAGGCGTGTGCCCAACTTGCCAATATCGGCGTCGCCGGGTTTGGCCGGGGTTCCAAGCCTGCCATTCAGGGACTTCACAGCGGTGCTCAGCTTGTCGAGCGCCGTTGACAGGCCAATGTCGCTGTCATCCTCGAACGGCAGCAATTTTGCCGCATTCGCGAACCGTTCGGTCTGGGCGGCAAAGGTCAAGAATGTTGGTGGTAATCCAGATTGCTTAATGTTGGGCATTCAAAATCTCCTACTGATAAAACGAAGCCTCAATCGCGTGCTTCACCAACTAAATCGGGCGTGGCGACGAAACGGATGCATGGCGTAGGAAAAAAACTTGCGCAGCGTGCAAAGTGGAGATTGGTCAGAGCGTCAGTGTTGCCGGGCCGAACGGCGGTTCATGACGACGGCAAGCCCTGCGCAACAAATTGGCGCACCGCTTTGGTGACCAAACGCGTGAATGTCTCGCTAGAACGTAATGCACCGTGCGCCGTCCGATGGTCGGTCGCCACACAGCTAGCGCACTTGCCCCAGCCACCGGGACAGGCGTGGCGCTTATCTCGGTGCTGGGCGAACTTCTGGAAAATACAGTGTTTGCCTAACGCTCAGTGATTGTCGCGCGGCAGCGATTTGCGGGAAATGTCGCGATAATTCGGCGCGTCGCGCAAGACCATGCCCTTGTCGAAAGGTTGCACCAACTCGCGGAAATACTGCTGCCATGGCGATTGGCTATCTGGAATGGGAAAGCCGCCCTGCGCCTCCAATTCGGCCTTTCGTGCCTCCAACTCGGCATCGTCGATCAGGATATCTGCGGTCCCTTTGTTCAGATCGAACCGCACCCGGTCGCCGTTGCGCAGCAGAGCCAGCCCACCGCCATCCGCCGCCTCGGGCGAGGCGTTGAGAATGGAGGGGGACCCCGAGGTGCCCGATTGCCGCCCGTCACCGACGCAAGGCAGCGCCTCAATCCCGCGTTTCAGCAGGTAAGAGGGCGGGCGCATGTTCACCACCTCGGCTCCGCCCGGATAGCCTTTGGGGCCCGCGCCGCGCATGAATAGGATACAACTTTCATCAATGGCCTCGCTTGGGTCGTCGATGCGGTTGTGAAAATCTTCCCGCCCGTCAAAGACAACCGCGCGTCCTTCAAAGGCGTTCGGATCATCGGGGTTCGACAGGTAACGTTTGCGGAAATCCGCGCTGATCACGCTGGTTTTCAGGATCGCACTGTCAAAGAGATTGCCTTTGAGGTTGATGAACCCCGCAGCCGAGGTCAGCGCCTGTGCAAGCGGTCGGATTACGTCGGCATTCTCTGATTGTGCGCCTTCGCAATTGTCTTTCATGCTTTGGCCATTTGCGGTGATCGCCTCGGGATGTGGCAGCAGACCGGCTGTTAGTAACTCATTGATCACGGCCGGTAGGCCACCGGCGCGGTAGTAATCTTCGCCCAGATAGGTTCCGGCCGGTTGCAGGTTGACCAGCAGCGGCACTTGATGCCCGAGCGTTTGCCAGTCGTCATTGTCCAGCGGCACGCCCAGATGCCGGGCGATGCCGTTTAGATGGATGGGGGCGTTGGTCGATCCGCCGATGGCCGAGTTGATCACGATGGCATTCTCAAAGGCTGCGCGAGTCATGATGTCGCTGGGGCGCAGATCGTCCCAGACCATATCGACGATGCGTTTGCCCGTCTCATAACTGATCTGGCCGCGCTCGCGATAAGGTGCCGGGATTGCTGCCGAGCCGGGCAGCTGCATCCCCAGCGCTTCGGCCAGCGAGTTCATCGTGGTCGCGGTGCCCATCGTATTGCAATAGCCCACCGAAGGGGCCGAGGCGGCTGCGATCTCCATGAACTCTTTGTCGTCGATCTCACCAGCGGCCAGCAATTCGCGGGCTTTCCAGATCACCGTGCCCGACCCGGCGCGCTTGCCCTGATACCAGCCGTTCAGCATAGGCCCGACGCTGAGGGCGATGGCAGGCACGTTGACCGTTGCCGCCGCCATAAGCAATGCGGGTGTCGTCTTGTCACAGCCGATATTCAGGACGACCCCGTCGATCGGATACCCAAAGAGCGTCTCGACCAGCGACAGATAGGCCAGGTTGCGGTCCAGCATCGCGGTGGGCCGCTTGCCGGTCTCCTGGATGGGATGCACGGGGATCTCCATCGGTGTGCCGCCTGCGGCGATGATTCCATCGCGCACCCGCTTGGTCAGCTCAAGATGGTGCCGGTTGCAGGGGCTCAGATCGCTGCCGGTCTGGGCAATGGCAATAATTGGCTTGCCAGATTGCAGCTCTTCCTGGGTCAGCCCGTAGTTCAAATAGCGCTCTAGATACAGCGCGGTCATCTCGGGATTATCCGGGTTCATGAACCACTGCCGCGACCTCAGATCTTCGGGCTTTACTTTCGGCATGGTTTCCTCTCCCATGAGTTTTGTCGGACCAAATTTGACGTTAGCGCAATCAGACAGGATGCAGCGCCGGGCTGCAAGGGCGAATATTGGCCGGGAACCCAAGGGTAGAGCAATTTTGTTCGGGCCAAAAGAAAAGGACAGAACATGCAATCTGAAATCAGGGCCGCTGTGCTGGGAACCGGGCTGATGGGGTTTCCGATGGCGCGGAACTTGCTTGCCGCGGGATTTGAGACCGCCGTCTGGAATCGCAGCGCGCATAAGGCGGCCGGGCTTGCTGAGTTTGGTGCGCGGGTCGCGGACACCGCCGCAGACGCCGTTGCCGGGGCCGATGTGGTGATCAGCATGTTGTCGGATGGCGCAGCGGTTCTCGATCTTGCTGGGCAACAGCCAACGCGCGACGCGCTGGCACCCAGAGCGATCTGGATCGACATGTCTAGCACCAAACCCGACGAGGCGCGGAGATTGGCGGCCAGCTTGCAGCAGATCGGCGTCGCGGTGCTGGATGCGCCGGTCTCGGGCGGGACCCGCGGCGCGGAGCAGGCCAGCCTTGCGATCATGGTGGGGGGTGAGGCAGAGGTCCTGGATCGCGCCCGCCCAGTTCTGCAAGCACTTGGGCACCCGGTGCGTGTCGGGCCAACCGGCGCAGGGCAACTGGCAAAGTTGGCCAACCAGACCATCGTTGCCATCACCATCGGCGCCGTGGCCGAGGCCACATTGCTGCTGGAGGCGGGCGGCGCGGATGCAGCCGCGGTGCGGGAGGCGTTGAAGGGTGGCTTTGCAGACAGTGCCATCCTGCAACAGCACGGCGCCAGAATGAGCGCGCGCGACTTCGTACCGGGCGGGCCGTCGCGCCTGCAGGTCAAGGATCTGGACAATGCGCTGGCCGAGGCAAAGGGGCTGGGCCTTACTCTGCCTTCCGCACTTGCGATCCGCGACAGGTTCCAACGCTATGTGACGGAACTGGATGGGGCAGACCGCGACCATTCGGGCCTGTTCGAAGAGTTGTTGGACTTGAATGAGGTCAAGGCATGAGACAGGTCCTGATCCTTGGCGGTGGCGGCATGGTTGGGCAGAAGCTGTTGTCGCGCCTGCAGGCAGAGGGGTTGGACGGCGATCGCAACATCGAGATCACATTGCACGACCTCGCTTTTTCGAGGGCTGCGTCCGAAGGTGTGGTGCAAATCACTGGCGATCTGTCGCAGCCGGGCGCGGTGGCAGCCCTGATTCAGGCGCGTCCTGACGTGATTTTCGACCTTGCCTCCATCGTTTCAGGCGAGGCTGAGCGTGACTTTGAAAAAGGCTGGCAGACCAACATGTTCGCAATGTGGTACCTGCTGGACTCGATCAAGTCAGAACATGAGGAGAGCGGTGGAACATATTGTCCTCGCTTGGTTTTTACTTCGTCGATAGCAGTGTTCGGTGGACCCTATCCTGAAAAAATAGGTGATGAGTTCCTTTCGGCACCTCAGACCAGCTATGGTGCCCAGAAAGCTGTCTGCGAGGCGATGCTGAGCGATTTCAGCCGCAAGGGATATCTTGATGGCGTCTCGATCCGTCTTCCGACGATCACGGTCCGGCCCGGCAAGCCGAATTTGGCCGCCTCGTCTTTCTTTTCGTCGATCATCCGTGAGCCCCTGAACGGTCAGACCGCGATCCTGCCGGTGCCCGACACGGTGCGCCACTGGCATGCCTCACCGCGTTCGGCGGCGGGGTTCCTGACCCACGCCGCGACGCTGGATCTGAACCGGTTGGGTGGGCGGAGGGCGCTGAACATGCCCGGGCTGAGTTGCACCGTCGCCGAACAGATAGAGGCGTTACGCCGGGTCGCCGGCCAGTCGGCGGTCGATCTGATTCAGTCCAAGCCCGATCCTGATATCATGCGCATGGTTGGCGGCTGGCCACGGGACTTCGACACGATCCGGGCGCGCGATCTGGGGTTCGTGGCCGAGAGCAGCTATGATGAGATCATCGCGGTGTATATGGCCGAGGATATGAGCCTTGCCTAGTCGTCTGACGCGTGGTCTTCCGCAGGTAGCAGGTTGCGCGACAGATGATCGTGGATGCGTTGCCGGATTAGGGTCTCGTCATGGGCCAGTGCCGCTTCCAGAATGCTACGATGCTCTTCAACGTTTTCCGCGATATAGGCGAATTCCCGGTCGCTGCTGATCATTTGCTGCCGGAACTGCTGATAGATTCGCGCATGGGTGTGTTTGAGAACATCCGATCCGCAGGCTTCGATCAGGGTTTGGTGGAACTCCAACTCGGCCTCGGTCCAGAGGGCCAGCAGCTTTGGCGATTCATGTCCGTCGCCAATCCGGCTTTCGATATGGGACAGTTTGTGATGTGCCGCCGATAGTCGGGCCTCCCATGCGATGCCGCCTCTGCGGATCGACAGGCAAGCCCCTTCGGATTCCAGAAGGATTCGGAATTTGGTCAGATCATGCTGCAGGGCGGGTGACCGCTGCGGGATGCGAAAGCCGCGCTGCTCTTGGAAATCGACAAGACCCACGGTGGAGAGGCGAAACAGCGATTCGCGCACCGCGCTGGCGGAACATTCGTAGTTTTCGCGCAACGCTTCCGGCCTAAGCCTCTGACCCGGCGCGAATTCTCCGTTCACGACGCGGTCGCGCAAATCGTCATGAAGCGAGTGGGGCGTGGCCATAATCCTGATCCAATCGTTGAATCAAATTATCGTAAGAATTTCGATAAACAATAAAAATAACGAAATTTTTGAAAAAGGCACAATTTTCTTGTCACGAAATGGGGTGCTGATTAGTTTAGTCATACCAAATGCCGCAGGAGGAAGAGGAGCCCTCTGCGGCATCTGAAAAATCAGGGAGGACATAATGAAATTACTCAAGACATTCTCGGTCGCTGTGTCGGTTGCGGCTTTGTCGGTCGGGGCCGCTCTATCGGCTGCGGCAGAGACCACAACGCTGCGCATTCAGACCCATTTCTCGCCCGAGACGCTGTCTGGTCAACTGGCCAAGAAGTTCGTCGACGACGTGACCGCCATGTCCAATGGCGAGATCGAGATCGAGATGTTCTATTCCTCTGCCGTTGTGAAATCGGCTGAGACTTTTGACGCCGCAGCCACGGGCATTCTTGACTGCGACATGACCGGCGGCGGCTATCAGACCGGCAAAAACCCGGCCTTCCAGTTCGCGGGCGATCTGTTGGGCGGATATGCCAATCCATATCAGCAGATGGCCTGGTTGTTGCATGGCGGTGGCCGCGAAAAGATCAACGAGCTCTACAACGGCCATAACATGGAGTTTGTCGGCTGGTGGATTCCGGGACCTGAATCACTGTCTTCGACCAAACCGATCCGCGGCGTGGATGACTTCAAGGACTGGAAATTCCGCTCGCCCCCCGGCATGGCGACGCTGGTATTCAAGAACCTCGGTGCCTCGCCCATCGTGATGGATTTCAACGAGATCTTCACCGCGTTGGAAACCGGCATCATCGATGGTGCGGATGCCGCCAACTTGACCAACAATATCGGTCTGGGCCTGTATGACATTGCCAAGCACACCAACTATCCGGGCTTCCACTCGATGCCCGCAGACCATCTGGCCTGCCGGATGGATGTCTGGGAGGCAATGCCCGACCATCACAAGGCCATCATGGAAGTGGCAATGGACTCGCTGGCGCTGCACAACGCGACGCTGAACGAGGTCAAGAACGCCCAGAACGCCAAACTGCTGAAAGAGCAGGGTGTGAACCTGTACGAGTGGTCGCCTGAGGAGCTGGCCAAGTTCCGTCAGGCCGTAAAGGCGGGCTGGACAGAATTCGCCACCACACCTGAGTCCAAGGAACTGCTGAACAGCCATATCGAGTTCCTCACAGAGATGGGCGCAATGCAGTGATGCAAGCCTTCGCCACCTGAACGGCACGCGAAACGGCGGCAGGGCGATGCGTCCTGCCGCCACCGCAACCATACATCTGAATGACTGGCGCAGAGCAATGATCACCAGCGCGGTGCCGCCTGCACGTTGAGGGCAGGGTCGAAAGACTGCACAGGCGCGGGCTGATCGGTGGTCGCCGACCTGGCGACAGCCGGAACCAGGATCACAGTATGATGTTGCGCACGGAACCCGCCCGGATTTCATCCGGCATCATGAGGTTACATGAGAATGGGAGGGGACGTCTTGGAAGAGGAAACCGGTGGATTTTGGGAATGGGTGATCCCGTTTGCCTTTTTGATCTGCACGGGCTGGGCGATCTGGCATACGCCTGCCTACCTTCTGGATTTTATTCCGCCAGAGAATCCCAGCCTGTTCGACCAAATGAGCGAGCTGCATCTGCGCAAGGACGTGACGCCAAACATGCCCGGCCTGTTCGGCGGCTATGCTGACGCGCTGGACTGGGCGGCGCTGATCCTGATCCCGATCATTTTCGTGATCGGATGCATGACCGTGAAGGTCGCCCATATGGAATATCAGCACTGGCGGCAGATCGATCGCATTGCGCTTTTCATCGGACGGGTGACCATGATGATGATCATCTCGATGACCTGTGTGATGCTCTACGAGGTGTTTCTGCGCTACGTGATCGAGGCCCCAACGCTCTGGGCCAATGAACTGACGCTCTGGATCGCTGGGTTTGTCTTTATGGCCTCGGGTATCTACGGGATGCAGCAGCGCAGTCATATCCGTATCTTCATCCTCTATGACATGGCGCCGCGGTGGCTGCAGAAGATCTTTGACACGATCTCGGTTTTGCTGCTGGCGGTCTTCGCCTTCTTTCTGGTCTTCGGCAGCTATCATCAGGTCTTCGTGACGAAATTCTACAAGTGGGAGATGTTCGGCACCGCCTTTGATCCGCCGATCCCCGCCACGATGCAGCCCATGGTGCTGATCACAATCGTGCTGGTGGCCATTCAGGCCTTTATCAACCTGATCGCTGACTGGAACCTTGAGCCGACCGTACATACCGCGGCGGATGACATTGACGAAGACGAGCTTGAAGCAATCAAGCGCAGCGTGGGGTCTGACTGATGGATGTAGGAACAATCTCACTTGTTCTGGTATTTGGCCTGATCATCCTGCTGGCGATCGGGATGCCGCTGGGCTTCGCCTCCGCCGTGCTGGCGCTGGTCGTGATGATCATGAAGTTCGAGCCCGGGTTGATCTTGAACCCGCTCAGTTTCGGCGAGGGGATGTTGACCGGTCGGCCCGGCACAGGTGCGCTCTATATCCTGACCCAGAAAATATTCGACCTCTTAACGGAATATGTGCTCATATCCGTGCCGCTATTCATCTTCATGGCGGCCTTGCTGGAACGATCGGGTATCGCCAAAGAGATGTATAATGCGCTGGACTTCTGGCTCAGCCGGGTGCGCGGTGGCATCGCCATTGTCACCTCACTGATGGCGGTGATCATGGCGGCCATGTCAGGCATCATCGGCGGTGAGGTCGTTCTGCTGGGCCTGATCGCGTTGCCGCAAATGCTGCGGCTGGGGTACAACCAGAACCTGGCCATCGGTACGATCTGTGCGTCCGGGTCACTTGGGACCATGATCCCGCCCTCGATTGTGTTGATCATCTACGGGCTGATCACCGAGACCTCGATCAAGGCGCTCTTTACCGGGGCATTTGTGCCGGGCTTCATGCTGGCCAGCTTCATCATCCTCTATATCGTGATCCGGACCCAGCTGAGGCCCGAGGACGCGCCGTTGCCCGAACCGCAGCCTGGCGATCCCACCGGGTTCCAGAAACTGGGTATGTTCGCGGCCTTCCTTTCGATCCTGCTGGCGGGTGTATCCGCGCTGTTGTTGGTGCGGGTGGGATTCCTGACGATCACCGGTCAAAACGCGGCTTTGGGTGAAAATGTCGATCCGATTGTTCTGGGTATGCCAGAGCATATTCCGTGGCTGGCGATCAGTTTTGTTCTGGGACTGGCACTGATCTTTGTCGTCTTCGGGCGCGAGCGGTCAAAACTGGGCTGGCAGCATGGCAAGGGTCTGGTGCCGCCCTTTACGGTGATTGGCGTGGTTCTGGGCTCGATCTATGGCGGGATCACCGGCATTACCGAGGCTGCCGGCATGGGCGCGATGGCAGTTTTCATCATTGCGCTCTTCCGGGGAGAGGCCTCGGTGGCGCTGATCTGGGACAGCCTGATGCGCACCCTTCGGTCCACGGGCACAATCATCTGGGTCACCGTGGGTGCGGCTGCGCTGTCAGGGGCGTATACGCTTGCCGGTGGCCCGCGTTACATCGCAGATCTGATCGTGGGGGCCGAGATGCCCACCATGCTGGTGCTGCTGACCATGATGCTGATCCTGCTCTTCATGGGGGCATTCATGGATTGGGTGGGGATCGTGTTGCTGATCATCCCGGTCTTTTTGCCTATCGTGCAACGGCTGCCGATTGAAGAGATCGGCTTCATCGGCCAGCTCAGCCCGCAGCATGTGTCGATCTGGTTCGGGGTGCTGTTCTGTATGAACATGCAAGTCAGTTTCTTATCGCCACCCTTTGGGCCGGCGGCCTTCTACCTGAAATCCGTGGCGCCACCGCATATCTCGCTGACCGACATCTTCCGCGGCTTCCTGCCCTTCATCGGCGTGCAGCTTGTGGCGTTGGCGGTTCTGCTGATCTGGCCGTCAATCGTAACCCTCCTTCTATGAGCGAAGGCAAACGCATCCTTGTTGTCGGGGCGGGGCTGATCGGCAGCCGCCATGTTGCCGCTGTGCGTCGACATCCGGGCTGCACGCTGGCCGGTGTGGTGGACGCCGACCCGGCGCGGCGGGACGAGACCGCCCCGTTCTTTAACGACCTCTTCGATGTGGATGTCGAAGTGGATGGCGCGATCATTGCGACACCTACAGGGCTACACCACCCGCAGGGCGCACATTGCGCGGCACGCGGCTGGCACATGCTGATCGAAAAGCCGGTTGCGGCCACCGAGGAGCAGGCGCTTGACCTGGCTCAGGTCGCTGAACGGGCCAATGTGCGCTGCCTTGTTGGCCACCATCGCCGCTATCATCCTGCAGTGAACGTGCTGCGCGAGGTGATCAACTCGGGCGCAATTGGCGACCCGGTGGCATCGACTCTGATCTGGTCAGTGCGCAAGCCGGACAGCTACTTCGCCACGCTCTGGCGTCAGGCCGAGGGCAGTCCGGTGATGATCAACCTGGTACATGACATCGACCTGCTGCGGTTTGTACTGGGCGAAATAACGGGGGTCTGCGGATTTGGTGCGGATCGTCAGCGTGCGGGCGGCCGTGTCGAAAGCGGCGCTGTCGCGTTGCGCTTTGCGTCGGGCGCCTGCGGCACGATCAGCTTTGCCGATACTGCACCCAGCCCCTGGGGGTTCGAGGCGGCAACCGGCGAAAACCCCAATATCGCAACCAGCGGACAGGACATGTGGTGGATCACCGGCACCAAAGGCGCGGTATCCTTTCCGTCTCTGACGCTATGGAGTGGCGCGCAGGACTGGTCGCAAGCGCCGGATGCGACGCGTATGTCTGCCGAGAACGTGGTGCCGCTTGATGCGCAGCTGGACCACTTCCTTGACGTCATTTCCGGCAGGGCCGAGCCGGTCATTACCCTCGGCGACGCGGCGCGAACGCTGCAGGCAACCTGCCGGGTTGAGGCTCTGCTGGCTGCGGACATCAAATCGGACAGCGTTGCGCATGTTGTTTGAGTTTCAAGTTTCCAACCTCCCGGAGGGCACAGAATGACTAGACCTGACATCGGATTTATCGGCCTCGGCCTGATGGGCTCGGCCATGGTCAACCGGCTGCAGGATGAGGGCTATCGCGTCACGGTCACGGCCAATCGCTCGCGCCCGAATATCGACGCTGCGGTGGCGCGTGGTGCGACCGAAGTGGCGACCGCGCGTGATGTGGCGGGCGCCAGCGACGTGGTGATGTTGTGCATGGATACCTCGGCCAGTGTCGAGGGCCGGATGCGTGGCCCCGACGGCGTGATTGCCGGGCTGCGCCCTGGTGCGGTGGTCGTGGATTTTGGCACGTCGCTGCCGGCCAGCACCCGAGCGCTGGGGACCGAGGTGGCCGCGGCGGGCGGCAGCTATCTGGACGCGCCACTGGGCCGAACGCCGTCGCATGCGCTGGAAGGACAGCTCAATATTATGACGGCAGGTGACAAGGCGGCCTATGACAAGATCAAGCCGGTGCTGGATGATCTGGGCGAGAATGTCTTTCATCTGGGCGCGCTGGGCTCCGGCCACACGGTCAAGCTGCTCAATAATTTCTTTGGCATGACCGTGGCAAATGCCATGGCCGAGGCCTTTGCCATGGCCGACGTGGCAGGCGTGCCCCGGCAGAGCGTCTATGACGTGATGGCCGCTGGTCCGCTGCATTCGGGAATGATGGATTTCGTAAAGGCCTATGGGGTGGACGGAAACCCCGCCATGCTGGCCTTTGCGATCAAAAACGCCGCCAAGGATGTAGGCTATTACGATCAGATGGCGCGCGATGCTGGGGTCTCATCGCAGATGGCCCCGGCAGCGCTAGGGGCGCTGCGCGAGGCGGTGGAGGAAGGGCGCGGCGATGACATGGTCAGCCAGATGATCGACCATTTTGCGGCCCGTTTCACGCCCAAGTCGGGCTGAGGCCGTGACGGTCCCGGCGCTCTCGGACCGACCGACGCTGGGCATCGTGATGATGCTGACGGCCTATTTGCTGTTCTCTGTTGTTGACACCTCGGTCAAGTGGATGCTGGCGCTGGGCTTTCCGGCGTTGCAACTGGCATTCTTGCGTTATGCGGGGCATTTCGTGATTTCTGTGGGCGAAACGGGCCTGCGCGGGCTGGGGCCGATCGCGCCTATTCGCCGTCATTTCGGGCTGCTGACCCTGCGGGCCGCAGCGCTGGCGCTGGCCACGGTCGGCAATTTCTTTGTGCTGACCTACCTGTCACTGACGCTGGTCTCTGCGATCATGTTCTCGGCGCCGATCATCGTCTGCCTGCTCTCCGTTCCTCTGTTGGGAGAGCGCGTGGGTCCATGGCGCTGGGCCGCGATCCTGCTGGGTTTCGTGGGCGTGCTGATTGCCATCAACCCGTTTGGTGCCGATTTCCACTGGGCAGCGCCGCTGGCCATTCTGAACGCAACCGGGCTTGCGATCTATGCCCTGCTCACCCGGCATCTTGCGGGCGAAGTCAACAGCCGCACGATGCAGTTCTTTACCGGAGCGGTCGGCACGATCCTGCTCGCGCCCTTTGCCTACTTGGTGTGGCAGCCTTCTTCGGACCCCTTGGTGTTGGTGCTTTGGGGCGCGCTGGGCCTGTGCGCCTGGGCCGGGCACGAGTTTCTGACGCGCGCGCATCGCTTTGCCACCGCAAGTGTCCTGATGCCGTTCTCTTACAGCTTTCTCATCTACCTCACGATCGCCAGCTATATCGTGTTCGACCAGTTGCCGGATGCGGCGACCCTGATGGGCGCTGCTATCATCGTGCTATCGGGCGTGATCATCTGGCAACGCGAGCGGATGCGGGACCGCCACGCTGGCGCGGTGCCCTAAACTGTATCCAAATAGGGCAGGGGGTGTCTTCCGGACCGCCCGGCGCGTGTTTCAAGCGCCTGAAACCCCGAAGTGAAACGGCGCCGAGGCGCCTGACAGACCCGGTATGACCGGGCCAAAACGGGAGAAAGTGACATGCGTGTAGGCGTAATCGGATTGGGGGATATGGGCAGCGGGCTGGCCAAGAACCTGATGGCGAACGGGTTTGAGACCTGGGGCATCGATCTGGACGAGAGCCGGATGGCGGCCTTTGGTGAGATGGGCGGACACCCCGCCGCAGATGCAGCAGAGGTTGGGGCGAAGGCTGATGCAGTCTACGTCATGGTGATGAATGGCGATCAGGCGAAATCGGTCATTCTGGGGGCACAGGGGCTGGTCAGCCATATGCGGCCCGGTGGCGCGGTGATCCTGACGGCCACGATCAAGCCGGCAGAGGCTAGAGAGATCGGTGCGGCCATGGAGGGTTCGGGCATCCACCTGATCGACAGCCCGGTTTCGGGTGGCTTTCCCGGCGCACAGGGCGGCACGCTGACCATGATGGCAGCGGGTGCGGCAGAGGTGCTGGACCAATACGCGCCGGTGATGCAGGCGGTCTCGGGCAGTATCCACCGCGTCGGCACCGGGCCGGGCGAAGGGCAGGTCGTCAAAGCCTGCCTGCAATCGCTGATCGGGGCCATATTCAGTGCAACCTTCGAAGCGGCGGCGCTGGCGGCAAAGGCGGGGGTGAGCGGCGATGTGCTCTATAACGTTTTCTCCACGTCAAGCGCCGGTTGCGGCGTCACCAACTCGGCACTGAGCAACATCATCGACCGCAAGTTCGAGGGCACCGGGTCGGGGATCGGCACCATGCACAAGGACCTGACCATCTCGCTCAACATGGGCGAAGAACTTGGCGTGCCGCTCTTCATGGCAGCCACCGCGATGCAGATATTCCATCAGGGCAAGACGAAGTATCCCCATGGTGACAACTGGATCTGCACCCGCGTGATGGAAGAGATCGTGGGCGCGGAACTGCATCGGTGAGGAGGGGGTCATGAAACTTGGTGTAATCTGCGACGGCATCAGCCGCGATCTGGGTCATGCGGTGGATGTGATGGATGAGTTTGGCCTCACCTATGCCGAACTGCAATTTGTCGGCGAGACCGAGGTGGGCGATCACACGCCCGCCGAAATCCGCGAGATCGACACACTGCTCAGGGATCGCGGCAAGCCGGTGTCCTGCCTCAGCCGCCATATCTTTGCCGGGATGACGGTCGCCAACACACCTGGCGATGATCTGCACGTCCAGCATATGGACGCGTTGAAACGGGTGATCGAGATGGCCCATGTCGTTGGCTCGCCTCTGGTGCGGATCATGACACCGAAGAAGGAACAGATTCTCTGGGGGCGGAACGGGGCGGAGAAGTGGAATGTGGCCAAAGGCGCATGGGACGCGATCCTGCCCCTGATCGCGCCGGCGGTCGACGTGGCGCGCGACGCGGGCGTGACGCTGGTGGTGGAGACCGGCAACGGCACAATGGTTAATTCCAACTATACCGGGCGCAAGCTGATCGACGATCTGGACGCGAAAGATGTGCTAAAGGTGCTCTGGGATCCGGCCAACAATTGCTGGTGTCACGAGCGCGCCTATCCGGATGGCTATGAAGAAGTGAAGGACGGGTATCTGGGCCATGTCCATATCAAGGATGTCCAAGTCGATACGCCACGTGCCACGCTGGAGGTGCGGGCGATGGGTGAGGGGCAGTTGGCGGACCAGTTCCAGCCCATGGCTGACGCGCTGCGCCGTGATGGCTATGACGGCGTGATCAGCTTTGAATCCGTCTACCATTCGGGAGATGGCGATTTCGAGGCCGGGTTCCGCGACTGTATCGCGCGATTCAAGGCGCATTTCGGATGAGATCGGGAGATGTCTTCCTTGGGGGGGCATTTCATGCCCCTCACCATATCATCACACCAAAACGCACCCCAGGGTTGGGCGAGACGCGCATCGCCTTCCGAAGAAACCTTTTAATTGTTGACAAAGTCAACGTGTCTCGCAAAAACGGAGTCAATTTTGGTCGTACCAAATTATTCCAAGCCCAACCGGAGCGACGCGCCGCACGGAACTCAGACAAGGACGCAAGATCATGAGCGATCAGACCATCACTGCTGCCTTCTATCGGGGCGACAAGACGTTTTCGGTCGAACAGAGAGCGGCGCCCGAACCGGGTGCAGGTGAGGCGACAATCCGCATCGCCTATTGCGGCATCTGTGGCACCGACATGCATGTCTATCACGGCAATATGGACGCGCGCGTCGGCTTTGACCGGGTGATCGGTCACGAAATGTCGGGCGTCGTGGAAGCGGTAGGTGATGGCGTCGATACCGTCAAATCCGGCCAGAAAGTTGTCGTCCGCCCGCTGGATCCTTGTGGTAAGTGCCCGGCCTGCCGTGCCGGGCATCCGCATATCTGCCATAATCTGAAATTCCTCGGCCTTGATACCGATGGCGCGATGCAAGAGCTTTGGACCGTGCCCGCCCATACGCTGCATGTGCTGCCCGACGATCTGCGCATGGACCATGCCGCGCTGATCGAACCGGTGGCGGTGGCCTGCCATGACGTGCGGCTCTCGGACCTGCAACCGGGTGAGGATGTGGTGGTGATCGGCGGCGGCCCCATCGGGGTGCTGGTGGCAATGGTCGCCCGCGATGCTGGGGGCAATGTGCTGATCTCCGAGGTCAACGCCAACCGCCTCGCCATCGCTAAGAAACTGGGTTTCGATACGGTCAACCCGGTCGAGGGTGATCTGCCCGCCACGGTCGAGGCGCGAACGGGCAGCAAGGGCGCGGAAGTGGTGTTTGAGGTTTCGGGCACGCAGCCGGGCGTTGATGCGATGACGGCGGTGGCGGCGACGCGGGCGCGGATCGTGATGGTAGCCATCCATGCGCAGAAACCCAACATCGATCTGTTTCAGTTCTTCTGGCGGGAATTGAAGCTGATCGGCGCACGGGTCTATGAGCCCGAAGATTACGAGAAAGCAATCACGCTGATTGCGAATGGCGGCATCGATGCCGAGACGGTTATCACCGATGTCAGCCCGCTGGCCGAGATTCAGGCCGCCTTCGAGGCGCTGGACCGTAGCCCGACCGCGCTGAAAAGCCTCATCAAGGTGGGAGAGGACGCATGAGTGTGATGCAGAGTTTTGATCTTTCGGGCCAAACCGCGCTGGTGACCGGATGCAAACGTGGCATCGGGCGCGGGATGGCTGAGGCCTTGGCCGGGGCAGGGGCCGATATCATCGGAGTGTCTGCGTCGTTGGAACCATCGGGAAGCGCGGTAGAACAAGCTGTAACCGCGATGGGGCGCAGTTTCAGGGCCTACCAATGCGACTTTTCCGACCGCGCAGCGGTGCAGGCCTTTGCAGCGCAACAGGCGGCGGACGGGGTTGAGCCGGATATTCTGGTCAACAATGCCGGAACCATCAAACGCAAGCCCGCCGCCGAGCATCCCGACGACTGGTGGGACGAAGTGATCGAGGTGAACCTGTCTGCCCAGTTTGTTCTCTCGCGTGAGATTGGACGGGGTATGGTCGGACGGGGCCGTGGCAAGATCATCTTCACCGCCTCACTGCTGACCTTTCAGGGCGGCATCACAGTGCCGGGCTATGCGGCCTCGAAGGGTGGGATCGGGCAATTGACCAAAGCACTGGCCAATGAGTGGGCGCCGCATGGGTTGAATGTCAACGCCATCGCGCCGGGCTACATCGCCACCGACAACACCCAGGCCTTGCAGGATGACCCGGACCGGTCGAAGGCGATTCTGGATCGCATTCCGCAGGGGCGTTGGGGCAGACCTCAGGACTTTGCCGGGCCGGTGGTATTTCTCGCCTCTTCCGCATCGGATTATGTGAATGGCGAGATACTGGTGGTCGACGGGGGGTGGATGGGCCGGTGACAACGCGGTGTCTCCGGCGCCAGAGGCAGGGATTATTTGGTATCCCGAATGACGAAGTGTTTGGTGGTGGTTTCGATCACCTCCCAGAACCCGGCAAAACCGTCAGGGATGAAGAACGACGCGCCAGTCCGAAATTCGCGGCGGGTGCCGTCCTCGTGGATCAGCGCACAGTGACCCGAGACGATGTAGCAGTATTCGTCCTTGTCGGTGAAGGCGTGCCACTTGCCGGGGGTTGAGGTCCATGTGCCGACCGTCAGCTTGCCATCGGGGCTGGTGAACTGAATTTCGGTGTTGTGGTGCGGGTCGCCCGAGACGACGCGGTCCGGCAGATCTGCCAGTCGTCTTTGGCCGGTGGATTTTGGCGTGTCATTGGCAATATCGATGACGTGGAATTGCATGGTTTGGCTTCCTTTCTTGATACTTGAGGCTGCGATGGGCCGGGTCGATTAATGGCCGATCAGCACAACGCCCAGCAGGACAAAGATGGCGATGAAGATGGTTTCAGCGACGATAAGCACGATGGCCTGACCGCCTACGTCAAGGATACGCTTGAGCGAGGTTTTCATGCCAACCGCAGCGATTGAGATCAGCAACGCCCAGCGGCTGAGACTGCTCATCACATCGACAACGGCGGCCGGGATCAGGCCCAGCGAGTTCAACACGGCGAAGATCAGGAACCCGACGACAAAGAAGGGCAGAACCGGGGGCCGTTTGCCATCGGTTGCTCCGTCTTCGGCATATTTGCGGACCAGGACCGAGATCACCAGAACCACCGGGGCCAGCATCGCGACACGGATCAGCTTGACCAGGGTTGCGACCTCACCGGTCTCGTCAGAGACTGAGAAACCCGCGCCAACAACCTGCGCCACATCGTGGATCGTGCCGCCGAGGAAAACACCGGAATACTCGGAGTTGAAATCGAACGCCTCGGTCAGGATGGGGTAGACGATCATCGCAACCGTAGAAAGGCAGGTCACCGCCAAGACAGTGAAGATCAGGTTGCGTTCGGAATGCTCGTTCTTGGGCAGCACCGCCGAGATCGCCATCGCTGCCGATGCGCCGCAGATCGCCACTGAGCCGCCGGTGAGCAACCCAAAACGCCAGCCCCGGCCCAGCAGCCGCGCGCCAAGTAGGCCAAAGAGAATCGTCGCCACAACTGCAATGACAACCACGGTGATCAAGCCGGCGCCCAGCCCCACCATCAATTCCACGCTGATCCTCGCGCCCAGCAGGGCGACGCCAAATCGCAGAACGGTGCGCGAGGTAAACTCGATTCCGGGCTTGCAGGGGCCGTCCTCGGCCAGAAAGTGGAAGGCGATGCCAAGCAGCAGGGCCATCAGCATCGCGGGCGCGCCGTAATGTTCCGACAGAAACTGCGCCGCCGCTGCTACAACGGCAGAGACAAGGAAACCTTGCCCGTTCTGCCGCAAGAAATCCGAAAAACCCCGCACCTTGGTACGGGTGAAATCTGCTGTTTGCATCCTGGTATTCCTGAAAGTGGCACCCTTGGCTGGCGAGGCGGGCTTCGGGGTGCCGATAGTTCGGGCCATTCGCCCGGTCGAGTGTCTACTAGTATCGTTCTGATCCCGCCGCAACCGGCTGGCAGCGGCGGGAGCTAGTGTCAGGCTGCGCGATTTGAGCGCATGTCTTCCTTGGTCGTTTTCATCTTTATGAACGCTTGCGGTCTCGGTGGTTGAACGCCGGTCATGCTAGATGATTTCGTCCTTCAGGTAGTACCAGACATAGGCAAATTTCTGACCGACCCGGCGGAATGGGGTCAGCAGCCCATGGCTGGGCAGCGGGGACGTGAAGATCGGTAGCGAAAACGCCTTGTCCGATTTGTCGCCCGCTACCAGCTGGGCCATGCGACGCCCTGCCTGCGCGGAATACATCACGCCGTTGCCGCCATAGCCCATGGCGTAATAGATGCTTTCATCCGGATCCGGCTGAAAGATCCGTGGCATCATGTCATGGCTGACATCGACCCATCCCCACCAGGAATAATCCAGGTTGATATCCTCCAGTGCGGGGAATTTCCGGGCCAGACCTTTCTTCAACAGGTCCAGGTGCTTTTCGTTTTCCGCATCCCGCCCGGTCAGGGCGCTGCGGCTGCCGATCTGCATTCGGTTGTCAGGCAAAAGACGATAGTAGTGGCGCAAGGTGCGCGTATCGGTCAGCGGAGATTTGGTCTGGATGCCGCATTCGGCCAGTTCCGCCTCTGTCAGGGGGCGGGTGACCAGCGAGTTTGACAGGATTGGCATCAGGCGATGCTTGGTCTTCTTGTTCAGACCCGGAGGGGTGTAGCCTGCGGTGGCAAGCGCCACCTTCTTGGCCCGCACGGTTCCGCCCGGCGTGCGCAGATGATGCACGCCGTTCTTGACGGTCCATCCGGTCACCGGGCTGGCCGTGTGGATCTTTGCCCCCAGACGGCGGGCCATGTTGACATAGCCAAAGGCCAGCTTGCCCGCATGGATGCAGGTGCCGTCGGGTTCCCACATGGCGCCGGCGGCTTCCTGGTCGCGCACATGGCCTTCATGCAGCTCGTCCCGCGACATGATGCGAGAGCCATAGCCGAACGTGTCGTTCAGCAGTGCGCTTTCGCTTTTCAGCCCAGCCATCACCTTTTCCCGGTGGGCGATGTAGTAATGCCCGCCGGGCTGTGGATCGCAGTTGATGTCATCCTGCGCGATCAGGTCATTGAACAGCTCAAACGCTTCGGTAACCTCGGCATGCATGCCCTTGGCCACGTCAACGCCCCAGCGCTGAATCCACTGCGACCGTTTCAGCCGCCCCGACGAGATCTGGGCCTGCCCGCCATTGCGGGTCGAGCAGCCCCAGGCAACGGTATTGGCTTCAAGCACAACCGCTTGAATACCATGTTCCTTGGCCAGATGGATGGCGGTGGACAGGCCGGTATAGCCCGACCCGATGACAACGACATCAGCGTCGAAATCGCCCGAGACGGGGCCGTCATCCTGGGGCGGAGTACCGGCGGTTCCGATCCAGTAGGTCGGCGCGTGGTCGCGGTTATGGCCGGGACCGGCATCGACAATAGGATCGTATTTTGGGTCATAGCTGGACTTGGGCCAGTGTCGGGGGATCGCATTATCAACCATGACGAATTCTCGCGGGACAGAGTGTTAGATTCAGGCCTTGAACATTGGCCGGGACTTGCGCAGCGCTTGTTTGACGATGATCTTGCCGTCGCGCAGCGTGAACAGATCGGCGCCTTCGGCCTCGACGCGCATGCCATCGGCGTCGGTGCCCGAGAAGGTCCATTCGGACACGGCGCGGTCACCATGCACGAAATGGCTGTGGTGGTCCCAATGGGCATCCTTCATGCCAGCCCAGACGCCGGAGAAGGCGGCGGCGATGGCGGCAGCGCCTTCGACCTTGTTGCCATATTTTTCGTCACCACCCACCGTATAGAACACGCAGTCATCGGCAAAGTGGGTCATCACGCCGTCGATATCGTGGCGATTGAACGAGTCAAACGTATCCGCCAGATCTTTGGCGGTCAGGGTATTGGTCATTTTTTTTTCTTTCTTAAGAGGTTAGTCGATTATTCAGTCGTCCCTGTAAGGGACGACCAGTGTCGGGATATCGGCGCGGCGCAGCACGCGCTTGGCGACGGTACCCAGGAAGGTTTGCGAGAACCCATGTTCATGGGCTCCCAACACGATTAGATCGCATTTCAACTCGCGGGCGCGGCGCAGGATCACCTCGGCGGGGTGGCCATCAATGATCTCGATCGACTCGATCTGATCCTGAATGCCTCGGTCTTCTTCGGGCAGAGTTGCCCAGAATTCCTTTTGGCGTTCGGTCAGCACCGCCTTCATGTGGTCATGCCGGGCTTTCAGCGCTTCAGAGCGAGAACCCGCATCCTGCATGAACATCCGCATGGTGATCAACGCATCGTCGCTGAGGGGTTCGGCCACATGCAGAACATGCAGCTTGGCCCCGGTCGACTCGGCCAGGCTGGCCGCATGCGTCAACGCATAGCTTGAGTGTTTCGTCAGTGCGGTTGCGAAGAGGATATGTGTGATCTTCTGTTTCATGAGCTTTTCCTTTCAACCGCCTCAGTAGCCAAACAAGCGCGGCAGCCAGAGCGTGATCTCGGGGAAGAACGCTATGACAAAGATCGCAACCGTGTTGATGAAGGCGAAGGGCAGGGCTCGCAGCGAGATCTCTTCGATCGAGATTTTCGAGATCCCCGACGCAATGAACAGGTTTTCACCCAATGGCGGCGTCTGGAAGCCAATGCCCAGCGTACAGACCATGACCACGCCAAAGTGGATCGGGTCGATACCGACGCTATAGGCCACAGGTAGCATCACCGGCACCAGGATCAGGATTGTTGCCAGCGTTTCCATGAACATGCCGACAAACAGCAGGAACAGGATGACCAGCGTCCAGATCACATAGATGTTGTCGGTGAAGGACAGCATCCCCTGCGCGATCACGGCGGGAACCTGGTTTTCGACCAGAAGCCGCCCGAACACGGTTGCGGTAAACATGATCAACAGCACGCGGCCGGTTAGCCAGGTGGTGGTTTCCAGCGCGCCGAACAGGCTTTTCCAGGACAGTTCACGATAGATGAATGCGCCCACGATCAGCGTGTAGAAGATCGCCACGATGGCCGCTTCGGTCGGTGTGAAATAGCCCGAATAGATGCCGCCAAGGATCACCACTGGGGCCATTAGCGCCCAGAATCCGCGATACATCTCGCACCAGATCTCGCGTGCGGACCAACCTTCGGTGCTACCGGTGTAGTTGTTCTTTTTCGCCAGGATATAGTTCATCAGCAGCAAGCTGCCTGCGATCAGGAAGGCGGGCATGAAACCGGCGATGAACAGTTTCGGGATCGAAACGGTCTGGAACTGGCCGAATTCTTCTACAGCCTCCGGTGGGGGTGGCATACCAAGCGCTGCAATGCCGAAAATGATCAGCGGGATCGAGGGCGGGATGACGATCCCCAGACCACCCGACGAGGCGGTGATGGCTGAGGCAAAGCCTTTTGAGTAACCGCGGTCGATCATCGCCGGGATCATCAGCATGCCGACAGCGGCGGTCGTCGCTGGGCCAGAGCCAGAGATCGCGCCGAAGAACAGACAGGCCATGACGGTTGCGGCCGACATACCGCCGGTGAAGGGACCGGCGAAGCTTTCGGCCACATTGATCAGCCGCCGTGACAGGCCAGATGCCTCCATCAACGCACCGGCCAGAATGAAGGCTGGCAGCGCCATCAGCGGGAAGGACCCGACCGACGTAAAGGCGATCTGGACGAATTTGATGGGGTTCTCACCCAGATACAGGAAGGTGATCAGCGTCGAAACGCCGAGTGCCACGGTGATCGGAGCGCCGATAAACAGCAGGAACAGAAAACCGCCAAACAGCAGTGGGATAATTTCAGCGCCCATTACTTGTCTCCCTTAGACTTGGAGGGGTTGTGGCTTTCGGCTTCGGCTTTGACAGCGTCGAGATCGATCGAATCCGGGTCGACCATCTCTTCGTCCAAGACCAGTTTGCGGTAGTTCACCTGGATCACCCGGATGGTCATCAGGGTGAAGGCAATCGGCAGCACGATATAGACCCAGCTCAGGTGGAACCCGAGGGTTTGCGAGGACTGGAACCGGTTCATCTTGTTGAAGATGAAATCGATTGCCAGATAGATGAATACAACGTTGAAGAAGATCCAGAAGAGGTCCGCGAAGGCCTCGATATACTTGACCGCACGCGCAGACAGGAACTTGAACTGGAACGTGACCCGGTTGTGGGCACCCATTTTGGCCGCATAGCTGGCGCCAAAGAAGACGAACCATACGAACATGTAGATCGACAGTTCCTCGACCCAGGAAAACGAGAATGCAAACAGCGTTCTCACCACGACCTGAAGAAACAACAGGCACACGAACATTGCCAGCAACGCACGGCAAATATAGCTTTCCAGGTTATCGACAATTCCCCAGAATTTAGACATCTGACCCTCCATTTATTGTTGGGGGCACCAGTTGGTGCCCCGCAATTTTTTTGTTGGATGCTCGGTTGCCGGTTATTGAGAGACCGGCTCACGACCGATTTCGGCCAGCACTGCGTTGAGCTTTTCGACGCCACCGATGCTTTCGTAGAATTTCGGCCACACGGCGGTAGTCGCCAGTTCGATGAACTCGGCTTCGTCATTCTCGGGGTCGACGATTTCCATGCCTTTTTCGACCAGGATCTCTTTGATCTCGGCTTCCTTGGCGCGCAGGAAGTCAGCAGAGGCCTGTGTCGCGGCTTTGCCCGCTTCAAGGACGATTTCCTGATCTTCTACGGAAAGCTCCTGGAAGACCTGCTCGGAAATGATGAGCGGTTCGATCGAGAAGATGTAACGGATGTTTGTCACATATTTCTGCACTTCGTAGAACTTCATCGCGTTGATGGTGGTGTAGGGGTTGTCCTGACCATCAACAACTTTGGTCTGCAGACCGGCGAAGGTTTCCGACCACGCCATCGGCGTTGGGCTGATGCCCCATGCCTTGTAGGTGTCGATCATGATTTCGTTCTTGGGAACGCGGATCACCAGACCTTCGAGATCGGCCACCGATTTGACCGGCTTTTTCGAGTTCGTCAGACGGCGGAACCCGGTATAGGTCCAGCCGATGATGCGCACACCGGCGTCATTGATGGTGTTTTCGATCAGTTCCTGACCGATCGGGCCCTGGGTCAGCTTTTCGGCATCCTCAAGGCTGAGGATCACGTAAGGCAGGGTGAACACGCCAACGGTGGGCGAGAACGGGGTGATGTTGTTGATCGCCAGCAGCGACATGTCCAAGGTGCCGATGGCCGCATCATTGACGGTGTCCTGCTCGGAGCCGAGTTGGCCGTTCAGGAACAGCGTTGCCGTGTGCTTGCCACCCGACAGTTCTTCGAGCGCGGCCTTGAAGCCCAGGCCGGTTGCCTCTTGGCTGGACCCGCCGCTGTCGCCCACCGCGATTTTGAAATTTTTGGCTTGAGCCGCCCCGGTCGCCAGCAGAGCTGTGATTGAAATGGCAGCAGTTGTAGCGCAGACCCGTTTGAGAAATGACATTGATGTCTCCCGGTTGGTTTTTTCCTGATGACCGAGGTGCGCGCTGGAACGCGCGGTGTCGCGCATTTTCCAATCCGAATCTGCCCCGGTACCGACCCGTGTAGCTTGCGATTCGCGTTGCCAAAATGGTAACTATTGAGCGTAAAGTTTCAAAAATAGCGAACATTGCATGGCGCGACAGTCACTGATTACAAAAGTCGGCGAAGCCGACATAAACTTATTACGAATTTTCAAGTCGGTAGTAGAAAGCGGCGGCCTTTCAGCTGCCGAGACCGAGCTTAACATCGGAAGGTCCACAATATCCAAGTATTTATCGAATCTTGAGATTCGATTGGGGCTAAAATTGTGCAACCGGGGCCCGGGTGGGTTTTCATTGACCGAAGATGGGGCAAAGGTGTTGGCTGCCGCCGATCGGCTGCTGCTGTCAGTGGCCGACTTTCAGGCCGAAGTGAATGAAATCAAACAGGATCTGGTCGGTCGCATTCACGTGGCTTTGTTCGATCAATGCGCCTCGAACCCCGACTCCCATCTTGCGCGCGCGATCAGCACCTTCAATGTGTTGGCACCGGACGTTCAGATCGAGCTGTCGCTGGAGCCGCCAAACGTGATCGAAACCAAGTTGATCAGCGGCGATGTCGATGTCGGCATCATCGCTGAACATCGCGTTTCGAAGAGCCTGAACTACGTTCCGATCTATACCGAAAACATGTACCTCTATTGCGGGCAGGGGCATCCGTTCTTTGACATTGACCAGTCAGACCTCGACTTGGAGGATGTTCGGGCGGCACGTTATGCCGGTATCAGTGTCAACTCTCCGAACCTACATGTGGGGCAATCGCTGAAGCTGCGGCGCGCGGCAAAGGTCCAGAGCGAGCATGCCCTGACAATCCTGATATTGTCGGGCCGCTATATCGGCTTTCTGCCGGACCATCTGACGCGGAGCTTTGTGGAGCAGGGCCAGATGAAGATGATCCTGCCAGAGATGCTGCATTACCGTGCGACATTTTCGGCCGTCAACCGGCGCAGTCCTGAACCCACACGTATCACACAGGCGTTTCTGCAGACACTGGTGAAAGAACATGCCGGATAGCGTTGGCCACTAGAAGGGGCGGAGTAACTGATACGCGTTATACTTCGGAGCGACTTGCCTGCCGATAGGCGTCAGCCCTAGAGTGAGGTCTATCGCAACCGTGGGAACGCTGTGGCAGCAGGATCGAAACCGGACATTTCGCAAGAGACACTTGCCAAGTGGCAACGGATCGTTGACCTGATCGCACGGGTTGCCGATGTGCCTGCCAGTCTGGTGATGCGCACCCATGAGCCGCACCATTCGGTCTTTGTGACCAGCAGAAGCAAGGGCAATCCTTATGCCACCGGTTGTCAGTTCACACTGAACGAGAAGCTCTATTGCTATGGCGTTCTGCAACGCGACGGAGAACTGACCGTCGAGGATGCGACCTGCGATCCGGACTGGGCCGATAATGACGATATGGAACACGGCATGCGTTTCTATATCGGATATCCGCTGAAATGGCCGGACGGATCGGTCTTTGGGACGATCTGCGTGCTCGACATCCGGCGCAACCGGCGTGCGTTGCTGTTTCGCGAAGGGTTGCAGGAGTTTGCCCGGGTGATCGAGGCGGATCTGGAACTACTGATCGAGATTGCCCGGCGCAGCGCGCTTGAAGCCGAATTGCAGGCCACATTGGACCAGTTGGAACAGCGCGTCGCAAATCGCACGGCAGATCTGGAAGAAGCCAACACGGCGCTGCGCGTGTTGCTGGGCAGCGTCGAAACCTCGCGCGAGGAATATGATGCCAAGATACTTAGCCAGATCAAGGGCTTGGTCATTCCACATCTGGCCAAACTGCGCAGCAGGCTCGATACCGACCCAGCAGGACGCGCCTATCTTGAGCTGGCGGAGGAAAACCTGAAATCCATCACCGCGGGGATGAGCGGGCAGTTGACCACGGTTTTCGAGGCGCTGACCCCCGCAGAGCAGGAGATCGCGCAGATGATCATGCGCGGCCAGACCACCAAGGACATCGCCCGTACCCTGTCGCGCGAGCCCAGCACGATCGAGTTTCACCGCAACAATATCCGCGCCAAACTAGGCCTCAAACGCAGTGGTCAAAACCTGCGGAGCCTGCTGTTGTCGATTCAGTAAAACATGGGGATCGCCCCCATGTTTCCCCCTTGGTTTTTCAATGCCCTGGGAAGGGGGGCCGGTTGCTACCCTGATCGCGTCCGGGAACAGCCTCGGGCGGCAAGACAACAGGGAACCCCAAAATGGAAAAAGACGATCTAAATCTGAAACCGACGCTGCTGCGCGGGGGCAGGGATGACATGGCACCGGGCCTGTCGCGCCGATCCTTCTTTATGGCTGCCGGGGCTGCCGGTGTGGGCGGGGCCGCGAGCCTGCTCAGCACCACCTCGGCCAAGGCGCAATCCACGGACTGGACGCAACCGGGCAACAATAACGGTGTGATCGAGTTGCAGAAATCCACGGGCAATACCGTCGAGGGTGCCGTCGGGATCGACTATTTTGGCCATTGTGCGATCAAGATCACCTCGCCGGGCGGGGCCACGATCCTGTTCGATCCGTGGCGCGACGATCCGTCGGGTGCCTGGGGGCTCTGGTTCAAGAACGAGTTCCCTGAAACACCGGTGGATATCTGCATGTCCACCCACACCCATTTCGACCATGATGCGATTCACCGGCCCGTCTCGACCATGGTGCTGGACCGCATGGTCGGCAATTTTGAGTTTGCCGATATCAAGATTACCGGTTTTGCCGACAAACATGTCTGCCGCGCGCCGGGTTGGTATGACTGGACCAACGCACTTGGCGAATTCGGCGTGCAGGCCTGTCCGCCGGATAATGTGAGCCACATGGATATGGTGGTCTATCTGGTGGAAACCGGCGGTATCCGAACGCTGATCTGGGGCGACAACCGCCATGATCCGCCGCAAGAATTCTGGGATGCGATTGGACAGGTCGATGTGCTGACCCTGCCGGTGGACGGCTCGCAGCACATTCTGGACTATGATCAGGGCAATGCCATCGTGGAACGGCTCAAGCCCAAGATCATCATTCCCACCCATTACCTCAACGAGACCACAAGCTACACGCTGACCACGCTTCAGAATGCCGATGATTGGGTCAAATCCCAACAAAGCTACAAGATGCTGGACACCCCCAGCCTGTCACTGGAAGCGGGAGATGTTGCAGGCCGCGATCGCGAGTTCCTGTATTTCGGGCACAACGCCCACACAAGCTGACCCCGCTTGCCACTCGCGGTGAACCGGCTCGCACCATAGCGGGCCGGTTCGCTCTCGCGGGCGCTCGCGTTTCATCGTCGCGCTTCTGCGATGCTCGCAGATTGCAGTTGTTGAGTGTTCTGGGCGCTTGATTCAGGACGCACGGGTTCACGGCGTCTATGTTGAAATCGTAACATTAGAGCCCTCCAAGCACCGCGAACTTCCCCCAGTGAAGCGGGTTGTTCGCCATGTTTGGGAAGCGAAGGACACAGATAGCAAGCAAGTGACCGAAGCCGGTAGAGAAGGTAGCCAACTTACGGCATGTTTGGGTCCTAACGAGCTAAAAACCAGCATCCCGAACCATTGGCGAATGGCAGATTTAGCCCGGCCTTGTGGACTGATCCCCGGCGGCTGCTTCGGATGCTGCGATGCCCATGAGGTCCTGAGAGCCCAAAGCGGTCTCTCGAGAAGTCCACTTAGGATTTGATTTCTAGCCAGGGAATTTCTTTGTGCGAAGCAAATTGGGAAAATCTCCAGCGTTGTAGAAACATGAGCATTTTCCGCTACCGTTGCGCTTGCAGTCAGGAGGAACCGAATGCGCATAGCAAAACGAACCGGAATGTTGATAACCGCCGCCTTTGTCCTACCGAACCTTGGATTTGCTGAGGTTACACAACAGCAATTGGACGCCATCTCAACGCCAAATGAAGTCAGTACTTCGATTGGTACTTTGAAGTTTATTGATGGCGCACCTCTGCCGGAAACCTCGGCGATGGTCTATGACTACCTCGACCGTGCCCGTGGCGTTGACGCCTTCCTGAAAGGCATACCAGCGGCCTCAGTCTACATGCTAATTGAGGGCGTTAAGCCGCTTGGTGCGGTTGAAGCGCATCAGGTTGGCATCTTTAACGAGTTGATGAACGCCAACTCGCTCTTTCTCACAGGCAACAGTTCGACGATGTATGTCTTCCCGAACCTCGAACTCGATCGGGATGGGCCTACGGTCGTTGAAGTACCACCCGGAGCTTTGGGCGCCTTCAACGACGCGTATTTCCGTTATATCGGAGATGTTGGCCCCGCTGGTCCTGATGGGGGTAAAGGAGGCAAATACCTCGTACTTCCGCCGGGTTATGACGGGGACGTGCCCGATGGCTACTTCGTGGTCCAATCACCGAGTTATACGGTCTGGACCTTCATGCGCATGTCCGTAGCCGACGGATTGGAGGCTGCTTACAACAACGTCGCCGAGAACCTCAGGGTCTACCCGTTGAGTGAAGCTGACAATCCACCTGCGCTGGAACTGATCTCGCTGTCCGGCGAGTCCTTCAACACGGTTCATGCAAACAATTTCCAGTTCTACGAGGAGCTTAACGCGGTCGTGCAGCGGGAACCGATTGATTTTTTTCCTGAGGAAACCCGCGGCCTTTGGGCGTCTATCGGTATCGAAAAAGGAAGACCTTTTGAGCCCGACGACAGGATGCGCGCAATTCTTGAGGACGCTGTGGCCATCGGAAATGCTGCCGCCCGATCCATTGTTTGGCATCCTCGCACAGACAGGAACCTTGCTGGGCTGCAAACCTTCGAGGGGACGAATTGGAACTCCGCGTTCCTCAATCAGGACGTATTCTTCGATGGCCCCGACGATGAGACGATGAATACCGACGCCCGCGTCACATTCCACTACCCATACACAGCGGTGACCCCCGCGATGGCGAAACCTAGCCCCGGTGTTGGATCAGACTACAGGATCGCTTATCTCGACGCAGCGGGCGAGCCTTTTGATGGCAGTGATATATATAAGGTTACGCTGCCGCCTAATCCGCCCGCAGATGATTTCTGGGCCTTTACGCTATACGACGCACAGACCCGCTCGATGTTGCAGACAGACCAAGTCCTGCCGTCAATCGACAGCATTCAGAATGACCCGTTGATCAATGAAGATGGGTCGATTGATGTCTATTTCTCACCAGAAGCACCGGAGGGTTTTGAGCAGAATTGGGTCCAGACCATTCCAGGCAAGAGTTGGTTCACAATTCTTCGCATTTACGGCCCTCGTCAAGAATGGCTGGATGGCGAGTATGTTCCGGGCGAAATAACAAGGGTCGAGTAAGCTGATATTTGGCGAGGGCCCGTTTGCAGATTGGCCCTCGCGCGTTTTCGACTAAGTTACGGATGTATGTCTTGTCCGCAGTTCTGAAGCTGCAAAGCCTGCTAATGAATGTCCGGACTGGATTGCTAGGTCCAATTGGCACGGCCTCCGCAGTGTTGTCTAACCTCTGGAGCGTCTTGACCGGCCAGATGCCAAATTCAACTTTGATAAGTCGCCGCCAGAAATCGTACAAAGTGCACAGTTAGGTTCTCGCGCCGCGATTGATCTGGCCACACCGCGTAAATTCCGAGTGGTCGCAGTTTCCAATCGGCCAGAAGCTGTACGAAGCTCCCCGACCTAAGGCCGCGTTCCGCCAGATAGTGAGGCAACACGGTAATACCAAGATTCTGCTGCGTGAGGTGGTGCAATGCATCCACGTTATCGACCTGAATCTGGGATGTGCCAGCCACCCTCGCAATCCTTTCGTTCGTCGAAACAAACTCAATAATATCAGATCGCTGGGCATAGTTGATCCAGTCCCAGTCCTCCAACTCATCGGGATGCGTTGGTTTTGGCCGAGACGCTGCGTATTCGGCGCCGGAGACAAGTGTTCGCCCAATTTCACCAAGTTTTCGAGACATCATCGAGCTGTCGTCGAGCCATCCCACACGGATATTCAGGTCAAATCCGTCATCGATGAGATCTACGGGGCGATCGGTAAATGACAGCGACAACGCTACATGCGGATGCGTTCGTGCGAACTCACCCATTGCCGTCAAAAGTGCTGACGACGACATAAAAGCCGGTACGGAGACCCGTAGCGCTCCGACAGGTTCCACTGACAACGCGTTCAACTCGTTCAAGCCGGTTTCAGCACTCCGGATCATTTCCACCGCACGGCCATAGAACACACGCCCTTCATTGGTCAGTGCGATCTTTCGGGTTGTACGATAGAGCAAGGTGACGCCAAGAAAGTTCTCTAGGTCTGTCACCGTTTCGCTGATCCGTGACGGTGCTAGGCCAATGCTTCTTGCGGCGCCACGAAACGATCCTTCGTCGACCACGCGCGCGAAAATCGCCATATGTCTGAGATGATCGATCACTGTTCTGTTTTTCGGAATTATTTTATCGGCAACCAGTCAATTTTCAAAACAGTGCAGCGGAAATACTTTGCGTGCAAGCCTTACGGAGCCAACCGATGCAACTGCACGCGACATTTTCAACCCAACGAGGCGGGCGATATCTGACAGCGCTGTGTCATCACTTCGGTCGCAAGGTCGAAGCATGGTGCGATGCGGACACCGGTTGGGTGAAATTCCCATTCGGTCGGTGTGATCTCAAACAGGACGCATCGGGTCTGCGTTTGGTGATCAGTGCGACATCTCAGGCGGAGTTGGATTAGATGGTTCAGATCGTGACCAGCCATCTCGAACGTTTCGCCTTCCGCGAACACCCGGAATTGGAATGGAACCACCCGGCGGAAACACCGCCGAGTGCCATGAGTGAACCCACCCCTCATCATTAATCTGGAGCATCACATGACGATCAAAAACCTGGCGCTTTCAACAGCATTCATTTCAATTGCGGGCGGAGCATTAGCTGACGACACCGCGACCGTGCAAAACTTCTACGACCTGTTGAGCAACCCTACGTCGCAAGATCACGTGGCGGCCTTTGAAGCTTCAATCTCTGACGATTGGGAAAGCATCGGCGACTATTCGGGCTCGAGCAAATCCAGTGACGCTTTTCTTGGCCAGATTGATGGTTTCGGAAAGCTCATTCCGGACCTCGAATGGTCTGTGCAAGCCATGCACCAGGCCGGTGATTTCGTCACCGTCCGCAGCCGAGCCACCGGCACGCCCGTTGAACCGATGTTCGGTGTCGACGGTGAGGGGCGGAGCTTCGACATCATGACCATCGATATCCACGAACTGGACGACGGCAAAATCGTCCGCTCTTACCACGTCGAAGACTGGGCGGGTGCGCTGCAACAACTCGCCGGTCGCTAGTCCGACTATCCAGACAGCTTGGCCCCTGAAAAATACTGTGCTGGAGGCTATGAAAGGAAACCGAAAATGGAACGAAGAATTGCGCTGAAGGCCTTGGGCCTTTCGGCTTTGGCGGCTGCATTGGGTACTCAGGTGACGGCTGCAGATGGGAATGAAGACACGCAGGCAAGTCTTGAGACAGTCATGGCGTTCATGGGCGCTATGGGCAGCGGCGACATGGAGAGCATGGCCAACCTGATGGCTGACGACATGGTCTGGCATAACGAAGGCGACACCACATTACCCTGGGTGGGTGGCGCCGAGGGCAAGGAGGCAATTTTTGAGTTCCTCGGTGTATTCTCGTCCAACTTTGAAACCACGATGTGGAAGAATACCGATGCTTTCGCATCTGGCGACACTGTCGCAGTCTTCGGTAAGATGAACGGGAAATCAACAAAGTCCGGCAAGGATATCGGCGAATTTACGTTCGCACTGCGCGCCAAGGTTCGCGACGGTCAGGTGGTTTTGTGGCATTGGTTTGAAGACAGTTTCGCGGTCAGCCAAGCCTATCATGGCTAACGCCTGCCACAGGGAGATTGAAAGATGAAGGTAAATCGCCTGCTTTGTATAGCTTCCCTTGTATGCGTATTTGGGGCATCCCACGCACTTGCTGACCTCACAAGCCTGCCAATGCGTGAGACACCCATTCCAAAGACAACGGATGGTGTGCCGCATATTCAGATCGGGGTAGAGCCGGTGCCGGGAATGTCAGAGGCGCTCCTGAAAAGAGTTTCCGGTTTGCCGGGCGTTCAGATCAAGCCGACGGTTGTATCCTTGCCCGGAGCCTTGGGTTTCTGGATCAGCGAAGATCTGGCGCTGGCACGACCGGAGGTCATTGTAGGCGGTCGCGAGTTTGCCCACATACACCCTGACGGCAGTCTGCATGCGTCCCTGTCGCCAGCGCTCGCCGAGATGGCAACTGAAAGAGGCTGGGCTGTCAGTCATCCTTGGGCAGATCAAAGACCCGGCTGGGACGGTTTCGTCATGATCTTCACGCCAATGAATACGGCGGAGTTGGACGTCGTCTTCGACTTGGTCGAAGCATCTTACGGCTTTGTTAAGGGCTTGGGCTCCTCACCAAACTGACTTGATCAGCAGTCTCTTGATTCTGAAAAGAAAACCCTAGCTGCACGAATTCTCGACGGAACGTTGCGCAGATCCGGCTTGGGTCTGATGAGTGGCGAACCAAAAGTCCTAGTCAGAAAGCGAAATCCACTGGGTTCGTTTGCTTTGAAAAGCCATCGAACGAACTCAGTGCCCGCTAAGCCCGTTACCCTTCAACTCGTCATCGGGTTCGAGGTGGATGACAAAGACGGAACCCGGATACAAATGTTCCAGTGCCTGTTCGATTTCATTGCAGATGTCGTGCGCCGCGCTGACGGACATTGTACCGTCCACAACCAGATGAAACTCGACAAAGATGACGTTCGCGGATCTGCGCCCTCTTAGGTCGTGATATTCCAATGCTGCTCCGAGATTTGCTTCAATGGTGCTGGAAACAACCTGCAGGTCATGATCGGAGAGGCTCACATCCATCAGCCCATCCACGGATACCCGAATAACTTTCCATCCTTCCCATAGGATGTTCAGCGCGACGAGAATTGCCAGGATCGGGTCAAGGATCAGCCAGCCAGTGACAAGCGCAAGGAGGAGCCCCACGACAACGCCAATTGATGTCATCACGTCAGTGAAGATATGTCTCGAGCTTGCCTCCAACGCAGGCGACCGCTCGCGCCTTCCGATCTTGAGCAGCAGGTAAGCCCACGCGCCATTCACGCCGGTTGCAATGACGTTGACGGCGATACCAAGCAGAGGCGTATCATCAAGATGCGGGTTTGGCAGCGCCAGCACCGCCTCTCTGATGATCAAACAGGCAGCGAGCACGATCAGCACGCCCTCAACGACAGCGGAGAGGTACTCGGCTTTTTTGTGTCCAAAAGGGTGGTTTTCGTCCGGCGGTATGCTGGCGACCCGTACCGCAAAATATGCGAGCAGTGCTGCCACAACGTTTACGGTGGACTCCATTGCGTCTGACAGCAAGGCCACCGAGCCTGTTAACCACCAGGCCATCAGCTTCAAGGCCAGTACCGCGATAGAGATCGGGATGGACCAAAGGGCGAATTTCTGTGTCATTCGGCCACAACCCTTGAGCAAAGGTCAAAAAAAACTCGGGCGGTAGGTGAGTTCGCCTGCTGAAGACGTAAAACAGGTGTTTGGCAAAAAGGAAACAGAGCCGCTGGGTTTTCCGCCTGTGAGCGGGAGAAACCTCTACTCTGTCTGCGGCACAGGAACGGCTTTGAGGTAGGCGGCAATCGCCATGCGCTCGTCATCGCTCAATCGAGAAGTATTCTCGATGACCGCCACCATTTCCCCGCCGGCGCTGTCATAATCCGGTGTGAAACCAGATTTAAGGTATTCAGCGATGTCGGCTTCGGACCAATCGAGTTGGTCAGCAGTCAGGCCGGGGATTCGCCCTTTTCCGTTGGGATTGGGGGCGCCACTCAGCCACTGATCCCGCTTCAAACCACCCAAGCGGTTTCGTGGTGTATGGCATTCTGCGCAATGTCCCAGCGCCTCCACCAGATACCGGCCTTGGATTTGTTGGTCGGTCAGATCGCCTTCAACCACCCAGCCCGGCTCCAGATACAATTGCTTCCATCCGCCCAGCCCGCGCCGAATGTTGAACGGGAAGCCAACCTCATGGGCGCTACTTTCAGTTGTCACTGCTGGCAGCGTGGCGAGGAATGCATGGAGCGATACCACATCCTCTGCAGTCATGTTCGCATAGGATGTATAGGGAAACGCCGGGAAATAGTGCTGCCCTTCGGGTCCGGTACCCTGGATCAGGGCATTGGCCAAATCCAGCGCGGACCAGGACCCGATACCAGCAACCGGATCACTAGATATGTTCGGAGCTATGAATGTGCCGAAATCTGTCTCAAACCTGTGACCGCCGGCGAGCGCCAGCTTTTCCTCTTCAGCCGCGTCCGGTGCCGAGTGGCAAGATGCACATCCTGCCGCATAAAAAACGGCCTCACCTCTCTTGAGATCAGGGGTGATGCCGTCGAGTTGAGCCTGATCGACTCTCTGTGGTCGGGTCAGCACGAAACCGGCCAGCCCGACCAGTACTGCAACAACGGCGGCGGTAGTGAAAAAACGCCGCACAGCCAGCGCTCCTTTAGTTTTGCGGTGCTCGATAGGCTTTATGACAGGCCGAGCAAGCGCCGCCAAGATCACCCATCGCTCCCTTCAGGGCTTCAACATCTTGTCCTGCCGCAGCCTGCATCGCAAGAGCAGCATCAGCCATAGCCTGCCCCTTTGCACCTACGTCAGGGAAGTTTTCCCAAATTGCGGGCAAGGCGCGGGTGGAAGGGTCGGAAACATTGTCGGATCCGGCGGGCCACATCGCGGATTGATCAAGCTGGGTCAGAACGACCAGGTTGTTTGCGGCCCGTGTTGCCGCCTCGGCATCATACTCGGTCTCGCCCTTGGCCATTCCGCCGAGAGTGGCGAGATTGAAAGCATAAAGCTCCATGATTGAGGTCCGAGCTTTGACAGCCGGGTTTTCGCTTTCCTGAGCGATGGCTGTTCCAATAACGGCTACCGACAATAGACCTGCCGCGAAGATCGAGGTTTTCTTCTTCATGGTGTATCTCCCTGTGCAATACGTCGAACATTAGCTTGAACGAATTTTCTTGTAATTGTTTGTTCTTCATTGTCACTTGTCAATCTATGAACAACCAAAACTGGGACGATATTCGATACGCGCTCGCAGTGAAGAAATACGGATCGTTGAATGCAGCGGCTGTGACACTGGGTGTCACACATGCAACGGTCCTGCGCAGAGTTGCTGCATTCGAAGAAAGCTTTGGCTGTGTGATTTTTCGGAAGAGCCCGTCAGGATATTCCGCACTTCCTGAGGCTGGTGCGATTTTGTCAGCCATGGAAAGCGTGGAAGATGCGGTACTGTCTGTGGAGCGAGCAATTCTAGGCGCAAATCGCTCTCCCGTGGGTCGCGTACGGATTGCGTCCACAGATAGTCTTTGCCAGCTTGTACTGCCCCAGATGCTTAGCGAGATTTCTCAGCTGTACCCCGGTCTGGAGCTGACTTTGCTGAGCGGAAACAGCCACCATGATCTATCCAGGCTGACGGCGGACATCGCTGTGCGCCCCTCGATAAAACTTGGAGAAGGGCTTGTTGGGGAACAGGCAGGTAAGCTGGCATTTGGAGTTTTTGATGACGGCTCCGCCAATCAAAAATGGATGAGGCTTGAAGGGGCATTGAGCCGCTCCCTCCCGGCCAAATGGCTAACCGAACATGTCAGTGCAGACGAAATGACCAACGGAGCCGACAGTTTCTTGGTGCTTCAGCAGATGGCTGCATCCGGGGTTGGCAAAGCGTTCTTACCCCTGTTCATTGGCGAGGCGGACCCTCGGCTTCGCAAGGCAGCAGAATTTGATCCTGGAATTGAAGTTCCACTGTGGGTTGCGATGCTTGATGAAATAGCACACACGCCGAGGTTCGTGATCGTGAAACGAGTTTTGGTTGAGCGTCTATCCAGTGCTCTGGCAGCGTGACATGGCACCAGGAACATGTGTGAGAGGTCGGTGCCCTAATAGGCGAGTTGGTCACAGAACCCTGGTATCAGGCCGCCAACGCCCAGACTAAGGGGGGTGGCGAATTCGCAACTGCTGATCTAATCACGCGGTTTTTGTCCGGGAACGCGACATTGACGCGATACAATTCCACCAGATGACGTGCTGTCTCTGAGGTCAGCTAGAAGGCCCAAAGTGTTTGGTGCCGCGTGCTGTGTCAAAATCCAAAACCGACATGGGCGCTTTCAGGAAAACTCATGCCCATCTCATCGAAATCTCAGGAAAACGTTGCCAGATGGCAGCAGCGATCTCTGCCCCGAACCCGGCTGTTGCATCACATGCAAGGATTTCTGTTGTTCGCCTGCGGGCGGCCCTGAGCGCCGATGGTGCCCCAGCATCTGCCCAGGCCTGCGGCGTCGCGCGGTTGGCGAGATCGGGATAGTAGTAGTCGCTTTGCATCCGGCCCAACGTCTGACCACTGCCCAAGAAGTGGCCGGGGCCATTCAGGCAAACATCGCGGATGACATCGAAAGCCAGCGCATCCTCACTGATCTCGAACCCGCGCGTGGCACGCAGGACAGAACCGATCATGTCGTTGTCCAGCACAAAGCTTTCCTTGCTGGCTGCCAATAGCGAGCCGTACATACCCGCTGCCTCATAGATCAGATTGGCACCCGCCAGAGCGCTGAGGAGTTCCGTGATGCCTTTCTCATAGCCAGCTTGAAAATCCGGCATCTTGCTGTCGGTCATGCCCGCGCTGACCGCGCACGGGATACCGTAATACTGTGCCATCTGGGCACATGCCGCCATCAGAACTCCCTGTTCAGCGCTGCCGCCCGACATGGCCCCGGTGCGCAGGTCGCTGACAAAGGGCAACGCGCCGAACAGAGCAGGGTGGCCGGGGCTCAGCAGATTCACATAAACCAAGCCTGCCAACACCTCGGCGGTCTGCTGAGCGACGGCGCCAGCCAATGGCGCGGGGCTAGTCGCCCCAGCCTGGCCCGCGGATACGAGTTTGAGTGGCGTGCCGGTGTCGGCAGCACATTCGATGACGCCAAGCGCCTCTTCGGCGAATGTCAGGGGTGGCACGACGAAACAAGTGGAAACGCAGCAGAATGGACGCGTGCGCCAGGCAGCTTCGCCACCCGCGATAATGTGGAACATTTCGACCGCCGATTGCATGGTTTCGGCGGAACTGAACGATGTGCCGATGGGTTTCGCGGTGCCTGCCGCGCAGGCATAGGCGGTGTTCATCTCCATCGCGTGGGCGTCTGTGATGTCGCGCGCCACAACCGTCCGCTGGAACATGTGGATATTGGGTAGCGCCTGGGCCAATCGGGCCATGTCATGCAGGTCGGCGAGCGTGCTGTCCCGCACCTCACCGGTTTCGCTGTCGACGATGTGGACCGCTGCACCAGAGGTGCCCAAATGAATGCGCGTACCGCTGGGATCAAGGTCATATTCCGGGCGCTGACCATAGAGCTTGAATCCCCGGCCAGCAGTTTCGAGCACACGCTCAACAAGAGCAGAGGGAAAAAGAAGGCGGCCGCAATTTGAGACAGTTCCACCTGCGGCGGTAACGGTCTCGATACAGCGCGGCGTGGCGCGGGCCAGCCCTATTTCGGACAGGATTCGGAGCGCAGTTTCATGGATGGATTCGATCCCATCTGCCGGGATCGGACGGTAACTGCCACCTTCGATGCCAGGCCAGATCGCTTTGCTTGGGCGGGAACCCGCGCGCCCCTTACGTTCTGCACGTCGGGCGTCGCGGCCCGATCTTTTTCTGCTCATTTGTCTGGTCCTCGTTCTGTCAGAAGAGAGATAATGTCAGGCTGGTCGGGCCAGGATTGCAGTTTGGCAAGCCGAGCGTCACTGACCGGCCCTGCGTTTGCGATGAACTTGGCCCATAGCTGCCCGCTTCTCATCGGCGCCTGCGGTGCCCCGAGGGGATAGGCACAGGCCGCTTCACGCGTCGTCCCATCCCTCATCGTGATGACCATCCGGTCCGGATCTTCCTCTGAGTAGTTCAGGTCCGGTTGGGTTGGGTCAAAAGGATGGATGCAGATCTTGCCAATCAGATCGGCGACCTGCGGTACCGCCCATCGGCGGTTTTCAAGATCGGCCAGCGTCAAGTCGCCATAGTACAAGCCCATCGCCGCAACAAAAGGCAGACTGAACAGGGCTTCGGGGCGGTTCGAGGGTTGTTCAAACGGCAGCACAGCGGCGTGGAAGTTGGGTAGGTGCAGATCAATACGCGCGACTTGGTCCAAAGGAATTCGATCGCGCAGACGCACCGCGCAAGTCATGATCCGATGAGTATAGCCGCAACTTGGCCACGGTTTCAGGACCAACCCGTGTTCGGCAAGTGCATAGGGTTGGCCGAGTTTGTTTAGAGACTTCGCCAATCGATCATGGTCCAATCCGCCCATCAGTGCTGCTATGCCCTTTGGATGGTCCAGTACATGTGCCTGACCCGTTAGACCGGCCTTTGAAAGACACGCAGCCTCAACCCCGGCGCGGGCGGCAAACCCCGCTTGAACAGGTTTCGCATTAGAGCCGAACTGGCAGGTAAATCCGCTCGCCGCGCTGATGGCCAAAGACAGAGCATTTGTGGCCTTTTGGGCCGACAGTCCCAACAAACGGGCGCAGGCCGCGGCGGCGGCGGGTGCCCCCAGCGTGGCAGTGGAATGCCAACCCGCTTGGTAGTGCTCGAAGTTCATTGCTTCACCCAGACGGGCGATCACTTCAAACCCGGCTATGTAAGCGCGCGCGATATCGCTGCCATGTGTGTTCGGCCCCGAAAGCGCCAACAGAGCGGGCAAGAGTACCACTGTTGGATGAGCGTTGCCGGGGATTTCCCAATCATCAAAGTCAAGCGCATGTCCTGCCACCGCATTCAGGAAGGCGGCTTGCGGACGTGCGACCTTCAGGTCGGTCCCTATAACAGCTGCGGGACCCACAGAGTCCATGGCTGTGATGCCCTTGCGGGCGCGGCGTGCGACATCGGTTTGCACGCCCGCATGAACACAGCCCAGCGTGTCGATCACTCCGGCGCGAAGTATATTGAGCGTTGCGTCGTCGACTTCCAGCGGGTCTTCGGCCAGGAAAGAACCAATCCGGGTCAGGGCCGCGCCGGTCATGATTGGTCCCAATCAAATCGTATCACCCCGCAACCTGGTTTGCCGGACAGCATGCCACCTATGGCATCATTGATCTGGTCCAGCTCATAGCGTCGCCCGATCAGTCGATCGATGGGCAGATCACCGTTCATGTAGTGTTGGGCGTAGGCCTGGAAAACGCGGGTGGTACAGGACGATCCGTAGATTGAGCCCGAAACAGCGATTTCCGAACGGGTAATTCCAGCCGTGGGCAGGTCAATTACAACATCATTGGAATCCAGCCCAACAAAAGTGACTTGCCGGCCGGGGCGGAAGTACTCGATGGCAGCCCGCTGGAGCGTGCTTTTTCCAACGGCTTCAAATACACGGTCCGCGCCACGCCAGTCACCACAATAGGATATCCCGCCAAGCACGACATGATCGCCAATCGACAGATGCTTCACGCCGCCACCCAGCGCCACGACTTCTCCTGCGCTCTCATGGCGAAAAACAACAGGCAGATCATGCGCCGCTTGCCCCGAGATCACGTGATAGTCTGAATGGCAACCGCCTGCGGCGCCCATTCGGATCAGTACTTCGCCGTTGTGAGGTGGACTTAGTTCCAAGTCTTCCACGAAGAGCGGCCCGTTTCTGCCGTACATCACGGCGGCGCGGGCTTTCATGGATGTTTGGAGCTGATCAACCGGCTCGGTGAGCCCGATCGTAGTCGAAGCATCGCACTCGCTCCCCTAGGAATACTTGATCTTACTCCGGAGATTATTTCAGCATAAACTATGTGAGAACGTCGAAAAATCTTATCAATTGCATTCCACACGGGAATGATATGGCCGCGTTGAACTGGAAACTTCTTACCGCTTTCGAGGCCGTTGCACGGCACCGAAGCTTTACGCGTGCGGCGCGAGAAATGAATGTTCAGCAACCTGCCATCAGCCGTCGCGTCGCCGAATTAGAGGCGGAGTTGCGTATCAAGCTTCTGCGCCGGACACGCCCTTTCGCCACCCTCACACGTGAAGGAGAGGTCCTTTTCCGGGCAATTGCGGGCGGTATCATGCAAGTTAACAGCGCGATGGAACAGGTGAGGCAGCGCCCTGACCGACACACACTTACCGTTAACACGACCATCGGTTTTGCCAGCTGCTATCTAATGAAGCGGCTGCCGGAATTTCGCAGCTCGCACCCGGATACATCGGTCGAATTGATCTCGCGGGATCACAATGACGCCTACGACATGGATACAGATGTCCTGATAGCTTTCGACCATCCGGGCCGGCTGCCCGGCCATCGGAAGGTCCCAATCTTTCACGAAACGATGGTCGCCGTGGCAAGACCAGACCTGACGGCGTCAATCGGGGACGACCTCGGGGCGCTGGCCGAACAATGCCTGCTTTATCTTACCATGGGAATCCATGCGGATGACTGGAGAACATTCTTCGCAGGTACGGGGTTTGTGTTACGCGTGCCCGCTTCGGAGGAAAAATTCACGAGTTTCATGGTGTATCTTCAAGCCGCTTTGAACGGCCAAGGCGTGATCCTGGGTTGGGAGACGTTGCTGCAGGATCATTTCGACCTTGGGCAGCTTGCGCCCATCACAGACCGGCGAATAAAGACACCGCGCGGCTACTTTTGCTGCCTTATGCCACGTGCAAGTGAAAACCCCTCGGCAAACCAGTTCCTGGATTGGATTTCTGGCTAGATTCGAAGGAGCTATCGGTCAGGGATTATCCGAACGCCCGGTCGTAAGTTTGTATAATGCGCGCTGCTTAGTCGACACGGGAATTGCCCAGGTGCCGCGCAGAGAATTACTTCTTGCGCAATGGGTTCAAAGTCTGCTCGGAAATGTGCCGTGCTTTTTACGCAGATAACACTGGCGTGCTCCGGTTCCAGATCGAAATGACGGAACTGGGCAAGATCCAAGCATTGGTTGCGGATACTTGTTACCACGATTTGAACTTCAGTTCCGACAACTTGAAGCGCGGCTGAGGGGCCGAGCGTTGCGATACCGCCGCGATACATTTCGCCGGTATAGGTGCAGAGCCCATCGCTCAAATGCAGCACTTTGACCTGTGTCCGCAACGGGCTGCTATCCGGGCTTTTCCCGCCGATAGAGGCGTCAAACAACGCTCCCGTTCCAAGCTGATGGGCTTTGGCGGCCAAAGAGGGATCATGTATCAGCCCCAATAGTGTGGGCGGGGCGTCTTGCCGTAACAGCTCTTTCAAAAGCCAAGTGGTGTCAGACGATGCGCCCGCGCCGGGGTTGTCCTGTATGTCAGCGATCACGATTGGACGTCCGTTGGGTGCCAGGCGGGCTTTGCGGACAGCCTCAGCAGCTGAGAGCAGGGGGCCGTCAAAGTCTCGTTCGGCCCTGTTCAATCGGTCCAGAAGCGCGTCGGCGATCGTGTTGGCATCGGTCGAATTTTTGCCATAGGCAACGATCGATGGCCCTACATCGCGTATGTCTGCGGCGGTGAAACCCAGGGCAAGCTCGGCCAGGCGGGTATCTGAGCCATCGAATTTGCCAACAGCGTCATAAAGAGCCTTCGCCGGGCCAGCGATGGTCTGCTGTTTGTGCAGCGGGATCAGGTAATCACCCTGCCGCCAAGTTTTTTGGGGTCGTCCATGACTGCGAATGGCTGCCAGCATCCGATAGGCGCGTGCTCCGGTATCGGCCATGTCCAGATGCGGATAGGTCCGAAAAATTGTCAGCGCGTCCGACTGGTCAACCATCTTTTGCGAGATATTGGCGTGTAGGTCGAGGCTGGCAATCAGCAGAATGTCAGGCCCGATGACAGACCTGATGCGCTCCAGAAGCTCTCCTTCACCATCATCATGGGATTGGCTCACCATCGCACCGTGCAGATCCAGGTATACCGCGTCCAGCTGTCCCAGTTTTGCCAGCGTTGTCGTGATCTGCGCAGCCAATGTTTCGAATGCGTGGTCGGTCACCTTGCCGCCTGGCTCAGCAGAGCACCAAAGGATCGGAAGCAGGTCTTCGCTTGCGGCGGCCTGTGCGAACCCAGCTATGGGCAGGTTCATACCTTGGGTGGTTTTCAGAACTTCTTGGCCGGTTAGTAGCGCTGGCCAACTATCGGCCCGTTCGAAATCGCTCAAACCCGTCGGTGTGGCTACGAAGGTGTTGGTTTCATGCTGGAATCCTGCAATCGCAATTCTCATGATGTGGCCAAGTCTCTTAGGAATACACCAGCTCGGCTGTCAGGATTTCATTTAACTTAGCCGCGACGATCTCGGGTTTGTGTCGCGTCATGGAAACATGTCCCAGCCCGGGTATTTCGTGAAACACGCCATTCGGCGCCAAATCCGAAACCACCTTGCACATGGACGGTGCGGTTTGAACGTCCTCGGAAAAAGCAATGACATGCATCGGAACGGGGCAGGTCCTTAACGCCTCGCGGCAGTCGAATTCAAGACAGGCTTCCCATTGAACAATCGTTGCTTGCGGATCCCGATCGCGAAAGCGCTCGGTGTAAGAGGCTTTGAGCTGTTCCCATAGATCGGGTTCGTGCAGCGCTTTGGCCGGGAAGGCGTAGACAGCATAGTGTGGCGCAAGAAAGTAATCGGGCAGGACGATCCCGTCTTTGCGCAAATCAATCTCGGCTTGCATCCAGTCGCGCGTGAACCCGTCGATATACGCAGAAGTGCCCATGGGAACGGCCAGTCGGACCTTGCCGGGGAAATCTATGGCGGTTTGCTGTGTCACCAGCCCGCCCAGCGACAATCCGCAAACCGCAGCCAGCCCGTCTGCAAAGGCATCAATGACAGCGGCGCAATCGGCGGCGTAATCTTGCATTGTCCAGGGTGGTGCGGGAGATTGGGTCGCGCCCGCGCCACGTGGATCATAGGAGATGCACCTAAAGCTGCCGGACAGGCGCGAAAACTGCTCTGAATACGCTTCGGCGGTCTGATCTCCGCCGGGTACAAACACGACGGGTGGCCCTTCGCCTTGCGTGACAACCCGCATGCTGACGCCGTTTGCGGTCAGTTGATGTGTCTCGACCTCAGGTTCGAATTCAAGAAAGGCTGGCATCAGCATTCTCCGTTAGCAGCGGTCAGCAACGACTTTGTGTTTTGTCACATGCCATTGCGGGGGATGACGTGCGTTTGTTCTTCTTCAAAGATCAGTTCTTCACTCGACCACGCCTTGAGCCGTGAGATCAGGTGAAATTCACTCGATGTCGCCCTTTGTTCGGAATATGTCCAGATTTTCGCGGACCAGTCTTCCCGGTCGAAACCGGCTGTTTGCTCCATGGTGGAGACGGCCGATAACGGATCGCTTGGATGGATCGTGTATTGTCGGTCTGACACATCACTTAGCACCGTCCCAATGTCATCGAGGCGGAAATCCCCCACAGGGCCGAACACACCGCCATCCAGGAAGAAGCGATGGGTCACTTGGCCGGTCGTCAGGTCGGTGTGGACTGAACGTTCCATTGAACCCTCGCGAACGTGGGTCTTTCTCGGAGTGACATCCGGGGCCGCCGGTTCCGGCATTGGGCGCGGTTCAGCGGCGTGTTCGGGTTGGGTTCGGACGGGCAAGGTCAACCGGGAAGTGCCGGGCCGGATTATGAGCGTTACCGGTTCGGGCGCGGGCCAAAGGACGGGCCAGTAGGTTGAGGCGATCTGCAAAACGACCCGGTGACCTTTTGGCACCCGATAGCCGGTCCCATAGAGAGGAACCGTAACAGACATGTTTTCGCCGGGTGTGATTGGGGTAGGTCGGGTGTCGCTGTCGCGGTGGTTGAGATTGCAAAACCCCCTGGCGATCAGGGTTTGCGCGCCATCGGTGGCCTCATCGACCAGCAACGCCGAGACAAATCCCTGCGGTCGGTCGGCGGCGACCGTCAGATCAACACTCGGCTGGCCCAAAAGGTCGAGCGGCTCAGTCAGCGGCGATCCCTTGAACTGCAATGCGCCCCCCGCGTCAATCCGGCAATCCGTTGCCATATCGCCAGGAATGGCGAACGAGCACATGTCGCCCGCAGCTGCTCCGAAGGTTTGTGGAGAGCAAATGGACATTTCAGCTCCGTCGTCAGCGGTCTTGTCCAGACTCAGGTTATTCAGCCACAACGTCTGCGCGGTGACATTGGGCGACGGCCAACTCGGTTCTTCGACCCAGCGTCCTGTTCGCTGCAGGTGGGTGCCGGACGGCTCGGCGCTGTCCTGCAGGAAAAACCGCAGCGGGGGTTCGTCCATTAGCCCGGTGTCTCTTCCCTTCAGCCAGTGGTCCCAAAAACGAATGACTTCGCCGACAAAATCGGCTTTTGGTCCGGGGATCCCTTCATGAGGGTAGAGATGCGCCCAAGGTCCCATCAGGATTTTGACGGGGCCTTTGAGGTGCTCGGCGATGCGGAATGGGGTATCGCGGTATAGGTCCATCCACCCGCCGAAGAAATACACCGGGATATCGACATCCGAATAGTTCTCGCAGATTGACCCGCGCCGCCACATGTCGTCATGGGTCTGGTGTTCCAGCCACATTGCGGGCCAGAAGCGCGCGCCTTCCAGCCGTTCGCGCCACATGTCGATCCACCGATCGGCACCGACGATCTCGGGATCGGGGGGCATCGCATTATAGAGCTGCATGATCGAGCCCCACCAGAAATTGTCGTTGGCCAGACATCCGCCGTAGAAATGGATATCTTCACGCCACCTGTCATCCGTTCCCATGACCGGGGCGATCGCCTTTAGCGCCGGCGGGCGCGTCGCCGCGACCTGGAACGCGTTATACGCCCCCCAGCTTTTACCAAACATGCCGACATTGCCGTCGCACCAGTCCTGAGCAGCTATCCATTGGATGATGTCATGGCCATCCTGAATTTCCTGATTGGAATACTCATCCTCGGCGACCCCATCACTGTCGCCATACCCCCGGATGTCCACGCGGATCGATGCATATCCGGCGGCTGCGAAATATGGATGCATGCTCTCGTCGCGCATCCGCGTGCGGTCCCGGCGGCGATAGGGGATATATTCCAGAATACAGGGCATGGGGGTGGAATTGGCCCCTTCCGGCAACCAAAGCCGCGCTGCGAGCCGTGTGCCGTCCGGCATCGGTATCCACACGGTTTCAATGACGTCTATTTCAGTCATGACGCGGCCCTTTCCGCCGTTTCCGGCGGTCGGGCACCGGGTTCCAGAGGGAAATGACAAGCGACCGCGCGGCCGTTTGTCACCTGCCGTTCAGGCGCATCCACGCGGCATCGCGATTGCACCCATGGGCAGCGGGTGTGGAACTCGCATCCCGTTGGGCGGGCAAGCAGCGAGGGGACTTCAGCGGGAAGCGTGATCCGGTCATGGGTCTTGTCGGGGTCAGGCTCGGGGTTGGCTGACAGAAGCGCCGCCGTATAGGGATGTTGCGGCGCGCCGAACACTTCTTCGGTGTCTCCGGCTTCGACAAAGCGACCAAGATACATGACTGCGGTCCGGTCGGCGACATGATGCACCACATGCAGATTGTGCGTGATGATAACCATGGCCAGCCCAAGCCGCTCGCGCAGGTCGTTCAGCAGGTTCAGAACCTCGCCCTGTACCGACACGTCCAGACCGGCTGTGGGCTCATCCGCGATGATCAGTGCCGGGTCCAGCGCGATGGCGCGTGCGACACCGACCCGTCGGGCCTGTCCACCCGACAACTGGTGTGGAAAGCGTGATGCGAAACTTGTAGGCAATCCCACGAGCGTCAGCAGGCGCGCAGCCTCTTCCCGCAGATTTCGACCCTCGATACCGTGGATACGGAACGGCTCGGTGACCAGATCGCCCACGGTCATCCGAGGCGAAAGAGACCCTACAGGATCCTGAAACATCATCGACATGCGCTTGCGCACCGGCTTCATTGCCTTTCGGTCCAGCTCGTCAATACGCTGGTCCTCAAACGTTATGGTTCCGGCGCTGATCTCCTGCAAGCCGTTCACGGCCCGTGCGAGCGTTGTTTTGCCTGATCCGCTTTCTCCAACCAATGCAAAGGTTTCACCGCGATTGACCTCAAAGCTCACCCCGGCCACGCCGAGGATCGCATTGCGGCGCCCCAGCCCACCGACCGGAAATGAAACCTGCACATCTTTGACCTTGAGAATGGGATCGCGGTTCATGCGCTCACTCCGGTTTCAATTGGTGTATTGGCGACGAAGCACCTTGCAACATGGCCGTCCCCGATGGCTTCTTCGGGCGGCGGTTTTGAACAAACGTCGCTGATCCGGTCGCAGCGATTTGCAAAGATGCAACCGGCGGGACGGGCGCGCAGGTCGGGAATTTCGCCGGGTATTGTTGGCAAATGCCGCGTGCGTTCGCTTTGTCGCGCGGGGTCGCATTCCAGCAACCGCGCTGTGTAAGGGTGGCGAGGGTCCTGAAAGATCTGTCGGACGGTTCCGCGTTCGACCACCTCGCCCGCATACATGACCACCACGTCGTCACAAAGCTCGGCAATGACCCCAAGGTGATGCGAGATGAACATGACCGAACAGCCGATCTTTTGCTGCAGGTCTTTGAGCAGTTCAATCGTCGTCACCTCCAGCGTTGCGTCCAGTGCTGTAGTCGGCTCATCCGCGATCAAAAGAGCGGGCTCCATCATCAGGGCCATGGCGATGGCGATCCGCTGCTTCATCCCGCCCGAGAACTGGTGCGGGTAGCGCGACAACGCCGCGCGAGCATCGGGAATTCGGACAAGTTCCAGCATCTCGACCGCGCGGTTCAGCTTTTCCTCTTTCGACAGGGTTGAGCGATACTGGATGTTCAGCATCTGCTTGCCGACGGAGATCACTGGGTTCAGCGCGCCCATCGGGTCCTGAAAGACCGTGGCGATACGCGGTCCGCGCAGATCTCGCATTCGCGACGGAGGCAATTTGGTGAGTTCATCCTGGCCTTCAAACAGGATCGACCCGCTGTCGATGCTGCCATTGTCGGCCAACAGGCCCAGAATGGCGTTGATCAGCGTCGACTTTCCGCAGCCAGATTCGCCGACGATACCCACGATCCGGTTTTCGGGCACATCAAAGCTGACGTTTTTCAGCGCGTGCAGCGGTCCGGCCTCGGTTGAGAAGCTGACGTTTAGGTTGTCTATGCGAAGAGTGGTCATCAGCGCCCTTTCAGCCTGGGATCGAATACGTCCCGCAGCGTCTCACCCAGGAAGGTAAAGCCCAGCGTTGTGACTATGATCGGCACGCCGCCCGCGATGGCGATCCAGGCGGTATCGCGGATATTGGTGAAACCGTCATTCAGGATCGAGCCCCAGCTTGGGGTCGGGGGGCGCACGCCGAGGCCAAGAAAGCTCATCCCCGCCTCAATCCCGATGACAACAGGGATGTCCATCGACGCGAGGATAACCAGCGGTCCGATCACATTCGGCAGAATATGCACCCGCAGGATACGAGCCGACGAAGCGCCCATGCTTTGCGCAGCAGTGACGTATTCCGAGGTTTTCAGTGCAATGGTCTGGGTTCGGATGATCCGCGCGTATCCGGGCACTGTGACCAGAACAACGACGACCATCACGGCGGTCAGCGAGGGGCCCATCAGCGTCACCAGCGCAAGGGCCAGCATCACGGTGGGAAAGCTCTTCATCGCGTCGAAGAGCAGGATCATCAGGTTGTCTAGCCAGCGGGGGCCGTATCCTGCGATAAGACCCAGTATGATGCCTATCACCAGAGACACGGCGGTCGAGACCAGAGCGACGAACAGGGCGATCCGTCCACCGTAAAGCACGCGCGAGAACAGGTCGCGGCCGAGTTGATCGGTGCCCATAAGGTGTTCGCCACTCGGACCCTGAAATCGGTCACGCGGGTTGATCTTGGTCGGGTCCCAGCCGGTCAGAAGATCGGCAAAAACTGCGCCGAAGATGACAAACAGCACAAGGAACAGTCCCAGCGCGCCCAATGGTTCGCGCAGGATTTTGCGGATCGGGCGCCACAGCTCGGCCATGCGCCCGGGGGCGGGGTTAGAAACTGCTTCTGACACGGGGATCCAAAGCTCCGATAATGAGGTCTGCCAACAGGTTAAGCAGAACGAACAGGACGGTCGTGATCAGAACGGTGCCCGTCACGATGGGGAAGTTGCGGGTCAGGATGGCGTCATAGACCAGCTTGCCGACACCGGGGCGGGCAAAGACGATCTCGGCAAAGACAGCCGAGGAAAGCATCTGACCGATGCCCACGCCCAGCAAGGTGACCGTGGGCAGGATCGCAATCGACAGGGCATAGCGGTAGGTGATCGTCCGATCCGGCAGGCCAAAGGCGCGCGCGGTGCGGATATGGCTGGCCTCAAGCACTTCGAGCATCGAGGCACGGACCATGCGGGCAATGTAACCCACCCAGCCGAGCCCAACCGCAAGCGAGGGCAGGATCAGGTGCGTGAGCTGATCTCCTAGGTTTCCGGGTTCGCCGGCGCCGATGGCAGGCAGCCAACGCAGTTCAACCGCAAAGATCAGCAGGGCATAAATCGCGATGACAAAGGACGGCACAGCGATCACGGCCACCGACAGGATGCCGACAACCCGGTCGGCCCAGCTGCCACGGCTGACAGCCGCCCAGCAACCCAGCGGAATGCCCAAGGCCACCGACCAAGTGATGCCGCCAACGATCAGCGCCAGCGTGTAGGGCAGTTGCTCGAACACGACCGTGGTCACGGGACGGCCCGACAGAACCTCATCGCCGAGATCTCCGGTCCATGCCCCGATATAGAAATTCCAGAACTGAACCAGAACCGGCTGGTTCAGCCCCATCTTCTCGCGCAGGGCGGCGCGCATTTCCTCGGTTGCCCGTGGCCCCAGCGCGACCGAGGCCGGGTCGCCGGGGATCAGGTAGATCATGCAAAACAGCAGGAACATGGCGACCGACACGATCGCAGCAGCCAGCCCAAGCCGTTTGATAAAATAGCTCAGCATACGCGCCCCCTATAGGCGTGCGGGCGGCGGTCATGCGCCGCCCGTTTGCGTGGATCAGGCGGGTTTGAACAGCGGCAGCAGCGGCTCGCCATTGGGCTTGAGACCCGGGCTGACCGTGTCCTTATGGATCAGACCCACCACCTCATGCGTCAGGAAGACATAGCAACCGCTTTCATCCATGAGACCCTGCATCTTCTTGTAGATCTCATCGCGCTTGGCCGGATCGCTTTCGACCAGACCTTCTTCGTGCAGGGCCTTGTATTCTTCGTTGCTGAAGCGTTCCCAATTCCAGACGCCAACCTGTTCCGGAGTGAACCAGACCGTCGCCCAGCTCGGATCGGGGTTCATCGAGAACCGGCTGAGCACCAGTTGAAGGTTCATGAAGTAATCGCCGTCCTTTGAGCCCAGCGTCCAGAAGGTGCCACTATCGTTCTGCTTGATCTCACAGGTGACGCCGACCTCGGCCAGATTGGCTTGAATGACCTGAGCTGCCGTCAGACGTTCAGACTGGTTCAGGATGTCCAAGGTAACAGTCATGCCCTCCGCACCCGCTTCGGCCAGCAATTCGCGTGCCTTGTCAGGGTCATAGTCGTAGGTCACGCTGTCCCGGCTGCCGGGCAGACCGGGTGCGATGATGCCGTTGCCCACGGCTGCTGCTCCAAAGTAGGCCGCATCAACAACTGTTTGCCGATCAATTGCATGTTGGATAGCGCGGCGGATGCGGACATCCTTTAGTGCCTCGTTGTCCTGGTTCATTCCCAGCCAGACATAGGCCAGCGAAGGTTTCTCTTCGACAATTGAACCTGCGGGCGGGTTTTCCTTTAGCCGCGGCAGCGACGAAACCGAGGTCCAGGTGTAGTCTAGATCACCTGCTTCAAAACCTAGCTCGGCGGTCGAGGGGTCTTCGATCGGCAGGATATGGATTTCCTCGTACCCGCCCGGCTCATACGCCCAGTCCGGGTTGCGTTTCAGAACGGTCTTCTGCTTGGGCACCCATTCGGTCAGAATGTACTGGCCGGATTGCGCCACCGGCTCAGATCCGATCTTGCCGCCGATTTCCTCGACGGCTTTGCGCGACACGATGCAGGATGCAGGTGTCGGAAGCGTCGTTGTCCAAAGCGGCACGAACTTGTTCTTTAGGTGAATCAGGCCCGAGAGATCGTCTTTGACTTCGACCTCTTTCAGGGCGCTCCAGTCACCGGCATAGGGGCTTTCATTGGCCGGATCAGCGATGCGTTCGATCGAGAACTTGACGTCGTCAGCGGTCATCTGGCCAAATCCATCGGAGAAGCCAATGTTGTCACGTAGTTTGAAGGCGATAGTCAGGTCGTCCAGTTGTTCGATGCTTTCGACAGCGACCGGGCGCCAGTTCCACTCGTCGCCTTGCTGGTTCGACACCAGTGGCGCATAGATCGACCGCATAATGTCGGCCTCGGGAAGGGCCAGCCAGAAAGCTGGGTCCAATACCTGCAAATCGCTGTATGACCGGATGGTCAGGACCGATCCATCGGCGCTGACCGCCATATGCGGAAAGGCCAGACTGGCTGCCCCAAAGGCACCGGCACCGGCCAAAACAGACCGTCTGGATACGTCTCCTTTGAAAATCGAACTCATTTGCTTACTCCCTGTTTGTCTTTGCGTCCGAGCGACTGCCCGGTTTGGTTGATTGCGGGCAGGTGCCCGTGACGTCAGGTGCCAGCAGGCGTTATCCGTTCTTTTTCTTGTGTGACTGTGGCAGTAACTCTGCAGCGCCGAGGGCTGAGAATCTTGGAATGATCACGGGCGAGTTCACCCAGATCATGCGTGCGGGTTGATCGGTGACATTGCGCAGGACGTGCAGGATTTCACCGGGGAAACTGAAACTGTCGCCTGTGCGCAGGGTAACGGTTTCGGTCTCCAGCACCAGTTCCAGCTCACCGTCCAGCACTACACCGTGCATCTCGCCATCGCGCGAGAAATACTGGTCGACAACCTGCTCGGAATAGGGGCGATAGTCCGAGATGCCCAAACAGAAACCTCCACCGATGGAACTGGACAGCAATTGGTCTGAATAGCCGGACTGTTCGATCGGCTCGTCATACAGAAGGTTCAGATTTCGGCGATTGGACTGCCTTACGACATAAGCGCGCTCAAGCGGGCCAGAGCCGGGGCGGTGATTAAAGAACCACTCCTCGGGCACGCCAAGCGCATCTGCAATCTGTGAAATCTTGTTGAGCGACGCGCTGACGGTACCACGTTCGATTGCGCTGAGGTGGCTGATCGACACACCGCTGCTTTTTGCAAGCTCGGCCAGGGTCATCTGGCGCGCTTTGCGTAGCTGACGTACCTCAGCGCCGAAGGCGGCAAGACCCTCTTCGCTGGCGGTGCGGCGTTGCTTTTTCGATGCGCTCTGGCTCACGAATCCTCTCTTCGCTCGCTTGGTGTTTCGAAAATTCTACGACACTTTTTCTTCGCCGCAAGAATTTTTGTTTATTTTTCTCTTTTTGACCGTTTCCCCTTTCTGACGAAGGTGTGATTTTTTTCGGCTGCTACCAGCGAATGCCGATGCGTAATGCGTCATAAATTGCGGCGTGAATGTTGCGTGCGGATACAGCGTCACCGATGCGGTACAGATCAAAACCTGCGTCTGGGTTGGATTGTGGAAACAGATCGCCCGAGGGCGAAACGAGAGCGTCCTGATCAATGGCACCGCGATTGCGTGACAGAGGTTTGAGATCAAAATAGAGATCATCCAGCGGCAAGGTGCCCTGATTTACAACCACTTGATCGTAGGTCTTCTTTTCTATCAGGTTCGAATAGTCGGTCCCGATATGGGCCTGCAACTGATTGCCCGATTTCTCAATCGCATTGAGCTTTCGGGTGACGGTGAACTTGGCCCCAGTCTTCTGCAACGATCGCATGTAGGGCACCAGATTCATTGCCATCACTTCCGGCGCAAAACTGCGATCACGTGTCATGATCTCAACCTGCGCTCCGGTTGCTGCGATGATCTCTGCTGCCATCAACGCTGGGTGGTCGCCTGCATCGTCATAGATCAGCACGTTTTCGCCCGGCTGCACGTCGCCGGACAGGATGTCCCAGACGGAAATCGCCAGTTCATTGCCAGAATCGAGGATTGTGGTTTCAGGCAACCCTCCCGTAGCGATCACAACCATATCCGGTGACAGGGCGACTACGTCTTCGGCACCCGCGAATGTGTTGAAGCGGAATCTTACGTCACGCGCGGCGCATTGGGCCATCCGCCAGTCGATAATCCCGATCATCTCGGCCCGACGCTTTGATTGCGCTGTCAGGCGCACCTGACCACCGGGTTCGGGCGCGGCCTCCAGAACGGTGACATCATGACCGCGTTCGGCAGCAACCCGTGCGGCTTCCAGCCCGCCCGGGCCTGCGCCAACAATGACGGCGCGACGGCGCGTTTCCGTCGCAGGTATGACATGAGGCATCGATAGTTCACGCCCGGTGGCCGGGTTGTGGATGCACAGCGCTTCGCCCGCCTGATAAATTCGGTCCAAACAGTAGGTCGCGCCGACGCAGGGTCGGATGTCGTCTTCCTGCCCGGCTTGAATCTTGGACACGATCATCGGGTCAGCCATATGGGCGCGAGTCATTCCGACCATATCCAACAGGCCGGACGCGACGGCGTGCCGGGCCGTTGCCACATCGGGAATGCGAGAAGCGTGGAAGGTTGGCATACCGATTTCGTTACGCACGCGCCCGGCGAAATCCAGATGCGGCGCACTTTTCATACCTTGCACAGGGATCACATCCGTCATCGCTGGATCGGTATGAATGCGCCCGCGAATGACATTCAGGAAATCTACCTGACCGCCGTCGCGCAGCCTGCGGGCAATCTCCAGCCCTTCTTCTTCGGTGATCCCGCCCTTTTCGGCTTCGTCCGCAGTGTAGCGTACCCCGACGATGAACTCAGGCCCCACCCGTTCGCGGATCGCGTCCAAAACCATGAAACCAAAGCGCAACCGATTGTCGAGGCTGCCCCCGAAGGGCGCATCCATGGTGTTGGTCAGCGAGGACCAGAATTGATCAATCAGGTGACCGTAGGCCTGCAATTCGATCCCATCCAGACCCGCCGCCAGCATCCGTTCGGCGGCATCCGCGTAATCGGTCACGATCCGCTCGATATCGAAGTCCTCGATCTTTTTGGGAAAGGCCCGGTGCGCTGGTTCGCGGTAGTGCGATGGTGACAAAGAGGGTAACCAATCGCCCTTGTTCCAACCGGTACGTCGCCCCAGATGGGTCAGCTGGATCATCACGGCACAGCCATGAGCATGACAGGCATCAGTCAGCTCGCCCATCCAGCGTACGACTTCGTCCTTATAGGCAAGAATATTGTTGAATACCGGCGGGCTGTCGCGGCTGACGATGGCCGATCCTGCGGTCATGGTCATCGCAACGCCAGCTTTGGCACGCATTTCATGATAGGCGCGATAGCGTTCTTTGGGCATCCCGTTTTCGGGGTAGGCGGGTTCATGACTGGTGGTCATGATCCTGTTTTTGAGGGTCAGATGCTTGAGTTGATAAGGTTGTAGCAGAGCGTCGCGGCTCATGAAGAGGTTTCCCTGTCAGAAGCCTGAGGCGCGGCAACGTCCTTCGGAATGACCACAGGGGATACCGCCCAGATCAGCCGGCACACCTGCTCAGTCCGGTTTCGTGCGTGGTGCGGTATACGGGCATCAAAGCTATAACTGTCGCCGGCACGCAGTGTGATGAACTCGTCACCGATCTGCATTTCCAACTCTCCCTCCAGAACCAGCCCGTGCTCTTCGCCTTCGTGCTTTTGCAAAGGGTCTTCGGGTCGTTCCGCGTAGGGTGCATAAACTGCCATGCCCATATAGAACTGGCCACCGATCGAACTGGACAACAGCTGGTCGGTATATCCCAGCTCTGCTGCGTCCTGACCGTACAGAGTGTTGAGCGCGCGGCGGTTCTGGGCTCGCACAACAAATGCCTGCTCCATTGGTCCCGCTCCGGCGCGGCGGGCAAAAAACCAATCCGGCGTGACGCTCAGAGCGCTGGCAATGGCTTGCAACACATCGACCGAAGGCTTGGAGACGCCGCGTTCAATTGCAGAAACATGGCTCAGCGAAATGCCCGCGTCCTTGCTGAGTTGTTTAAGCGTAAGTTGACGGGCCCTACGCAATTGCCGGACCTCGCTGCCCAGCGAGGAAATTGCGGAAGGTAATACGACGACATTGGCAGATGACATACGGCTCTCTGAGGTTGGGGTGAGCGGTCGTTTTCTACAGAAATTGAAAACAGACTAGAATTTTGGAGTCAAATTCTTTTTGAATTGGAATTTATCAGGCTTGTTGCAAGTTCGCGCCGGATTTGCAGAAGTCAAGGAAACAAGGAACGTACGCGGCGGATCAATATGACGGACCAAACCGACAATCCTTTCGAGGTGTCAGAAACCGACCATCTGTGGATCGAAATGTCCGATGGCGTGCGGCTGGCCGCTCGGCTATGGCGTCCGGTAACTCAAGAACCATGTCCGGCCATTCTAGAATACATACCCTATCGGAAAACCGACATGGTTCGCGCGCGGGATGAACGGAACCATCCCTTTTTCGCCGCCCACGGCTATGCCTGCATCCGGGTCGATATGCGCGGATCCGGTGACAGCGAGGGGCATATGCCGGATATGTATGCCCCGGCCGAACTGGACGACGCGCGGCAGGTCATCGAATGGCTCGCCAAACAACAGTGGTGCAATGGTCGTGTGGGGATGTTCGGCACATCTTGGGGCGGCACGGCTTCGCTTCAGGCCAGTATCGATGCGCCGGATCCGCTCAAGGCGACGATTGCCGTCTGCGCAACGCATGACCGGTTTGAGGATGACATTCACTACATGGGCGGTTGTGTCTTGTCGGATACATTTGAATGGGGCGCGACGTTGCCCTCTATTCTTGCATCACCGCCTTCTCCGAATGTCGGGTCAGATTGGAAAGCGCTATGGCGAGAGAGAATTGATAACCTAGCGTTTCCGCTTAAGAACTGGTTGCGCGAGGATGGCAGGGGAACGTATTGGCGGAACGGTTCCGTCATCCACTACGCAGATGCCCTTTCCGTTCCGATCCTGGTCATCGGTGGGTGGAGCGATCGCTACTCGAATTCCGTAATGGCTCTGGTCGACAGGCGGCCAGATCTGGTTTGGGGGGTAGTGGGCCCATGGGGTCATAACTATCCGGATCACGGCACACCGGGACCCGCGATAGGATTTCAGCATTTGGCACTTGATTGGTGGGACTACTGGTTGCAGTCGGACGCCGCTGAAACGCCGAGTTGGCCGCGCCTTCGGACCTGGATGCGCGAGTTCGATGCACCGGGCGACACTTTGGCAGAAAGATCGGGGAAGTGGGTCCAAAGCGGTCCGACTGTCAAGGAAACCGTGGTACAGGAATTGAACCTGTCCACACTGAAGGCAAACAAGGCCAACGCTGCCTGGGAAATTCCATCTGACCCCACGGTCGGACAAAGCGCAGGTGACACCGGGTATTTTGGTCGATTGGGCGGTCTGCCCCTTGATCAAAATACGGACGATGCCCGTTCATTGGTTTTTGAAACAATGCCGTTGACCGAAGACCTTGTCATTTATGGCGCCACCACTTTGGAACTGAGCGGCGATATGCGTGACCAACCCGGTCAAATCGTTGCTAGGCTCGCCGATGTCAACGGGGAAGGCATAGCTGCACGGATCAGCTATGGCATTCGTAACCTATCGCTGGACGGTAATCTGGATCATTCTTCTTCGGCTGCCGAAACGAGCAGATTCACGGTGAACATCCCTCTTCACTCAACGGCTTATCTTGTCCGGAAGGGGCACAGTATCCGATTGGCCCTGTCTTCGTCTTACTGGCCCCTCCTACACGCGGCATCGAGGACGCAAGAAATATCGATAGACGCAGGCATGCTGCGGTTGCCAGTTGTGACCCGAGAACTTTCCGGTCTGGGGAAGCAGTTTCCCCCAAGAGCGGACTTGCCGGCAGAAAAATCACATGCGACCCACGCGCTTGGTGAGTTGGAGCGCTGGGCAAAGGACCAGGGAAATCTGATCGAAATGGGCTGGCATCAGCCGCTTGTGAAGACTAGTTTTTCCCGGCCAGAAACGGCTTTCAGTTATGAAACCAAGATGGTGCATCGCTTGGGTGTTTCAGACCCGGTTTCTCAAGAGACGACCGTAAATCACACGATGTTGTTCGAGAGGCCTGACGGGACCGCAGAGGTCTCGATTGCTTTGGCTGCGCGCTCTTCGTCGGGTTCCATAACGGCCGACGCCGAACTGAATGTTACCTGGAACAATCGTCCCTTTGCGATCCGGAATTGGCGCATCTCTTGATAGGTGCGGTGGGCCTGTCAGACGTGCTTGGGTTGAGGCGGGCAGGGGGGCGTAAGCGTCTTTCTGAGGAGCATTTTATTGCGGGCTGTCGAAGCAGCCCGCAGCGGTTTTCCTTCTCAAGGACGCGTCTGCGAACGATTTTTTTGTCGCCGACTCCCGCTGAGATAGCAAAGCAGGGGCGTGGCGACGCAACAGATCGACGGACTTGACCTCAGAGTGTGACGTCAATTCCCCACTTCTGCAGAGCGGCCCAAACCCTGTCGCGGGGTTACGCATTAGCGCTTGCTGGGTCTAGCAATGCACATCCAGCGTGATTGGCCGATTGTCCAGATGGGCTTGCTGCTTCTCGGGGACAGTCACGGAAACCATCCCGCTCGCATTTGCGAAATCACCAGTCCCACCGGTCACCGCCCAATCGTAAACTTGCTGGTCCTCACCCGAACGATAGGTATCTGCCGCGTCTGCAATTGACGTGGTGGTTGCAACAAAGATGTCCCCGTTTGGAAATGCGAGCGAACCATCAACTCGCAAGTAGTGCCCCATATCCTGGTCACCGCCCAACACGGTCGAAATGACATCAAACGCGCCAACATAAAGACCACCCAGGTCTTCAAGGTACCAGTGCGAGATTCGACGGTCGCCAACGCTCGCGTTGGCGGGGTTGGCCCCTACAAATTCAATCAAGGTATTACTGAATCTCAGCTCGGTTTGCCCACAACCAACGAACGCCTCGTCAGCTTGGGCAGCCGTACCAAACGGCAAAAGCAGCCCAAAAGCGCAGAGGTAACGGCGAATGTCTTTCATGATGCCAACTCCCAGTACGCAGTCCGTCCCGTGCATGACCAGATTGGGGTGTTTCATTGGGTTCCAATGGGGCGCAAATTAACTTTTAGTTAATGTGACCGACGGAACTAAATTTTCCGACCACCGATCTGACGACATCCCGCAATGTCGTCATCCACCAGAGGACGAGATGCAGGCGCTGGGCGGCAGTCGCCCAGAAGCAGGGGCGTGGCCGCGCAACCAGGACGTATCGGCTCTGATTGAAGGTGCATGGCATGGCACCGAGAAGGTGAGGAACCGGAGAGAACGCGGTTCACGTGGTTCGATATCCGGTCTTTCAATGATGATCCTCCCTTGTTGTTGGCGCGGGCGAAATCAACTCAACCAAAGATTAGGCGCCAAAAATGTGGTACTTGTTCCTCATGAATACGGCTAAGGAACGAAATCCGCCTGTGGTCTATCGAGAGGTGAAAACGCGCTATTTCGCCATAGCGTTTGCTCCGGTGTTCATCTTCTTGATTAATGCTCTCATTACCAACCATCTATTCGCCACAGGCATAGATGTCCCTACAGACATTCTCCAAACCGAGCGCCCTTGGCTGGAAGCGGTTGGGCGGCACAGGTTTCTTGCGGCTACTTGGTTCTTTGCTTCTCTCGCGATCTTTGCGGTTGCCATGTTGGTACGAAACCTTGCCCGACCGACCACACAGAAAACGAGGGTGGCGGCCATATCAACACTCATCATCATACTGTTGCTGGCCGTGGTCCCGACGGTTCAGCAAAGCATTAGCCCCGATGGATCGCGGGTCTATCACAGGCTCGGGGCCGCCTTCTTTGAAGCTGCGCTTTCGCGCGGAGGTCTACCAGGATGTATCGGACCAGACGACCTCTGGCTGTTGGGTCGATGTGGCGAAATACCCGCTATTTCCTTGTTCAATCGAATCCTGGACATCGTTAATGTTCTTGCGGGTCTCTCTGTCGGTGCGCTTGTCGTAGGAATGGTTCTTTGCCTGGAAACGCGCCAGAGCGACGATATCGAGGATCAGGCCGCACTGTTGGCGCGAAACCTCAAGCAGATGCGGCAGCAACTATACATCTCAAGCGTCGTGCTCACATTCGGCATGTTGTTTGCGACGAGTTGGATGTACTGGCCGCTCCCTTTGGTTAAGGAGACAGAACAAGCTTCCTACAGCACCCTCGTCCTTGCATCGGCGCTCTTTAGCGGTACGTATTTTAGCCTTTTGATGCTTAGCTTTTACTTGCCGGTGGCCTTGATATTGGATGGCCGTACTCGAACGCTTGCCGATAAGGTGAGCCAAGGTGCGCTTTCCGGTGAGCGCCTGAACGCTATTGAGTGGAGGAAGTCGAGAGGATTGCAGGAGGGTGCGGTAGACTACTTGCGTGCAGGCTTTGCAGTAACCGCGCCGATTCTGGCAGCGTTCGCTGGCGGTATTTCACCGATTGCCCTTTAGGATCGGTGGAGGATGTTGCCCCTTGGTGCTCTTGAAATTCAACGCCTTGCAATGCTCTGGAGTGCAGTGTGTAAGGGGGGGTCAAGGCATGGAAAGCATAAGTTTTTGAAAACACGACATAAACTTGCGTTCTATGGTGCTGCTGGAGAGAATTGAACTCTCGACCTCTCCCTTACCAAGGGAGTGCTCTACCTCTGAGCTACAGCAGCATCGTGGGCGGCTCTCTAGACCGAATGTCGACATCGCGCAAGGGCTATCTGGACGGTTTTTTGTGGCTGCTGTAGAGAAAGGGAATGGCAGAGCAAAAACCATCCCAGAAACGTCCAAAACCCGCCGCTACGCGCGAAGATCGATTAAAATCAGCGTTGAAGGCAAATCTGGCGCGGCGTAAGGCACAGGCGCGCAAGCGGGCGGATGGGCAGGACAAAAACGAGCAGGCAGAAGGCTAAGGGCAGATGGATTCGATTCTTGTGACGGGCAATGGCCCGCTGAATGGGCAGATTCCCATTGCCGGCGCAAAAAATGCCTGTCTGACTTTGATGCCGGCGACGTTACTCAGCGAAGAGCCGCTGACGCTGACCAATGCGCCGCGGCTGAGTGACATCAAGACCATGACAGCGTTGCTGCAATCGCTGGGTGCCGAAGTGTCGTCGCTGCAGGATGGGCAGGTTCTGGCGATGTCGAGCCATGATCTGACGAGCCATACTGCCGACTACGACATCGTGAGGAAGATGCGCGCGTCGAACCTTGTTCTGGGTCCGATGCTGGCCAGACTGGGACAGGCCGTTGTGTCACTGCCGGGGGGCTGCGCTATCGGAGCGCGGCCAATGGATCTGCATATCGAAGCGCTGGAGGCGCTCGGGGCGGAGATCGAGCTCAAGGATGGCTATCTGCACGCCAAGGCGCCGGGTGGGCTGAAAGGTGCGGTGCATGAGATGCGGTTTGCCTCGGTTGGGGCGACAGAAAACGTGGTGATGGCAGCAAGCCTGGCCAAGGGAACCACGGTGCTCAAGAATGCGGCGCGCGAGCCGGAGATTGTCGATCTGGTCGAGTGCCTGCGCAAGATGGGTGCGCAAATCTCGGGCGAAGGCACGTCGACCATCGAGGTTCAGGGCGTCGACCGGTTGCATGGTGCGACACATCAGGTGGTGACCGACCGGATCGAGTTGGGGACCTATATGCTGGCCCCTGCGATCTGCGGGGGCGAAGTTGAATTGCTGGGCGGGCGTCTGGACCTTGTTGGCGCCTTTGTCGAAAAGCTGGACGCAGCTGCTATCGACGTGACCGAGACCGACAAGGGGTTGAAGGTCAAACGCCGCAACGGGCGGGTCTCGGCAGTGGATGTCACAACCGAGCCGTTCCCCGGTTTTCCCACCGATCTACAGGCGCAGATGATGGCGCTCTTGTGTACGGCCGAGGGTACCTCTGTGCTGGAAGAAAAGATCTTCGAGAACAGGTTTATGCACGCGCCGGAGTTGACCCGGATGGGGGCTCAGATCGACGTGCATGGCGGCACCGCGACAGTCACCGGAGTTGAACGGCTCAAAGGCGCGCCGGTGATGGCGACTGATTTGCGGGCCTCGGTCTCGCTTATCCTGGCGGGTCTGGCCGCTGAAGGCGAAACGGTGGTCAGCCGGGTCTATCATCTGGACCGCGGATATGAGCATGTGGTGCGCAAGCTGGAAGGCGTAGGCGCAAAAATCGAACGGATCAAAGAGTGATGGCAGACGCGAGTTTCAAGGACGGAAGAGAGGCCCCGCTGAACCTGGGCGCAGAAGATGCCGAGGATTTGCAGGTCATTGCCACCCTTTCGCAGGATGCGGTGTTTCCGATTACGGAAATGTCGTGGCGCGCGAAAGAGCGGCGTTTTGCCATTCTTCTGAACCGGTTCCGCTGGGAAGATCGCGATGCGGCCGAACGCCGGAAGCGGGCTTACGAGCGGGTTCAGGCGCTGCTGGTCTTTGACAACGTTCTGTCGGTGGCCAGTCAGGGTGTTGATCGTAGCGACGCGGATATGGTCCTGTCACTGCTGGCGATCACATTCGAGCCCGGAGAGGACGGCGCGGGTGATATCGTGCTGACGCTGGCCGGCGACGGGGCGGTCCGGTTGCGTGTCGAAGCGATCGAGGCCACGCTCAAGGACGTGACCCGGCCGTATGTAGCGCCTTCGAAACACGCCCCTACACATCCCGAATGATCACTGTACGTGCCCTCGCATCTGCTGATGTCGGGCTTTGGCGTACACTTCGAAACGAGGGCGCACGACTGTATCCCGAAGCTTTCATCCTCTCCCATGAGGAGGCTGTTGCGCAGCCCGAAGACGCCGATGCCCGTATGCTGGATCAGGGTGGATGCTTTTCGGCCTTTGACGGGGCCGAGCCAGTGGGCATTGCTGCGCTGCAAAGACAACGCTTTGCCCGATGCCGACATCGCGGCTCGATCGGGCCATTCTATGTCACACGGGCGGCTCAGGGTGGCGGGGCCGCACGCGCGCTGATGAATGCGTTGATTGACGACGCTCGGGCAAAAGGCATCTGGCAACTGGAACTCTCGGTCGCTGCCGATAATCCCCGGGCAATCCGGTTTTACGAAGGTTGCGGGTTCACGCGACAGGGGCTTCTGCCCAATGCGGTGATCCTGCCGGAGGGTGCGCAGGATGATCTGTTCTTTACCTGCGATCTGCGAGACGTGGAAAGCGCGGTGGCGCATAAGGCTTGAGGCTGCGTCAATCCACAGGTATTCGGGCAAGACGAAGGGGAATAATCGATGCCTGCATTTCTGGATACAACCGCGCATGATTTTGAGGCGGAATTCAGCGCCCTGCTGAGCGCCAAGCGCGAAGGCAGCCCGGATGTGGATGCGGTTGTGGCGGACATCATTGCGGATGTCCGGGCGCGTGGCGATGCGGCGGTGATCGAGTTGACCGCCAGGTTTGACCGGCTGGATCTGACACCTGAGACGCTGGGCTTTTCCCCCGACGAGATCGACATGGCCATCAGCGATGTCGCGCCCGAGGAACGCGCGGCGCTGGAACTGGCGGCGGATCGGATACGCGCCTATCACCAGAGGCAGATGCCCGAGGACGCAAGCTGGCAGGATGCAAGCGGAGCGACGCTGGGCTGGCGCTGGACGCCGGTATCGGCAGCAGGGCTTTACGTTCCGGGCGGTTTGGCCTCTTACCCGTCTTCGGTGCTGATGAACGCGATTCCGGCCAAGGTGGCGGGGGTTGAGCGGCTGGCGATCACGGTGCCGACGCCCGATGGCGCGGTGAATCCGCTGGTGCTGCTTGCTGCGCAACTGTCCGGCGTGGACGAGATCTATCGTATCGGCGGGGCGCAGGCGATCGCTGCACTGGCCTATGGCACCGATGCGGTGGCCCCGGTCGACAAGATCACCGGACCCGGCAATGCGTTCGTGGCGGCGGCCAAGCGCCGGGTGTTCGGCAAGGTCGGGATCGACATGATCGCTGGCCCGTCCGAGATTCTGGTGATTGCCGACAAGGACAATGATCCGGACTGGATCGCGCTGGACCTGCTCAGCCAGGCCGAACATGACGAAAGCGCGCAATCGATCCTAATCACCGATGATGCCGATTTTGGCCGTGCCGTGGGTGAGGCGGTGAACACACGCCTGCAGACACTGGAGCGTGCCGCCATTGCCGGTGCCTCATGGCGCGATTTTGGCGCGATCATCACCGTCCGCTCGCTCGATGAGGCGGCTGAACTTTCGAACCGGATCGCGCCTGAACACCTTGAGCTATGTGTCGCCGACCCAGCGGCATTGTCGCAGAAAACCGTCCATGCCGGCGCGATCTTTCTCGGGCAATACACGCCCGAGGCCATCGGCGACTACGTGGGGGGGCCCAACCACGTGCTGCCTACCGCGCGTTCCGCACGGTTCTCGTCGGGCCTCAGCGTGATGGATTTTCTCAAACGCACCACGCTTAGCCAGATGACTCCCGCTGCCCTTCGTGCTATCGGGCCTTCGGCCGAAACTTTGGCCCAATCCGAAAGCCTTGAGGCGCATGGTCTGTCTGTGCGGGCGCGTCTCGATCAACTCAACAGGTGATGCCCATGTCGCGTATTGTCGATATTGCGCTGGATGACGCTGGTCTGCCGCCACCAACGCCCGAGATCGAACAGGAACGGCGCGTGGCTGTGTTTGACCTGCTGGAAGACAACAGTTTCGTGCTGCCCGTGCGCGACGACCGGACAGTTCCGGAAGGCCCCTACAGGGTGAACCTGGCGATCCGAGAAAAGCGCTTGGTGTTCGACGTGAACACCGAAGAGGACGAAAAGGCGGCCGAATTTCACCTGTCGCTGGGTCCCTTCCGGCAGGTGGTGAAGGATTACTTCCAGATTTGCGAGAGCTATTTCAACGCGGTCAAAACCCTGCCGCCCAGCCAGATTGAGACCATAGACATGGCCCGGCGCGGCATCCACAACGAGGGCAGTCGCGTCTTGCAGGAGCGGCTGGAAGGCAAGGTGGATATCGACACCGACACCGCCCGCCGCCTCTTCACGCTGATCTGCGTGCTGCATTTCGGAGGCTAGGGCGTGACGGAACTGCCGCAGTCGATCCTGTTTTGTTGCGATCACAACGCGGTTCGGTCCCCGATGGCCGAAGGCATCATGAAGAAGTTCTACGGCACCGGCACCTATGTGCAATCCGCCGGTGTCCACAATGATCTTGAGATTGACGGCTTCTGCATCGCCGTGTGCCAGGAGCTTGATGTCGAGCTTGGCCGCCATCGCTCGCGCAGCTTCGACGAGATGGAACAGTGGGGCGATGATCTCAGCTCCTTCGATCTGGTCGTCGCGCTCTCTCCGGCCAGCCAGCGACGCGCGCTGGAGTTGACGCGTTTTTTTCATCTGGATGTTGAATACTGGCCGATCATGGACCCGACGGGTCTGGGCGAGGGTCGCAACGACAAGCTGACGCACTATAGGCAGACGCGCGATCAGATCATCAAGCACCTCACGGATCGCTGGGGTGAACCGACGGAGGTCCAATGACTGAGACAGTGAAACGCTATTTTGAGGCATTCAATGCGGGTGATATCGCGGGAATGCTGGCCTGCCTGTCAGATGATGTGGCCCATCACGTGAACGAAGGGCAGGTGCGTGTCGGCAAGGACCACTTCGCTGCGTTCTGCGCCCATATGAACCGCTGTTACAAGGAAGAGCTGACCGATATGGTTCTGTTTGAAGCTGAGGAAGGCACGCGCGCAGCGGCGGAGTATGTGGTGAATGGAACTTATCTGGAAACAGATGAGGGGCTACCGCCTGCGCATGGCCAAACCTATCGGCTGCCCGCCGGGTCATTCTTTGATTTGTCTGACGGTTTGATCACCAGGGTGACGACCTATTACAACTTGGCCGACTGGACGAAGCAGGTATCGGCAGCGTAAATCTGGCTGTGAAGCAGAACTAATTTTCCACGCCTCGCAAACCGCGATGCGAAGTCCATATCGGGATTATGGTTCGAGCGATCTCGCATTAGGAGGGTCGGAAATGCGTATCGAAGCACTTAGCGGTCAGAAGCTGGTGGACGCGCTGGAGGATATGGCGCGGCTGCGGATCGAGGTGTTCTGCGATTGGCCTTACCTCTACGACGGCGACCTCGAGTACGAGCATGAGTATCTGAAGTCTTATGCGGAATCGCCGTCAGCCATTCTGGTCGGAGCCTTTGACGGTGATAGGCTGGTGGGCGGATCAACGGGCATGGCGCTGCTTGAACATGCCGATGATTTCTCTGCCGCCTTCGACGGCACCGACCTGAATCTTGGCGATATTTTCTACTGCGCGGAATCGGTTTTGCTGTCGCAATATCGCGGGCAGGGAATCGGGCATCAGTTCTTTGACCTGCGCGAGGCGCACGCACGCGCGCTGGGCTTCTCAAAATGCGCATTTTGCGGCGTTCTTCGCCCGCAGGACCACCCCGCGCGCCCGGGAGACTATCGGCCACTGGACGGGTTCTGGAACAAGCGGGGCTATCACAAGCTGCCCGGTGTGATTGCGCAATTTTCGTGGAAGGATCTGGGGGATGAGGATGAAAGCCAGAAGGACCTGCAGTTCTGGATTCGCGATCTCTGACACTGCCTCATCGGGAGACCCGGCTTGAAAATCGCCACCGCCGCCTATCCGCTCGACTGGCTCGACAGTTGGGCGCAATATGAAGACAAGGTCGCCGCTTGGGTGGCTGACGCAGCGGGGCAGGGGGCGGAACTGCTCGTCTTCCCTGAATATGGCGCGATGGAACTATCAACGCTGTCGGGGCCAGAGGCGGCGGGCGATCTTGCGAAGTCGATCCGGGCGGTGTCCGAGCGGATGGAGGACGCTGCCGGTTTGCATCAGCGGCTTGCGGCAGAGCATCGGGTTCACATTCTCGGCGCATCCGCGCCGGTTCTGGAGGTCGGCAAACGCCCGGTCAATCGCGCGGAGCTTTATGCCCCCACTGGCCTGCGGGACCATCAGGACAAGCAGATCATGACCCGGTTCGAACGCGAGGAGTGGGGCATCACAGCGGGCGGCCCCTTGAAGCTGTTCGAAACCGCTCCGGGCCGCATCGGCATCCTGATCTGTTATGACAGTGAGTTTCCGCTGCTGGGCCGCGCGCTTGCCGAAGCCGATGTCATCCTGGTGCCGTCCTGCACCGAAGCGATATCGGGCTATTGGCGTGTGCGGATTGGGGCTATGGCGCGGGCGCTGGAAAACCAATGCGTGACCGTGATGTCCTCTATCGTGGGACAATATGACTGGTCGCAAGCGGTGGATACGAACACAGGGACCGGCGGCATCTTCGGCCCGCCCGACAAGGGCTTTCCCGCAACCGGCGTACTAGCCGAAGGGCAATTGAATGTACCTGGCTGGACCTATGCCGACCTGGATTTGGCCAAAATCTCCGAAGTGCGCCGGGATGGTGCCGTTCTGAATCGCAGCCATTGGAGCGAACAGGACCCAAGGTCAGAGGCCCAACCTGTGACTTTTTGCTAAAGGATCGCCCAACAGGCCTTTGCGTGGCGCGTATGTCGCAATGGTGCCCAAGAAATTGGATTAATTCCAACAAAGGTATCTTGAAAAAATACACAAATGAGACCATTTAAGCGCACGGCCTGCATCTGAGCGGGCAAAACTGTAATGGAGACAACATGGCCAAGGAAGATACGCTCGAATTTCCCGGTGTCGTGAAGGAACTCCTGCCTAATGCGACGTTTCGGGTCGAGCTGGAAAACGGCCATGAAATCATCGCACATACGGCAGGCAAGATGCGCAAGAACCGCATCCGTGTTCTGGCTGGCGACAAGGTCCAAGTCGAGATGACCCCCTATGATCTGACCAAGGGTCGGATCAACTACCGCTTCAAGTAACGCCACTCTAAATGGCGTTTGTTCTCGGATCGGGCAGCCCCAGACGGCTGGACCTGCTGGCTCAGCTTGGCGTGCGGCCCGATGCTGTGCGCCCTCCCGATATTGACGAAACGCCCGCCAAAGGCGAATTGCCGCGTCCCTATTGCGTGCGTATTGCGCGTGAAAAGGCACTGGCGGTCGAGGCCAATGCGGATGATATCGTGCTGTGCGCCGACACTACTGTTGCGTTGGGGCGCCGGATCATGGGCAAGCCTGCCGATGCGGGCGAAGCGGCGCAGTTTCTCTATGCGCTCTCTGGCCGCCGCCACCGGGTGATCACCGCAGTTGCCGTGCGCAGGGGCGAACGCCTCTGGCAGCGCGATGTGGTGAGCAATGTGAAATTCAAACGCCTTTCTGATGCCGAGGTGAATGCCTATCTTGCCACCGGCGATTGGCAGGGCAAGGCCGGCGCCTATGCTATTCAAGGGCCTGCCGGCGCATTTGTCCCGTGGATCAGCGGTTCGTTCACTGGCATCGTCGGCCTGCCGCTTGCCGAGACCTCGGCGTTGCTGCAGGCTGCGGGCTATCCGCTCTACAGTGAGGCTTCATGAAGGGACGCACGATCATCCTTGACCACATCCAAGGCCGCGAAGCTGCCGCGCTGCTGGTTGATGGCCAATTGGATGATTTCCTGATTGCCTCTGACGCTCCGGTGCCCGGCACCATCTACCGTGCCCGCGCCGACCGGCCGGTCAAGGGTCAGGGTGGCATGTTCCTGACAACGCCTGACGGCGCGGCCTTTCTGCGGCAGGTCAAGGGGCTTGCCCCCGGTGCGACGCTGCTGGTGCAGGTCACCGGCTATGCCGAACCCGGAAAGGGAATTCCCGTTACAGCGAAACTGCTGTTCAAGAGCCGCTACGCGATCGTCACTCCCGGCGCTCCGGGGCTCAATGTCTCGCGCAGCATCCGCGATGAGGAAGAACGCGACCGCCTGCAAGAGATCGCCCATGATGAGATGGGGGAAAGCGGTTTTGGCCTGATCCTGCGGTCCGCCTGCGCGGGTGCAGATGCTGACGAGATTGCCGAAGACATCGCGCAGATGGCGGGCCTCGCAGAGCAGGTTATGCAGGATGCCGAAGGTCCGCCGGAACGCTTGAGCGATGGCGATGGCCCGCATGTGCAAGCCTGGCGCGACTGGACCGACCCTGCCGAGGTCGTAACCCAACCGGGCGGGTTTGAAGAGCATGGCGTTCTGGACCTGCTGGACGATGTGCGTTCTGCCCGCGCCCCGCTCGCTGGCGGTGGGTTTCTCTTTATCGAACCCACGCGGGCGCTGGTCGCAATAGACGTGAACACCGGTAGTGACACATCGCTTGCAGCGGGCCAAAAGGCCAATTTCGCTTGCGCCAAGGCGCTGCCGCGCGCACTGCGCCTTCGCGGGTTGGGTGGCCAGATCGTGATTGATCTGGCGCCAATGGCCAAGAAGGATCGGCGCGGCTTTGAAGCTGCCCTGCGCGCTGCGCTGCGTGCGGACGGCGAAGAAACCACGCTGGCGGGCTGGACCCCTCTGGGTCATTTCGAGTTGCAACGCAAACGTGGACGCGTTCCGATCTCGGAGGTATTGAAATGAGCTGCCCGATCTGCGGCCAGGATATGCAAAAGGCCTATCGTCCGTTCTGCTCGAAACGTTGCGCCGACCTCGATCTTGCCAACTGGTTCAATGGCAATTACGCAGTCCCCTCGGTTGAGCCCGAAACCCCCGAGGAACCGGTCGCAGGCCCCGATGAGAGACCAGCTCGACCGCATTAAAAAAAGATCAAATAGCCTCTGGACACTGCCCAAACCTACGCATAGAACGCCCCCACCCAAAGGCCCAAGCCTTTCCCGTGCCCGGGTAGCTCAGGGGTAGAGCAGTGGATTGAAAATCCTCGTGTCGGTGGTTCGATTCCGCCCCCGGGCACCACTAATACGGCAGAAAATACCTATAAAAACAAAAGGATGTGCGAAATCGATATCGCGCCCAGTTTTTGCCGTTTGTGCGATTTTCTGGCTATTATTGGCTGTTCGCATAAGATTGACATGGCAAGAGCATGGCAAAAACGGTGTCCGGGTTGGTAGGGGGAATCGGTGGCGAGGATCATGCCCGCGTTAGCGGGCCTCGCCCTCGTCAGTTTCATACCGTTCGGGTTCAGGCCTGATAGGCTTCCCGTCTTCATTCAGGCCCCGCCGCTTACGGAATTCATCGAACATGGGCTTGTGCAGCCCTGTTGGGCGCGGGCGACCATTGTAGACGTATCCTGACATTGTGTTTCTCCTCGACTAGGCTCTGGACCCATTGATTTGGCTGCAATCTCTGGACGGGACTGGTTCAAACTCCTGAACTTCAGGAGGCGTGATGAGTAACTTGTTTTGGCTGACTGACGAGCAGATGGCGCGGTTGCGGCCCTATTTTCCGAAGA
>JBFOME010000013.1:0-11977 GCA_040830705.1 Paracoccaceae bacterium | reverse complement strand
TGGTACCGTTGTTACGGGGCGTGTCGAGCGTGGCGTGATCAATGTTGGCGACGAGATCGAAATCGTCGGCATCCGCGACACCAAGAAAACCACCTGCACCGGTGTGGAAATGTTCCGCAAGCTGCTGGATCGCGGTGAAGCAGGCGACAACATCGGCGCGCTGCTGCGCGGCATCGACCGTGACGGCGTTGAGCGCGGTCAGGTTCTGTGCAAGCCGGGTTCGGTGACCCCGCACACCAAGTTCGAGGCCGAAGCCTATATCCTGACCAAGGATGAGGGTGGCCGTCACACGCCGTTCTTCGGGAACTACCGTCCGCAGTTCTACTTCCGGACCACTGACGTGACAGGCACTGTGACGCTGAACGAAGGCACCGAGATGGTGATGCCCGGCGACAACGTGTCGTTCACGGTTGACCTGATCGCACCGATCGCGATGGAAAACGGCCTCCGCTTCGCCATCCGCGAAGGCGGCCGCACCGTCGGCGCAGGCGTCGTCTCGAAAATCATCGAGTAAGGTCGAGTTTTTAAAGAAAACTCTGGCCGGTGGGCGGCAGTTGCTCCGAGGGAGCAATGAGAGCCCACACCCCAGAACAAAGAAGGCCGCTCCATCAAGGAGCGGCCTTTTTCGTAGCGGTGTTTTGAGTGTTGAGGGCGACCCTTTCAGCAGCCCCCAAGCGCCTTGCGCGCGTTCTTATTGCGGAATTTCGCCTTCCAGCCCTTCGACATAGAAGTTCATACCGGCCAGCGTACCGTCATCGGCAGTCTCACCTTCTGCCAACCAGTCGCTGCCATCCTGCTTTTTCAGCGGACCGGTGAAGGGATGATAGCTGCCATCAGCAATCGCCGCCTTCATGGCCAGCGCCTCCTCCTTCACATCCGCCGGAACCGCGTCGGAGATCTCGCCGATTTTGACCATGCCAGGACCGATCCCGTCCCAGGTGTTCGCGGTCTCCCAAGTGCCATCCATCACCGCCTTGGTGCGGGCGATGTAGTAGGGCGCCCAATCGTCGATAATCGAGCTCACACGCGGCATCGGGGCGTATTCGCTCATATCAGAGGCCTGACCAAAGGTGATCACGTTGCCCGCATCCTGCGCGGCGGCCTGCGGCGCGGTGGAATCGGTATGTTGCAGGATCACATCAGCGCCCTGTTCAATCAGGACAGATGCGGCATCGGCCTCTTTCGCGGGATCAAACCATGTATAGGCCCAGACGATCTTGAACTCGACATCCGGGTTCACCTTCTTGGCGTGGATATAGGCCGAGTTGATGCCCCGGATCACTTCGGGGATCGGGTAGGAGCCGATATAACCCACGATGTTCGATTTGGTCATCTTGCCCGCGATATGTCCCTGCACCGCGCGGCCCTCATAGAAGCGTGCGGAATAGACCGAGACGTTCGGCGCGGTTTTGTAGCCGGTCGCGTGCTCGAATTTCACTTTTGGGAATTTCTTGGCCACGTTGATGGTCGGATCCATGTAACCGAATGAGGTGGTGAAGATCAGATCCGCGCCGTCCAGCGCCATTTGCGTCATAACACGCTCACTGTCCGGCCCTTCGGGGACGGATTCGACAAAGACGGTTTCGACCTGGTCGCCGAATTCAGCTTCGACAGCTTGTCGGCCTTTGTCGTGTTCATAGGTCCAGCCGCCGTCGCCTACAGGCCCGACATAGACAAACCCGACCTTGGTTTTGTCCTGCGCGATGCCCGCGGTCGCCATCCCCAGCGTCATGGCTGCGGTTGCAAGTAGAGTGGTGAATTTCATCAGGTTCTCCCCAGTTGGTTTTCTGAATTGGCCTCTAGTGTGAGGCATGGAATATCCTGCCGAGTGAGGCAGGTGCGCTGCTTTTGTCTGCTGAAAGGATCACGAGCACAAGGATCGTGATGATGTAGGGCGACATTGCCAAATACTCGACCGGAATGGCAACGCCCGCTGCCTGCAGGTTGAGCTGCAATACGGTGATGCCGCCAAACAAATAGGCACCCAGCAGAACACGCCAGGGCTTCCAGCTGGCAAAGACCACCAGCGCCAAGGCGATCCAGCCGATGCCCGCCGTCATGCCCTCGGTCCACTGCGGCACGCGCACGAGGCTGATATAGGCCCCACCGAGGCCGGCACAGGCCCCGCCGAACATGATCGCAAGTACGCGGATGCGGATGACCTTGTAGCCCAGTGCGTGGGCCGCGTCGTGGTTTTCGCCTACCGCACGCAGTATCAGGCCCACGCGGGTGTACTTCAGCACCGCCCAGACGGCGGCTATCAGTGCGATTCCGAAGTAAAGTACCAGATCATGACTGAACAGGATTGGGCCGATCACCGGCAGGTCGCTTATCCCCGGAATGTTCAGTTCCGGCGTGTCGGGCGGTTTGACGCCTACATAGCTCTGCCCCATCAACGCACTCAGCCCCAGACCGAACAGCGTCAGTGCAAGGCCCGAGGCCACTTGATTGGCCAGCGCCACCTGCGTCAGCAGCACGAACAGCAGTGACAGCAGCGCGCCGCCGATGGCTGCCGCGATAAAGCCGACAAAGGTCGAGCCTGTCTCGACCGTGATCGAAAACCCGCAGATCGCGCCGATGATCATCATCCCTTCGACGCCAAGGTTCAGAACACCGGCCTTTTCGACCACAAGCTCCCCGATTGCGGCAAGCAGGAGAGGGGTGGCAGCCACCATGAGCGAGGCCACCAGAAGGACGGGATTAATCTCGGTTAGGTCCATGGCTCAGGCCACCTCTTTCAGCGCCAGTCGCAGGCGGTAATTGGTCAGAAGGTCGAAGGCGAGCAGGAAGAACAGCAGCATGCCCTGAAACACCTGGATCGCGGCAGCGGGCAGGCCCATCTCGGATTGCGCGATCTCGCCGCCAATATAGGTCAGGGCCATCAGGCTTCCCGCCAACAGGATGCCGACCGGATGCAGGCGACCCAGGAAAGCCACGATGATCGCGGTGAACCCATAGCCCACGTTGAAATCAATGCTGATCTGGCCCGAGGGGCCCGAGACCTCGAACATTCCCGCAAGCCCGGCCAGCGCGCCGGAAAGCCCCAGACAGAACAGGATCAGCCGGGCAGGGTTCACACCGGCAAACCGTGCGGCGCGGGGGGCTTCGCCGGTCAGCCGGATGTGAAAGCCCAGCATGTGCCGGTTCAGTAGCACATAGGCAAAGATCACCGCGACAAAGGCCGCGACAACTCCCCAATGCATGCCTGATCCTTCGATCAGATCGGCATTGTAGGCGCTGGCGTAAGATTGCAGGTTGCGTGAGCCGGGAAAGCCGAACCCTTCGGGGTTTTTTAGCAGCCCCAGCGAGACGGAGGCCAGCATCTGCTCAGCCACATAGACCAGCATCAGCGAAACAAGGATTTCGTTGGTGCCGAACCGCACCTTCAGAAAGGCCGGGATCATGGCCCAGGCCCATCCCCCCAGCGCGCCGCCGATCACCATTAGCGGAAAGATGAACCACGCCTCCAGCGGATAAAAGGCCAGACCCACTCCTGCGCCGACAATGGCGCCCATGATGTATTGCCCCTCGGCTCCGATATTCCAGATGCCCGCCTTGAAGCCAAGCGAAAGCCCGATCGCGATAAGCACCAGAGGCGCGCCTTTGACCAGCAGTTGCGGGCGGTAATAGAACGAGAACTCACCAAAAAGCGGTTCCCAGAAGATGGTCATGATTGCCTCGACCGGGTTTTTGCCCAAAGCGGCAAACAGCAGCCCGCCAAAGAACATGGTGGCAAGGACCGCGACAAGGGGCGTGGCCAGCGACCAGGTTCGCGAGGGCTGGGGTCTTTTCTCCAGAACGATCATTTGCGTTTACCCTCGTCGTCTGTTCGTGCCTCAAACATGCGCCACCTCGATCCCATGCGCGCCGCCCATCATCAGGCCGATCTCATCCACGCTGAGTTCCGTGGTCGGTCGCGGCGCGCTCAACCGGCCTTCGTTCAATGCGGCGAAGCTGTCCGAGATCTCCATCAACTCATCGAGATCCTGAGAGATGCAGACCACCGCGGCACCATCTGCGGCCAGATCGAGAATGGCCTGTCGGATTGCCGCCGCGGCGGCGGCATCCACGCCCCATGTGGGCTGGTTCACCACCAGCACTTCGGGGTTCTGCAAGACCTCGCGGCCAATGACGAATTTCTGCAGATTGCCACCTGACAGTGACCGTGCCGCATTCTCCGGTCCCGGCGTGCGCACATCGAACGCCTTGATGATCTTTTCGGCAAAACCCTGGGTTTCAGCCCATTTCAGAAAGCCGCGACTTTCCAGTTTTTCCCGCACCGAGCCGGTCAGCAGCGCGTTTTCGGTCAGGCTCATATCGGGTGCGGCAGCGTGGCCAAGTCGCTCTTCAGGCGCGGTCAGCAGACCGAGGCGCCGCCGTGCCGTCGGACCCTCCTTGCCGATCGGTTGACCTGCCAACTTGACCGCATCTGCGTCGGTCGCAATTTCGCCCGACAGCACGCCCAGCAGCTCGTCCTGCCCGTTGCCCGCGACGCCGCCGATGCCCAGCACCTCGCCCTTGCGAACGGTCAGGTGCAGGTTCTTGAGCGCGGTGCCAAACTCCGAGGGCGAGGGCACTGACAGACCGGAAATATCCAAGGCCACTGCGCCAAGTTCACGCCCGCTGCGTTCGGGGGTTTGCAGCGTGTCACCCACCATCAGTTCGGCCATTTCCCGCGCCGAGGTTTCGGATGGAATGCACTCGCCCACATTCTTGCCCAACCGCAGGATCGTTGCGTGATCGCAAAGCGTGCGGATTTCCTCCAGCTTGTGCGAGATATAGAGGATCGAGGTTCCCTCGGCGCGCAGTTTCTGCAGCGTCTGGAACAGGATATCGACCTCTTGCGGGGTCAGAACACTGGTGGGTTCATCCATGATCAGCAGCTTGGGGTCTTGTAGCAAACAGCGAATGATCTCAACCCGCTGGCGTTCTCCGGCAGACAGGTCGCCGACCCGGCGGTAGGGGTCAAGCGGCAGGCCATAGGTTTCGGATACGTCGCGGATGCGCGATGCCAGGTCGCCCATCGCGGGCGGGTTTTCCATTCCCAAGGCGACATTCTCAGCCACATCCAGCGCATCGAAAAGCGAGAAATGCTGGAAAACCATCGCGATTCCGTCGGTCCGCGCCGCGCGGGGTTCGGGCGGGGCAAAGGGCTGGCCGCGCAGCAGCATCGTGCCGCTATCGGGTTTCACCAGCCCATAGATCATCTTGACCAGCGTCGATTTGCCCGCACCGTTTTCGCCCAGCAGCGCATGCACCTCGCCCTCGCCTATGTCAAACGAAACGGTGTCATTGGCGACGACGCCGGGATAGGCTTTGGTCAGACCTTGCAGGCTGAGAAGTGGGGTGGTCACGCGCTCAGATCCTTTTTGTTTTCAAAAGCTTTACGGGGCCGCAGCAACTGCGCTGCAACGCCCACGGCAATCATTTGGGGGTGTTTCCCGAGGGCGGGATCACCGATCGGGCAGGTGATGCGCGCGATCTGTTCGGGCGCGTGGCCCAGCGCGCTCAGCCGGGACCGGAAGCGTGCCCATTTGGTGGTTGATCCGATCAGCCCCGCAAAGGCGAAGCCGTGGCGCAGCAACTGGTCGCACAGCTCCAGATCGAGCACATGCGAATAGGTCAGAACCTGATGTTCCGCCTGTGGCGGCGCGTATCTTACCAGCTCCGCGGGCTTGGCCGCCGGAAGCACCGTCACGGCATCGGGTATCGTTTCGGGAAAGCGGTCGGTCGTCGTATCCACCCACGTGATCGCCAGATCGGGCAGCGGGGCCAATACGTCGACCAGCGCCCGTCCGACATGGCCCGCACCCCAGATCCAAAGCTGTCGCGCTGGCTGATGAACCGGCTCGATCATCCAGCCGTCGATCAGCTGGGTCTCGGGGAGGAGACCCTGGCCGCGCTTCGCGGCCAGCAGGCGTTTGACGGATAGCGGCATTTCTGTTGCCATGACAGGGCGTGCGATCACGTCACCGGTCAGGTTTTGAAGCGCATCTGCGTCATAAATTTCGCTCAACAAACCAACGACACCGCCACAGCACTGGCCCAGATCGGGGCCCAGAGCGTGCTGGCTCAGGATACGGCCCGTATCTTGTGCGCGCGCGGCCTCGGCGGCCTGAAACTCAAGCGTTCCACCACCGATGGTGCCGGATTGGCCGGTGTCCCAAACCAGCATCGCGGCACCCACTTCGCGCGGGGACGAGCCCTTGACCGACGCGACAACCACCCGAACCACGCGGCCATGCGCGGCAATCGCCGCGCGCAGGGTATCCAGATCAAACCCCATCGCGCACTCTCCGAACCCCGCGCCAGACCTCTTCCGCCGTGGCGGGTGCATTCAGTGCCGGATAGGCCGGGCCACAGGCAGCAACTGCGTCTGACAGTGCCAGCCAGGCGGAGACGCCCAGCATGAAAGGTGGCTCGCCCACCGCCTTGGAGCGATAGATCGTATCCTCGCGGTTTTCGCCGTCCCAGAGCGTCACGTTGAAGATATCGGGTCGGTCCGAGCAGGCCGGGATCTTGTAAGTCGAGGGGGCATGGGTGCGCAGCGCGCCTTTGTTGTCCCAGACCAGTTCCTCGGTCGTTAGCCAGCCTGCGCCCTGCACGTAACCGCCTTCGACCTGGCCAATATCCAGCGCCGGGTTCAGTGACGCGCCCGCATCATGCAGGATATCAGCGCGCAAGATGCGGTTTTCGCCGGTCAGCGTGTCAACCGCAACCTCGGTCAGGGCCGCGCCGTGGGCAAAGTAATAGAACGGCCGTCCCCGCCCCTTGATCCGATCCCATTCGATTTTGGGCGTCTTGTAGAAGCCTGTGGCCGACAAGCTGACCCGGCCCTGATAGGTGAGCGCGGCGGCCTCGGCAAAGCTGTAGCTTGCCTCGCCCACCTCGACTTGACCGTCAACAAAGCGCACTGATCCGGCTTCGGCCTGATGATGTTCTGCCAGAAATGCCGCCATCCGGTCTCGGATCGTGTCGCAGGCGGCCTTGACCGCCATGCCGTTCAGGTCGCTGCCCGATGAGGCGGCTGTGGCCGAGGTGTTGGGCACCTTGGCAGTGTCGGTGGCCGTGATCTTGATCATCTCAAGCGGGATGCTGAACCGCGCCGCAGCGACTTGCGCGACCTTCTGGAACAGCCCTTGCCCCATCTCGGTCCCGCCATGGTTCAAATGCACTGAGCCGTCCTGATAGACATGCACCAGCGCGCCCGCCTGATTGAGATGGGTCAGCGTGAACGAAATGCCGAATTTGACGGGCGAAAAGCCCAACCCTTTTTTGATGATCGGGTTCTCGCTGTTCCACGCGTTAACTGCGAGTCTGCGCGTCTCGTAGTCGCTGGAGCTCAGCAGGGCCTCAGTCATCCCATGCAACTCGAAATCCGAAACCTCCATTCCATAAGGTGTGGTGTTGCCACCCTCGGGGATGGAGCGCACCGGGCGCGGTCGGTCAATCTGTTCGACGGCGCCGCGGCTGGTCAGGTCCTCATGCGGGTCCACATGCCCCAACGGCGCTGGCGGCTTTGGCTGAACCTGTGGCACAGCATGCGCCGGTTCGTAATAGTTACGGCGGCGCAGCTCGATCGGGTCGAGGCCTAACGCATGCGCCGCATGGTCCATGACCCGCTCAATGCCCACCACACCTTGCGGGCCGCCGAAACCGCGATAGGCGGTGGCCGATTGCGTGTTTGTCTTGAGCCGATGGCTTTCGATCCGGGCGGTGGGCAGCAGATAGGCATTGTCGGAATGCAGCATGGCGCGGTCGGCCACCGGCAGCGACAGGTCCTGCGCCCAGCCACAGATCACATGGTGCAGGAATGAAACGCCCTGGATATGCCCATCAGCATCGAAGCCCGCTCGGTAGGAAATACGAAACGCATGGCGCTTGCCGGTGATGCTCATGTCGTCATCGCGGTCATAGCGCATCTTGCAGGCGCGGCCCGTCGCCCGCGATACCACCGCGCAGGCCACGGCCAGTGCGTTGCCCTGGCTTTCTTTGCCGCCAAAGCCCCCGCCCATGCGCCGCGCCTCGACCCGGACGCCATGCATCGGCACGCCTAGCGCATCGGCGACTTTGTGCTGTATCTCGGTCGGGTGCTGGGTCGAGGAATAGACCATCATATCACCGCCCTCTTGCGGCATGGTCATGGCGGCCTGGCTTTCGAGGTAGAAATGCTCCTGCCCTCCCAGTTCGAACGTGCCCTCGACCACATGCGGAGATGAGGCAATCGCGGCTTCGGCATCGCCCTTGCGATAGATGCGCGGGCCTTCCTCGAACCGGCTGTCGGCTTCCAGTGCCTGTTCGATGGTCAGGATTGGCGTCAGTTCTTCGTAGTCAATCTTGCCCCGCCTCACGGCCTTGCGCGCCGCCAGATGAGAGTGGGCTGCGACCACAAAGACAGGCTGACCGATGTAGTTGACCATATCCTCCGCCAACAAGGGTTCGTCATGGATGGATGGCGAAACATCGTTGGCAAAAGGTAAATCCGCGGCGGTCAGCACCGCAACAACACCGGGTGCCGCGCGAACCGCGTCCAGATCCATTGACCGGATGCGCCCCTTTGCGATTGTGCTCAGCCCGAAAGCAAGACGCAGGCTTCCCTTGGGTGTTGGAATATCGTCGATATAGCGCGCCTCGCCCGACACATGCAGTGGCGCGGCGTCATGGGGCAGGGGTTTGGAGACGCTCATGCGGTCACCTCCAGCACGTTGCCTGTGGCCCCCTGGCTTTCCGCAAAATAGCGCTCAAGCATCGCGCGCGCGGTTTCAAGCCGGTATTCGGCTGAGGCGCGCATGTCCGAGAGCGGGGTAAAATCGCTTTCAAAACCGTTTAGGGCCTCGCGAATTGTCTCGGATGACCACGGTTGCCCCAGCAACTTGGCTTCGACCGTGGTGGCACGTTTGGGAATCCCTGCCATCCCGCCGAAAGCGATGCGCGCCGCACTAACAACGCCGTCTTCGACCGTGATGTTGAAACACCCGCACACGGCCGAGATATCCTGATCGAAGCGCTTGCTCAGCTTGTAGCATTTCAGGCGGTCGGGCTGACGCGGGAAGCTCACCGCCTCGACAAACTCGCCCGGCGTACGGTCTTGCTTGCCGTAGTCGAGAAAGAACGCCTCCAACGGCAGCGAGCGGCGGCTAGCGCCCTTGCGCAGATGAAGAGTTGCGCCCAGCGCAATCAACGCGGGCGGGTTATCACCGATGGGTGAGCCGTTGGCTATGTTGCCCCCCACTGTCGCAGCATGGCGCACCTGAACCGAAGCATAACGGCGGATCATCTCGGCATAAGACGGGTGTAGCGGTGCCAAGGCCGCGCCCATGCGATTCATATCGACCATTGCGCCGAAGCGGACGGTTTGCTCGTCGATGCTGATTTCTTTCAGGTCATCGCAGCCATTCAGAAAAATCACCGGGTCGAGGTCGCGCAGCTGCTTGGTCACCCACAGACCTACATCCGTGGCCCCGGCCACCAACGTCGCCTCTGGCTGCGCTGCATAGGCCTGCGCCAATTCATCTGAAGAACGCGGCAGGATCGGGATCGCCGCACCGCCCGGGGCAGTATCCTTTACCCAGACCGGAACCGGCTGATCCTCAACCGCCTCAGCCGCGCGGATGATCGGCGCATAGCCAGTGCAGCGGCAGAGATTGCCCGCAAGCTGGGTGTCGTGATCCGTCGCGCCGTTGCAATGGCTCGCCACCATCGACATCACGAAGCCCGGCGTGCAAAAGCCACATTGCGAGCCGTGGTGGTCAACCATCGCCTGCTGAACCGGGTGCGCCTCGCCCTGTGGCCCCGATACGCCCTCAACTGTCCGAACCGCCTTGCCGTGCAGTTGTGGCAAGAACAGGATGCAGGCGTTCAATGCTTTTGCCCCATCACTATCGGTGACCATCACGGTACAGGCCCCGCAATCGCCTTCGTTGCAGCCCTCTTTGGTGCCGGTTAGACCGCGATCCTCGCGCAGCCAATCCAGCAGGGTGGTCGTTGGCGACACCCCTTCGATCTCAACAGTCTCTCCGTTCAGAAGAAACGAGATAGCCATCATTTGAAGCCTGTCGCTTTACCCCGTTGATCCCATGAGTGCCAAGCTTCGATGCGACGTAGAAACTCTGGCGGGCGTATTGTGCGTGCGTGAAGAGGCGTGTGCTCTTGTTTCCGCCTCAAAGGTTAGAAACTGGGCGATCCGTCTGGCAAGAAAAACTCCTTCTGCGGTGCAACATTTTGGTGCCGTTTCATTCGCCAATCTGGGCCCGAAACGCTAAGAAATTCATGAAAATCAGTATCTTGTGGTTAATGGCGGTGTCAAGGCTCCGAAAGCAGCTTCAAGAAAACCCGAACAATCGCGCCTAATTATTCGGCAAGTGCCGTGTGCCTTTGGCCAGGGTACTTTTAACGGCGCGGTGGCTGAGATAGCGTCTCGGCATGAGCAGTGATCCCCGATTCATCCATCTCCGCGTCCATACTGAATACTCTCTTCTGGAAGGTGCGATCCGCCTAAAGAAGCTGCCAGGCCTGTGCGAAAAGTATCAGATGCCCGCGGTGGCCGTGACCGACACAAACAACCTGTTCTCGGCTTTGGAATTTTCCGTAACGGCCAGCGGGGCGGGCATTCAGCCGATCATGGGCTGTCAGGTCGATCTGGCATATGTGCAGGCCCAGCCAGGCGAGAAGCCGAAGCCGCCCGCGCCGTTGGTTCTGCTGGCGCAGTCCGAGGCCGGGTATGAGAACCTGATGAAGCTGAACTCCTGCCTCTATGTCGATAAGGGCGGGCAGTTGCCGCAGGTGACGTTGGAAGAATTACAAGCCCATTCCGGCGGGCTGATCTGTTTGACCGGCGGCCCGGACGGTCCGGTTGGCCGATTGTTGCAGGCGGGGCAACGACCGGCGGCCGAAGCGCTGGTGGATCGTTTTGCCACCATGTTCGGGGACCGCCTCTATATCGAGTTGCAGCGCCACCCCGGCGATGGCGGTGCGCCTGAATCCGAGCGGCTGACGGAACGCGGGCATGTGGAAATGGCCTATGCCAAGGGAATTCCGCTGGTTGCAACAAATGATGTCTATTTCCCCGAAGCGGAGATGTATGAGGCGCATGATGCTTTGATATGCATCGCCGAGGGATCTTATGTGGACCAGCAGGAGGACCGTCGCCGCCTGACCGCACAGCACTATTTCAAATCTCCGCAAGAGATGGCGACGTTGTTTGCCGATCTGCCCGAAGCGATCGAAAATACCGTAGAAATTGCCAAACGCTGCGCCTTCATGGCGTACCGCCGTGACCCGATCCTGCCAAAATTCGCGAATGACGAGGTCGAAGAATTGCGGCGACAGGCCAATGAGGGGCTGAAGCAGCGCCTCGCCGTGATCCCACACGCGGTCAGCGTCGAGGAATATCAGGAGCGGCTAGATTTCGAGCTGGGCATCATCGAAGGGATGGGCTTTCCCGGTTATTTCCTGATCGTTGCGGACTTTATCAAATGGGGCAAGGACAACGGTATTCCGGTAGGACCTGGGCGGGGTTCGGGCGCTGGCTCGCTGGTGGCCTACGCCCTGACGATCACCGACCTTGACCCTCTGCGCTACAGTCTGCTGTTTGAACGGTTTTTGAACCCTGAGCGGGTTTCGATGCCCGATTTCGACATCGACTTCTGCATGGATCGCCGTGAAGAGGTGATCCAATACGTGCAGGAGAAGTATGGCCGCGACAAGGTTGGCCAGATCATCACCTTTGGTGCATTGTTGTCGAAGGCGGCGGTTCGCGACATCGGGCGTGTGCTCCAGATGCCCTATGGGCAGGTAGACCGCCTGTCCAAGATGATCCCGGTTGAGGGTGTCAAGCCGGTCAGCATCGAAAAGGCGCTGAAGGACGAGCCCCGCTTGCGCGAAGAGGCCCGTAACGAAGAGGTGGTGGACCGGCTGCTGACCTATGGCCAGCAGGTCGAGGGGCTGCTCAGAAACGCTTCGACCCATGCGGCGGGGG
>JBFOME010000012.1:0-28379 GCA_040830705.1 Paracoccaceae bacterium | reverse complement strand
GATCATTTCGATCGAGGACGGCATGTCCGAGGATGACTGGGAAGGCTGGGCGGCGTTAACCGAATCTTTGGGGAACCGTGTGCAGCTTGTGGGGGATGACCTGTTTGTGACCAATCCCGAGCGTCTCGCGATGGGGATCGAGCGGGGCTGCGCGAATTCGATGCTGGTGAAGGTGAACCAGATCGGCACGCTGAGCGAGACGTTGCGCGCGGTGGACATGGCGCACCGGGCGGGCATGACGAATGTGATGAGCCACCGCTCGGGCGAGACCGAGGATGCCACCATCGCCGATCTGGCGGTGGCGACCAATTGCGGTCAGATCAAAACCGGCTCGCTGGCGCGTTCCGACCGGCTGGCCAAATACAACCAGCTGATCCGCATCGAAGAGGCACTGGGCGAAACCGCCCAATACGCAGGTCGCTCCATCCTGCGCGGCTGAACAAAACTCTCCGGAACACCAAAAGCCCCGGCCAAATGGCCGGGGTTTGCTTTTGCAACCTGGGCGTGGGGCCTGCCTTGGACCGGAAACGCACCGAGCAGAACCAGATCAGACTGCCGCCACGTCATCCAGAAAGTTGATTGGGATCAAGGACCCCGGCCGATCTCAGATGGCAGATATTGCGCATATCTCTAATGGAAAGGAAGCGCAAATGACCCCCCTTGCAAAATCCCTGCTTGCCGCAGTTGCCGCCCTTGCCCTGCTGGGCGCCTGCACCAAAGAGGGCACCTATCCGGTCAGCGGGGACCAATGCGGTCCGGAAGATCCGGTGCAGACGCTGGATGCGGCCGATTGCTACATCCCGCCCGCTGGTGTCTAGGTGGCTGGACTAAGGCGCTGTCAGCTCAGCGCGCGGCTCATGAGCATGTAACGATCACGCGCCCTGAACCCGCTGCGCAGATAGAGTTTCTGCGCGGCGGCATCCTCACGGTCGACCTCAAGATGAACCGCTTTGATGCCGCCGGTCGCGAGCGCTTTGGGCAATTCCAGCAGCGTTTCGCTGGCAATACCCCGACGCCGGACCGCGGGGCGAATATAGATCTCGTCCACAAACGCATCCATGCCGCCGAACTCCACTGACCAGCCAAAGGTCAGGATAATGTAGCCCAGCGGCGCGCGGGCCGGACCGATCAGGTAGATGCAGCCATGGGGAATGCCTTCGAGCAGGGGCAGCAGGGCCGCTTCGCGTTGCTCCTCCTCCTGTTCGATGCCCATTTCGGCGTGAAACGCTGCAACAAGGCCCATGAGCCGGGGCAGATCTTCGGGCTGGGCAAGACGGAGTTGCGCGCTCATGTCAGGGACTCCAAAGCTGTACGTGTGGCGCGCTCGATCCGGCTGTGACGCTGATCTACACGACCTTCGAGGCGTGTGTTCTGGCCCGCCAGGACCAAGAAGGCAAGGCGGGATTGTTGGCTCATATTCGCGCCAGACGTTCAGTGAGCAGCTTAAAGAACCCGTCTGCGTCCACTTCGCCCATGAACATCGCATTGGGCGCGCGGTCAGTCACGCGCCACCAATCTGCGACGGTCATGCCCAGGGTCAGCTCCGACTGCGTTTCGATTTCCACATTGATATGGCGGCCCGAGAACAGCTCGGGGCGTATCAGATAAGCCGTAACGCAAGGATCATGCAGCGGCGCACCTTCGGAGCCGTATTTTTCTTTGTCGAACCTTTCGAAAAAATCCGTCATTTCAGCGACGGCATGCCCGACCTTGCTGTTGAGCGCGCGGAAGGCGTCGTTTCGGTGTGGCGTGACCAGGGCGTCATGGGTGACATCCAGCGGCATAACAACGATGTGTATGCCGGATTTGAACACGATATCAGCGGCTTCGGGGTCGACATAGATGTTGAACTCCGCCGCGGGCGTGATGTTGCCCACCTCGAAATAAGCGCCACCCATCAGGACGATTTCCTGCACGCGCGGGATGATGTCAGGGGCTTGTTGGCAGGCCGTAGCAATATTGGTGAGCGGGCCCAGCGGGCAGAGCGTGACCGTGCCCGAGGGTTCGCGGCGCAGCGTGTCGATGATGAAATCCACCCCATGACCATCAGCCAGGGGCATTTCAGGGTCGGGCAAGATGGGACCGTCGAGGCCCGTCTTGCCATGCACGTGCTCAGCGGTGACCAGCTTTCGTTTCAGCGGCGCGTCACATCCGGCATAGACAGGAACATCAGCGCGGCCCGCCAGCTCACAGACGATGCGTGCGTTTTTAGCGGTCAGATGCAGTGGAACATTGCCTGCAACGGCGGTGATGCCCAGCACGTCGATTTCGTCAGGACTGGCCAGCGCAAGCAGGATCGCGACCGCGTCGTCCTGACCGGGATCGGTGTCGATGATGATTTTGCGGGCGGTCATGGGTGGCTCCTGTCAGGCGAGGCGGGACAGTCGCATCCGGGGTGTGCGCTGTCCAGTGGGTGTCTGCTTGGATCGGCCGGGAACCGCCATCACGCGCTTTGCGTTGCGGCCTGCTTTTCCTGGTGTTTGATCTCATCCCAAAGCGCATCCATCTCGGCCAGATCGCTCTCGGAGGGTGTTTTTCCGCGCTGCGCTAGCCTTGCCTCGACGGCGGCAAAACGGCGGGTGAACTTGGCATTGGTGCGGCGCAGGGCGGCCTCTGGTTCGATGCCCAGATGGCGGCCCAGATTGACCATTACGAACAGCAGATCGCCGAACTCATCCTCCAGCGCGTCCGGATCCTTGGCGTCGCGCGCCTCTTCCAACTCGGCGGCCTCTTCGGTGATCTTGGCCAGCACGTGGCTGGCATCGGGCCAGTCAAAGCCGACGCGGGCGGCGCGTTTCTGCAGCTTGTGTGCGCGCAGCAGGGCGGGCAGGTTGGCGGCCACCCCGTCTAGCGCGCCTTTCTGTTCCTTGCCCGCGCGCTCGGCCGCTTTGATCGTTTCCCAATCAAAGGTCTGCTGTTCGGCGGATTTGTCGCGGGATTCGTCACCGAAAACATGCGGGTGGCGGGCGACCATCTTGTCTGACATGGTGCGCACCACGTCCTGAAAGGTGAAATGACCTGCCTCGCTGGCCATCTGCGCGTGAAAGACCGACTGGAACAGCAGATCGCCCAACTCTCCCTTCAACTCGTCCCAGGCCTCGCGTTCGATGGCGTCGGCGACCTCATAGGCTTCCTCGATCGTGTAGGGGGCGATGGTGGCGAAATCCTGTTCGATATCCCAGGGGCAGCCCGTGTCCGGATCGCGCAGGCGGCGCATGATTTCCAGCAGGCGCTCAATCCCCGCATCGCTGTCATTGATCAAACTGCTATCTGTCATTGCGACGGCCCCCGTTCCGGTGTCAGATGCATCAATTCCCGACGCAGCCGCAGGAGTCCACCCCATGCCCGTTGTAAACCGCATTGCCGACTACGCGAACGAGATGGCAGCATGGCGTCAGCATCTGCACCGCATCCCGGAACTTGGGCTGGAGTGCCACAAAACATCCCGATTCGTGGCCGAGAAGCTGCGGGAATTCGGTGTGGATGAGTTGCATGAGGGGATCGCTCGCACGGGCATCATTGCGATCATCAACGGGCAGGGCACAGGTCCGACGATCGGGCTTCGCGCCGATATGGACGGGTTGCCGATCACCGAGGCAACCGGGCTCGACTATGCCTCGGAACACGAAGGGCGGATGCATGCCTGCGGCCATGACGGGCATACCACGATGCTGCTGGGGGCCGCGCGCTATCTGGCCGAGACGCGGAATTTTGCAGGCCGCGTGGCGCTGATCTTTCAACCCGCCGAAGAGGCGGGCGGTGGCGCTGAAGTGATGGTGCAGGAGGGCATCCTGGACCGTTTTGACATTGCGCAGGTCTATGCGCTGCACAATGCGCCCGGGTTTGCCGAAGGCGGGTTTTACACCACGCCGGGTCCGATCATGGCGGCGGTGGATACGTTTCACGTTCACATTCGGGGCGTTGGTGGCCATGGTGCCATGCCGCATGAGGCCCGCGATCCGGTGATGGCGGCTTGCGGGATTGCGCAGGCATTTCAGACCATTGTCAGTCGCAATCACTATGCGCTGGACGATCTGGTGGTCTCGGTGACGCAGATCCACGCGGGAACGGTGGATAACGTGATCCCCGATACCGCCTATCTGAATGGCACAATCCGCACCTTTGATCCGGCGGTGCAGGCAATGGTCATGGAGCGCATGGACCAAATCGTGGCCGGGCAGGCCGCCAGCTATGGGGTCGAGGCAAGCCTGGACTATGAGATCGGTTACCCGGCGACGATCAATGACCCGGACAAGGCACGGTTTGCTGCTGCGGTTGCGGGTGAGGTCTCGGGCGAGCATCGGGTGATCCCGGATGCGGGCCGCGAAATGGGGGCGGAGGATTTCTCCTACATGCTCCAGAAGCGGCCGGGGGCCTACCTGTTCCTGGGGCAGGGTGAAAGTGCGGGGCTGCACCACCCTGAATACAATTTTAACGATCAGGTGGCACCGATAGGGGCGTCGTTCTTCGCCCGCCTGGTGGAAACGGCGCAACCGGCGGTGTGATACGCAAGTCAGGAAGGGCATCCGGGAATGGCACTGAACGATACAAGAGTCAGCTGGCTGAGGTCGTTGTCGGTACGCTTTACGCCGCCAGGCTCGCCAGCCTTCAGGGATGGAACAGATTGATATGAGCGAGTTCAACCAACCCATCAGCGGCAACGATCTGGCCCGGTTCTCCGGCCCCAACACCTTCATGCGGCTGCCGCAGGCGACCAGCCTCGACGGGCTGGACGTGGCGGTACTGGGCATTCCGATGGATATCGGCACGTCGTGGCGGTCGGGCACGCGGTTCGGGCCCAAGCAGATCCGCGCCGAAAGCGCGATGATCCGACCCTACAACATGGCCACCGGCGCGGCACCCTTCGACAGCTTACAGATCGCCGATATTGGTGATCTGGCGATCAATACGTTTTCGCTCGCCGAGAGCCTGAAGATCATCCGCGAGAGCTATGACGCGGTTCTGCAAAACGATGTGATCCCCGTCGCGATGGGCGGCGATCATTCGATCACCTTGCCAATCCTTCGGGCCATCGCGGCCAAGCATGGCCCCGTTGCTCTGGTGCATGTGGATGCCCATGCGGATGTGAATGATGAGATGTTCGGCGAGCGGGAAACCCACGGCACCGTCTTTCGCCGCGCTTTTGAAGAGGGGCTGATCCAGCCCGACCGGACTTATCAGATCGGCATTCGCGGCTCGGGCTATGCGGCCACGGATTTCACCGAGGCTCAGGGCTGGGGGTTCCGGCAGTTTCCGGCCTGGGACCTCTGGCACAAGAGCCTGGCCCCGCTGGGTGCCGAGATTAGCAAGGAGATCGGCGAGCGACCGGTTTATGTCACCTACGATATCGACAGCCTCGACCCGGCCTATGCGCCCGGCACCGGCACGCCCGAGATCGGCGGGCTGACCACGCCGCAGGCGCTGGAATTGATCCATGCACTGCGCGGGGCCAACATCGTCGGTTGCGATCTGGTCGAGGTGTCGCCGCCTTATGATCCCTCAGGCAACACCGCGCTGACTGCGGCAAATATTCTCTATGAGCTGATTTGCGTTCTGCCCGGTGTCGCCACGCATTAAGTAGGGGTCCGCAAAAGGGTCAAAGCCGCAAGGAACCGGTCGTGGGACGGATAGCGATGCTGATATGGGTGCTGCTGATCGGGGTTGTGGTGGCGTTGGGCTATATCCGCCTGGCCCCTTCGGACGTGACAGAGTGGCATGTCGCACCGGTCGGGGACAGTGATGCCGATACACGCGGCAGCGTGTTGCGGGTGTTGCGATCCGGGCCCGATGCGTTGAAGCAATTCGATGCGGTGGCTAGAGCCGATCCGGTAACATCCGTGCTGGCCGGATCGGTGGAGGAACGGATGGTTACCTATGTCTCGCGCAGCAAGGTTTTCGGCTTTCCCGACTACACCACGGCAGAGCAGCAGGGCGAGATACTGCGTATCTATGGCCGGTTGCGCTTTGGTCGGTCGGATTTCGGCGTGAATCGCGCGCGGGTCGAGGCCTGGATCGCGCAGATGCCGTCAGGAGGATAGGCAGCCCTTCTGCACTTCGCGCCACATTGGCACGTTCAGCGACATCTGACATTGCGCCATGAACATCCGTCCATCGACTTGCAGACAGATGGTTTGGCCCAGCTCGACGCGGGTGCCGCTCTTGTCGGTGCAATAGCAGTCCTGAACCTTGCCGCCAGGGCCTGTGACATCCGCCAGAACCGGGCTTGCGATGAGGAGAAAAACAAACAGGTGTCGTATCATGGTAGGAAGCCTAGCACAGTCTAGGCCCTTGACCAAAGCCCCGCGATATCGGACACCGCGCTGATGGTTCCTGAAGAACGACTAGAACAGATTACCCAGAGGTTTCAGTACCTCGAAGCGGCCATGGCCGATGGCGCGGCGGGTGGTGATATCGCCCGGCTGGCCAAGGAGTATTCCGACCTCAAGCCGGTGGTCGAACAGATCGCCGCCTGGCGTCAGATCATCGCTGATCTGGACGAGGCAGAGGGTATGCTGGCCGATCCCGACATGAAGGAACTGGCCGAAGAGGAATTGCCGGTCCTGAAGGAACGCCTGCCCGAGGTCGAGCATGCGCTGCAACTGGCGCTGCTGCCCAAGGATGAGGCGGACGCACGCGCGGCGATGCTGGAAATCCGCCCCGGTACCGGCGGCGACGAGGCGGCGCTCTTCGCGGGGGACCTCCTGCGCATGTATCAGCGCTACTGCGAGGCGCGCGGCTGGAAATTTGAGATTGTCGAAGAACAGGCCACCGAGTTGGGCGGCATCAAAGAGGTCGTGGTTCATATCAAGGGCGAGAATGTCTTTGCCCGGATGAAATACGAATCCGGTGTGCATCGGGTGCAGCGGGTTCCGACCACGGAAAGCGGTGGACGTATTCACACATCGGCAGCAACTGTGGCGGTGCTGCCCGAGGCCGAGGATGTGGACGTGCAGATCGATGCAAACGATTTGCGGATCGACACGATGCGCAGTTCCGGGGCAGGAGGACAGCACGTCAACACCACCGACTCCGCCGTGCGTATCACCCACATTCCCAGCGGTATTGTGGTCACCAGTTCCGAGAAATCCCAGCACCGCAATCGCGAGATCGCCATGCAGGTGCTCAAGACCCGGCTCTATGATCTGGAACGTCAGCGGATTGACAGCGAGCGGTCTGCGGATCGTGCCAGCCAGGTCGGCTCGGGCGACCGCTCAGAACGTATTCGCACCTATAATTTCCCGCAGGGGCGGATGACCGATCACCGTATCAACCTGACGCTCTACAAGCTCGATCAGGTGATGCAGGGCGATCTGGATGAGGTGATCGACGCGCTGACCGCCGATGATCAGGCGCGGCTGCTGGCCGAGATGGGCCAATGACAATCGCCCAGCAGACCGCCGCGCAGGCGATGGTTGCGGCCACCGCACGATTGCGGGCGGCAGGTGTGCCGGACCCGGCCCGCGATGCGCGCGTGTTGCTGGCCCATGCGGCAAGGATCGAAGCGAGCCGCGTGACGTTGATCGCGCCCGAGGAACTGGCCCCGGAAATTGCCGAGCGTTACGATCATCTGATCGCGCTGCGGGCTATCCGAGTGCCGGTGTCGCACCTGTTGGGAGAGCGCGAGTTCTATGGCCGCCGCTTCAAGCTAAGTCGCGATGTGCTCGACCCACGCCCCGAGACCGAAACCCTGATCGAGGCCGCGCTGTCGCTGCCGTTTGATCGGGTTCTGGACCTTGGCGTGGGATCGGGCTGCATATTAGTGACGCTGTTGGCTGAACGTCCAAGTGCGACAGGGTTGGGCGTTGATCTGAGTGAAGTCGCCTGCCTGCAGGCCAGCGCCAACGCGGTATTGCACCGGGTCGACGACCGCGCCGATATTCGGCGCTCGGACTGGTTCGGCGCGGTGGATGGAACCTATGACCTGATCGTCGCCAACCCGCCTTACATCGCGTTGGACGAAATGCCGGGTCTGGCTGCCGAAGTGCGCGAGCACGAGCCGGAAATGGCGCTGACCGATGGCGGCGACGGGCTGGAAGCCTATCGCCGGATCGCCGCATCGGCCTGCGATTTTCTGGAACCGCGGGGCCGCCTAATCCTTGAGATAGGCGCGTCGCAGGCGCAGGCTGTCAGTGCTTTGGTGCGGGCGGCGGGGCTGGCGCATGTGCAGGTCATCCGCGACCTTTCCGGTCATGATCGGGTCGTATTGGCGCAGAATCCCGGCTGAGGCCGGCGCTTTTCGGCGTCAAAGGGCGATATGAACGGCAAAAAACAGTTTTTTTCCACGAGACCTCTTGTTTGTCGCGACAGGACGTGTTTACTCAGAGGTGTCGCAGCGGATGAGGCATTAGGCTCGCCCGCGACATCAAGCCCAAAAAGTCGATACCCGGCGCAAGTGGTCGCATGAAGCGGAAATCAGGGTGATCGACATTCGTAAGACAAGGCTGACTAAAACAAGATGAGATCGTCCAAATCCCGTTCGCGGTCGAAGAACAACCGTAACCGGCCCTCTGGTGGCAACGTTGTCAATCGTGTGTTTGACAGCTCTGGCCCCGAAGGCAAGGTGCGTGGCACGCCGCAACAGATCATTGACAAGTACAACCAGCTGGCCCGCGATGCGCAGCTGTCGAATGACCGTGTCGCCACCGAGAATTTCCAGCAGCACGCTGAGCATTACCTGCGGCTGCTGAGCGAGGCGCAGCGCGAAATGGATGCGCGGCGCGAAGAGCAGGAACGCCAGAACCGCGAACGACAGGCCGAGCGTGATCGCGAGCGCGCCGAGCGTCAGGAACGCGAAGCAGCGGCCCCTGCGCCCGTTGCCCCCGCAGCCGATCCCGCCGAGGCGCCGCAGCCCGATGTATTGGATGTGTCAGGTGAGGATCAGTCGGGCGAAAGCGGTCTGGTCGAGACACCCGAAAGCAAGCCTAAGAAACAGGCACGGCGCCCGCGCGCGAGAAAGCCCAAAGCGGCTCAGGTTGACGAAGGGTCGGCTCCGACGGCCGAATCAGGTGACGCGCCCGAGGCGGCAGAGTAACTGGTCGAACCGCCAGCGATGATGCCCGCGATCTGCGGGCCTTTGCTGGGGTGTTCGGGCGCTAAGACGCGATTAGGATAGGACGAGAGCGGCCAGTGCGCCGGTCAGTCCGAAAGCGCAGGCAAAAACCACGAGTTCAAAAGCTGGAAACCCTGCGCCTTTGCCACTGATTTTCCGCGAAGATGTGCCGTCAGCCGAGGCGAATTGGCGGCTTGGATGATGGATGGTTTTCATAACGGGCCTCACACACACATATAGAAATTAGCGAACAGGACTACGAGCATAGCCGATCGGCTCCGCTCGGACTGTGATTTTGTTCACTTCGGTGGTATTGCCAGTCGATCTTGCGCTATTGGCGGTCAATGAGCGCTTCATAGGCGGCATTGTTGCGCGATTGGCGACAATGAGCCTGACACGAGAGTTGTTTCAGGACCTTGCCGGATCTCAGGACGCTGCGATTTGGCGGGCCAGATTGCAGAATCCCTCAAGCGGCACCTGTTCAGCGCGTTCTGTGGGCTTGATTCCCGCAGCCAGAAGGCGGTCCTCGATATCTGGGCTGACCCCCTTGAGCGCGGCGCGCAGCATCTTGCGGCGCTGGTTGAAGGCGGCAGCCACAACGCGGCTCAACACCTGCGGATCGGCCGGGTAGCGCGGTTCGGGCAGGGCAGTCAGATGCACCACCGCGCTGGACACTTTCGGCGGGGGGGTGAAGGCGCCGGGCGGCAACGACATCACGATCCGTGCTTCGGCGCGCCATTGGGCGAGGATCGCCAGCCGCCCATAGGCTTTGCTGCCGGGCTGCGCTACGACGCGTTCGGCCACCTCGCGCTGGAACATCAGCGTCAGGCTCTGCCAGAAGGGCGGCCAGTCCTTGGGTGTCAGCCAGCGCACCAAGAGCTCGGTGCCGATATTGTAAGGCAGGTTTGCCGCGACCCGGATGGGCGGCGTCAGATGGCTCAACGGGTCGATCTCCAGCGCGTCGCCATTCAGAATGTCCAGCCGTCCAGGATAGGCGGAGGCGATTTCCTCCAGCGCGGCAATATAGCGTGTATCCTTTTCCACCGCCAGCACCCGGCGCGCGCCTTCGGCCAGCAACCCACGAGTCAGGCCGCCGGGTCCGGGGCCGATTTCCAGCACATCACATTGCGACAGATTGCCTGCCTGCCGCGCGATCTTGGCGGTCAGGTTCAAATCCAGCAGGAAGTTCTGGCCCAGCGATTTGCGGGCAGACAATTGATGGGTGGCGATGACCTCGCGCAGCGGGGGCAGGGTGTCGATGGCACTCATTGATGCGTGCTTTCGCGAGTCAGGGCCATGCGTTGCGCCAGTTTCAGCGCCTCGATCAGGCTGGCCGGATTGGCGATGCCTTTCCCGGCAATGTCGAAGGCGGTGCCATGGTCGGGCGAGGTGCGGATGAAGGGCAGACCGAGGGTGACGTTTACGCCTCGGTCGAAATCCAGCGTTTTGATCGGGATCAGCGCCTGATCGTGATACATGGCAATGGCCGCGTCATAGCGCGCGCGGGCGGCGGCGTGGAACATCGTGTCGGCAGGGTGCGGGCCAGTGACCGGCAGGCCCTCATCGCGCATAACGGCGATCAGCGGTGCGATCCAATCCAGCTCTTCCTGCCCCATCGCGCCACCTTCTCCGGCATGCGGATTAAGGCCCGCAATGGCGATCCGGGGCTCCGGAATGCCGAATTGCTCTTTCAAACCCCGTTCGGTAATTGCCACCGTCTCGCGCAGCAGGTCGGGTGTCAGGGCGGTCGGCACCTGCGAGAGCGGGATGTGGATGGTGGCGGGGACCACGCGCAGGGCGTCGCTGGCCAGCATCATCACCACCCGGTCGACCCCGCCCAGAGCGGCCAGGAACTCGGTATGACCGGGATAGGCGAACCCGGCCCCATCGATCAGCGCTTTCTTGTGGATCGGCGCAGTGCAGAGCGCTGAGGCATGGCCTGAGCGCACCAGTTTGACGCCGGTCTCGATCGCGGCGATTGTGCCTTGGGCGTTGCGCGCGTCGGGCTGACCGGGATTGGCATCACCTGCAAAGGACAACGGCAGCACCGGCAATGCCGAGGCCGAAATCGCCCCGGCGGTCGCCGGGTCTGCAACGGTGACGACGGGCGCACCCGCGGGCAGGTGGCGCGGATCGCCAATCCAGACAAACGGGCAGCTGTCACGCAGGTCCCGCCATGCACTCAACGCGATTTCGGGGCCGATACCCGCCGGTTCCCCGCAGCTGAGCGCGATGGGCAATCCGGTCATTGCTCGACGATCACCGCATCGGCACGCAGCTGTTCAAGCAGGCTGGCGGCAAAAGCATTCAGGCGCTGTTCGGTCAGCGCGCGCGCCACATCCTCGCGCGAGGCATCGTCGCCCAGATCGCGGGTCCGGCTGCAGAGCATGAGCAGCACCAGCGTCTGTCCGTTGTTGCGGGTCAGCGTCGTTGAGATCTCGTCCGGGTCGAGCTTCGCCAGTTCCAGAGCGATATCCTTCGGTATTTCCGGGGGTTTCGCGCTCTTGCGGTCCAGCACGGTTTCGGGCTGTCCCTTGGCGATGCCGTAAAGGTCGTCGCAGGTATCGATCCGGTTGGAAATTTCTGCGGCTTTCGCCAGCGCCTCGGGGGTGCGGCCACCGGGGATAAGATAGGTCGCATAGTCGATCGAGGCATAGCGCGGTGTACCGGCCGCCACCTCCTGAATGCCGCGCATCTGGAACAGCGCGATCGCGTTTGGCAGCGGGATCGGGGACGTGATATCGCCGGGGGCCAGAGCCAGGATCAGGGGCTGCAACGCGGGCGGAATCTGAGTGATCGGCAGCCAATCCAGTCGCCCGCCATTGGTGCGTGTGTCGGATGCCGAATACTGCGCGGCGGCAGCCGAAAAAGCGTCATAGCCTTCCACCCGCGAGATTTCCAAAGCCAGTTCTTCTGCCTGTCCAAGGGTTTGCGGGGTGACCGGTATAATCACCTCTGACATGAGCACACGAAGCCCGCCGCTGCCGCCAGCCTGGCCCAGAGCGCGATTGATCTCTTGCTCAGTGGGGCGGGCTTGCGACAGGTATCGGGCCTGAACATAGTCGCGCCAGGCCAGTTGATTGCGGACGAAGTCGCGCAGCGTTTCCTGCGATATCCCCACGTCGTTCAGTGCCGCGACAAACTCCTCGCCTGTCAGGTCAGCGCGGCTTGCAAAATCGTCGATCCCGGTTTGGACGTCCTCGGGGGCCACCTCGATACCGGCCTCGCTGATCACCTGTTGCCGCAGGCGATCATCGATCAGCGCTTTGCGGGCGTCTTTTCCCGGATCGCCGGGCAGGTTGAGAATCTCCATGAACTTGATGCGCTGTTCGAGTTCGAAATTTGTGATGATCCCTTGATTGACGCGGATAGCGGGTGAGAACAGGCCCTGCGCCTGTGCCGCGCCCTGCGTCAGAAGCACGCTCAGCGCCAGGCCCACACCAAGCGCCAGGGGTCTTGTCAGCCGTTTCAGGTTTTTCTGCATGATCGCCTGTATTCTTTGCTTGCGCCTTCGACGGCAAACCCGTCCAGTGAAAGCGAGATTCCGAAATCTGTGGACGGTTCCACGCTGGTTGAGGATGTATAGCGGCGGCTCAGGGAAATGTTAATGGTGAGGCACTCGTTCTTGTAAACTGCGCCGATCCCGGTCCGCACTGCGCGCGAGTCCTGAATATCATAGCGCAGATCCGCCAGCGCCCGCCAGTTCGGATCGACCTGATAGCCGCCATCGAACCAGACCTCTGACACCGCCATGTCACGATCCTCCTGCTCATCGCGGCCAAGCCAGAGATAGGTGCTGCTGAAGTTAAGCCGATCGCTAAACCAGTCCGCCCGCACCTCAGCCTTGTCGAAATTGAAAGTACCGCTCAACAAACCGCGAGCGGTGAGCGCCAATCCATTATCCATGCGCAACTGTCCGGCCAGCAAGATGTCGGAAGAGGTTCCGCTGAGCCCCGACGTCTTGGTGAAGTTCGGGTTGGCATCTTGCCGGAACACCTGTCCTAGCGTGGCGTAGGCTTGCCAACCGGCGGGATCGTACCGTGCCCAGTTCATGCCGTAGACAAAGGTGGGGCCGTCCTCGCGCACATCAGGTGCAGGAAAGCGGGACAGTCGCAACAGATCGCCCTGGTCGAACTCCACGAACCCGCTTTCGTCGTTGGGAACGTCCGAGTTGGTTACATGCGTCCAGCCCAATTGGGCAATCGGTTCCAGAAACTGCGTCGCCCCGGCTGCTTCGCGCCGCGTCATCGGGTAGCGCAGCGTCAGGGCCGCGCGCGGTGTCGCACGAATGATGCTGTCGGGGTAGGTCGGATCGTTGCGAATTTCGAAGCCATCCACCGATGTGCCCAGATGCAATTCGGTTCGCAGTCCTGGCCCAATGACCCAGTGCCGATCCCATGCGGCATCCGCCGTGGCCCTCGCAAGGTCGCGGCCAACGATATCTTCATTCGAAGATCGGCGATGGGCATGGCCCTCGAAAGTCAGACGAAACTCGCCTCCGATCATCGCAGGGAAGTAGCGTTTCTGGAAATCCAAATCGACGATTTCCGAGGCGGTCTCGCCATCCGGATCGGTGTCACGCAAGGATTTGTAGTGAATAAGACGGGCCAGAAATGCCTCGTCGCGTCTGGTCTTTTCCAACGCTATCTGACTGCGCAGCCGGTCAAAATCGGGCAGGCCGTAATCCAGCAGATAGCCGTCATCGGAAACGGTCTTGAAATCAAAGCTGAGGCGGTACCCGTCTTTCAGCGCGAAGGCACCGTCGGCAAAGAGATAACCTCGGTCCTGGCCCCTAAGAATGTCGTCGCGGGTATAGGCGCCATTGAGGTTGATGCGCCCGCGCCGAAACGCTTGGCGATAGCGAAAGCCCAATGTCCTGGTCTTGGGGGACAAGTAAGGCGTCAGTGTCAAGTCCCGGTGATCGCCAAGCTTGAAGAAATAGGGAACGCGGACCCCAACCCCCAATTGCGACGTGGACCGGATCGACGGAACAAGGAACCCGCTGGCGCGGTCCAGGGTCGGATCGGGCAGGCGCAGCGCCGGAAAGTAGAAGATCGGTACATCAAGAACGCGGAACTGCGCCCCTTCGAAATAAAGCTGCTGCTCGGCCTGATCATGGGTCACTTTCTGCGCTCTGATCTGCCAGAGAGGCGGGCGGCCATCCTCGCAAACATGGCAGGAGGTCACCGCGGTCTTATAAAGCTGCGTATATCGCCCACCCACGCGGGTCATCTGCAGTGAGGCCAGTTGCACCTGCTGATCGAACACCATCCGGGCACCGCGCAGCAGGCCATTCTGTAACCCCTGATCCATCTCTGCGGCGTCGGCCAGGATGGTGATCTCGCCGCCCTGATCGATGCGGATGGGTCCCTCGATCGACAGCGATCCGGCCTCTCGGTCAAAGGTGATCTTTTGTGCCCGCAGGCGTACCTCGCCTTGATAAGCCTCTACATTACCCTCGGCGATCAACTGCCGTTCCGGCGTGATAAAGACCTGATCGGCCACCAGCAGGGCCGGGGCCTGTTCCTGGGTCTCGGAGCCCACAGTCTGACCTGCGGTCTGCGCCTGAGCGATCGGGGCAGCCGCCAGGCAGGCAAGCAACAGGACAAGGGGCAGTCGGGTCATTATCCGTCCTCTGCGTGCAGCAGCAGACCCAGCGCCAGCATGATTGCGGCGGTCGGCGGTGCCCAGGCGGCCAGCGCCGCCGGGATCTGTCCGTTTTCACCGAGCACCTGGGCGAAGTTGCGAATGAAATAGAGGGTGAAGCCAAGCAGTACCGAGGCGAGCACCGCGACGCCGGTCCCACCAAAGCGCGCGTGCCGCATCGTAAAGGCGGCACCGATTAGCACCATCGAGATCAGAAACAGCGGCCGGGCCAGTTCAACTTGCAACCAGACTTCGTGCCGCTTCGTCGAGAATCCGGCCTCGCGCAGTTGCTGGATCAATTCGGGAAGATCATAGATCGAGATGCTTTGCCGCCGCCCGATACTGTCGCGGATGCGCTCTTCGGTCAGGGTTGTCCCAATTTCGAGCTCGTCGTGGAAGGCTGCGTTGGACTCCGGATTAATACCGGCGATCAGCGGCCAGACCTTGGCATTGCGTAAAATCCATTCGTTACCAACAAGTTGGGCGCTTTCCGCGCTGATCTGACGCAACGGGCCGCCATCGGGCGCATAGGTCAGGATCGTGACCCCCAGCAAGGTGCGGCTATCTTCCTCGAAACCGGTTGCGTGAATAACGGATTGGCCCTGATCATCCCCCTGACGCAGCCAGAGACCTTCGCCGCTCAGCGACAGAACAGACGGTCCGCCATTGCGATAAGTGTCGCCAAGGACCTGTACCCGCTCGGATGTGGCAGCGACCATCGGATTTAGCGTCGAGACGGCGAGCCCGCCGATACAAGCGGCAACAAGTACCGGCGCGACCAGCACCCGCAGCCCGGAACGGCCGGTGGCGCGCGTCACCACCAATTCCGAGCTGCGCGCAAGCCCAACAAAGAGAACAATCGTCGACAGGATCATCAACAAGGGCAGGACCTCGCTGATCGCGGCGGGTGCGCTCAGCAGGGTCAGGGTAAAGATCTGGCCGATGCTGACATCCTCGCCCTCGAAACGGCGCAGCTGTTCGATCAGGTCAATCAGCAGAATAAGGGTCAGGAACACCGCTCCGATCACCAGAAATCCTTGCACGAAGCGACGGGCGAAATAGCGGTCCAGAATCATGTTGCCTGCCCTCCGCGACGTCCCGCACCGCGCAGGATAACCGATAGCGGTCGCGATCCGATTTGCAGGAACAGGCAGGCGATAGCGATGCCCAGGACAGTGGGCAGATAGATCAGTGGCCAGAGGCTGGCATCCTGCAGAACCGCATCCGATACCACGCCGCGCAAAATCTCAAGGCAGACCAGAATCAGAAAAGCCAGCAAAGCCTGCTGCCAAACGCCGAACCGAGAGAAACCGCCCAGCATCAGCGTGGCATAACCGATCATCGCAACAGCGATGCAAACCAGCGCACGGGCAAATCGCAGATGCAGTTCTTCGGCAATCTTGCCGGCGCTTTGTCCATCCTTTTCCTCTATCCCCTCGGGGTCCCGGATCATCTCCAGCGTCGGAATGGCGCGAATGTTGCGGGCTCGTGTCTCGCTCCGGCGGATCAGGCTGGTTATGTCGTAGGAAAAGTCGGAAAAGGCGGTCGAGGACAGGGTGTTTCCAGCCTCGTTCAGCCTTAGGGCCAATCCGTCCACCATGATCAGGTTGGATTTGTCGCCGTCGCGGACCAGAAAGGCTTTGGCGCCGGTATAGATGGTGCTTTCGGCGGGATCGCGGCGATCGGACAGGAAGACATCGTTCAGGCTGCCGTCCGGGTCGATCTGGCGGATGTAGAATGTGACGCCATCGGCGGGGTGCAGAAAACTCCCCTCGGTCAGTAGGCGCGCGGTGACATTGCGGGCCACCTCGGACTGGCGGATTTCCAGCTGCTGAATCGACGAGGGCAGCAGGATGTGGGTCAGCACGCTCATCATCAGCGCGGTCACCAGACCAAAGGCGATGGCGGGCCGCGCCAGCCGCCAAGGGCCGGAACCGGTGGCCTGCATCACCGTCAATTCGCTGTCATTCTTGAGCCGGTTGGTGACATAGACCGCCGCCGCAAACGCGGCCAGCGGCAGCACCATGCGGATCAGGTTGGGCAGGGCCAATGCTGTGAATTCCAGAAAGACCAGCGCTGACTGACCGTCGCTAATAAGCGTATCGAACAGCGACACGGCCCGGTTGATCCAGAAGACGGCAACCAGAATCAGGGCGAAAAACCCGAAGAAGAGCAGAAATTGCGACAGCACATATCTGTCGTATCGTGTCACTGCGATCCCCTCGACCCTGCCAATCGTTTCTTTTGGCCGGACATTAGATCAAATGACGCGCCGGGAAAACTGCTATCTGGTCAATGGGGGGGCATCGCGTTACCTCTTGAGGCAAATGACACCAAGGAGCCGCAGATGAGCAGCCTGATCCCGATCCGATTTGAGCCGACCGATATCGACACCATCGCCGAGGCCACGGGCCGGGTCGCCATCATCGTCCCGCCCGAGGGTAAGCTTGATCCGGCGGCGCGGCGCGCCAACAGGCTGACCAAAGGCGCCGTCGCGCGCTTGGCCGAAAGCGAGAAGTTCGAAAAGGCCAAACCGGGCCAGGTGATCACCCTGGCTTGGCCTGCGGGCATGCAGGCCGAGGCGCTGGATGTGCTGGTCCTGCCGCGCCGTCCGTCCGTGGTCGAAGCGCGCAAGGCAGGCGCGGCACTTGCCAAGCTCAAGGGAGCGGCCCGGATGCAGATCATGGCCGGCGGCCAGAACAAGGCTGAGGAACTGGCGCTTGGGCTCGCGCTGCGCTGCTACAGTTTTGATGCGCACAAAACCGCGGAGAAGGACGATCAGAACGAGGTTGTGATCGCTCATACCAAGTCTGAGGAGGTCGCAGCCGCCGCAGTCCCGCTTCTGGCAATTGCCGAAGGCGTGCATATGACCCGCGACCTGATCAACGAACCCGCCAATGTCCTGACCACCACGGAATTTGCCAACCGCGTCAGCGCACTGTCCGAGCTTGGCGTCGAGGTCGAAATCCTCGATGAGGAGAAGCTGACCGAACTGGGCATGCGCACACTCCTGAGCGTCGGGCAGGGCTCTGACAGCCCGTCGAAGGTGGCGGTCATGCAGTGGAAGGGCGGCGCAAAGGATGACGCCCCACTGGCACTGGTCGGCAAGGGCGTGGTCTTTGACACCGGTGGCATCTCGCTGAAACCGGCGGGCGGCATGGAAGACATGACCATGGATATGGGCGGCGCGGGTGTTGTCGCTGGCACCATGAAGGCGCTGGCCCTGCGCAAGGCCAAGGCCAATGTGGTGGGCCTGATCGGGTTGGTGGAAAACATGCCCTCGGGCAATGCCACGCGGCCCGGCGATGTGGTGACCTCGATGAAGGGCGACACGGTCGAAATCATCAATACCGACGCCGAGGGCCGGCTCGTCCTGTGCGACGTAATGTGGTACGCGCAAGAGCGGTTCAAACCGGCTGGTATGATCGATCTGGCGACGCTGACCGGCGCGATCATCATTGGGCTGGGGCATGAGAATGCCGGAGTGTTCTCCAACAATGACGAGTTGTGCAATGGCTTCCTCAAGGCGGCAGGAGCCGAGGATGAGGGTGCCTGGCGGATGCCGCTGGGCAAGGCCTATGACGACCTGCTGAAATCGCGGATCGCCGACATGAAGAACGTGGGCGGCCGCCCGGCAGGCTCGATCACCGCCGCGCAGTTTCTGGCCCGTTTCGTGAAAGAGGACACGCCCTGGATTCACCTGGACATTGCCGGGGTCGCCTCGGTCAAGGGTGAGACGTCATATGCGCCCAAAGGCGCGACCGGCTGGGGCGTGATGGCGCTGAGCCGTCTGGTGCAGGACAAGTTCGAGCAGGATTGAGATGGGTGCCGCCTATTTCTACCACCTGACCCGGCGTCCGCTGGAACAGACGCTGCCCGTGCTGCTAGAAAAGGCGCGCGGCGCGGGCTGGCGGATCGCCGTGCGGGGGACGGATGCGGGGCGGCTGGACTGGCTGGACGAAAAGCTCTGGCTCTGGCCCGAGGAGGGGTTTCTGCCCCATGGCCGCGCGGGCGGGCCGCATGATGCGGCCCAGCCCATCCTACTGACCGACAGCGCTGAGCCGGCGAATGATCCGGCCTGTATCATGGCAATAGACGGCGCGGACGTCTCGGCCGAGGAAATTGCCGCGCTGGAACGGGTCTGCATCCTGTTTGACGGCAACGACCCTGAAGCGGTCCAACAGGCACGCGGCCAATGGAAATCCCTGACCGACGCAGGCTGCGCCGCGCAATACTGGTCCGAGGAGTCGGGCCGGTGGGAAAAGAAAGCCGAGAGCGCAGGGTAGCTACCAAACCTTGTGCAGAACGCGGAGAGGTATTTCTTGGCTCGGAAGAGGCCCATCTCAAACGGTGTTGCTGTTACGCCCACCCTGGGTTCAAGACCTGCCCTCACTGTTGCGCTCGATTGGTTGAAGAAGAACCTTTTTGACGGCTTAGCCAACAGTCTGGTTTCGCTAAGCCTGATTGTATTGATAGCGATCCTGTTGTCTGAACTCATGGATTGGGCCGTGTTCAACGGGATTTGGAGCGCGGGAACATACGCCGAATGCAACGAGATACGTACCGCGCGCCATGGCGAAGATGCTTATGGAGCCTGTTGGGGGGTGCTCAAGGAAAATGTGGGTCGGATTGTGTTCGGCTTTTATCCGCCCCAGCTTTATTGGCGACCGATCACTGCCCTGATCCTGCTCGCTGCGGCGCTCGCGCCGATCTTGATGAGATCGGTTCCACGTGTTTTTCTATCTTTGTCAGCGATTTACCCCGTTTTGGCTTACCTGCTGATTTGGGGAGGCCTAGGGTTGGAGACAGTTCAGTCCCGCGCGTTGGGAGGGCTGCTGTTTACAGTCATACTCACCGGTTTGGGAACGGTCCTGGCAATACCACTTGGCATTGCTTTGGCCCTCGGAAGGCAATTCTCAATTCGACCGCTAAGGATTCTGTGTGCCATGCTCATAGCCTTTGTGCGTGGCGTGCCTCTGATCGTGCTGTTGTTTGCGGTTTTTCTTCTGGCCAATATCGTCCTGCCAGCAGGAACATATTTTGATCCGATTCTGCGTGCGGCGCTGGTGATCGCCTTGCACACCGGCGCCCGAATGGCTGGCGCGATTCATGAAGCGCTGGTGGCGATCCCACCCGGGCAGTGGGAGGCAGCCAGCGCTTTGGGCTTTGGTTACAGAAAGATCATCTCCATCGTTGTTCTGCCGCAAGTGCTGAGGTCCCTGTCACCTTGGCTCGTGCTTGCCTCAGTTGGCGTGTTTCGCGATACGACCCTTGTTGCAGTCGCTGGTTTTTTTGATCCCGTCGCGCTCGTGTCAGTATTCCGGGCGCAGGCAGATTGGCAGGGTGTGAATTGGGAGATATTCATTCTTGTCGGTTTGATCTATTGGTGCATCTGTTTCTGCATGACCTGCTATTCCAAACATCTCGCGAAAAAACGCAAAGCCGAACGCGGCTGTGTGGTTAATTTGAACCCAGATGCAAAGACGCGACCGTTTCCAACGGACTCCTTGGCCTGAGCCAGTCGCCGTGCCTCGGCTCGATAGAATTCGGGAGCAATCTACCGCTGCAGGATCAGCGCTCCGTTGGTGATCTGGACGCTGGGCCAGCGTTGCAGGTACTCCATTCCCAGTAGCGACCGGTCCATCTCGCCTTCGTTGACCCAGGCGGTCAGGTCGTGGTCGGTGAACCCGCCAAGCGCGACCGTATCAAGCTCGACCGGGGCGGTGCGGACCTCTCCATTGGCCGTCATGGCGCGACCGAAATAGTTCAGCGCGTCGGTATCGATGCCCACGCGTTCGGCGTCGCGATGGCTCAGCACCACTTGGCTGGCGCCGGTATCGACCAGAAAGTCCACCGGTTTGCCGTTGACCGTCAGTTGCAGGTAATAATGCCCGTCCAGCGCGCGCGGGACCGAGATGCCGCTGTCGCTGACGCTCATCCGCAGGCCCGGATCGGCTGAGCCCTGAATGTCCTGCCACAGCCCATAGGCGGCGATGACGCCAATGAAGATAAAGGCCCATGCCGCAATCTGTTGCAGCGTTTTGTTCATCCCTTGCCGGTTCTGGGTGAAGAACCAGAACAGCAACACCGCCCCAAGCAGGGACAGATAGGCAAGCCGGGCAATGTTGTCGCCATCCATACGCGCCACCTGATACACTGATACGGGGTCGATATAGGCGTTCAGCCCGCGAATCCAAAGTCCCTGAGACCGTCCAGAATGAATTGTACCGCAAGCGCGGCCAGCAACATGCCAAGCAGGCGGGTCACCACGTTCAGGCCGGTCTTGCCCAGCAAACGGCCCAGAAGGTGAGATTTGAGGTTGAACACCAGCAGGATCGCCATCACCGCCAGCATCACCGCGATGACCGTTGCAAGCCCCTCGATCCCCGGATTTTGCCCCGCCAGAAGGATGATCGTGGCGATGGCGCCGGGTCCTGCAATCAGCGGGATGGCGAGGGGAAAGATCGACGGATCCGGGTGCTCCTCTTCCTCCGCGGTGTTCTCTCGGCGTTTGGTGCGCCGGTCGAACAGCATGTCCATGGCGGTCAGGAACAGCAGCGCGCCACCCGCCACCCGAAAGGCCGGCATCGAGATCCCGACAAAGCCCAGCACTGCCTCGCCAAAGGCTGCGAACAGGATCAGGATCAGCGAGGCCGTGACGCAGGCGCGGATCGCGATGCGCCGCCTGGTCTGCAAATCCATCTCTTGGGTTATGGCCAGAAAGATCGAGGTCTGCGCGGGCGGGTCGATGACCACAAAAAGCGTGGTGAAGGCCGAGATCAGAAACGCCATGTCGATCATTGGGCCGCCTCCTGTTGCAACTCTGTCAGTATGGTCAAGGCCCTGTCTGCCATATCGGCGGGCACATAGACGTGATCATGATGATAGGCCGCAACCACATTGGCCGCTATGCCCGCCTTTGCCAGCGCCGTGGAAACGGCGGCGGTCAACCCGACGCCTTCGAGCGAGGAGTTAACCTGCAAGGTGATGCAGCGCATCGGCACCTCATCCGCCGCAGCACCGTGCGCGGGGATGATCAGCGACAGCCCTTCGGGCTCGATATAGCTGGCAACGGTGCCGTCCGGCCAAGGCGTGTCGGCAGGCCAGGCTACAAAGGCATATTCGCCGCGCAAAAGCACCGGGTTCATGCCCGAGATCATCGCGTTGGTGTCCTTGATCCGTGTGCTCATGACACGGCCTCGGCCGCTTCCAGCCGTTCGGCGGCCTCCATCCACAGCGCCTCGGCCCGTTCCATCGCCTCGACCACTTCGGCGAATTTGCGGTTCCAGACTTCGAGATCGCCCACCTTATCATCCTCATAAAGCGTTGGATCGGCCAATTTCGAGGACAGCTTGTCATGCATGTCGGTCAGTTTTCCCACCCGTTCCTCGCATTTGCGGACCTCCGATCGGAGCGCCAGAATGGCATCACGCGAGGGCCGTTTGGGTTTGTTGGCGCGGGGGGCTTTCTGCGCGGGCTTCTCGCGTGCCAGCAGCATGTCGCGATAGGCATTCAGATCGCCCTCGTAAGGTTTCACCGTTCCATCTGAGACCAGCCACAGCCGGTCTGCCACCAGACCCAGCAGATGCATGTCGTGGCTAACCAGAATGACCGCGCCGGAATAGGCGGTCAGCGCCTCGACCAGCGCCTCGCGGCTTTCGATGTCCAGGTGGTTGGTGGGCTCGTCGAGGATCAGCATATGCGGCGCATCCAGCGTGGCCAGCAAAAGCGACAGCCGCGCCTTTTGCCCGCCCGAGAGCCGCCCGACCAGCGTTACTGCCTGATCGGCGTTCAGGCCAAAGCCAGCCAACCGCGTGCGCCATTTGCCGGGTGCCTCGGTGGGGCGCAGGCGGCGCAGGTGGTCCAGCGGGGTCTCATCAACGCGCAGCTCATCAACCTGATGCTGGGCGAAGTACCCCACGCGCAGTTTGTTTGCCCGGGTGGTCTTGCCCGCCATCAAGGGTAGCCGTTCGGCCAGCAGTTTCGACAGCGTCGATTTACCTTGCCCGTTCTTGCCCAGAAGCGCGATCCGGTCATCCTGATCGATGCTCAGGTTCAGGCGTTTCAAAACCTCGGTCTCGCCATAGCCGGTCACACCACCTTCAAGCGTGACGATGGGGGGCGACAGCTCTTCGGGTTCGGGAAAGCTGAAGGCGCGCAAAGCGGCCTCTTGCGGGGTCGAGATCAGCTGGATGCGCTCGATCATCTTCAACCGTGATTGCGCCTGCACCGCCTTGGAGGCCTTGTAGCGGAATCGGTCCACGAAGCTTTGCAGATGAGCGATGCGGGCCTTGGCCTTGGCGTTTTCCGCCTGAGCCACGGCTAGCCGTTCGGCCCGGCGTTCGGCGAATTTGTCGTAGGGCACCGCGTAATAGGTGAGCTTGCGATCCTCCAGATGCAGGATCGAGCCCACCGCGCGGTTCAATAGGCCGCGATCATGGCTGATGATGATGACCGTATGCGGGTATTTCGCCAGATAGCTTTCCAGCCACAGCGCGCCTTCGAGGTCGAGATAGTTGGTCGGTTCGTCCAGCAACAGCAGATCGGGCTGCGCAAAGAGGACGGCGGCCAGCGCGACGCGCATCCGCCAGCCGCCCGAAAAGTCGGAGCAAGGGCGCAGTTGATCGGCATCATCGAATCCCAGACCCTTGAGGATCGAGGCGGCCCGCGCTTCGGCGGACCAGGCGTCGATATCTGCGAGTCGCGTCTGGATCTCGGCGATGCGCGCGGGGTCTTGCGCGCTTTCAGCCTCTGCCATCAGGGCACTGCGCTCGGTATCGGCGGCCAGCACGGTGTCGATGAGCGAGACATCGGAAGAGGGCACCTCCTGCGCCACACCGCCGATACGGGCCTGACGCGGGATCGAGATGCGCCCTGATTCCAGCGCCAACTCGCCCCGGATCAACCGGAACAGCGTGGTCTTGCCCGTGCCATTGCGCCCAACCAGACCGACCTTGTGGCCGGTGGGAATGGTGGCGCTGGCGCCCTCAAAAAGCGGCCGTCCCTCGACCGCATAAGATATGTCTTCGATCCGCAACATGACCGGCTCTTAGCAGAGCGCCGGGACCGCCGCCAGCGTGTAGGGCTGGCCAATATGCAGAGCGCGTGTTACCGGCAGGTCATGGCCGCAACCCGCACAGCACCGCACCTGATCACGTTGATCTTTGCGACGGGTTTGTCGGTGTTGTCGCTGAACATGTTCCTGCCCTCGCTGGCGCGAATGGCCGCGGATTTCGAGGTTACCTATGGTTTGGTCAACCTTTCGGTCGCAGGCTATCTGGCTGTTTCCGCCGTTCTGCAACTGATTATCGGGCCGCTTTCGGACCGCTTCGGGCGCAGGCCGGTCATTCTGGTCTGTATGGGCATGTTTGCCTGCGCGTCGCTGGGATGCGTTCTGGCCGAGTCGATCTGGTTTTTTCTTGGTTTCCGGATGCTGCAGGTCGCCGTGGTCGGGGGGCAGGTCCTGTCCAACGCCACCATCCGCGACATGTATCCGCCGAATGAGGCTGCGAGCCGCCTGGGCTATGTCGCCATGGCCATGGCGCTGGCCCCGATGCTGGGGCCGATGCTGGGCGGCGCGCTGGACATGATGTTCGGCTGGCGCGCGGGGTTCGTCCTCTATTCGCTGCTGGGCGCGGGGATGCTGGTGCTGCTTTGGGCGGATATGGGCGAGACCAATACCAACCGGTCTTCGACCTTTGCCGCGCAGTTGCGGGAATATCCGCACTTGTTTCGGGCGCGCAGGTTCTGGGGGTATGCGCTCTGTGTTTCCTTCTCGATTGGCGGATTTTTCAGCTTCATCACCGGTGCGCCGCTTGTTGCCGCCGCTTGGTTCGATCTGAGCCCGGCCATGCTGGGCTTGGGCATCGGGATCATCACCGGCGGTTTCATGGTGGGTAACTTCATCACTGGGCGCATCGCGGCCCGCACGCGCCTGACCACGATGATCCTGGTGGGGCGGGTTTTTGCATCCTTCGGACCCTTTGTAGGCCTGCTTCTGTTTCTGGCAGATCGTGGCTCGGTCTGGGTGTTCTTTGGCTCGGCCATCTTCGTTGGATTCGGCAATGGTCTGACAAACGCCAATTCATCTGCCGGGCTGATGTCGGTGCGCCCACGGCTTGCGGGCAGCGCGGCGGGGCTGGCCGGTGCGATGGTGGTGGGTTTGGGGGCCATTTTGACCTTGCTCACCGGCGCTCTGGTCACCGCAGCAAACGGCCCGTTTCTGGTGCTGGGCATGATGTGCGGGAGCAGCTTTATCGGGCTGCTGGCGGTGCTTTACGTGCGCCGGGTCGATCAGCAAGACCCGCTGCCCGACGCGATCTGATCCCCAAAGGCGCACGCAGCGCAGCATTGCACTTTTCATGGCGCACATACCGTGTTAGGCGGCGCCCGGAACAATCCGGCGCCCAAGCGCTGTCAGACAAAGGAGAGCCGCACATGGCACTGGAACGCACTTTTTCGATCATCAAGCCCGACGCAACCCGCCGAAATCTGACCGGTAAAATCAACGCCAAGTTCGAGGATGCTGGCCTGCGCGTTGTGGCGCAGAAGCGTATCCACATGACCAAGGAACAGGCCGGCAAGTTCTACGAAGTGCATGCAGAGCGTCCGTTCTATGACGAACTGTGCGAATTCATGTCCTCGGCTCCGGTCGTCGTGCAGGTGCTGGAAGGGGAAGGTGCCATCGCAAAGAACCGCGAAGTGATGGGCGCAACCAACCCCGCCGATGCAGCCCCTGGCACGATCCGCGCTGAATTCGCTGAATCGGTCGGCGAGAACTCGGTCCACGGGTCCGACGCGCCGGAAACCGCCGCGGTTGAAATCGCCTACTTCTTCTCGGGTATCGAACTGGTCGGCTGACCCCGCTTTTCGATCACTCCAATCGCATCAAGGGCCGCTTCGAAATCGGAGCGGCCTTTGTCGTATGAGCTTGCCACCAGTGCATCGAACCGCTTGCGCAGATCGGCCTTTTCCTTGCCCTTGCAATCGTTCCATGGGCGGCCTTGCAACGCCATGACCAACACGTAGTACCCGATGAAATGGGGTCGCGAGCCCGATTGCAGCAGCTTTGCATAGGCCGCGTCCGCCCCCAATTCCCGCAGCTCTTCGGCACTGTGAATGCCCGCCCGCGCACAAGATTCCTCATAGGCTGGGCCGAGATTTCGGATTGAGGAGACCGGGGAGGTCATGGGCCCCTCCACCATTCGGTAGGGCGTTCTGCGGCATGTTGCATCATACTCTTAACAAAAACTCTTCATTTTGTTTTTCTATGAACATGAAATAGCAGAGACTTGTGGTAGCAGCATGTATACTTAGACAGTGTAAGAGTAACCAGAGTTTCATAACGAGTTCCAAGGAGCCAGTTTAGTCGTGCCTCAAATTGTTGCCACCGAGCATACATCGGAAATATTTGGCCCTTGGCTTTACGACTATCATTGGCGAGTCCAACAGGGTGGCGTCACCCACGATGAGCAAGGTTACATCCCGAAAGTCGGATTGGCTTATACATTCCCATCCGAGAGCGCGATGTATTTGACATACAACAAATACCTTTCGCATACGCAGCACGTACAGCTTGAGCCTGCTCAAAGGGACGTTGTTGCCGGAGTCGGTTTGGCATTCGAAGAAATTGACAGCTTTGTCGATATCGAGATTGCTAAGTCTTCTGCTCGAGCTGCGACTATTCAGATAGCAATGGACCCAACCGATGAAGGTTCTTACGCTTATCTCCCCGCAGAAGGGGCCTGGGGCGGCGACATATTTTTCGGGACGGTCGTTGACGCCCCAGTGATTGGAAACGAAGCCTATCTCGTCATAATGCATGAGATCGGCCATGCGCTGGGTCTATTGCATGGCCACGAATTCCCCGAATTTGTTGCGACCGGGTTTGACAGCCAGGAATACACGGTCGTGACCTACACAGACTATGTCGGTGACACGAATACCTTCAGTTTTGACAGCGGCCCGGTTGATTGGGCGCAGAGCTTCATGCAGCTCGATATCGCCGCATTGCAGTTCCTGTACGGAGCCAACTACGCCAGCGATGGTGAAGTTTGGAGCGGCGACACGACCTATAGATTTAGCCCGCACACCGGCGAGATGTCGATCAATGGTGTTGGGCAGGGAGTGCCCGCAGGCAACCGGATTTTCCGCACGATCTGGGACGGAGACGGCGATGATACATATGATCTGTCCAACTATATGACGGATCTGGACGTCAGCTTGGCTCAGGGCGCGTTTTCGACCTTTTCCGAGGCGCAACTGGCCGATCTCGACCGGTTCTCCGACGACCCGGAGCGGATTGCGGCAGGCAATGTGGCAAATGCGCTGCTGGTCGGAGGTGATCGTCGCGCCTTGATTGAGAACGCCATTGGCGGCGGCGGTGATGACCGGATCTTGGGTAACGTCGCAGACAACAAGCTTAGTGGCCGCTACGGGAATGACAATTTGGTCGGCGGGTTTGGCGAAGATACCCTGCTTGGCCATGCTGGCGATGACCGACTTTTGGGTGGTAGCGGAAAAGATACGCTGAATGGCGGCGACGGAGCAGACAGTCTCTATGGCGGGAACTACAAAGACTTGGTGATTGGTGGGGCTGGCTCAGACCTGTTGTTTGGCGAAAACGACAATGATGAAATACTGGGCGGCGACGGCGATGATCAAATGTACGGCCAGAGCGGGCGCGATATCCTGAAAGGCGGCTATGGCAAAGACCTTCTGCATGGCGGGTACGGCGTCGACTTTCTCTATGGCCAGGCGGGTGCCGATGTATTCCGTTTTGCCAAAGCCTCGGACAGCTCGGTTTCGAAAGGCCTGGACTGGATCATGGATTTTGTCAGCGGTGCTGATGTTATCGATTTGCGTGGCCTTGCCCCTGGCGAACTGACACTCGCGATTGGCGGAAAGTTCATCGTGGATCAAGCACGGGTCATCACACGTCTTAGCGATGACACCACCGTTATCGAAGCTGATATCGACGGCGACAGGTCAGCGGATTTCAAGGTGTTTGTGATGGGCGTCACCTCGCTCGATCAGGGCGATTTTGTCTTGTGATCTGATACCGGTGCGCGCGAGCTTGCGATAGCGGGACCTCGACACTCGCGAGGCTGGCTTTTGTGACAGCCAATTTGACCTCGTATGGGGCAGTCTTTTCTGCGACGGGACCGATGTTGTTGGGGGTATCAGAACATGTGGATTGGTGTCATCGGGCCGTCGCGGCAGGTGCTGTGCTGGCACATTACCCTGCGCTGGTCATGGCGCATTCGATGCGAATCATTTTTGCACCGCGAATTGTCGGGAAAGGGGAAATTTCGCGCCGCTGCAACCCTGATGGGGTAAGGCCTATTTGCATGTACTGGATGGTTGTGTAGGCTCTGATAGGGCGCGGGTCATCCGGCGATGATCCCCCATAGGCGGCGCGGGGGCTTGCCGCCCGATCCGCAGCGATTATGTTTTGCGATCAACTAGCTAGCAACCGCACTGGAATGGCTGGAAGAATTCGCCGAAATGCCACATTGAAACTTCGGCATCACTCCGCGCTAGAATCAGCGCAATTCCGCCGATTTTCAACGGTTTGCACGGAATAGCCACAATTGTGGCGGGTTGCTGCCGCGCCCCGTCCGCTTTCAGCAAATTCCCGCCCTGCTTAGGCCGTAATTAAGAGGCCTCTAGTATCTCAGTTTTC
>JBFOME010000011.1:0-497659 GCA_040830705.1 Paracoccaceae bacterium | reverse complement strand
CATCCTATCGCGCATTGGACGAGGTCGAGCCTTTGACCGCGCCCGGCTGGTTTGATTGTTACGATGCGCTGGCGCTGGCCGAGGCGCTTTCGGCGGGTAAGGCGCAGACCTATCTGGCGGCCAAAAACATTCACTACGGCGGGGACCGGGTCATTGCGATTACCGATGACGGACGGGGCTACGCCTGGCATGTGCTGAACGATTGCGGCAGGAAAGCCTATGACGGCACCGGGGTGGGCGAGGCCTGCCCGCCACGACCGGAGGCCGCGCAATGAGCTTCTTTGTCCCCGACATGATTTCGGCGACGCTGGGGCTTGCCGTGTTCCTGCTCGGGGCCGAGCTCAACACCCGCTTCGAGATACTGCGCCGGTTCAATATCCCCGAGCCGGTGAGTGGCGGGTTGATCGCGGCATTGCTGTTTCTGGCGCTCTATCTGTTCGCCGGAATCGAGTTCGAGTTCGAGATGGCGACGCGCGACTATTTGCTGGTCCTGTTCTTTGCAGCAATCGGACTGAACGCCCGCTTTTCGGATCTGATCAAGGGCGGCAAGCCCTTGGTTCTGCTTTTGGTACTGACCGTCACCACCATCCTCGCGCAGAACATCATCGGCGCGCTTGGGGCCGTCACCTTTGGCTTCCCGGCGCAATCGGGGGTACTTTTTGGCTCTGCGGCGCTGATCGGTGGGCATGGCACGGCGATTGCCTGGGCCCCCGATGTTGGCGCAGTGACGGGACTTGAGGGCGCGACCGAGCTGGGTGTCGCCGTGGCTACACTGGGCCTTGTGCTGGCCGCACTGGTCGGCGGCCCGGTGGCGAAATACCTTGTCGAACGCCACAATCTGACGCCCGACCGCCCGGATGAGGAACTGACCGTTGGCGTGCCCAGCGAGGAAACACGCGATGCGGCCATCACGCCTATCGGGCTGATGCGGGTGGTGCTCTATCTGCATCTGGCGATTATCTTTGGCTATTTCGCCAATATCGCCATCGAAGAGGCCGGGCTGAAACTGCCGCTTTTTGTACCCTGCCTGATCGTTGCTATCCTGATCGCCAACCTGCGCAGCTGGCTTGTGCCGGATGCGGTTGCCATCAGCCGGACGCCGGCGCTGGCGCTGGTATCGGAATTTGCGCTGGGCGCCTTTCTGGCCATGTCGCTGATGAGCCTGCAACTCTGGACCATCGCCGAGCTCGGCGTGACCATCCTCGTGGTTCTCACCGCCCAGACGCTCTTTACCGTGCTCTTTGTGATTTATGTGCTCTTCCCGGTGATGGGCTCGGGCTATCGCGGGGCGGTTCTGGCAGCCGGGTTCGGTGGCTTTGCGCTAGGCGCGACACCCACCGCTATCGCCAACATGACCGCCGTGACCAAGCGATATGGCCCGTCGCCTATTGCCTTTATCGTGCTCCCCCTTGTATCCGCCTTCTTCGTGGACATCGCCAACGCCATCGTCATCCAGACGATCGTGAATTTCTGAGGACCCCATGCCCGACCTGCTGATTGAACTCTTTTCCGAGGAAATCCCCGCGCGCATGCAGACCCGCGCGGGCGAGGATCTGAAAAAGCGCGTCACCGATGGTTTGGTCGAGGCGGGGCTGACCTATGCGGGGGCCGCGGCCTTGACCACCCCGCGTCGCCTGACGCTGACAGTGCAGGGGTTGCTGGCGGAGAGCCCGACGATCCGCGAAGAACGCAAGGGCCCGAAAGTGGGCGCGCCCGACAAAGCCATCGAGGGCTTTTTGCGCGGCGCGGGCCTGACACGTGACCAGTTGGAAGAGCGTGAGACGCCCAAAGGTGCAGTCTATTTCGCCAGCATCGAAAAGCCGGGTCGCCCGGCAGCAGAGATCATCGCCGAGGTGCTTGAGGCGACGATCCGCAACTTCCCCTGGCCCAAATCCATGCGCTGGGGCAGCGGTGCCTTGCGCTGGGTGCGGCCCCTGCATTCGATCCTCTGCATCCTGAGCGATGAGGCCGGTACGCAAGTGGTGCCGATGGAGGTTGACGGGATCAAGGCAGGAGATAGTACCGAGGGGCACCGCTTCATGGCGCCGGGCCGGCTTTCTGTAACCTCTTTCGAGGATTACGAGGCGCAGCTCAAGCGCGCCCATGTGGTCTTATCGCCAGCAGAGCGGGCCGACCATATCTGGGCCGACGCGCAGAACATGGCCTTTGCCGCGGGGCTTGAGGTGGTCGACGACAAGGGCCTGCTGGCAGAGGTCGCCGGGCTGGTGGAATGGCCCGTGGTGCTGATGGGGCAGATCGATGCCGAATTCCTCGACCTGCCGCCCGAGGTGCTGCAGACCTCGATGAAGGAACATCAGAAGTTCTTTTCCGTGAAGAACCCTAAGACTGGTCGCATCGAACGCTTCATCACCGTGGCCAACCGCGAGACGGCGGATAACGGCGCGACCATTCTGGCGGGCAACCAAAAGGTACTGTCGGCCCGTCTGGCCGATGCGAAGTTCTTCTGGGAAAACGACCTGCGCGTCGCCAAATCGGACATGAGCGCCTGGACCGATGCGTTGAAGAACGTGACCTTCCACAACAAGCTGGGCACGCAGGCCGAACGGATCGACCGGATCGCCGCACTGGCACGCGAACTGGCCCCGGTGACCGGCGCCGACCCGGATCAGGCCGAGAAGGCGGCACGTCTGGCAAAGGCCGATCTCAGCTCCGAGATGGTCTATGAATTTCCCGAACTTCAAGGGCTTATGGGCCGCTACTACATCGAAGCCGCAGGCGAAGATTCTGCCGTCGCCGCCGTGGCGCAGCAACACTACTCGCCGCTGGGCCCCTCCGACGACGTCCCCACTGCGCCGCTTTCGGTGACCGTCGCGCTGGCCGACAAGCTGGACACGCTGACCGGGTTCTGGGCGATAGACGAGAAACCCACCGGTTCGAAAGACCCGTTTGCCCTGCGCCGGGCTGCTCTGGGGGTTATTCGGTTGGTGTTGGGCAATAAGCTGACGGCACCGTTGGCGTCGTTGCTTCGAGCCAAGGTGGAAGATCACTGTTCGGCGTTTAGCTGGGAACTTGAAAAAGAAATCATCCAAGCTGAATCCAATGCTGCTAAAGTCTTGGGACTAAAAGACATCAGCCAAGTAAGGGCCTTGCAGAGCGCTATTAGTGAAGCTCGGAGCGATGAAGAAAAAGAAGCCGACAGAGTACGAATTTCAGATTTGCTCGACCGCATCGATTTGTCTGACTACGTTCCAATCGAAAATGACCTCCTCTCCTTCATCCACGACCGCCTGAAAGTCTTCCTCCGCGATGAGGGCGTCCGCCACGACATCATCGACGCCTGTATCGCGATGGAGGGCAATGACGACCTGACCCTGCTGGTCAAACGTGCCCGCGCGCTGAATGAGGTGCTGGCCACCGAAGATGGCGAAAACCTCGTGCAGGGGTTCAAACGGGCCAATAACATCCTGACGCAGGCCGAAGAGAAGGATGGGGTCGAATACTCCTACGGCGCGGATCCCAAATTCGCCGAGAGTGACAGCGAAAAGGCGCTCTTTGCCGCACTCGACGCCGGGCAGGCGAAAATCGCCCCGGCGCTGGAGGCCGAGGATTTCCCGACTGCGATGGCAGCCATGGCCGAGCTGCGCGGGCCGATTGATGCCTTCTTCGAGGACGTGCAGGTCAATACCGACAATGACGTGCTGCGCCGCAACCGTCTGAACCTACTCAGCCAGATCCGTACGATCTGCTCCAGCGTCGCTGACCTGACTCGGATCGAGGGTTAACACGCCGGGATGCGCTAAAATACGCATCCCAAACCTCTCCCTTGCGTCGATCCCAAACCTTCTTATGCTGCGGCCAAGTAAAAAAGGTGCCGCAGTGCAGAATAATCCGCATACCACGTTGATCACACCCGATGCGCCGGTGGCGACCACCACCCATGGCGGGCGGGCGAAATGTCTGCAGCGACTAGTGCGGCTGGAGATGCCCGTGCCGCGCACGGTGGCCCTGTCCTTTGGCACTGTGCAGGGGATTGCCGACGGGTATGTGCCCGATATCGCGCGTATTCTTGAGCAATTTGATCCCACGGCACTGCTTTGCGTGCGCCCGTCCTCCGAGGATCCTGACTGGGGCGGACCGGGGGCGGTGCTGAACGTGGGCATGAACGATGCCCGCTATGTGGATCTGAGCGACGAGATGGGGGCAGACGCGGCGGCGGCGATGTATCTGCGTTTCGTGCAGACCTATGCGTTGCATGTGGCGCGGCTGGACCCGGATGCGTTCGACGAGTTGATGGAAGACGGCCAGCAGGGCCTCAGCGAAACGCTGCGCGCCTATGAAGAGGAAACCGACGAGCCTTTTCCGCAAGACCCCGGTGAACAGTTGGCGGCGGTGTTGAAATCCATGGCCCGCGCTTGGGACGGAACAACCGCGAGGCTTTTGCGGCAGGCCAAAGGCGCGCCGGCCGATGCCGGTCTGGGCCTTGTGGTGCAGGAGATGATCCCCGGTCTGGGCCGCGGTGAATGCGGTTCGGGTGTCATGCAACTGGTCGACAGCACCACCGGCAAGCCGCAGATCACGGGCCGCTATCTAAGCCAGAGCCAGGGCCGCGATGCGTTGGGGGCGGGCACCGGCGCGCTTTATCTTGCGCGCGACGAGCGAGGACCGTCGCTGGAGGATGTGGCGCCCGAGGCTTACACCGAACTACAGCAACACGCGGCGCTGATGCGCAGCAAATTGCGCGAAGAAATGCAGGTCGAATTCGTCATCGAAAATGGCCACGCGCACATATTGGATGGCGTCCGGGTGCCGCGAAGCTCGCGCGCGGCGGTTCAGATCGCGGTACGTCTAGCCGAAGAGGAGATTATACCGCCGCAAGAGGCGCTGATGCGGGTTGACCCACATGCGCTGAACGAGCTGTTGCACCGGCAGGTTCATCCCGATGCCGAACGCGATGTTCTGACCACCGGCATCGCCGCCAGCCCGGGCGCGGCCACCGGTCAGATCGTTTTTACCGCAGCCGAGGCGCAGGCAAGTGCTGCGCGCGGAGAGCCCTGCATTCTGGTGCGGCGCGAGACCTCTCCCGAAGATGTGCGCGGCATGCACGCTGCTGCGGCTGTCCTGACCGAAAAGGGGGGCATGACCAGCCACGCGGCTGTGATCGGTCGAGGGCTGGGTTTGCCTTGCATCGTCGGCGCCTCCGGTCTGCGTTTCATGACCAAGAAGCGGCAATTGATGGCGCAGGACGGACGGGTGTTCACAACCGGCGATGTGCTGACCATCGATGGCACGTCGGGGCAGGTTCTGGCCGGTCAGCCGCAGATGCTTGAGGCAGCGCTGGATGACAGTTTCCAGACACTGATGACCTGGGCCGAGGCGGAATGCGATATCGGCATCCGCGCCAATGCCGACACGCCTGCCGATGCGCAGACAGCGCAGAATTTCAACGTACAGGGCATCGGCCTGTGCCGGACCGAGCATATGTTCTTTGAGCCGGGCCGTCTGACGGTGATGCGCGAGATGATCTTTGCGCAGACGCCCAAAGGACGCGCGGCGGTTATGGAACGGTTGCTGCCGATCCAGCGTAAGGATTTCGTGCAGCTTTTCCGCATCATGGGTGGCAAGCCGGTCTGCATTCGCCTGTTTGACCCGCCTTTGCACGAGTTCCTGCCCACCAACCGAACAGGCCAGCGCGAACTGGCCGAGGCGCTGGACTTGCCGGTCTCGGATGTAGAACGCCGGGTTGCTGCGATGAGTGAATACAACCCAATGCTTGGTCTGCGCGGCGTGCGGCTGGGCGTGACGGTGCCAGAAATCTACGACATGCAAGCCCGCGCTATTTTTGAGGCAACGCTGGAGGCCAGCAAAGAGGGCGAACCGGTTGTGCCCGAGGTCATGATCCCGCTTGTTTCCGCCTGCCGCGAAGTTGAACTGGTCAAGGCGCGAATTGATGCGGTGGCGGCCTCGGTCGCATCAGAGCAGGGGCGGGATTTCGACTACCGGCTGGGCGTGATGGTCGAAACTCCACGCGCCTGCCTGCGCGCGGACGAGATTGCGCCGCATTGCGCATTCCTCAGCTTCGGCACCAACGACCTGACCCAGATGACCTACGGCTTGTCGCGCGACGATGCGGGCCGGTTCATGTCGGCTTATGTCAATCAGGGTGTTTTCACAGAAGACCCGTTTCATGTGCTGGATACGGATGGGGTGGGCGAGCTGCTGCAGCTTGGCGTCCAGAGGGGCCGCGAATCGCAACCCGAAATCACCCTGTCCGTCTGTGGCGAGCATGGTGGAAACCCCGAATCAATCGCCTTTTGCCGGGCCGCAGGGTTCGATTACGTCTCCTGTTCACCGTTCCGAGTGCCGGTGGCGCGATTGGCCGCAGCCCAACTGGCCATTTCTCATCAAGTGGGTGAGGCCCCTTAGCCAAGCCACAAGATATTGCGGGTACGCGTAATCGGAAAAATCCTGCCATCGGCAAGAATCCTCTGTTTTTGCCCTTGCATTTTCCCACGAACTGGACCTGCGCGGAACTCTGGGCTAAAGGGCAGCCTGCGTTTGCTTTTCGGGGGGATCGGTAAGCGCGCGTTATAAACCTGGTGGGGTTTTAGAAATGAGAAGATTGATTACGACGGCCGCCTTGGCGGTGGCTGTGCTGCTGCCTAGTGTTTCTGCGTCCGATACGGGATTTTCCTCGTTGATAGAACATGAGCAAGCGTCCCTCGGCACTCTGCCGGGTGCCCAGTTCCGCAGATACCTGAATTATGTGCAACCCAAGGCACGTCCGACCCAAGTGACCTATTCGCGAGCCTGGGTGGATGAACAACCCGAAGCCGAAGGTGACAAGCATTGGCAATGTCTGGCCGAAGCACTCTATTTCGAGGCGCGTGGCGAGACCGTGAAAGGCCAGTTTGCCGTGGCAGAGGTTATTCTGAATCGGGTCAAAAGCAGCCGTTTTCCAGATTCAGTTTGTGGCGTGATTAATCAGGGTACGGGCCGCAAATACCAGTGCCAGTTCACCTATACCTGCGACGGGCATAAGGAAGTCATTGCCGAAAAGCAGGCCTATCAGCGGGTGTCCAAGATCGCGCGCGCCGCGATCGACGGCGTCGCGGGTGACCTGACCGACGGGGCGACGCATTACCACACCACGTCCGTCAACCCGAAATGGGCGCGCGTTTACACACGGACGGCGAAGATCGGGGTGCACCTGTTCTACCGCCACAACTACCGCACCGCGAGCAACTGACGCGACGCGCCATCGGCGGGCTGCTTTGGCCCGCTGATTCAACAAACCGGACCCCATGGCCGTTTCCCGCCTTGCGCCATATCGCTTGGCTGGCGTAAACGCGCACGGGCTGCTATAGCCCGCCGAACCGGCCAATGCCGCATAGCCGAAGGGTCCTCTCATGAGCACTGAAATCCGTCTCGCTTTTGCGCATCCCTCGGAACGGTCCGAGGCCACAGCGCCGCGCGCACCACTCGACCGGATTTCGCTGCGCGATCACATCGTCGAGGTCGAGATTGGTGCGTTCCAGGCCGAGCGCGGCAATACCCAGCGCATCTGCTTCAATGTGGTGGTCGAGGTCACGCCACTGACAGGGCCAATCGACGATGATGTGGACCGGATATTGTCTTATGACCGTGTGACTGAGGCAATCGCGCATGAGCTTGCCGAAGAGCGGCTGAACCTGCTGGAAACTCTGGCGGAACGGGTTGCCGAGCGCATCCTGCTTGAGCCGCAGGCCGTGAGGGCCTTTGTCCGGATCGAAAAGCTTGACCGGGGCCCCGGCGCGCTGGGGGTCGAGATCGTGCGCGCCCGCGATACCGTGCAATTGGAACCGCAGGAAGATGAGCGCCCGCGTCCGAGACTGGTGTATCTGTCGAACGAGGCCATCGCCTCCGCACATCTGACCGGCTGGATTGATCAGTTGGAGGCCCGCGAGAGGCCACTTGTCCTGTGTGTCGGCGCCTCGGACCTTGCTGCGCCGCAGACTGGCCATGCCATGACCCAGCGCCGCATTGACCTGTTGGCCATCGAACAGAACGCCTGGGTTCTTGCCGCGCGCGATCCGCGCTGCGTCGTTGTTTCGACCCGGACGGAGTTGGACTGGGCGATGAAAAACGGCCAGATCAGCGTCTGGGCCCCTTCCAAGATCGTGTTGGATGCGGTGGACGGCCCCTCGGCGCACCCCTCCGATGCGGTCGCGCTGGCGGCTTGGTTCGCGGCAACTTTTGAGGCGGGTGAGATGCTGGTGATCGGGGCGGAATTGCCGACAGGTTCCAATGTAACGCTGTTGCACCGTTCCGTGGATCAGGCCGCATTGTGAGCAACTATCACCGACCGATTGTTCAGCATGGCCATGCTCGCCCTGATCAGGCCCTGCCACTGGCCGGAGGTCCGCTCTGGTTCACCCATGTCGAGATTCTGTCGCGTCACGCCAGCCCGCGCGTAGTTGCGGTCGCAGACCTGCCTGACGCGGCGCTTGCTCGATTGACAGGTGCACGCGCGCCGATTGCCGGCTTGGCAATGGATCGGCCGCATATCATGGGCATTCTGAATGCGACGCCGGACAGTTTCTCGGATGGCGGCCGTCATGCCAGCGTCGAGGCTGCGCGCGCTGCCGCCCGTCAGATGGTTGCACATGGCGCGAGCATTCTAGATGTTGGCGGCGAATCCACCCGGCCCGGCGCAGATTTCGTACCCGCCGAGGCCGAGATCGAACGCACCGCGCCCATCATCGCTGCCATCGCTGCTGATTGCGATACACTGATCTCTATCGACACCAGAAAATCTGACGTGGCCGCCGCCGCGTTGGATGCCGGGGCAGGTATCGTCAATGATGTGTCGGGCTTTACTTATGATGCCGATCTCGCAGAGTTGAGCGCCGCGCGCGGTGTTCCGGTCTGCGTCATGCATGCGCAGGGTGACCCCGAGACCATGCAGGACGATCCCCAATACGAGAACGTGCTGTTGGACGTGTTCGACTTTTTGAAAGAACGCATCGACCACCTCGAAGCCGCTGGCATCTCGCGCGATCAGATCGTTGCGGATCCCGGTATCGGTTTCGGCAAGACGCTCGACCATAACCTGACGCTTTTGCGCAATATCGACCTGTTTCATGATCTAGGCGTGCCGATCCTGCTGGGGGCGTCTCGCAAACGCTTCATCGGCACGTTGGCGGAGGAGCCGCGTGCGGATGCGCGCGCACCGGGCTCGATCGCTGTAGCGTTGGCGGCGCTGGCGCAGGGGGTGCAGATCATACGTGTGCATGACGTGGCAGAGACCGCTCAGGCCTTGCGCCTGTGGTCTGCGGTCCGCTAATTTGCGGCAGGCAAGCGAGAACAATCGGCGAGGGGCAGGATGCGGAAGCTGTTTGGAACAGATGGGGTGCGGGGCACGGCCAATACCCATCCAATGACCGCCGATCTGGCGCTGCGCCTTGGCGCCGCTGTGGGGCGCTATTTTCGGCGCGATGCCAAGGGCGTGCATCGCGTCGTGATTGGCAAGGACACGCGCCTGTCGGGCTACATGTTCGAAAACGCGCTGACCGCCGGACTGACCTCGACCGGCATGAACGTGCTGCTGCTGGGGCCGGTGCCCACGCCTGCTGTGGGCTTGATGACCCGGTCGATGCGTGCCGATCTGGGGGTGATGATATCGGCCAGTCACAACCCGGCCGAGGACAATGGAATCAAGTTCTTTGGTCCGGACGGGTTCAAACTCTCCGATCAGGCCGAGGAAGAGATTGAGGCGCTGCTTGAGGCCGGTGTGCAACCAGCACAGGCGCATAATATCGGACGCGCACGCCGGGTCGATGACGCTCGCTTTCGCTATGGTGAGCGGGTGAAATCCTCGCTGCCCCGCGCGCTGCGTCTGGATGGGCTCAAGGTGGTGATCGATTGCGCCAATGGTGCCGCGCACCGGGCCGCGCCCGAAATCCTCTGGGAATTGGGGGCCGAGGTTATCCCGGTTGGGGTGGCGCCGGATGGTCTGAACATCAATCGCGGCTGTGGTTCGACCCACCCAGAAGCCGCCGCCGAAACGGTCGTGGCGCATGGGGCCGATGTGGGCATCACCTTGGATGGCGACGCGGATCGGGTGATCCTGGTGGATGAGACCGGTACGGTTGCTGATGGCGATCAGTTGATGGCTCTGCTGGCAGAGCGTTGGAATGCCGATGGCATGTTGTCGGGCGGAGCATTGGTTGCGACCGTCATGTCCAATTTGGGGTTGGAACGGCACCTCGCGTCGCATGGGATCGGGTTGGAGCGCACCGCCGTGGGCGACCGCTATGTGGTTGAGCGGATGCGGGAAGGCGGCTTCAATCTGGGCGGCGAACAATCCGGCCATATCGTGATGAGTGACTTTGCCACCACCGGCGACGGGTTGATGGCGGGTTTGCATTTCCTGGCCGAGATGGTGCGCAGCGACAAATCCGCCTCGGAACTGGCGCGCCGGTTTGAGCCGGTGCCGCAATTGTTGCGCAATGTGCGCTTTGCCGATGGTCAGACCCCGTTGGAACTGGCGGCGGTCAAAACTGCGATTAGCGACGCCGAGGCGGCGCTGAACGGTCAGGGCCGACTGCTGATCCGCAAATCGGGCACAGAACCTCTGATCCGTGTGATGGCCGAATGCGAAGATGAGGCCCTGCTGGAGCAGAGCGTTGGTTCGGTCGTGGATGCGGTCGAACGGGCTGTCGGTTCCGCGGCTCCCGTGGCTTAACGCCCAGCAAAAAATAGCCGTTTCAGCGCACCATACTGGCTGAGGCCCATGCCACCGAGGATCAGGATCAGAGCCAGTAGCAGGCTGTGGGGCAGGGGCTCGTGCAGAAAGACGGCTCCCAGAATAACTGACCAGAGCGGCACCTGATAATTCGTGAGGCCCATGAAAACGGGACCGGCGCTGCGGATCACCAGAACGCGCAACAGGTTCGCCGCAGCCGTCGGCACAAGGCCGAGCAATGCCAGATAGAATAGCGTTTCGGAGGAGGGCAGTGGCGGCGGGCCTTCGACCACCAGCGCAGCAGGCAAGACGATGCAGGCCCCGATGCTCAGTTGCAAGGCGGCCAGTGCGTAAGGATCAATCGCGGGCAGTTTGCGCATCATCACCGAACTGACCGCATAGCAGCAGGCCGCCGATAAGCAAGCGAGACGGCCCCAGCCCTCTAACCGGGCACCAGTTGTGTCGAAGGCTTGCCCGCCGATCAGTACGACGACACCCGCAAACCCGATCAGAAAGCCCAGCACCCGGCGTGGGGTCATGCGTTCGCCGGGAACGAAGAGATGTGCCAGCGGCAACACCATCAGCACCACGGCGGCCATCGATACCCCGGCAAAGCCGCTGGTCACATATTGCTGTCCCCAGCTGAGCAGCATGAAGGGCAGCGCCGAGCTCAACACGCCGGTGATCGCCAGCGACCCCCAAGCGGTGTCTCCGCTCAACCAGATCCGCCCGCCCATCATGCGCCAGATCGCCAGCGTCAGCAGCGCTGCAAATCCGATCCGCGCGGTGGCCAGCCAGAACGGGGTGATCCCCCGCAACGCCAATTCAATCACCATGAAGGTCGCGCCCCAGACCAACCCCAGAGTGGCGACCATCAGCCAGCTTTTTGAGGTGATTTCGGGCGACTGGGTCATCTGCGCTCCTGCGAGTTCTGGCGGATGTTGGACGCGTACGAGAGCGCGGTCAATCGCCTATAGTTCGTTCTGCATCGAACTATGAGCGTCGAGCAAAACGGGCGGACCAATAGGCCCGCCCGTCTGAAAGTCAGCACAATGGGCCGAGATCAGTTCTTTTCCTGATCCACCAGCTTGCCTGCGGAAATCCACGGCATCATGTCGCGCAGCTTCTTGCCGACAACTTCGATCTGGTGCTCGTCGTTCAGACGGCGCGTGCCTTTGAAGAAGGGCTGGCCGACCGCGTTTTCCTGCATGAAGTCACGCACGAACTTACCGGTCTGGATGTCGCGCAGAACGCCTTTCATCGCGGCCTTGGTCTCGTCATAAGGCAGAACCCGCGGGCCCGAGACATACTCGCCGTATTCGGCGGTGTTCGAGATCGAGTAGTTCATGTTGGCGATGCCGCCTTCATAGATCAGGTCTACGATCAGCTTGGTTTCGTGCAGGCATTCGAAATAGGCCATTTCTGGTGCGTAACCAGCCTCGACCAGGGTCTCAAAGCCCATGCGGATCAGTTCGACGATGCCGCCGCAAAGAACCGCCTGCTCGCCGAACAGATCGGTTTCGCATTCCTCGCGGAAGTTGGTCTCGATGATACCCGAACGACCGCCGCCGATGGCTGAGCAATAGGACAGACCGATTTCCAGGGCTTTGCCGGTTGCGTCATTGTCGACGGCCACCAAGCAGGGCACGCCGCCGCCTTTGACGTATTCACCGCGCACGGTGTGGCCGGGGCCCTTGGGCGCCATCATAATGACGTCGACGCCGTCTTTCGGCTCGATCAGGCCAAAATGCACGTTCAGGCCGTGGGCGAACGCGATAGCGGCACCCGGCTTGATGTTGTCGTGGACGTATTTCTTGTAGGTCTCGGCCTGCAATTCGTCGGGCATGGTGAACATGATGACGTCACACCACGCAGCTGCCTCGGCGATGCCCATGACCTGAAGGCCCTCTGCTTCCGCCTTCTTGGCCGAGGGGGAGCCTTCGCGCAGGGCAACAACAAGGTTCTTGGCGCCGCTATCGCGCAGGTTCAGCGCGTGGGCATGGCCTTGGCTGCCATAGCCCAGGATGGCCACTTTCTTGTCCTTGATCAGGTTAATGTCGCAATCGCGATCGTAGTAGACGCGCATCTCGGCGTTCCTCCATGAGTTTATCTGGCGCTGTTCTAGGTCACACAGACTTGGGATTGGAGGTCTGATTTCCGTTATTTCTGCCATCTAAAGAGATTTCCATTCGCGAAAGTAAGTGATAATGACAATTTTATGCTTGATGACATCGACAGACGCATTCTTCGCCACTTCCAGGCCGATCCCAGCCTCTCAACCGCGGAATTGGCCGAGCGGTGCCGGATCACGTCCGGCGTCTGCTGGCGGCGGATCGAGAAGATGGAAGCAAGCGGGATCATACAAGGTCAAGAGGCGATCATAGATTGGACGGCTTTGGGATACGCGGTTGAGGTGTCGCTGCGTGTGACGCTGGACAAGACACAGGCGCGCGCCTTCGACGAGTTCACCGCGCAGGCGCGCCTTGTGCCCGAAGTCATCGAGATCCAAACCTTCCTGGGCCGCGTCGATGTGCGACTTTCCGTCATCGCGCGGGATATGTCGCATTACCAGCAGATCTATCGCGACCGCATCCTGACCCTGCCGCATATCGCTGATATCGAAGCGCTTATGCATATCGCGCGGGTCAAGCGGGACGAGGCGCTGCCGGTATGATCGAGTTGGATGAAATTGACCGCAAGCTGCTGAACGCGCTGGCTCAAGACGCTGCACAAAGCGCGGGCGCGCTGGGGCGGCGCTTTGGTCTATCGCAACCCGCCGCCTGGCGCCGCATAAAGCGGTTGCAGGACAGTGGCGCGATCAAGGGCCGCCGATTGCGGCTGAACGCCGAAGCGCTCGGGTTTGGCGTGACGGTCTTTCTGGGGGTCAAACTGGCACGCAAGGGGCAGATCAGCCTGGAGGATTTTGAACGCGCGGTCTCTGCAATCCCCGAGGTGCAGACCGTGGAACACGTTCTGGGTCTCTATGACTACCGATTGCGGGTGGTCGCGCGCGATCTGTCCGATTTCGAAAGGGTGTTGCGCCGCCGGATCATGACCTTGCCCGGGGCAGGCGATGTCGAAGCCAATGTCTTGCTCAGCGAAGAACGGTTGCCCGGACCGATCGGGGTTAGTAGCGCGCCCGGACCTGAAACCCCGGATGGTGGGTCATCCGCACGAAGGTGACCGGAACGCCCTGTCTCCAGGTGGTGCGCTCGATTTGCATGACCGAGGTTCCGGCAGACGTAGCCAGAAATTCGGCCAGCCGCGCATCAGCCGGTACAGAAGACAGAATCATCTCGGCATCTGTGAAGGGCACATTTGCCAGCAGCCACTCATTCGGCCCCGCCTGAGACAGATCAGCCTGTTCGATTTCCGGCACAACATCCAGATTGACCCAGCGCTCTTCGAACTGAAAGGGCCGGTTTTCGGCGTAATGCATACACAAGATGTGCAACACACGCTGATCCGATGCGATGCCCAACCGCGAACTCAGCCAGGCTGGGGCCGGATCGGTGGAGCGGCTGACCAGCGTATAGCGATAGGCAGCGTTCTGCTCTTCGACCATCTTGCGCACCAGCGCGATCTCAAACTTGGCAAGTTTGACCGGCGCGGTGGTGACCCGTGTGCCGCTTTTGCGGCGACGTTCGACAAAACCGCCATCGGCAAGCTCGCGCAGCGCCCGGTTCACCGTTGCGCGGGCGCATCCGAATTCCTCTGCCAAATCCGACTCGGTGGGAAGCAATGTGCCCTGCGGCCAGATACCCTTTTCAATCCTGCTCTGTACCAACTGGCGAACCGCTTGAAAGCTGGTTCTTTTACGTTCCTGCAACTGGCTACGACCTTATCTTTCTCTGCGTGTGCTAGTCTGTTCGCAAACATCTTATGGTGTAAAGTGAAATTGACACTAATTGGCGTCATGCCCTTGGGGAAGCCCCCATTTTATGGATGATTTTGACGTTTTTGTCAGATTGTCTGTGTCGAGGCGATGGTATCAGAGGCTCGGAAACCGCCTGTTGGTCTTTTCGTTTTGCAGTTTCCCTAACGTTAATCAGCCGGTAACTACAGGGCTGACCAAATCAGAAGGATTGTTGCTGTGCCTGCACTGCTTGATAACGTCGACCCCAACGGGCTTGAGGAATTCTCCGTTGTATTCACGGATCGCTCGCTCAACCATATGTCCGCCGATTTTCAGCAGGTGATGCGCGATATCTCGGACCTGCTCAAATCGGTGTATAACGCTGATGGTGTGGCCGTGATCCCAGGTGGCGGCACCTATGGGATGGAGGCCGTCGCGCGGCAGTTTGCGCGTGGTGGGAATGTTCTTGTGGTGCGCAATGGATGGTTTTCCTATCGCTGGAGCCAGATCATCGAGAGCGGCGGGTTGACAGCGAGCGCCACGGTGATGAAGGCCCGCCAGACCGGCAATTCCAGCCCATCGCCTTTTGCACCTGCGCCCATCGACGAAGTGGTCGCCGCGATCCGCGAGCAGAAGCCTGATGTGGTCTTTGCCCCACATGTGGAGACCTCGGCCGGGGTAATCCTGCCGGATGACTATGTGACCGCGCTGGCCGCCGCCGCGCATGAGGTTGGCGCGCTGATGGTGCTGGATTGCATAGCGTCGGGTTGTATCTGGATCGACATGAAAGCCACCGGCGTCGATGTGCTGATCTCGGCCCCGCAAAAAGGCTGGAGCGCATCGCCCTGTGCCGGGCTGGTGATGTTGTCGGAACGCGCCGAGCAACGCCTGAAGGAAACCAACTCGGACAGTTTTGCGGTGGATCTGAAGAAATGGCGCGAGATCATGGCGGCTTACGAAAATGGCGGTCATGCCTATCACGCCACCATGCCGACCGACGCGTTGAAGGCCTTCCGCAATACGATGGTCGAAACCCGCGACTATGGGTTCGAAAAGCTGGGCGAGGCGCAATGGGCGCTGGGCAATGGCGTGCGCGCGATGCTCAAGGAGAAGGGCGTGACCTCGGTTGCCGCTGACGGGTTCGGCGCGCCGGGGGTAGTGGTCAGCTATACCGGCGATCCCGACATCAAGAGCGGTAAGAAGTTTGCTGCCGAAGGGATGCAGATCGCAGCGGGCGTGCCGCTGCAATGTGACGAGCCCGAGGGGTTCAGCACCTTCCGGCTGGGCCTCTTCGGTCTGGACAAGCTCTACGACGTGGATGGGACCATCGCGCGGCTGAAACGGGTGCTGGACAAGGTACTCTAGCGCACGCCCAGTCCCATTTGCATCAGTGTGCGGCGCACGGCGGGCAGGGCATATAGCGCGTCCAGCCCCAAGGCGCGCGCATCGCGCAGGGGCCGCGCCTCAACCATCGAGGCGCGGTTCAGTAGGTCGATCCCGGTGACCCGTAACTCCACATCGCGGATGCGGGCCTTGTGATAGGCGTCAAGCATGGCGGCACTGCCCAGATCATCGCGATGTATCTCGGCCAGATCCAACAGGCCGCGCAGATCGTTCAGCGACATGTTCAACCCCTGCGCGCCGATGGGGGGCACCACATGGGCGGCCTCGGCCATCAGGGCGATCCGTTCGCCCGACAAATGCGCCGCCGACTGGCTGATGATCGGCCAGATCGTGCGGCGCGAGGCCAGTTTCAGATCCCCGAGCAACCCGCAGGACCGTTCGGTCATCGCCGCCTCAAAGGCGGCATCGGGCAGGGCAAGCAGGTCTTGCGCGACCGGTCCCCGTTCCATCCAGACAATCGCGGATGAAGGTGAGCCTTTCCAATCGGGCAGTGGCACCATTGTGAACGGCCCGCCGGAACGATGAATCTCGGTCGAGACATTGTCATGCGGTGTCGGATGGGTGACGGCAAAGGCCAGCGCCTTCTGCCCGTAGCGAGTGGTTTTCACATCGATTCCGGCAGCTTCGCGCATGGGCGAGTTGCGCCCGTCTGCCGCGATCACCAGCTTGCAGCGGATGCGGCTGCCATCGCTGAGGCCTACGCGCGCCTCGCTGGTGCGGGTGAACAAGGTGGTGGTGCCGGTGCCAGGGCGGAAATCGACATTGGGCAACTCACCCAATCGCAGGGTCATCTCGCGGCGGAGTAGCCAGTTGGGCAGATTCCAGCCAAAGGGTTGTTCGGATATGTCGGCGGCGTTGAAATCGCGCACGATGCGCGGTTCCGGCAGTTCTCCGCCCGCATCGACGATCCGCATGACCTGCAGCGGGGCGGCATGATCGCCAAGCCGTGCCCAGAGTCCGCATTGATCCAGCAGCGCCTGGGCCGGTTGCAGAAAGGCGGTGGTGCGCAGGTCAGAGCCTTGCGCGTCGCGCTCGGTGACGGGCGGGGTTGGATCGACACAGATCACGTCGAAACCGGCCGCGCCAAAGGCCGCCGCCGCCGTCAACCCGGCGATACCACCGCCGGAAATCAGGATGTCGCAGGTCTGTGTCATGTCGCTGGTCTCCATTCGCGCGGACTGTAATCCGGGCGGCGGGCAGAGGCCAAGCGACATCCTGTCCCGTGGCTCAGCCGCGTGTGATCAGGATCAGGACCGTCCAGATCACCGGAACCATGCAAAGCGCCGGAATATAGAGGCCGGGCAGGCCGAACAGCAGGATCGCACAGCCCCAAGCGCAGACGCCTGCGATGATCGCGTACCAGATGTTGTCGGGATCGCCATAGGCGACCTCTTTGGCCATCCATCCCAGCACCGGGATCGCAAAAAACAGGCGCTGCCAGAAGGGCAGCCGGGCAGGGATGGCGGCATTGCTCATAAGGGACCTTTCGGATGTCGCTTTGTCTGGCCTGACATAGTGTTTTGCGGCGCCGCCGCCCCTGCGCAGAGTGTCGCAGCCTGTCGGTTCAGACCAGTTGGGCCAGAAATGCTGTCAAGTTGTTCGTATGATGGTGGATATGGTCCGCATCCAGCGGCTCGGGGGCCACGTGAACCGTGCGCATTCCCATCTCGTAGGGCGCGGTCAGATTGCGCGGGTCATCCTCGAACATGGCGGCCCGGCCGGGTGTCACCCCGTCCTGTGTAAAGACCGCCTCGAATGCCGCGCGCTCGGGTTTCGGGCGATAGCCTGCATGTTCAACGCCATAGATGGCGTCAAACAATCCGCTCAGACCACGGGCAGCCAGCACCTGCTCGGCATAAGGGGCGGACCCGTTGGTATAGACGATGCGCCGCCCCGGCAGTGAGGCGATGTGGGTGGCGAGCTCTGCATCGGGTTCCATATGGTCTGTGTCGATCTGATGGACGGCGTGCAGGTAAGGGTCCGGGTCCAGATCATGTTCCCGCATCAGCCCCGCCAGCGTGGTACCATAAGTGTGCCAGTAATGAGTCCTCAACCGGTCGGCCTCGGCCTGAGAGACAGACAGCGCGTCCATCACATATTGCGTCATCAGCACTTCGATCTGATCGAAGAGCTTCATGTGTGGCGGGTAAAGGGTGTTGTCCAGATCAAACACCCAATGCGTGACGTGAGAGAAGCTGCGCCGGACCATGGCGCGGGTCTAGGCCAATCGGCGGGGGTTTTCAACGCTTTGGCTTGATTGGCGGGGCCGGGGAGCGCTAGACATGTCCGAACAAGGAAAGCAGCCTGCATGAACCGCACCCAATCCAGTCAGACCGACGCCTATCACCTCGTGCTCGAAGCCATTGATGTCGGGGTGTTCAAACCCGGTGACCGTCTAGTGGAAAGCGATCTGGCGGAACGCTTTGGCGTTTCGCGCACGCCGATCCGCGAGGCGCTGCAACGGCTTGAGACACAGTCGCTGCTGGAACGCGACGGTCGCTCGCTGATCGTTGCCTCGCTGGACCACAACCAGATGGCCGAGCTTTATGTGGTGCGCAGCGAGTTGGAGGGGCTGGCCGCCAGCCTGGCCGCACGCCACGCCACCGAAGAGGAAATCAAGGTGCTGCGCGAAATGGTCGAGGCCGACGATGCGCTGGTCGATGATCCGGCGGCGCTCAGCCGCGCGAACCGCCGGTTTCACGAGCAGATCCATCTCGCCTCGCATAACCGCTATCTGGTGCAGCAGCTTGATCTGGTGCATCGCACGATGGCACTGATGGCAACTACGTCGCTGGCGGCACAGGGGCGGGGCGAGATCGCGCAGGCCGAGCACAAGGCCATTGTCGAGGCGATCGCGGCGCGTGACGAAGAGGCGGCGGGCCGGGCGCTCAAGGACCATATCTCGGTGGCATTCGTCACACGACTCAAACAGGATGCGGATGAGCGCGAACGCAGCTAGCGTCTCGTTTTGACGCGCCCCTGCTTGGGGTCTGCGCGTCAAACCGTTCCATCTGCCGTCGCCTGCCCGTGCTGGGTCTTGTCCCAGAAATAGGGTTTCACTGCCAGTTCATAAAGCGCCTTGTACGCCGCGATAACGCCTGCGGGATAATAGAACGGCATCGTCACGATCCAGGGCAACAGAAAGCGTCGGCCCGGTCGGGACAGGACGGTCGCCGCGATTGCCAGGTTGATCCCTTCAACCGAAATCAGCATTGCCATTGCGGCAGTCAGCAGTCGCGCGTCGATCAGGCCTGCCCAAGGGCTTGGCGTGCCCAATAGGCCCAGCCAAAAGAGCCAGAGCGCAGGCGCCAGCAGGAACTGCCCGAGCGTGCCAAGGAAAAAGGCCTGCAACCCCCAAAATCGCCATGCGCCCAGATCGCGCCAGAGCTGACGCGGCTTGCGCATATGCACCAGATAGGTGACCATGAACCCCTTGAGCCAGCGCGACCGCTGTTTGACCCAAGGCCAAAGCCGGTGGTTTGCTTCTTCATGGGTGACGGTGTTGATAAACTCGGTGCGATACCCCGCCCGGCACAGCCGCACGCCAAGATCGGCATCTTCGGTGACGTTATGGGCATCCCAACCGCCAAGCTGTTCCAGAACCGATTTGCGCATGAACAGCGTTGTGCCGCCAAGGGGCACCACAAGCCCCAACCGCGCGATGCCGGGCATCACTGCGCGAAACCAGCTGCTGTATTCGATGGCGAAACAGCGTGCACGCCAGTTGGTGCGGGGATTGTAATAGTCCAGAATGCCCTGCAGGCAGGCGACATCTGACCCCGCCCGATCAAAATGTCGGACTACCTTTTCAATCTGATCGGGTTCGGGCGCGTCCTCGGCATCCCAAACGCCGACGATTTCACCGGCGCAGAAATCCAGCGCATAGTTCAGTGCGCGTGGCTTGGTGGTCAGACCACAGGTTTCCGGCACTTCCAGAACGCGCATCCAATGGGGCAGAACGAGGTCTTGCAGCGCCGCCCGTGTCACCTCGTCCTTGGCTTCGAGCACAAGGATTACATCCAGCAGCGCCTTTGGATAGGTCAGACGACCAAGCCGCCGGATCAGCGCATTTGCGATCTCACGCTCCTTGTAGAGCGGCACGATAACAGAGACCTTTGGCAGTTTGGCCCTTGGGCTGTCGTCACTACTGTCGGTGGGCCGGGTCAGGATATGGGCCAGAAACCCGACACAACGCAGAACGAATAACAACAATAGGGTCAGGCAGGCGGCAGCGAAACCGGCAACGGCCAGCGCCGCGGGGGCAAACATCGTAATTACGGCGACTGCAGCCAGCGCGCCGCCGCCCCACAGGCCATAGGTCCTGCTGTAGCCGCGGCAACTGAACTCGGGCGCGACCCGTGTTTCCGCTCGCTGCGCCAGGGCAGCGGCGAAGTGATCGGAGAAGACCGCGTCGATCTCTGTGGCGGTGCTCAGAACCGGCAGCGCGATTAGGTCGGTGTCCTCAAATTCTGCCTCAACCTCGGCAAAACGGTCGGGTCGCGCGGTCGCCACCCGCAGAAACGCCCCGGTCCGCTCGTAGGGAGCGCAGCCGGTGCGCTGCCAGAACGCGCGGGGCCGCAATGCCCAGAGCGCCGGTTCCGGTGCGTCCCGGTGCAGGTTCACGACCGCGAGACCGCGCTGCGCAACCAGCGCGGCCTGCACCTGATCTTCGCTGGCCCAGCCTTCGGCAACGATGATTTCGCCAATCGGTGCGTTCAGGCGCAATTGCAGTTCAAGTGCCGCATGCAGCTGCGTCTGAGTGATCGCACCGTTCCTGACCAGGATACGCCCCAGCGGAACATGCGCTGCGGCGGTGGGAACCGCCGAGCTTTTCCGCTGGAAATTCAGATGCAGATCGCTCATGGCGTTTCCCGGCAAGGCCCCTTGCGACAGGCTCTCTCACCAAGGTTAACGCCGGGTTAACTACGCCTAAGTGGTCTCAGTTTGCCGCTTTGCGAGCCGACATCGCGCTGGCGAAGCGTTCAAAGAGGTAGAAGCTGTCCTGCGGTCCGGGCGACGCCTCGGGGTGGTATTGCACCGAATAGACCGGCCTGTCGGCCATACGGATACCGCAGTTCGATCCATCAAAGAGAGAGCGGTGGGTTTCCACCACGCCATCGGGCAGCGCCTGTGCATCGACCGCGAAACCATGGTTCATCGAGGTGATCTCGACCTTGCCCGTTTCCAGATCCTTCACCGGGTGGTTGGCGCCGTGGTGACCGTGGTTCATCTTGACGGTTTCACCGCCAAGCGCCAGCGCCAGCATCTGGTGGCCAAGGCAGATGCCGAAGACCGGCAGATCGGTGCTGTCGAGGATTTCGCGGATCATCGGCACCGCGTATTCGCCAGTGGCTGCCGGGTCGCCAGGACCGTTGGACAGGAAGACGCCGTCGGGATTGTGCGCAAGCACCTCGGTCGACGTGGCGGTGGCAGGCAGGACGGTTACGTCGCAGCCCGCCGAGGCGAGGCAGCGCAGGATGTTACGCTTCGCGCCGTAGTCGATGGCCACGACCTTATGCTGCGGTGCCTCCTGCCGCGTATACCCGTCTGGCCAGGCCCAACGCATTTCGTCCCAGCGATAGGATTGTGCGCAGGTCACTTCCTTGGCCAGATCCATGCCTTCGAGCCCTACAAAGGCACGGGCGGCCGCGACCAGAGCCGCGATGTCGAAATTGCCTTCTGGGTCATGAGCCAGCGCCACATGGGGCGCGCCCTGTTGGCGGATCGCGCGTGTCAACCGTCTCGTATCGACGCCGCCAATGGCGATGCGTCCGCGCCGGGCCAACCAGTCTTTCAGCTCTTCCACCGCGCGCCAATTCGAGGGCGTGGTCGGGTCCCATTTGACCACCATGCCCTCGGCCACCGGATCAGCTGTTTCGTCATCCTCGGGGTTTACCCCCACATTGCCGATATGCGGAAAGGTAAAGGTCACAACCTGGCCCGCATAAGACGGGTCGGTCATGATTTCCTGATAGCCGGTCATCGCGGTATTGAAACACAGCTCGGCGACGGTCTGACCGGTTGCGCCAAAGCCTATGCCATAGAACACTGTCCCATCCGCCAATGCCAGACATGCGGTGGGCTTTGACGGGGCGGGGTGTGCCATGGCGCGACTCTCCTGTTGGGTAAACCGGCTTGTTCCTAAGGGGGTTCCTCGCCCCGGTCAAGGGTGCTGATTTTTTCGGCTATTGTGGAATTTCAACACGTTAGACGCTTCCGCTTCCGGTTGTGTCAGAGTTTTTCTTTGGGTATGGTCGGGTCTGGCTTTCCATGGGGATGGACACACAGATGGATCTGCGCTCTCGGGTCAACGCGGCCCTGAAACAAGCGATGAAAGACAAAGACAGCGAACGTGTTTCGACGCTCCGGCTGATCAACGCGGCAATCAAGGACAAGGACATCGCTGCCCGCGGTAGCGGCGCTGAAGAGGCGACCGGCTGCGATGAAAAGGATGTCCTTGCAATCCTTGGGAAAATGACCAAGCAGCGGCAGGAAAGCGCGCGCGCCTATGAAGAAGGCGGACGGCTGGACCTGGCCGAGCGGGAAACCCGCGAAGTTGAGATTATCGCCGAGTTCCTGCCCAAACAGCTGGACGAGGATGAGGTTGCCAACGCAATCCAAACCGCGATCACGGCCACAGGCGCGGGTTCGATCCGCGATATGGGCAAGGTCATGGGCGAGTTGAAGTCCCGCTATACGGGCCGGATGGATTTCGGCAAGGTCGGGCCAATGGTCAAGGACCATCTCTGCGCGTCGTCAAGCGGGCAGTGCTGATCTGCTCAAGCGGGTCTTAAACGGGTCAGCAGATCATCATATAGCGCCTTGCGTTCGTCTTCGGACAGAAAGGCGCCGATCTCGACCTCGCGCCCGCCGCCCTTGAGTGTGACATAGTTGGGCACCGGGCCGTCATCTGTGTGCAGCGCGGGTCGCGCCCAATGGCGGTTACATTGCCATTCCTGCACCGCGCCGCCGGGATCGTGCCTGACCAGACGTGCGTCAGCTTCGGACAGTGTCAGAACCTCCAGAATGCGGCGGCTGCGGTAGTTGATCTGCAAGGCCCACCAGATTCCGGCCACCGCCAGCAGGACAAAGGGCAGAATACCCCAGAGCAGGATCGACCCCAGCAGCATGATCAGCGGTATGGTGGCCAGCACAAAGATCCCAAGTACCGTAGCCGCAAAACCTTTGGGCGGCAGCGAGTTATGCGGCCAGAGGCGCAGTTCGGCATTGCTGTCCGAGGATGTGGTCCAGCGATAGGGCATGGGTGTGACCTAGCATGGCTGTGGCGGTGGTCGAAGGGGAAATGCACTCGCGCGGTGTGACCCCCGCTGCGGCCCCAGGCCGAGACCAGCACCGTATATGCCGGTCAGACTCGGCCTGACAGTTGGTCACATCGGTTCAATTAGTGCCTGTGGCGGCGGTCAAGACAGTAGTGGCTGTGGCGACGGTCACGACAGTCACGGAAAGGGAGACGCAGGCAAGTGTTGTACCACCCTGCGCATCAAGCAATTCGGCGTCAGATACCTCGCCCTCTGGCGGCGCTGCCGGGATATGCAGATATTTCACCTTGTCGGTGTCGCGGACGACCCGAATGTCCACGTTCTCCGGCGCGGTTCCGCCAAGTTCTGCCAAAACAGCTTTCGGATCATCCTCCAGCGCCTGTGCAAATGCATCGTCATTCCAGACTTTTTCAAGGAACGCCGCTTTTTGAACCTCGGCTGCGCTTTGCTTCGATAGCGTCATCATCATCTCCTGTTTTAGAGGGCCGCCGCCTGAGACAGCGCTCCCCTTTCCATGGCTGATTGCCTGAAATAGGAGCTAGTCGCGGAGTGTGATGGCCTTACGATGGTTGCGTTAACTTCGCTTAATCGTCCCCGGGAGACTGTCCGGTCGCTGGCTACGGCGACACTCGAACGGAAAATACGGTCAGGCCACGTGGCCCAAGCGCGACCAGGACAGCGCGTCATCCAGACGATCATCGCCCCAGAACACCTCACCACGCACGACAAAACTGGGTGCACCGAACACGCCTGCGGCGTCGGCTGTTTCAGTTTCATTGCCAAGTGCCGCAACTGTTTCCGGGTCCTGTGCCCGTGCCAGAACCTGCATCGGGTCCTGCCCGGCGCGATGCAGCGCCTCGGTCAGGTTCGCCTCGGATCCGGCTTCGATCCCGTCTTCGAACCACAGCCGGTAGCAATTGCGCACAAAGGGAATGCCCCAATCCTCTGCCATGCCGCGCAGGGCCACCTGATTGGCCAGCGGCAGATCAGAGATGGGGTAGGGCGCGGGCAGGGTACAGCGAAGCCCGTATTTCGCCGCACGCCGCTGAATGTCGCGCCACATATAGGCGGTCTTATGCGGTTTGTTGGCGAAGGGGATATTGTCTTGCTCGGTCATCACATGGCGCACATTGAATGGCCGCCATCGCAGGGTCACGTCGCGTTCGCGCGCCCAATCGGGCAGGCGCATCACCGTGAGGAAAGAGTAGGTGCTGCCGATGGAGAACCAGAAATCGATCTCGGGCATGGGTTTGCTCCGGCGACTATGGGATCATGACGTAGCGTAAAGCATTCCCGCAAAAAATTCGATGGTTCTTTGCGGGCTGCTCTGTTGATTGGTCTTTGTGCTAGTTTGTTTCAAGCCGGTATTTGAGGAAATCTGCACCCTCATACGTGGTTTCACCAACCTGTTTTGCACCAAGCCGCGCCAGAGCGCCGCGATTCCTGCGCGAAGGCGGCAACAGAAAGGTAACGTAGGGAATTCGCTCATCAGCCGTGGCAAAAGCAATGGCTTTTCTGGCGATGCGCGTCCCCAGCCCAAAGCGGTCTGGCTTGAGAACCAGCCCGAAATCCCACTCCTCGCCTTCCTTCTGGAAGCCACCCCAGCCGACATATGCGCCATCGGACAGGATTGCCCAATGTCCAAGCCCGTCACGGTGCCAGCACGCTTCCTTGTCGGCGACAAAGCTGGCCACAGCAGCCTGGTCCCATTGGAAGGTCAGGAGCGGCATATGCTCAGCCACACGCGGATCGGACATATGCGAGATGATCTCGTCCGGGGCGATCTCGGGCAGCCGGGTGAAGGTGATTTCAGGTCTTTTTGTCATGATTGCCTTGAACCTAAGCAAAGAAGCCAAAGCTGCAAGCGGCAAAGAAAAAGCCCCGCGCTGGCGGGGCTTTCTGTGTCTCTCGTGGATCAGTGCGCGTGGCCCTTGTCCCACTCTTCCTGCTTGGGCAGGATTTCGAACGTATGCTCGGGCGGGGGCGATGGCAGGGTCCACTCCAGCGTGTCCGCATATTCGTTCCAGTAGTTGTTCTCGGTCACCTTCGCGCCACGGAACAGCGCATAGAAGACGATGCCAAAGAACAGCAGGAACGACGCGAAGGAGATGAACGCGCCCCAGCTGGAGATATAGTTCCAGTAGGCAAACGCCTCGGGGTAGTCGATATACCGGCGCGGCATGCCCTGACGGCCCAGGAAGTGCTGCGGGAAGAAGGTCAGGTTCGCACCGATGAAGAAGAGCCAGAAATGGATCTTGCCCCAGAACTCGGAATACTGACGCCCGGTGATCTTGCCGAAGTAAAAGTACACGCCCGCAAAGATCGCGAAAACGGCACCCAAGCTCATCACATAGTGGAAGTGAGCCACCACATAGTAGGTGTCATGATAGGCCCGGTCGACGCCCGCCTGGGACAGAACAACACCGGTCACGCCGCCCACGGTGAAGAGGAACAGGAAGCCAAAGGCAAAGAGCATCGGCGTCTTGAACTCGATGGAACCGCCCCACATGGTGGCGATCCAGCTGAAAACCTTTACGCCTGTAGGCACCGCGATGACCATCGTGGCCAGCATGAAATAGGCCTGCTGGTTCACGGTCATGCCGACCGTATACATGTGGTGCGCCCAGACGACGAAGCCCAGAACACCGATCGCGATGATCGCCCAGACCATCGGCAGATAGCCGAAGATCGGCTTGCGCGAGAAGGTGGCGATCACGTGGCTGATGATACCGAAGCCGGGCAGGATCACGATATACACTTCCGGGTGGCCGAAGAACCAAAGGATGTGTTGATAGAGGATCGGGTCGCCGCCGCCAGCGGGATCAAAGAAGGTGAAACCGAAGTTCCGGTCCATCAGCAGCATGGTGATCGCGCCCGCCAGAACCGGGAGGGACAACAGGATCAGCCACGAGGTTATGAAGATCGACCAGCTAAACAGCGGCACCTTGAACAACGTCATGCCCGGGGCGCGCATGTTCAGGAAGGTGGTGATCATGTTGATCGCGCCCAGGATCGACGAGGCCCCCGAGACGTGCACCGCAAAGATCGCCAGATCCATCGACATCCCGCCTTCGGTGGTCGAAAGCGGCGGATAAAGAACCCATCCCACACCTGAGCCAAGCTGATCATTGCCGCCAGGAGACAGCATCGAAGCAACACCCAGCGAGGTCCCGGCCACATAGAGCCAGAAGCTGAGGTTGTTCATCCGCGGGAAGGCCATATCCGGCGCGCCGATCTGCAACGGCATGAAATAGTTGCCGAAACCGCCGAACAGGGCGGGGATGACCACGAAGAACATCATCAGGACGCCGTGATAGGTGATCATCACGTTCCACAGATGTCCGTTCGGGGTACACACCTCGGCACCGCTGCCGAACAGGCGGAACCCTTCCATGCACATGTGCTGAACGCCCGGCTCCATCAATTCGAGCCGCATGAATACGGTCAGTGCGACCGAGATGAAACCAGCAAGTGCCGAGAATACCAGGTAGAGAATCCCGATATCCTTATGGTTCGTGGACATGAACCAGCGGGTGAAAAACCCGCGTTGATCTTCATGTTCATGACCATGAATGGCTGCATCTGCCATTATAGGTGCCTCCTGTTGCGACTTTGACGCACAGCCGGTTGGCTCCGGACCGCGCGGATTCCAGCCGGTTTTAGTTGGTGGCGGCGTCCCCTTCAATGGCAGAGTTTGATCTCGATCAAGTAAAATAGCCGCACCCCCTTGAAATTCGGAGGTGTCTTAGGTCGCATATCGGGCTGCGGGCCTAGTCGGCGGCGATGTAATCCTCTGGCACGTAGAAAGTATAGTCGCGATCGGCGACAGCCTCGTGACAGACATGACAATAGGCGACCGCGTCGCGGCGGCTGCCCATCGTGTCGCCAAAAAGCGACCCGTCCGGCATCACCATAATGTAGCGCCAGTCGGCGGTTTCCGGGTTTGCGCCTTGGTCCAGCTTCTCCATCACAAACAGCGCACCGGGAAACACGCCGCCATCGTCGGTCACCGTCACGCTGTCTTTTGCCAAAACGGTTCCGGCAGGCAACTTCTCGCCGGGCTTGAGCGTTGCATAGTTCTCGGCGACCTCATTGGCATAGCTGTTCACGTAGCGCTGCCCATGCGTGGCCGAGATGTAGGGCGCGTCGTTGAATCTGGGCCAGTCCTGAAACCGCGCAATCAGATCAAGTCGGGAGGCGGCATAGCCACGCGCCATGCGCCGGGCCAGACTGTCATATATGCGCTGCGCCTCTTCCTTGCTCAGCATAGCGGGATTTTCTATCGCGATATGGGCGTCCTCGGCGCTCGATTGCGCGAATGCAACCGGTGAACCGCATAAAATCGCCATAGACCCTGCCACGATCCATCCGCGTATTCTTGCACCGCATCTCGCCACCATCTGGTCCCACCTTTCCGTAGGTCCGCCCGGATTTTATCAGGCGTTTTCAGAAGAATAGCAGCCGATCTTTCGCTCGCCACAACCTTATTGGGTGTTTCACTTGCTTGTGCGCAAGTGTGATGCTGCACTCATCCGACCTGCGACAAGACTAGGCGGTGTCCATCCTTTGCGTAAAGTTAATTTCGGTGTTGCCAGAGATGCAGCCTTGTTTCCGGCGGGGCGCTGCAGACGCTTTGCGTGGTCCGCTATTGTGGCGGCATTGCAGGCAATCTGCGCCGCCCACTCCCAAATAGGCACTTCAGAACCGGCAGAACAGGATGATGGGTTGACCTTGCCCGTGGGGCTGGCAACAACAGGGGTACAAGCAGATCAATCAGGTGCGCCATGGCTTACGACCCCGATAACATCTTTGCCAAAATTCTTAGGGAAGAGATCCCGGCCACGCGCGTCTATGAGGACGAACAGACTCTGGCCTTCATGGATATCATGCCGCGCGCGGATGGCCACCTCCTGGTGATCCCCAAGACACCCTGCCGCAATCTGCTGGACGCCACACCCGAACAGCTATCCGCCGTAATCGCGACAACGCAAAAGCTGGCGCATACTGTGATGAAGGCGTTTGGCGCCGAAGGCGTCACAATCCAGCAATATAACGAAGCTGCGGGCGGGCAGGAGGTGTTTCACTTGCATTTCCACGTGCTGCCCCGGCATGAGGGTGTTTCGCTGCGCCCGCCGGGAAAGATGGGCGATTTAGACCTGATTGCAGAACACGGCGAGAAAATTCGGGCTGCTCTGGATTAAGATTGCCGCGGGTGACGTTGACTGAATTGGTCTCAATATGAAACTGTGATACCCTTGGCCCTACCGCCGGTTATTTCATTTGGCGGAAACTCAGGTTCTTTAGGGGTTTTTAGATGCATATTCCGAAGTATTTTTCTGTTCTTTTTCTATTAGCGTTTCCACATGGCGTTTGGGCGGGTTCCTACGATGCGCATGGCACCGGCATCGCGGTGTCAAAGTCGATCACGACAAAGGTGTCAGAGGCGCTCATCGTCGTTGATGTCCATACCGATTATGAGAAGTTCGACGCCGTCGATTCGCAAAATCCGCTGGCAACAGTTGAGGGGCCGTGTTTCGGATCGATTATGATAAAGGCCGGACAGGTCTCGGGCGGGGGCGTGTGCAATTATACCGATCAGGACGGCGATATGGCGATCATCAGCTGGGTGCCTCAGGGGATCGGGCGTGATGGGTTGACGATCGGTATCTGGTCGGTTGAGGGTGGCACCGGGAAATGGGATCGGGCCTCGGGCGGAGGTGCATTCCGTGCCGGTACGCGTGAGGATGATACCTATCGCAATGACGTGACAGGCGCGATTACGCTACCCTGAGGATCGGTCGCAGGGGTCTCAGGGGTTTTGTATGAGGGCCTGTTCGGGCAGGTCGCCCATGACTTCATCAAAGCACTTGCGCAGCGCGACATCGAGGTCGGCCATTGTGACCGGCAGCCCAAGATCCACCAGCGAGGTCACGCCATGTTCGGTGATGCCGCAGGGAACGATCCCGTCGAAATGGCTTAAATTGGGTTCGACATTGATCGAGATGCCGTGAAAGCTCACCCATTTTCGCAGGCGGATGCCGATAGCGGCGATCTTGTCCTCGGGCTTGGTGCCGGTCAGGGTCAGCGGTTTGTCATCCCGCACGATCCAGACCCCCACGCGCCCCTCGCGAATATGGCCGCGTAGGTTGAACTGATCGAGGGTTGCGATCACCCATTCCTCTAGCTGCTGTACAAAGCGACGCACATCTTTCCCGCGCCTGCCCACATCCAGCATCACATAAACAACGCGCTGGCCCGGCCCGTGATAGGTGTATTGGCCGCCGCGTTTAGTCTCATACACCCGGAACCGATCCGGATCGGTCAGATCCTCCCGTCGTGCCGAGGTGCCCGCCGTGTAAAGCGGCGGATGTTCCAGCAGCCAGACGCACTCCTCTGCCTCACCCGCGGCAATCGCAGCGGCGCGAGCCTCCATGAAGGCGACGGCCTCGTCATAGTCGGTTAGACCGTCTGTGGTGATCCATTCCATGATCTGTCCTTATCTCCGCCCGGGCGAAGTGGGAAGGGGTCAGGCAGCCTCAGCCAGGCAGCGCTGCAATATCTCGGTATAGGTTGCGCGGCCCTGCGCGCCGGTCAGCAGGTATTTGCCGCCAAACACCATCGCGGGCACGCCAGATATACCACGGCTGGTCCAGAACTGCTGCTTCTCGCGTACCGGTGCGCCATGAGCACCTGACGTCAATGCGGCCCGCGCAGACTCAGCCTCCAGCCCGGCGCGCGTGGCGGCAGTGATCAGCACGTCAGGGTCGGAGACATCTTTGCCCTGCGAAAAGTAGGCCTCGAACAACGCCAGTTTCAACGGATGCTGCCGTCCCTGTTCCTCGGCCCAGTCCAGCAGCTGATGCGCCTGAAACGTGTTCACGATGCGACTGTCCTCATGGAAGTTGAAGACAAAGCCCAATTCCTGCCCAAGCGCGGTCAGCCGATCCCGGGTCTGCTGGCTTTGTTCAACCGTCGTGCCGTATTTCTCGACAATATGTTCGAGCAGGTTTTGTCCCTCGGAGGGCATCGTGGGGTTCAACTCGAATGGATGCCATCTGAGCCGCGCCAGAACGCCCGCTTCGTTCAGCGCCTGATCCAGTTGCAGGAACCCGACGATGCACCAGGGGCAAACCACGTCCGAGACAATGTCGACCTGAACGCTGGGCCGGGTTTGGCTGTCTGTCATGGGCGCTGTTTCCTGTTGTTCTGCGGGCGCGTTAGTAGCAAAGATCACCTCAGTCTGGAAATCAAACTGAAGTGTGGATTTCCCTCTTCACATCCCCGCACCCCTCGTCTATACGCCGCTCTACCAAGCCTGACAGTGCGGTCGTGGCGGAATTGGTAGACGCGCAGCGTTGAGGTCGCTGTGGGGTAACACCCGTGAGAGTTCGAGTCTCTCCGTCCGCACCATCAAAAGCAAAGGGTCACGTTCTTCTGGCGTGACCCTTTGCTTTTGGGGGTCACTGATCGGTAGCTATACTGCGGCTTATTCAGCCTTGAATTGCCGCTTCGTCATGGGGTCAATAGCCGCCGATACAGTGTTTCGATGAATTCAGGCGCGGTGGCGAATGGGTCCTCGCCCCCCAGAACCGCCCGGACCTGCACGTCGAAATCCGCATAATGCTGCGTCAGCGACCAGATCGAGAAGATCAGATGATAGGGGTGGACAGGCGCGATGCGGCCCTGATCCATCCAGCCTTTTAGGATGGCCACCTTTTCGTCGACCAGCGTTTTCAGTTCTTCTGTCAGCGCTGAGTGGATGCGCGGCGCCCCCTGCACGATTTCATTCGCGAACAGGCGGCTTTCGCGTGGATAGTCGCGACTCATCTGCAATTTGCGTTTGACGTAGCCCAGCATCTCTTCGAGTGGTTCACCCTCGGCATTCAGCTCACGCAGCGGGTCGAGCCAGGTGTCCAGCAATCGCTCGAGCAGGGCGTTGTGCATCGCTTCCTTGGAGGGGAAATAATAAAGCAGGTTGGGCTTGCTCAAGCCCGCTTCAGTCGCGATCTGATCCACGGTTGCGCCACGAAAGCCCTGCGCCGAAAAGACGTTCAGCGCCGCCTCAAGGATCGCGGCGCGGTTTTTTTTCTGGATGCGTGTGGGGGGATGGTCCGCAGGCATGGGATGTCTGTTTTTTCCTCAAATTCGCCCGATCTTCAAACGGACCGGGATGAAGTTGCCGCAACTTCTTGACTGATGCGGCCCCCGTGATAGCGTGACTTTGACCAGTTGGTCAAATCAGGAACCGACAAGCGAGCCAAATCGCGAGCAACAGGGGAAAGACATGGCAGCTCCGGCGCAGAATCTCAGGATCAATGGGGACCGGCTGTGGGACAGTCTGATGGAGATGGCCAAGGTCGGGCCCGGCGTTGCCGGAGGTAATAACCGCCAGACCGTGACCGATGAAGATGCCGAGGGGCGCACGCTGTTTCAGGATTGGTGCGTCGCCGCCGGATGCACAATGGGGCTGGATCAGATGGGCAACATGTTCGCGCGGCGCGAAGGCACCGATCCCGACGCCCTGCCGGTCTATGTGGGCTCGCATCTGGATACGCAACCGACGGGCGGGAAGTATGACGGCGTGCTGGGTGTGCTGGGCGGGCTGGAGATCATCCGCACGCTCAACGATCTGGGCATCAAGACCAAGCACCCCATCGTGGCGACCAATTGGACCAATGAAGAAGGCACACGGTTTGCGCCCGCCATGCTGTCCTCTGGCGTCTTCGCAGGCATGCACACGCAGGATTGGGCCTATGACCGCGAGGATGCGGAAGGGCTGAAATTCGGCGATGAGTTGCAGCGCATCGGCTGGCGCGGCGAGGAAGAGGTCGGCGCGCGCAAGATGCACGCTTTTTTCGAGCTGCATATCGAACAGGGGCCTATTCTGGAGGCCGACGGCAAGGATATCGGCGTGGTCACCCATGGTCAGGGGCTGAGCTGGACGCAGGTCACCGTCACCGGCAAGGACGCCCATACCGGATCGACCCCCATGCCGATGCGCAAGAATGCGGGCCTCGCCATGGCGCGAATATTGGAGAAGGTGGATGAGATCGCCCTGTCTCACGCGCCCCATGCGGTGGGCGCGGCGGGTCATATCGATGTCTATCCCAATTCACGCAACGTGATCCCGGGCAAGGCGGTATTCACCGTCGATTTCCGATCCCCCGACCTGTCGGTGATCACCGATATGGAGAACCGCCTGCACGTCGCCGCCGAGGATATCGTGAACGACATGGGGTTGAGCGTGGAGTTCGAGAAGGTCGGCGGTTTTGACCCGGTGGAATTCGATGCAGGCTGCGTCGCCGCCGTGCGCGATGCGGCGGAGCGGCTGGGCTATACCCATACCGACATTATCTCGGGCGCGGGGCATGACGCCTGCTGGATCAACCGCGTCGCGCCGACCGCGATGGTGATGTGCCCCTGCGTGGATGGGCTGAGCCACAACGAGGCCGAGGAGATTTCCAAAGACTGGGCGGCGGCGGGAGCGGATGTGCTGTTCCATGCGGTCGTCGAGACGGCGGAGATTGTTGAGTGACTTTGCGCCGTCTATCCTTACCAGCGCTGGGAACAATATTGGGGGGCATCGCCGGTTGGCAAGTCGTCGGGGCTCAAGGCCCGCTCGCGCCTTTCGCTGGCCCGATCTACTTGGCGCCAATTCTCGTGCTTGCCGTTCTCGGGGGTTTGATCGGGTGGCGGATCAGTCGGGGACAGTGGTGATCGACTTGGGCGTTTCCGAAGTCGAAAACAAAACAAGCCGAAGCTCGTGAGTGCGTAATGCGCAAGCAGGGAGATGAAAGACATGACTACAGTCATTAAAAACGGAACTATCGTCACTGCCGACCTGACCTACAAGGCAGATGTGAAGGTTGAAGGCGGGGTCATCACCGAGATCGGGCCAGACCTGCGCGGGGATCAGGAACTCGATGCCAACGGCTGCTACGTGATGCCGGGCGGGATTGATCCGCATACCCATTTGGAAATGCCCTTCATGGGCACTTATTCCAGCGATGATTTCGAAAGCGGGACGCGGGCGGCGCTGGCGGGAGGCACCACGATGGTGGTGGATTTCGCTCTGCCCAATCCGGGCGAGAGCCTGCTGGATGCGCTGAAGCGCTGGGACAACAAATCGACCCGGGCGAATTGCGACTACTCTTTCCATATGGCGGTGACCTGGTGGGGCGAGCAGGTGTTTGACGACATCAAGACGGTGATCGAAACCCGCGGCATCAACACCTTCAAGCATTTCATGGCCTATAAAGGCGCGCTGATGGTCAATGATGACGAGCTTTATGCGTCGTTCCAGCGCTTGGCCGAGCTGGGCGGCATCGCCATGGTGCATGCCGAGAACGGCGATGTGGTGGCGGAGCTTTCCGCCAAACTGCTGGCCGAGGGCAATACCGGGCCAGAGGCTCATGCCTATTCCCGCCCGCCTCAGGTCGAGGGTGAGGCAACGAACCGCGCCATCATGATCGCGGATATGGCGGGTGTGCCGCTCTATGTGGTGCATACCTCCTGCGAGGACGCGCATGAGGCGATCCGACGGGCGCGGATGCAGGGCAAGCGGGTCTGGGGCGAACCTCTGATCCAGCACCTGACGCTGGATGAGAGTGAGTATTTCCACCACGACTGGGACCATGCCGCGCGCCGGGTGATGAGCCCGCCTTTCCGCAACAAGCAGCATCAGGACAGCCTGTGGAACGGGCTGCATTCCGGCTCTCTCAGCGTTGTTGCCACTGACCATTGCGCCTTTACCACCGACCAGAAACGGTTCGGCGTGGGGGATTTCACCAAGATCCCCAACGGCACCGGCGGGCTTGAGGACCGGATGCCGATGCTCTGGACCCATGGGGTCAATACCGGGCGGCTGACGATGAACGAATTTGTGGCGGTGACTTCAACAAACATCGCCAAGATATTGAATTGTTATCCTAAAAAGGGATCGGTTCTGGTGGGTGGCGATGCCGATCTGGTGGTCTGGGACCCGGACAAGGCCAAGGTGATCACCGCCGATACGCAGCAGTCCTCGATCGATTACAACGTGTTCGAGGGCAAGGAGGTGCGCGGCTTGCCGCGCTTTACCCTGACACGGGGGCAAGTGGCGGTGCATGACGGCGACATCCGCACGCAGGAAGGGCATGGCGCATTTGTGGCGCGTGAGGCAAACACTCATGTGAACAAGGCGCTCTCTACCTGGAAAGAACTGACCGCGCCGCGCCCGGTGGAGCGGACAGGGATACCGGCGACGGGCGTATGAGCAAGGCAAAGTGAATGACTGAATACCCCGGCACCGACGCCGTCATCGAAGCAAACAATCTCGACCTGACATTCGAAACCAATGATGGCCCGGTGCATGCGCTCAAGGATGTGAGCCTGACCATCAACAAGGGCGATTTTGTCAGCTTCATCGGGCCTTCGGGCTGCGGCAAGACGACCTTTCTGCGCTGCATTGCCGCGTTGGAGACGCCCACGGGCGGCAGTCTGAGCGTCAATGGCATGACCCCGGATAAGGCGCGGCGGAACCGGGCCTATGGGTATGTGTTTCAGGCGGCGGGGCTTTATCCCTGGCGGACGATTGCGAAGAATATCAAGCTGCCACTGGAGATCATGGGATACTCGAAGGCGGAGCAGGAAGACCGGGTCAAGAACGTTCTGCAACTGGTTGATCTGGAAGGGTTTGGTGGAAAATATCCCTGGCAGCTTTCAGGCGGAATGCAGCAGCGGGCCAGCATCGCGCGGGCCTTGGCCTTTGATGCCGATATTCTGCTGATGGATGAACCCTTCGGGGCGCTGGACGAGATCGTGCGCGACCATCTGAACGAGCAGCTTCTGGCGCTTTGGGCGCGAACCGAGAAAACAATCGGTTTCGTGACGCACTCGATCCCCGAGGCGGTCTATCTGTCCACGAAGATTGTGGTGATGAGCCCGCGCCCGGGGCGGATCACGGACGTGATCGACAGCCCACTGCCCAAGGAGCGCCCGCTGGATATCCGAGACACGCCGGAGTTCATCGAAGTGGCGCACCGGGTGCGCGAGGGTTTGCGGGCCGGACATGGAGACACGGTGTGAGCAGGGCTGGAGACATCCGCAAAGCGCGCCGCGAGGACGTACCGCAATGCGCAGGGGTGATCGATACCTGGATTGCGCGCACCGAGTGGATGCCGGGCGCACTATCCAAAAGGCAATTGACGGATCTAATCTCGGAGGCGTTTCCGCAGCGCGAGATGTGGGTCGCGGGTGATCCGATTGATTGCTACTTGTCGTTGGATCCGGCAGAAAGTAAACTGGGCGCGCTCTATTGCCTGAGGACCGGGCAGGGAATCGGTAAGGCGCTACTCGATTTGGCAAAGGCGGGCCGCGATTGGTTGTGGCTGACGGTCTATGTTCCCAATCACCGTGCGGAACGGTTCTATCGCCGCGAAGGGTTTGCCGAGGTTGCGCGGCTGGCGCCCGAACCCCCCGACATGCTGCCGATGATCAGAATGGAGTGGCGCGCATGAAACAGCTGTTTGCCGTTCCTTCAGTTGTCGCCCTGATCATCGCCTTCTGGTACGCCGCCAGCGTGCCAATGAATATCCGAGGCGTGCTGGTCGAGGCGGAGCGGGCGGGTGAGGTTATCGATCCCCCCAAGGCGGCGGACCGGCGCGAGATTGATGAGTTTGAGCTGATCATCGACAACCCCTTTGCGATTGATGACACGTGGGAGCAGGAGCGGCCGCGTCTGCCCGCCCCGCATCAGGTGGCCGAGGAGCTTTGGGATACTACTGTCGAGAAAAAGATCACGTCGAAACGCTCACTGGTCTATCACGCCTGGGTGACGCTGAGCGCGACACTGCTGGGTTTTGCCATCGGGACGGGCCTTGGCATTCTGCTGGCGGTTGGCATTGTGCACAGCCGTGTCATGGATATGTCCGTGATGCCCTGGGCGATTGTCAGCCAGACCATTCCGATCATCGCGCTGGCACCGATGATCATTGTGGTGCTGTATTCGGTCGGCGTGCAGGGGATCGTCCCCAAGGCGGTGATTTCGGCTTACTTGAGCTTTTTCCCGGTGGTTGTGGGCATGGTCAAAGGCTTGCGCAGCCCGGATGCGATGCAGCTTGATCTGCTCAGGACCTACAGCGCCAGCAAGAGCCAGGGCTTCTGGAAGCTGCGGCTGCCAGCCTCGATGCCCTATCTTTTTGCCTCTCTCAAGATCGGGATTGCCGCCTCGCTGGTTGGGGCCATCGTGGGCGAGTTGCCGACCGGTGCTGTGGCCGGGCTGGGCGCGCGGCTGCTGGCGGGCAGTTATTATGGGCAAACCGTGCAGATCTGGTCAGCGCTGTTTGCGGCCGCGATCCTGGCGGCCTGTCTGGTCGGGCTGCTGGGGTTGATTGAGCGTGTCGTGTTGAAACGGATGGGGATGGCATGATGTTGATCCTTGCCGCGATGCTGCTCTGGGCTTTTGGCTGGTGGTTGAACCTGCGACTGGCCGAGGGGCCATATGCGCATACGCGGGCTATTCAGGTCACCGTGCCGCTGATCTTTGGGCTGACCATCCTGATCGTGTGGGAGTTGCTGGTGCGCGGCTTGCAGGTGCCGCTGGTCATCCTGCCGCCGCCGACGATGATTGCAGGGCGGTTTGCCAGCAGTACCGACATCCTCTGGGCGGATTTTGTGCAAACCTTCGTCAAGGGCGCGCTCAGTGGTTACATTATTGGCTGTTGCGCTGCTTTTGTGATGGCAATCGCGGTGGACCGATCGACATTCCTGCGAATGGGCCTGCTGCCGGTAGGCAATTTTGTGGCCGCACTGCCCATCGTGGGCACCGCGCCCATTCTGGTGATGTGGTTCGGCTTCGACTGGCAGTCGAAAGCCGCCGTGGTGGTGGTGATGGTGTTCTTCCCCATGCTGGTGAACACCGTGGCGGGGTTACGCGAAACCACCGCCATGCAGCGCGATCTGATGGAGACTTATGCGGCAAGCTACTGGCAGAGCTTCTTCAAGCTGCGCCTGCCTGCGGCGATGCCGTTCATCTTCAACGGGCTGAAGATTTCGACGACGCTGGCGCTGATCGGGGCGATCGTGGCAGAGTTCTTTGGCTCGCCGACCTTGGGCATGGGGTTCCGCATCTCGACCAGCGTGGGGCAGTTGGCACTGGATATGGTCTGGGCCGAGATTGTGGTGGCCGCCTTGGCGGGCACATTGTTTTATGGGGCGGTGGCGATGATCGAGAAGGCGGTGACCTTCTGGCATCCGTCGCAGCGTGGGTAGTCTGGGAAACGAAACGAGACCCCGGAACGGGGCGAAATACGTCAACAAGGAGAGAAGAGAATGAAAAAGCTACTGAGTGGGGCCGCGCTGGCATTGTCACTGGCCGCCAGCCCGTTGCTGGCTGCCGATGAGGTAAAGCTGCAATTGCAATGGGTGACGCAGGCGCAGTTCGCTGGCTACTACGTGGCGCTGGATAAGGGGTTCTATGAAGAAGAAGGGCTAGATGTAACGATCCTGCCCGGCGGTCCCGATATTGCCCCGCCGCAGGTTCTGGCCGGTGGCGGCGCGGATGCGATGCTGAATTGGATGCCCTCGGCGCTGGCGGCGCGGGAAAAGGGCCTGCCGGTGGTCAATATCGCACAGCCTTTCAAGACGTCCGGCCTCATGCTGACCTGCTGGAAAGATACCGGCATCACCGGGCCGCAGGATTTCAAGGGCAAAACCATTGGTGTTTGGTTCTTTGGCAATGAATACCCGTTCCTGAGCTGGATGAGCCAGGAAGGTATCCCCACCGAGGGCGGCGATGATGGGGTCACTGTCCTGAAACAGGGCTTCAACGTCGATCCGCTGCTTCAACGCCAGGCCGACTGCATTTCGACCATGACGTACAACGAATATGGTCAGGTTTTGGATGCTGGCGTCTCCGAGGATGAGCTGGTGACCTTCAAATACGAAGACATGGGCGTCGCCACGCTGGAGGACGGCATCTATGTGTTGGAAGAAAACCTCGCCGATCCCGCCTTTGCCGACAAGATGGCGCGGTTCGTCAAGGCCTCGATGAAGGGCTGGAAATATGCCGAGGAAAACCCCGAGGAAGCGGCGGGCATCGTGCTGGACAATGACGAGACCGGTGCCCAGACCGAAGCGCATCAGGTGCGGATGATGGGCGAGATTGCCAAGCTGACCGCCGGTTCGAACGGCACGCTGGATCCGGCTGATTTCGACCGTACGGTGAACACGCTGCTGGCCGGCGGGTCGGACCCGGTGATCACCAAGAAGCCCGAAGGCGCGTGGACCCATGACATCACCGACAAGGCGCTGAACTGACGTCGCCTTGAAAACCTTCGAAGCGGGGCCTTTCCGGCCCCGTTTTTCTATTGCGGGAACCGCTGGTAGTCGCGCATATCGGCTTCGGAAGGAACAAACATGTCCGACACACGGCTTGAATTCGCAGAAGCCCTCGCGCGTCAGGCGGGGCAGCTTGCAGTTGATCTGCGGCAGCACCCGGATGGTCTGACCATCGAAACCAAGGGGCCGCAGGACTTTGTCACCGCTGCTGATCTTGCGGTTGAGACACTGATCCGCGACGCGATTGCCGAGGCCTATCCCGATGATGCGATACTGGGCGAAGAGGGTGGCCTGACCGGCGACGCCGCCGCCTGCTGGATCATCGACCCGATTGACGGGACCGCGAATTACATGCGCGGGATGCCAGACTGGGCGGTGTCGATTGGTTACTTCGACGGGGCGCAGCTAACCCATGGCGTGATCTTTGCGCCCGATCACAGCGCGCTTGCCAGCGCCAGGATCGGCCAGCCCGCCCGCATGAATGGTGCGGAGATCCGTGTTTCGGATCGTGCCGACTTTGATCAGAGCATGGTTGTACTGGGTTATTCACAGCGAACGGGTCTGCAGGATCATCTGGACCGGATCGGCCATATCCTCAACGCTGGCGCTGAATACCGCAGACAGGGGGCAGCGACCATTGGGTTGATGTCGGTCGCCACCGGTCGGGTCGAAGCCTATTACGAGCCGTCGCTGAATGTCTGGGATGCCGCTGCCGGGCTCGTGATCGTCCGCGCGGCGGGTGGGGAGGTCACCGCACCGGCCTTCCCTGGCTTCCTGCAGCACCCCGGCGAGGTGATGGCCGCCAACCATATCATGGACAGGCTTGCCGTCCTCTGCCGAAATTGAGACCGCAGCCTTCCCTTTCTGACCATTGATGCAGAGAAGGGGTGGCGAAGCATCCAAGGCTCAGGCACATAAGGGCGCGGCATAGGCCGCAGCTGCCGGAGACAAGGTCCGGAGCACAGATGAGTAAGGAGAGCACAGCCATGAGCGGTGATTACAACATGTCGATGCGCAAGTTCCTCAAGCAGGTCGGCGTGACCAGCCAACAGGCGATCGAGGATGGCTTGCGCAAGGCGGGTACTCCGGCGGGCGGTTCCTTCGAGGTCAAGATGGTGCTGACCATCGACGGGCTTGAAGTAGAGCATGTGGTCACCGGCACCATCAAGGATGGCGACGCATGAGCATTCGCGACGCGGTTCTGGCCAACCTCAAGAAGATCACCGACCCGGTCTCGGGGCAGGACATCGTGAGCGCGGGCATCGTGCGGGCGCTGAACGTCGACGGTGACACGGTGCGTTTCGTAATGGAGATCGATCCGAAGCTGGCCGAACAGATGGAGGCGGTGCGCGCCGTGGCAGAACGTGCGGCACGGGCGGTGGACGGGGTCGAGAATGTCTCGGCCATGTTGACCGCGCATTCCGAGAAAGCGCCCCCCGAACTGAAACCGAAACCCAAGCCCTCACAGACCGGTCCTCAGCCGGTGCCGGGTGTGGACCGGATCATCGCCGTTGCCAGCGGCAAGGGCGGCGTCGGCAAATCCACCGTCTCGGCTAATCTGGCCTGTGCCCTGGCCGCTGAAGGGCGGCGCGTGGGGCTGCTGGATGCCGATGTCTACGGGCCGTCGCAGCCGCGTATGCTGGGGGTCTCGGGGCGTCCGGCCAGCCCGGATGGCAAGACCATCCTGCCGCTGCGCAATCATGGCGTGACCATGATGTCGATGGGCTTGATGACCAACGAGGATCAGGCCGTGGTCTGGCGCGGCCCGATGTTGATGGGGGCCTTGCAGCAGATGATGGGGCAGGTGCAATGGGGGGCGCTCGATGTGCTGATCGTCGATCTGCCGCCGGGCACGGGCGATGTGCAGTTGACGCTCAGCCAGAAATTCGCAGTGGACGGGGCCATTGTTGTCTCGACCCCGCAGGATGTGGCCCTGATCGATGCCCGCAAGGGGATCGACATGTTCCGCCAGCTCAAGACGCCGATCCACGGCATGATCGAGAACATGTCTACCCATATCTGCTCCAATTGCGGCCATGAGGAGCATGTGTTCGGCCATGGCGGCGTAGCGAAAGAGGCCGAGGCGCTGGGCGTTCCGCTTCTGGGAGAGATCCCGCTGCATCTTGATATCCGGGTTGCTGCGGATAGCGGTGCGCCGATTGTGGTGAGCAAACCCGACAGCAAGCAGGCCGAAGCGTTTCGCAAGATCGCCCGCGACCTGATCACTCAGGGACAAGCCTGAGCGTCGAAACGTGGTCGCGCATGGTACGCGGCCACGTTCCCTTGGCCTCGGATGTCGCCGACGATGGGTATGACACCTATCGGGTCAGAAAGTCACGTATCGCAGACGAATAGGCATCGGGGTCCTGCAGGTTTGCGAAATGACTTACGTCTTTCAGGAGTAACAACTCGGCCCCTGGGATTGTGTCTGCTATCTTTTGGGCGTGATCCGGCAAGATCGCCTCGTCATGATCGCTCTGAACCACAAGCGTGGGTACGGTCACATCCGCGAGGGCTTCGAACCCGCCCGGTTTCTCGGTTCCCCACATTTCCACAACACCTGCGAGAAACCCTTCAAACCCATCCGGTGTGGGTGACATGGCGGCATAGTCTGCCGCCATCATACCGACATAGGCACCAAAAAGCTCATTGGATTGCACCGACGGGTCGATCCCGTCCAATGTCACATTGCCCGCATGGGCAAAATGGCTGGCCAGACGTTCCGGCGCCGAGGTCGAGATCGCATAGCCGATATTGGCACCATCCGACCAACCCACCAGATGAACCTTGTCGACTCCCAAGTTGTCGAGCAGCGCAAGATAGTCCTGCGCCAGAAGATCATAGGAATAGGGGCTGCCGTCGTTCGTAGACCGACCGTGACCGCGCGTATCGGCAACGATAACCCGATGGTCCGTTGCCAAATCCTCGACCTGATCCGCCCAGATGTCGCCATGCGCCAATCCACCATGGATCATCAGCACCGGTATCCCCTCCGCTGCGCCATAAATTGCATAGTACATATCGATCCCGTTCACCGATGCGTTACTGGATTCGACCGCTTCTGGCATCGGCGGTGCCGGTGGAAGGGTCAGCCACTTGTCTTCTGCGTATGCCGCACCCGCTGAAAATACAAAGCTCATGAGGGTCAGTATCTTGAACATCCCGAACCTTTCTTTTTCGTCAGTTTGGGTGCAATTCTACATGAACTGAGCAGAAATCGCTTGGAAGTTTGCTCTGCCTCTTAGTTGAGATCTTCCAGCAGTCTTCCGTGTTTGCGCGTCTGCGCGATCACCTCGCCAAAAGTTTCGAATCCGCGCGCCGCAAGCATCGGTAGCATCGCCACTAGAGCTTCTGCCGTGGCTTGCGCATCGCCCAAAGCGGTGTGGCGCAGGTTATCAGGGATGGTCACGCCAAGCCGGTCGCAGAGCGCGTCCAGCGTATGGGTCTCGCTGGCCCCGAACAGCACTGCGGACAGCAGCACAGTATCCAGAATGGGGTGATCCCAGGCCACTCCCATCGCTTCGGCGTCGCGGTGCAAAAAGGCCATGTCGAAGGGTGCGTTGTGGGCCACGATCACCGCGTCACGGGCAAAATGGTGAAACTGCCGCCCGGCCTCGGAAATCGACGGCGCGCCCTGCACCATCGCGTCCGTTACATGGTGCACTCGGGTCGAGGCGGGCGGGATCGGCCTGCCGGGATCGACCAGTGTGTCGAACACTTCTCCGTCAATGATGCGCCCGCGCAGGACACGCACCGCCCCGATCTGCACCACCGCATCCTTATGTGGCAGCAATCCGGTGGTCTCGGTGTCAAAAACCACAAAACATAGCTCTTCCAGCTTCCGCGCCTCGATGGCCTTGTCGCCCGCTGTTTCGAGTAGATCAAAATCATAGACCAGGGGGCGGGCTTCATCGGGGGTGATCTGTGCGATGCTCTCATCAAAGATCAGCAGATATCCGGCTGCGGCGCCCAGCGGTCTTAGGCGTGCGGCGCAGCTTTGCCTTCCATCCACGCTTGAAATCTGGGCGCTGATATCCTGCCCGGATTTGCTGAGGCGGGCATAGGCGGCCTCGACCTCGCGTCGATTGAGATAATCGAAGAGCGAGGCGTTAAGGCGGGGGGGCGCGATTTGCGCCAGCACCTCTGCCGCCTGTCCGTCATAGAGCACAATCTGATGGGTTGGGCTGACCAGAACCATCGCGACCGGAATGTCGGTCAGCAGCGCCGTCAATCTGTCTTTTTCGGCCTTCAGCCGTGCTGTTTCCGCAGCGACAGCCTGTGCGGTTGCCAGAGTCTGATCAGTGACGCGCCCGGCGAGCCCGGCGGCGGCGGGGGCCAGATCACCCAGATAGCGCGCGGCCTCGGTATCGATTTTCTGATCCAGCGTGGCTGCCTCGCGGGCGCGCAGCGAGGCGGCGAGCCGTTCGATTGGCTTGGCGACATTTTCGTCAAAGAGCAGCCAGACGCCAGCGATCAGCGCCAGCAGGCCAAATCCGATAAGCAGCCCGGAGAAGACGAAGGCCGCCGGCACGCCCGAATCAGGTGCCCGTGCGGCCCCCAGATAGAGCGCCAGGCCGGTCAGACCTAGGCCGCCCACAGCCAGCAGGCAAAAGAACAGAAAGACCCGCAAGCGCAGGCTGAGACCGCTCAGCATCAGGCATCTCCGCAGAGCGCCTGGATCACCGCGTCGCCGTCATCAGCAGCGACCCAGTCGGCATTTGTGATCGCCCCATCGTCGTCGAACTGCGCGCCGTCAGCCAGATTGGCGCGCCGGGCGCCGGCGCAATCCACCAGAACCGGCAGTTTTGACACCGCAGTCCAGCGACCAAAGAAATACAGATCGGCGAGGCGTTGATCGGGTAGGGCCGGGTTGGTCTGCACCGACGCGCGGTCAAGCGCGGCAAACCGGTCGACATAGGGCGCGACATAGGTCCAGGGGCGATAGATCGCCTGACTGTCCACGGTCTCGATCACCTCGACATCCTCGGGTAGGGCGGCGGCAGTCCGCCCATACCAGCTATACTCGCTTGAGATGGTCACCGCGATCATCGCAAGCCCGGCGCCGACCGGAGCCAGCCATTTCGGCAGCCGCCCGCCCAGCACCCGGTTCAGCAGCATCACCAGGCCGGCCATCGCGATCCCGGCAAATACCGTTGCGATCAGTTCAAGAAACATCTCTTTCCTCCCATGCAGGCCTGCGGAACCCTATCCCAGCATGCCCTTGCCATGCCCGATGGCCGATTGCATTGTCTTTACCACGACAAAGGCATCGCGCAGATGGCTTCTTTCGAAATCCGATAGGCTGCCCGGCGCCATGAAGTTGTCCGGTGCAAGGCCTGCCTTGACCTGAGCTGCCTGATGTTCCAGCCGGGCGTCTGCGATCAGATCGTAAGCGTCGCGCAGGTCGCGCGCACCAGACGGGCTGAGCGCGCCGCTGCGTTCGGCGCCGTCCAGCCGGGCGCGGGTGCTGACCGGTGTGAGTTGCGCCCGCAGCGCATAGATCCTGCCCAGATCAACCACCGGCACGACGCCATTGTGTTTCATGTCCACCGTATCGCGATGCTCGCCTGAGCGGATGGTGGCCAGGCCACGAAACAGGCCCAGCGGCACGCTGTGCTTGAGCGCGTTCGAGATCATATGCGCCACAAAGATCGAGTTGGCGCTGGCGGCGCGCAACGTGTTGGCCTGAATATCCTTGAAGAGTTCGAAGTCCCCTCCTCCGATGGGGCGCAGGTCGAACATGACGCTGGCCAGCATCTGTGCCTCGGGATTGGGCTTGGCGATCCAGCCCGCGAAATAGTCGCGCCAGACCCGCACCGGCTGACACCAGCGCGGATTGGTCGCCATCATCTCACCGGGGCAGTAGACGTAGCCGCAGGTGTTGAGACCGTCGCAGACGAATGTCGCCAGCGCGGTGAAATAGGTCATATCCGCTTCGGTCGCGCGGTCATCCAGCATCAGGCAATTGTCCTGATCACTGACTCCGGTCTGCTCCTGCCGTCCTTGCGAGCCGCAGGCCAGCCACAGGTACCGTACGGGCGGCGGGCCAAGCTTCGCTTCGGCCAGCGCCAGCAGGCGCCGGGTTGCGGTGTCGGCGACATCGGTGATCAGGCGGGTCACCACGTCATGGCGGTTGCCGCCTGCCACAAGTTGCACCAGCAGGCGCGGGATCTCAGCTGTGACGCCGGCCATCTCTTCGGCTGTGTCGGCGCGGGCAAGGGCGGCCACCATCTCTGCCGAACTGACCGCCTGAAAGCGGGTCAGGTCGGTCTGGGTGACGATGCCCTGCAGCCGCCCGGATTCGGTGATCGGCACATGGCCGATGCGGTGTTCCATCATCATGTGCAACACGTCCGACCCGATGGCCGATGGCGGCAGGGTCATCGGCGCGGCGGTCATCACATCGCCCACCGGGGTGATACCGGGCAGCGCCTGAGCCACCACCTTGCCGGACAGGTCGCGGATAGTGACGATCCCGCGTAGCAACCCGTCCTGCACCACGCAAAGCGACGAGATGCGGCGATCTCGCATGGCCTGTGCCGCCTGTTGCACCGGTAAATCGGGCGCGCAGGTTGCTGGATCACGGGCCATCAGCGTCTCGACTTGGCTGGTGGCCAGATCGTTCTGCCGCGCGCGGCTTTGACGTTCGCGGTTGAAGAACCGCGCGACAATTGGGTGGTCGTGTTGGAGGGTTGCGATGAGTTTCGCGGGAAGCATCAGCAAGGTCGTATCTTCGGTCGCGGTCGCACTTGTCGCGGCCTTGCCGTCGCGCAGCAATCCGCGCTCGCCGAAGCTGTTGCGCAGCCCCAGATGCGAGACCACTTCGCCATTCTCATCGACCACTTCGACCGACCCTTCGTGGATCACGAAGAGGCCGGGCAGGGCGTCACCGAACCGGTAGATCGCGTCATGCGCGGCGCAGGTTCGTGTTTCGGCCTGCGCAGCGATGTCGCTCAACACCTCAGGCTGCAGCGCGTCATAGGGATGCACTGATCTGAGGAAGCGAATGATCTGATCCTGGGTCAGGGACATGATACAACGCCTTGGAGTCTTGTAAGAAAGTCCCGCCGGGCCAGGGCCAGGCGGGAATAGTAGATCAAAAGACGCGGCACATGGAAATCACCCATGTGCCGCATCATGCTCATTTGTTCTGAGCTGCGCCTGCGCCGCGGGGGATGCGAACGCTCTCGACCAATTCAACGATTTCCTGCGGAGTCTCTTTGGTCATACCGGCTACGACGTAAGCGACGCCGAAGTTGATCATTGCACCGATGGCACCGAACGAAGTCGACTTGATCGGACCCAGCAGCGGGTCAGCATCGGTGAAGGAGTTGGTGCCCGGAATGAACAGCCAGCCTTTGTGCAGGAAGATGTAGACCAGGGTCACGATCAGACCTGCCAGCATACCGCAGACCGCACCGGTGTTGTTGATGCGGGTCGAGAAGATACCCATCATCAGTGCCGGGAAGATCGAGGCAGCCGCCAGACCGAACGCAAGGGCAACTGTCTGCGCCGCAAAGCCCGGTGGGTTGAGACCCAGATAGGTTGCGACAACGATGGCCACGGCCATTGCAATTCGCGCCGCCAGCAGTTCTCCCTTTTCAGAGATCGACGGGTTGATCGCACCTTTGACAAGGTCGTGGGACACCGCCGACGAAATCGCCAGCAAAAGCCCCGCAGCGGTAGATAGAGCAGCCGCCAGACCACCAGCCGCGACCAGACCGATCACCCAACCCGGCAGGTTGGCAATCTCAGGATTGGCCAGAACCAGAATGTCGCGGTTGAACTTGGTCAGTTCGTTGCCGACCCAGCCCTTTTCAGCAGCCAGTTCCTGCATGTTTTCCGACTGATCGTTATAGTACTGGATCTTGCCGTCGCCGTTCTTGTCTTCCCAGTCCAGCAGACCGGTCTTCTGCCACGTGGCCATCCAGTCATAGCGCTGATCGTTGTCGATCTGCTCGACCGAAACCGCGCCACCGTCAATGCCACCATTGGGCCACATCATATCGGTGATGTTCAGCCGCGCCATTGCGCCAACCGCAGGGGCGGTCAGATAGAGCAGAGCGATGAATACCAGCGTCCAGCCAGCCGACCAACGGGCATCAGCCACACGCGGCACGGTGAAGAAACGCATGATCACATGCGGCAGACCGGCAGTACCGATCATCAGCGACAGGGTGAACAGCACCATGTTCAGTGTGTTCGAGTGGTGGGCCGTATAGTCGGCAAAGCCCAGCTCGGTCACGATTGCGTCCAGCTTGGTCAGCAGGGGCTCGCCACCTGCAGTGTCACCAAATAGACCCAGGGCCGGGATCGGGTTGCCGGTCAGTTGCAACGAGATGAAGATCGCCGGGATGGTGTAGGCGGTGATAAGCACGCAGTACTGAGCGACCTGAGTGTAGGTCACGCCTTTCATCCCACCGAACACTGCATAGGCAAACACCACACATGCACCGATCAACAGACCGGAGGTGTTGGACACCTCAAGGAAGCGGCCAAAGGCCACGCCCACGCCGGTCATCTGACCGATCACATAGGTCACCGACGCGACGATCAGGCAGATCACGGCCACGATCCGCGCGGTCTGGCTGTAGAACCGGTCGCCGATGAACTCGGACACGGTGTATTTGCCGAACTTGCGCAGATAAGGCGCTAGCAGCAACGCCAGCAGCACGTAACCGCCAGTCCAACCCATCAGAAAGGTCGAGTTGTCATAGCCGGTAAAGGCAATCAGGCCCGCCATCGAAATGAACGAGGCCGCAGACATCCAGTCCGCCGCCGTGGCCATACCGTTGGTGACCGGGTGAACGCCGCGCCCAGCAGCATAGAATTCCGATGTGGACCCCGCTCGGGCCCAGATCGCGATGCCGATGTATAGCGCGAAGGATGCGCCAACAAACAGCAGGTTGATGGTAAACTGATCCATTTTCCCGCTCTCCCTTATTCTTCATCCACGCCGTATTCGGCGTCTAGCTTGTTCATGCGCCAGGCGTAGTTGAAGATCAGCACGAGAAAGACCAGAATCGATCCCTGCTGAGCGAACCAAAAGCCCAGATCGGTACCGCCGACGGGAATTCCCGAAAGCAGCGGACGCAGCAAAATGCCGAATCCAAACGACACCAGCGCCCAGATCGCGAGGCTGATGTAAATGAGGCGCAGGTTGGCCTGCCAATAGCCCTTATCGGCTTCTGCAGCCTGCGCGGAGTTTGATGATTGATCCGCCATCGCGGGTTCCTCCTTGCTTCCTTTCTTTGTTTGCCCGGCGATCGGACAAATCTCCTCCGTTTGCCTGCGCCGTCTTACGAGCATCAGGCATGACTTCACCGGTCCGCCAAAGCGGTCAGTCCGGGTCTTTCATCAGGGGGTGGGGCGGGGTGTTACCCGGCCCCGGTCTTCTTGCCTAGCGCATCGCCCCCTTGACGATGGTGGCAAGGCCGCGGGCGATCTCGTCGATCTCGCCCATGGCGTTTATTCTCTCCAGAACGTCCTGGTTTTCGTAATAGGCGATCAGCGGGGCGGTCTGGGCGTGATAGGCACGCAAGCGGCTGGCAACGGTTTCGGCGTTGTCATCGGCGCGGCGCTTGAATTCGGTGCCGCCGCAATTGTCGCAGATGCCGTCACTTTGCGGCGTCTTGAACGTGTCGTGATAGCCTTCGCCACAATTGGCGCAGGTGTAGCGGCCCGAGATACGGGTCACCATCGCGTCATCATTGACCTCAAGACTGATGGCGGCGCTGACCTTCTGGTTGTTTTCCGCCAGCAAAGTATCGAGCGCCCTGGCCTGCGCGTCAGTGCGCGGAAACCCGTCGAGGATGATGCCTTTTGCACAGTCTGGCTCGGCCAGCCGGTCGCGCAGGATGGCGATGACGATCTCGTCGCTGACCAGATCGCCCGCCTCCATCACCGCCTTGGCCTGTTTGCCGGCCTCGGTGCCTGCGGCGACCGCAGCGCGCAGCAGATCACCGGTCGAGAGTTGCACCAGACCAAACTGCTCTCCCAGCTTGCGGGCCTGGGTGCCTTTGCCCGCGCCCGGAGGCCCGAGCAGGATCAGCACGGCGGGGGTGGTGAGAACGTCCATTTCCATCACTTCACCGCCCGATTTTCGATCAGGTCCTCGACAACTGACGGATCGGCCAGTGTCGAAGTATCTCCGAGCGAGCCAAAGTCATTCTCGGCGATCTTGCGCAAGATGCGGCGCATAATCTTGCCGGAGCGGGTCTTGGGCAGGCCAGGGGCCCATTGGATGACATCGGGGCTCGCAATCGGGCCAATCTCGGTCCGCACCCATGTGCGCAGCTCCTTGCGCAGCTCCTCAGAAGGCTCGCGATCGTTCATCAGGGTGACATAGCAATAGATGCCCTGACCTTTGATGTCGTGCGGGTAACCGACGACAGCAGATTCCGCCACGGCCGGGTGTGCCACCAGCGCGCTCTCAACCTCGGCGGTGCCCATGCGGTGGCCCGAGACGTTGATCACGTCATCGACGCGGCCGGTGATCCAGTAATCGCCATCCTCGTCGCGACGGCAGCCATCGCCGGTGAAATAGTAGCCTTTGTAATCCGAGAAATAGGTCTTCTCGAACCGCTCATGATCACCCCAGACGGTGCGCATCTGGCCAGGCCAGCTGTCCTTGATACACAGCACGCCCTCGACCCCGTTGCCGGTGATCTCTACACCAGATTGCGGGTCGAGGACCACAGGCTCGACGCCAAAGAAGGGCTTCATGGCCGATCCGGGCTTGGTCGCGTGAGCGCCGGGCAGGGGGGTCATCATGTGGCCGCCAGTCTCGGTCTGCCACCAGGTGTCGACGATGGGGCAATTGCCCTTGCCGACCACGTCATTGTACCAGGTCCAGGCCTCGGGGTTGATCGGTTCCCCCACGGTGCCCAGCACTTTCAGGTCGCTCAGGTCGCAGTTCTCGACAAATTCGTTGCCCTGACCCATCAGCGCGCGGATCGCGGTGGGGGCGGTGTAGAACTGGTTCACCTTATGCTTTTCGCAGACCTGCCAGAAGCGGCTGGCATCCGGGTAGGTCGGCACGCCTTCGAACATCAGCGTGGTCGCGCCGTTGGCCAGCGGGCCATAGACGATATAGCTGTGCCCGGTGACCCAGCCCACGTCCGCCGTGCACCAGTAGATGTCGCCATCGTGATAATCGAAGGTGATCTCATGGGTCAGCGCGGCATAGACCAGATAGCCGCCGGTGGTATGCACCACGCCCTTGGGCTGGCCGGTTGAACCGGAGGTATAGAGAATGAACAGCGGATCTTCGGCATTCATCTCGGCGGGCGCGCAGGTGTCGCTCGCCTCCAGCGCCATCTCGTTATAGTCGAAGTCGCGCCCGTCAACCCAGGTGGTCTGGCCGCCCGTGCGCTTGACGACAAGGCATTTGACCGTGTCCTTGCAATGCAGCAGGGCCGCATCGGCATTGGATTTCAGCGGCGTCTTGCGCCCGCCGCGCGGGGCCTCATCCGCCGTGATCAGTACCTTTGCGTCGCAGCCATTGACCCGGGCCGACAGCGCATCGGGCGAAAAGCCCGCAAAGACGATGGAGTGGATCGCGCCGATCCGGGCGCAGGCCAGCATGGCGTAGGCGGCCTCGGGGATCATCGGCAGATAGATCACCACCCGGTCGCCTTTGCGTACGCCCAACTCGCCCAATACATTGGCCATCTTGCAGACGCCGCTGTGCAACTGCTTGTAGGTGATGTGCTGGGCCGGTTCATTGGGATCGTCCGGTTCCCAGATGATCGCGGTCTGATCGCCACGGGTGGCCAGATGGCGGTCAACGCAATTGGCAGAGACATTCAGCGTGCCATCCGCGAACCAGTTGATATTCACGTTGCCGAAATCGTAGCTGACATCTTTCACCTGCGTGAAAGGCTTGATCCAGTCGATCCGCTTGGCCTGCTCGCCCCAGAATGCTTCGGGATCGGTGATCGAAGCCGCATACATCTGGTCGTATTTTGCCGCATCCACATGGGCGTTCGAAACTGTTTCAGTCGATGGCGCATAGGTCTGCGCTTCGGTCAGCGTATCGGTCGTCATCTGAGGCTCCTCCCAATGACTGTTTTCGTTGATCGCATTTTTCACCCAATATGCAGGGTATTGTCGATCATGTTCCGTGCTTGCTGAAAGTATAAGCAAATTTGAAAATATTAAAATAAACTCATGAAACTTAAGGATTTATCTGTAAATATTTTTCTACATGGGGATAATTTTTGTAAAGATGTTGTGTTTTGTTAGCGCAACCCAGCCTAATTTATAAGAAAATTGCTGTCAAAATCCATACAGGTCATAAGCGGCGGGCCGCATGAGCAGCGCCGTGATTCTCGCAAGATCGGGTGAGATACGAGCGAAATCACTCAGATTTATTGCGGGTCACACGAGCGTCTCGACGAATCCGGCACTGCGCCGAGTCGCTTGGGCCTATCCCTTGGCAGCATGCACCTGCTGCCCTAACCTGTGATGCAAAACGCCGTCCGCAATCACAGCGGACCGACCGGGAGGAAAGCCATGAAGACCTGTCTGACCGCCGCCGCCTGCGCGGCGCTGAGCATTGCCCTTGGCGGTGAAGCCGCTGCAACCGAATGGAACGCCTCGGTCTGGGGCAAGCGGCGCGCCTTTACCGAACATGTGGAAAAACTGGCCGAATTGGTCAGCGAAAAGACCGACGGCGCGTTTACCATCAATGTCAGTTATGGCGGATTGTCGAAACCACGCGAAAACCTCGACGGGATCGAGATCGGTGCCTTCGAGATGGCGCAGTTCTGTGCGGGTTATCACCGTGACAAGAACCGAGCGATCACGGTGCTGGAGTTGCCATTCCTCGGGGTTAATACGCTGGAGGAAGAAGTGGCAGTCAGTCACGCAATCTATGACCACCCGGCGGTCAAGGATGAGATGGCGCAGTGGAACGCGCGGATCATCATGACCTCGCCCATGCCGCAGTACAACATCGTGGGCACCGGCGAGCCGCGTGACGAATTGGCGGATTTCGACGGGATGCGGGTGCGCGCCACCGGCGGTCTCGGGCAGGCGTTCGAGGCGGTTGGCGGGGTCCCCACCTCGGTTCCCGCGACTGAGGCCTATGGCGCCATGCAGTCAGGTGTCGTCGATACGGTTGCCTTCGCTCAGCACGCACATCTAAGCTTCGGCACAATCAACGAGGCCGATTGGTGGACTGCGAACCTGAATCCCGGCACGGTGAATTGCCCGGTGGTCGTGAACATCGCTGCCTATGAGGCGCTGCCGCCGGAGCACCGCGCTGCGTTGACCAGTTCGATTGACGACGCGATTGCACACTACCTGCGGAATTACGGCCAACTGCTTGAACAATGGGACAGCGTTCTGGACGAGAAGGGCGTGACCAAGGTGACGATCCCCGACGAGGTGCTGACCGAATTCCGGGCCAAGGCTGCCGATCCTATTCGCGAGCAGTGGATTGCAGACATGTCGGCGCAGGGTCTGCCTGCGGAAGACCTGTATAACTTAGTGCAGTTCACCCTGAAGAAAGAGCGCGGGGGCAACTGATCATCGCGCTTCTGATCTGATCGGTCAGAGCGGCAGCGACAACTGGAAGGGCGCAAGAAGTGGGGCCGTCGGTTCTGCTGCCGGGCCAAGCCGTTCCTCCGCAAGCAGGACAACTTGGGCTGCCGCGCGCGCGTCCTCCTCTGCATCATGGTGTTTGAAGTCGAGCTTCAGCACGGTTTTGAGGTGCCCCAGCCCGTGGCCGCCTTTGCCCTTAAACTCGGGCCAGGCCGCGCGTGCGATGGTAACACTGTTATTCCACGCCAGCCGCGGGCGCGGTAGCCCGTTGCACCGGCAGGCGGCGGCGATGGCATACTCGTCAAAGCGGCTGTGCTGCACCAGCGGGTGACCCGCAAGCACGGGATGCAGACCGGGCCAGAGTTGCGCAAATGTCGGGGCGTTCCGCACCGTCTCGGGCCCGATCCCGTGCAAGTCGACATTGAACGGCGCAAAGGGCATCTGAGGATCGACCAGCGTGGACCAGGTCTGAATGCTGCGATCTGCCCCTACAAAGGCCAGCCCGATCTGGCAGATGCTGGCATTGTCACCGCAGGCGGTTTCCACATCCAGCGCGATGAACCGGAAATCGCCATCGGGAAAGGCGGCGGTCATGTGGGCAAGCCGCGCAGACGCTGCTCAAGCGTGGCAATCAGCGTGTCGGCGTAGCGGCGCAAGGTCGCGGCGTCATCGGTCAGCCGCGAATAGGACCAGAGCCCCTGCACCGAGATCATCGTGAATCGCGCCAGATCATCAAGCTCGGTGTCGCTCAACACCCGGTTTGCTTGGTTGTCATGGGCAAGTGCCTTGCGAAACCCGTTGAACAAGCGCGTGCAATGATCCTCCAACTTCTTGCGCGTGGCGTCTTCGCTCGGGTCGATCTGGGTGAGCGTGTTGCCGACGAGGCAGCCGATACCAAAGCCCTCTGTCGCCTCAAAACCAGTGATCAGATTGTCCAAATAGCCCCGTATGCCGTCGATCCCGGTGCCGTCCGCCTCGACCGGGGCAAAGACGGGCGTTACCACGCTGTCTTGATAGCGATCCAGGCAGGCGTGAAACAGCTCCTGCTTGCCGGAGAAATCGCTGTAAATCCCGCCCCGGCTCACCCCGGTTTCGCGCACCAGATCGCCTATGGAAACCGCATGATAGCCGATGCGCCAAAAGGCTTTCATGGCGCTGTCCACAAGCGTTGCGCGCGATTGTGATCTGGTCCTCGGCATGTTTTTCCTTGTTTTGGAATGATCGTTCCAATAACTTTCCCTCGACTCATATGCAAGGGCCGAGGAGCGTATCATGACTACGGGTTTTCGCGACAAAAAGAAATTCTTGACCGTGCACGGCAAGCGGATGGCCTATATAGAAGAGGGCGAGGGCGATCCGATTGTGTTCTTGCATGGCAACCCCACCTCATCCTACCTGTGGCGCAACATCATGCCGCATTTGTCGGGCAAGGGCCGGTTGATCGCGCCCGATCTGATCGGGATGGGCGATTCTGACAAGCTCGATGACAGCGGCCCTGATCGCTACACTTATGTGGAGCACCGCAAATATCTGTTCGCCCTGCTGGAGCAGCTTGGGGTGCAGGAAAACGTTACGCTTGTGCTGCATGACTGGGGCTCGGGGCTGGGCTTTCATTGGGCCCACACGCACGCGGAAGCGGTCAAGGGTATCGCCTTCATGGAGGCCATCGTTGCGCCAGTGCCGGGTTGGGACAGCTTTCCGGCTGATGCCCGCGATATCTTTCAGGCCCTGCGTTCGCCCGCGGGCGACGAGATGGTTCTGGAAAAGAACCTTTTTGTCGAGGCGATCCTGCCCGGCTCGATCCTGCGCGATCTCACCGAAGATGAGATGGCCGAATACCGCCGCCCCTTTGCCAATCCAGGTGAAGATCGCCGCCCGACATTGACATGGCCGCGGCAGATCCCGATCGCGGGCGAACCCGCAGATGTGGTTGAGATCGTTTCAGCCTATTCAGCGTGGTTGGCGCAGTCACCAATCCCGAAACTCTTTGTCAACGCCGAGCCCGGCGCCTTGATTGCAGGTCCCGTCCGCGACTTCGTACGGGCCTGGCCGAACTTGTCCGAAGTGACGGTCGCGGGCAGCCATTTCATTCAGGAGGATTCCCCCGAGGAGATCGGCGCCGCCATCCGGGAATGGCATAACGGGCTTTGAACCCGGGGGCCCGTTTCGCACAGAGGCCCTGCATGACAGGTCGGCGCGGCGTCTTCGATGATGAACGCGCCGCCAGCACCACAAACTTTTCTCGCGAAAATTTTTACGATATGTTCGACACGCAATGGGTCGTCTAATCTACCCATGGTGAAGACATAAATTGGATGCGCGGGCGGATGAGCGGGAACAAGATCCGGAATATGGAAGAGTTTGCGGCGTTGAGCGGGATCTCTCGCCCCACCGTGTCGAAATACTTCAACGATCCTGCGAGTGTCCGGGCTTCGACGCGGGCGCGGATCGAGGCCGCGCTGGAGGAGCACGAGTATCGCCCCAACATCTATGCGGTGAACCAGAACCGCCGTCTGACAAAAAATGTCGGCATCGTGGTTCCTTATCTGGCGGACCCGTTCTTTGCCGAAATCGCCCGGAAAATCGAATTGCGCTGCATCGAGGCGGGCCTCTCTCCGATCCTGTTCAGTTCACATGGCGAGAAGGAACTGGAAACCGAAATCTTGGACAGTTTGCGATCCATGAAGCCAGCGGGTGTGTTGCTGGCGCCATTAGGCCGCATATCAGATCGCGGATTCATCGAGAAGTTCTGTCGCGACGTGCCAACGATTCTGTTTGACAGCAACCTCGAAGACATTGGCGAAGCCTTTGTTGGGTCGGACAATTTTAGCTTTGTTTCCCAAAGTGTTGAGTATCTGACGCGGACGGGAAATCCCCCGGTTCTGTTCGAGATGGTCCACCCGGCGAACCCGAACGCGAACAAACGCCGCAAGGCCTATGTGTCGATGATGGACCGGTTGGGATTTGACCCTCAGATTTTCCAGGCGGAGGGGCATGGCTGGGGTTTTGAGGAAATAGGTTTCAAGGAAGGGCTGCGGTTCCTGGATCAGAAGCCTGCTCGGACCGATACGGTGCTGTGCAGCAACGACCGGCTTGCGATTGGGTTTCTGTCGGCCTGTTTCGAGCGTGGCATCCAGGTCGGCCGCGGCGAAAACTGCACCTTGCGTGTGGCTGCACATGACGATCATCCGTTTTCGCGTTTCACCTGCCCCTCATTGACGACTGTGGCCCACGACTATGATCAGGTTTCCAACAAAGTCATAGAGATGCTGTTCGAATTGATCGAAAGCGGCGGACATTTTGAAAGCAGATCGGAACATCTTTTTCCGGCCAAACTGGTGCTGAGATCGTCTGCCTGAACATTTAGAAATTTTACGCGCGTAAAGTTTTTGTTGACTTGCCTCCTGATCAGGACGTAGGGTCATACCCAACATCCAACACAGGGAGGAACAGGATGTATCTCAAGGCATCATTGGGTGCGGCGACCGCCATGGCGCTTGTCATGGGCTCGGGAGCTGTTGCCGACACCATTACAATCGCGACCGTCAATAACGGCGACATGATCCGCATGCAGGGTTACACGGACGACTTCACAGCCAAGACTGGCCATGACGTTGAATGGGTCACTCTGGAAGAGAACGTGCTGCGCCAACGCGTGACGACCGACATCTCCACCAAGGGCGGCGCATTCGACATCATGACCATCGGCATGTACGAAACGCCGATCTGGGGCGCCAACGGGTGGCTGGTTCCGCTTGACGGGCTGTCCGAAGAGTACGACGTCGACGACATCCTGCCGGCGATGCGCGCCGGGCTGAGCCATGACGGCACGCTCTACGCTGCGCCGTTTTATGGCGAAAGCTCGATGGTGATGTACCGCAAGGATCTTATGGAAAAGGCCGGGCTGGAAATGCCCGAGGCTCCGACCTGGGAGTTCATTCGCGAAGCTGCCGCCGCGATGACCGATCGCGACAATGAAATCAACGGCATCTGCCTGCGGGGCAAAGCCGGATGGGGTGAGGGCGGTGCCTTTATCACCGTCACTGGCAACTCGTTCGGCGCGCGCTGGTTCGACGAGGATTGGAATGCGCAGTTCGATCAGCCCGAATGGGCCGATGCGCTGAACTTCTTTGTTGGCATGATGGAGGAATCCGGCCCTCCAGGCTATGCGACCAACGGATTCAACGAAAACCTGTCACTGTTCCAGCAAGGCAAATGCGGAATGTGGATCGACGCGACTGTCGCTGCATCCTTCGTGACCAATCCTGAGGACTCAACTGTGGCCGATCAGGTGGGCTTTGCGCTTGCACCGAACACCGGCTTGGGCAAGAACGCCAACTGGCTCTGGGCCTGGGCGCTGGCCATTCCGGCGGGCACTCAAAAAGCCGAAGCCGCACAGCAGTTCCTGGAGTGGGCGACCTCGAAGGATTATATCGAGCTGGTTGCGGAAAAAGAGGGTTGGGCCAACGTCCCGCCGGGTGCGCGGACCTCTCTCTATGAGAACCCGGACTATCAGGCCGTGCCGTTTGCCCAGATGACGCTCGACTCGATCAATGCGGCTGATCCGCAGAATCCGACCGTCAAACCGGTGCCTTATGTTGGCGTCCAGTTCGTCGCCATCCCGGAATTTGCAGGTATTGCTACGGAAGTGAGCCAAGAGTTCTCGGCCGTCTATGCTGGTCAGCAAACTGTCGAGGAAGCGCTTGAAAAGGCGCAGGCACTGACCAATGACGCGATGGAAGCGGCCGGCTACCGCTAAGGCGATCGGTCGACGCATATAAACACGCAGAGGGCGCTACGCCCGCCCTCTGTCGCCCCATCCCTTCAAATTCACTGTAAGATTCGCCCGAGGCGGTCCCCTGACCGTCAACAGAGGAGGTGTTTCCATGGCTACGCAGCATTCCAGATCAGCCGCCCGCCTAATGATGGCCCCTGCGGTTGTTCTACTTCTCGGCTGGATGTTGATCCCGCTCTCAATGACCTTGTTCTTCTCGTTCAAGAAGTACCTTCCGCTGCGCGGCGACTCGATGGCCGATGGCCTCGATTGGGTCGGATTCGCAAACTACGCGCGGTTTGTCAGCTCCAGTTCATTCTGGCCAAGCGTTCAGGCCACGCTTGTCATCGTCGGCGGCGTCCTGATCATCACAGTGGTTGTTGGCGTCCTGCTGGCGCTTCTGCTCAATCAGCCGATGTGGGGGCAGGGCGTGGTGCGCATTCTGGTCATCGCCCCGTTCTTCGTTATGCCCACCGTATCAGCGCTGGTCTGGAAGAACATGTTCATGGACCCGACAAACGGGTTGCTGGCTTATCTCTGGAAGTTTTTTGGCGCCGAGCCGGTCGCATGGCTCAGCCAGGCCGCTCTGCCGTCGCTGATCATGATCGTGTCCTGGCAATGGCTGCCCTTTGCAACACTGATCCTGCTGACCGCCATTCAGTCGCTGGATGGAGAGCAGCTTGAAGCCGCCGAGATGGATGGTGCGCCGCCGCTCAAGCGCTTCTGGTTCATCACCCTGCCGCATCTGAGCCGCGCGATCACCATCGTGATCCTGATCCAGACCATCTTTCTGCTGGCGATCTTTGCCGAGATCTTCGTCACCACCGGCGGTGCCTTCGGTACCAAGACGCTATCTTACCTGATCTTCCAGCGCGTGTTGGAAAGCCAGAATGTCGGGCTTGGGTCTGCTGGCGGTGTCTACGCAATCATTCTCGCCAATATCGTTGCCATCTTCCTGATGCGCATCGTCGGCAAGAACCTGGACGCGTGAGGAGGACCCCATGGCACGCGCAGTTACGCAAAACCGCAAGATCATCAACACCACCGCCGCTTGGGCCGTCGGATTGCTGATCTTCTTCCCGATCCTCTGGACCATCCTCACCAGCTTCAAGACCGAAGCACAGGCCATTTCCGACCCGCCGGTGTTCCTGGCCTTTGACTGGACGCTGGAAAATTACGGCGCGGTCATGGAGCGGTCGAACTATGCCCGCTTCCTGTGGAACTCGATCGTGATTGCGGGCGGTTCGACTATCTTGGGTATCATCATCGCGGTACCCGCCGCCTGGTCGATGGCCTTCGTGCCCTCGAAACGGACCAAGGACATCCTGCTCTGGATGCTCTCGACCAAGATGCTTCCAGCGGTTGGTGTGCTCTATCCGATCTACCTGCTGTTCATCCAACTGGGGCTTCTGGATACCAAGTTCGGTCTTACCATCGTGCTGATGCTGATCAACCTGCCGATCATCGTCTGGATGCTCTACACCTACTTCAAGGAGATCCCCGGCGAGATTCTCGAAGCGGCGCGGATGGACGGGGCTAGCCTGAAGGACGAAGTGCTTTATGTGCTCACCCCCATGGCCATCCCTGGTATCGCCTCGACCTTGCTGTTGAACGTGATCCTGGCCTGGAACGAAGCCTTCTGGACGCTGAACCTGACCGCGGCCAAGGCGGCCCCGCTCACGGCCTTCATCGCCAGCTATTCCAGCCCTGAAGGCTTGTTCTATGCCAAGCTCAGCGCGGCCTCGACCATGGCGATTGCGCCAATCCTCATCCTTGGCTGGTTCAGCCAGAAACAACTTGTCAGCGGCCTGACCTTCGGCGCCGTCAAATAAGGAAATCGACCAATGGGACAAATTCAACTGAACCAAGTGACCAAAAGCTTCGGCGACGTTCAGGTCATTCCGCCGCTGGATCTGACCATCGAGGACGGAGAATTCACGGTCTTCGTCGGCCCCTCGGGCTGCGGCAAATCCACCCTCCTGCGGTTGATCGCGGGTCTGGAGGACATCACATCGGGGCATATCGCGATTGACGGCAGCGACGCCACCGACGTGCCACCGGCCAAGCGCGGCCTGGCCATGGTGTTCCAGTCCTACGCGCTCTACCCGCATATGTCGGTACGCAAGAACATCGCCTTCCCGATGCGCATGGCGGGTATTGATCAGGCCGAGCAGGACCGGCGCATCGAGGCCGCAGCCAAGGCGCTGAACCTGACCGATTATCTGGACCGGCGCCCCGGCCAACTGTCGGGCGGTCAGCGCCAACGGGTCGCTATCGGGCGTGCCATCGTCCGCGAACCTGCAGCCTTTCTCTTTGACGAGCCGCTGTCCAATCTGGACGCCGCTCTGCGTGTCGGAATGCGGCTGGAAATCAGCGAGATGCATGAGCGCCTCAAGACCACGATGATCTATGTGACCCATGATCAGGTCGAGGCGATGACCATGGCCGACAAGATCGTGGTGCTGCGCGCTGGTATCGTCGAACAGGTCGGCAGCCCGCTGGAGCTTTACCAGCGCCCGGGCAACACTTTTGTCGCCGGGTTCATCGGCTCGCCGAAAATGAACCTGATCGAGGGGCCGGAAGCGGGCAAGCATGACGCGGCCACCATCGGTATCCGTCCCGAGCATATCGACATCTCGGAAACCGAAGGGATGTGGCAAGGCACGGTGGGTGTGTCCGAACATTTGGGCTCTGACACGTTCTTTCACATCCAAAGCGGTCTCAGCTCGGAGCCGCTTACGGTGCGGGCCAGCGGCGAGCGCAAGCTGAAATACGGGACCGAAGTGTTCCTGACCCCGCAAGCCGAGCATCTGCACCGGTTCGACCAGAACGGGATCAGGATCGAATGAGCAGACTGCAGGGAAAAACCGCTCTGATCACCGGAGCGGCCCGCGGCATTGGGCGCGCCTTCGCCCAAACCTATGTTGCCGAAGGCGCCAAGGTTGCGATTGCCGATATCGACATCGCGCGCGCTCGTGCCACCGCCGCCGAGATCGGCGCGGTGGCGATCGCAATGGATGTGACCGATCAGGCCAGTATCGAGGCGGGCATCGCTGCCGCCATTGCCGAACTGGGTCACATCGACATCCTGATCAACAACGCGGCAATTTTTACCGCCGCGCCAGTCACCGAGATCACGCGCGATGACTATGCGCGCACCTTTAGCATCAATGTTGCCGGAACACTCTTCACGCTGCAGGCCGTCGCCCGGCACATGATCGAACGCGGGCAGGGCGGAAAAATCATCAACATGGCCTCTCAAGCGGGCCGCCGGGGCGAGCCTTTGGTGGCGGTCTACTGTGCCACCAAAGCCGCAGTAATCAGCCTGACCCAATCGGCGGGGCTTAACCTCATCGAACATGGGATAAACGTGAACGCCATCGCGCCCGGTGTGGTCGATGGCGAGCATTGGGATGGGGTGGATGCGTTTTTTGCCAAACATGAGGGCAAGCAGCCCGGCCAGAAAAAACGGGAGGTCGCGCAAGCGGTACCCTATGGCCGCATGGGCGTTGCCGAAGATTTGACCGGCATGGCGGTGTTTCTGGCCAGTTCCGAGGCTGACTATATCGTCAGCCAGTGTTTTAACGTGGATGGCGGGCAATGGATGAGCTGATGAAAGATATGGTTCCTTCTCCGATCGGGTTGAGCCTGGCGACGCTTGCCGCCATGCCCGCCCAAATAGACAAGCCGCGCTATGACAGGCGTGATCTCGGCCCTGGCATCGTCCATATCGGACTTGGCAATTTTCACCGCGCGCATCAGTCCTGGTATCTGCACCGCTTAATGCAACAGGGTGAGGCGTTGGATTGGGCGATCATCGGTGCGGGCGTGCGTCCCTATGATGCGGCAATGCGAGAGAAGCTGATCGCGCAGGATTGCCTGACGACCCTCATCGAACTGGCCCCGGAAAGCCGCGCGGCGGAAATCATCGGTCCGATGATTGACTATCTGCCGATCGAAGAGGGCAACGCGCCTCTGATCCAAGCCATGGCTGATCCGGCCATCAGGATCGTGTCGCTGACGGTGACCGAGGGGGGCTATTTCATCGACGGGGCCACCGGTGGTTTCGACGCCGATCATCCCGATATCCAGCATGATGCGACCCATCCGGACACTCCCAGAACGGCCTTTGGCGCGATGATTGCAGCGCTGCGGCTGCGCCGTGCCGCCAATATTGCGCCTTTCACCGCGATGAGTTGTGACAACCTGCAAGGCAATGGCCGCATCCTGCGAAACGTGATCGTCGGGCTTGCCCGGCTGAGCGATCCCGATCTGGCACGCTGGATTGACACGGAAGGTGCCTTTCCGAACTCGATGGTCGACTGCATCGTCCCCGCCACCGGACCCGGCGAACTGGCTCTCGTACGGGACATGGGTGTCGAAGACAGTGCGCCCGTACCTCACGAGAGCTTTCGCCAGTGGGTTATCGAAGACAGTTTCGCAATGGGTCGACCCAACTGGGACAAGGCTGGGGCAACCTTTTCCGACAATGTACATGGCTACGAGATGATGAAAATCCGCGTTCTTAACGCGGGTCATCAGGTCGTTGCAAATGCGGGTGTCCTGCTGGGCGTCGAAACGATCGCGGACTGTTTGTCTCATCCGCTTATCAGAGGACTGTTCCGTAAGGTGCAGCGCACCGAGATTGCGGCCTACATCGCCCCGGTTCCCGGCATGGCACCGCAGACCTATGTCGACCTGATCGAGAGGCGGTTTGCCAATGAAGCGATCCGGGACACCACAAGACGGGTGGCCTTTGACGGTTCTTCGCGGCATCCCGGTTTCGTGTTGCCGATCCTGCGCGATGCGCTTGCCGCGAGCGGTCCGATTGACGGGCTAGTGCTGGTCGAAGCGCTTTGGGCGCGCATGTGCGCGGGAACCAGCGAGGATGGCGGGGTGATCGAACCAAACGACCCTGTATGGGATGACCTCGTTCAAGCCGCAATCCGGGCGAAGGATAGGCCGCAGGCCTGGCTGGAGGAAACCGGACTTTACGGTGCTCTCGCAACGGATGCGCGGGTCGTCGGAACGTTCGAGCGCTGGCTCAACCTCATCTGGCGTGAGGGCGTGTCAGCAGCACTAGAGAGCTATATCAGGTCCCCTTAGTCGCTTTGTTCATTCATGGCGCGGCTGGGCCAAAGCCGCGAGGCGGTTAACAGGCTGCCTGCGCAGATCAGGCTGAGCGCCAAGAAACTTGGGGCGGGGCCGAACCGCGCCATCAGAAAGCCGTTCAGCGGATAGGCCAGTAACCAGCACGCATGAGACAGGGTGAACTGGGCGGCAAAAAGCGCGGGGCGATCTTCAGGCGGTGCAGAGCGGCGCAGCAGCCGTCCCACCGGGGTCATCACTCCCGAATACGCAATCCCCAAAACTCCCCAACCGGCAAGCAGCACTCCCGGAGACAGGTCACCCAGCGCCGCAAGCCCCGCCAGCGCCAGACAGGCGGCAACCGCAAGCAGCGTACAGGCCATCATCACCATCCGATCCGAGCGATGTTCTAGCAACCGTGGCAGACTCAACGCCGCCAACATCGAGCCTGCGCCGAAACATCCCAGCGCCAGAGCTACCATGGTCTCGCCCAGCCCCAATGTGCTGCGGATCAACACCACGGTATTGACCAGTACCATGCCGCTCAACATCGCGGCGGACAGGGTGAGGGCCAGCAAACCGCGCAGGCGCGGGAGGCTGACGTAAATCCGGATGCCACGCGCGGTGCGGTCCCAGATGCCACGGCGTCGGGTTGGTTTGGGCGAGGGCAGGGATAGTGCTCCGATCAACAGGGCCGAGGCGACAAACCCGGTTGCGGTGCCCCAGAAAAGCGTATCGAAACTGACCAGGATCAATAGCGCGGCGGCCAGTGCCGGGCTGACGAGGTTCTCCAGATCATAAGCCAACCGCGACAGCGACAGCGCGTTGGTATAGTCGCGCTCATCGGTCAAAATGTCCGGTATCGTGGCCTGAAAGGCAGGCGTAAAGCCGGCCGAGGCGGCCTGCAACAAGAAGATCAGCACATAGACCTGCCAGATCGCATCGACAAAGGGCAGACATAGGGCCGCCGCCGCTCGCACAAGGTCCAGCAAGATCAGCATCTGGCGACGGTCCAGCTGTTCGGCAAACGCCGCCGCCACAGGGGCCAGCCCAACATAGGCCACCATCTTGATGGTCAGCGCGGTGCCCAACACGACCCCGGCCTGCGCCCCTGCCAGATCGAAGGCCAGCAGGCTCAGCGCAACGGTAGCAAGGCCGGTGCCTAGTAGAGCAACTACCTGCGCAGCAAAGAGATTTCGGTATGTCCGATTGCGAAGGACGCTTAGCATCCCAAGGTGCTCCCGTGCCAGGTATCGCAATCAGGTTCGCTCATAGCGCAGCCTTGTCCGGCGCGGGTGCTGATGTCAAATACCCGCGCCCGCAGGGGCAGCGCGCCATTGGCTCAAATCCGGGACACAATGGCGCGATCTCGTATTCTGCTCACAGGCTCCGCGCATTATGTCGCTGGAATGCACACGGATTTCAAAATCGAATGGGACGGTCCCCGCTCGCGTTATCATGAGGCGCGCGTACGAGAGGAGGCGGCCCGACAGGCCCGGCTATGCGGCGATCCGACCTATCCGCGCGGTTGTAGTTACCTGCGCGTGCCTTTGGTTCCGCAGGATCATGAAGGTCCCGGCATCGACTGCCATTGGGACGAAGACCGCCATGTGCTGGTCTGTTACATGGATTTGGAGGACGGTCCGCTGCCGGCCGAACTTGAAGCGCTGGTCAACCCGCATGGCGACGCGGTCGAAGAGCTTGCAGGCATGCCTGCCGCCGAGGCCCGCCCAAAGCGTCTGAACTGAAGGGTAGTGCGTCCCGCTTAGTCGAATGCCTGTCGTAACGCCTCGATCGCCTCGGCGGGGGTCGAAACCCAGGTCAGGAACGCGCCGAGCGAGGGATCGGCAAAGCCTTGTTCAATGGTGCGCCCGACCAGCGCCTTCAACGGGTCCCAATAGCCGTCGACATTCATCACCAGAATGGGTTTGTCATGCAGGCCCAACTGCCGCCATGTCAGAGCCTCAAAAAGCTCGTCGAGCGATCCTGGTCCGCCCGGCAGGACTACGACCGCGTCCGCGTTCATGATCATCACCTTTTTACGCTCATGCATGGTCTCGGTCACTACATAAGTGGTGAGGTCAGACTTGCCGACCTCGCGCCGTACCAGATGTTCGGGAATGACGCCAAACGTGTCGCCCCCGGCTTGCTGGGCTGCGCGCGCGACCTCTCCCATCAGACCCACATCCCCCGCGCCATAGACCAGACGCCAGCCTTCCTGCGCCAGCGATACGCCAAAGCTTCGGGCGGCCTGAACATAGGCAGGCATTGCTCCGGACCGTGATCCGCAATACACACAGACGGATTTATTGCTCATGGTCGGGCCTTTCGCTGGCGGAATTGAAGGATACTGCCTGATAACGGGGCGCGAGCGCGGGCTCAATATCACGCGCGTATTTCCTGTCCGCACGGGTAGGATTGGCGCGGAGAAGACGGAAGGACCGAAATGACACAGGACGCTGGCGGCAAGGGATCGGGCAAGACGACCTGGGCCATTGTTGCGGGCGGCATCGTGGTTGTGGGCGCGTTGGTGATCTATGTCCTGTCCCAGCCCGAGCAGACCGCGCCTGACCCGGTTTCGACCTCTGAAAGCGATCCCCAGACAACAGCCGAAGGGGGCGAGGGCACCGCTGTTGCGCCGGCACCGGAGCCTGCAGCCAAGGGAAGTGCAGCGCGTGACCAAACGGAGACGCCCTCCAATGAAGAGGGCGCGGTCGCCAGTTCGGAACCTGCCGACGCCGAAACTGCCGAGACGGAATCCAACGACCGGGAAACCGCCGACAGCGGTGCCGCAGACACAGGCAATGCAGAGCCTCTTGCAGCCACGCCGGACCTAGACGCGCCGGAGCTTGATGTGATCCGGATCGAAACAGACGGCCTGGCCACCGTCGCGGGCCGGGCCGAACCGGGCAGCCAAGTGCAGGTGCTGGTGGATGGCAACGAGGTGCATTCCTTCGAGGTCGATCAGAGCGGGCAGTTCGCGACGCTGTTCCCGATCGCGCCCGATGCCGCACCTCGCACCCTGACGCTGCGCTCAGAACAGGGCGAGCGGAGTGTGTTGTCGGATGATTTCCTGATTGCGGCAGTTCCAGGCAACGAACCCGAACCGGAAGAAAACGATGCCCCGCCGAGCCAGGATCAGGCGGGCGAAAGCTCTACAGTGCCTGAGGCCGCGGACACGATCGCAGATGCCACGGGAGACACGACCCCCGAACCCGACACCGAAGCCAACACAATGCAGGCAGAGGCCACAGAAGGCGATACCAAGCAACCAGCCCCCGCCGAGACGACTGAGAGCGGCACCGCACAACCGGAGGCTTCCACCGATACCGCCGAGGCACCTCCGGCCATACTGCGCTCTGACGAGGAGGGGGTCGAACTGGTGCAGTCACCACAGGCCCAGCCGGACGCCGAAGGGCAGGGGCTGCAGCTCGACACCATCGGATATACAGATCAGGGACAGGTCGACCTGACCGGTCGCGCCCTGCCGGGTGCGACAGTGCGGGTCTATCTGAACAATCAAGTGCTGCGCGATCTGACCACCGATGAGAGCGGCCGCTGGCGTGGCGAATTCGCGGGGATTGATCCCGGCACCTACACGCTGCGCCTTGACGCGCTGGACGAGGCGGGCGATGTGATCGACCGACTGGAAACCCCGTTCCGCCGTGAAGCTCCCGAACAGTTGATCGCATCCGACACGAATGTTGCGACCCAGGCCGCAACTGTCCGCGCGATTACCGTGCAGCAGGGCGATACGCTTTGGGCGATATCGCGGGATCGATATGGCGATGGGGTGTTCTATGTCAAAGTCTTCGACGCCAACCGGGCCAGCATCCGGGACCCGGACCTGATCTATCCGGGGCAAATCTTCAACCTGCCGGAGTGATCTCTGGTCCCAGCCGAGCCAGCCATGAAGCCAGCAAGCAAGACCCAGCCCCAGGACATCTCGGAAACCGAGCGCCGTTCGGGCTGGCGCACGATCCGCAAGGTGACGCCCTATCTCTGGCCCGAGGACGAGTCTTGGGTCAAGAAACGCGTTGTCTGGGCCATGGCCGCGCTGGTTTTCGCAAAACTGATCGCGGTCTACACGCCGATCCTCTATCGCAACGCGGTGGACTCGCTTGCGGGTGACGCACAGACGCAGCTTTTGCTGGGGGCGGTCGGGCTGACCGTGGCTTATGGCGTCGCGCGAATGATGACCGTGGGGTTCCAGCAATTGCGCGATACGCTTTTTGCACCGGTGGGGCAGCGCGCGCTCCGGGCTCTGGCGCTGGAGACCTTCCAGCATATTCACCGACTGTCGATGCGCTATCACATCACCCGCAAGACCGGTGGTCTGAGCCGGATCATCGAGCGCGGGGTCAAGGGCGTGGACTTCCTGCTGCGCTTTCTGCTGTTTTCCATCGGTCCGCTGATCCTGGAACTGATACTGGTCGCCATCGTGCTGATGTGGCTGTTCGATGTCTGGTATCTGGTCGTCGTTGCCGTCACCATCGGGGTTTACATCTGGTTCACCTTTGCGGTGACCGAGTGGCGCGTGAAGCTGCGCCGCGAGATGAATGAGCAGGACACAGAGGCCAACCAACGCGCCATCGACAGCCTGCTAAACTTCGAAACTGTCAAATATTTCAGTGCGGAAGAGCGCGAAGCTAAACGTTATGACCAGTCGATGGGTGCCTATGCGCAGGCTGCTTTGAAAACCGCCTATTCACTGGCCTTTCTGAATTTCGGCCAGTCCTTTCTGATCACTTGCGGGTTGGTGGGCGTGATGGTCATGGCTGCCATTGGTGTCCAAAACGGGCAACTGACCGTGGGTGATTTTGTGATGGTCAACGCCTATATGATCCAGATCACCGTGCCGCTCAATTTCCTCGGCACGGTCTATCGTGAAATCCGCCAGTCGCTGGTGGATATGGGCGAAATGTTCGACCTGCTCGAACAGCCTGCCGAGGTCAGCGACAAGCCCGGCGCACCCGCGCTCACGGTCAATGGCGGTGAGATCACGCTGGAGGATGTGCATTTCGGCTATGAGCCCGACCGCGAGATTCTCAAGGGCGTTTCGCTGTCGGTACCCGCAGGGCAAACAGTGGCTATTGTCGGGGCGACCGGGTCGGGCAAATCAACCATCGGGCGGCTTTTGTTCCGCTTCTATGACGTGACCGCCGGTGCGCTTAAAATTGATGGGCAGGATGTGCGCGACGTCACGCAAACCAGCCTGCACGAGAATATCGGCGTGGTCCCGCAGGACACCGTGCTGTTCAATGACACGATCCGCTACAACATTGCCTATGGCCGCGCGGATGCTACCCAGGACGAGGTTGAAGAGGCCGCGCGCGCCGCGCAGATTCACGACTTCATCGCGCTCTTGCCCGAGGGGTATGACACCAAGGTCGGCGAACGCGGTCTGAAGCTTTCAGGAGGCGAGAAACAGCGCGTCGGGATTGCCCGAACCCTGTTGAAGAACCCGCCCATTCTGCTGCTGGATGAAGCGACCAGTGCACTCGATACCGAAACCGAACAGGAGATCAAGGATGCGCTGGCGCGCGCCAGTGAAGGCCGCACCGTGATCACCATCGCGCACCGCCTCAGCACCATTGCCGAGGCCGACAGGATCGTGGTTCTGGATGCAGGGCATATCGTCGAACAGGGCACGCATGAGGAATTGCTTGGGCGTGAGGGGCGCTATGCGCAGCTTTGGTCACGGCAGCAGAGAGACAGTGACGAGGCGGCTTGAGCGCGCCATTACGTCAGCCATATCGTCGTGGATCACGAATCCGGTTGTGCCCGAGCAGGCCGAAAGCTTAGATGGCGCACAAACTCCCCATGGTTGAATCACAGGATCAATAACATGAAAATTTCATTCGTCGCGATGTTTGGCATCGCGTTGCTTGCCGCTCAAACCCCTGCCCATGCGCAGGACATGGATTTTCTGCTGATCAACAATAGCAGCGTCGATCTGGTCGAGTTCAATCTGTCCGACGCAAGCTCTGACGATTGGGAAGAGAACATGTTGGCGGGCGGCGTTCTGGCTCCGGACTATGAAATCGGTGTCCTTGTGGCGGACGGTCTTTCCACTTGCATTTATGATCTACGCGGCGTCTTTGCGGACGGCTCTGAGGTCGAAGAGTATGATCTGAACCTATGCGATCTGCGTGAATACACGTTCGAAGACTGATCCCGCGCCAACCGGTTTTGTTTGAGCGCATGCCGTAAGTGCGGCATGCTTGCCCCTGTTTGCTGAACGTAGGGGGCGTCATGCTGCAAAACCGCTGGGTGGCCTTGGCTGTTCTCTTTCTGGTGCGCGCCACTATGGGCGTCCAGTTTCAGGCCGTCCCGGCGCTGGGTCCGATGATCATGCAGGAGTATGGGCTGGACCTCGCGCAGCTCGGCCTGCTTGTCGCGCTTTATATGTCGCCCGGTATCGTCATCGCTTACCCCGGCGGTGCGTTCGGGGCCTGGATCGGCGACCGGCGTGCGGTGGCTCTTGGGTTGGTCTTGATGATCGCGGGCGCGGCGATCATGACCTGGCTTCCGGTCTGGTCGGGGCAAGTAGCGGGGCGCCTGATCGCGGGGATCGGGGCGATCACCCTCAACGTGCTGATGACCAAGCTTGTGGCCGATCAGTTCGCCGGGCGCGAAATCTCAACGGCGATGGCGATCTTTGTGAACTCCTGGCCGCTGGGGATCGCGTTTTCGCTGGTGGTACTGCCGGCGATCGGCGCAGGGGCCGGGCTGCCAGCTGCGATGAACTTTGTGCTTTGGGTCTGTGTTGCGGGCCTGTTGGTCTTTGTTCTGGGTTTCCGCCCGGCAGCGACGGTTCAAAGCGAGGCTCCAGTTGGCATATTGCCACGCGGCCAAGCGATGATCGGCGTGCTGATCGCGGGCACGATCTGGGGGCTGTACAACGCAGCGCTCAGCATGATTTTCGGCTATGGGCCGACATTGCTGTCCGAGCGGGGGCGCGATCTCGAGGCGGCGGCAGGGATCACCAGCATTGTACTGTGGCTGCTATGCCTTTCGGTGCCTCTGGGTGGCATCTTGGCGGATCGCTTTGGCAAGCGCGATCTTGTTCTGTGGCTCGGCTTGGCGGGCTTTGCGCTCACTCTGGTTGTCGCCGCCGAAACAGATGCGGTCCTGCCGGTCTTTGTTGTCCTGGGGTTGGTCGGCGGTCTGAGTGTTGGCCCGATCATGAGCCTGCCATCGGATGTGCTGGTTGCCGAGGAACGCGCCAAGGGGATGGGAATCTTCTTTACAATCTACTATGTCTGGATGGCGCTTGGCCCCTATCTGGCAGGTGTCCTGGCCGATGTGATCGGAACGGCGGCAGCGGCGTTTCATTTCGGTGCGTTGTTGCTGTTGCTGGCGCTGGGATTGGGCGTGCTCTTCCAGCGGATGATTGCGCAGGCGTCCAGTGCTCGTACGTAGCGCTCCGTTGCCCTTTTTCCCGACATCACATTTTCGCAGGACCGTTTTGTCGGGCTGCGCGGTCATGGTAGTCTGAGCCTGTTTCATTTCGAGGTGTCGACATGCATCACAAGTTGCGAAATCGCCTGAGATTGGCCGTGCTCGCGATTGGTCTTTCCGTGCTTGCGGCTCAGGCCGGGGCCGATCCGATCGTCGGGGTCTGGAAAACCGAGCCGGATCGAAAAAACCTGATCTCACACATCAAGATCACGGCTTGCGGCGACAAGTTCTGCGGCAAAATCCTCAGCGCTTATGATACGTCCGGCAAAGAGGTGCAGACCAAGAATATCGGCAAGAAACTGTTCTGGGATGTCGCCAGCGAGGGCGGCGGCACATATGGCGGCGGCGAGTTCTGGGTGCCGCTCGTCAATGTCGAGGCGGTCCCGACCATGACGCTGAGCGGCGATCAGTTGAAGGTCAAGGGATGCAGCCACCATATCTGCGGACATCAGACCTGGACCCGACTCTGATCGGTCCGGGCCGCAAACACGGGCCAGCACAGAGCGCTGCAAAGGAGCCGCTTGGACGTTTTTCGTGGTGGCAATAGTGGTGAATGTCTGCTGTGCGGACAAAGTAACCGTTCGCAGTTTAGTCGTGAAGGTCCGCTTTCAGGTCGTCCACAATGCGAATAGTCTCAGTACGTATTGGCAACGAGGATCATCACGTGAACTTCAACGAGACTGATGAACGTAAGTACTTGGCCTTGATGATTGGGCTTTTGTTGGAGCGTGCCTTTCCGGACTCATCGGAATTCGAGCATCAGTGCATGTCTGCGGGCGAAGCTTTGTCCCGATGCCTTCATCATTTAGGAGCGGCAACCGACGACGGTTGGTTTACCCGGCTGAGCATGCCGAAGGACTGGATAAGGAACAAGGCTCGTCTTGCAAAGATAACGGAGCTTCCGGCACTTGCGGATGTTCTTGAAGTATTGCTTCCTTTCGAAGCGCAGTACGGCACCGTTCCTTTGGACTATAGAGCTGGGCAAAGAGTTGATTTTGCTTCAGATTTGTCAGCGCTTTTGCGCCAGATGGGCCTGCTCAGTCGCACGAGCAGACCAAATGACGACTTCCTTTTGATGATGACAAACCATCACTTGATTAAACCTGTAAATGGCAATTGGGACGCCAAAATCGAGGTCCTGTTGCAAAATCTCGTAGTCAAAACGATGGACAGTGCACCTTATGAATATACCGCCGTTGTTCAGCGCCGTTGCGAGCGTCCACTTACGTGGGCAGCGGGTTACATGAACAAGCGCTGGCGTTACGGCACTTGGTTATCACAACAAGACATCGCACGCTCGATTATCTACCATCATAGCGCTTTGCCAACTATTGTGACCAACACACTCACCGACGGCGGCAACACGGTTTTTGTGCCGACTGGTTATCGGCAATAGCCAACAAGTAATCTCCAGATTTCCCTGAAGCAGCCATTCTTACAGTATGCAGCATCCGGTCCTTTGGGCTCAAAGCGGCCTTTGTGCGTTCAACAGATGTAGATGGGGCGCTGCCGAAATGCTCGGTGACCCGCAACGCGATGTTCAGCCAGATAAGTTCCGGGCGCCTGTCGCTACACCAACAGGCGCCCGGAGACCTGAGCCTCACTCCGCCGCTTTGACAGGCGGTGTGCCGGGGGGGACCGGCGCTTCAGGGGGCTCGGGGGGTTTGAATTCTGACACTGCGGCGGTCGATTTGCCCGGCTCGCCCCAGATGATCTCGGTTGCGCTCAGGTTCTTGGCCGAGCGGAACAGGCGCATGTCGCGTGCAATGCGGCTGGAGCGGCCAGCGGTGACGCGGGCCAGCAGGCGGCCAAGCCAGATTGCGTAGGTCTCGAACCAGACCCGCAACGCCAGGAACGAGGGGGTTACGATCAGCGTCAGCACTGTTGCGATGCCCAGACCGAACACAACCGCGGTTGCAAGCTGTTTCCACCAGAGCGCCGTGGGGCTGTCGATGGAATAGCCACCATTGATGAAGTCGAGGCTGAGCCCGAACATCATCGGCGTCAGACCGGCCATGGTGGTGATTGTCGTCAGCAACACCGGGCGGATACGTGCCTCGGCGGTACGAATGATCGCCTCGATCCGGGGCATGTAGCGGCTGTATTCCTGATAGGTGTCGATCAGAACGATGTTGTTGTTCACCACGATACCGGCCAGCGCGACGATACCGGTGCCCGTCATGATGATCGAGAAGGGCTGTTCCATCACGATCATCCCGATCAGCACACCAGTGGTCGACAACACTACTGCGAGCAGAACCAGCACCGAGTTGTAGAAGCTGTTGAACTGCGCCAGCAGGATGATGAACATCAGCCCCAGAGCGCCCATGAAGGCCTTCATCAGGAAGGCACCGGATTCCTCCTGCTCCTCCTGATCGCCGGTCCAGAACCACTCGATCGGGCCGGGCAGTGGATCAGTTTCCAGCCATTTGGTCAGTTCCATGATGCGCTCGTTCGGATTGACCGGAGCGGTTTTTGCTTCTCCATCATCAAAAGCGGATTGCAGTGCGGCGTTCGTCTCAGCCTCAACGAGGCCAAACACGGAATAGCGAACACCGGCTGAGTTGGTCACGGTGGGAGCACTGGCTTCGGCGCCTTCAGGCACTTCCTTGACCATCGCCAGTGTTTGCTCGATCCCGTCCGCATCCGGCGCGGTGACCTTGATCAAACCCGGTTCAACATCTGCTTTGACGTCGAAATAGCGCTTCTGGTCGACCCGGTTGATCGTGGCGAGTTTCGGGACCGGCTTGCGGGTCACGAAGTTGCTGAGTGGGACCAGCCCGTCGGGCGTGCGCACCTTGATCGAGTCGAGTGTGCTCAGAACACGCTCTTCCTCGGGCAGGCGCACGCGGATTTCGATTTCCTCATCGCTGCCTTCGGGACGCATTTCGCCCAGCAAAACGCCGCGCGTGACCAATTGCACCATCGCGCCCACGGTCGCCACATCGGCACCGAAACGGCCGGCCTGTGCCACATCCACATCGATCTGCCAGTCGATGCCGGGCAGGGGCAGCGTATCCTCGATCTTGATCAGACCCGGCGTAGCCTCGAACTGCGTGCGTGCGGTTTCGGCCGCCAGCGCAAGTTCTTCCCAGTTGTCGCCTCTGAGCCGCAGATGCACAGGCTTGCCCTGACCGGGCCCCTGTTCCAGCGCCGAGACCTCGGCGATGATGCCAGGCAGTTTGACAAGTTCGGCGTTCAACTGGTCGAGGACGAAATCACCGTCATAGTTGGGGTCGATGACCTCTTTCTCGAAGCCCAGCCAGCGGCTCATCAGCCCGCCGACCAAGCCGGTCAGAGGTTCTTTGGCATGCGGGCGATCTTCCCATGGGATGATCTCGAACTGGACCTGACCGATGGTGTCGGCAGGCGATTGCCCGCCACCCGGCCCGCCGGTATTCAGCCCGCCTTCGCCCGCGAAGGAGAAGACGTTGATCACTGCCGGGTGCGCCTTGATGATCTCTTCGACCTCGCGCACCATTTCGTCTTTCTCATGCAACGAGATATTGCCGCGCGCCCGGACATAGGTGGTGGCCTGCTCCGGCTCGCTTTCGACAAAAAACTCGACGCCTCGGTTGTTCTGACCAAAGTAGGTGACTGTCATCACAACACAGAAGCCGACGATTGCGATCGACACGATCGGCATGATTGGATTGCCGGCGATGAATTTGATGAACTTGCCAAAGGGCGTGTGTTTTGAACTGCGCTCTACGTGGGTGGTCTCATGGATGCGCTGAACCGCGCCCATCGTGACAGAGGCCGACAACGCACCAACTACAAACACCAAAAACCCGGAGGCCAATCCGCCAATGCCGGTGTCTTCGCTTCGCAGCATCATCATCGCGCCAGAGAAGACAAAATAAAGCGCCACCGGGACCAGCAGGGCCCGCAGCCAGAACGGAGCGCGCGACCGCAGCCAGTCCGAGATGCGGCCCAGAACGCGGCTGATGCGGCCGGATACACCGCCCATCACCGGCAGATAGATCAATGCCACAACCAGCGAGGCCGAGAGCACGAAGATGAGCGTCACCGGCAGCATACCCATGAACTCACCCGGCACGCCGGGCCAGAAGAGCATCGGCAGGAAGGCACAAAGCGTTGTGGCGGTCGAGGATACGATGGGCCAGAACATCCGCTGTGCCGCCTCGACATAGGCATGCATCGGGCCGATGCCCTCGCGGATACGTTTGTCGGCATATTCCACCACCACGATGGCACCATCGACCAGCATCCCGACGGCAAGGATCAGGCCGAACATCACGATGTTGGAGATGTTGATCCCCATGATCGCCAGCAGCACGAAACACAGCAGGAACGAGGTTGGGATGGCAAAGCCCACCAGCAGCGCGGCGCGGCTGCCAAGTGCAGCCAGCACCACGATCATCACCAGCGCAATCGCGGTCAGCACCGAGCCTTCTAGCTGACGGACCATCGAATTGACGACCCGGCTCTGGTCGTTTGAGGTGCCCACCTCGATGGCGGTCTGCAATTCCTTTGGCCAGCTTTCCTGCGAGTTGGCGACGGTTTCCTTCACCAGATCAACCGTGTCGATCAGGTTATAACCCTTGCGCTTGACCACCTGCAGCGCGACGGTGTTTTCCCCGTCAAAGCGGGCGGTGCCTTCGCGATCTTCGAAGGTGTAGTTGATCTGCGCCAGTTCTCCCAGCGTCACGACACGGTCGCCATTCACCTTGACCGGCAGGCCATAGACATCCTGCGCGGTGGTGAAAGAAGAGGGGATCTTGACCGAGAACGCCCCCTGCGGGCTGTCAATCTCACCAGCCGCGATCAGCTGGTTGTTGTTTTGAACGACCGTGATCAGTTCAGAGGCGGTGACGTTATAGGCCTCAAGCCGCAAGGGGTCGATGATAACCTCCAACAACTCGTCACGATTGCCGGCGATCCCGGCTTCCAGAACCGCGTCCAGTGATTCAAGATCATCCTGCAAGTCTTTGGCAATGCGGGCCATTGTCCGTTCCGGAACCGGCCCGGTCAGGTTGACGATCACGATTGGAAATTCAGAGAAGTTCAACTCAGTAAGCGTGTATTGCTCGGCGCCTGCCGGGAATTCGGCCTGTGCCGAGTTCATCGCATCGCGCACATCAGCTGTGATCGCGGTCTTGTCCCAGCCGAATTCAAACTCCAGCGCAACGCCTGCATAGCCCTCGGCGGCGGTCGCAGTCATCTCCTTGAGACCGTCGAGGTCGGCCAGCTCGGTTTCCATCGGCTTGACCAGCAGGTTCTCGCTGTCTTCCGCAGAAATGCCCGGGAAATTGACCGAAACGAAGAGCGCCGGGATCTCGATATCCGGCTCGCCTTCTTTCGGCAGGTTCACATAGGCAAACCCGCCGATGATCAGCGACAGCGCGATAAAGGCCAGCACCATCCGGGCGCGAGAGGCGGCCCAGTCGACGATACCCGTCATTGCGCGGCCTCCCGATAGGTCGGCGCGACTTCAACGCCTGCAGTGACGAAGTCCTGCCCGACCACGATGACATCCACTTGCTCGGGCAGCCCCGCCAGCCAGACGCCGTTGGGATCGTCGCGCAACAGGTTGACCGGCACGAATTCCACCAGATTGCCATCTGCGACGATCCGCACGCCCAGCACGCCGTCATTGTTCAGCGTCAGCGAGGATTGCGGCAGCAGATGTGCCTTGGCGCCTTCGGCGGAGATCTGGATCGTGGCAGTCTGCCCGTCGCGGATCTTCAGATCGGGGTTGGGGACCGAAACTTCGACTTCGAAGGTGCGTGTCGTTTCATCAGCCGAGCGGCTGAGAAATGTCACCTGACCTTCGACATGCAAGCCAGTTGCCAGTTGCGCGCTCGCATTCGCGCCCAGTTGCACGCGGTTGACCTCGGCCTCGGGCACGAAACCCACCAGCTTGATCGGATCAAGTTGTATCACCGTGGCGCAGAGCGATCCAGGCTGCATAAGGCTGCCCAATTCCGCCGCGTCACTTTCCAACAACCCGTCGAAGGGTGCGGTAATGGTGATACGGCCAAGCTCGCGCTCGCGTGCCGCCACCGCAGCAGTTGCAGCCTCGATCCCGGCGCGCGTGGCCTCCAGACCGGATTCGGCGGTCTTGATCCCTGCTTCGGCTGTCCGCACGCCCGCTTCGGTTGCAACACGCCGTGTTTCAGACGCATAGCCGCCCTCGGATAGGCGCTGGGCCGCGTTGTTGTTGATCAGCGCCTCTTCCAGAAGCGCCTTTGCCTCGTCCAGACGCGCCTGAGATTCCGGCACACGGCTTTGCGCCTCGCTTTGCCGGGCGCGCGCCTCCAGAAGGTCAGCCTCGCGGGTGCCCACATCCAACTCACAGAGCAGGTCGCCCGCCTTGACAAAGGCCCCTTTGCGCAGGGGTTCGGACACCACGGTAGACGTGGTTTCTGCCAAGACCTCAACTTCGCGGATCGCCTTGGTCTGGCCACGCAGCAGAACCGCGCTGTCTATCTCACGCGCAACGGATTGCAGCACGACAACGCCGATCGCATTTGCCGCCTCGGCGGCGGGCGCGGCATCTGCGGTTTCAGTTTCGGCCTCGACCGGCTCGGCGGCGGCGTCCCCTTTGGCAAAAGCCAGGAACGCGTCACGTTCGAACACCAAAAGATACAACGCAATTGTCACCAGAATCGCGGTGACTATGGGAATCAGACGCATCTTTTGCCTCTCTCAAATTCTTCACGGCGCAGAGGGGGTGGTCCAATCAGACCTGCACTGCGTCAAGTGACATGGTGTCTTGTTTCCATGATGTCTACGCTAAACCGACCAGTTCAGATTATTTTTTTTCGCTGTGCTGTGCAAGCACTCGCTGTTCCGACTGCGCAGAGCCCTTGGCTTGCCCCTTGGGGCGCGCTATGACAACCGCCAGAAAACGCAGTGAGGCAGGACCGAGGGCCGGAATGAGCGACACCGACAGTTTTATCGATGAAGTCACCGAAGAGGTGCGTCGAGACCGAATGTTCCTGCTTCTAAGGCGTTGGGGGTGGGTCGGTGCGCTGGCCGTGGTCGCGATTGTCGGCGGTGCGGCCTACAATGAATACTCCAAGGCGCGAGTGCAGTCTCAGGCGGAACGGCTGGGCGACAACATCATCGCCGCGCTGAACGAAGACGATACGGCTGCGCGGGCTGACAAGCTGTCACAGATCGGTGCCGAATCCAGCGGCGGCGACGCGATTCTCAAGATGTTGACCGCTTCGGCGCAGGCCGGATCAGATCAGGCGGACGCTGCAGTGCAGAGCCTCGATGCAATTGCATCCAATGGTGAATTGCCCCGCATTTACCGGGACATCGCCAGTTTCAAGGCATTGACCCTTCAGAGCGAAACGTTGGCGGTCGAAGATCTGCGGCAGCGGTTCGAGGCGCTGGCGCAGCCCGGCGCACCGCTGCGTCTGCTGGCCGAGGAGCAATTGGCGCTGATCGACATTGCCCAAGGCGAAGCCGATGCGGCAGTGACGCGGCTTCAGGCCCTCATTCAGGACGCCGAAGCCAGCACGGACTTGCAACAGCGCGCCGCACAGTTGATTGTCGCGCTGGGCGGGACGCCGGAACTGGCGCCCGACCAACAGGGATAACCGGTTCACGCGGAACCGCGAGTGGGTAACGAATAGGCAGGATCGGGCATGGCAAATATCTCATTCTCGCGCAGCGGATTGGCCGCAATTGGTGCAATGCTGCTGCTCGGGGCCTGTCAGGAACCCCAGCAGATATTGCCCGGTAAGCGCGAAACCTTGCGCGGAGCTGAAGTCGGGCAGGGTGAAATCGTTGCCTCAAAGCCGATCCGCTTGCCTGCACAGAAGACAAACTCCTCTTGGCCGCAAAGTTTTGGCACGCCTGCGTTCCGCACCGACAATCCTACTTTGCGGTCAATACCGCAACGCATCTGGACCACCTCGATCGGGGCGGGCGACAGCCGCCGCCAGCGCATCACGGCCGACCCCGTCGTTGGGGGCGGGCTGATCTATACGCTGGATGCCGCCGCGCAGGTGACGGCGGTGTCACAAAACGGTGGCGTGGTCTGGAGCCGTAGTCTTGTCCCTGCCGGAGAGGGCGAGGGCCATGCTACCGGTGGTGGCATGGCCTATGACAACGGCACGCTTTATGTATCTACCGGCTTTGGTCGCTTGAGCGCGCTTGACGCCACCTCGGGTGCGGTGCGCTGGCAACAGCGGCTGAACGCAACTGGCAGCGGCACGCCAACGGTCCGCGACGGGTTGCTCTACCTGATTGCCGGGGATGAAACCGGCTGGGCCATCAACACCAAGGACGGGCGCATCGCCTGGCAGGTGCAGGCGACGCCAAGTATCGGTAACGTGCTGGGCGCACCCGCGCCTGCGCTGACCTCGGATCTGGTGATCTTTGCCTTTGCATCGGGCGATATCATTGCAAGTTTCCGCAAGGGCGGGCTGCGGCGCTGGAGCGCGGCGGTCGCAGGCCAACGCAAGGGCCGTGCGGTTGCCCGCATCGCCGATATCACCGGCGGGCCTGTCGTGGTGGGCAACCGCGTTTATGTCGGCAATCATTCGGGACGTACCGTGTCGCTAGAAACCCAGCTGGGCGAACGGCAATGGACGGCGGATGAGGGCGCAATCTCGCCGGTCTGGCCGGCGGGTGACAGTATCTTCCAGATCAGCGATCGCGGCCAACTCATGCGCCTCAGCACCAGCGACGGGTCGGTCATCTGGGCAAGGGATCTGCCGGGCTTTCTGCGGGACAAGCCGCGCAAGCGTGGTGAGGTGGTTGCCAATTACGGACCGATCCTGGCTGGTGGGCGCCTGGTGGTTGCCTCAAATGACGGCTTCCTGCGCTTCTTCCGGCCTGAGGATGGCACGCTCTTGAACCAGGTCGAAGTGCCCGGTGGGGCCACGACCGGGCCGGTTGTGGCGGGCGGCACGCTCTATGTGGTCAGCGCCAAAGGTGATCTACACGCTTTCCGTTGACGCGCGGATGCGCTAAAGGGCGCGTCTGAGTCTTGAAAGTACGAAGCCATGTCCCTGACGCTTGCCATAGTGGGGCGCCCCAATGTGGGCAAATCCACGCTTTTCAATCGCCTTGTTGGCAAACGGCTGGCGCTGGTCGATGACCAGCCCGGTGTGACCCGCGACCTGCGCGAGGGCGAGGGGCGGCTGGGCGATCTGCGCTTCACCGTTGTGGATACCGCCGGTCTGGAAGAGGCCACCGATGACAGCCTGCAGGGCCGGATGCGTCGCCTCACCGAGCGCGCGGTGGATATGGCCGATATCTGCCTGTTCATGATCGACGCGCGTGCGGGTGTGACGCCGACCGATGAGGTCTTTGCCGATATCCTGCGCAAGAAATCCGCCCATGTGATCCTGGCCGCCAACAAGGCCGAAGGATCTGCCGCTGATGCAGGCGTGATCGAGGCGTTTTCACTGGGTCTGGGCGAGCCGGTGCGGCTGAGCGCAGAACATGGCGAAGGGCTGAACGATCTCTATTCGCAACTGATGCCAGTGGCCGACCGGATGGCGGAAGAGGCTGAACGCATTGCCCCTGACACCGATGTTGATCTGGATGAGGACGGGGAAGAGGGCGACGCCCCTGCAATCACCGCCGCCCAACCGCTTCAGGTCGCCGTAGTGGGTCGACCCAACGCGGGAAAATCCACGCTGATCAACAAGATATTGGGCGAAGACCGTCTGTTGACGGGCCCGGAGGCCGGGATTACGCGCGATGCTATCAGTCTGCGCATCGACTGGAAAGGCACACCGATGCGGGTCTTTGACACCGCCGGGATGCGCAAGAAAGCCAAGGTACAGGAGAAGCTGGAAAAGCTCTCGGTCAGCGACGGGCTGCGCGCGGTGAAGTTCGCCGAAGTGGTGGTCGTGTTGCTAGATGCTGCGATCCCCTTCGAACAGCAGGATCTGCGCATCGCTGATCTCGCCGAACGCGAGGGCCGCGCCGTGGTGGTTGCGGTCAACAAATGGGATGTCGAGGAGCACAAGCAGGAAAAGCTGCGCGATTTGAAAGAGGCCTTCAATCGCTTGCTACCGCAGTTGAAGGGCGCGCCGCTGATCACGGTGTCGGCCAAGACGGGCAGGGGGCTGGACCGTCTGCATGACGCAATCCTGCGCGCCCATGACGTATGGAACCGCCGGGTCACCACGGCGGCGCTGAATCGCTGGCTCACCGCAATGCTGGAGCAGCACCCGCCGCCAGCGCCCGGGGGGCGACGTATCAAGCTGCGCTACATGACCCAGGCCAAGACCCGCCCGCCCGGGTTTGTGGTGATGTGCAGCCATCCGGACAAGATGCCCGACAGCTATACCCGCTATCTGGTGAACGGACTGCGCGAGGACTTTGACATGCCCGGCACACCGATCCGTCTGACCATGCGCGGGCAGGGCGACAAGAACCCGTATAAGGGAAAGAAGAAAGCCGGTCCCTCAAAACTGCGCAAACATATCAAAGGACGCGCGTAACTGCGCCAATTTGCTGCATTTTTCATCTCAAGGCGTGACAAGCCCCTGAGTGAGGCGTTATGCAAGGCGAAGGAGTATCGTTTTGATTGTATTCTGCCGTCCGGCAGGATGACATTCGATTGTGTCAGGACTGCCAGACCAAAGCCAAGGAGGCGGGCGGAATGGATCTCAGGGCTTATACGCGCCAATACGCCGTTCAGGATAACCGGCTGGCATCGCTCAGCTATTTCGGCACGTTTGCGGTGTATTTCGCGTCGCTCTTGCTCGCGATCCACTATGTTGACAATTGGCTGATCATGGTGCCGGCGGGCGTTGTTTTTGCCTTTTCGGCGGTGCGGCTCTACGTGCTGCAGCATGATTGCGGCCATCATTCCCTATTCGAGACACGCCAGCAGAACGAATGGGCAGGGCATGGCCTGTCGCCGTTTACCTTCGCGCCTTTCGAAGTGATGAAGCAGAACCACAACCTGCATCATTCCGGCATCGGCAATCTGGAGCATCGCGAAACCGGTGAGATCAACACAATGACCGTCCGGGAATGGAACGCGGCGGATTGGAAAACAAGGGCCTTTTATCGACTCTATCGCAACCCGTTCATTCTGGTGCCTGCTGGCGCGGCATTCACCTATTTCATCCGCTATCGCTGGCCAAAGAATACGCTTCGCTTCGGCTGGAAAGGTGTGGTGCTGCACAATCTGTCCATCATCGTGATGCTGAGCCTGCTCTACGCGGTGGCGGGTATGACCGGTATCTGGGTCTGGCTGATCTTTTCATTCCTCGGCGGCATGTTGGGTGTGTTCCTCGTCTATCTTCAACACAATTTCGAAGACACCTATTGGGACCGCCGCCCCGATCTCGACCCACAGATCGCTGCCCTGCAAGGCTCTTCGGCGCTGGATTTCGGATGGTGGTTCGACATGGCGGTCGCCTGCATTACCTTGCATGACATCCACCATTTCAATGCACGCATCCCGTCCTACCGGCTGCGTGCCTGTCACTATAACTTGCCGCCTGAATACGCCCCGCGCCGCATCAAGTTTCCCGAGGCGGTGGCGGCGCTGAACCTGAAACTCTGGGATGAGGACCTAAAACGACTGGTTCCGTTCCCGAAACCGGCGCCTCACCCGGATGCGCCTCAAGCCAGCTAGGCACATCGGCCGGTCAGGAGATTCCGGTTGTCACCAATCAATCACCCGCTCTCGGGAGGAGGGCAGGGACCTCAACAACAAAGGACACCTGAATGAGTAAACTCACTGACCTGCGCGGCGTTGGCGTGGCGCTTGAAAAAGCCATGGGTACGATCGGTATCAAGACCGTTGCCGATCTGGCCAAGGCGTTGCCCGATCAACTGACAGCGCTGCCCAATGTGGGCAAGGCGCGCGCGGCGGCCATAATTGCATCGGCCAAGGCCGCGGCAACTGCCCCGGCAGCACCGCGGGCCAAACGCTCGGCCCCCGCCAGATCGCGGACCCGGTCAACCGCAAGGACGACAACGTCTCGGAGGGCCGCGGCTCCAAAAACCGCCGCAGCCAAACCCGCAGCCGCGAAACCTGCTTCGGCCAGGACTGCCGCTGCAAGATCTGCCGCTGCAAAACCTGCCGCGGCGAAGCCAGCAGCTGCGAATACCGCCGCCCCGAAGGTAGCGGCGGCCAAGCCTGCCGCGCGCAAACCTGCGGCGAAACCGGCCCCCACGAAAGCCGCCAAGGCCGAGGCAGAAGCCGCCAAGGCAGCGGCAGAGGCCGCCAAGAAAGCCAAAGCCGAAGCTGCGAAGAAAGCCAAGGCCAAGGCCGATGCTGAGGCAGCAAAGAAAGCCAAGAAAGCCAAGGCGAAGGCAAAAGCCGAGAAGGCTGCCAAGAAAGCCAAGGCGCTGGAAGTCGAGTTCAAGAAGGCCAAGGAGAAGGCCAAGGCAAAGGCCAAGAAGCAGAAAGCCAAGGAGGCCAAGGCCAAAGCCAAGGCGAAAGAGGCAAAAGCCAAATCCAAGGGCGACAAGAAAAAGGGCAAGGGCAAGAAAAAGGCGAAGGCATGAACCGTCTTCGCCTTTCCGGGTCAGTCGCTTAGCTCAGCGTTCCGTCCAGTCCAAGCGTGGTCTTGCCGCCCAGGTAAGGCGCCAGCACGTCGGGCAGGGTGACGGTGCCGTCTGCGTTCTGACCGTTTTCCAGCACCGCGATCAGGCAGCGGCCTACGGCCAGGCCCGAGCCGTTCAGCGTATGCACGAAAGCGGGTTTGCCGCCCCCTTCGGGCCGGAACCGCGCATTCATGCGCCGGGCCTGAAAATCGCCGGTGGTCGAAACGCTGGAGATTTCGCGATACGCGTTCTGCCCCGGCAGCCAAGCCTCGATGTCAAAGGTCCGACGCGCGCCAAAACCCATATCGCCCGTACATAGAACAACGGTGCGATAGGGGATGCCCAACGCTTCCAGCAGGCTCTCTGCACATCGCAACATGCGCTGCTGCTCGTCGTCGCTGGCTTCGGGATGCGTCACCGATACCATTTCGACCTTCTCGAACTGGTGCTGCCGCAGCATGCCCGCCGTGTCTTTGCCGGCGCTGCCCGCCTCGGAGCGGAAACAGGCGGTATGCGCGGTCATCCGGATTGGCAGGTCGCCCTCATCCAGAATGTCGCCCGCCACCGAATAGGTCAGCGTTACTTCGGAAGTCGGGATCAGCCACCAGCCATTGGTGGTCTGATAGCTGTCTTCGCCGAATTTCGGCAGCTTATCGGTGCCATACATCGCCTCGTCGCGCACCAGAACCGGTGTCTGCATCTCGGTCAGGCCGTTCTTGTCCACATGGGTGTCGATCATGAACTGTGCCAAGGCCCGATGAATACGCGCCACGCCTTTTGACAGGTTCACGAAGCGACTGCCGGAGGTCTTGGCCGCTGTTTCGAAATCCATCGCCGCCGCAACGGCAGGAATCTCGTAGTGTTCCTTGGGTGCAAAGTCGAAATTCCGCGGCGCTCTCCAGCGGTTCACTTCGACATTATCATCCTCATCAGCCCCGTCCGGCACGTCATCTGCGGGTGCGTTGGCGATCCGGGCCAGCATGTCGGTCAGCTTGGCATCCAACTCTTTGGCCTCGCCCTGCATCGCCGCCACCTCGGCCTTTTTGTCCGAGACCAGCGCCCGCAGCCGTTCGAATTCGGCCTCGTCACCACGTCCTTTGGCCGCGCCAACCTCTTTGGATGCCTTGTTCTGCTCGGCCTGCGCCGTCTCGGCAGCGAGGATCTTGGCGCGCCGTGCTTCATCGACGGCCAGCAGGTCCGACGACATCGGCGCATCCCCCCGCCGCGCCAGAGCGGCGTCGAAAGCGGCTGGATTTTCGCGAATAGCGCGGATGTCATGCATGGGTCAGTGTCCTTTTGTTTGGCTCCATGTAAATAGCGCCCTTAGACCCAATTCTTTGATGGCTGACAACACCCCGTTTTTCCTGGAGGCTCCGATCCGGCCCGAGCAGCCGGACAGCGGGGGGCTGATCGCGCCTTGAGGCAAAGACTACCCTCAACCGCGATACCCCGGCTCGGTCACCTGTTGTCAAGGTCTTGAAGAAAGGACCAAATCCTGCTGATCACCACCGACCCGTCTCCGACGGCAGACGCAACGCGCTTGACTGATCCGGCGCGCACATCCCCCACGGCGAAAATTCCCGGGTGCGAGGTTCCATAGAGCGAGGCAGCGCCGACATCGCGACCGGTTTTTACAAACCCCTTGTCATCAAGCGCGACGCATCCAGAAAGCCAGCTCGTATTCGGAGCCGCACCGACCATGACGAAGACTGCTGGGGTCTTGAGCGTCCAATCGGTTCCCTTTTCCGTATCGCGGATCACGACCTCATCCAGATGGTCATCGCCTTCGCAGGCAGACATCTGTGAATTTGTGTGAAGCGTAATTGAGGGGTCGTTTTCAAGACGGTTGCGCAAGTAGTCCGACATCGAGCTTGCCAGCGACGTGCCCCGGATAAGCACATGCACATGTCGTGCGGTACGGCTCAGATACATCGCCGCCTGACCTGCGGAGTTTCCGCCGCCAATTACGACCACCTCGGACTGGCCGCAATAGCGTGCTTCCAGATCGGTTGCCGCATAGTAGATGCCGGAGCCCTCAAAATCTTCCAACCGGTCGATATTCAGTTTCCGGTACTGAACGCCCGTCGCAACCACGATGGAGCGCGCCATAACCTGCTCTTCATCCTCCAGGGTCACGCAGAAAGTACCGTCAGCATCCTCCGAAACCGCCTTTGCCCTTCGCGGAACGGCAAAGCGTGTGCCGAATTTCATCGCCTGGACCTCTCCGCGCCAACACAGATCGGCGCCGGAAATGCCCGTCGGAAACCCCATGTAGTTTTCGATACGGCTGGACGTTCCGGCCTGTCCGCCAATTGCGAGATCTTCGATGACCAGGGCTTCAAGCCCTTCGGCACCCGCATAGACGGCGGCGGCAATGCCCGCAGGTCCGCCCCCCACGATGAGCACATCGTAGACGCGATCTTTCGACAAAGTGACATCGAGGCCGAAATAGGCGGCAACCTGCCTTGGCGTCGGGTTTTGCAGCGCTATCTCCGGGCCGAGGATCACTGCAGGGTGAGTGGGGTCCAGACCAGTTTCATCGGCCAGTTTTGCAGCTTCCGGTGACCCCAATGCAATTTGGCGGGCCGGGATTCGGTTGCGGTTCGCGAAATCGGCGATTCTGCGAATGTTGCGGTCTGTCTCGCCAGACAGCAGAGTCATTCCCAACAGGTTGTTTTCGATCATGTGGCGACGCCGGGCGGCAAAAACTGAGACGATATCATCTCCAAGCTCTGGAATCTTCGCCATCAGGTCCAGCATCGCAGCGCGCGGAACTCTGAGCAGCCGCACATCAGTCGCCGCGCAAATGTCGACCTGGGCCCGTCCACCATAAAGGAAGTCGATCTCGCCGATGAACTCTCCTTCACCCATTCTGCCGTAAGGAAAGGGCACATTGGTGATCGGGTTGATGACATCGACCAAGCCGTCGGTGATCTGGTAGAAGTAGCGCTGCGAGCCACCAAGAACAAATATCTTCTGTCCTTGGCTGAAGCTTACCTCTTCACCGATTTTCTGCATGGCTTGAACATGCTCGGGAGAGAGGCGCTTGCGCGCCAGAGAGGCCAGATCATCGGCAAGGCTTTCCATTTAGCACATCCCAAGCAAGTTCGAGTTTGGTTCGGGGCTCGTGCCCGGATGGTGTCGAAACGCAAGTAGGCTGGCAAGTGGTCACCTTGTCTGCCCGGGGCGCGAAATACAGATCGAAAGCTCTATCCACAAACCCTGTCGGGCTGGTCAAAACTTTCCGTCCTACATCCCGTCGCCACGCTTGAACCTTTTTGCGCTAACGCATAGGTTCCCGCAAAATTCGCGGGGTGTGCCCGCTCTTCTGGACAAAGGAACATCCCATGGAAGGTGGCGCAATCGCCCAGTTTCTCCCCCTCATTCTGATCTTCGCGATCATGTATTTCCTGCTGATCCGTCCGCAGCAGAAGAAGGTCAAGGAACATCAGGCCATGGTCAACGCGCTGCGCCGGGGCGATCAGGTGGTTACCCAAGGCGGATTGATCGGCAAGGTGACCAAGGTCAAGGATGATGGCGAGCTAGAGGTCGAGATTGCCGATGGCGTCAAGGTCCGGGTTGTGCAGGCGACCATTTCCCAGGTTCTGAACAAGACGGAACCGGCGAAGTAAGTAAGCCCTACAACCTATTGTAAAGGCAGGGTAATGCTGCAAATCGATACCTGGAAACGGGTCCTGATCTGGCTGGTTGTGGTGGCCGGTCTGCTCATGGCCCTGCCGAATGCGTTCTACACCCGTGTGGAACAATCAAATGACGCGCATACAGCCATTGAGCTTGGCAATGACACGCCGCAGATGCAGGCCGAGGCGGCGCAATGGCCGTCCTGGCTGCCATCCTCGCTGGTCAATCTGGGCCTCGATCTGCGTGGCGGCGCGCATCTGCTGGCCGAGGTCCGGGTCGAGGATGTGTACGAATCCCGCATGGACGCCATGTGGCCGGAGATCCGCGACGCACTACGGGACGAACGCGCCGAGGTCGGCACCATCCGCCGTCAGGACAGCGCGCCGGGCGAGATTCGCGTCCGCATCAGCCAGCCCGAGGGCATGTCGCGCGCGTTGCAGGTCGTGCGCGAACTCGCGACCCCGATCCAGACATTGGCTGGCCCAACCGGCACCGATATCGAAGTTTCGGCCCAGGGCAGCGACATTGTCGTAACGCTGAGCGAGGCTGAGAAGCTGGCCTCGGACGATCGCACCGTGCGGCAGGCATTGGAGATCATCCGCCGTCGGATCGACGAGGTCGGCACCCGCGAGCCGACCATTCAGCGGCAGGGCCCCCAACGTATCCTGATTCAGGTGCCGGGGATTGGCAGTGCCTCGGAGTTGAAAGAGATCATCGGCACCACGGCGCAGCTTTCGTTCAACCCGGTTGTCTCGCGCAGCACCGACGCGGATGCCCGCGTCGGGCCGGGTGAGAAGATCATCCCGTCGATCGACGAGCAGGGTGTGTTCTACGTCATTGAAGCCGCGCCCGTCGTGACCGGCGAGGAATTGGTGGATGCCCAGCCCTCCTTCGATCAGAACGGTCGGCCTGCGGTGAGCTTTCGCTTCAACACCACCGGCGCCCGCAAGTTCGGCGACTATACTCTGAACAATGTCGGTTCGCCCTTTGCCATCGTGCTGGATGACGAGGTGATCTCTGCCCCGGTGATCCAGAGCCATATTCCCGGCGGCTCGGGCATCATCACAGGCAATTTCAGTATCGAGGAAAGCACCAATCTGGCCGTGTTGCTGCGCGCAGGCGCGCTGCCTGCAGGCATGGAGTTCCTCGAAGAGCGCACAATCGGGCCAGAGCTGGGGCAGGACAGTATCGATGCAGGCAAGGTGGCAACCATGGTGGCCTTTGCCGCAGTGCTGGTTTTCATGGCGCTCAGTTATGGCCTGTTCGGGCTTTTTGCAAACGTGGCGCTGATCATTAATATCGGGCTGATCTTTGGTCTGCTCTCGTTGATCGGGGCGACGCTGACACTGCCCGGTATCGCGGGGATTGTGCTGACGGTTGGTATGGCGGTGGACGCCAATGTGCTGATCTTCGAGCGCATCCGCGAGGAACTGAAAACCGCCAAGGGTCCTGCGCGGGCCATCGAACTGGGCTATGAAAAGGCGCTCAGCGCCATTCTGGACGCCAATATCACCACCTTCATTACCGCTGTGATCCTGTTCGCCATGGGCTCTGGCCCGGTGCGCGGCTTTGCGATCACGCTGGGGCTGGGCATTCTCACCTCGGTCTTCACCGCGATCTTCGTGACACGGTTGCTGATTGTGATGTGGTTCGAGCGTCGCCGACCGAAAATGATCGAGGTGTGATATGAGACTGAAACTTGTCCCCCAGAACACCTCGTTCGACTTTTTCAGCCGCTGGAAACTATGGCTGGGCATTTCGGCCTTCATGATGCTGCTAGCGGCCGGGTCGTTCCTCTATCAGGGACTAAACTTCGGCATCGACTTCCGCGGCGGCACGACGATCCGAACGGAGAGCGCGCAGCCCGTGGATGTCGGTGTTTACCGTGGCGCGCTTGAGGGGCTGGAACTCGGAGATATCACGATCACCGAGGTCTTTGATCCGACCTTCGGTCCCGACCAGAACGTCGCCATGCTGCGCATTCAGGCGCAGGAGGGCGAAGAGGCCGCAACTGCTGATATGGTCACGCAGGTCGAAGCCGCGCTTCAGGGCGCGGTGACCGATATCCAGTTTGTCTCGGTCGAATCCGTTGGCCCCAAGGTGTCGGGTGAGTTGATCCAGACGGCTGTAATCGCCGTGGTGCTCGCGATCGGCGCGGTGCTTGTCTATATCTGGCTGCGGTTTGAGTGGCAGTTCGCGCTGGGGGCCGTGGCTGCGTTGGTGCATGACGTGATCCTGACCATCGGCGTGTTCTCGGAACTGCAGATCCGCTTCGACCTGGCGATCATCGCGGCGCTGCTGACCATTGTGGGTTATTCACTTAACGACACGGTGGTGGTCTTTGACCGGGTGCGTGAGAACCTGCGAAAGTACAAGAAAACCCCGCTCAAGGACGTGCTGAACACCTCGATCAACGAAACGCTGAGCCGGACGGTGATGACCTCGGTCACCACGCTTTTGGCGCTGATCTCGCTCTATGTACTGGGCGGGGACGTCATCCGGGGTTTCGTCTTTGCGATGATCTGGGGCGTGATTGTCGGGACATACAGTTCGGTCTTTGTCGCCTCGGCGATCCTGCTTTATCTTGGTGTCAAGCGGGACTGGACCAAGCCGTCGAACACCTCGGGCAACCAATACGCCAATATCGATGCCTGATTCCCGGTCACCCGGCTGGCAAAAGGGCCGGAACGGGTGACCGAGCATCTTCTCTCGCTGGAATTAACCGATCTTGCGGTGCTGTTCTTTGCGGCCTTGATTGCGGGCTGCACCAGGGGCTTTACCGGATTTGGCACGGCGATGGTCTATCTGCCTTTGGCCGGGATGGTGCTGGACCCGGTCTCGGCCGTTACGACGCTGATCCTGATGGACATATTCGGACCGGTCCCGATGTTGCCAAAGGTTCTGCCACACGCGCATCGCGGAGATCTGTTGCGGCTGCTGACCGGAACGGTGATCGCGGTACCGCTGGGCCTCGTGGCGTTGTTTGTGATGAATCCGGACCTGTTCCGGGTGCTTGTCTCGTCTGTGGCGCTGTTGATGCTGGCGGGGTTGATGCTGGGCTGGCGCTATAGTGGCGCGCTGGGGCCACGTGCGGTATTTGGTACCGGGCTGGTTGCGGGCTTTCTGGGCGGCGCGGTGGGCATGCCGGGGCCTCCGGTGATCTTCGTTTACATGGCCAGCCCGCATCCCCCGCAGGTGATCCGCGCCAATACCACGCTCTACCTGCTTGGTTATGACATCATGGTGGTTGCGTTTCTTGCGCTGGCCAGCCGGCTTGACCCGGCAATCGCGGTCACTGGCCTGCTGCTGACCATCCCGAATATGCTTGGCAACTTTGCGGGCAGCGCGCTATTTGTGCCCGAACGCGAGAAGCTCTACCGCTCTGCCGCCTACCTGCTGATCCTCGGCGTCGCGCTGGCGGGGCTGCCCATTTGGACCTGACCCATGCGCCTGAACGAGATCGCCTATTCCGATGCCAAACCGATCGACGGCTACGGTCCGGGCTTTTTCCGCATCGCGGGCGAGGTATTCTATGGCCCGATCCTGACAGGTGCCTCCGATACGGCGAGTTGGGGCGGTTATGACGATACCGCGCCATTATGTGCGCTGGCCGGGCAGGTCGATGTTCTGTTCATCGGTACCGGGAATGAAATGGCACAACTGCCGGGTGATCTGCGCCACACGCTGGAGGAGGCCGGAATCGGGGTCGAGAACATGTCCTCACCCGCGGCCTGCCGAACATATAACGTCCTGCTCGCCGAAGGCCGCCGCATCGCGCTTGCGGCATTGCCCGTGTGAGCGATCGCCCCCTCATTCCCGCCCGGCACCACCAACGCGACACCCGGCCCAGGCGCGACTCGGGTCTTTTGCCCGCCCTGGCAATCCGTTAAGCGAAGGTCATGACCCTGACCGTTACAGATCTAGCGATTGCCCGCGGCGGTGTTCCCGTGCTCGAAGGCGTGTCGCTTTCGCTTGCGCCGGGGCAGGCGCTGGTGCTGCGGGGGCCGAATGGGATCGGCAAGACCACGCTCTTGCGCACCATCGCAGGGCTGCAACCGCCTCTCTCGGGCCGGATCGACGGGGCTGACGACGCGATTGCCTATGCGGGTCATTCCGACGGCATCAAGCCGACTCTGACCGTCACCGAGAACCTGAGCTTTTGGGCTGCGGTTTTTGGCGCGCGCGGGATCAAGGACGCGCTGGAGGCGTATTCCCTACACGATCTGGCCGACCGCCACGCGGGCAATCTGTCCGCCGGGCAAAAGCGCCGTCTTGGCCTTGCGCGCCTGCTGGTCACCGGGCGCCCGATCTGGGTACTGGATGAGCCAACCGTTTCACTCGACACAGAGGCCGTTGCGAAATTTGCTGATGCGGTGCGGGCGCATCTGGGGCAGGGCGGGTCGGCGCTGATTGCCACCCATATCGATTTGGGGCTCGCTGCCGCGACGCTGGATGTCGGCCCGTTCCGTGCCATGCCGAAACCGGTCGATGATTTCGACGGAGATTTCCTGTGATCGCGCTGTTGCTGCGGGACCTGAAACTGGCCATGCGCGCGGGCGGCGGTTTTGGCCTGGGGTTGGTGTTCTTTCTGATCGTCACCACGCTGGTGCCTTTCGCCGTTGGCCCGCAATCCGACCTGCTGGCCAGCATCGCGCCGGGTGTGCTGTGGCTGGGCGCGCTGCTGGCCTGTCTTCTGTCCCTCGACCGGCTACTGGCGCTGGATTGGGAGGATGGCACGCTCGATCTGCTGGCCACCGCCCCGCTGCCGTTGGAGGCGGTGGTGTCGATCAAGGCGCTGGCGCATTGGATCACGACCGGCCTACCGCTGGTTCTGGCGGCCCCAGTCTTTGGCGTGCTGCTGAACCTGCCGGGGCCGGGTTTCTTCTGGCTGGTGATGTCGCTTGCGGTGGGCACTCCGGCGCTGAGTGTTGTGGGCACGTTTGGGGCCGCGCTGACCGTGGGGTTGAAACGCGGCGGGCTGCTTCTGTCGCTGCTGGTGTTGCCGCTTTACGTGCCGACGCTGATTTTCGGGGCCGAGGTGGCGCGTCGCGGTGCGCAAGGGATGGAAACCGGCACACCGCTCCTGATGCTGGGTGGGATCACGCTGGCCACTATTGCGCTTTTGCCCTTTGCCAGCGCGGCTGTCCTACGTGTGAACCTGCGTTGATTTGTGTCAATTGAGAATGCAAGCGAGTCGGGCTAGATAACCCCCATGTCGATAGCCGCCAAAGCCAACACGATCTGGCAATATGCCAACCCCAAGAAGTTTCTGGCCACCACGGAACGGGTGCTGCCGTTTTTCTGGGCCTCAGCCGCGATCTGTCTAGTTTTGGGGCTGGTCTGGGGGTTTTTCTTCACACCCGATGACTTCCGTCAAGGGTCCACCGTCAAGATCATCTACCTGCATGTCCCGTCCGCGTTGATGGCGATCAATTGCTGGCTGATGATGCTGGTCACCTCCCTGATCTGGCTGGTGCGGCGCCATCATGTCAGCGCGCTGGCGGCCCGCGCCGCAGCGCCCATCGGGGTGGTGATGACGCTGATCGCTCTGATCACTGGGGCGATCTGGGGCCAGCCCATGTGGGGCACTTGGTGGGCATGGGATCCGCGCCTGACCTCGTTCCTGATCCTGTTCCTGTTCTATCTGGGCTATGTCGCGCTGTGGGAGGCGATCGAGGACCCCGATACTGCCGCCGACCTGACTTCGGTCCTGTGTCTGGTGGGCAGCGTCTTTGCCATCCTCAGCCGATATGCGGTGAATTTCTGGAACCAGGGCCTGCATCAGGGCGCGTCGGTCATGAGGGCGGGCGCGGTGACCGGCACCGATACGACCGAAAAAGTCAGCAACGTGTTTTTCTACCCGCTGTTTCTGTGCATCGTCGGCTTTGTGCTGCTATTCATCGCGCTGGTGCTCTACCGCACCGGGACCGAGATTCGCGCCCGCCGCATTCGGGCGCTGCTGGCGCGGGAAAGGGTGGGGGCATGATGCCGGATCTGGGCAAATACGCCGAGGCCGTTCTGTCCTCTTACGCGCTGTCGCTGCTCTTGCTGGTGCTGCTGGTCGTGTTAAGCCTTCTGCGTGGACGTAAGGTTCGGGCCGAGATGGAAGAGACCGAGGAAAGGGTGTCGCGCAATGGCTAAGATCTCGCCACTCATGATCGCACCGCCGGTGGTCTTTGCGGCGTTTGTGCTGTTGGCCGCTGTCGGCATGTTCCGCGACGACCCCGAGTCGCTGCCATCCGCTCGCGCCGGACAACCCGCGCCGCCAGTGGTGATGGAGCCGTTTGGAGACAAACCTGTTTTCGACGATGCCACCCTGCGCGATGGCAAGGTCAAGCTGGTGAACTATTGGGCGAGCTGGTGCGCACCGTGCCGGGTCGAGCATCCCAATCTGGACGCGCTGTCCAAGCAAGGCATCCCGGTCTATGGCGTGAACTACAAGGATCAGCCACAAAACGCCGAAGCTTTCCTGGATGAGTTGGGCGATCCCTATTCTGGCCTCGGGCGCGACCCGCAGGGGCGCATGGCGCTGGATTGGGGCGTTTATGGCGTTCCCGAAACCTATGTGATCGATGCGGATGGCACGATTCTGTTGCGCTTTGCCGGGCCCGTCACCCAGCGCGCCTATCGCGAACGGATCGAGCCTGTGTTGACCGAGGCGCGTGAACGGGCGGCTGCCAACTGATCAGGCTTTGGGCTGTCTGGCCAGTTGAACGGCAAGAATGCCCGCGGTGATGATCAGCACACCGACGAGGTCCAGCAGGGTTAGCCGTTCGCCCAGCAGCAGCGCCGCGATGGCAACGCCGAAGATCGGATTGAGAAAGTGAAAGGTTGCCGCACGCACCGCTCCGATCCGGTCCAGCAGCCGGAACCAGATATAGGTGGCTGCCAGACCGGGGATCAGCGTCGTATAGGCGAAGGCCGCCGCAAGCGGCCAGCTTGGCGAGACCCTTATTGTTTCGAACAGGGGTGCGGCGAGAAACAGGATCAGCGATCCGACCAGCATTTGTAGCCCAACCACCATCATGAAGTTCCCGCCCGTGGTGGCATTGCGTACCGATAGGGTGGCCAGTGTCAGCGCCACCGCGCCGATCCCGCAGAGCATGACACCAAACAGATCGACACCAGCGCTGATCCGGGCGCCCATGATCAGCGCCACACCGATAAGGCCCGCCAATAGGCCCAGCATCCCCGTCAGGTTCAGCCGCTGGCCAAGAAACAGCCAATTGGCAAGCGCCACCAACAGCGGCATGGTCGATGCGATGATCGCCGCGACCGAGGCTTGAACGGTCTGCATGGCATAGAAATAGAGCCCGAGATACAGCGCATTCTGGCAGATACCGAAGATGATCGTCGCTCGCCATTGCACCCGCGTCAGATGCCAGCTCTGCCCCATCAGCCGTGCGATCCAGACGCCGAGAAGGCCTGAGATCAGAAACCGCACAGCGAGCGAGAAAAGCGGCGAGGCATCCGCCACAATGATCCGGGCCGATGAAAAGGCAGAGGACCACATCAGGGCAAAGCCCAGCCCCATCAAAAGCGCGCGGATATCCAAATCGGTGGTCCTTTTTGCAAAATCAGAGCAGGGTCAAAGATGCGCGCCACCGGAGACCGACAGAATTTCTCCGGTTATAAAATCGGCCTGATCCGAGGCCAGAAAGCGTACCGCTTGCGCAATATCCTGCCCGGTCCCAACGCGCCCAAGCGGGGTCTTTTCGACGATCTCTTGCAGAACATCTCCGGTTCTGGGCATTTCGGGTGTGCTGACCGGGCCGGGCGCCACGGCGTTCACGCGGATGCCCTTTGGCCCCAACACTTTGGCCAAGGTCCGCGTCCAGAGGTTGAGCGCCGCTTTGCTGGCCCCGTAGGCGCCAGCAACGCCAGGTCCGGTGGTCCCGTCGGTGGAGGAGATATTCACGATGGTCGCGCCGGGCTTAAGATGCGGCAGCGCGGCGGCAAGCAGCCCGGCAGGGGCGGTCAGATTGGTGTCGAACGTGTCACGATAGGTCTGGGGGTCGAAGGCGTCGACCGGGGTCAGCTCTACCAGTCCGGCATTGTTCACGATCACATCCAATAGTCCGAACCTTTCGATCACCCGATCGATGACTTTCTGCGATTCGCCTGACGCGGTCAGATCGGCCCTGATCGCCAGAATACCGGGACAGGTTTGTAGCAGCGTATCGGGATCGGTGCTGCGCCATGTCACGGCGACATCGTGGTCGCGGGCCAGGTCCTCGGCTATGGCGCGGCCGATGCCGCGTGCGGCACCTGTGACAAGGGCAACTCTGCGCATTTAACTCCTCCTGCTGCTGAACGAAGAAGGGCGCCCCGTGGGGCGCCCGTCAAGCAGATATCCGACCGGCTTAGCCGGCTTTGGCCAGATTGCGCAGCACGTAATGCAGCACGCCGCCATGTTCGATATATTCGATCTCGGGCGCGGTATCGATCCGGCATTTCAGCGTGATGGTCTTCTCGCTGCCGTCGCCATAGGTGATTGTGCAGGGCACTTCCTGCAGCGGCTCAACGCTGTCCAGCCCATGGATCGACACTGTCTCGTCGCCCTTCAGACCCAGAGTCTTGCGGGTGTCGCCGCCGGTGAACTCGAACGGGATCACGCCCATGCCCACGAGATTTGAGCGATGGATACGCTCGAAGCTTTCGGCGATCACGGCCTTTACGCCAAGCAGCGCGGTGCCCTTTGCCGCCCAGTCGCGGCTGGAGCCTGCGCCATATTGCTCGCCGCCAAAGACAACAAGAGGTGTGCCTTGCTCTTGATAGGCCATCGAGGCCTCATAGACGCTGGTCTGCTGTCCGTCCGGCCCAAGCGTATAGCCGCCTTCGACCCCGTCCAGCATCTCGTTCTTGACGCGGATATTCGCGAAGGTGCCGCGCATCATGATCTCGTGGTTGCCCCGGCGTGAGCCGTAGGAGTTGAACTCACGCGGCTGCACCTGACGGTCGGTCAGATATGTGCCTGCCGGGGTGGTCGTCGCGAACGAGCCCGCGGGCGAGATGTGGTCAGTGGTGATCATGTCGCCCAGGATCAGCAGCACCTTGGCCCCATCGATATTACTGATGGTGCCGGGTTCCGTTCCCATGCCCTGGAAGTAGGGCGGGTTCTGGATATAGGTTGAGGTCGGCGGCCAGTCATATGTTTCGGCATCGGTGGTCTCGACCGACTGCCACTTCTCGTCGCCTTTGAAGACGTCGGCGTATTTCGACTGGAACGCGTCGCGGGTCACTGTCTGCTGGACAAGATCGGCAATCTCTTTTTGGGTGGGCCAGATGTCTTTCATGTAGACATCATTGCCGTCCTTGTCGGTTCCGATCGGCTCGCTGGTCAGGTCGATATCCATTGTCCCGGCCAGCGCATAGACGACAACCAGCGGCGGTGAGGCCAGGTAGTTGGCACGCACATCGGGGCTGATACGGCCCTCGAAGTTGCGGTTGCCCGACAGAACGGAGGTGGCGACCAGATCACCCTCGGCGATTGCTTCGGAAAGCTCCGCCTGAATCGGACCAGAGTTGCCGATGCAGGTGGTGCAGCCATAGCCGACGAGGTTGAAGCCGACCTTGTCCAAATCCTCTTGAAGGCCAGCAGCCTCCAGATAGGCCGAAACGACCTGCGATCCGGGGGCGAGCGAGGTTTTCACCCAAGGCTTGCGGTCCAGACCCAAGGCAGCCGCTTTGCGCGCCACGAGGCCCGCGCCGATCATTACATAGGGGTTCGACGTATTGGTGCAGGAGGTGATCGAGGCGATCACGACCTTGCCCGATTCCATGGTATAGTCCTCGCCCTTGACGGCAACTTCTTTGCCCATGGGACGCTTGAAGGTTTCTGCCATCTCTTTGGTGAAGGCCGCCTTGGCTTCGGTCAGTGCAACATAGTCCTGCGGGCGCTTGGGGCCCGAGATTGCGGGCACGATGGTGCCCATGTCGAGGCTGAGCGTATCGGTGTAGATCGGGGCATAATCCGCGTCCCGCCAGAACCCGTTTTCCTTGGCATAGGCTTCGACCAGTGCGATGCGGTCTTCGTCACGACCGGTGTTGCGGAGGTAACGGATGGTTTCCGCATCAATGGGGAAGAAGCCGCAGGTGGCGCCATATTCAGGGGCCATGTTGGCGATGGTTGCGCGATCGGCCAGCGGCAGACGGTCCAGACCGCTCCCGTAGAATTCGACGAATTTGCCAACCACGCCCTTTTCGCGCAGCATTTCCACGACCTTCAGAACCAGGTCTGTGCCCGTGGTGCCTTCAACAAGATCGCCGGTCAGTTCGAACCCGATCACCTCGGGGATCAGCATCGAGATCGGCTGACCCAGCATCGCGGCTTCGGCCTCGATCCCGCCAACGCCCCAGCCCAGTACAGCAGCGCCGTTGACCATGGTGGTGTGGCTGTCGGTGCCAACCAGCGTATCAGGGTAAGCGACTTCTTCGCCGTTCTGATCACTGTCGGTCCATACGGTCTGGGCCAGATACTCCAGATTCACCTGATGGCAGATGCCGGTTCCCGGGGGCACCACGCGGAAGTTGTTGAAGGCCGACTGGCCCCATTTCAGGAACTGGTAACGCTCCATGTTCCGCTCATATTCGCGGTCCACATTCATCTGGAAGGCGCGTGGGTTACCGAACTCGTCGATCATGACCGAGTGGTCGATGACCAGATCGACCGGGTTCAGCGGGTTGATCTTCTGCGCGTCGCCGCCCAGACCAACGATGCCATCACGCATTGCGGCCAGGTCCACAACGGCGGGGACGCCGGTGAAATCCTGCATCAGAACGCGGGCCGGACGATAGGCGATCTCGCGTGGGTTCTTGCCACCTTTGGCACCCCACTCTGCAAAGGCCTTGATATCATCGACCGAGACGGAGAACCCGTCATCCTCGAAACGTAGCATGTTTTCCAACACCACCTTGAGCGCGGCGGGAAGGCGGGAGAAATCGCCCAGACCGGCCTCTTGCGCGGCAGGGATCGAATAATAGGAGATGGTCTTGCCATTCACGCTCAGGCTGCGGCGCGTCTTGGCGGTGTCCTGTCCAACTTTGATGGGCATCTAATGGCCTCCCTCTCAAATGTGGTGGATTGCGGGATTCGCTGAGGGGTATCTGCATCAGGCAGCACCACACTTCAAGGCTGAACAGGCCAAGTGCGGCAATTTTTGTATACCATGGCACACAATTTTGCCGATATGCCGGTTTTGCTCACCGATTTTCAAGAAACCTTGATTCGTCAAGCCGAGCTCGGACCGCTAGACCGTAGGAAGAAAAATCCGAAAGCCGTACCATGAAAACCCTGACTTCCAGCCTTGCTCTCCTGCTCACCAGCCTCGCCGTGCCGCTTGCCGCCGGGGATAACCCGGTGGTGGTCGAGCTTTATACTTCGCAAGGTTGTTCCTCTTGCCCGCCTGCGGACGCGATCATGCATGAATTGGCACAGCGCGAGGACGTGATCGGTTTGGCGCTGCATGTGGACTACTGGGACTATATCGGCTGGAAGGACGAATATGCCGACCCCGCACACACCAAACGGCAGCAGGGCTATGCCCGCAGCGGCGGGCGATCGATGATCTACACGCCACAAATGATTGTTGGCGGGCAGGAGGATGTGGTTGGTGCGCGGGAGCGAGAGTTGACGTCACTCATCGAGGCGCATCTTGCAGCGCCTGACCGAGCAATGGTTTCAGCCACCCGAAACGGAGATGCTGTGTCGATTTCGGTCGAACCCTACGACCGGCCTGCGCAGGGCGAGTATATCGTGCAACTGGTGCGCTATGCGCCGATGAAACATGCCTCGATCCGACGCGGTGAATTGGCGGGGCACGAGCTGGACTACGCCAATGTCGTCGAAAGCTGGGATCAGGTCGGAAACTGGGACGGCCTAGCGCCGATAGAACTCAAAGCTGCTCTGTCAGGGGATTTGCCTGCTGTTGTGCTGGTTCAGGCTGCTGGGCATGGTCCGATCGTGGCGGCGGCGCGGGTCGAGTAACGCTCAGGCGTCCTGCACGCCCAAGCCGTACCAGGGTTTCCAACGGCGGTGAATCCAGAACCACTGACCCATATGCTGGCGCACCTGCGCTTCTAAGTCGTCATTGATGTACTGCGTCATGGTCTTGGGATCGGAATGTGGGACCGGTTCGTTCAGCACGATTTCGAAATCCGTGCCATTGGCTTGGCGGATGGCATAGCAGGGGATCATCACGGCTTTGTATTTCATCGCCAGCTCGGCATTCAGCACAGACGTGACGGCAGGTTTGCCAAAGAACATCAGTTCCTCGCCGCCATGGGCGTGCAGGTCCGAGACAATGGCGATGATGCCGCCCTTTTTCAGGGAACGCACCATCTCCATCATGCCGCGGCGGCCCTGTTCGAACATCGGCTCGCCGGTGCGCAAAAACGCATCCACATAGGCGTCGTTGAAATAGGGATTGGCCATGCGGCGATAGAGGCAACCGATGGGCTTGCCGCTGCGGTTTTGCAGAGCAATTCGCGCGGCCAGGTAGTGTCCGAAGTGGGCGGTGATCATCATCACCGGTTTGCCCTCGGCCAGCGCGGCCTCAAAGGCGGCGATGCCTGGGCCGCTGACCTTGGCGTGTTTCTGGCGCTGGGTGAAGTCCTCGGGTGAGAAATGCTCCATGATCGCGCGCCCGGCATTGTCGGGCACATCACGGCAGATGCGGGCGACCTCGGACTTTGTCAGGTCCGGGCAGACCAGATTAAGGTTGTTTTCCACTCGTTTGCGAAAGCCCACCAGAGGCGAGACCAGCCGCGTGATATGCCCCATCGTTGTCAGCCGGGTTTCATAGGGCAATAGCCGCAAACCGGCGATCATCGCCTGCAGAAACAGGTTTGCAACATAGTATCCGGCCAGTTTGGATTTGCTCAGTTCTGACTTCTCTGCGGGCATCCTGCCGTCTCGTTGCCTGTTTCTATTGTTTGATCAGACATATAGACCTGCACCCGCGATCACAAGCGCGTCGAGCAGGGCATCCGGGACGGGACGTCAGAAGCGGGCGATCAGATCTCATCCTCCTCATCAGAGGACAACAGCGTCAGGTTGCCATCCTGTTCCAGCGCGCGGATGGCGGCAACGATGGCGGTCATGGCCTGTTCGCCAGCGGCTTGTTTGACATTGCCTTTCTCGGCCATCTCCTCGCGTAGCGCATCGGCCATTCGACTGGTCATGTTGCTCAGCAGGAATTCTGCCGTGGTGACATCGTCGGGTTCGGCGGCCGCGACCAGAGCGGTGACCAGCACGTCCTGTTCGACAGCACGCGCCACGGTGGTGGCGTCTTTGGGTGGGATGCGCCGGGCGATATCGGCGAAAGTGAATAAAACCTTGCGCACGCAAGTGGCGAAATCGGCATCTTCTTCGTCCAGCGCGGTCAGCACCTGATCCCGGGTGGTGGAGGGGGATTGATTGAGAATTTCGCCAACTCGCTTTTCGGGCCGGTCTTCGAAGGCGGTGAGCGGGCGGGTCTCGGACTGGGCCAGCAGCGCGCGGCCAATCCGGTTCACCGCGTCTGGCGAGATGTGCGAGGTGCGCGAGATCGCGTAAGTGATGCGCCGCGCCACCGGACCGGGCAGCAGGCCCAGCAATTCGGCAGCCTTCGGCGTGTCGAGTTTCGACAGCAGAACCGCGGCCACTTCGGTACTTTCGTTCTGTGCAAAGCCGGCCAGCTCTGCAGTATCCAGCTTGCGCAGTTTCGGCCAGGGATCGCCCGTTTGCTGGACGCCAGCGGCGCGGCGCAGACGCGCTGCGGTGCCGGGGGCGATCTTGCCATCCATTGCGCTGAGCGCATCAGCGATCCCATGTGGAAAGGACAGGCCAACCCCCTCCAACGCTTCGACAAATTCATGCGCCACCGCGTCCAGTGTCAGCCGGTCGATCAACCCCATACCTGCCATCTGATGGGTCAGGATTTCCTGCAGATCCTCGGGCAGTTCCTCGATTGGGATATCGGCGCCTTCGATCAGCAGCAGCCGCACGATTACAGCGGCCTTTTCACGCCCATCCAACCGGCGTGGCACGCGCTTTTCGGGCGGGGCGCCAACCGCACCGGGATCGAGAGTGTTCGTGCCAAGCGGCATCAAGGCGGTGTCGTGCTGCATCTGTCCGCGCCATCCATTGGGATCATGTCGCGGACAGATTAGGTCAGAGGGCGTAAAGAAACCCTGAAACTCAGTAGCTGTAGGTCAGCCCGGTGCGGATCGCGTCGCGCAGCGAAACTTCGGCCCAGCTGCCTTCGCCGCCGCGCTCTTTGATCTCGCGCCATTGGGCGACGGCCAGATCGGTCTTGCCCTCTTCGACAAATCCCTGCGCCATGTAGCTGCGCGCCAGCAGATTGTCGGGATTGGCTTCGATGGCCTGCTCGTAGAACATGTTAGCCAGTTCGATCTCGCCCATCTTGCGATAGGTGAAGCCCCAATAGGTCAGCACCCGGTCGTCTTCCTGATCGCGCATCTCGGACAGGGCGGTTTGCGCGTGTTCATACTGCCCGTTGTAAGCCAACTCGCGCACGGCATCATAAAGCGCGTCATCGCTGAAATTCGTCTTGTTCGGTTTCAGGCAGCGGCCCGCATTCTTATCCCAGACCCGGCCAAACAAGCATTTGCGTGTCGTGTTGGTGGGTTTCGGCGGGCTTGCACCGCCGCTTGCAGCCAATCCGGCATTTGGCATGGCGACATAGGTGGGCAGCGCAAGCGCTACGGCGAGAAGAATACGCATCGGGGGTCTCCCTTTACCAAATCAACTTAGAACCAAGGTAGTACATTTCATCAAAAGAGAAGCACTGGTTTTGATGCCAGCGCTTCAAACTAAAGTGAGGTCTCTTTCAGCTATTTACAATAGGCGCGCAACTTTGGCTGTCGGCATCCCATACCGTGCCCGGCGAACAGGACTGTGTCTGCTGGTCATGCCCAAAGTTACAGCCTATCGCAAAGGCCAGGCCGGGGGTCAGGCTGAGAATGGTTGCGGTCAGAACGATCTTGAAACGCATGCTCGCGCTCCTTCCCTGTGTGAGAGCTCCACAGGGACCATACCATCATTTGCACGTTCTGTCGCGTTTGTGCGTGAGGTCGCGCCGAAACTGGCGCATCCGGGCCGAGGGTGGGGCGGCAGTTGTCAAACCAGCCCCCGGCCCAGAGGGTCACGCTACGGGTGCTGGCCGGGCCGAAAACACGACGCATTGCGGGTTCTTGATCCATTCGGCGTAGCGTGCGCGCAGGTCAGGGCGGGCCTGAGGCAGGTCGCAATCCTGCCAATTGATATCCCGCAATCCGGCCCCGGTGAGTTCGCGCTCCAGAACATCTTGGCTCCAGCGCCAGATCGGGCAGCTGAAGTCGCCGATACGCATGAGAGATTCGGGTCCCTCGCTGAAGTTGATAAAGACCTCTTCCTCGGCCTGCGCCGCGGCGTGGTCAGCTGCAGGGTCAAGATCGGGGTTCAGTGTCACGACGGCGCAGCTTCCATCGGGTTTTAGGTTGCGCGCGATGAAGCGCCCCATGCCCCCAATCGCCTGCGGTGTGTCGGCATAGTGCAGAACGTACAGACCGGTCACGATGTCGGCCTGTGGCAGCTTCAGCGTAGACTTGCGCAGGTCGGCCTGAACGAAGCGGACGCGGTCGCGATTTTTCGGATGCAGCGTCTTGCGACGCGCCCCGGCGCGTTTCAGCATTTCGCGCGAGATATCGACGCCAATCACCGATTTTGCGCCCATTTCCAGCAGCTTCCAGCCCAGTCTTCCATCGCCGCAACACAGGTCGATCACCGTCTTTCCCGCAGGATCACCGATGGTCTGCAGCAGCGTGTGGGTGGCCAGCATATCGCGGTCCTGCTGGTCCGCCGTGCGGACGGTCGAATCCAGATAAGCATCGGTGTTGGTGTTGTAATACGCCATGTTGGGAGGTCCTTCTTCTTGCGTGTTTCGCCCCACAGATGGAGAGGCCGGACGCATCCGCAAGCGGCGATCACATACATGAAGAAGGTTTAAGGCCCCGGCAAGGAAACCTGCACAGAACGGTGCCCGTGCAGGGTCGATGAAAGGCGGTCAATCTGACGCTGGTCTCAGTCCTTGAAGACCCGTTTGAAGATCGTATCGACGTGTTTTGTGTGGTAGCCTAGATCGAATTTCTCTTCGATTTCGTCTGTGCTGAGGGCAGCCGTCACATCGGAATCACCCAGCAGTTCGGTCTTGAAGTCCTTGCCTTCTTCCCAGACTTTCATCGCGTTGCGCTGTACCAGCTTATAGGCATCCTCGCGGCTGACACCGGCCTGTGTCAGCGCCAACAGCACGCGCTGGCTCATGACCAGGCCGCGGAACTTGTTCATGTTGGCGATCATGTTGTCGGGATAGACCACCAGCTTGTCGATAACGCTCGTCAAGCGCGCGAGTGCGAAATCCAGCGTGATGGTTGCGTCAGGGCCGATATTCCGTTCAACGGAGGAATGCGAGATGTCGCGTTCATGCCAGAGCGCCACGTTTTCCATTGCCGGTACCACTGCCATGCGCACGAGGCGGGCCAGACCGGTCAGGTTCTCGGTCAGAACCGGGTTGCGCTTGTGCGGCATCGCCGACGAACCCTTTTGTCCCTTCGAGAAGAACTCTTCGGCCTCCAGCACCTCGGTGCGCTGCATATGGCGGATTTCGGTTGCCACATTCTCGATGGATGAGGCGACGACGCCGAGCGCGGCAAAGAACGCCGCGTGGCGGTCGCGCGGGATGATCTGTGTGCTGATCGGCTCGGGGTGCAGGCCCAGCTTTTCGCACACATGTTCCTCAACCGCAGGATCGATATTGGCGAAAGTTCCGACCGCGCCAGAGATTGCGCCGGTGGCGATTTCGTAGCGCGCCTTTTCCAGCCGGTTCAGGTTGCGGTCCATTTCGGCATAGAAACGGGCGAATGTCAGACCCATCGTGGTGGGTTCGGCATGGATGCCGTGGCTGCGGCCGATGCGCACCGTGTCCTTGTGTTCATGCGCCCGGCGCTTCAGCGCTGCGAGTAGCCCTTTCATATCCTCGATCAGGATATCGGCGGCGCGGGTAAGCTGCACGTTGAAACAGGTGTCCAGAACGTCGGAACTGGTCATGCCCTGATGCACAAACCGCGCCTCGTCGCTGCCCACATGTTCCGCCAGATGGGTGAGAAACGCGATCACGTCATGTTTGGTGACGGCCTCGATCTCGTCGATGCGGGCCACGTCGAATTCGACATCCTTGGCCTTCCATACGGCCTCGGCGTTCTCGCGCGGGATCACGCCCAGATCGGCCATCGCATCGCAAGCATGCGCTTCGATCTCGTACCAGATGCGGAACTTGGTCTCGGGCGACCAGATGGCGACCATATCGGGACGGGAATAGCGAGGGATCATTGGCAGCGGAACCTTTTTGTGATTGGCATCGGATACGGGGCGCGTCATAGACCCGTGGTGACGCGCGGACAAGGCGGGAGAATGGATATGAGGCGGTTTGCCCTGATTTTGGCGCTGGCGCCGGGCATATTGGCGGCGGAAGAGTTCCGTATGCTGAATGGGGACGAGATTCTGGCCGCCTTGATGAACCGCAAGCTGACCTACGAAGGCGGCGCCACACAGACATTCGAGCCTTCAATGCAGACACACTATTTTTCGAGCGGCCCCAGCACCGGTAGCTGGGCGGTGCGCGGAGATCAGTATTGCTCGATCTGGCCGCCTTCGGATATCTGGGCCTGCTACAACGTTGAACGCAAGGGCGACATGATCCGCTTCATCGGCGAAGGCGGGGACCTGACGGATGGAACCTATGTCGAATGAGCCTGCCGCGATGCCTTGAAGATTTCGCCGGTGACTGGCGCATTAGTCGCGAGATCTCCGATGCCAAGGCCGGGCAGGTTCTGCGTGCTGACGGCACCGCCGCGCTTGTCTGGCGGGATGACGAATTGATCTATGAAGAGGCATTGACCTTGCAGGTCCCCGGCCAGACCCCGATGCAGGCCACCCGCCGCTATCTTTGGCGGGCGGGAGCAGGCGGCATCGATGTCCGGTTCGAGGATGGGCAGTTCTTCCATCATCTGGCGCTGGGGCAGGACCAGCCGCGCGATCACCATGATTGTCCGCCCGACAGTTACGACGCGGCCTATGATTTCAGCAATTGGCCCAACTGGTCGGTGGTCTGGACCGTTTCAGGCCCGCGCAAGTTTTATGTGATGAAGAGCTGCTATGAGCGTGTGCGAGACGTCTGACCGGCGCTACTTCCGGGTCTCCAACGCGCTTTGCCAGGCGCGGTCTGCCTTGTCCCAGATATCCCTGACCCAATCTGCAGGCCACATGAACTGACGTAGATATCTCAGCTTCCTATGCGATTTCAGCGACCGCTTTATGTGCTGCCAAGGTGGCAGGAACTCGTATTTCGGATGGTACCGTCCGGCAATCGCATCGGGCGGGTTGAGCGAGCCTGCAAAGATCACCACCCGCGTGCCTTTGGGCGGGCGCGAGGGTTTGAAATAGTTCAGCGGGAAGGTCGGGATGCACTCGATCCGGAAATGGCGCACCCAGCCGCTTGGCCAGAACTTGATCCCGTTTGGCGCGTTCTTGGTGACGAAATGCTGCTCAAATCGGTATTTATCTGCAACGGCTTGAGGGTCGGCTGCAAATTGCGCCTGCAGCGGCGCCAGCGCCCCCACGGGCATGCGATAGATCGAGGTCTGTCCCAGCTTGTGCAGCGGCTTGGTGATGTTTCGGGCAAGCACCACATCCTCTTCCTTGCCGAACTCAAAGAACGGGTCAAGCGAGCCGGTGATGACCACGTCCAGATCAAGGAACAGGAAAGGCCCCTTCAGGTCGCCCAACTCAGGCGCCCAGAGGCGTGATTTCGGCCATTGCCCGATGGTGCGTTCGGGCATGAAACCCGGCATTTCGGGCAGATCAAAGCAGACAATGTCGGGATGAACCCCTTCGCGCGTATCGGTGAAGGCGACAAAACGGAAAGGCGGCGTGATGTTGGCGCGCACCATCTCGTAGAGACGGTTGATATAGGGCGCGCCGTATTTCGTGCCCCAGTTGATACATACGATCTGCTTGTCCATGAGGGCAGGGCTAGCAGCCGTCCCGCGTTTCAGCAAGAACGAAAGAGGGCGCGCGGGTAGGCCATTAGCGCATGGCATGCCATACGGCTTCCAGTGATATTAAACATTTACAGGTTGCGCTTGGCGATTAATGATCACGTTAACCGATCAGTGAAAGTGAGTGTCATGCGATCTGCCAAAATGCTTCTGCGCCGTGCCGCTTGCGCCGCGCTTCTTATGGGGTTGCCCGGTACCGTGTTTGCCGACATGCCCCTGACCTATGAAAGCGACGGTCGGGCGCTGTTCCGCCTCAGCGCCCCGGATTTCTGGCAGGTGCGCGCAGGCGGACCGCGTGCCATCACGGCGCCTGAGACCGGCGAGGCGCGGCTGATCAACCGTGTTATCGGGATGGAGCCGGTTGCCGACAAAGGTGTCTGGGTCGGGTTCCTGTCCCCGAACGGCATAAGCACGCTGGATCAGGCCGAAGATTATCTGGCAGGTATCGGCAAATCACTGGTGTCGAACCCCAAAGTGACCGGGCGTGGTTCTATCAAGCTGGGCGGGTTGCCCGCCAACCGCATCACTGGAACCGGGCGCCATGACGGGCGCGCTGTCAGCTTTACCGCATTGCTGATCGATCTGCCCACCGACAGGGTCGCGATCTCGCTTGCGGTAATCGAGAACGGCGCGAACCCGGAACTGGTCAATGATGTGAACGCGATCTACAGCTCGTTCCGAGCGATCAGGTAAGGAGGGTAAGATGTTGAAAAATCTCATTCTTGCGCTCGGGCTTCTTGGTCTGGCGGGCTGCGATGGTGTCTATGTTGGTGCCGGTACCGGTGGCTATTACGATTCGATGCTGTGGAACGACTATTACTATGGCTATCCGCGCCCGCCCGATGAGCCGGACCGCCCCGATCGGCCCGACCGGCCAGAACGTCCTGATCCGCCGAACCGACCGGTCCCGCCGATTGCCAAGCCTCCGGTTGCAAGACCGCCCGTGGCCCGACCTCCGGTCGCGCGCCCGCCGGTTCACCGGCCACCTGTTGCGCGCCCAATGCCTGCGCGCGGAGGGCGACGTTAAGAAGCCACCAACTCGGTCACGACATGTGAGGAGCCTTCAAGTGTCCGGTGAACCGGGCATTTGTCGGCGATCTCCAGCAATTTGGCGCGCTGTTCTGCGTTCAGCGGGCCGTCCAGACGGATGATCCGGCGGAATTCATCCACTTTGCCGCGAGTTGCGGCCTCGGCATCCTGCGCGTGAACCTTGTTGTGGAAGATATCCACGCTGACCCCTTCCAATGGCCAGCCCTTGCGACGCGCATACATCCGGATGGTCATCGAGGTGCAGGCGCCCAGACCGGCAGAGACAAAGCCATAAGGCGACATGCCCGCGTTGGTGCCGCCGTAAGAGGCGGGCTCATCCGCCACCGCATGATGGCTGGGACCGGACTGCACATCCTGCCTGAAGCCTGCCGGATCAACTTCGGTCACACGCACAATGCCTTCGGGCGCGCCGGGCGGAGGCGCGGGCGGCGACAGATCGACATAGCGCGCGGCCCAGGCGGCAATGACCTCTCCGGCATAGTCAGCGTCGGCTTGCCGGGTGATAAGATGATCGGCGTCGTCCAGGGTTACGAAGCTTTTGGGATGTTTGGCGGCCAGAAATATCTGCGCGGCATTGTCGATGCTGACGGTGTCGTCCAACGGCGCGTGCAGCACCAGCAGCGCGGCCTTCAAATCAGCAATGGCGGGTTCCAGCCTCGACTGGGCAATGTCATCCACAAACTGCTTTCCAATCCGGAATGGGCGTCCACCCAGGGTGACATCAGCCGCCCCTTCGGCCTCGATCTGCGGCAAGGCGTCCTCGAAATGGTGCGAGACGTGGCCCGGATCGGCAGGTGCGCCCAGCGTTACCACTCCCTTGATCGACGGGATGTCGGCGCGTGCGCGTAGCACCGCAGCACCGCCCAGCGAATGGCCGATCAACAGGGCGGGTGCCATGTTGCGGCCCGCGAGATACTGCGCAGCCGCCACCAGATCCTGCACGTTCGAGGTGAAGCTGGTATTCTCAAATTCGCCTTCGGAATGACCCAAGCCGGTGAAGTCGAACCGCAGAACCGCGATCCCCATCATCGCCAGCCGCGCCGCGATCCGCCGCGCCGCAGGAATGTCCTTGGAACAGGTGAAGCAATGAGCAAACAGCGCGGTAGCCAGAACCGGGCCGTCCGGCAAATCCAATCGTGCGGCTAGCTGGCCGCCATCATGTCCTGAGAAGGTGACGCGTTCTGTGGGCATGGGTACATCCTTTGAGGTTCCCGCAAAGACTGGAGACGGTGGTGGCAAATTCCAAGAGGCAAGCACCCACGTTCACGGGACCGTGCGATGGAGTTAGCTGGTTTGGCATCGCTGGATCTTGCACTCGGAGCTTGGTCAGATTATTCAGAAATGAATATTCATTTCTTAAAGTCTCCAAGACATGCGCAGACCCAGCAAAACCCAGATACGTTCCGCCATTCGATCCGCTTTGCTGCAAGAGGTGGTCGAGAAGGGGATCGGCGCGGTCTCGATGGCTGCTGTCGCAAAGCGTGCCCGGGTCGCCCCTGGCACGCTCTACCTGCATTTCGACAGCAAAGAGCAGATGATCCAGGCGCTTTATCTTGAAATCAAGATCGAGTTTCACGCCATCATGGTCGCCGCCAAGGAAGAGGCGGACTCCGCGGCCATGATCCGGCGCATGTGGCAGGACATGTTCGACTATGTTCGCGCAAATCCCAGTGCCTTTCTGTTTGTGGAATATGCGGGCGCGGCCCAGGTGCTGACCCCGGCGCAAAGCGCCTCCATCGCGCATATGCAGGACGAGATTCGCGCCATGCTGCAGGGGGCCATCGATGACGGAACCCTTTCCCCCTTGCCGGTGCGTACAGTGACCGTTTTGCTGGTCGCTCCTGCCATGCACCTGGCCCGTATGGCGCTGATGACAAACGAACAGCCGACGCAGGATGAGATCGACCTGACCTATGAGAGGGTTTGGCGATCGATATGCGCCGATGAATGACGCAACACGAGCTTTGATCTGTAAGGATATGAAAATATGGAAAAAGTGATCCTGATCACGGGGGCTTCTACCGGGTTGGGCGTCAGCCTTGCAGTGCAGGCGGCGCAGGCCGGGCACAGGGTGTTCGCCACCATGCGTAATCTGGACAAGCGCGCCGGGCTGGACGCGGCCGTAGCTGTGGCCGGTGTCTCCATCACCTGTCTTCAATTGGATGTTCAGGACGAATCCAGCATCGCGCAGGCGGTCGAGCAGGTCATAACCAAGGAAGGCCGGATCGATGTGTTGATCAACAATGCTGGCGCTGGCTACGTCCGGTCGACAGAGCAGGCGTCGATGGCAGAGGTCGACTGGGTGATGGATGTGAACTTCACCGGTGTCGTTCGCTGCACCAAGGCGGTGATGCCGCATATGCGCGCCGCACGCAGCGGCCATGTGATCAATATTGGCTCTGTCGGCGGGCTGGTGGGTCAGCCCTTCAATGAGATCTATTGCGCCGCCAAGTTTGCGGTCGAAGGTTATACCGAAGCGCTGGCCTGCTACGTAACACCGCATTTCGGGATCAATTTCACCGTGGTCGAGCCGGGTGGCATCAAGACCGAGTTTGCCAATTCCGTTCTGAAACAGGTCAGCGAAACTGGCGGCTTGCTGGAGGATGAATATCTGCCCATCCTGCAAAGTTATATCGGCGGATCGCAAGCACGCGGCGACGTGGCGTATCAGACCGCTGATGAAGTGGCGGAGGTTGTCATGCGCTGCGTGGAAGCCAAAAACCCACCGATCCGAACCCGCACCTCAGATTGGGGCGAAGATCTGTGCCGCCTCAAAACCGAGGCCGATCCGGATGGCAAGACTTTGCAGGCCAAGGTCATGCAGGACTTTCTGGGATTGTAGGCATTCAATTCATCAATCTTGGTGATGATATAGCAAACATTAATTCGTTTTTGTGACGCAAGCTGTGCCTCTATCTTGTGATCATCGGATCACCATCAGAGGACATACAGAAATGCACAGTATGATTGCTCAACACGATGCAAGGGTTGAATTGACGCGCGGCAGAACGGTTTTCTGGTCTGTTGTTGCCTTGGGTATTGGATTTGTTTTGGGGGCGGGCGTTGATCGTGGCGTTCCCGAAGGCTTTCAGCCGCAGGTCGAACCCACGGTCTCGACGCAGCAGGTAGAAGACTGGCACGGCAACGTGAAGCGCTCGGACTGGCCTCATCGTCAGTGACAAAATCAGCGGGCAGGGCGCGACCTTGCCCGCTAACCGTCCATGCGCCAAATAGGACAAACCGCAAGGCGGCCCGATTAGCCTGCCCAAGCCTATTCGTCGCGCCCGCGCTCTATTGGAAATCTCTGCGCATCTTGCCAGTCGCCGTTCGGCCCCAATGTCCGCGCGACCGTTCTGAATATCCGTCAGAAAATGTGACGATGATCAATGCTGGACATGCTCAAAACTGGATGCGCGAAGTGAACAGAACGAACACTGGGCAAGAATTGCAACTGTTTTGGACCCAATCGAGCACAAATGTTGCCCGGAGTTTTGTCCTCCCGTAGTGTCGAAGGCAAAGTTCTATAAAGGGTATTTGATATGGCCAGGTATGTTAATCTCATGGCGGGGGATGTTGCTCCGGATTTTGAACAACGCTCCCTGACGAACCCAAACTATGCCTTCGGATCGGCTGCGGGTCGTTATCTGGTGATGTGTTTCTTTGCATCTGCCGACGATCCACATAGCCAAGCAGCGTTCAAGGCCGCGCTACAGCGAACTGACCTGTTCGACGACGATTTTGCCTGCTTTTTTGGGGTCACCATCAATCCCCAGGATGAAGATCCCAAGCGCCTGAAGGAGCGCTATCCAGGATATCGGTTTTTCCTTGATTTCGACCTGAACATCAGCCGCCGATACGGCGTAGTTGATGCGGAAGCGAGCGAACTGCCTCCGCCGCAAGAGGTGCGCCGCCTTTGGGTGGTGATCGACCCAACGCTGCGGGTGATGAAGGTTATCACCTTTAAGCCGGATCAGAGCGATATTGCCGAATTGCTGGACTATATGGATGCATTGCCGCCGCCGGTCAGGTTCTCGGGTCTGGAGCTTCAGGCACCGATCATCGTGTTGCCGAATGTGTTCGAGAAAGAGCTGTGTGACCACCTGATCTCGCTCTACGAGGCCGACGGTGGCGAGGAAACCGGCTTCATGCAGGATGTTGATGGAAAAACTGTCGGGGTCATCGATCGATCGCACAAAAGCCGACGGGACTATCTTATTCAGGACGAGGCGCTGATCAAACGGCTCCAAGGCCGGATCATACGGCGTGTCGTGCCAGAAATCGCGAAGATCCACCAATTCCATGTGACGCGGATGGAGCGCTACATCGTGTCATGTTACTCGGAAGAGGACGGCGGGCATTTCAGACCGCATCGCGACAACACCACAAAGGGGACAGCTCATCGCCGGTTCGCTGTATCGATCAACCTCAACGATGAGTTTGACGGCGGCGAGGTGTCGTTCCCAGAATACGGCACCCGCAGTTTCAAAGCGCCTCCGGGTGGTGCTGTGATCTTTTCCTGCTCGTTGTTGCACGCGGTATCTGTTGTTACCCGGGGCAGGCGATATGCGTTTCTGCCGTTCCTCTATGACGATGCGGCAGCAGAGATACGGATGGAAAACAACAAACATCTCGGCCACAACGTCTCAGCCTATAACGAGGCCGCCGCGTCGCAGCAGAGCTGATTGTTTGGTCCCCGTCAGGCTTGTCCCATCAAGGCCGGATCGAACGGATAGGTGGTCAGGTTCTCATAGCCATCTTCGGTGATCAGAACCTGATCTTCGAGCTTGATCGAGAAATCTCCGCCAACCTCACCCACGGCGGCCTCGACACAGAGGACCATGCCCGGTTCCAGCGCATAATCGTAAGCGCCGGGCACCGCCTTGTCGGGATAGGCTACAAGCGGCCATTCATCACACAGGCCGACCCCATGCATCAGGCAGCCATATTTCTGCGCCTGATACCGGTCGTCCAGGCGATGCGTATTGGCGCTCAGTTCGGGGATCATCACGCCCGGTTTCAGCATTTCCATATTCGTCATGATATGTTCATGGGCGTGCTGCATGGCATAGACCATATCGGGCCGGGGTGGCTCATCCCCGATCCACCATGTCCGGCTGATATCCACGCAGATGCCGTAAGAGCCGATCAGGTCGGTATCAAAGGCGATGATCTCGTTTTTCTGTGTGATCCGTGGCCCGCATTCCTGAAACCACGGATTGGTGCGCTGGCCCGAGGCCAGAAGGCGCGTTTCGATCCACTCGCCACCACGCCGGATGTTTTCAGCGTGCAGAACAGCCCAGATATCATCCTCGGATGTCGTGCCATCCCCCACATTGGCACGAGCGAAATCCTCCATCGCCCGCACAGCGGCCTCGCAGGCGTGGCTGGCGCAGCGCATGGCCAGGATCTCATCGGGGCCTTTCACGGCACGTGCTTTCTCGGTGACCTCTTCGCCCTCCATGATCTCGAACCCCTGCGCCTCAAGCGCCCGCAGCCCGTGCAGCATCACCTTGTCCACCGCCAGCCGCGTATTCCCGGGCGCATGTTCCGCCAGCAGCACCCGCACTTCGTTTGAGAACACATCCGCGGCCACATCGACCTTGTCGCCCCGATCGAAGTAGAACAGGTCCGCGCCGGATCGCTGCTCGCGCACCAATGGGTTGAATGTGCTTAGGAACGGTGAGTTCTTGTAGTCCCAGATGACCATGTACCCATCAGCGCAGAGCAGCACCGCACGAAACGGGTTATGGGTGTTCCAAAGCTGCATGTTGGTGCTGTCGGTGGCATAGCGGATGTTCAGCGGGTCGAACATCAACAGTCCGGCATAGCCGCGATCAGCGACATGCTGGGTCAGCCGTTTCCAGCGATATGTGCGCATGCGGGCCAGATCGGGCAGGTGCAACCCTGCGGCCTGCCATTCGGCGAAGGCAAGCTGCGTCGGACCGATTTCGATCCGGTCGTTGTCGTTGGGGGTGCCGTCCCCAAGCGTTGCGCCGCGCGTTGGGTCGATCTTGCGGCTGTCGCGGTAATGCCTGTTCACGATGGCTCTCTCCCTTGCTGGGTTCAGTTGACCGCAGTTTGGTGCGGCGATCCCGGTTGATTGCGACGTGAATACATGTCGTTTTCGGGCCGACAACTCCGGTGCTGGATGCTAGGGCAGTGTCATGACAGTCCTTCTTCAGAGCAGCATCCCCTATGACCCCCTGACGCCACGGCCCTTGCCGGGCATTGCACCCTTGCGCATTGAGGATTGGCTGATACGAGACGAGGCGTTTGCCGGACAGATGGCGCAACGTGACGCCCTGCTGGCAGAGCGGCGCGCGGATGTTCTGGCGATGCACGACACCGCGCGCCCAGCGGCCGAAGAACTGCTCGACCTTGTCATTGCCCTTGCCTATCCCGGAGCAGGGCCGAATGTGACCCGCCCCGACGGGGTGGCAGTTACGATCGACCGCGCCGACCCGCTGGGTACGTTGGGGCGGCTTGTTCAGGAAGATTTGTGCATTCTGCAAAAACAAGGCAGCGAGCATGTGCTGACCGGCGCCGTGCTGTGTTTTCCGGCCAGTTGGATGCTGGCCGAGAAATACCTTCGTCCCTTGGTGGCGATCCATGAACCTGTTGATGCTTATGATGGCAGTATTGCGAAACGGGTGCAGCGCTTGTTCGACGGCGTGCAGCCTGAACGCCCGCTCTGGCGGTTTAACGCGCTCTGGTATGCGGAACCGGACCTGCATCAGCCTCGCAGCGCCAATGCTCGACGGCGAACCCCGGCCGCCAAAACGGCAGACTACCTGCGTAGCGAGCGGCAATCCATCCTGCGCCTGCCGCAGACCCGCGCGGTGATCTTCTCGATCCACACATACGTTCTGGCCCGCGCTGCCATCGCGCAGATGTAAGAACGCCCCGCTCAGAGAACGGGGCGATCTTACAGGCACGAGAGAGACGGTGAGAGAGAGACTACATCACAAAAAGAAGGATGTTACGCTGTCGATCATGCCATAATTCTTGTAGATCATAATCGAGCTGGTGAGCGCCAGCACATGGGTATTTAGCCTGAAATCTTCGCCTTTGATCAGATTGACCGCTGCCATCGACACTGCCACGGGGGCGGAGACAAAGAAGAGGCAGCCAGTCATGCTCCAACTGGTCAGCCGCCTTATGTCGTTTTCCGGCTCATCTTCGTCTTCCAGAGCGATTGCTTCCAGTTCTTTCAACTGCGGCTCGCTCCGGAAGGACAGCGCAAGCGCTTCTTCTTCGGTCAGTTCGACCAGCCCCAGCCTGCCGCAATGGGGTGTCTGGGACGATACATAGTCGTAGTGGGTCGTCAGGTCTGCGACCTCTTCTTCGATGGGGGCGAACCGCTCGCCATTGTTTCCAATGATTTTCTCGCGGTCGCGCACCCGCTTGGGAGAGAGATCCGCAAACGCGCCCATGAACTGCTCGACGGTGAGTGACACGTCCGAGTCGAGCCATTCGATCGATACGCTCGTATTCAGATCCACCATCCGGTACAGCATCACCACCAGGATCAGTTCGGAGGCATCCTGATCATCAAGCTCGGGGGAAACCGGCGTCAGGGTGATTGAGAGGCGGGATTTGCACTGCGCCAAGTCGGCCTGAGCTTTCGCGTTCAGGCCTGCCGCCCGGTCCAGCCTGGTGGCGCGTGTCTCAGCGCCGGGCTCGCGGCTATAGCTCAGCTCGACCAGATACTGGCTAGAGACGATGCGTGCCTCCTGCGCATTAACGAGCGTCTGCCGTTCGACCATATGGCCGTGATCTTGAAGTGTTGCGGCCGCTATCCGACCAAAGCGGTCAAGCGCACCTTCTTCATAGCCTTGGAAAACCAGTCCACCGTGATACCTGCCCGTATCCGTCACTGTTCCAACCCTCCACGTGATTGTGTTCACCATTCAATTTAAAAGGCGAAGAGGGAAAAACTGTGACCGCAATTGCCGGATTCGGGGCAGTCCTGCGGATATAGGCGGATTGATGCCAATTCGGAAACCCGTTCATTTTATGGTGATTATGCCCATTCATGAGGAGAATGTGGCGCTTCTATGGCAGGCTTGCGGCGCTTAGCCGTCAATGCGTGCTCCCATTATGGCGATGGATTGTTGATAGACGGTGGCCGCGTTCCACTGCTTTATCACTGCAAAATTGGGTTCTCCGGGCTGGTAGCCCTTTCCAGGTTTCCAACCCTTTTGGCGCAGAAAGTTGGCGGTCGAGGCCAGCGCGTCCGTCAAGTTGTAAAAATCGACCCGCCCATCGCCGGTCGCATCGACCCCATATATCATTGCATTGCCCGGTAGAAACTGCGTATGGCCCAGCTCGCCATGTTTCGCACCCAGTGTGGCGGGGGTGATCGCGCCCTGATCCACCAGTTTCAGCGCACCGATGGCATGCGGGATGAAAAAATCCGACCGCCGGCAATCATAGGCCAGTGTCACGATAGCCGAAACGACCTGACTGTCGCCCATGAAATTGCCAAAGCCCGTTTCCATCCCGTGGATCGCCAGCAACACGCCGCTGGGCACGCCATATTGCCGTTCAAGCGCCGCATAAAACTCGGGATTGCGCGCCTTACGCTTGCGTCCCTGCGCGACAATCGTATCCGCGCCGCGGATGCGCATGAACTTGTCCAGCGTGTATTTGAAGCTTTTCTGATTACGGTCAGCTGCGATGGTACGATTGGCATATTGCGCGCCAGCCAGCGCCTGCTGACCTTTCTTCTTAACGCCTGCCTTGCGGGCCTGTTTGGCGAAGTCCCGCTTCCATGCTTCAAATCCAGCGCTGGTGTTTCCGCAGCTTGCGGCATGCGCCCCAATGGGCGCGGCCAGAGACAGGATAAGGGCTAGGCGGGTCAGGAATCGCATGGCAGGCTCGCTTTCGGACAATAAAGGTTAGGGCTGGGTCGGCGCGATGACATGCAGCGCTTTCAGTGCCGCGCCCGGCTCGACCCCCGGCAACGCGGTTTCAAAAAACTCTGCCATCGTGCCGTTCTCATAGAGCGCGGAGATCACACGGTCGACAAACAGACGGAAGTCGGTATCGCCGCGGGTCAGTGCCAGCCCGTGTTTCTCGATCGTCAGAATCTGGTCGGACATCTTGAAATCATCTTGCATTTTGCCACTCACGAAATTGACCAGCATGATGCTTTGATCTGCGAAATAAGCGTCGATCTCGCCATCGGCCATCGCCTTGAAACCGGCCTGGTGCGAGACGAAGGGCACCATCTCGGCCTCGATACCGGCTTGCTCAAAGCTTACCTGAACTGCGGCTTCTGTGGTGGTCGCGCCCCGCATGCCGACCTTCTTGCCCGCCAGATCGGTCAAGTTCTCGCCGCCATCTTTAGGCAGCATCAGCGCAGTGCCATCCACGTAGGTCGGGATCGAGAAATCAACCTCTTCGCGTCGCTCCAACGTTATCGTGGCGGCCCCACAGAGGATGTCTATCTCGCCGCTGGCAATCTTGTCGAACCGGTCCTTGGTATCGACCGCGACAAAGGTTGCGTTGAGATTGTCGAGCTCCAGCTCGTTGGCAAGGCTTTGCGCGATCCGGTCGCAGATCAGCACCGAATATCCTGCGGGCTGCTCTTCCTTATTGATGTAAGACAGGGGGACGGCGTCGGCGCGAAAGCCGATATTGAATTGCCCAGTTTCGCGGATACGGTCCAACGTCTGCGACGGGGCGGAGGTTGCCAATGTGGTGGCCAGAGCAAGGCCAGTAAAAAGAAATCGCATCAAATCATCCAATCAGGTTGTTTGGCTGGACGATAGCGGGCGTTGCCCTGCGCCAAAAGAGAAAAGAGGCCAAGGTGCCAGATAGGCAATTCCTTGACTTGGTGGCGGCGTCCGCGCCCAATGATTGGAGAAGGTTGGCGATCATCCGGCGGCGAGGGCTACAGGTGGACAAACGTTGGTGGATACTAGGCGCCATGGGCGCGATCCTGGGTGTGATCCTGCTCGATGAAACAGTGGTCGGGGTGGCGCTGCCAACCATCCAGAAAGAGATCGGGCTGAGTGCGCTGGGCGCGCATTGGGTGGTGAATGTCTACCTGCTGGTGCTTGCGGCGCTCTCGGGCGCGGCAGGGCGGATCGGCGATATCATCGGCACGCGCGTGCTGGTGGTTGTCGGGTTGCTGATCTTTGGCTTGTCCTCGGCAATCGGCGGTTTCGCCACGGATGGTGCGATGCTGATTGGGGCGCGTATGGCGCAGGGAGTAGGTGCTGCGATCATCTTCCCGCTGTCATTGGTTCTGGTTTCGATGTCCTTCAAGCCGGAAGAACGCGGCATGGCGCTGGGCATATATGGCGCGATCGGCACCAGCTTTCTGGCACTTGGGCCATTGGTGGGAGGGCTACTGACCGAGTACCTCTCCTGGCGATGGATATTCTGGATCAACCCACCGATTGTTTTGATCGTGGCGGCGGTCACATGGCGGTTCTGGCGCGACCCGCCGCATGGGGCCGAGGGCCGCTTCGACTGGGGCGGCCTGCTGCTGATGGTTGGTGGCTTGGCACTGACCGTATTCGGTATCATGGAAGGGCCCGAGCGTGGCTGGTCGCGGCCGGATGTTTTGATCCCACTTTGTCTTGGTGTGGCCATGCTGGCCGGGTTTGTGTTCTGGGAGTTGCGCGCGAAGCCGCCCCTGATCGCGGTTGCTTTGTTTTCGAACCCCACTTTTGCCGCCTCGAACTTGATCGTTCTGTTGGCGCAATTCGTCAAAATCGCCACTTTCGTTTTTGGCGCCATGTATTTTCAAACCAAGATTGGCCTGTCACCGCTGATGTCCGGCTTGGCCCTTTTGCCTGCGGTCGCGCCGCCGATGCTGATGGCGACATTTGCGGGCAAGGCGGCAGACAAGCATGGCACGCGCGCACCTTCGCTTTGGGGTGTGACCGGGACGCTGATCGGCATTTCGACCATGGCCATCGGTATGGGGCTGGGCGCAACGATTCTGGTCTACGCTGGTCTGCTTCTTTGGGGTATCGCAGTGTCGTACCTCTTCGTGCCACCGCAACGGGCGGTCATGATGTCGGTGCCGCCGCAGATGCAGGGGCAGGCAGGTGGCATCGTTCTTAGCAGTCAGTTGCTGGGTGGAACCATGGGGATGGCGATCTGCAGCACCATCTTCGCCACCACCGGTGCGTTTGCCGCGGTCTTCTGGGTGACAGCTGCGGTGGCGGCAGGGGTGCTGGTGTATAGCTATCTCGTATTGGAACGCCCCCAAAAAACCTCCGGCTGACGTTGGGTCCAAGCGACGTTGATTGCGCTAGATGACGCGCTGGTTCGTCTGATCCAGCTAAAGCACGGACAAAAAAGGGCGCCCCAAAGGGCGCCCGCTCAGTTCTTCGCTCGCGTTAAGATCAGCAGCTGTAATACATGCCGTATTCAACCGGGTGCGGCGTGTGCTCGTAGGTTTCGACCTCTTCCATCTTCAGCTCGATATAGCCCTCGATCTGGTCCTTGGTGAACACGTCGCCCTGCAGCAGGAAGTCGTGGTCAGACGCCAGCGCTTCCAGCGCTTCGCGCAAGGAGCCGCAGACGGTCGGGATGCCGGCCAGTTCTTCGGCGGGCAGATCGTAGAGGTTCTTGTCCATGGCTTCGCCCGGATCGATCTTGTTCTTGATGCCGTCCAGACCGGCCATCAGCAGAGCAGCAAACGCCAGATAGGGGTTTGCGGCAGGATCGGGGAAGCGGGCCTCGACGCGCTTGGCTTTCGGGCTTTCGGTCCACGGAATACGGACGCAACCCGAGCGGTTACGAGCAGAGTAGGCGCGCAGAACCGGGGCCTCGAAGCCCGGGATCAGACGCTTGTAGCTGTTGGTCGAGGGGTTGGTAAAGGCGTTCAGGGTCTTGGCGTGCTTCAGAACACCGCCGATGAACCAGAGCGCCTCGTCCGACAGATCAGCATACTTGTCGCCAGCAAAGAGCGGCTTGCCGTCTTTCCAGATCGACATGTTCACATGCATGCCGGTGCCGTTGTCACCTGCGATCGGCTTCGGCATGAACGTCGCCGATTTGCCATAGGCGTGGGCCACGTTGTGGATCACGTATTTGTACTTCTGCAGCTCGTCCGCCTGTTTGGTCAGGCTGTCAAAGATCAAGCCCAGCTCGTGCTGGCAGGACGCCACTTCGTGGTGGTGTTTGTCGACCTTCATGCCCAGGCGCTTCATGGTGCTGAGCATTTCCGAGCGCAGGTCCTGGCTTTCATCAACCGGGTTCACCGGGAAATAGCCGCCCTTGACGCCGGGACGATGGCCCATATTGCCCATTTCGTACTCGGTGTCGGTGTTCCAGGAGGCGTCGGTCGCGTCGACCTCGTAGGAGACCTTGTTGATCGAGTTCGAGAAACGCACGTCGTCGAACAGGAAGAACTCGGCCTCGGGGCCGAAAAAGGATGTGTCACCGATGCCAGACGATTTCAGATAGGCTTCAGCCTTTTGCGCAGTGCCACGCGGGTCACGCTCATAGGCTTCGCCGGTGTCGGGTTCGACAACCGAGCAGTGCAGGCAGATGGTCTTTTCCGCGTAGAACGGATCGACATAGGCGCTCTCGGTGTCGGGCATCAGTTTCATGTCCGAGGCTTCGATGGACTTCCAGCCAGCGATCGACGAGCCGTCGAACATAAAGCCTTCTTCCAGGAAATCCTCATCCACCTGATCGGCCATGACCGTCACGTGCTGCAGCTTGCCGCGCGGGTCGGTGAAACGGATGTCGACATATTCGGCATCCTCGTCCTTGATCAGCTGAAGAACTGTGTCCTTGCTCATTCTATTCAGTCCCCTTGTTGGAAGATGTTTCGGAATTACAGTGCGTCCGAGCCGGTCTCGCCGGTGCGGATGCGAATGGCTTGTTCGACCGGGCTGACAAAAATCTTGCCGTCGCCGATCTTGTCTGTCTTGGCGGCGCTCACGATTGCCTCGATGGCGGCATCGACCTGATCGTCGTCCAGAACCACGTCGATTTTGACCTTGGGCAGGAAATCCACGACGTATTCCGCACCGCGATACAGCTCTGTATGGCCCTTCTGGCGCCCAAAGCCCTTGACCTCGATCACGCTCAGGCCCTGAACGCCGACTTCCTGCAGCGCTTCCTTCACCTCATCGAGTTTGAAAGGCTTGATGATGGCCTCGATCTTTTTCATTGGCGGAGCCTCCCTGAAATCTTGTCAGTCCGGCTCAGATCATGTCTGAATAAGGGCCACAATCCGATAGTGGCGCCGGGACTGCTGGAACAATGCGATTTCTAACGCCCGTTCAAAAAATAGGCAAGTTGCACAAAATTTGCGCGCTTTTGAATCGCGAGGGATTTTTCATGAGTGAATTGCTGACCGCCGCCCAGATGAGGGCCATCGAAAAAGCGGCCATCGACAGCGGTCAGGTGACCGGGCTGGAACTGATGGAACGGGCCGGGCAGGGGGTGGTCGAGGCGATCTTTGAGGAATGGCCGGAACTGGCCGAGAGCGCAGAGGGGGGCGCTGCCCCCCGTCCTTCGGACGCCCCCCGCCGTGTTTCCAACGAGAAGAAGCTGGCTGTTGTCCTATGCGGACCAGGCAACAATGGCGGTGACGGGTTTGTCGTGGCGCGGTTGCTGAAGGAGCGCGGCTGGGAGGTGGAGTTGTTTCTCTATGGTGATCCTGAGAAACTGCCGCCGGATGCGCGGGTGAATTATGAGCGGTGGTTGGTGTCAGGAGACGTAGCCAAAGCCGAGCAATTGGTCGGTTGGAAGGGCCCATGCTACGATATCGTAGTGGACGCTATGTTTGGTACGGGTCTAACCCGACCTTTGTCTCGCGAGGCGGTGGAAATACACAAATTCATTTCTGCGCATCCGAACGGTAAAGTTGTCTCCGTTGATACGATATCAGGCCTCGATATGGATAGCGGCAGGTCTTTGGCAGAACAAGGGGCCCCCCATTTCACTCATAGCGATCTGACGGTTTGCTTTCATCGACAAAAACTAGGACATCGTATAGGTGACCACGTTGCTGACTATGGAGAAATCCGGGTTATTGACATTGGACTAAACCAGGGCGGAATGGTTGGCGAGCCGGTTGAACTCCTCAGTCTTGAACAAGAGGATCATTCTAAAGAGAAATTATGGATTGCGGCTCCTAACAAGTACTCTTATGGCCACGCCCTAATCCTTTCTGGTGGCTCTGGCAAAACCGGCGCGGCGCGGTTGGCGGCGCGGGGGGCGCTCAGGATCGGGGCAGGGCTGGTGACGTTGGGGGTACCGCCTTCGGCGCAGATGGAGGTGGCCAGCCAGATCACATCACTAATGTTGCGGCGGGTCGAAGGGGGCGATGGGCTGGCCGAACTGCTGAGTGATGAGCGGTTGAACGCGCTTTGTCTGGGTCCGGGGTTTGGGTTGGACAGGGCTCGGGATCTGGTGCCGGTGGCGTTGGCGAGCAAACGCGCCGTGGTCCTGGATGCGGATGCGTTGTCGGCGTTTGCCGATGCACCCGAGGACTTGTTCGGGATGCTGCACGACACCTGCGTGCTGACGCCGCATGGGGGCGAGTTTGCGCGGCTCTTTCCTGATATCTCCGAAAAACTAAACGCGGTGCCCACCAAAGGTCCGGCCTATTCCAAGGTGGATGCCACCAGAGAGGCTGCAAAGCGGGCGGGCTGCGTTGTTCTGTTCAAGGGGCCGGACACGGTGATTGCTGCGCCGGATGGGCGCTGTTCCGTCAATTCCGCCCACTATGAGCGCGCCGCCCCTTGGTTGGCGACGGCAGGGTCGGGGGATGTGCTGGCGGGGTTCATCACTGGATTACTGGCACGTGGATTTGACCCTATGCAGGCCGCAGAAACGGCGGCCTGGCTGCACGTGGAATGCGCGCGACACTTTGGTCCCGGCCTGATTGCCGAAGATTTGCCAGAGCAATTGCCAGCAGTGTTTCGGGTACTGGGCCTTTAGGCCGCGTGGCTAAGTGCTGCGCCTGTGGGTTCAGCCGCTAGTTCCAGACCGCCTGCATAAAGCACGTGTGGGGCATCGAATTCGATCTGGTAGAGCACCATTTCGCGAATGCCCAGATCGCGGATAAACTCTCCATCCAGCAGGGCATCGGCACGCACCATGGCGCGATCTGCACTGAACATTGCTTGCGCGCGCCAGTCGCGGATCAGTACTTTCTGGCCGGCAGGCAAAATCAAATCCTGATCGGGCCGTGTGTCTCCAAGCGAGCCTGCGGCAAAGGATATCGCGCGGCAGTGGCAGGTCGTCCGCACAACGCCGCGAACTAGAACAAAACCACGATCACGCGTGATGATGCTGTCGCCTTTGGCCAGATCTTCGACCAGGCATTCGCCCCGCTGCGTCATCACCACGGTTCCAGACAGAAACCCGGTTTTGGTCTCAACCTCTGCCCGAAGGGGAGGCTGGCCGGGCTGATCTGTTCTGTGGTCGACGCTGGTCTGGTTCATGGCGCTCTCACTTGAATGCGTGTGCCATTGTTCCGATGGGAATGTGGCGAAAACGTGAGGCTGGGGCGGCATTTTTTGAGCCGCGCCGAAAGGTAGAGTTGTGAACCCCGTCAGATCAACTGTGACATCGCCAACGGTGTGATGTCTGGGATCAGGAACATGATCAAGACAGAGGGGCCGGTCGTCGACCGTGCTGCGTTTGATCTTATTGCACTCGATCCAGTCATCAAAGGGCATAAGGTGATTGCCGCCTTCCGTTGGGATCAGGCTTCGAACATCGTTTCGGGCGCAGAGTTCTCCGGTTGGTTGTGACACCATTTATGTTTTCATTAGCGACATGATGCGTGGTCAAACACCCGGCACAACCGCGAGGCAGGTCCGATTGGCATCTCGGGTTTCCATCCGGAATAGGTCGAGATCCAAAGTTAAGTTTTGTGCCTGGTTAAATCGGGCAAAGACCCGCCCAGCAAGGACGGTTTCTTGCCCGGTAAACCGCCTAACCCACTGACCCATGGCGTTTTTTTGCCATGAGGAGAGGTGAAGTGGGCTCATATCCGCGCAGGGCGTTTTCTTAATGAACTCTTAACGTGCCCTAAATTTCGAACTTGTTAGGCAGGTTGGGTCCGAGGCTCTCGGGCTGAATTGGCCGCAATACTTTGGCTGAAACAAAGACAATAGGGGAGTCTGTTTCAAAATGAGTAATGGAACATATGAAGAATTTCGTGACGCATTGCGCGCGTTTGAATCCGGTTGGGATCGAGAACGTTACGACGCAGGAATCATTCAGGATTGGCAACTGAACCAATGGGCCGGAGGGACCGTCACGGAGTTCTATCCGAACTATTCAAGCTGGTCAGATCTGAGCGGTGATGAGTGGGACGCCATGTCCTACCGGTCGATGAACTCACTGGGCTTTGTTGGCTACCAATTCGGTGAGGCGCTGTTGATCGACCTCGGGTATTACACCGATGATGTCTTTTACGGCAACGGCGCGGCGTCGAACACGTGGGACGGGACATGGACCGGCAAAAACGGGGTCGACTCGCTGGCGGAATTCACGACCGCCGAGGCGCAGGAACGCGCGATACAGGAGGCCTTTGGATACAACCTCCAAGTCATCGAAACCGGATTGGGCTATCAGGGGGAAAGCCTGTCCGACTACATCGGCACAACCCGCACCTATTTGGAAAACGGTCAGGAAGTATCCGTCACACTCAGCCTGACCGGCATAATGGCTGCTGCGCATTTGCGGGGCGCGTGGGGGACGTTGTCGCTGTTGCAGGGCGGGAATGTATCTACTGATGAATATGGCACGTCTATCCTGCGCTATATCTCGCAGTTCGGTGGGTATGACGCGCCCTCTGTCGACGATGCGATCAAGGTTTACACTGACGGCGTTTTGCCCACGGAAACCGGAGGCGGCACCGATGCAGGGAACACGTCTCCGCCGGTGGTTTCACCGACGACTCCGCCACCTCCGACCGAGACGACCGGCAATGGTACGGCTGACACCACTGCGGACACCGCGGATGTGGTGATCACGTGGGCCTGGGGTACATATGACACGATCTCGGATTTCGATCCGGCGAGCGATACGATCTTTATTTCATGGGTCGGGGCGGATGCGCTGGATGTCAGCGAGGTCAATGGCTCGGTCGTGCTCGCTATACCGTCGAACAACCAGTCAACAACGCTGAGCGGCGTGACACTGGCCGACCTGAGCGCAGCAAATTTCACCATTTTGGACAACACCGCTGCGACCGAGGTGCTAAGCCTCGTGGGGTCCGGCGGAACCACGCCGGGCGGCGGAGGCGGTGGCGGTGGAAACGGCCACGGCCATCAACACATGCATGTCACGCTGAGCCTTGCCAGCACGGCGCAGGTCATCGAGGGATTCATGCCCGCGATGGGCGATGTCATCGAAATCGGTCCGGACATATCGGCAGACAGTTTCGCCATCTTCGAAGAGAGCGGAGATGCTTTGGGCCAGACCGTTCGGATTGAACTGACCGAAGGCAATATCACGAAACAGATCGTATTCACGGGGCTTGGCCTGTCCGACCTGGGCATCAGCAACTTCTCGATCACCGATCCGGCTGTGCTGAACGAAGTATCCTCGGCGCTTGGGCAGGTCGTTGTGACACCAGGCACTGGCCAAGGGTACGATCTGACCTACGACGCGGACGGGTCCAACCCGCCTGCGACGACCGGCGATACAGAGGCCGGGGGGCTTAAATTCAAAGCCGACAGCAACGCCGACGATATAACCGGTTTCCGACCTGCCTTGGACGAATTGGACTTTGGCGGAACTTCGGTTCACGGCATGATCGTCACCAAATCATCGGCAAGTGAGATCGTCATCGACAGCCCCTGGTCCGACGCGGCGCAGATCGTGCAGGGCATTACCTTTCAGGATGTCTCTATCGGTAACTTCGGCGTGGTCGGAAACGAGCACTTCCGGCAGGACATGGGCGGTGTGATCAGCTGGGAACAGGGGATTGGCCCTCGCGACGCCGACACTGTCTATGTCCGCAGTCACGAATATGGTGTGCACGAGGTCGTTGACGGGTTCGATCCCGCAACGATGAAGATCAGCTTTCTGTATTTCGGCACCCGCGAGCGCTTGAGCGTGGCGGACAGCAACGAAGGCCTCGTGATCTCTTCCCTGCCAACCGGGCAAAGCCTCACCCTGACCGGCGTAACAAAATCCGATCTGGTTCCGGGTCTGATCGAATTTCACCACGATCAGGTGATGGAGGACAATCTCGAGGTTCCTTTCGGGTTCGATCAGAACGATGTCACTCTTGTCGATCGCACCATGCTGCTGACCCCGCAGGCGCCCGCGGGTCATTCAACGGATGGGTATCAGACTAGAACCGGCGACCTGAACGGCACGTCTCCGGGGGGCGGCAATGGTAATGGCACAGATGGGGGGGCGACCGGCCCGGACAATGGCCAATCTGCCGGTACCGAGACCTTTGGCGCGGGTGTGGACGTCGCCGAGCTTACTTGGAATTGGGGCGTGAAAACCGAAATTTCCGGCTTTGACCCTAGTGAAGACATGATCGACTTCAACGCTTTGGGGGTATCGGATGTGTCCGTAAGCGAGATGGCCGACGATCTGGTCTTTGAAGTTGTCGGCAATGGAGGCCATACCGTCACCCTTCAAGACGTTCAGGCAGAGGATCTGAATCTTGGCAACTTAACCGCAGATGACTGGAACTCGATCACCGATGCCGGAAACGTGCTTGCAACGCAACTAGAGGCGCTGGGCATGTCGATCATCTGAACCAAAATTGACAAAGCATCCGGCCATTCAATTGGCCGGGTGCCCTAGAAAGCTTGATGGTTGCGCTTTGTTGCACAGGTTAGTTGCTAAGCAGCCTTCCCATTCTTCCTCTTAGCTGCGTTTTTTTGAAAGTGGGCGTTCTGCAGCGACGTGGTCCCGACTTTCTGAGCAGGAATGGCCACAAGAAGGCGCTGTGAGCAGTCGTTGAGTTTGGCCATGGAGTACATCCCATCTTGGTTTCGGTGACCGGGAAGTCGGCTCAAACACCCAAGAATATTCGGGGTTTGATCACCGATTTCCCCGGGGGCATGGGAAAGGCGAGTAGCCGGTTCAGGAACCCGCAGCATTCGGGCCGCTGTTTGTATTCTCCGGATGTGCTACATCGTAGCACGCTCGAATCGAAACCGCCGGAAATCTCCGGAAATACCGCAAACCCCCAAGGGAATCATGCGACGCGACATCTAGAGATGCATGGAGTTAGCGCCTTGAAAAACAACGCACAAAAGGCAGCGCGTTTGAGCGTGGCACCCATGATGGACTGGACGGACCGGCACTGTCGGTACCTGCATCGGCTGCTGAGCGGTGAGGCGTTGCTGTACACCGAAATGGTAACGGCACCTGCCTTGGTGCGTGGGGGCGCATTGCATCTTCTGGAGTTCAACCCCGAAGAACATCCGGTCGCGTTGCAACTGGGCGGCTCGGACCCGGCGGAGCTGGGGCAGGCGGCGCGGTTGGGGCAGGCGGCGGGGTATGATGAGATCAACCTCAATTGCGGCTGTCCCTCGGACCGGGTGCAATCCGGCACTTTCGGGGCCGTGCTGATGACCGATCCGGCGCGCGTGGCAACCTGTGTGAGGGCGATGCGCGATGCCGTAGATGTCGACGTTACCGTCAAATGCCGCATCGGGGTCGACGATCAGGACCCCGAAGAGGTGTTGCCCGAGTTTCTGGCGCAGATCGTGGCCGCTGGCTGCGAGCGGGTGACCATCCATGCGCGGAAGGCCTGGCTGCAGGGGCTGAGCCCGAAAGAGAACCGGGATATTCCGCCGTTGGACTACGAGCTCGTCCACCGGATGAAGGGGCTTTTTCCGAACCTGCATATCTCGATCAATGGCGGCATCACGTCGCTGGCGCAGGCGCAGCAACACCTGGAGGGCGGGCTGGACGGTGTGATGATCGGTCGGGCGGCGTATCACCAGCCTGCCGATGTCCTTTGTACCGCTGATCGCGACATTTTCGGACGCGACCGCGAGACTGATCCGGTAGAAATCGTGCGGGCCATGCTGCCCTATATCGAGGCGCATTTGAGCGCGGGCGGACGTCTGCACCAGATCACCCGGCATATGCTGGGGTTGTTTGCCGGACGTCCGGGCGCGCGGGCGTGGCGGCGGCACCTGTCGGAAGGGGCCGCGCGCAAAGAGGCTGGGCCGGAGCTGGTCGAAGCCGCGCTGGCGCATGTGATCCCACAGCCGGACCTTCGGGCAGGCTAGGGCGCTTTTCCTTTCCGTTGACCCGGTGTAACCACGGCTTGCCGAAAATGGGGGACATCATGCCGGAAACCGGATTGTTGCTGCAGATGCTGGCAATGCTGTTGGCGATCGGGGCTTTTGCCGGGGTCTTGGCCGGGCTCTTGGGTGTCGGCGGTGGCATCGTGCTTGTTCCGGCGTTTTTCTATGCCTTCCAGACCCTTGGCTATGGCGGCTCGCAACTGATGCAGCTGTGTCTGGCAACCTCGCTGGCGACCATCATGGTGACGTCGATCCGGTCGGTTTTGAGCCACAACAAGAAAGGCGCGGTGGACTGGGATATCCTGCGCGGTTGGGGGCCGGGGATCGCCATCGGCTCGGTCCTGGGCGTTCTGGTTGCCTCTTACCTGCATACTCGGGTTCTGCAGGCGCTGTTTGGGGTTCTGGGTATGGTGATCGGGGTCTATCTTGGGCTGGGCCGGTCCGAATGGCGGCTGGGCGATGCCATGCCGGAGGGTCTCAAACGTGCTGTCCTATCCCCGTTCGTTGGGTTCTTGTCGGTGCTGATGGGCATTGGTGGCGGCAGCTTTGGAGTGCCGCTCATGAGCCTGTTCAACACGCCCATTCACCGGGCGGTTGCAACGGCGGCCGGTTTCGGTGTGATCATCGCGGTGCCTTCGGTGGTCGGGTTCCTCTTTCTCGATATCGATCCCGCAGATCGCCCGCCCTACACGATCGGGGCGGTCAATCTGGTCGCGTTTTTTGTGGTCATTGCCATGACGCTGATCACGACGCCCTGGGGCGTGAAACTGGCACATGCGATGGACCCCAAACCGCTGAAACGGATTTTCGCGGTGTTTCTGACACTGGTGGCCCTGAACATGCTGCGCAAGGCCCTGGGATGGTAGAAAGGTTCCGGCAAAAAGGCTGGATCAGATTTCCGTTCGACGCGGTTCTGGCGCATTGGGTTGAACATGCGCTGCCTGCGGCGCGCGCCGCGGTGGGCGACCCCGGCCATGCCGAATGGCATGATTGCGAGGGTACATGGTTTGTCGGCGTTGACGCATTGGAAAATGACGCTGAGGGTCGGGTGAACGGCTCGCCCCCGCTGGGCGGGCAGGCCATGGCCTTCATCCGCGACCATCTGGGAGCACAAGCGCTGCACAAGGGGCAGGTCTCGGTCATCTATCCTGGCTATCCCCGCCCCCGGCGAGGCGAGGGCGAGGCCGCGTTCCGCTACCGCGCGCGCCGGGACGCGGCCCATGTGGACGGGTTGAGACCCTCGGGCCCAGATCGCCGCCGTCGGCTCGAAGAACCCCATGCCTGGGTGCTCGGGATTCCCTTGACCGAGGCCAGCTCAGATGCGGCCCCGCTTGTCTTGTGGGAAGGCAGCCACCACATGCTGGGCCGAGCCTTTGCCGAAGCCTTCGCGGCGCATCCGACAGATAGTCACGCAACGCTCGACATCACCGATCCCTATCAGTCTGCGCGCCGCGACGTGTTTGAAACCTGCCCCCGGATCGAGTTGCCCGCGCGTCCGGGCGAGGCTTACCTGCTGCATCGCCACCTGCTCCATGGAGTGGCCCCTTGGGCGGAAGAGGCGACCGCCGACCCTGATGGCCGGATGATCGCCTATTTTCGGCCCGAGTTCCCGGAAGGCCTCGCGCGGTGGTTGCAAAGGGACTAAGCTGCCTTCAGGTCATGGAGGGAGCGAGTGAATGATTTCCGTTGAAACTCAAATGGATGGCGCCTTGCTGGAGGTCGAGCTTTCGGGCCAGATCACGGCGCAGGACTATGACTCGGTCCTGATCCCGACGGTTGAAAAAGCATTGGAGAGCCATGACCGCATCCGGCTGTTGATGAGTTTCGGGCAGGAATTTCAGGGCTACGATCTGTCGGCGGCATGGGCGGACAGTAAGCTGGGCCTGAGCCATTGGAGCGGTTTTGACCGGATCGCGGTGGTCACCGATACCAAATGGTTGCGCAACTCGATCCGGCTGGCCGCGCCGATCATGCCGTGCCCGGTGCAGGTCTTTGACATGATCGACGCCGAAATCGCCCGCAGATGGCTTCGCGAGTCGCTGGGATCGGTGCATATGCTCGATCTCGGCGGGCCATGCTTGCAGGTCAAACTGATGGGCAAGCTGGATCCGGAAGCGATCGCAAATGCCGAGAAGGATCTGGACGCGCAGATCCGCGCGCGCGACGGCTTCCGCCTGCTGCTGGATCTCAGTGAGTTTGAAGGCTGGCAGGGGCTGTCAGCCCTGGCGGCGCATTTCAGCCTCGTGCGCGAACATGCCGCCATCCCTGAGCGCGTCGCCGTGGTGGGCGATCAGGCCTGGCAGCGCGCTGCGCAGCACCTGATGAGCCGGTTTCTGAACGCCGAAAGCCATTTCTTCGATATCTTAGATATGGACGGCGCCGAGACCTGGCTGAAGGCCTGAGATTTCTGAAACCTGTCTTGTGGGAAACTGGTCATTGGGATGGTGATGGCCGCTAGACGTTTGTCCGGGCTTGGCAGCAAAGCAAGAAACGAAGCCTGCTTCTTGGCCCCTCAAGACACGGAATCCGCAAGGCAAATGGCTGCAATGAGCCCAAAGCGGGCTTGCCAAGAGCTCCAAAGTGAATTGGGATCGTATTGGGGGCCACAAGAGCAATCAGAGAAATGTTGCGTATAGCTTGTATATTCATAGTTGCTGCATTGCCGGTTCTTGCGAGTATTGATGGACAGTCCGAGCCTAGGTTTCAAAATGCGGTGGCGCTTTGGCTCGAGGGGGAGGACCAAGCAGCTTCTGAGCAACTGCGCGAGCTCGCCTATGAAGGGAATACCGCCGCTCAGATTTTTCTGGGGCGCATCGCCGCTCAGCCATACTCCTACAATCTGTATTCGGAACTTAGTAGACAAGAAGCTCGTGAATTGACGAGGGCACAAGGCCCATCTTATGGGCGCTTTGGGACGTCGTGGCTCGACATTGCATCCGAAACAGAGCCCTTGGCAAAGGCATTTAGAGATGCGACCAAGACCGAAAGCATGGTCGAAGCTGTTCCAGTCTTGTTAGAGTATGGCGAGGCTGGTGAACTGTTGGACACGCTCAACAGGGCATACTCTCAAGACCTCAACGATATGGAAACGTTGTTGAATTCTCATGTTTGGCCAACTGAAATAAGTGCATTCACTACTTGGCTCGATTGGGACCTTGAATTTAGAAGGTCAGCAGACGAGTTTTCACAAACAGAATTCACCGCACAAGAGTTGAGGGAGTTCTTTGATACAGCACCAGCCTTTGACCCAGCTAACGACGAATTTTGGATTGTCGTCGGGCCTGACCCGATGGATGTTTTTGAGGACGAAGTAGCTCGGAATGAAGCTGCGCGAAGGTATTCGACGATAGAAGCTTTCTCGCCGATTCATGCATGGTGCAAATCCATCTGCGGAGCGACGCCGGAGGAATATGGAAGCTGCACAATGGCTATCAATGTGGTGGCAACGTCAAAGGGGCCATTTTCGACATTTTTCGGTCCTGTTCAATCACTCTTAGACAGCGAACGCTACACAACGAGCTCACGATTTTCCGAAGATATGATGTCTCTGGCACGGAGTTCTGCTTATCCGCCCGACCTTCTGGAACGTCTAGATGGTTGTCTATTTCAACATACTCACGGACCAAAGTAGCTCCTCGCCGTACTGCTATGCCGTCCGCTTTGTCCGCAAAGCCGACATAGGGGAAGTCAGCGAGATCTCAGGCTGTCTCCGTGACACTCAGCGCTTTAGCCGGGCCGCTCGTCCGCCGCGCCGTTTGATCAGGCGCGGGGCGCGGTCCGGGAGCTCCTCCATGATGGCGGTACGCTCGGCTGGCTCCATCTTGGACCAGCGGGTGATCTCGTCGATGGTCCGGTAACAGCCTGTGCAGATGCGCTCGACCGGATGGACGACGCAGATGTCCACGCAGGGGCTGTCGATCTCGTTTCGTTTCCAGACCGGTTTGTCCATCGGGCGGCAGGCTTTCTACAACAGGCGCAATCTGTCCAGCGCTCCTTGCAAGATATAGCTTGCGGCCACGTGATCAATCACCTCGGCGCGACGTTTTCGTGTCGTATCCGCCTCAAGCAGCGCTTTTTCCGCGGCAACCGTGCTGAGCCGTTCGTCCCAGAACCCGATGGGTATCTCGGTCAGCCGCGACAGGTTGCGGGCGAACGCCCGGGTCGATTGGCAGCGCGGCCCCTCGGTGCCGTCCATGTTGCGGGGCAGGCCCAGGACGATGCCGCCGATGTCGCGATCCGCGATGATTTCAAGCAGGCGGGCCGCGTCTGCCGTGAATTTCTTGCGTCGGACAGTCTCCAGCGGCGTGGCCACAGTGCCCATCCGGTCCGAAACCGCGACGCCGATGGTCTTGTCGCCCAGATCCAAGCCGATCAGAGCGGTATAGGTGGGCAGGGCGGCAGCAAACTCTTCGAAGGGATCAGCGATCATTGCAAGATTTCCGCTGCTTGGCCTGCCTGTCTGATTAGCGCAAGCGCCGCGTCGTCGCCGGCAAAGACTTGTTGGGCTTCATGAAAGACGCGATTGGCCTGTGCGCGCTCGTCCAGCACACCAAGCGACCGGATCAGCCTTGCCCAATCCTCGGCGGTGCCGCCTTCGGTCGCCAGCCGTTCGGATAGTCCGGCCACCATGCCGCGAATGGCGTCGAGCCGTGCCTCTGGCGTCATACCTGCCATCGCCGCCATGTCTTCGGCGCTGGGGCCGGGTCGGGAGGCGGGCTGTGGCGCGTCATATCTTACGCCGGCGCGCGCGGCGACTTCTTCGATCCGCGCCCGGATCGCGTCGACCCAGGGGGCCGGGGCCGGGTTGACCCGCAGAGCCTCTTCCCAGACACGGAAGGTCGCATCGGGCCGACCGATCTGCAGCAGCATCACGCCCCAGTAATAAAGCGCCACGCCGTTGTCGGGATCAATATTTAGTGCTTGTTGCAGAACCGCCTCGGCCTCGGGCGAGACATAGCCGCCGGCTGCCGCGATCATCATTTCCGCCATCTCGGAATAGTCGTTTGCCGTGGCCTCATCACCCAACAAAGGGATCGCCCGCGCCATCGCTTTGTATGAGGCTTTGAAATTGCCCAGATTGGCCTCGTTTTGCGCCAACAGGATATTGCCTTGCAGGTCATCGGGGCGTTCGGCCACGGCTGCGCGCAGTTGCTCCATCAAATCCGCATATTGCTGTTCGATGCGCGGTTTCGGACGTTCTGGCTGTTCCGCCTCGGCGCTGGCCTGATCGGGACGGGTCAGGCGTCGTTCCTCGGCGATCTCCTTGCGCAGCGTTAATGGCAGATCGCCATAACCTGGCGCACCAAGTGACCTATAGAGCAACACGCCGCCGCCCATCAGCGCGGCGGTCAGCAGCAGTGCCATTACCAAGGTGCCGCCGCGAGGTTGGGCGGTGCCATCGGCCTCTTTTTGGATCATCGCATCGGCTGCCAGGATGCGGCGCGAAATCTCGGTGCGGATGCGGTCGGCGTCAGCCTCGCCGATCACCCCGCGCGCCAGATCGCGGTCCACCCCGGCGAGCTGCTCGCGGTAGACCCGCAGATCATAGGCCGCTGCAGGTTCGTCCCGATTGCGCCCGCGCAGCAAAGTCAGCGCCAGCAGGGCGGCAACGATCAGGGCGGTCAGCAGAATGAGGATCCAGAACGTCATTATGTCTTCCTTAGGACTGCCCTCATCTAGACCCGCAGAGGCGCGGGAAAAAGGTAAAAAGCGCGACACGGGTTACCATGTCGCAATAGGTCGATATTGCGACGTAACGTGGCGTGGGTATTCTTGGCCCGCGCGGCATACCTGCCGCAATCCCGCAGACCCGGATGGATTCGCTCATGAAACACTATTCTGCCTTTGCCGTCGCCCGCGAAGCCCTGCGCTCTCATACCGGATGGGAGCGGGCATGGCGGTCGCCTGAACCCAAGAAGCGCTATGATGTGATCATCGTGGGTGCAGGTGGGCACGGGCTGGCGACAGCCTATTACCTGGGCAAGAATTACGGCATTCAAAATGTCGCGATCATCGAGAAGGGCTGGCTGGGCGGTGGCAATACCGGGCGCAACACCACGATCATCCGTTCGAACTATCTGCAGGACCCATCGGCGGCGATCTACGAAAAATCGCGCAGCCTCTATGAACATCTCAGCCAGGATCTGAACTACAACCTGATGTTCAGCCCCCGTGGCGTGATTATGCTGGCGCAGACCCATCACGAGGTGCGCGGCTATCAGCGCACGGCCCATGCAAACGCCCTGCAGGGTGTGTCAACCGAATGGATCGGGCCGCAGCGGGTCAAGGAACTGGTCCCGATCATCAACCTCGAAGGGCCGCGCTATCCGGTTCTGGGCGGGCTCTGGCAGGAGCGCGGCGGCACGGCGCGCCACGATGCAGTGGCCTGGGGCTATGCGCGGGCCTGTTCGGCCATGGGCATGGACATCATCCAGAAATGTGAAGTGACCGGCGTGCGCTCCGACCAGGGCCGGGTCGTGGGGGTCGATACCACCAAAGGCGCGATTGAGTGCGAAAAGCTGGGCATCGTGGTTGCGGGCCATTCCGGGCAACTGGCCGAGATGGCCGGGTTCCGCCTGCCGCTTGAGGCGGTTGCCCTGCAGGCGCTGGTCAGCGAACCGATCAAGCCCTGCATGGATGTGGTCGTCATGGCCAACACCGTGCATGGCTATATGAGCCAGTCCGACAAGGGCGAGATGGTGATCGGCGGCGGCACCGACGGGTTCAACAACTTCACCCAGCGCGGCTCGTTCCATCATATCGAGGAAACCGTGCGGGCACTGGTCGAGACCTTCCCGATGATCTCACGCCTGAAAATGCTCCGCCAATGGGGCGGGATCGTCGACATGACCGGCGACCGCTCGCCCATCCTGTCGAAAACGCCGCTCGGGAACTGCTTCATCAATTGCGGCTGGGGCACAGGCGGGTTCAAGGCCATTCCGGGTTCGGGCTGGGGCATGGCGCAGCTGATGGCGACCGGACATTCACCGCTGACCGAGGCGTTTTCGCTCGACCGCTTCAAGGAAGGCCGCTTCATCGACGAAAGCGTCGCTGCCGGGGTGGCGCACTAATGTCTTTCGTCGCTTACTGGAGTCACGGATTCAAGCAACCTCAGTTGCAGAGCTTCGATTTCGTGGCCCAAGTCTCTAAACTCGCGATCCACCAAGCGAAAGTCCGAGCCGAAGATTTCGCAGGCAAGACTTGCTCCGTGCAGGCTCTTTTCGAAGTCGGCTTCAAGCTTGACTGCGCTTTGCCAACGAGCAAACGCACGCTCGTGAAGCGGCTTTATGACCGCACGTTGTTTGCAGAGTGCTCGAATTTCGTACTCAATTTCGTGTCTGGTGCTGCTCATGGTGCCTCTTTGTTTCGGCGCTTTATCTCTTCGAACAAAATACAGGACCGAAATTCGTCGCGCTATCTGGAAAACCCTCTGGATAACTTTTCGATAAACCGGGGTTGCGGTGGGGAAAGTAGGGAGAATCTATTTGGTTCCCTACATGTAGGTCTATCCCGAAAGAAAATTAGCATATTTAGCAGGTTAGGCGCCAGGTTATACACATCTTATCCACAAACTATCTTTCTAACTTTTTTGACTGTTCCTTGTATGTCTCGTCGACTTGCGCTCGAGGAGTACTGCTAGATGCCCTATTCCGAAACCATGGCCGACCTCATGCGCGCTGATCTGGGCGTGGAGCCGGGGTTGTCCGAGAAGAAGATGTTTGGCGGGCTCTGCTTTCTGCTGCATGGCAACATGGTCTGCGGGGTCCACAAGGACGGCGCCATGTATCGCCCCGGCAAGACCCGCGAGGCGGAGGCGCTGGAGGCAGGCGCGCAACCGCTCAGCTTCACCGGTCGTCCGATGGGCGGGATGGTGGAACTGGATGCGGGCGGCTTCGAGGATGCCGCTCTGCGCGCCAAACTGACCGAAATGTCGCTGGCCAACGCCGCCAGCCTACCGCCGAAAGGATGACGAGATGCTGATCCTTCATTGCCCCTATTGCGGCGTCGATGCCGAAGAAACGGAACTGCACGCGGGCGGCGAGGCGCATGTCAAGCGCTTCGGGCCGGGCTCGGATGATGATCAGTTCCACGACTACCTGTTCATGCGCGAAAACCCCAGGGGCGTGCATTTCGAACGCTGGCAGCACGCCAACGGCTGCGGCAAGTGGTTCCACGCTGCCCGCTGCACGGCGACGCTGGAAGTGTTCGGCACCTATCCGGCCCAGACCACCGAGCCGCCGCAGGAGATCTGCGACGCCATCACAGCCAAGCGGCCTGGCTGGACATGGAGGGAGTTCTCCTGATGTCCAGCGCCCTCCACCTTATGACCTCCCTCTGCGAAAGGTCCGCATAAATGAGCAATCGTCTTTCGAAACTCGGCCGTCTGATCGACCGGACCAAGCAGGTCACGTTCAGCTTCAACGGCACCACCATGCGCGGCTTTGCAGGCGACACGCTGGCCTCGGCTTTGCTGGCCAATGACCAGATGATGATGGGCCGCTCGTTCAAGTATCACCGCCCGCGTGGCGTCGTGGCGAGCGGGGCCGAGGAGCCCAACGCTCTGGTCGGTCTGGGCGAGGGCAGCACGTTCGAGCCAAACCAGCGCGCCACCACGACCGAGCTGTTCGACGGTCTCAAGGCGCAGTCACAGAACCACTGGCCGAACCTCGATTTCGATATCGGTGCGGTGAACACCCATTTGGCGCGGTTCCTGCCTGCGGGCTTTTACTACAAGATGTTCATCCATCCGCAGCCCTTCTGGAAACACGTTTACGAGCCATTCATTCGCAAATCTGCGGGGCTGGGCAAAGCGCCCGAGACCGAGACGCGCGATGCGGATACTTACGAGCATTTTTATGCCTTTCCCGATGTATTGATCATTGGTGGTGGTGTGGCGGGACTGCAAGCGGCCAAGGCGGCGGCCCTGACTGGCGTAAAGGTGCTGCTGGTCGAACAAACCGGCCATTGGGGTGGCCGCGCTCCGGTTGATGGGGGAACCATTGACAACGGGCCTGTGGATAAGTTCGTGGAACAAATCGTCGCTGAGTTGCAGGCGATGGAGAACGTCGCCATGCGGCTGCGCTGCATGGGGGCGGGGATCTATGACCATGGCTACGCGCTGGGCTATGAGCGTCTGACCGATCACGCGCCACATGCTGCAGGCCCGCGTCACCGGTTGTGGCGTATCCGGGCCAAGCAGATCATGACGGCCACTGGCGCAATCGAACGGCCTTTGTCCTTTGCCGGCAATGACGTGCCCGGCGTGATGCTGGCCTCGGCCATGCGCGACTATGTGGTGAACTGGGGCGTGACCCCCGGTGAGCGGGTGGTCGTCGCCACCAACAATGACGACGCCTATCGTACCGCGATCACGCTGAAAAACGCTGGTATCGATGTATTGCGTATCCTCGATGCGCGGGCCTCTGGCGGCGGCGCTTTGGCCGATGAGGCGCGGGCGCTGGGCATTCGGGTTGATCCGGGCAAGGCCATCGCCAAAGTGTCGGGTGGTAAACGTGTTAAGAAAGTCTCAATCTGCAACCAGGAGGGGATTGGCGGTGCGCGAGATGAGGTGACCTGCGATGCGGTTGCCATGTCCGGCGGCTGGTCGCCAGTGGTGCATCTGTGGTCCCATTGCGGCGGCAAGCTGATCTGGGACGAGGCGCAGGCCCATTTCCGGCCCGACCCTGATCGCCCGCCACTGGGTGCCGATGGCGCGGGTTTCGTCAGCGCTGCTGGATCGGCCAACGGCGCGTTGGCGCTGGGCGAGGTGCTGAGCGATGCCAATGCGGTGGGTTTATCAGCGGCAAAGGCAGCGGGCGGCAAGGCCAAACGCCCCAAAGCCCCTGTGGGCGAGAGCACCGCCGAGACGCCGATGGAACCGGTCTGGCTGATGCCCGCCAATGCCGACACGCCGCTGCGGATGAAATCCTGGCTGGACTTCCAGAACGATGTGAAGGTCTCGGACGTGCAATTGGCCGCGCGTGAGGGTTATGAAAGCGTCGAGCATACCAAGCGCTACACAACGCTGGGCATGGCAACCGATCAAGGTAAGTTGAGTAATATCAACGGGCTGGCGATCCTTGCCGACTCGCTGAACGCTGAAATTCCGCAAGTCGGTACCACCACATTCCGGCCGCCCTATACGCCCATCTCCATGGGCGCTATCGGCGGTGAAGCGCGCGGCGAGGTGTTCCAGCCAATTCGGCGAACGCCGATGCATGACTGGCATGACCGAAACGGTGCCGATTGGGAGCCGGTTGGCCATTGGCGACGCACTTATGCTTATGTCCGCCCTGGTGAAACCGTGGAGGCAGCGGTGAATCGCGAGGTGAAGAACACCCGCGAAAACCTTGGTTTGCTTGACGCATCCACGCTGGGCAAGCTGATCGTCAAAGGGCCGGACGCGGGACGATTCCTCGACATGATGTATACTAACATGATGTCGACGCTGAAGCCGGGCAAATGCCGCTATGGGTTGATGTGCTCGGAAAACGGCTTTCTGATCGACGACGGCGTGGTGGCGCGCATCAACGAGGATACCTGGCTGTGTCATACAACCACAGGGGGCGCCGAGCGTATTCACGGCCATATGGAAGAGTGGCTGCAAACCGAGTGGTGGGACTGGAAAGTCTATGTCGCCAATGTGACCGAGCAGTACGCGCAAGTGGCCGTTGTTGGCCCCAATGCGCGTAAGGTCTTGGAAAAGCTGGGCGGCATGGATGTCAGCAAAGAGGCGCTGCCGTTCATGGAGTGGCGCGATGGCCAGATCGGCGGTTTCGACTGCCGGGCTTACCGGATCTCTTTCTCGGGTGAATTGAGCTACGAGATCGCGATCCCGGCTTCGCAAGGGCAGGCCTTCTGGGATGCGCTGATGGAGGCCGGGAAAGAGTTCGGCGTGATGCCCTATGGTACCGAATGCCTGCACATCCTGCGCGCCGAAAAAGGCTTCATCATGATCGGGGACGAGACGGATGGAACCGTGATCCCGCAGGACCTGGGCCTGCACTGGGCGCTGTCGAAAAAGAAAGAGGATTTTCTGGGCAAACGCGCACAGCAGCGCAGCCACATGGCCGATCCGGATCGCTGGAAACTCGTCGGTCTTGAGACTGTGGATGGATCGGTTTTGCCCGACGGAGCCTATGCGGTGGGCGAGGGCACCAACGCCAATGGCCAGCGCAACATGATTGGTCGGGTGACCTCGACCTATTACTCGGCCAATCTGGGCCGCGGCATTGCGATGGGGTTGGTGAAACACGGGCCGGACCGGATGGGCGAGGTGATCGAGTTCCCCGGAACCGATGGCAAAAGCTACAAGGCCAAGATCGTTGATCCGGTCTTCTACGACAAGGACGGGGAGAAGCAGAATGTCTGAACCAATCAGCGCATTGAATGGCGCGCGCGCCGAAGGCATCGCCATCATCGAAGAACTGGGCTTGCAAGGCATGATCACCCTGCGCGGGGATCAAGGTGACAAGGGTCTGGCCAAGGCCGCGACCAGTGCGACCGGCCAAAAGATGCCAGGACAGCGACGGGCAAATCTCGCGGATGACAGTGGCTTGTGCTGGATGTCGCCGGACGAATTGCTTGTTCTCGTGCCTTATGCCGAGGTCGAGGCCAAACTTGCAGAGATGGTCAAGGCGCTTGGACCCAGCCACGCGCTGGCGGTCAACGTATCCGATGCCCGCGCAGTGCTCCGGGTCTCGGGCGACCATGCACGGGAAGTGATGGCGAAACTGGCCCCGGTTGATCTGAGCGCGGAGGCGTTCGAACCCGGCGATTTCCGCCGCACCCGCCTGGCGCAGGTCGCAGCTGCCTTCTGGATGGAGGAGGATGGTTCGTTCCGCATTATCTGCTTCCGCTCGGTCGCGGAGTATGTGTTCAATCTACTGAAGATTGCGGCGCAGCCGGGTTCAGAAGTTGGAGCTTTCTGAATCCTTCTCGTAGATAAATGAAGATGAATGAAAATTCTTTTGGTTTGGGTTGAACTCCGGGCCAGACCCTGTTTCTTTGCCGCGCAAACAGGAGTAGATCAAATATGAAAGCACTTTCCTTAACCGCGATTGGTGTAATGGCACTTTGCGGTGCGGCAAATGCGGGGCAAACCGTCTACGATTGCCAATTGAAAAACAACCAAAAGAGATATGGTTGGATACCCGAACGCATGGTGGTTTTTGTCGATGATCAGGCGGGCAAAGCAATGGTGATTGATGACTACATCAACCATTTCCACGAAAAGCCAATCCCTGCATCTTACGAAAAACTCGGGGGCGACCGATTTCGCGTCAAATGGGTTATGGACAAAATGAAAGTGCGTGCGAATGGCGATATTCGTGCAAATTTTCAGGCGTCCATTTCAGAAAAAACCGGGCGGGCGCAGATGCGTGTTCGCATTGCCGGCGCGGCAGACAATCGGCCAAGCGGGCAAGGGCCATGTAAAATAACCAAACAAAAATAGGCTGCAATTCAAATGGGTTGAAGTTTACTGGCGGGCGTTGGGTCATTGGTCCGCGCCCGATACACCCGCAACGAACGATCATCGTCTTTGTATAGGTGATCTTACCTTCCACTCTTGACCTGCGGGCGCCATCGCCGCATGTAACCGGTGGAACCGCAACATTCATTTTCAACAGGGGTCCACGATGGCTTTTGAACTTCCTGATCTTCCTTATGCACATGACGCTCTGGCATCCAAGGGCATGTCAGCGGAAACGCTGGAATATCACCACGACCTGCACCACAAGGCCTATGTCGATAACGGCAACAAGCTGATCGCTGGGACCGAGTGGGACGGCAAATCGCTGGAAGAGATCATCACCGGCACCTATGACGCGGGCGCTGTGGCGCAAAACGGTATCTTCAACAACATCAGCCAGCTGTGGAACCACAACCAGTTCTGGGAGATGATGGGCCCCGGCGGTAACGCCATGCCCGGCGAGTTGGAAAAGGCGCTGACCGAAAGCTTTGGCTCGGTTGATGAGTTCAAATCGCAGTTCAGCGCCGCCGGTGCTGGTCAGTTCGGTTCGGGCTGGGCCTGGCTGGTCAAGAACGCGGACGGGTCGCTGGCTGTGACCAAGACTGAGAACGGGGTGAACCCGCTCTGCTTCGGTCAGACCGCGTTGCTGGGGTGTGACGTGTGGGAGCACAGCTATTACATCGACTTCCGTAACAAGCGTCCTGCCTACCTGTCGAACTTCCTCGACAATCTGGTGAACTGGGAAAACGTCGCCAGCCGGATGTAATCGGTGACGCGACGGGGATTTCTTAGGAAATTTCTTTTGGGCCTGTTGGCGGTGACGCTGGCAGGCCTTTTTGCTGGTCTTTACGGGTTCTTCATAGAACCGGCCCTGCGTCTTCGGGTGCGTCGCTGGCGTATTCGGCGCGATGACTGGACAGCGCCGCCGCTGCGCATCGCGGTAATTGCCGACCTGCATGTGGGGGAGCCCTTTGTCGGTCTCGATCGGGTCCGGCAGATCGTGCGTCGGACCAATGCGGTGGGGGCTGATCTGATCCTGCTGCTGGGCGATTATGCGGCCGGGCACAAGTTCGTCTCCGAGCCGGTCAGGATCGCCGATGTCGCGCCCGTTCTGGCAGAGCTTTTTGCACCGCATGGGGTTTATGCGGTGTTGGGAAATCATGATTGGTGGGACGATCTGAGCGCTCAAAGGCGGGGTGGCGGCCCAAACCTCTACGCCGAAGCGCTGGAGGCACAGGGCATCCCAGTACTGTCCAATCAAACTGTCAAACTGGACGGTGCGGGCATCTGGCTTGCAGGTCTTGAGGATCAATTGGCCTTCCCCAGAGGGGGAGGTCGGTTCGAGGGGTTGGATGATTTGCCCGCGACGCTTGCGCAAATCGGCGATGACGCGCCGCTGGTTCTGATGGCGCATGAGCCGGATATCTTCCCAAAGGTGCCGGATCGGGTTGCGCTGACCCTGTCGGGGCATACACATGGCGGGCAGTTGCGCCTGTTTGGCTGGTCTCCGGTCGTGCCGTCGCGATATGGCAACCGGTTTGCCTATGGCCATATCCGGGAGGGCGCGCGTGACCTCGTGGTCTCGGGCGGTCTGGGCTGTTCCATTCTGCCAGTCCGCCTTGGCGTAGTGCCCGAGATCACGGTGATCGAATTGTCGGCTTGACCACGGCTCGGGCCCGTGACACCGCTGATGGCGGAGGGCGCATGACAGAAGCTGCAAAGGGCATCATCGCGATGATCGTGGCCTTCACGGTCTGGGGCCTGTCGCCGCTGTTCTATAAGCAGCTCGACGATGTGCCACCGTTGCAGCTGTTGTCACATCGGGCGGTCTGGTCAATCGCTTTCTTTGTCGTCGTTATGGCGTGGCAGCGCAGGCTGCACGAGATCCCCGCTGCTTATCGCGGACGGCAAACAGTCAAGCTGCTGCTGGCGGGGCTGATGATTTCGCTCAACTGGCTGGTGTTTCTGGTTTCGATCCAGATCGGCAAGGCGACCGATGCGTCGCTGGGGTACTACATCTTTCCGCTTTGCGCCGTGCTAGCCGGGCGGTTCTGGTTTGGTGAAAGGCTGGCGCCTGCGCAATGGGTTGCGGTCGGATGCGCGGCGTTGGCGGTTCTGGTGCTGAGCTTGGGTACTGGCGTGCCCCCGTGGATCGCTTTGCTGATTGGGGCGGCCTTTGCGCTATACGGTGTGATCAAGAAGGGGTTGCAGTTGGGTCCGATCCTGTCGGTGACCTGCGAGATTCTGATCCTGCTGCCGCTTTGGCTGGCGATCCTGGCTCAGGCCGTTTGGGTTGGGGATAGCCCGTTTGGCGAGGATGCGTTGATCACCATACTGCTCATCCTGTCCGGGCCAATGACGGCGGTGCCGCTGATCCTGTTCAGCTACGCGGCGCAGCGGGCGCAAATGTCGACAATGGGGGTCCTGCAATATATCAACCCCTCACTTCAGTTTGTCTGTGCCGTGGTCGTGTTCAGCGAACCGTTCACATTGCCCTATGCGATGGCCTTTTCACTGATCTGGTTTGCAGTACTGGTTTTTTCCGTCAGTTCTCTGCTTGCTGATCGACAGCGTCGAACGCAGGACTGACCACGCGGTCTGTGAGGCTGCGCCACCGTCTGCGGGGAAAGACGGGCGCGCAGCCTCGCCGGGGGCGGGGGCGACCTAGCGCTTCAGGACGGTGACGGATTTGGTCACCGGCTGTTCAGGGGCGTCGGGAAAAGTGAGGGTTCTTGTGAGGTTACCCACTGAGTATCCGCCTGCCATTGCGGGTACTGCGGCGGTTGTCAGGATCAATGCTGCTGTCATCAAAAGGGGTTTCATCGTCGTCTCCAATCTAAACTATTCAGTTCATATTGAGCAATCTAAACAGATCAGTTCAGTTTTCAAGAGAAATTGAACCAAATAGTTCATTTTTTCGGAAATACCGTTTCGGGCCACCGTGTGGAGGCCGCTCACTGCCAGCAAAAACAGATAGGTTGGGAAGGGGCCGGGCGCCTCAAAAGCTGTCCGCGATTGCTCGGCTACAAGTCAGATTGGATGAGCCATGCGTTGAGGCAGACAGCCCTGTGAACAAGGCTGTCTGTTAGTTTAGATTAGTCTACTCAGCGGCGACAGTATGTTTCTCGCGCAGCCCGTCGCGATAGAGCGCTTTGGCGAGCGCGATGCACATCAGACCCATGACCATCGTGAACGGCAGCGCCCCGATGATCATTGCATTGCGCAGCGCATCCATCGGGTTGTTCTCACCCGCAGCCAGGATCAGCGCTCCGATCACTGCGGTCAGGATGCAACCCCAGATGATCTTGTGCTTGTTGCCGACTTTCTGATCGCCGCCTGACATGATGGTGTTCATCACCAGAATGCCGGAATCCGCGGAAGTGACCAGGAAGGTCATGATCAGCACAACGCACATCACAGTGATGCCCGACAGCAGCCCGCCTGTGATCATTTCCTGCAACGTCACAAACAGCTTGGCCGTGTTGGACGCGCCGATGATGGCGCCTTCGGCGGTGCCGTTCAGTTCCAGATCGATCGCGGTGCCGCCAAGGATGGTCATCCAGGCAAAGCAGACCAGCGCAGGTGCAAAGACACATCCGATGATAAACTCACGCACCGAACGCCCCTTTGAGATGCGGGCCAGGAACAGGCCGACAAAAGGCGAAAATGCAATCCACCAGGCCCAATAGAACGTTGTCCAACCGGCCTGCCAGCCGAATTGACGCCCTTGCTCACCGGTCGCATACGCTGCGGTCAAGACATTGTCTGGCAACGCGGCGGCATCCCCTTCGAGGCCGGATTTGAAGCCATCGAAAGATCCCCAAGCGTTGGTCGCACCGCTATAGAGCGCGTCCGCGAAGGGTGCGGCCTCGGACGGCAGGGCGGCAGCAAATGCAGGCTCGGATTGCGGGCCATAGGCATTGAAGCTGAGCGAGAGGAAATGCAGCATGTAGTCGACAAAAGCCGTGGCGTAGGTGGTCATCGCAAATAGGAATGAGCCGAAGACGATGAAAACCAGCAGCAGGATCAGCGACAGAACCAGGTTCAGGTTGGACAGGTATTTCACGCCCCGACCAACACCTGATACCGCAGAAATGATCGACAGGCCCATGATGACGATCAGGCCGGAAATCAGGCCGACGGTGCTGGGCTCGGGTGTTTCTCCGGTCAGGTCCATCATCCACTCCATGCCGGAAATCGCATAAAGACCGTCAATGAACTGTGAGACGCCATAGCCGATGGTCACCGAGACACCGAGGATGGTCGCAACGACACCCAACACATCGACCACATGACCCAGAAATCCGTTCATCAGCCGACCGAATAGCGGCGTCAGAGCGGTTCGGATGGTTAGTGGCATGTTGCGGGTATAGGCGTAGTAGGCCAGCGACAACCCGGTCACCACGTAGATGGCCCAGGCATGGAAGCCGTAGTGGAGGAAGGTATAGCGATAGCCGGATTGCAATGCGGCTTCAGTATTTGCCTCAACCGCACCTGACAGAACCTCAGGGTTCGACCCCCAAAGGCCCAGAGGTTCGGCCGTGGCAAAGACCATCAGGCCAACGCCCAGACCCGCGCCAAACATCATCGAGAACCAGGAGAAATCCGAGAACTCGGGCTTTTCGCCCTCGGGGCCCATAACCCGCTTGCCGGTGCTTGGCAGGATTGCCACCACGACCAGAAAGAAGATGAACAGACCAACGATGATCACGTAGAATGCGTTGAAATCCTCCAGCAGCCGCCAGTTGAGGCTGCCCAGAACCCCGTTCGCATTGGCGGGCCAGACCAGCGCCCAGATCACCAGGCCAACCATGATTGCCTTGCTGAGCAGGGCGATCTCTAGACTGTGCCCCTCGTAGAAGCCGCTCGCAGACCTGTTGATCTGCAAGTCGGTAAACGGTTGTTTCACTGACATGTGTTTCCTCCCTGTACGCACGTGTCCTGATTTGCCGGGAATGATTTGTTCTCGAGCGGGTCTCCCGGTTATCCGTCGCTCGGTTTTGTTCAGAGTAGGGCTTCGATCTTGTTCAGTGTGGCCCTGTTTACGGCGACGCCATCCTTTCGGGCCGCCAAACGCTTCGCGCGACGGCCATCACCGGGCAAATGTGCCCCCTCCTGAAAGCGGATCGCTTCGACAAGATCGGCAATACCGGTAGCAAAACCGTCACCTGCGGTCGCAGATGGGTCGATTGCGACAAAAAACTGTCCGGTTTTGGGTGGGCCGCCCGCAGTGCCCGAGAAGGGCGAGGCATGAATGCCCAGCGTGGCACCCGTCAACGCAGCGGCCATGATTTCGGTCAGAAGAGCGACGCCGACACCTTTGTACCCACCCGAAGGCGCCATCGACCCTTTCAGCCCGATCTCGGGATCGGTGGTCGGGTTGCCCGCGCTATCAAGCGCCCAGCCCACCGGGATCGGCTTGCCCTCGCGCGCGTGTTTCATCACTTCGCTCTTGGCGATGGTGCTGGCGCTCTGGTCGATCAGCAGGGCGGGCTGGCCATCGCTGCCGGGGACAGCAATCGAAAACGGGTTGGTGCCGACCACAGGTTTCGACCCGCCCGATGGCGCGATCGAGGCGGGGGCATTGGTAAAGCCGATCCCCACCAGCCCGGCCTGCGCCAATCGATAGGTGTGATAACCCAGAACCCCGCAATTATAGCTGTTCCTTATGGCCAAAACTGCCACGCCCTGCGCGCGTGACGCAGCGATCAAAGGTTCGAAACCAAGCTCGATGGCGGAATGGGCAAATCCGGTGGCGGCGTCCACGGTCACCACACTGGCGCGGGGCGTAGACAAGGTCGGGACTGCCTGCCCGTCTACCTTGCCGCATTGCACATGTTCGCAATAGATCGGGATATAGGCCAGACCGTGGCTTGCCACTCCATCCGCTTCGGTCGCGGCAGTGGCAACGGCCAACGGGCGGGCATTGGCTTCGGAGGTTCCCGCAGCGATCAAGGCCTTAAAGGACAGGTCCTCGATCTCGGACAGTGAGAGGGTTTTGGTTTCTATCACGTGGGCATCTCCTCAATCATTGTCGGACAGACCGGCACCTGCGCCCAACCGTCGCGACTCTTCGGTGGCGGGGGCATAGGTGCGATGAGCAAATCGATTGAGCAGCGCCTGAGCGGCAGGGCTGGCGCGCGTCTGGCGTGCTCGCGGCTCGGAAACCGTGCCGCCAAACTCAACCTGCAAGGTCTTGGCTTGGTTCGGGGAGGTGTCCGGCGCGCTCAACTCGGTCCCGTCGGTGATGGCGGTCCAAGCCCCGGATGTCACCGTAACCGGGCCTTCCAACCTGCGGGCGGCATTTGCCGCAAAGGGCAGAACCAGCACGGGCTGCACAACGTGCCGCATTTCAATCGGTCCCCGCGCCAGACGGTCCGCACCATCAGATAGCGTAACCCCGGCCAGCAAGGGGCAAAGGGCCGCGCTGCTTTGCCACAATCCTTCGAGATCACCGGGCGTGTGATCCGGCAAGGAGTTGGCAAATTCCTGCTCCAACACCTCGGCGAGCGCGAGCCCGCCATCCAGCCCTCTTGCGCTAAGCCAGCGTGTCGCCTTGGCGGCCTCTTCCGCCAGCCCCCAGCTATAGCCACCGCCCCGTGCCGCCCGCTTGGCCAGCGCTTCCATCTCGTTTAGCGAGAGGGTCATGACGTGCCCTCGGGGTAGACCCAGAGGTCGGCCGTCTCAGGTGTCAGGTCCTCAGGGTAGGGCGCGCCCGCATACATGCAGATGCGAACCCAGCGGTCGGACCGCGGGTCGAAATGGGTTGCGCCAAAGAATGACAGCTTGGCCCGCAGCATGTCGATCGGCAGTACCGTTGCGCTGATCGTGTTGTCCTGAACCTCGCTATAAGGCGCGATCCGGCTCATCTGGGCGCGACGGATCGTGTGGCGGTGTTCGGGGTGGCGCATCAGGAAGGCCGAGATCGGCTGGTCCTCTCCAAAATCCGCAAGCGTCTTGTACGCGGCAACTGCGTCCCGCGCCGGGGCCAGCGGTTGTTCATAGTCGGCGATGGGTTCCTCGAAGCGCTCTCCCATCCGAGGTTCAAGCTTTTCTTCCGACACGTACCACGCGCGCGCGCAATGTTCCGGTGCGCTCCAGTCCAAAGCAAACGCCCAGCCGAAGCGGTCTTCGATCAATGCACGAACTTCTTTCACGCGCATCGCACCATCGATCACAGTCGCATCGGTATTGCTGTCGGCCATGCAACTGGCCAATCCGTCAACGCTGTCGCCATAGGGCTCCAAGATCAGCGAGGCGACCAGTTCCTGTCCTTCCTCGCTGAGCGCGGTTTCAGACCAGAGCAGCAGGCGATTCCAAGGATAGTCGTGCAGCAGGCTTTCGGCACCAATGTGCGCCTCGAGTGCCAGCACATCCGCCCGAAGCCGGGCGAGTTTGTCGAGCTGGATTGGATGGGCCGAACGCCAACGATCCACAGAAACCGCGCTTCGCTGCAGAAGGGTCCCAAACAACGCGACCTCTTTTGGCGTAGCGGTCTGAATCGCTCGCACGCGGGCAATCGCTTCTTCTCGTACCATGATCCAATTGTTGAACAATATGGGATGGTTGATGATGAAGGGCGCCATGCCCAGCCCGGTGGAATTGCCGATCCCCAATTGGCGGGCGATGACCGGACTTAGCCGCACGAACCGGTCGCCTCCCTTGATCCGCGCCATGTGTTCGACGAGGTCGCGCACGAAAATTCGAGTCAGGTAAACCGATAACATCTCGGCCTGAAACGGGGCCTGCAACTCAGTACGGGCGGCGATGGTTTCCCGGTCCGCCGCACCAAACTTGCCGGATCCGTAAACCGCCGTGGTGCGCATCAGATAGCCCACGCTTTCAATCTGTTCGAGATCGGGTTGCCGCCCTGCTGCAAGCCTTTCCACCACATGCGACCACAATCGCACCGACCGGTTGGCGCGCGACAGCGACAATTCGCTTTCACTGATGCGCCCGGCCTCCTGCAGGGGGACGTTTTGCGACAGGCGCTCGATATCCTCCTCGGTCGGGACGCCATCGAACAGGGTGAAGGTGGCATCCCAGGCCTCGGCGATGACCCGGTCCGAGCGCTGGTCGGGTGGCAGGTCGTGCGCGAAGGCCACGAGCGAATAGCTACGTTCGGGGCCATGCACCGAATAGATGGCGCGACCAACGCCTGCGTCATCTATGTCGAACAGGGGACGCGTGAACCGCCATCCCTCGCGCGCCATGCGGCGCGTCAGGATGCGCATGAAGCTCAACCGGCATTGATGCAAAGACCCCAGTCGCTTGAGCCGCATGACCTGCGCCGGATCTCGGCGGGCGATATGGCGGCTCTGCTGGGTCACGGCTGCTGCGGTCCGAAATTTTGCGCGAAAAAGCGATACCAGTTGCCGCCCATGATGCCTGCAATCTCGGTCTCGTTCATGCCGGTTTTTCGCAGCCCGCCCTCGATATTGCCAAAGTCGCGATTGTCCTGAAACCAACCGGGCATGGGCGGGAAGCCGGGATGGCTGGCCGAACCTTCGCCATAGTCGATCTCTTTGGTCCAGCGGCCAACGCGCATCCATTCGACCACGCTGTCGGGCTGGTCCTGGCAGAGATCGGTGCCGATCCCCAGATGCTCGACCCCGTATCTTTCGGCGGTGCGGGCGATCATCTCGCAGAAGCTTTCCAGCGTGCAGTCGGACTTGTCCTTCAGATGATGCGGATAGGCCGAAAAGCCGAGCATTCCGCCATTTTCCGTCACAGCCCGGATCACCGCATCACGCTTGTTGCGCAGGGCAGGGGACCATTTGTGCGGATTGGCATGTGTGATGGCGATCGGGCGCTCTGATATCTCTGCGGCCTCTATGGTCGAGCGATCTGCCGAATGGCTCATATCCACGACAAGGCCCACCCGGTTCATTTCTTTGATGACCTGTCTGCCCATGCGGGTGATGCCGGTATCTTCGGCCTCGTAGCAGCCGGTGGCCAGCAGGGACTGGTTATTATAGGTCAGCTGCATGAACCGGGCACCTAGGTCGTGCAGGATTTCGATCAGCCCGATATCGTCTTCGATGGGTGAGGGGTTCTGGAAGCCAAAGAACACCGCCGTCCGACCCGTTTCCCGCGCCCTGTCGATGTCACTGGCCCAGCGGCCTTTCAGGATCAGATCTGGGTATTGCTCGAACCAACGGTTCCACTCTTCAAAGTTCAGAACCGTTTCGCGGAAGTTCTCGTGATAGGCTATGGTGACGTGGATCGCATCGACGCTGCCTTCGCGTAGTTGTCGAAAGATTTTCTCCGACCAGTTGGCATATTGCAGCGCGTCGATCCGCATCACTGCGGCGTTCCGGCGCTGATATAGGCGGTTTTGACCGTCGTGTAGAATTCAGCCGCCGCCTTGCCCTGTTCGCGCGGACCGTAAGAGCTGTCGCCGCGCCCGCCAAAGGGCACGTGATAATCCGTGCCAGCGGTGGGCAGATTGACAGTGACCACGCCGGTCCGGGCGTTGCGCCGGAAATGTGTGGCGCGGGCGAGGCTCTGGGTGACGATGCCAGAGGTCAGACCGAAATTCGTATCGTTGACCACGCTCAGCGCCTCGTCATAGCTGCCGACCTTGATCACGCTGGTCAGTGGCGCAAACATCTCTTCGCGGTTGATGCGCATATCGTTGCTGGTGTTCAGGAAAACGCCCGGGGACATATAGAACCCCTCATGCGGCATATCGAGACGCTCGCCGCCGCAAGCCAGTTCAGCGCCTTCGGATTTGCCTAGATCGACATAGGCCAGATTTTCCTGCAACTGCTGCTGGCTGACGATGGGGCCCATCTGCACGCCGTCTTCCAGCGCGTGGCCAACCTTCATGGCTTTCGCGCCTGCGACGAGTTTCTCGACGAAGGCATCATGCACGCCCGCATGAACGACCAGCCTTGAAGAGGCAGTACATTTCTGACCCGAGCCACCAAAGGCTCCGCCCAGGGCAAGTGTCACCGCCAGATCCAGATCGGCGTCATCCATCACGGCCAGCGCGTTTTTTGACCCCATTTCCATCTGCACTTTGGTCAGGTTCTGGATGGCCGCGGCGGCTATGCCTTTGCCCACTGGCACTGACCCGGTGAAGGAAATCGCGTTGACCTTGGGGCTTTCGACTAGGCGCTGGCCAATCGAGCGGCCCGAGCCCATGACGAGGCTGAACAACCCCTTGGGAATGTCCTGCCGTTCGATGATCTCAGTCAGGGCCACGGCAGAGGCCGGGGTGACATTAGCCGGTTTCCAGACCACCGCATTGCCATAGCAGAGCGCCGGGGCGATTTTCCAAGACGCGGTTGCGGTGGGGAAGTTCCACGGGCTCACGATGGCCACAACGCCGACCGGTTCGAGGCGCACATCGATCTCGACACCATCACGCACGCTGTCGGCGTTCTCGCCAAGTTGGCGCAGGCACTCGGCGGCATAGTAGGTAAAGAATTGGCCTGCGCGATAGATCTCGCCCTTGCCCTCGGCCAACGGCTTGCCTTCCTCGCGGCTGAGCAGGGTGCCAAGTTCTTCGGCCCGCGCCATCAGCTCGTTGCCGATTGCCATCAGCACGGCCTGTTTGCGCTCCATCCCGAAACCGGCCCATTCGGCCTGCGCGATGCGCGCTTGGTCCAGCGCTGCATCCAGCTGGTCCGCACTGGCTTGGGCAAACATCCCCACCAGATCGCTCAGATCCGAAGGGTTACGGTTTTCGATCTCGCTTTCGCCCGCCAGCCAGTCGCCAGCAATGAGGTTCAGTTTGGTCAAGGTGGTCCCCACATCCCGTCGTCATGTTTGGATCAGGATGGACTTCGTTGATGACATCAGTCAAACTCAAACAATTGAAGTAAATTTCAGAAAATCTGAAGTATGGCGATCAAGATCGAAATGCTGCGGTGCTTCTGCATCGCCGCGCAAACCGGAAACCTCTCCGAAGCGGCAGACAGGCTTGGGCGGACGCAATCCGCCGTGTCGATGACCTTGAAGCAATTGGAGGATCACCTTGGCAAGAAGCTGTTCGAAGGGGAGAGGAAGAGTAAGCTGTCGCCCCTTGGCGAGCAGGTGCTTGAACTGGCTCAGAAGCAGGTCCGGCAGTTCGACGAGGCGGTGCAGGGGATCGAGGCGGCCGCAGAGGCCAGCCACGGCCTGATCCGGATCGTATCCGTCCCCTCGGTCGCTGCGCTGCTCTTTCCGCAGATTTTGGAACACATGACGGAACGCTTTCCCGGTCTGAAGGTGGAATTGCGCGATACGGACAGTCAGCAGGTGCTGGATGCGCTTGCCGATGGCAAGGCCGAGATCGGCATCGCCTCGGGATATCATCCGCTGAACGGGATCAGGGCGCTGCCCTTGCTGGAAGACCGCTTTGGGCTGGTTTGCGCGGCGGATCATCCCCTGAATACGTGTCGCGAGCCACCAGAGATTGCGGATGTGGTTCAGGCGTCGTTCATCCGCAACGCCTTGTGCGGGTTGATCCGGGCACCACGCTTTCTTGCCGCGATCGAAACGGCGGATGTTACCATCCACAACACCCATTCCCTGATCACCATGATCCGAACCGGTAAATGGGTCACCGTCCTGCCTCAGACGGTGGCGCGCTTCATACCGGAAACAACTGCCTTCCGGCCGATTTCTGATCTGCCGGACAAACGGCAGGTCTATCTCTATGTCCGGGAAAGATCGCGCTATCGGGATCTGACGGATGAATGCTGCGCGTTCATCCTGTCGCGCCAACTGGATCAGGCCAGCTGGGACTAAGTGGCACGCAACGCTCGTATGTCATCGTGCTTAGATCAGTAGAAGTGGCGCAAGCCCGATCTGGCAAGGCCGAAATGCAAGAGAGGCAGCGATTGCTGCCTCTCTTTGTTGTGTGGAGATTGGGGTTCTACCGGTTGAGGAACTCCATCTCGTACTTGTCCTCTACATCCGGCAGCGGATGCTCCGCATGCAGCGAGGTGACAATCCCGTAGATCATGAAGAGCAGGATCACAGCGATCGGCAAACCAGCCACGATCGAGGCTGTCTGTAGAGCACTCAACCCGCCCGCCAGCATCAAGACGCCCGCCACGATGCCTGCGGTGAGGCCCCAGAAGACGCGGAATTTGACCGGAGGGTGTTCGTCGCCCATCGACAGCATCGTGCACATCACCAAGGTACCCGAGTCCGACGACGTCACGAACCACGAGATCAGCAGGATCGTGATCAACACGGTGATCGGATAGGTCAGCCAAGCATAGCCGAAGCCCTTGACCGTGGCGAAGACGCCCGCGGCATAGTCATTATTCACCGCTTCGACCACGCCTGCGTCATAGAACAGATCGACGCCAGCCGCCGCTCCGCCAAAGACGCCCATCCACAGCATCACGACCGAGGTCGGGATCAGCAGGACGCAATAGCAGAACTGCTTGATGGTCCGGCCCTTGGAGACGCGGGCAATGAACAGGCCCACAAACGGGCACCACGCGATCCACCAACCCCAGTAGAAGATGGTCCACCAGCTCTGCCACTGGTTATCGGGCTCGCCATTGATCCAGAAGCCCATCGGGATGACGGTCCACAGATAGTCGCCGAAGCCCGAAAGGGTGATCCCGAGCAGGAAGGCTGTGGGTCCTAGAACAATGAACAGGATCAGCAGGAAGACGCTGGCCATCACATTGGTTTCGGACAGAATCCGCACACCCTTGCCCACGCCGGACGCTGCAGAGGCGGTGCCCATACAAGTGATGATCGCCACGAGGATCAACTGGTTGGTCTGTGTATTGGCCATCCAGCCCAGATCCTCCAGCCCGGCGGCAATCGGAGTGACCCCCAAACCCAGCGAGGTTGCCAGGCCAAAGATGGTGCCAAACACGCCGATCAGGTCTACCAGATGCCCCCACGGGCCATAGATGCGCTCCTTGAGCACAGGATAAAGCGCCGTGCGCAGCGTCAGGGGCAGACCGTGGCGATAAGAAAAATAGGCGAGGCTGAGCCCGACCAGCACATAAAGCGCCCAACCATGGAACCCCCAATGAAAGTTGGTGATGGTCACGGCGGAAATCGCTGCGTCTACTGAGCCGGGCTCGAGTCCCGCGCGTTCCTGAAACGGGCTGCCCTGGATGTGGAACATTGGCTCGGCGACACCCCAATAGATCAGGCCCGATCCCAGTCCGGCGCTAAACAGCATACAGATCCAGGAAAAGGTCGAAAAGTCGGGCTCATCATCGTCCTTGCCCAGTTTGACATGGCCAAAGCGGCTGATCATCAGCCATAGCACGAAGAACAGCGCTGCATTCACGACCAGCACATAGAACCAGTCCAGCGAGCCGATGATGAAGTCCTTGCCAGCAGCAAAAACCACGCTCGACGCCTCGACGTCGCGGATCGTGTAAAAAACGAAGCCAAGGATCATCACCATGGACGCAATGCCCATCGTGGTGTTCATCCCCTTGAACAAGCCTGACTGTGCAACAAGGTTGTCAGGTTTGTTGTTTGATTGATCACTCATTTTATCTATACCTCTTTCGCCCTGTTGTACGGCTTATCTCGTTGATCCTGCAGCGCCTCTGCGCGCAGTGGCGGATGCCCATTCCTGGAAGGCCTCCTCCAGACGCGCGTGGTTGTTTGACCACCAGTCAGCGTCGGACAGGATGTAAAGGTTTTCCTCATAAGCCGGGCCGTTGGGAATACGTTGCAGCACGTCGTCCGACAGCAGTGCCAGCGAGGATTTGCGCGTCGGCCCGTTCGGCAGATAGCCCACCATGTCGGCCAGGGCGTTGGAACTGCTTGCGAAACGGATAAATTCGATCGCCGCGTCCTTGTTCTGGCTGCCCTTGGGGATGCCGAACAGGTCCAGTTCGATGACGCGTCCATCCATGTTCACGGTGAAGTCAGCACTCTCTTCCAATGCAGCGGTGGCACCAGTCGTGGCCCAGATCGAAGACATCGCAACCTCGCCCGCGTTCAGCAAGCGCACTGGCTCGCGCCCGGTTTCCCAGATTTGCAGGCCGGGACGGATATCTTCCATTTTCTTCAGGGCGCGCTCGACGCCTTCGTCGGTTTCAAGGGTGGCATAGACCTCTTCGCGCTGCACACCGTCGGCCATCAGGGCCCATTCCATGATCACCGTCGGGTCGTTTCTGATCGCGCGCGTGCCTGGATAGGTTTCGGTGTCAAAAAAGTCTGCGATGGTCGTGGGCGGGTTGTCCGCGAACTGCGAATTGTTATAGGCATAGGCGGTTCCCCAGACGATCACGCCAACGCCGCAATCATTCAGAGCGCCCTCGACGAAATCCTCGCGGAACGGTGTGCCATCGACCCCATCCGGCAACTCGATATCGGAAATGTCCTCCAGCAAGCCTTCCTTGCAGGCCCGCAGGGAATCCGCCTGAGTCAGATCGATCACGTCCCAGATAACATTGGCGCTTTCGACCTGGTCACGAATTTCCGAGATGCCGCCATTGTAATGCGCCACATGAACCTTCGACCCACTTTCGGCCTCGTAGGGCCGGACAAAGCCCAGCATCTGGCTCCGCATATAGGGGCCGGTCCAGGAGGTGAACGTTATCTCTGGCGGCGCAGCGGGTTGCGCGGGGGCAGTCTGCGTTGTCTCCTGCGCGCTGGCGGCACCGATTGACATCGCTGCAATAAACGCTGCCAATCCAAACGGGTGTCCGTTGGATGTAATTGATCTACAAAAGACCATTAAGTGTCCTCCCTGTTCCAAGGCTGGTTTTGGGTGACTTGATCGGGTCAAGTCGTATTGTGGGGTCTTCGGACCCGGTCGTCAGCAATAGGATGCCCATAGGGTAACTTACCCCGATCATCGGCGATAAAGCCAACAGCCATTGGGGAAAAACGACTACTTTGTGGAGGATAGCGACCAGATCCACGCAAAGCTGACGCCACGCCGGACATCAATATCTGAATCCGATTGGTGATTATGCGGTCTCTTGGTCCCGCAAGGCTGGTCGCGATATTGGGAAGAGTCGGGCCAGCGCCGGTTTCGCATGCTCTGGCAAGACGGCGCCCAAACAAGCGCGTGGGCTGTCGCAGATTGCGCTTTTGGGTGAGGACAAATGCGGCCGTTCAAACACACTGCATTGAGAGCCGCGCCGGGCCAGTTGCGTTCGTGAGGCCGCGTGGATCATTACACGGCCCGCCGGGGGGACGGGCGACAATCTCTAAGCGGGGACACGCGGCCTCGCTTCATGTTTTCGAATGCGCCATTTGGGTGCTACCCCAGAGTAAGGGTAAGGTTGCGCTAACAGCAAAAGCGATTGCAAATGAGTGCGTTCCGCCGGTGCCTGTCACTTCACCCGCGCCGAGATGTAAGGTCCTGCCGCTTCTCCTCAAGCACCGCTTGGAATAGCACTGTCAACTCGGACTTCTTTAGTAAGGGCATCTTATCTGCCTTTGCGGAGGACGCGCTTTCCGCATCCTCCGAAGCAAAGGGTTGAACCGGCTTCGCCACCGTCATGCGGTTGAGAAGTGACTTGATTTTCATCTTTAGAGTCCTTCACCACCAGAGCTTTCAGTCTTGCCGCTGTGGACCGTGTCCGAACCCAGAGGGAGTGGGCTCAAGGACCGTTAAGCCGTGAGTGGTGGTCCACAGCGACAGCGCCCACTTAGGAAAAGCGCGGGATGCCGTAAGGGGGAAGAATCCAGCGATTTGCGTCATTTTTTGACTGGTTAGTCAAAAAATCGAGGCATAGCTTACGTTTACGTCAACATTCGAGCCGAGGCGAAAAACCAACGCGACGTAGCGTCAGATAGAGTATCGGTATGAAATCGGAGAAATCGCGCCGCTTTGGCAAGCGCGGCTGCGTGCGGCAAGCATCAAATTCACGACGTCGAGCCTTACATCGAGACGCATATTCAGTCGGCAGGTGAACCGGATCTAGGTGGATGTTCGAAAGCGCATTCAAGCAAAGCGAGCAGGTCGCGATTGCGCTTTTGCCAGTCGCCCGAAAAGGCGTGCGGCAAAGCATGGCAGCTCACGCTGCACGGTCGCACTGCTTGTAGTTCGTTGTTTTTTAAGGAATTATGGCAGCCCGTAGGGCTGCCTACTCTGATTGTCATGTGTTGCCACCCATGGAAAAGTATCCTGAAATTACAAATACCTTTGTGTTGTGCGTCGCCACCCGTAGACATACAATGACGAAAAGAATGTTGGGCATAATGATGGGCAAACGCAAAGGCAGGCATCCGCAAAACGCGCTATCGGCACCGTTTGTTCGGTCGGCCAAGGGGCCAGCCCTCTACGCTGACGGAAACGGACTGTACCTCAAGGTTGATGAAAGCGGGGCGCGGCGGTGGATTCAACGGCTGATGATCCGGGGCAATCGGCGTGAGATTGCTATCGGCTCTGTTGCCCTAGTCTCTCTGTCCAGTGCCCGCGAGGCCGCGTTAGACAATCGCCGGATCGCGAGGGCAGGGGGTGACCCGCTTGCGGAGAAGGCGCGAGCCTTGACCATACCGACATTTGAGGAGGCAGCGCGAGAGGCCCACGAGGCCAATAAATCTTCATGGCGGAACGAAAAGCACGCCCTGCTGTATCTCAATTCCCTCAAAACCTATGCCTTCCCTCATTTCGGGCACATCAGTGTTGCTGAGGTCGATGGTTCGCAGGTTCTGGCGGCGTTACTGCCTATCTGGACCTCTAAGCAAGACACCGCGCGACGCGTGCGCCAACGAATCGCCACGGTGTTCAAATGGGCAATCGCCAAGGGCTGGCGCACCGACAATCCGGCAGAGGCGGTCAAAGCCGTACTGCCAAAGCAAGACAGGTCGAAGAAGGCCAACCGCAAATCGCTGCCCTACAAGCAAGTGGCGGATTGCATCCAGAGTGTCCGCGATTCCGGCGCTGACTCGTCAACCAAGCTGGCCATCGAGTTTCTGATCCACACCGCCGCCCGTTCGATAGAGGTTCGCGAGGCCGTTTGGGGTGAGGTCAATCTGGATGAGCGCTTATGGGCTGTCCCGGCGACGCGAATGAAAATGGCGACCGCGCATCAGGTTCCGCTTACCCAGCGGGCAGTAGAAATGCTGCGGGAAGCTCGCAAGCTGCACCGGGGAGACCTGATATTCCCCGGTCGAAACCACAAGAGACCGCTGAGCGACGCGACGCTGCTAAAGCTGGTGCGCGAGCAAGGGTATGACTGTGACGTTCACGGTTTCAGGGCGTCATTCAGAACGTGGTCACAGGAACAAACCAATTTTCCGCGTGAGGTCTGCGAGATGGCATTGGCGCACAAGGTCGGAGACGACACGGAAACGGCTTACGCCCGGTCGGACCTGTTCGATAAGCGCCGCAAGCTAATGGATGCCTGGGCCTCTTATCTGGCGCGGCAAGAGGGTGAGGTTATCAATATGGCGGATCGGGCATGACACATAAATATTTGCCAGAACCTTATTGCGACTTCTGGACTATGCGGCGGCATTTGTACTTTCACCTCTATCCCGAGCCAAGAGATGATGGAGAGCTGCTGGCCGCACTGACTGACGCGCGTGCAAGCGCTGACGCGGCGATTGCTGCACGAGCCGAACACTTGCAAGGGTTGGGGCGCGACCCATCCGATGCAAAGAATCACGATGTTGCACACGCACATGGAGCATTGAGTGTCAGGGACTTGCCTAAGGGCGCTAGCGAAATATTCGAGCGGGCTAAGGACGCAGACGTCGTAATTCGTCTAAGCCAAAGGATAGAGTCAGGAAGCTACAACCCGGTCGAAAGCCTGTTTCCATACATGTATCGAGATAGACCCCAATACCGCCCACCGTATGTCTTCCGGGTCATCTCACGCAGGCGCTGGGATGACTTTCGTACCGCCGCCAAGGACGCCTTATACAACGGTCGGATCGCCGCCTTCTACAAAAACAAAGACGGCATACATCAGGTCGATAAGTGCAGCATATGGCTTGATGACGAAATAGCGAACCGAGCGTTAGAGAGGGGCGTCGTTAAGGATGCTGACATTCGGAGACGCAACAACACGGGCGCATGGATTGAGTTGCTATTCGACAAGCGGCAGCTTGCGAAGGAATTCCCAACCAAGGCGGCTCAAACGGTCGCGGCGGGCGATGTAATCAATCAGGTGGTGGCCGCGCTTGGGGCAGAATACCCCGAGGGAATCCCAAAAGATGGGCATGGGTATGTCGGTAGGGCGCAAAAGAGAATCGAGAACATTCTGGGCTTCCGCATTGGGCGCACAACCTTCCATGACGCCAGAAAGCTTGCGTACGGTGAGGCCGAAGGCGAGGGTTGAAGCGTTCGGACCCGTCGCTTTGTGTTCGCTGGCGTTCGGGAAGTGTTCAAAATACTGTTCAGAGGTATGTTCGCGGTCATCATTTTGCTAAGTACATGAGCGAACATTACCGTATCTTTTCAGTGCGTTAGGTGAATATCATAATCCAACCTATTGAAGCCGCAGGCCACCCGTTGCCAGCGGCAGACAATGGGAAAGACGATGATTGAAAAGCATTACCGTCGCAAAGAAGTCGAGGAACTGACCAGCCTTTCGTGCCGTCAGATTTACCGCCTCATGGATCAGGGAGAATTCCCGCGTCCGGTCAAAATGTCCGCAAACATCGTGGCATGGAAAGAAAGCGATTTGAGCGCCTTTCTGGACAGCCGCAAAGCAGTCGCCGCTTAAACGAAACCCGCGCCAATGGGGCTACATTGGACACGGGGCATTCGTTTCACAGTCGGCTCAAAGACTAAGCGAATTGTAACGTGTCGGCCCTTGAAGCGCAAGCTTGAGGAAACCGAGCATGAGAACCAAATCACTAAAGCTTCCAACCCTGCACCGCCCAAAGCCGCAAGGCTTATTGGGTTCGTTATTCACCATCTCCGACAGCGATGACCTGCCCTTGTGCGTCATCCTTCGCGACGCCCCGATTGTGGCGCGTCACTGGTTCGGCGTCGAAGTGGAGGCAGGCCAATGAACATCGAGAACCACCCCTCCATTGGAGCCGCGCGCGAGCCTTCAAACACTCTGTATGTCGAGGCTTGGCATAACCTCCCCCCTTTGACGGAACCGGCCACCTATGAGGTCACTGACAAGGACGGCGAGACCCACATCATTCATGTCAGCAAGTTGCGGCGGCGCGTTCTAGAGGCGCTGATGAAGCAGCCTACTTACTGCGCCTCCCGTTGCAGGCTCAGCCAGTACGTCAGCTTCCTCAAGCACGAGGACAAGGTTGATATCGCAACGGACCTCTATTCGAACGACTCTGCAACCGGGCGCATGACGTATGGCGTCTATCGTCTGATTTCGAAGGTCCGCCGGTTGGCTGACAAGGAGGTGCAATCATGACCGCCTTGCAACTCCAAATCGCCACCCTGCGCCGCAGACACGGCCTGACCGCAACAGCAGCACGCTTGATTGCCCTGCTGCATTATGGAGGGCGCGAGTAATGGACGCCAAGACCCTAACACACAATCTAGGCGGCATCTGGCGCAACGGGCGGGGTTCAGCACCTTGCCCGGTCTGCCAGACCGAGCGCCGCCGCGACCAAAACGCATTGTCGATCAGCGAGGCCGGGGGCAAGCTCTTGCTGCATTGCTTCAAGAGCAACTGTGGTTTTCGCGATATCGCCAGCGCGGCCAACGTCCCGACGAACCGGGCGCAGGTCGATCCCGAGGCCGAACGCGTGCGGGAAGCCAAGCGCAAGGAGTACGACGCCCTCAAGCTGACCAAGGCGCGTGCGCTTTGGGATGCGGCTGTGCCGATCCGGGGCACCAAGGCCGAACACTACCTGCGCGGGCGTGGAATCACCTGCGAACTGCCGCCGTCGCTGCGGTTCGTTCCTGACCTGCATCACGCGCCGTCGATGACATGGGCCTGCGCGATGGTTGCGCGGATCGAACCGACCGGGGGCGTTCACCGCACCTTCATGACCAAGGAGGGTGAGCGCCTACAGAGGAACGCCAAGATGATGCTGGGGCCGTGTGCTGGGGGCGCTGCGCGCTTGTCTGAGGCCGAGGGACCGCTTGTCATCTGCGAGGGCATCGAGACCGGGCTTAGCCTGCTGTCGGGGCTGTTGGACGGGCCTGCGACGGTCTGGGCCGCGCTATCAACCTCCGGGGCGAAGGCACTGCGCCTGCCGGATCGTGCATCTGATCTGATTATCGCGACAGACGGCGACGACGCAGGCCGGGAAGCCGGTCACAAGCTGGCTGAACGTGCCAGCGTGAAGGGGTGGCGGGTTTCAATGATGCCCGCGCCGAACGGCAAGGACTGGAATGACGTTTTGCAGAAAGGAGGTGCGGTATGAACACTATTGCTCCTATTCCCTATCAGCCGGAAGGTCCGCAGCCACTCCTGCGGGAAATCCCGCCTGGTGATCCGTACCCGGTGGACGCGCTAGGGCCGCTGAAAGGCGCTGTCATGGCCGTACAACAGGCAACGCAGGCCCCGGCAGCCATTGCGGCGCAATCGGCCTTGTCTGTGGCGTCTCTGGCGGTGCAGGCCCATGCCGATGTGGAAACCCTGGCCGGGTATTCGCCCGTGTCCCTGTTCTGCTTGACGGTCGCCCAATCAGGCGAGCGCAAAAGCGGCTGCGACAAGTTGGTCATGAATGGGCTTCGCGAATTCGAGCGAGACCAGACCGCCCAATACAAAGAGGATATGGCCGAGTGGCAGTTAACCCACCGCCTATGGACCGCAAAGCGAGACCGCCTGCTAAAGGACGCATCTGGGGCCAATGCGAGCAAGGCGACCTCCGCAGAGGCGGACCTTAAGGCGCTGGGGCCGGAACCGGCGCAACCCCTATCTCCTAAGCTCACTGCGTCAGAGCCGACGATAGAAGGTCTGGTGAAACTCTACCTTGTCGGTCAGCCGAGCCTTGGCCTGTTCTCGGATGAAGGGGGTGGGTTCATCGGTGGTCATGCGATGAACAGCGACAACCGTATGAAAACCGTTGCGGGCCTTTCAAAGCTCTGGGACGGCGAACCACCCGACAGAGTGCGTGCAGGTGATGGAGCGGTGACACTGTACGGGCGCAGACTGGCTATGCACTTGATGGTGCAGCCGGTGGCCGCAAGGCCGTTGCTGGCTGATCCCATTGCCTCTGGGCAGGGCTTCCTTGCCCGCTTTCTGGTGACGGAACCGCCAAGCAATATCGGCGCGCGGTTGTCCCGACCGAATGCCGATGTAGCGAGTGTAGCGAAAGTAGCAATGGCCGGGCGCTTGAATACGCTTTTGGCCCACCCGAAACCAGCGGATGAAGATAAGCCGCAAGAGTTGAGACCGAGGCCGCTGTACCTATCCGGCGAAGCGAAAGACATGCTGTTTGAGTATTACCGGGTCACGGAACTGGCGCAGGGTGCTGGGGGCGGCTTTGAACACGTCAAATCCTTCGCTTCCAAGTCGGCGGAACAGGCCGCGCGGATCGCCGGAGTTCTGACGCTCTGGCGTGACCTGAATGCGGTAGAGGTGTCTGGCGAGGCAATGGCAGATGCAATCGACCTTGCGCAATTCTATCTCAACGAGGCCAAGCGGCTTGCAGAGGCCGCGATGATTACAGAGCGGATCGAACAGGCCGAACACCTGCGCGGCTGGATACTCAATGGCTGGCCGGAGCAGGCGGCGAAGCTGGGCCGGGACACCGCTACGATCCTGCCCCGCGATGTGGTCCTGTATGGTCCGAATTCGATGCGGGAAACGGCAAAGGTCAAATCGCTGCTGTCGGTGTTGGCGGATCATCAGTGGCTGCACCAGCTTGAGGCCGGAGCGGTGATTGATGGGGCCAGCCGCAACGTTGCGTTTCGGATTGTGAGGGGGTGAAGATGGCAGCATTTTTTGACACCCGCGCTGCATTGGCAAAAATCAGAAATCAACGGGCTACCCCCGCTACATCCGCTACACCCGCTACACAGGGCGGCAATTCCGGGTCTCATGTAGCGAATGTAGCGGATGTAGCGGCCCCCACCGGTCAAATTCCCAAAAACAGCAGCCGGGTGGAAACCGCCCACATCGCACCTGCTACCACAACGAATACCGCGCAAACTTTTCGCGATAATCAGGATCGTGGTGACAGCGCTGGTTTTGTATCCGGCTACAAGGTTCAACCGCGGCAGGCTGACGGGATTGAGGGTGGTGTTAGTGATTTCGGAACTCCGCGTTCCAATACTACCCATACCGGGAATAGTGGGACAACTTGTCCCGAAACTACCCCCGACACACGGCCAAAAACGGCAGAACCCCCGCACGGCAACTCCGTCGGACTCCGGCCCAAAACATGGGCGGGCAAGGTGGTCAGCCTCGATGCGTGGCGACAGTTAACCGATTGGGAAAAGCATGGCCCGAACGGTCGGGTGTGGAATGGCAAAACCCAGCAGTGGGAGAGAGGCAATGGATAGGATCGAGGTGGACGGCGGCACGATATCCAAGGGGCCGGACAAGGGGCAGCGAGTCTATTTTGTATCGCTTCGGGAGGATGGTGCAGAACTGGTTTTGTGGGGCGGGTCGAGCTACGGCAGGGCCTTGCTTGAGGGACAGCTTTGCTCGGTCGGTTTTCAACTGCCTTTGGTGGATTACGTAGGGGGTCCAGTCCGATGATTGATGAACCACAATACCTATCGCCAGACGAGGCAAAGAACCTGATAGCCCCACCGGATGCGATGGCAAGCACCGAAAATACGGCTGCTTACGGTCGCGATGATGCGCGGATGTTGGCGAGACTGGCGGCAAGTCAGCCCAGACCGATTGAAGGTAAATCGCCGACCAATACGCGCACGCACGGGATGGGGTCTTAGACAGGAGTAACGGACATGATGCCAACCGGCGCAGACTTGAGGGCAGCCAGAAAGGCCAAGGGCCTCAACCAGACAGAGCTAGGGCGGCTGAGCGGCCACAGCAGGAATACGGTTTCCTATTGGGAGAACAAGCCCCGCCTGAAGCGCTACGCGGCCTGTGCGGCGATGTGCCGGGCGCTTGGGGTGCATGTCCCGTCACGGCTTGAGCGAGACCTCTACGCGGATCACCAGCAAGCAGCCCTTGATAGACAGGTGAGCGCACAGCTAGAGGCTGCCAGAGAGGCGCAGCAGCGGGAGGAAAGCACCCGCCGGGTGGCGTGCGGCGCAAAGACCCGCAAGGGGCGTCCCTGTCGCGCTCTGTCAGAGCCGGGGCGCAATCGGTGCCGGTTTCATGGGGGTAAATCCACCGGCCCCCGAACCGATGAGGGGAAAGCCAGGATTGCAGAGGCGCAACGGAAGCGATGGGCGAAGTGGCGGGATAATCAGTTAGAGCAAAGGGGTACTGGTGGGTCCACTTGTCCCACCAGACTTTCGGATAGTCATGGGTCCGGCCCGCAGCAGCCAGAACCTGAGACATTCCAACAGAAACTTTGCCGTGCATTGGCCGCTTCCCGGTCCGACTGATGCCCGCTGTTAATAACAGGGGATTTACAGCGGGTCGGGGGTGATGCGAATGGCTGCTATGAGCCCAAAGCGTCTGATGCTGCGCCGCGCAGCAATGCCCAGTATTGGAAGCTAAGCCGTCACTCGATGGTTCAGAGAGTCAGGCTATGCAGGTGTTAGTATTGCCAAAGCGTTACGACTGCGGGGTTTTCAGTTATACAGAAGACGCTTGAGGATGACGAGGATTGGCAAAAATGACAGAGTTGTCACTCACTGAGATAAGTCGAGTTCTTGAGGATCGGCTCGGTGCCGCTCGATCCGACCTAGAAACCTCAATGCTCTCAAAACCGACCGTTCAAAATATCTCTGACATTTTCGATGAGATCGAAACCTATACCACTGAGATGGCCAAAGGACTTCTTCACGCAATCGAGATGACCGAGCATAAGATAACCGAGCAACAAGTTTTTTCCTTGCGCGCCAATGTATCTTGGTTGGCCGACTTCAGCGCCACGTTGACAGAAGCAACAGACCATATTGCGGAAAAAAAAGTGGTGGCACTTGCAGAACTTAACGAATTCGATGAGCGCATTCTGGAACGCGTCTTTGTAAGCAACGCGGGAAAAATCCTTGACACAGTTAAGGTGGAAAGTAATGCAAAGGAAGTCCGCCGGGTACCACTCGCGATACTCGAATTATTGGAGAATAAAGGGGCTGCAAGGGTAGGTATATATCCAGAATATATAGAAGTCAGTCTCCTTCGAAAAGGCAGAGAAGTTCTATTGTCCAAAGGTGGACGTGTAGTCCGAATGGTCACTCACTATCTTCGCGCCTTTGTGCGAAACATTAAAGCACTGTTCGTCGGCGCGATCTTGGCCATCTTCGGCCAAAACCTTCAATCGATATTAGAGACACTAATCTCGGTATTTTTTTTATAGCAAGCTAACTCCGTGGCTCGCATCAGGTCACATAGTTATACTATTGCTTTTGTGCGAAAGCGTACGTTGGCCGACGGTAAACGTATGTCCGCTTCGTCCGCTGAGCCGCCGTTGAACACGTTGGGACGGTTCATTGGCCCTGGCCCGAACCGAAACCGTCGGATGGAGGCTGTGAGCCCATAGCTACCAAATGCTGCGCTTTGCCCGAACGTCTGCTATGCGCATAAAGCAGACATCCATCAGCCTTTGCTTGGCTGTATGGTCAACTAGACAGCTTTTTGAGTAGTTGGTCGGCCAAATTGCTAGTTCTTGGGCCATTGGAGAAGGTTCTTGGAAGCAACCTGGCGAGTTCGTTCTCCGCGAATTTCAGTTCCTCCCCGGAAAATCGGTTCAGGAGTGTTAACGCGTTGTAAACTCCATTGGAGTTGTTAATGTCCGTGGCCATTCTGTAAATGGTTGCTCGTATGACGTCGCGGTCTTGGAAGTCTCCACTAATCAATCGCTCAAAAGCGGCAATGCGAGTTGACTTAATATGCGAGAACATCCTGTTCACCTCTACAAGGGCCAGTGGATCAATCAACTCGTCTGCAATAGCGCCCTGAGCATCCTCGCTGAGTTCTACGTCTGAGCCCTGCAATCCTTCCAAGAGCTTTTGGCCATCTTCTGGTAGGATCGCAGAAACTGACCTAATCGCCAGCACCTGCTTGTCCTTCTGATTTACTGTTAGTGCATCCATAAACTCTGGGATGAGAGCCAACCTTGATAGGCGGTCCTGACGGTCGGCAGCTTCAGCAGCGCGTTGGTCCAGTTGCCTATCAAAATAGATTCCTACACTCACAACGGCCAACGGAGTGGCTACCCCTACCACCAGTTTCCAAACCTCCATAGTTCGGTCGTCCCGCGCCTTCTCTATTTCTTCGATCTTTGAAATTACCTGGTCCAACTTTTTTTTCATCTCTTCCAATGCAACGTCTCCATATTCCGCTTCAGCCACAGCAAAATCTTGATGGCTGCAGTATCTAAAAACCCTTTTGGAATTGCGAGCAAAGAACAGCGTTCATTGCGCGTGGATTCGGAAGTGGTTTTAGGCCGCTTTGTCCTCACAGCCGACGTATGAGACCTGTTCTTACGGGTTGCTACAGGCCCGGTCGCTACCGGTGAATAACGGGCCAGCTTACCATTTCATAACGGCGGAAAATGGCCGCTCTGTTCACGTCCTGTTCTTGTCTGATTTGGGGTAACATGTTACCTTCACTGCGGAGATGAGGGCGGGAAAATGGAAGCATCACAGGACACCAAGCAGACACCGAAGGACAAGGCCGAACGCCTGGTCCCGCTGGATGAAATGGATGAGGATGAGTTCGAAGAACTTGCAGGTGACGCGGCGGGCCTGATCCGAGCCGGGTATGTCCAATACTGGCGGCTCGTCGGAACCGTTGGGGCGTTCAGCGTGGGGGCCATCCCCGATGTGTGGCACCTTCAGTTGAACTTTGCGGGCGAAATACAAGAAGCGTCAGTCGATCAAATTAAGGCCATTGTGTCTGCCTTCTGGGAGGACGAGCAGCCCGAATATATCACCGCCCATAGTTCAGTTGATTGGCTGTGTGTCTGGCTGATGAGGGAGGCGGGGTTCCAGCAGGTTGGCGTTCTGCCGCTGTCTGATGGGCCGGTAATGACATGGGGGTATCGCAAATGTCACTGACGAAAACCACGATTTGCGGAGCCAAGACCAAGGACGGTGTTTGCATGAACGAGCCGGTGAAGGGCAAGACCCGCTGCCGCCTTCATGGCGGGCTGTCTACAGGGTCAAGGACCGCCGAGGGGCGCAGGCGTCAATCAGAAACAGCAAAGGCCCGTTGGGCGGAAATCAAACACGCATTGGAACTTGCCCGCTCAGTGGAGCAGCAGGCTAACGAGGTACGGACATGATAGGGACAGGAAAGAAGCAATCGGGGTTTCTCTTCGGGGGCGATACCGGTCTTACGCACAAGGACTTGCAGACCAAGCGCCGGATTGCCGATGCGCTCATGGTTGGCATGGGCAGAGCGCCACAGAACGCGGGAGAGGGTTTGCACGCTATCGGCAATGCCCTGATGATCCGCAATCTCAACAAGCAGATTGAGCGGGGCGAGGCGCAGGGCGGCGACGAGGCCAAGCGGTTAATCGCGGCGGCAATGATGGGCAAGCAACCAGCGCCACGCACAGCCAGCACAGGGCCATTGACTGTGATTGGACTGAAGCCCCCCACCGAGGATCAGCAAATCGGGGATGAGGCCATGATGGCGCTTGGCAAGCCCGAAGAAATGTCGGTGCCGGGTTTCTTCGCGAACCTTGAGTCCGAACACAACCTGCCAGAGGGCTTCCTTGAGCGCACGATGATGATTGAGAGTGGCGGCAACACAAACGCCCAGAATCCCAACTCAAGCGCAGGCGGTGCGTTCCAGTTCATCGACAGCACGGCCAAGCAGTACGGCATCACGGACAAGACCGACCTGAACCAGTCTGCCACGGGTGCCGCGCGGCTCGCTGCTGACAACGCTGCGCATCTACGGGGTGTTCTCGGTCGCGAACCCACGGCTGCGGAGCTTTACCTTGCTCACCAGCAGGGGGCAGGCGGCGCGGCAAAGATGCTGGCCAACCCGAATGCGCGAGCCGTTGATGTGGTTGGACGAGATGCCATCAACCTCAACGGCGGCGACGCCAACATGACTGCCGGTGAGTTTGCCCAGAAATGGTTGGGCAAGTTTGGCGGTGGGGCGGCACAATCAGCCCCGCCCCAGGCATCGGACAACAGCGCGATATTCGCGGCCCTCTCAAGCCCATGGGTTTCTGATCCGGGGCAACGGGCAATGCTGATGGCAGAACTGGATCGCCGCAATCAGGCGGACAACCGGGCTTACGCCCAGTGGCAGCAAGCCAACGACCCCCTGCGCCAGATGCAGATTGAAAAGGGGCGTCTTGAGCTTCAGCAGATGCAGAACCCGCAACTAGCGCAAAAAGACCGATATAAGGTCGTTGATGGGCAGTTGGTTGACTTGGGGGCGTCTGGTGGGCCGTCTGCCGTGAATCTCGGCGGCGGTCAGGAGCCGGTCAATTTCGAGGACGAAAGCAAGCTGCGCAAGGAGTTCACGGGCCTTCAGCCGGTCAAGGACTTCCAGAAGCAAGCAGGGGCCTATGGTCGCATTGTTGCATCCGCTGAAGACCCGTCAGCCGCTGGTGACCTTGCCCTTATCTTCAACTACATGAAGCTTCTCGATCCGGGTTCGGTCGTGCGTGAGAGCGAATTCGCAACGGCTGCAAATTCCACAGGCGTAGATGAGCGCGTGCGCAATCTCTACAACCGCCTTCTGAGCGGTGAACGGCTTGCTCCAGAGCAACGCAGGGATTTTGTTGGACGCGCTGCCAAGCTATACGGTCAGGCGTCCAGTCAGCACGAGGAAGTCGCCGGGCAATACGGCACCACAGCCGAGAACTATGGCTTGGACTCCGCCCGAACCATTCCAGACTTCCGGTTCAAACCGAAGGGTGCGCCGCCCACATCACTGCGGCCCAACGCTCGCCCCGGTACACCAGAGGCCCAGAGCGCCCCGCAGGCGGGGCAAACGGGTGTTTCTCGCGTCGAGTTGCAGGGAAATCCATTCTCAGGCCTTACAGCGTCGGATATCCTCGCGCAGGTCGAGGGCCGGGAACTGACCCCGGCTGAGCGGCAGCAATTGAATGCCGCAATTGAGTATCTTGAAGGGGCGGGACAATGAGTGAACTGGATCGACTGCGGGCACTTGCTGCCAAGGACGCCCCGACCTTTGGAGATGCCAATCAGGCCGAATACCTGCGGGGCAGGTTGCAGCGCTTGGTAGATGCCGGATCGGCTACACCCGCCGAGCAGGCAGAGCTATCCCGGCTGCAACAGGCAGCACCGGAGAACCAGCAGACCATCGGCGAGACAGGCGCGGCTTATCGTGGCTTTCAGCACGATATCACCGCAGGTCAGCTTGATACCCTTGGCGGGGTGAAATCGTTCCTTCAGGGCGACGGATATGAAGCGGGTCGGGACGCTGTGCGGGGAAAGGACCAAGCGGCATTGGAGGCACACCCGGAGGCGTTCGGAACCGGCCAGATAGCCGGATCAGGCGCGTTGGGAGGCGTAAGCCTCGCCGCCGGTGCACCGGCGCTGAAAGGGGCAAATTGGCTGACCAAGATGCTTGCAGGCGCAGGCGTTGGCGGCGGCATTGCGTACAATCAGGAAGTCCAGCAGGATCAGCTAGAAGGGAACCCGCCGCAATCAGTGGGTGATTTTGCAAAGGTAGGCGAGGAAAACTGGCCAACAATCGCCACTGGCCTAACACTTGGCGGTGCTGCATATCCAATCGCCGCAGGCGCTGGTGCTACGGCCCGAGGTCTCGGCAACCTGACGCAATCCCCACTTCCCGGCATGGGCAGAAAGTCTAGCCACATCCTGCGCGATGTGACGGATGAGGCACTTAACTCCGGTCAGGATATTCAGCAGTACCTTGGCGGCTTGGCGGATGAGGCCATGCTTGCCGACATTCCCGAATTCAGGGCCACCGGACAGGGGCTGGCCTCTCAGGGCGGTGAAGGCGGTAAGGCACTGTCCAGAGCCTTGAGGGAGCGCCAGCAATCAAACAAAGCGCGTATCACCGGAGAGCTTGATGTAAATATCGGGCAGCCAGACGCGGCATTTGACCAGCGCCGTGCGAATGCCGCTGAACGTTCAACAGTCTGGGGGCCGGAATACGACGCTGCACTTGGTAGTGGTGAACGGGTTGGCACGGACCGTATTGCCCAATTGCTCATGGATCAGCAGCAGGACGCCGCAGGAGCGTCAGCAGCGGCCATGAGGCGCGTCGGCAGGGACTTGGGCGTGCAGCCCGGTCTTATCGGTCCACAGGCCCCCGTGAGCGCCGCCAGAGCGCATAACGTGCGGTCCAACCTGAGTGATGACCTGTCAGCAGCGGCGCAAGCCGGTCGCGGTAAGTTCGGGGCGCAGGTTGGTCCGGTTCTGAATGAATTGGATGCCGCACTGGATCAGGTGCCGGGTTATGCGGCTGCACGGACGGGCTACGCCAATAACAAGGCGATGGATGACGCCATTCAGTTCGGGGTCGATGCCTTCAGCGGAGGGCGGTCATCGGCAGTATCACCGGCAGAGTTCGCGCAACAGTTCAGCGCCATGTCTGAGCCGCAGAAAGACGCGGTGCGCAAGGGTGTTCGGGGTCAGGTTGCCCGGATCATGGGAACGGCCCGCAACGACGCAGCGGCGGCTTGGGGCGAGTTCGCCAAGGACTGGAACGCGGACAAGCTACGCATGGTTCTGGGAGACGAGGCGGAACCGATTATCAAGCGCCTCAATTCTGAGCGGGCATTCTCCGAAACACACGGTGCTTTCAATGCCGGGTCGCAAACGGACTTCCGGTCGGCGGCGCGGGATAAGCTAATGCCCCTGCAAGACCCGCAGACCGGTCAACAACTTGGACCAATTCGGCGGGCGAAGGTCGCGGCGTTCGAAAAGCCAGTTAATGCGATTGTCGATAGCCTGATATACGGCCCGAGGTCATCACAGGCGAACCTTGAGCTAGGTCAGGCGCTATCTGCGCAATCCGACTCACGGGACGAATTGGTGAAGTCCCTCATGGATCAAATCAAGAAGCGGTCACGTACGAACAGGGCTGCGAACAAAACGTCAGCGGTGGCCGAGATGCTCATGCGAGCGATTGGCCCGGCGACGACGGGCGCGCTTGTCCAGGACTAACGCGACAATGGATATCGGGATGAGGGCCAACCAGACATAGAACGCATACTGCCCAATACTCTCCGGTATCCAGTTGTGGACCACATACCGAATGACCCGCCACGCAATGAACATGAACACTACAAAGAGGACGACGGCCAAAATCTTCTGTTGCAATACACTCATAGGCTCAAACATGGGCGTTCGCGCACCGCATGTAAAGCAAGGCACCAGTTAGTGCCGGAAAACCCAACAATATCAAAGGCAGTTCCCGCATAAGGTAACGCGATATGACAGACCGCGCAGATATCTGGATCGAGTACATGGACGGCCCGAACGTCCGCATGGGCTGCGCTATCTATTCATGGCAGAACTCAACCCGGATCAACGAGAGGGCGGCGGCTCTGGGGAAGAAGTATTCGCAGGGCTGGTATTGCGCCTATTGCGGCAACCTCATGCCCGAGTGGAAGCGGATCGACGCCAAGTATTGCAAGGAGGGGTGCAGGAAGATGGCAGCGCGGATAAGGCGTGAACATCGCTGATGTCTGCTGGGCGGACTAACCTGCCGTTAGACTACCGAACAGAGCGTTCGCCAGCATGGGCTTGCCTAGCACCGAAAATGTAAGCTACTCATTCGTTTCCCACTTGCTTCGTGAGTTCCTTTTCTGATGCTTCGAGTTCTTTTGCTTTTGGTCTGTTTCGTATTCTCTAGCGCAACTGCCTGCGTGGCAGAAAATCCTGACCTACAGCTTCCGGACGGTTCATTTTTAGCTCTCCCAGATGGAGCAACTTTTCTGACGCAAGGTGAGGATGGCTACAAAGGATACAAGGTTCAAAAGGCGACATTTACCGTTCCACTCGCGATCATTGAATTGGCGACCACGATCCAAGCTCAATTGGACAAAGCGGGCATCGATTACAAACGCTTTCAGAGCGACAAGTCGATCCAATTTTCTATGCTACCCGTGGGGGGATATCCGTCCAATATTAGCTTGAATGACGAAGGTGACGGCACCTCTTGGGCTATGTCATTCATAGTAATCCCAGGAAGCTAGATTTCCGCTGTACGCAGGACATATTGTTGTTAACAAAACGGTACATTGGGCTCACAGCGGTCATCCGACGTTTCCGGTCAGGTTCACCAGCGCGCCCGACGTGTTCAGCGGCGGCTCAGCGGACAAAGCCCCATTTCGCTGCGATTGCACGAAGGTCGGCTCCGGAGGAATTCGGCTGTGTCAAGAACGGTGGTTTTCGTCAGGGCCTCAAACCCCGGGCAGAACCTATTCAAGGGCTCAGAAGTGGCAGCGGATTTTGTGTTTTCGTTGTACTACTATTTTCGGAAGAACAAAAAACTATCGTTCCTTCCGCTCCATCCGTCCTCGCAACAGCTCAGCGGCAATCCGGTGTGGAACCTTCAATCCGGTCCTGTACGGTATATAGGTTGTTCCGACAACCAAAACGGTCCGCTTGCGCGTGTGCATCCTGAAAAGCCTGACTGCACGTTTGACCCCTCCCAAAATAAGGGACACGGCTTTTTCCTAAATTGCTTACGCAGATCAAGTTTATAACAGCTTGAACGGTTGCCGGAGGTGGCGGCGGGGGAGGCGGTGTATCCACTACTGACTGCCAATATGCGCCGCTAGCAGCTTGCGTACAGCGATACCTTCCACTGGGCGTGATAACCTCATCCTTGTACCGAAAGCCTGGGCTGTTCCGTGAAGCGCAGTTCATTTCCTTGGCCAAGCAATACTTGGCTGTGACACCCGGGCCGATAGCGCAATAACCAGAGCTGCATGTTTTAGGATCAGAACAAATATGACCGTTCTGAATCAAACTAGCAACGCTAGCCCATCCTCTCCCTTGAACGCACTTTACGCGCAATCCATCCTTGTTTTTTAGTATGTCCCCGAAATTCGCGCCATCGTGATTCTCTCTTGCGCAATCCATCTTAGAGGAAGCGCAGTATTTGTTCGTCAAGTCTGCTCCCCAGCTGCACCTACCAGAAGTACAGTCTCCATTGGTGACACATATTTTACCATTCTCCTTCGCTTGAGCTTGAAGCTGGCCTGCGAAAATGAGAAAGCCGCCAACCGCCAAGACACCAAAACAAAGCAAGCCAATTCTGCTTCCAAATGCCATAAATCTCACTCCCTAATCCTTTAAGTCTACACGAATTATTTTAGAACGAGAAGATATGCCGCGGTCGCTTTCAAAGCTCGCGTAGTAGTCAATTTCCTTAGCACGCAGAAACTACCGCTTAGCAAAAAAAGAGGTAGTTCCGCGACCGGCTCCCCGCTCGCGCCAAAAACGGTCTTTTTTTTGTCGCGGGCGGCGATACGCCAGCAAGCATCGAAAAATCTTGTGGCACAAACCTTATACAAAACTCCGTTTGATTTTGTTACGTTTTCGACCGCACGCCAAGGAGCGGGCATTGGTGCGAGGCGCAGCACTGGGTACTTTGGGCTCAAAGCGGACCTTGGTGCCAACTCGGGCTTTCAACTGGCCCTGCCCGACAGCCAGAATTTCGGTTCATGGGGTGTTATTGGTTTTGCCCTTTTTCACAGGCGGTCCATGGGCTGGGGCTTTCCGCAAGGACGGATAGGGTAGGAGGCGGTAAATAGGGGCCTGCTTTCCTGCCTACAGAAAAGGATCAGACGCGCGGCAAGGATGAGCAAGACAGGTTGCTAACCGAGGCTGTACTTCCACTCGCAGAGCTCATGACTCTCGATTGTCTCACCGACCGGACAGGTTCTAAAACCAAGGCATTGCATCAGTTCCAACGAGATTTCACGCTCCGTTTTTACAAAGACAACTAGATGTCCACCGTGCGCTCTGCCTAAATATTTCGGAACCCTCCTCCAAACTCCTAGCGCCGAGTCCCAATTGAGTTCGCTTTCGTCTCCTAGCTGAACGATGACGTTGTACTCTCTAGGGCATCGTGAGTTCATCGCGGGGTACGGGAACGAAATAAGGCTCATTCTTGCTTCTCTGTTGAAGCTGTAATTCACGTCCCTACCATTCGCAACAAACGTCCATTCAGTCATCCAAGCCTCGTCTCTACCGGTCTATTGCTTGCAATATGCCCGATATCAAACACACAGTCAGCAATACCGCGCCCGCTTCAACCGAGACTTAGCAGCAGGCGTTTCAAACCGGGCATACCGCCCACCTGAGTAACGGACACAATCCAAAGCATGTCCTGCCGCAATGACGGCAACACTGACGTTTTCCCCGTCGGCGTAGCACGTCCCGATATAGCGGTCCCCGTTCCGCTCGCCTGTCAGGTCGCAGGAAACTGACTTACCGTGCAGATAGTTCACCATCCAGCGCTTAGCTGACTGACCAGCTTGTGTATTGAGTTCTGGCGCATCTACGCCTTGGAACCTAACGGGTGTTCCATCCCAGACGATAGTGTCTGCATCACGCACCTGGACAGCGGCAGCCGCACTACACGCGGCCAGCAGCAGAAACGGCAATATCACTCGCATTCGTACCTCCTTAACAGGGGGTTAACATAGGCACGAAGGCGTTAACAAACGACCGCTCAGGTAAAATTGGATGGAAAAACAGCGAGGTATAGCATGGGCTGGTGAGGCCACGCGGAGTTGTCGAAGGTCGGTTGGGGGATTCGAGAATCTACTGACTGCTACACGCAGCCTCGGCCCATACTCTCCGTTTCTTCAGATGCCCTCTACCCCAAGGTAAGGGCAAATCAAACGACCGCTCAGTTTGAATTGGCGGGAAATTAAACGAGGATCATTTGCCGTGACCGTGGTAGCGCAGGATTGCCTCTAAGTCGCTCTGGCTATACCCGAGGTCGAGTAGTTCTCGCTCCGACATGCGCCAGATTTCCTGCTGTTTGCGTTTGTCCCTGGCTCGCTTGACACGAGCGGCCTTTCTTTCTTCCAAAGTTGAAAGCAGTTGCGAAAAGAAACCACTCCTGGCCCTTGGGTCTGCGTATGCCATCTGTATCTCCTTCTCGCCTAAGTGGTTGCTTTGAGAAGTTAGATGTGCATCGCTTCTGAACGCGCCCCGAAGCGGGCGTTAAGTCTTGTTCAGGCGTCCGAGATAGGTAACGCATCGGCTTTAGTCGTCCTGTGCACCGCCTCGTGCCACAATCTCAAGCACCCCATCGGGCAGCGCTCGTTGCAATGCCCCAGCTTCGCTCCAAGGTGCTGTCAGCCACGTCGCAACCTCATCGGGTGTTTGCAGGATCACCGGCATGGCTTTTGGGTGGATCGCGCCGACGACGTCATTGGGTTCGGTGGTCAGGAAGCCGTAGAGGTCCGCGTTCACCTCGCCTTCTTTGACCTTCCGCACGCTGGTCCAATTTGTCCAGACACCCGCGAAAAACGCTAGTGGTCGATCCTCGTTGAGCGCAAACCAGACCGGTTCAGATTTGCCCTCCGAGTTTCGCCCAGGTTCGGAAAACGAGGTGAATGGCACGACGCAACGATGCTCCACAGCCAACCAGCGCCGCCAATGAGGGCTTTTGGTGTTGCGGACATTCGTCACGCCCCGGTCCACTTTCTTGCCCTTCAGCGCAAACGCAGGGCTTGGCATGCCCCATCGGCCCATTGCCAGTTCGCGCTGGCCTTCGTGGTTGCGAACAATAGGGGCGGTGTAATCGGGATAGATGCCAGTTTGCGGCGGCATGTTTCCGACCGCAGGCGTCGCCGTCATGGCCTCGGTGAAGTCAATCACCGCCTGACGCGCGGATGTATGTGAGTAAAGGTTGCACATGATATCCCCTGCAAGGAGCCTAAGAGTAGGGCGCATGTCGATCAAGCCGCCACCTTCGCTGCTTTTAGAGAGCGAAAGCAACGTCATAAAGAAAGCTGAGCGTTGCAACCCACTTGCTGGCCAAGCACTTCGGATCGATAACTATCAGGGTTTGATTGATGTAGGACTAGATGCCTATAGTTCATGAGCTCGTCCCGGCTAATGGAGGAACTGCAAAATGGCTGGTGATCCGCGAAAAGAGGTTCGCAAGGCACTGACCGGACTAATGTCGGTTGTCGAAAAACTGTACAAAACTTCGTTTAAGGGCATGGATGAAGAGGAGTGGGAACAGGTTCGCAAAAGCGGGAGGAAAGGAACCAACAAATCGATGCAAATCGCGCACAAGACGCTGATTAAAGCGGCTAAGAAAGCTGAGAAACAAGTCGCAGCGGCCCTCAAGGACTGCGATGAAATGCCCCCGGAAATCCGGAAAGATATCGAAAGTGCGTTAAGAAACATTCCCAAGCTCACAAAGAAGCGACTGTTCTTCAGAATGGATGCAATCGTAAAGAAAAAAACTATTTGGTTCGACTTCAAGTTCCCAAAGTAAGTACTGCTACCCATCCCCCAGCATTACAGTCTTCCATGTCTGTATCAGCTTCGCCGGGCGGCGCACCGGCAGCTTCCCCAAGTCTTGCTGTCGTGGCAGCCGTGCCCGCATGTCCACATACTCACGGCCATGCTTGTGACAGGGCAGGACCGGCTCATGCATCGGCCAGTCGGGACCAACGATGTCCAAAAGGTCTGAGGCGAGGAAATGGGCCTTGCGACGACACACGTTGCATCTGAGCGTAATGACCTGACCGTCAACCGCCGCATCCCGCAAAGTGCGGCACTTACCGGGATACTGATGGGCTGGCGGATGAGAGACAGGCATGATGAGAACATAAGGCGAACATTGCAGCTTGCCCAAGCTGAAAATCGCCCCTAGCTTTCCCGCCATGCGCACCAAATCCCGCTCCCGCAAGAAAGCTGCCGACGAACTGTTCTACCCGCTCCGGGTCCGCGTGCTGGTTCCCGTAGAGGGGTATGGACGTCAGTACGAGGAAATCTACAGATGGATGGATGAACGCGCAGGGCGGGGCCTGTGGGGGCACAACGCGGACTGTGTGCCACGTCACGACCTCAGAGATACAACGGCCTTCTACATTGCCGATCCGGCGCTTCTGGTGCCATTTCTTGAAACATTTGACTTAGAGCTTGCGCAGGGCGATCCAGAGCGCCCCGGTGAGAGTTCTTATAGGCTGATGGTGCCAAAGTCAGGCGCAACCTGACACAAACCCGGTCAGCCCCTCCAAGCAGCCCATGTAGCAGAAGTGGCGGGGGCTCCCATCCGTCCGCATCTAAAACTCAGTGCGCTAAGCGTAAGCCCGCGAAGGCGATGTGGCGTTGGTGCGTTCGTACTGCGCTACTGCCGCCAAGTATTCATCCAGCTTGCGGCCTTCGTCTGAATCTGGCTCATATCCCCACAGGTATTCGATCTCCCGGAGTGCGGCACGGTACTCAGTCGGGGTTCGGACAATGGTCATGGCAAAGCCTCAAAGTAGAATTCAATGCTGGGTGCCTACCTGTAAAGTTGCATATCTGAAAACGAACGATTCTGAAAGGTCGTCCATGTAGCGGATGTAGCGGATGTAGCGGGGGGTAAGGGCCGATACTGAGTTTTTGCCAGACCGGGAAAGAACCTGTTTTTGGGGTTCACCGAATAGCCCTAGGCCCGACCTAGTGAAGAGCCTCGGATGAGGGTGTGGAGCACGTACCCACGGTTGCCCCTACGGACTGAAACCATTCCTAGCGGGCTGGTAAAGCGGTCAGAAGGGGCCGCCGAGACAAGTAAAGCAAACTTGACGAATCCGCGATGCAATGGCTTGGCTGAGCAAACTGCCGGAGGTACAAAATGGCTCAGAAAGAGACTTTTCAATACAGCATAATCATCCTTGACAGTAACGAGTTTCGCGACACGCGTTTTGAGCACTGCAATTTGGTGTACAGGGGAGGCAGGCCGCCCGTCTTGGTTGGCTGCGAGTTCATTCAATGTAATTGGGTCTTTGAGAACGGAGCGAAGAATACCGTAGACTTTCTGGCTGCCCTGGCAAAATCTGGCGCACAAAGCCTTGTTCTAAATGCTCTCGGCCTGTCGGAAGGTGCTATTGCGGCAGAGACTGGGACCCCGGGGATTGCGCAGGCCGGACCAAATGGTTGAGATACAAGAGGGGGATGGCCAAACTTCCGAGGACCCCGGTCATAATCAAGAAAACTCTGGTAACGATAGCATTGGCGGCAACTCATATTTCGGTAACAACTTTGAGTTAGCTCGCTCGACACACTACAATCCGGTCGAGGTCTTTCACGAAGTGAGCGACGATCAACTTGAAGCACTTGTTGGCATGGGCAACAATGTGAGCCTGAGTGTTGCGCTAGCGTGTATCGGTATCGCCTTTGGTCTAGCCCAGAACCTGTTCCGGCTAACCAGCAGCTTGGCAAAGAACCAAGTCAGCGATAGTTGGGATGCCTTGGCATCTGCAATTTGTATCCTGATGATTGGGATCGGCCTTACGTCGTTTTTTGTGTGGGTCCGGGATAGGGGGAAGCTCAAGCTCGAACTAGATAAGCTTAGAAAACGACCCGCGAAGGAGCAGGAATTGAGTCTTAAATAGTCTGCTGCGAACTGAACGTGACATAATGATAGATGGGGCAACGGCATTTGCGGTTTATGGCGCAAGCTTGAGACCACCTGTAAGGTTGACTGAAACTCAGCCGGTCACGGCTGTCCACCCCGCTAACCTTGCTAATCGGGGTAGCCGAGGCCTTCACTCTGGCCCGTGAATCAGGCAGCCTGCGCCGATGAAGTACATCCGAAGAGCTTTCGCAGACGCGTTTCAGGGGCAGTTGGTCCGAACCGTCTTATTGTCCATATTGGGCGCTATCATCACGCTGGCTGCATTTCGGTTATTTATAAGCGCTGATAGGGCGTTGGCGGAAACGCCGGGCTTGCTCATTGGGGTTGCCGGGGTGCTGGGGTCGCTCTTGTTTCTATTTCTTTGGTGCTTGGCGATTGCTCCATACCGCATGGAGCGCGAGGCGCGAATATCTGCTGAGAGCAAGTTATCCGACCTGCAAGAGGCGCTCGACCAGAAGGCCCAAAAGCGCAGATTGAGCGGTGAAGAAAAAGCGTTGCTAACGGATGCAATTAGGCAGTCGGGCGTGCGGCCCAATGAGATTAATGTTTTGTTTGATCCCTTAGACGCTTGGTGCGCGGACTTCGCTTGCGACATCTCGGATGCCATCAAGGCCGCAGGCATCGAATCCCTTGTGCATGATGGGGCCATGCTGACCCGAGACCCTAGAGACCGTGGGTTGAAAGTCTATCATGGCGGGAAAGGCACCGTGAAAGCGCTTGCGGACAAGGTTCATGAGGCCTTTTTGACCCTTGGCATTCACGCTGAACGACGGAATGCGGAAGATGACGGCAACTTTTTTATCGACGTATGCCGAGGGGACTACTGACTCTGATAGCGTCGTCAATTAACCGTTTCCGGCCAGATTCATACGTTTGACGCGCAAAGTCGCCCCGTCCATCCGAACTATCACCGTAGGGTGTGCGTTCCAGCCGGTCGAGTTGGATAGTAAGGCGGGGCGCAACCTCCGCACTGTCAGAAAGCAAAGGCCCCGCCGAAGCGGGGCCGTATTCAGCACTGGCCTGCGACTTGCTTTCGTCACTGTGGCCAGTGGCCCTTGGTAGGGTCTTAATGCGGATGCTAAGCAGTGCCGCCACAAAATCATAAATAAGTATGATTGTTCAGGCTGTCAAACTCACAAGCCAATGCTGCGTAGCACACAGTTGCTAATTTTCTCCAAATGCACTTGCGAAAGCGTGTTCATCTGATACTGCCTTTTGCCCGCTAGATCCTTGCCGAGCGACAGAAGGTCAAGGCGGTGCCAGCCAACCGCACACACCATATCGCCCTTTACCCATCGTGGCTTATGCCCCCATCCCTGCGGAAGCTGGAAAGGGATTATAAGTTCATAGTGATAAGGCATCACCGGATCGGGCGTGGTGGTGCTTAGCGGCACTACCGTGCAAAGCCCCTGCCTTGCCTTGATGGGGGGTGAGATAACAACACATAGGCGCGACTTGACCATTTCTGGCCGCACAAAGCCTTTGTCAAAATTCGCGCGAACGATTGTGCCTCGCTTTGGGTGATAGGTAATGCTCACGCGGAGTCATGCTCCCGACTTGAGAAGCGTACGCCTGCGCCGCCGCCGTTCTCTGGGATGAACTCGATTCCTGCGGCCTCGAAAGCAGACATTGCAACGCTCTGGTTTCCTGCACTGAGGCGCTTTGTTCGCCCGCTCTCAAAGCTCCGAAGTGTGTCAACAGACAGCCCTGATGCGTCGGCTAGCTCTTTTACCGACCACTGTTTAAGACCGCGAGCCGCCTTGCATAGTTCCTGCGTTAGTTCCATTTGCTCCTACCTACAAAAATAATGTCACTAGCTACTCAAATCATGTTGACATGAAAGTGGTAGCTAGCTACATATAACATGTAGGAAGTAACAAGCAAGGTAAGGATTTCCGCCATGTATGACCGCCAGCACATCTTGAACCGCCCCGACTACAGCGAAGCAGCAAGCGCACAGGCCTTCTTCGCGAACATGGCCGCGCTACGCTGTGACGACAAAGCCGCCAAGGCGCACTGGGACCTCGCGCTGAACTACCAGCGGGATCACATGGCCTCGGCGCACGCGAAGAATTCCGGCGAGTAAGTCTCGCAACCGTGTCGCGGATCGCCGCGAACGACACCATTCACGAATACCACTGATCCCCCCGAGAAAGGAGAACCCACATGCTCGGACCAGTTTACGAAGTTGATAGGGAGGGCGACGCACTGGACAAGGCGTTTAGCATTCTCGCCCTTGCACGTGTCGGCGTTGCCGCGTCGGATAGCACGCTCAACATCGACCTTATCAAGAGCGGATATGGCGGACTGCTTGAGACGATTGCACAGCTTGCCACCGATATCGTTGAAATGCAGCCGGGCTTTGAGCCCACCGAGAAAGGGGGCGGCAATGAGCAGGCTTGATATGAAAGCGGCCAAGCGCCGCGTGAAAGAGATTGCGGAAATGCTGGACGTTGATGCACCCGAGAAACTGACTGACGCGGAAGGTGCCCCGACAGACGAAGTGCTGCAATTCGGCAAGGCCACCGGTGCAAGTCTGGACTTCATCTTTCTGGGCTGCACACGGGGAATGCACACGGCCATGCGCAACAACAAGCCCATGCCCATCGACCCTGAACTTGGTGATCCGGTTTGCCAACTGGTGCGTGAATACGAGGCCATCAAAAAGGGTCTGGACGGCTACGGCGGCGATATCCCGGATGATAGCCCCTTGAACCTGCTGTGGGAGCGGATTGAACGCGAAGTCAACGCAGCTACAGCAAAGACGCTTGAGGGTATAGCGGCGCATGTGAGATTTGCGGCATCCGAAGGGGTTGAGCTTGAAAAGGACTATGCCGGGGAAGGCCGTACTCTCTATCACAGCATCCAGCGCGGCCTAGACCACCTGTCCCGGCAACAACCGGAGGCCATGAGCAATGGGTGAGCGTAGTCAACAGACAGGTAAGGACAGACACGATCTCGCCCGTGATGCGGTTATCCTGCACGGCCTGACATTGGCCCTTGATGCCCTGACTTGGGAGGACGGGGGCAAAGAGAACCCGAGCGCTGTAGGGGCGCTTATCAAGACCGTAGCGGAGAAATCCAATGACCTGCTGCACGACATTGAACAGGGCGACTTCTCAGAAGGGAGCAACGCATGACCAGCTTCAAACGTCACCCCGAATGGCTTGCTGACTGGCGGGCCACCCTGGCGGAGTTCGAGAACATCACGGACACCGGCCCCGAATACGAGGCAAACACGGACGAACAACACCGCTTGGCTTGCCTGCTGGCCGGAACCCCGGCGCTGACCGGCCCCGAGCTTGCCGCGCAGTTTGAATGGTTCAGCGAGCAGTTGGGCGACTACGTGCGCGAAAACGTCTGCGAAGAACTGTCGGTCGCCTTGGAGCGGATGCAGGAAGGCATCAAGCGCCGGGTCGGTGTCACTGAGGACGTTCGCCGCCCTACGTCGATTGCAATGCTACACAAGCGCATGGCCGAGTTGCGCGAGACCTGCCAGCTTACCGAACGCCTTTGCAAGGAGGGTCACATTGAAGGCGGGCCGATGGAGGACATGCACGACGGCCCATTTAACGAGCGCATGGACGTGTACGCGGTGGCCAGCAGTGTTGTTGCCGAGACGCCCGACGATTTGGCCTTGCAGCTAGACATGCTGCTATCTGAGGCACCGGGTGACACCGTTGACGTGACAGACGATTTTCATGGCCGGATGCTGCGCACCATTCAGGCAGGCGCTCGGGCGCTGGGCGAGACTCAGGGGGAGGCGGCGTGAGCGAAAATCCGGTCAAAGTGCGGATGTGTACCTTGCGCCGTTGCAACGCGAGCATCGGATTTCAATTGATGGGTAAAATGTTGGGCATCGCCAAATCAGCGAACTCAAAACGCTTACTTATCAGCATGTTAAGAGATTTGTATGGCAGCCCGTAGGGGAATCGAACCCCTCTTTCCAGGTTGAAAACCTGGCGTCCTAACCGATAGACGAACGGGCCACGCTGGCTTGTGAAGGGGCTTTTAAGGTTTACCGGTTACCCCTGCAAGCGGAAAAACGAGCTTTCGGCTGATTTTTTGAGGTTTGGCATATTTGGTATATTTTTCAGCTGCTTGTAGGTTTTGCCGCATCCTCCAGGCGCAGTTGGACGCTTTGGCGGCCACCCCAGGTGTTGATCTCCAGCCGCCCGGCCATGTGAAAGCGGGCGCCGCCGTGGTTGCTGAGCCTCGGGCCCAGATCGCTGTAGAATGCGCCAAAGGCAATGGCGTCGATCCCACCCGACATCCCGTCGCTGAGAGACAGTTTCAGATGGGACTCGCCCACTCGTTTGGCGAAGCGGATCGCGAGATCGGGCAGGGCGAAGCGCGGGGCAGGGGCGCTGGCCCCAAACGGCCCGGCCTCGTCCAGCTTTTCAATCAGATCGACCGTGGCCGCGCCGGGCATCAACGCGCCGTCCAATCGCAAATCACGAGGACCACCATCACCAGCGCCCTGTTTGGCCAGCAATTCCGACAGCCGCTCCATTGCCGGTTCCAGCCTGTCGCGCATCACGGTCAAACCGGCGGCCATCTTGTGTCCGCCGCCCTTGACCAACAGCCCCTCGGCCGCCAGTCGCTGGATGGATGCGCCCAGATCAACGCCGGGAACCGACCGGCCCGAGCCCCTGCCTTCATCACCGTCAAAGCCGATCACAATGGCGGGGCGGTTGGCCGTTTCCTTAAGGCGTGAGGCCACGATCCCGACAACGCCGGGATGCCACCCCTCGCCAGCGGCCCAGACCAGCGGGGCATCCAGCCCGCGTTCTTCGGCTTGTGCCAGCGCTGCGACGCGCACGGTGTTTTCGATCTCGCGCCGTTCAGTGTTCAACTGGTCCAGTAGCTGCGCCAAGACCTCCGCTTCGACCATCGAGTCCGTGGCCAGCAGCCGCGCGCCCAGATCGGCCTTGCCGATCCGTCCGCCTGCATTCACCCGCGGCCCCAGCAGAAAGCCCAGATGGTAGGAGGTCGGCGCGGTCTCCATCCGGGCAATATCCGAAAGCGCCACCAGACCGGGGCGCTGGCGTGCTGCCATCACTTTCAATCCTTGTCGCACCAGCGCCCGGTTTGCGCCCACCAGCGGAGCCACATCAGCCACGGTGGCTAGCGCCACGAGATCTAGGAGCGCCATCAAGTCGGGGCCGGTGGGCTGGCCCGCCTCACGCAATTGCCGCCTGGCCTCGACCAGCATCAGGAAGACAACGGCGGCGGCGCAAAGATAGCTGAAATCGCCGCTTTCGTCCTGCCGGTTTGGATTGACGACGGCTAAGCAGTCAGGCAGGGTCTCTGCCCCGAGATGGTGGTCGAGCACGATCACATCTGCCCCTTTGGCCGCCGCAATGGGCTCGTGGCTGAGCGTGCCGCAATCGACGCAGATGATCAGGTCGTGTGAGCGCGCAAGCTCCTCCATCGCGGGGACGTTCGGGCCATAGCCCTCATCAATGCGGTCAGGGACATAAAGCGTTGCCGTCAGTCCCATCTGCCTCAGCCAGACCAGCAGCAATGCCGCCGAAGAGCCGCCATCCACGTCGTAATCGGCAAAGACCGCGATCCGTTGTCGCTTGGTCACCGCATCCAGAAACCGGGCCGCTGCTTCCCGCATGTCTTTCAGCCCGCGCGGGTCAGGCAGCAGGTCCTTAAGTGTGGGTTGCAGAAACCCCTTTGCCTCGATCGCGGGCACGCCGCGCCGGGCTAGCACCTTGCAAACCGCATCGGGCAGATCGGCCTGTTGCCGGATCATCTCGGCGGCGCGGTCCGTTTCAGCAGACGGCCCGACCCAGCGGCGGCCCGTCAACGATTGTTCAACTCCGAGAAAGCCCAATCCCCACTCCTCATGTGCCAAGGCCGGACCCAATGCGGACCCGGCCCTTCTTTTTGTTCAAAATACGGCCGCCGGAGGCAGCGGCGCAAGCCGCTTACTGATGCGAATGCAACGGCGTCCGGTAGGACATCCGGCGCACGGAACCGGTTTTCGACCGCATCAGCAGCGTTGTGGTTTCTACCCAGCCCGGCTCCCGTTTGATGCGCGGCAGCAGCGAGCCGCCGGTGACGCCCGTGGCGGCGAAGATCACATCCGAGGTCACCATCTCGTCACGTGCATAAATCCGGTCCAGATCGCTGATCCCGGCCTTGGCGGCGCGACCTTTTTCGTCGTCATTGCGGAAAACCAATCGACCAAAGATCTGACCGCCCATGCATTTCAGCGCGGCGGCGGCCAGAACACCCTCGGGTGCGCCACCCTGACCCATATACATGTCGATCCCGGTGGTTTCGCTTTCAGCGCAATGCATCACGCCCGCCACATCGCCATCAGTGATCAGGCGGATCGAGGCACCAGTGCTGCGCACTTCGGCAATCATCGCCTCGTGGCGCGGGCGTTCCAGGATGCAAACCGTGATATCGCCCGCGTCGCAACCCTTAGCTTCGGCCAGTGCTGCCACCCGTTCTGCCGGGCTCATATCCAGCGACACGACGCCTTCGGGAAAGCCAGGGCCGACTGCCAGTTTGTCCATGTAGACATCCGGTGCATGCAGCATCGAGCCGCGCGGGCCCATGGCAATCACGGTCAAAGCGTTGGGCATGTCCTTGGCGGTCAGCGTCGTGCCTTCCAACGGGTCGAGCGCGATATCCACACCGGGGCCGTTTCCGGTGCCGACCTCTTCGCCGATATAGAGCATCGGCGCCTCGTCGCGTTCCCCTTCGCCGATCACCACAACGCCTGCGATATCCAGCAGGTTCAGCTGCTCGCGCATGGCGTTCACGGCCGCCTGATCGGCTGCTTTTTCATCGCCGCGTCCGACAAGTGAGGCCGACGCCAGCGCCGCCTGTTCGGCCACACGGGCAAGCCCCAGCGACAGCATTCGGTCATTGAAATCATATTTTGCGGGGCTCATTGCAAAGTCCTTTGGTCATTTGAACAGGTGTTTTGGGGATAGCGTGCCAGGCAGGGCTGCCGCAAGAGATTTGGCGGGGCAGGGTGTCCTGCCACCTGCTCATACCTCTTCGATCCGCAGCGCCACTGGTTGTTCGGCAACGACATCGGTCCGGTCGAAGGCCGCCAACGCGTCATCCAGCGCTGCGCGCGTGGTCTTGTGGGTCACAATCAGCACCGGGGCCTTGGCGTCGCTATGGCCATATTGGCGCATCCGGTCGATGGAGACGCCCGCGTCGCCTAGAATGGCGGCCACCTTTGCCAATGCGCCGGGTTTGTCCAGCAGCGCCATGCGCAGATAGTAAGGCGCGGGCAGGCCGGTCCGGGCGGGTTGTGCCGCCTCCAACGTGGCTGCCGGTTGCCCGAAGGTCGAGATGCGCAAGCCACGTGCCAAATCGCAGATGTCGCCGACGACGGCGCTGGCGGTGGGGCCTTCGCCCGCGCCGGGGCCGCGCAGAACGATCTGTTCCACCGCGTCGCCTTCGATCACAACCATATTGGTGCCGCCTTCGAGCTGGCCCAGCGGTGAATGTTCAGGCACGAGGCAGGGCTGCATACGCTGTTCCAGCCCGCGCGCGGTGCGTTGCGCCACACCCAGCAGCTTGATGCGGAAGCCCATGTCGGCGGCCTGTCGGATATCTTCCAGACTGATCCGCTGGATGCCTTCCAGCACCACATCGTCAAAATTCGGTTTGGTGCCGAAGGCGATTGAGGCAAGCAGTGCCAGCTTGTGCCCGGCGTCAATGCCGCCCACATCCAGATTGGGATCGGCCTCCAGATAGCCCAGCCGCCCGGCCTCTTCGAAAAGCGCGTTATAGCCCAGCCCGTCGGCCTCCATCCGGGTCAGGATATAGTTGCAGGTACCGTTCATCACACCCATGACGCGGGTAATTTCGTTGCCTGCAAGCCCCTCGGTCAGCACCTTAATCACCGGGATGCCGCCTGCAACAGACGCTTCGAAGCGGATCACATGGCCTGCCGACTCGGCCTGTTCGGCCAGCGCCTGTCCGTGAATGGCCAGCAACGCCTTGTTGGCGGTGACCACATCCTTGCCGGCTGCCAGTGCCGCCTCGGTCGCATCCTTGGCGGGGCCTTCCGCGCCGCCCATCAATTCGACAAAAACATCCACGTCTTGGCGTTTCGCCAGAGCCACCGGGTCGCTTTCCCAGGCATAGGAGGACAGGCTGACGCCCCGGTCCTTGCTGGCATCACGGGCCGATACGGCGGTGATCTCGATCCGGCGCCCGGTGCGTTTCTCCAACAGATCGGCCTGACGGCGGATGATCTTTACGACCCCGGTGCCGACGGTTCCCAAACCTGCAATTCCCAACCGCAACGGCTGCGCCATGTCTCACCGGTCCTTTCTGCTCGTATTGGCCGTGCCCCAGGCCACAGCATATGTCTTGCGACCGTGCCTTAGCGGGTTCACCGGGGCGGTGCAATGGAGCGTGATGGCTTATTGGGTGTCGACCGGCGTGGTTGCGCTATCTTCAACCTGAGGGGCCTGCAATTGACGCGCCCGGTTTTGCAGCGCGGCGGCGCGGGCATCCAGCTCATCTTCTATTTCCTGGGCTTCCGCCTCAGGGTCGACCGGCGGGCCAAGCGCGTCCTCCAGCGGGATAAGTTTGGGGAAGCGTGCATCGCGCGTTTGCGCGCTCAGCTTTTCGTCGAGCTCGGGCACCTGCGTGCAGGCCCCCAGCGCCAACAGCGTCGCACCTGCAAACAAAAGGGCTTTTCCCGTCATCACCGCTTTTCCTTCCATGTCATGGTGATGCAACGGGATGGCCCCGCGCGCAAGCGGGGTTTTATCTGAACAAACGTTCATATAGATTGAGCCGCATGGCACGTACCCAAGGCTCTCACTCCGATATTACCGGCCCGCGCATTCAGGCAGCGGCGCTGAAGCTATTTGCGCAGCACGGTTATGCGGCTGTGTCGATGCGCCAGATCGCGGCGCAGGTGGGGGTGCAGGCCGGGGCGCTTTACAACTACATTCCCGACAAGCAGACTTTGTTGTTCCGGCTGATGCAGGATCATATGGAGACGCTGCTGGACACGCGCCGCGCGCAGTCGGGGCAAGGCGATCCCGAGGCGCGGTTGCGCGATTTCGTGCGGTTCCACATCCGCTTCCATCTGGAACGGCCCGATGCGGTCTTTATCGCCTATATGGAGCTGCGCAATCTCACCCCCGAGAACTTCACCCGGATCGAGGAATTGCGCGGCGACTATGAGCGCGATCTGGAAGACATCCTGCGTGATGGCAGCGCTGCGGGCGTGTTTTCGGTGCCTGACACCAAGCTTGCCACGCTGGGTGTCATCGCCATGCTGAACGGGGTCAACACCTGGTACAGCAGCAGCGGGCGCCTGTCACTTGACGAGGTCGAGGCGGTCTATTGGTCGATGGTGCGCAAGGCGGTGGCGGCCTGACGGCTAGGCCATGTCGAAGTGATGCAGGAAGCGATCGCGTACGATGCCTTCCTCTTCGGGCATGATATGGGGCTTCTGCCAGTCTTCCCCGGCAAATGCGGCAAGCGAGGCCACCGAGTCCCAAACCATCACCAGACAGAACTCGTTCGGGGTTTCCGGTCGGGGCAGACCGGCCGTGATTGAAACCAGCCCTGTCTGCTCGCGCATCAGGGGCAGGGCGGTTTGGGTCAGGAACGTACGGAACTCGTCAACGCGCTCTTCATAGATGATGGCGCGAAATATGCGGATGATCATAATGGCCTCCCTCTTTTGAAAGGAGGCCATTTTAGCATAGTTGCGCGGGTTCAGTGCGCCGGGCGGATGAAGGTGCCATTGCGCAGGTCGCGCATCGCCTGTTGCAGCTCGGCCTGCGTGTTCATCACGATGGGCCCGTGCCAGGCCACGGGCTCGGCAATCGGTGCGCCAGAGATCAGCAGGAAACGCACACCCTCAGGGCCTGCCTGCACCGTGATCTCATCCCCGGTGCCAAAGCGCACCAGTGTGCGGTCGCCGGACAGGTCGCGGATATTAACCTCTTCGCCCGCCACCTCTTTTTCCAGCAACACGCCGGTTGGGTCCGAGGCATCGGCAAACGCCGCCTGACCTTCGAAGATATAGGCGAAAGCGCGTCGATAGGTGTCGATGCGAAAGGTCTTGCGCACCCCGGCTGGTATCTGGATGTCCAGATATTGCGGGTCGGCGGCGATACCGTCCACCGGGCCGGTCTTGCCCCAGAACGATCCCACGATCACCTTAACGCGCGTGCCGTCATCATCGATCACCTCCGGAATCTCGGCCGAGGCCACATCCTGATAACGCGGAGCCGTCATCTTTTGACTGGCGGGCAGGTTGCCCCAAAGCTGGAACCCATGCATCTGGCCTGTCGCGTTGCCCTGCGGCATCTCCTGATGCATGATCCCTGATCCTGCAGTCATCCATTGAACATCGCCCGCACCCAGCGTGCCGGTATTGCCCAGCGAGTCGCCATGCTCAACGGTTCCGGACAATACGTAGGTAATCGTCTCGATCCCGCGATGAGGATGCCAGGGGAAGCCGCGCAGGTAATCCTCGGGGCGGTCATTGCGGAAATCGTCGAACAGAAGGAACGGGTCCAGCTCGCTGGGGTCCTGAAAACCAAAGGCGCGGTGCAGTTTCACACCGGCACCTTCGATATGCGGTATGGCTTTTCTGGTTTCGATTGTGGGTCTGAGGGACATATCTTGCTTCCTGAAACGTCGGTTTGGGCAAATCTATGGGTTTTGCCCAGCAGGACAATTGTCGGATACCAAACGGAACCTGTGCGATTATGCGCAATACCGTGCCGGTGTCTTTCTGGGCAATTGACAGAAGAATATACGTAATTATTGCAACAGATTATAAATCAAAGCTAATCTTTCTTTCTCCACCATTCGCTTGGCTTGACTCGTCCGCCGCGCTTGCGATCAAGCCAGAGGGCGAGCTTGCGAAAGCGCGACAGCGCCAGTTTCAACCAGAGACGGTCGCGCAGGCGCGTAAAGTCTCGATTGAAGGGACAGACCCGCATGCAGATCGCGCAATCGGTGGAGAGTTTGGCCCAGAATCCAAAGCATTTCTCGGCGTCCGAGGTCCATTTGCGCACGCCATTGATTGCTGACACATTGGCCGTTTCGGTCGAGGGCGGCCCATAAGGCAGCGCCTTGACTGGGCAGGCATCCGCACATTTGGTGCAGATGTCACAAAAGGCGCGCACGCCGAGTGGCCGCGGCACGTCGTGATCGAGCGGCAGGTCGGTGAAGATCTTGGAAAACCGCAAGCGGGGGCCGAATTCCGGCGTGATCACCATCTGGTTGCGGGCATATTCGCCAAGGCCAGCCTTGATCGCATAGGGGATCACCAACCCTGTATCGTTCATCGACGCCACTGCGCGATAACCAAGATTGCGGATATAGCCCGCGACCTGCATCACCACCGCTGCCTCGTGGCTGTATTCCCGACCTGTTGCGGCACCGGCCAGAGCCGAGGGGTAGGTGGCAACCAACTCCTTGTCCATCTCATGTCCCAGAACAATGACGGATGTCAGACCTTCGGGCAGGTCCGAGGGGGCCTCGCTCATGTCGCGGGTATCCACCCGCGCGGTATAGAGCCAACGCGCATCCAACTCGGTAATGCCACAAAGATCGGCTCCAAAGAAGGCCGAAACGCGCTTGATTTCCGTAGACATTTTGCCGGGCGTGTCGATCTCGATTGCTTTTGGTGCAACCGGGGTGTCATCGCTGATCGCGGCCTGAAACCCTTCGCGGCGGCCCTGAACGGCATATCTGTTGGTCATCACGTCCGAGATCAGCCATGCCGCATTGCGCAGGGCAAAATCACGCTGCGAAAATCCGTCGCCCCGGCGTGGCGTGGCGTCCATCCGATATGAGTTGAAGAAGCGTTCGCTTTGCTTGGATTTTATGCTCTCATCCCACATCGCACGCGTGAAAATGTCGTTGCGCTGGGAGAAACGCTCAAACGCCTCCGTCACCTCGATGCCGGCATCGGCATCAGTTGGCCTGGTCAGTTCATCACGATTTGCAGGATAGACCATGCTGTCAGGCTAGCCACCAGGCGAGGACCGGACAATCCCTCTGTTCGCTGCGGATGTGATGGAGTAAGCAAGCGGGCGCAACAGGCGGAGAGACAATATGTCGGATGAGGTTTTGGCGGTCGTTGAGGCATCTGCGCCGCGGCGCTGGTTCGCAATCGCTGTCCTTTTTGCGCTTGGAGTTCTGCTTTTCTATGTCGCGCTGGCGACCCCGCCTGCGCCAGGATGGCAGCTGTTTCTGATTGGGGCAGGGGGTCTGTCAATCTGGCTGGCCCTGCAGCTTTATCGGGCGACAGAGCATCGGATCGAATTGACTGCGACCCAATTGCGCAGCAACGGTATCGTGATTGCCGAGATTGCCGAGATTGAATCCCTTGATCGCGGCGCTTTTGCCTTCAAGCCATCGAACGGGTTTCTGATGCGCACGAAAAACCCCGGTGGCCGTATCTGGCAACCGGGGCTCTGGTGGCGTCTCGGACGCCGTATCGGGATCGGCGGTGTCACGCCGGGCTCTCAGGGCAAGTTCATGGCCGAAGCCATCGCCACCCTGATAGCAGAGCGGCGTTAAAGTTCCGCCCGCACCAGCCCGGTGAAACGGGGTCGGGTAAAGACAAGATTTTCCATGTCGGTGATACTCAGACCGACATCGAAGGGCGGAACATAGGTGTTCGACGTCTCCACCAGAATGACCCGTTCTTCATCCGGCATGATCGGCAGGCGATGACGGATTGCAGCAAGCTGGGTGTCATCCAACGGCTCAAGGAAGCCACGATTTGCGGACCAGTCCAGATAATAATTGTCGCTGTCCTCGTCGTAGTGGACGACGCTGATGCGCACGCGGCTTGTGGTTCCGGGTTGGGTCATCAGCTCGAACACAGTGGCCATCGAGTCGACATAGGTGTTGTTGATCACCTCAGTCTCTCGCGAGACCAGATCGCCAATCGTATAGGCCGCCTTGAGGTTCTGCGCATTGGCCCTATAGGCGTCGAGAAAAGTGAAGACCGCCAGAAAAGCCCAAAATATCAGGGGCAGCATCATGATGGCTTCGATTGAAAACGCGCCACTTTCCTCTTTCGAGAAACGCTTAAGTCTGGGTGCAATAAAACGTACCATGGGTTTACTGAGGCTCCTGCACAAAGACGGATGTTGCGAACAGTCGATACTTGCCGTCTTCATTGTCGGCCAAGGCGGTGCCAAGGTGGCTTGTGGGCATGACCGGGTCGATCAGGACGCAGGCATGCATCACCATCAGCTCGTTGCTTTGACCATTGGTGAATCTGTATTGCTGGTTGATCTCTTCAACCCGGTCGACGCAATTGACCCCTTCTTGGGTTGTCACCGTTTCGCGGGGATCAACAGGCACCAATTCCAGCCTGAGATTGCTGTCGCAATCCCTGATGAACTCCGCCCGTTCGCAGATGGTTTGCTTGACCCCATCATGTTCGAACCGGGTACCAGTGCTGAGACGGATGTCGCGCACTGTGGTGTCAACGGCCCGTTCCAGCATCCCGCGATGGATATTCAGCATGGCCATTTCCGCGCCGGAGGCCACAAGGAACATGACAGCAGGGAAGATCATGACGAATTCGACGGTCGCCGCACCGTCTTCTTTTTTGAGAAAACGGCGGAGACGTTTCAGGAAACCAGGTCTCATTGTGTCAACCTCAGTTTGCGGATCGACGATCCGATAGACGAGAAGGCTTCGTCGATCGTCAACTCGTTGGATGCGTCACCGACTTTGTAGAAGTGATTGTCAGAGCTTGCGCAGTATTCCAGCAAAGTGGCGCCTGCCGTCGGGGCCTCAAACGCGATGCTGTAGACATAGACTCCGCGCTCAGGCGCTTTCACCAGATCGCACATCGCTTGTACGCGCTGGTCCTTGACGCCGTTATAGGTCCAATCGACAACCGAGTTGTACCAGTTGCTTGCGCCCGAATTGCCCATCCAGTCATCAAGCAGGTTGCGTACGTAGCGAACCGAGGTCTGTTCCCACAATTCGGCGTAGTCGAGCCGGGTCGCGCTGCCGCCTTCCTCCTTGGTCTCTGTTCGGTACTCATACCAGCAGCCATAATAGTTGCAGACGCGTGTGCGGACTTGAATTTCATACTCTGAACCGGGTTGCGCGCCATAGGCATGGTCCTGCCAGATACCCTCGTGATGCCAGTAGTATTGGCCGGTAGTTTCCTTGTAGCTGGAGTAGACCCCGGCTTCGGCGTTCCACCAGATGATCGACGGCCCTTCCCGGTAGGGCGCCTTGATTGCGCCCTGATCGGTATTTGCACCATCGGTCATCAGCACCAGCACTTTCATCGCGTCGCCGCTGTTATAGGACGAGGGCCGGTCGGCAAACTCGCTGGGAATGGTGGCGCTTCCGGATCCGTCCGCCATGCCCGAGATCATATCGGCAACGCTGTCATCCAGCAGGGCCGCGCCCCACTTCATGCCAATGTCGATCGACGTGTTGCCCCAAGCCTTGAGCTCGTCGATATAGGTATTGATCGCGGTTGCGTCCTTTTGGAAGGGCAGGATCTCGCGGTTGTTGCGACTTACGCTCGCGTCGGACTCGTAATGCGGATGCTCAAAGCGAACACCATCGTCGCAGATCTCATAGTGGACACGCTTGTTTTCCGGACGCGTGTCGAACGCATAGCTGTTGCCGTTCCAGGGCCAGGGTGACATGTGCAAAGTACGCCCACGTTCGCGATTCAGATCCATGGACGTTGTCAGGAACTCATCATCCGAGAAGTTGACGCAATTGGCATGCTCGTTCTGACCGGTCAGGTTCAGGTAGGGCAGCATGCTGTCAGGGAAGGACACCTGCGTTGCGTAGGGAACAATCGAGATCGACAGGTCCCCGTCGCGGGTATTCGCAGACATCTGGTTCACGAAGTTCTTGGCTGCGACCTTGAGATCGACCAGCCGGTTATAGCTGTTCATTGATCCCGAAACGTCCAGCACCAAAGAAATCTCGACCTCACCGATCCGTTCTTCGGCGACACTGTGCGCTTGCACGTTCAACTCGTCGATGCCGGACAGGTGCATGAACTGAGTGGGAACGCTGGATCGGGCGGTCGCTTCGACGATCCGATATCCCAGCGGGCCAATATTCTCTTCACCCGAAAACTCCGGGGTTACGATGATATCGGTATCCCGGTCGATGTATTCCTGCAGACCTTCTTTGGTCAGGTAGTCCATGACCACATCTTTTGGGTCCTGGGTTTGATCAAGGTCGGCAGCAGCCAAAACGGCCCGGTCCAGAACGCCCTGAAGGCGTGCCCGGTCGCGCTCGTGGCGCATTACGTCGACGCCGATGCCACCCAATGCGATGATGATGAGAAAAATGTAACACGAGAAAATCGTCATCGATCCGGTGTCGTCTGACAGGAACGACCTGCCGCGCTTATTAATTTTGTCGGCCGCACTTCGCCCCCACGCATGCGGTTCGGTAACATGTTTGAGCATACTACACCTCTATCCCCCGGACCTGATGATCCTCTTCCGAAGAGTTACTTCGACTATCCTAGATGCGCTGTGAACATGGCGATAATGGGGCATAACCTGCCCTAAACCTAGATGAATAGGGCTTTTTCGAGGACACTTACGCGTGCATTGCCGTTTCTGTTTCCCGCCGGGCGACAGTGCCACAATGCTGCCCGACGACGGGGCGATTCGCGTCAGAGGCCTGAAAGAGAAGTTACCGAACCTGCTCAAAAATGTCGCATCGCCGCGTCGAACCTGCTTAATGTGGCGATAACACTCGATGTGTATTGCGAGTCGCATAAGGTCAGGGAGGACCAATATGAGCCCAAGGAACGAACCCAGTTTTCGTGAGAGTGTGGACCTGATGTTCAATAGGGCGGTTGCCCTGATGGACCTGCCTCCGGGCCTCGAAGAAAAGATCCGGGTTTGCAACGCCACCTACACGGTACGGTTCGGCGTGCGGCTTCGCGGGCAGATTCAAACCTTTGTTGGCTACCGTTCGGTGCATTCTGAACATATGGAGCCGGTGAAGGGAGGTATCCGTTACGCGCCTTCGGTCAATCAGGACGAGGTCGAGGCCCTGGCGGCGCTGATGACCTATAAATGTGCATTGGTCGAAGCACCGTTTGGAGGCTCCAAAGGGGGCCTCTGCATAGATCCGCGCCAATATGACGAGCACGAGTTGGAGCAGATCACGCGCCGTTTTGCCTATGAACTGGCCAAGCGCGACCTGATCCATCCGTCGCAGAACGTTCCAGCCCCCGACATGGGCACCGGCGAGCGCGAGATGGCCTGGATCGCGGACCAATACATGCGGATGAACACCACCGACATCAACGGCCGCGCCTGCGTGACGGGCAAGCCGATCAATGCCGGTGGTATCCAGGGCCGGACCGAGGCGACCGGGCGCGGCGTGCAATATGCACTGCGCGAGTTCTTCCGCGACAAGCGTGACATGGAAAAGGCCGGAATGACCGGTTCGCTCGATGGCAAGCGCGTGATTGTGCAGGGTTTGGGCAATGTGGGCTTCCACGCCGCCAAGTTCCTTTCCGAAGAGGACGGCTCCAAGATCATCGGGATCATCGAGCGTGACGGTGGCATCTACAACGCGGACGGGCTGGATGTCGAAGGGGTGCGCAACTGGATCGTCAAACATGGCGGCGTCACCGGATTCCCGGATGCCACTCATGTCGAGGACGGCGCGGTCCTGTTGGAAGAAGAGTGCGACATCCTCATCCCGGCGGCGCTGGAAGGGGTGATTAACCTTGGCAACGCCGAACGCATCAAGGCGCCGCTGATCATCGAGGCCGCGAACGGCCCGGTCACGGCGGGCGCGGATGAGGTGTTGCGCAAGAAGGGCTGCGTGATCATTCCCGACATGTATGCCAACGCCGGTGGTGTGACCGTGTCCTATTTCGAATGGGTCAAGAACCTCAGCCATATCCGCTTTGGCCGGATGCAGCGACGCCAGGAAGAAGCGCGGCACCAGCTTGTGATTGATGAGTTGGAACGTCTCGACCGCTATCTGGGCGATGCCTGGTCGATGACGCCCGAGTTCAAGGACAAGTACCTGCGTGGTGCGGGCGAGTTGGAACTGGTGCGCTCGGGTCTCGATGACACCATGCGGATCGCCTACCAGTCGATGCGCGATGTCTGGCATGACCGGGCCGATATCGAGGATCTGCGTACAGCCGCCTATATCGTCTCGATCGAAAAGGTTGCGGCCAGCTACCGGGCCAAGGGGCTTTGACACCTTATGGCGGAGCGCGACCTGACCTTCGGGTGTCAGTGCGGTAAGCTCCGTGGGAAAGTGCGTGGCGTTTCACCTCGAAGCGGCACGCACGTTTTGTGCTATTGCGCCGATTGTCAGGCCTTTGCCCATCATCTCGGCGCAGAATGGGTGATGGACCCGCAGGGCGGGACGCCCATCTATCAGATTCTGCCTTCGCGGCTTGAGTTTAGTCAGGGCACCGAACACTTGGCCTGCCTGCGCCTGACGCCCAAGGGGCTCTATCGCTGGTACGCATCCTGCTGCAACACACCGTTGGCCAACACGGTTGGCCCGAAATTACGCCTCGTGGGCACGCTGGATGCGGCTTACCCGGATGCAGATGCCAAAGATGTCATGGGGCCGTTTGTGACGATCGGCAGCGTTGACGAGGCGTCATCGCCAACTGGTCTGAAAGCCAAGGGACAGCTTACGATGATCGTGCGAGCTTTGGGGCGGCATCTGCGCGCCGGGTTGCAGCGTAATGGACGAAACACGCCGTTCTTCACCCGCGATGGCAAGCCCGTTGTCCGACCAGAGGTTCTGGATCAGGTCTAAGAAGGGTGCTGCACTCCGTACCCAGCCTCGGGATCAAAATACTCCGTTTTTTCGTGCCTAAACGAAATCTGAGCCAGTTTTTGGCCCTTGTTTTCAGGATCATGATGGTGAAGCTGCTGGATCATCCCAAATGGGCAATGGTAGCCACCGCGACCCAGGGGTAATCTTGACGCGTCTCAACTGATTCCGGAGGACCCCGATGATCCGCTATGTGCTTGCTGCCTCTTTGCTGGCGACGCCCGTTTTGGCCAAGGAAACCAAGGAGGAAAGCTGCGGTTATCAGGCTCAGGTCATCCAGGCCATTCAGCAGGCCCGGCTGGATCAGGTGAAAGAGGCGGACGTGGCAGCCACAATCGCTGCAAGCAACCCGACCTGGCCCGCGCAGTACAGTGCCGCTATCCCGCAATTCGTGCCTTGGGTCTATGAGCAGAAGATGCGCGATCTGCGCAAGACCGATCTTGGGGCGCAATTGCAAACCCAATGTCTGGAGAACTGGGATAAGATCCAGAAAATGCAGAAACAGCTGAAGAACTGACATGTCGCTGCCGCCCGGCTTTCTGGATGAATTGCGCAGCCGCTCCAGCCTGTCTCAGGTGGTGGGGCGCAAGGTCACGTGGGACCCGCGCAAGTCCAATCAGGGCAAGGGCGACATGTGGGCGCCATGCCCGTTCCACCACGAGAAAACCGCGTCCTTCCACGTGGATGACCGCAAGGGGTTCTATTACTGCTTCGGCTGCCACGCCAAGGGCGACGCGATCAGCTTTGTGAAAGAGACCGAGAATGTCTCTTTCATCGAGGCGGTCGAGATCCTGGCGCGCGAGGCCGGGATGCCGATGCCTGCGCGCGATCCCAAGGCGCAGGAGAAACAGGACCGCCGCACCCAACTGGCCGAAGTGATGGAGCAGGCGTTGCAGTTTTTCCGCCTGCAGCTCAAAACCGGGGCAGGGGCGGTGGCGCGGGACTATCTTGTGCGGCGTGGCCTTGACGGTGCAGCGGCCGAGAGGTGGGAGATCGGGTTTGCCCCCGATGGTTGGCAGAGTCTTTGGGATCATCTGCGCGGCAAGGGCGTGGAAGAGGATCTGATCATCGGCGCCGGGCTGGCCAAGCCTTCGACCAAAGGCGGCAAGCCCTATGACACGTTCCGCAACCGTATCATGTTCCCGATCCGGGACGTGCGCGGGCGCTGCATTGCCTTTGGCGGGCGGGCGATGGACCCCCGTGACAACGCCAAATACCTGAACTCGCCGGAAACCGAGCTTTTCGACAAGGGGCGCAGCCTTTACAACCACGGGCCTGCCCGGACAGCGGCAGGCAAGGGGCAGCCTCTGATCGTGGCCGAGGGCTATATGGACGTGATCGCGCTGGCCGAAGGTGGTTTCGGGGCTTCGGTCGCGCCCTTAGGTACGGCCATCACCGAACATCAGCTGCAACTGCTCTGGCGCATCGCGGATGAGCCGATCATCGCGCTGGACGGCGACACTGCCGGGCTGCGCGCCGCGATGCGGGTGATCGATCTGGCCCTGCCGCTGCTGGAGGCGGGCAAATCTCTACGCTTTGCGCTGATGCCCGAGGGCAAAGATCCAGATGACCTGATCCGGGCCGAAGGACCCACGGTCGTGCAGACAGTGCTGGAGGGGGCGATGCCAATGGTGCGCCTACTCTGGCAGCGCGAAACCGAGGGCAAGGTTTTTGACAGTCCCGAGCGCAAGGCGGCGCTGGACAAGGCCTTGCGTGAAAAGATCAGGTTGATCCGCGACCCCTCGATCCGGTCGCATTACGGGCAGGAGATCAAGGACCTGCGCTGGGAGTTGTTCCGCCCGCAGCGTAAACCGAAACAGGGTAGCTGGCAGCCGCGCGGCAAATGGCAGGCGCCCAGACCCACGCCGCTGCCGCAGACCCGCGCGTCGCTTCTGGCCTCGCAAGGTGAACACAGCCAGATCGAAATGCGCGAGGCGGTCATTCTGGCCGCCGCCATCGCCACACCCGAAGTTGTGGTCCAATTCGAGGCTCAGATCGAAGAGATGGAATGCCGCGATCCTGACTATGCCGCGCTGCGCGATGTGATCTTGCGCCACGCGGTGAACGCCCCTGACCAACTCTCTGACAGAATTCATGATGCTCTTGGGCCACAGGCCCTTGAAATGCTGCATGGGCTTCGCCATGTGGCGATCAGCCCCTGCGTGCGCCGACCTGGCGATGTTGAACTGGCCGAAATGACCCTGGCCGAGGAACTCGCAAAACTCACAGCGCTGCGCGGGCTGACCGCCGAGATGGCCGAAGCACGTGAAGAGATTGCCGAGCTCGAAGATGAGGCGGTGACCTGGCGCGTTGCACAGGCCGCTGAAGAGCACAATCGCGCCAGTCGCTCGCAGAACGAGGACAAGGCGATCTTTGACGTGGCTGACAACGGCGCGCGAATCAAGCGAGACGAACGGGATGCGCTGGATGCCATCGTCTCGGGAATCAACTTCGAACGAAAACGCCGATAGGGGTGTTTTCCTAAGGAACATGGGAAAAAAACAGGGTAGACGGGTAGCCGAATCAGATCTTCGCGCTAATGATTCGTTTCAAGCGAATCACCCAGCCCTGCAGGAGCATTGAATGGCCGCCAAAGACACCAACGACGACCGCAAGCCCGACGAACAGGAACCAGAAACATCGCTGGATATGAGCCAGGCCGCGATCAAGAAGATGATCGCCGAGGCCCGCGAAAAGGGATACATCACCTACGATCAGCTCAATCAGGTGCTGCCGCCGGATCAGGTCAGCTCTGAGCAGATCGAGGATGTGATGTCGATGCTCAGCGAGATGGGCATCAACATTATCGAGGATGAAGAGGCCGAAGAGGAAGAGCAGAAAGGCTCGACCGATCTGGTCACCACCGAAGGCGCGCGTGAGGTAACGCTGGCCAGCGCCTCGACCGAGAAGCTCGATCGCACCGACGACCCTGTCCGCATGTATCTGCGCGAGATGGGCAGCGTTGAACTGCTGAGTCGCGAGGGCGAGATCGCCATCGCCAAGCGGATCGAAGCTGGGCGCAACACGATGATCGCTGGGCTTTGCGAAAGCCCGCTGACCTTCCAGGCGATCACCATCTGGCATGACGAATTGCTGTCCGAAGATATTCTGCTGCGCGACGTGATCGACCTTGAAACCACGTTCGGCAATCAGCTTGGCGAAGATGATGAGGGCGATGAGCCGGTTGTGGCCCCGGCGGCGGCGCCGGTTGGCGCGGCAAAGCCCGCCAATACGGATCAGAGCCCGGAACTGGATGCCGACGGCAACCCGATTGCCCAGGACGATGACGACGACGAAGACGATCAGGCCAATATGTCGCTCGCCGCGATGGAAGCGGCGCTCAAGGATCAGGTTCTGACCACGTTGGAGCGGATCTCGTCCGACTACGCACAACTCAGCGAGATGCAGGACAACCGGATCTCGGCCACGCTGAACGAGGATGGCTCGTTCAGCACCAAGGATGAGGACACCTATCAGGCGCTGCGGTCCGAGATCGTGGAACTGGTGAACGGGCTTCATCTGCACAACAACCGTATTGAGGCGTTGATCGACCAGCTGTATGGCATCAACCGCCGGGTCATGTCGCTGGACAGCGCGATGGTGAAACTGGCCGACCAGGCCCGTATCAACCGCCGCGAGTTTATCGACACCTATCGCGGGCGTGAGCTTGATCCCAACTGGCTGGCAGAGATGGCCGAAAAGCCGGGCCGGGGCTGGCAGATGTTCATCGAACGCTCGACCGACAAGGTCGAAGAGCTGCGCGCCGACATGGCGCAAGTGGGCCAGTATGTCGGCTTGGATATCAGCGAATTCCGCCGCATCGTTCAGCAGGTCCAGAAGGGCGAGAAAGAGGCGCGGCAGGCCAAGAAGGAAATGGTCGAAGCCAACCTGCGTCTGGTAATCTCGATTGCCAAAAAGTACACCAACCGTGGCCTGCAATTCCTTGATCTTATTCAGGAAGGTAACATCGGTCTGATGAAGGCGGTGGACAAGTTCGAATACCGCCGCGGCTACAAGTTCTCAACCTACGCGACTTGGTGGATCCGTCAGGCGATCACGCGATCGATCGCGGATCAGGCCCGCACGATCCGTATCCCGGTCCACATGATCGAGACGATCAACAAGCTGGTTCGCACCGGTCGCCAGATGCTGCACGAAATCGGCCGCGAGCCGACGCCGGAAGAACTGGCCGAAAAGCTGCAGATGCCGCTTGAGAAGGTCCGCAAGGTGATGAAGATCGCCAAGGAACCGATCTCTCTCGAAACGCCGATTGGCGACGAGGAAGACAGCCAACTGGGCGATTTCATCGAGGACAAGAATGCCGTACTGCCACTCGACAGCGCCATTCAGGAAAACCTCAAGGAGACCACAACCCGCGTTCTGGCCTCGCTCACTCCGCGCGAGGAACGGGTTCTGCGGATGCGCTTTGGCATCGGCATGAACACAGACCACACGCTGGAAGAGGTCGGCCAGCAGTTCAGCGTAACCCGCGAACGGATCCGGCAGATCGAAGCGAAAGCACTGCGCAAGCTGAAACACCCCAGCCGGTCGCGCAAATTGCGGTCTTTCCTGGACCAGTAAGCCGCGATCACATCGGTAAACTATTGAACCCGCTGGGAAACCGGCGGGTTTTTCTTATGCTGCGCCGTGTCAGGATGACAAGCACGTGACGGGCCGTTTCCGGGTGGTGAGAAACAGCTATCTTTGGTTCAGCTCAAATCAAACAGGAATGTTGATCATGAAAAAGATATTGCTTGGCGTTGCCTTCGTTTTATCCGCGCAACTTCCCGCTGCAGTGAGTGCGAAACCGGATTTTGTGTTCGACCGCGTGACAGTCAATCAGGTCAATTCGGCCGTTTTTGAAGCTATACCCAGGGGATCAGCGGGCACTGGCGGATTGTGGTGCGCTGCCTCGGAATATGCGGTGCGCAAACTGGACGCGAATTGGCGTCAGGACCTCTACGTCGTGCGGGGATACGCCCAAAGCGTTACGACGGGCCGGCCAACCTCGGTTCAGTTTACGCTTGATCCGCAAGCTGCGGGCGTCACGCCTCAGCCATCCGGATTCGGGTCCGGCATTCAGTCAGGTGCGAACGTAACCGTCCAAATGGCAAATACGCGGTGCAACCGCAATTCGGTTGGGAATGACTGAACGATCCAATAGCATCTGGTATTAGCGACTATATGCCATGGAATTTCGCAATGAGACCCTGTGCTTATCCGGTACTCGCCGCTATCTTTGGGCGAGCACCCATAGGGAGAATTCTGAAATGACACGGTATTTGGCGTTGGCTGGAGTTTTGTTCCTCTCTGCATGTGATGTTCCCATCGACGGAGAGGGGCAAAAATATGCCTTCGTGTCCCCTTATGGTCCGCGTGTAAATCCGATCAACGCAAACGAGTTCGAGGTGATCCTGAACGCTGGCGGTACTTATGATGGGTATTGGTGTGGGGCCGCAGATTTTTCGCGTCGCAAGCTGGGTGCGGCCTGGTCGGATCGCGTTTATGTGGCGAGCCCGGTTAGCCAAAGTGTCACGACCGACCGACGCTCGGCGGTGCGCTTTACTCTTGATCCTGCAGCTCTGGGTATTACGCCGGTTAACAAGACATTCAGATCGGGGATTAGCGTTGGTGATAATATGTCGATCACGCAGGCAGACACACGTTGTAGCTATACACGTCCGTTTCCCGTTGGGGGGCGAATCTGACTTTTGATCGCGATCATGTGACTTTCTGGCATGCGCAAATCGACCCAAATCAAGGACCCATGTAATTGTGATCCGTGAACTTCAGTTCGATACGCGTGGCCAAGGCCTCTATGAGGTGACGACACAACTGCGCGACGCGATTGCGGGTCAAGGGGATGGCCTGCTTACGGTATTCGTACGCCACACTTCTTGCTCATTGCTTATTCAGGAAAACGCTGATCCCGAGGTGCAGACCGATCTGAGAGCTTTCTTTCAGCGATTGGTGCCGCCTTCGGATCATCCGTCGATGGCCTATTTGCGCCACACCTATGAAGGACCCGACGATATGCCAGCTCATATCAAGGCGGCGCTGTTGCCCGTCAGCTTGCAAATTCCGGTTTCGGATGGAGTGCCGATGCTGGGAACGTGGCAGGGGGTTTATCTGTTCGAACACCGCGATGCCCCGCATCAACGCCGGATCGCGCTACATTTCGGCTGAAACAACACCATAATCTAGCGGTGCGTTTTTCCGTCTACCCAAAATGCAGAGGGTGGCCTATAGTTGTGGATAAGTGGGCCGAAGCGCTCACAACTCGAGGCAGAAATACAAGTCAAGACAACGAGGGAGACGGCGAATGCGCTGCCCGTTTTGCGGAAATATCGACACTCAGGTCAAAGATTCCAGACCGGCGGAGGATCACGTTTCGATCCGGCGGCGGCGGTTTTGTCCGGCCTGTGGCGGCCGGTTCACTACCTATGAGCGGGTACAATTGCGCGATCTGGTGGTCATCAAATCCAACGGCAAGCGCGAGGATTTTGACCGCGACAAGCTGGAACGTTCGATCCGCATCTCGATGCAGAAGCGGCCGATTGAGCCCGACCGTATCGACCAGATGATCTCGGGCATTGTGCGGCGGCTGGAAAGCATGGGTGAAACGGATATCCCTTCGAACCGGATTGGCGAGATCGTGATGGAGGCACTGGCCCGGATCGACACCGTGGCCTATGTGCGTTTTGCCAGTGTTTACAAGAACTTCCAGGCGGCGGATGATTTCGAGGAATTCGTCCACGAATTACGCCCGCCAAGCCCACCAGCCGAAGAATGACGTCATCAGACGAAAGATTCATGGCGTTGGCCCTCAGTTTGGGCCGGCGCGGTCAGGGCACGACCTGGCCAAATCCTGCGGTGGGGTGTGTGATCGTGCGCGAGGGGCGCATCGTCGGGCGCGGATGGACCCAGCCCGGTGGCCGACCCCATGCCGAGACCGAGGCTTTGGCGCAGGCGGGAGAGGCGGCGCGCGGTGCCACCGCCTATGTCTCGCTGGAGCCCTGCGCCCATCAGGGTAAGACGCCGCCCTGTTCTCAGGCTTTGATCGACGCAGGTGTCGCGCGGGTTGTGGCAGCGGTCGAGGATAGCGATGCGCGCGTGGCGGGGCAGGGTTTTGCGATGCTGCGCGGGGCGGGGATCACGGTTGAGACCGGTGTATTGGATCAGCAGGCGATGCGGGATCACGCGGGTTTTTTTCTGCGCACCGAACAAGGCCGACCGCTTGTCACGCTGAAGCTGGCCAGCAGCTTTGACGGCCGGATTGCCACTGCCACCGGTCAAAGCAAATGGATCACCGGCCCGCAGGCGCGCCGGGCGGTCCATGCGATGCGGGCGCGTCATGACGCGGTCATGGTTGGGGCCGGGACTGCGCGCGCGGATGATCCGTCGCTGACGGTGCGTGATCTGGGCGTTGCGCAACAGCCGGTGCGGATCGTCGTCTCGCGCCATCTCGACCTGCCTCTGATGAGCCAGTTGGCACGCAGCGCAGCGCAGCATCCGGTTTGGCTCTGCCACGGCCCCGGCGCAGATCATGAGCGAATGCAGGCCTGGGAGGGGTTGGGCGCGAAGCTGATCTCTTGCGCAGTGGACGGAACCCAGCTGGATGCCTCCGATCTGTTGCAGCAATTGGGGGATGCCGGGCTGACACGGGTGTTCTGCGAGGGGGGATCTGCGTTGGCTGCAACTTTGCTGGCCGAAGATCTGGTGGACGAGTTGATCGGATTTGGAGCGGGGCTTGCCATCGGGGCCGAGGGGCTGCCGGCAATTGGCGCGATGGGGCTTGACCGGCTGGAGGACGCGCCGCGCTTCACCCTGTCTGAAACACGACAAATCGGCGCGGACATCCTGCACCGATGGACCCGCGCGCTCAAGTAACCGCTTAGCGCCAATAGGGTGCGTAAGTGGCGAATATCCCCTGTAGTTTTGACAGTAGACGGTTCGCCAATCCTGGATGTGGAATATGCCCGCTGGCCAACCGCTCGACGGCAACCTCGACCGGACAGGGCAGGCCGGTCACCGGGTCGCGATAGCGCGGATAGTCGATCAGCACCGCATGGACCAGACCCATCAAATCCGGTCGCGCACCACGTCGAGCCGGTACAGGGCCCAGATCTTCGGTCAATCCCCAGCCCGCGTAAAACGGCGCGCCCAGCGTCGTCACTTTGACGCCACGCAACAGCGCTTCGAACCCCAATAGCGAGGTCATGGTCCAGACTTCTTCCACTTGCGCCAGAAGGGCCGCCGGGTCTGTTTTGTCGGCCACCAGATCGGCCAATCCGGTGGTGTCGATCTTGCCTGCGCGCAGCCCGGCTTCAACGTCGGGGTGTGGTTTATAGATCAGGGTTGCCTCGGGATGGGCGGCGCGCGCAGCCTGGAGCAGATCGAGATTGGTGGTCACCGCCTCTGTCCCACGCAGGATCGAGGCATCATCCTCGACCTGTCCCGGCACCAATATGCAGCGCCCGTCTGGCAGCTCTGGCTTGTCCCCCGGCAGATTGTACTTGGTCACGCCATCTGCGGTCAGCCGCGCCACCAGCCGCTCGGCGCGCCTGCGTTCGGTCTGGCTGAGGCTTTCGCGCCGCGCGATCATCTCCTCCAGATCAGAGGGGCGTTTGGGGTCGTAGTAGATGCCGCTGGTGTCAGTGATTAGTGAGAGTGGCGGCACCAGCTCGGCGCCCAGCCCACGCGAGCGCAGGAAACCGTCCTCGACCAAAGTGGCGCTGCTGTCTTCGCCCGCTTTCGAGGCCCAGATCATCTGCGGGCGGGTATCGCCCGACGCGCGCGCCTCGGCAAAGGTGATCCGGCCATGCGCGCCAAACATCCGACGGATCGCCGGGCGTTTCCACAACCGCATGCCCGAGGCGATCCAGCCGCGATGATCCTGCCGCCAGGCTCGCGCCTGCGCCTCCATCATGTCCAGCGCGGTTTCCAGATCGCAGAGTCGGTCGCGGCAGGGGTCGTACCAGACCGGATAGAGGATCATGGCTGCCGCAAACAATTGCGGCCGCGTCAGCTTGCGCGTGCGGCGAGGCACGGGGTTCTCATCCTGCGTCAGCCCCCAGCCCGCATAAAACGGCGCGCCAAAGATCCGGGGTTTGTGACCGGCCAGGATCGCCTCGAAGCCGAGTTGCGAGGACAATGTGTAGACGCCCACCGCACCCTCCAGCAGCGACCAAGGGCTAATCGGCTGGTCCAGCAGGCTGACCCGGTGGTTCGTATCCGCTTCTGAGTAATACCCGTTGCGATAGCCCGCTGTGGTTTCGGGGTGGGTCTTGATGACTACCTGCGCACCGGGGTGTTCTTCTTGCGCAAAAACCAGCATCTCGCGGAACAGCGCGTCCGTGCCGCCGCTTGCCCGGACCGAGGCATCATCGCGGGTCTGGTCGATCACCAGTACATAGCCTGGGCCGGGGGGCGGCAGCGTTGGATCGACGGCGCAGTACTTGCTCAGATGCTGGCCGCGCATTCGCGCCATGGCGTCGCGCGCCCGGTCCAGCAGTGCGGTATCGTCCAGCGGGTGCGTTGCCAGCAGTGTTTCCAGGTCACTTGGGATTTCAGCATCGAAATGTACGCCCGCATGGTCGAGGTTCAGGCCGATCGGCGGCTCGCCAGCGCGGCCCGGATGCAGCGACCGCAGAAAACTGTCCTCGACCCGTAGCAGTGGCGCGTCACGGCGCGCAGCAATGGCCTTGCCGCGATGGGCGGTCGGGCTATCGCCCCAGATGCCCACCAGATCGTCAGGGCCAGGCAGACCAAGCCGGATGTCGTAGCCTGCCAGCGAAAGGATGCGTCGAATGCGGCTCTGGGTCAGGAAGCCGCCATTATAAACAAACAGCCGGTGGCAGTTGCCACCGGCTGTCGTTTCGGTTTCGGCATGCACCAGATCAGCTACCGGTCAGTGTGGCGACGTTGGCAAAGGGTGTCAGACCACCGGAAATGAGCGAGATCGCCTTGGTCCATTGTGCATAGGGCGCTTCGGTCACATAGATCGTGTCCTCGTCCCGGATCACGAAATCACGGGCCAGAAACAGGCCGTTGGGTTCGGTCAGGTTAAGCACATAGATCATGCGCTGCGCACCCTGCAGATCGTTACGGCCCAGAACCGAACCTGCAATTTCGGCCGGTTCATTGCGATAGACAAACACGCCTGTCGGGTCCGAGGAGGAAGAGACCAAACCACCGATTTGCGCAATCGCCTCCAGTGCCGACAGGTCCTGTGTTTCGAACGGAACGCGGGCCTGGCTACGTGTCGCGCCAAGCGCGGTGAACGACCGGGTATCTTCTTCGACCAGGATGCGGTCGCCGCCACGCAGGGCCACGTCCAGTTCAGGATGCTGGAAAAGATCCTGATACCAGATTTTGCCTTTCTCGCCGCCGCGGATGACGGTCACTTGTGCGATTTCCGGTTCGATCACGATCCCACCCGCCTGCGCCAGCATGGCCGACAATGTGCGTGTCGGGCGTTCGATGGGAAAGACACCTTGCGCGCCGACCGAGCCGGTGACGGACACGGTTGAGCCGTCGCCGGCCATACGCCGCACTTCGACCTGCGGGTCGGGGGTCTGCTCTTCGAGCTCTGTGGTGATGTCCTGGCGCAGCTGGTTGGGTGTGCGGCCCGCGGCGCGCACGCGCCCGGCATAGGGCACGAAAATAAAGCCGTCGCTGTCGACCTGAACCTCTTCCAGCGGGGTAGAGTTACCGACCTCACCCGACAGCAGGCCATCGTCGACGTTTTCCCAGATGGTTAGGCCCAGAACGTCACCAGGGCGAATCGTGTCAGAGGTCAGTTGCGGGGCCGATTTGAAGCTGCTGGAAAACCCGAATGCGGGCACCACGGCGGTGGCACGGGTGACGCGATCATTGACTGCCACCACAAAGGCATCGCCGTCATTTTGCACCGAGCCCGCGTAAATCTGGTTCTTGCTGGGCCCGACGCGCGGCAACGCGCAGGACGCCACCACACCCAGAACAGCAAGCAACGCGATGGGCTTAACCCAGCGATTGGAGTAGGAATTCACTGTCGGTCTCCTCGACCTTATTTGTATGTCTGCCTCAGATTTTGGGGCAAACTACCGAAATCGGGTACATTTATCCAGAGGTTGCGGGCAGGAGGGTCAGTTCACCAGGCGTAACTGTTGCCGAGGAGCCGCGTTCCCAGATCCGAGCATTTCGTAGGGATCCCCCGGTGCCAGCATCATATCGACCACCTGGCGCAGCAGTTGCTGGCGGCCCTTGCGGGCATAATATCCACCAGGCACCTGGCTGGTTTCCAAAAGATAGCGCCGGTAGGTCCGATAAGCCTCCTTGTCTGGGCGCGCCGGAGCCGCAAAGAACGCGGCGAGCGGTTGATCCGAGACAAATTCAGGCTTTGCATAGACTGCTTTTCCGAAGATTTTCAGTGGAATGCCGCGCCACAGGACCTGCTGGCCCGAGGTGGAGTTCACCGTCACAGCACTGCGTGCGTCGTCCAGCAACTGGGCAAGCTTTCCGCCGCGCACAAAGTGCACCCGGTGTGCAATTCCATGCTGTTGCGCCAGCCGCCTGACCTCGCAGCGCAGCGGGACACGATCGTTCTCAAGCGGATGTGCCTTGATCACGAGGTGATGGTGGCCGGGCGCTCCTTCGGCAAATCCGTCGAACAGAGTTTCGAGAAACTCGGTCATCCGCGCGAAGGGAGAATGGCTCTGAAATGAGCTGTCCTGCTCCAGTTGTAGCAGGGCCAGGTGATAGGGAAACCCACCGCTGCGCACGCGCAGCGTCGCGATGCGGCGCTCGATCGCGTGGACCGGCATCAGCAGCAGCCGTTTCAGGTACAGCCTGAATTCCACCGTCACTGGAAACTCGCGATGTGGCTGGAAGTTCCGGTAGTCCCGGTTTCGGAACATGACGAACCAATGATAAAGCGCGCCGTAGAAGATATGCTCGCGCATGTCGCCCCAATGGGCGGGCGGCGGCGGCGAATCGTGGTCAGAGCGATCCAGATCGCATTGCATCTGCGCCACGCTCATCTCCATCAGCCGGGAATTGCCGTTTGATCCGTCGCGCTCATAGGTCACCCAATAGGGCCGCATATAGCCTTCTTCAAAGACATGAACCCGCAGCCCCTGCGCGCGGGCGATCCGGACTGCCTCGGCATGTATGGGGCGCGAATCTCCATAAAGCACGATATCGCTCACCCCGTGCTGCGCCAGCAGGGACGTCAGTGTATCCGGCCAATCCGCAACGGTGCCGCGATAGGGAATGTAGCGCGCTCTATGGCGCCAGAAAGCCCGATCGCCGGCATTGAAACCCACGCGCCAGACCTCGGCGCCGGTGGCGCGCAGCATACGGCCCAGCCGATGGAAGAACGGTCCATGCGGGCCTTGCAGAAACAGGAACACACGCCGCGCGTGCGGCGGCGCTAAGATCCTGCGTTTGTCGGCCCGTTTGATCATCCGCGCTATACTGCTCTTTCTTTTGGTCGAAACTATGACCAGAACCGCGCTCTCGGGCAAGCGGGGGCTTGCCCGCCGCCCGGTGCGTCGTTAGGTCAGCAATAAGGCAAACACGCAGAGGTTTCGAAAATGTTCACGGGTATCGTCACGGATGTGGGCACCGTCATTGAACTGGATCAGCAGGGCGATCTGCGGGCGCGTATCCAGACCGGGTATGACACGGCGGGTATCGATATCGGTGCCTCAATCGCCAGCGACGGTGTCTGTCTGACAGTGATCGCGCTGGGTGAGGATTGGTATGACGTGCAGATCAGCGCCGAAACCGTGTCAAAGACCAACCTTGGCGCCTGGCAGATGGGCAAGCGTGTCAATCTGGAACGCGCGCTCAAGGTGGGTGACGAGTTGGGCGGTCATATCGTCTCGGGCCATGTGGATGGCGTGGCCGAAGTGATCGCGGTCGAGGATGAGGGTGATAGCACCCGCGTCACCTTCCGCGCGCCCGATGATCTGGCGCGCTTCATCGCGCCCAAGGGTTCTGTGGCGCTGAACGGCACTTCGCTCACCGTTAACGATGTGCAAGGGGCCGAGTTCGGCATCAACTTCATCCCGCATACCAAAGAGGTCACCACCTGGGGTGAGGTCAGCGTTGGCGACCATATCAATCTTGAGATCGATACGCTGGCACGCTACGTCGCGCGGTTGGGCGAGGTTGGCTGAACCGCATCGGCTGCTTGCCGCGCATCCGGGCGGCGTCTATCAAGGCGGAACAGAGGCAAGCTCAGACAGGGCAGGGACATCATGCGCATTCTTCTGACAAATGATGACGGCATCAACGCGCCGGGCCTCGCCGTGCTGGAGGAGATCGCGGCCGAGATCGCAGGCCCGGACGGCGAAGTCTGGATCGTCGCGCCTGCCTTCGAGCAATCGGGCGTGGCGCATTGCATCAGCTACACCCGCCCGATGATGGTCATCAAGCTAGAGGATCGCCGTTATGCCGCCGAGGGCAGTCCGGCCGATTGCGTCATGGTCGGCCTGCATGACGTGTTGAAGGATGCGCGCCCCGATCTGGTGCTCTCTGGCGTGAACCGGGGCAATAATGCGGGCGAAAATACGCTTTATTCCGGCACGATAGGCGCGGCGATGGAGGCAGCTCTGCAGGGCTTGCCCGCCATTGCGCTGTCGCAATTTTATGGACCCGAGAACCGCGACCTCTCTGACCCGTTCGAGGTGTCGCGCAAGCATGGCGCGCGCGTGGTCCGGTCCATTCTGGACAACAGCCCGGCAGAGGAAGGCGATTACCGTCTGTTCTACAATGTGAACTTCCCACCGGTGCCTGCCGGTGATCTGGCAGGAATTCGCGTTGTTCCGCAGGGCTATCGCCCCCATGCGCGGTTCTCGGTCATGCCGCAGAACTCGCCCACGGGCCGCCGGTTCCTGTGGATACAGGGCGGCGATCAGCGCGAACGCAGCGCGCCGGATACGGATGTGGCGGTCAATCTGGACGGGTATATCTCGGTCACGCCCATGCGCGCTGATCTGACCGCCCATGACCAGTTGGAGGCGCTGAAAGCGATCGAATGAGCGGACCTGACGCCGAAACCAAGATGCAGTTCCTCTATCACCTGCGCTCACGCGGGGTGACGGATGCCAAAGTGCTTGCCGCGATGGAGCAGATCGATCGCGGGCCTTTCGTGCGTGGCCTGTTCACCGGGCGCGCCTATGAGGATATGCCGCTGCCCATCGCCTGCGGGCAGACGATTAGCCAGCCCTCGGTGGTGGGCATCATGACCCAGGCGTTGGAACTGACCCCGCGTGACAAGGTGCTCGAAGTGGGCACCGGCTCGGGCTATCAGGCTGCTGTTCTGGCGCGGCTGGTGCGGCGCGTCTACACGATTGACCGCCATGCGCGGCTGGTGCGTGAGGCCATGCAGCTGTTTCAGGAGCTCGACCTGGTCAATATCACGGCCATCGTCGGCGACGGATCGCATGGTTTGCCTGAACAGGCCCCGTTTGACCGCATCATTGTGACCGCAGCTGCCGAAGATCCGCCGGGCCCGCTCTTGGCGCAACTCAAGATCGGGGGTATTATGGTGGTACCGGTCGGTCAGTCCGACGCGGTTCAGACTCTGATCCGGGTGCGCCGGACGGAAACGGGCTATGATTATGACGAACTGCGCCCAGTCCGTTTTGTGCCATTGCTGGAAGGTCTGGGAAAAGACGGCTGAACCGGGTAGGGCAGACCCGGCATTTATACAAAGCCCCCGGTCAACAAGGGGTGCGGATTTTGAGGATTGAGATATGGCAGTACCCTTTGTCGGTTCCCGTTTGCGCTGGCCTCTGGTCCTCGCGGCAACGGGTCTTGTCGCGGCCTGCGAAGGGCCGCTGGATTATGACCTGCGCGGGCAGGTGGGCGGGTTCAACACCACCGAAGCCGCCCAGAACGTCAACACGCAGGCGCGCCCGAGCCCGGACAGCCGTGGCGTGATCTCGTATCCCAGCTATCAGGTCGCGGTGGCCCGGCGCGGCGACACTGTCACGTCGCTATCGAACCGGATCGGCTTGCCGCCAGGTGAGGTGGCGCGGTTCAACGGCCTTAACGCCAATGACGGGCTGCGCGATGGCGAGGTCGTCTCGCTGCCGCGCCGGGTTGCCACCACTGCACCAGGCGCTGGAAACGTGGATATCGCCACGATTGCCGGTTCTGCGATCGATCAGGCCCCGGACACGACGCCGGTGCAGACTTCGACGCTGGCCCCGGCCAAACCTGCTGCCGCGCCTGCAAAACCGGCCGGCCCCGAGCCCATCCGCCACAAGGTCAAGCGCGGCGAGACCGCCTATACCGTTTCGCGGCTCTATCAGGTGCCGGTCAAGTCGTTGGCAGAGTGGAATGGTCTTGGACCTGATTTCGCGATCCGCGAGGGCCAGTTCCTGCTGATTCCGGTTAAGGATCAGCCCGCGCCGATATCGGTCGCTGTTGCAACCACCACAACCGCTGTCAGCGGGCCGGGGCAGGGCAGCCCGACCCCGACGCCACCCAGCTCGACCTCGGCGCTGCCGGATGAGAAGATTTCGGCCAAGCCACCCGAAACGCCGGATGTGTCGCTGGCCGAGAAGCCCAGCAACAGCTCTGCCCGGCTGGGCTATCCGGTGACCGGCAAGATCATCCGGACCTATGCCAAGGGCAAGAATGAAGGCATCGATATCGCCGCAGCGCCCGGCACGGCAGTGCTGGCCGCCGAGGCAGGCACTGTTGCCGCGATCACTGCGGATGCCGATGAGGTGCCAATCATCGTGGTGCGTCACAAGGACAACCTGCTGACGGTTTACGCCAATGTGGCGGATATCGAGATCGAAAAGGGCAGCCGAGTCAAGCGCGGCCAGAAGATCGCGCAACTTCGGGATGGCAACGACGCTTATGTGCATTTCGAAGTGCGCGAAGGTTTCGAAAGCGTCAATCCGGAACCATATTTGAAGTGATCCCGGCAGTACCCGGCCTGTAATGCCGGGTGCACCGCATTGATCGGGTCTTCACAACGGTTCTGGACGAGAGCCTCTTGCGCGGGTCACACTGATCGCATGGCCAGCTATCAGGGCGATCCGAATACCTACACAAGATGGAGCCGCTCAGAGAGCGCTTATACGGTCCTTGAGTGGTATGTATTCCTACGTACCCTCGGGTCGGTTAAGGGCAGTTCGATTTTGGATCTGGCCTGTGGCGAGGGACGATTGTCACGCGAACTGATGCGGCTGGGGGCGGCTCGGGTTATCGGCACGGACGTGTCCTCGCACATGATCGAACAAGCAGTTGCGCGCAACCAGCCCGATCACGAGGCGCATATCGGTAAGGCGTTACGTTATGCGGTAGTAGATGCTGCGGATGAAGGTTTTGTCCTCGCCGAGCCCGCAGACATCGTGACGGCGATGTATCTGTTTCACTATGCGCCCAGCGAGGCCGCGCTTTTTGCCATGTGCCGCCAGATTGGGCGCAACCTCAAGCCCGGTGGGCGGTTCGTGACCTATACAATCAACCCCGACTACGACTTCTCTGCACAGGACCCCGCGATGGAGGCGCAGTTTGGCTTCCGCTACGAAACGATCAAACCGCCGCGCCACTTGCTGATTATCGGTGGTTTCGAGGTGGACATCTGGCAATGGAGCACTGAAACCCATGAGGCGGCCCTGACTGCCGCCGGTCTGGTGGATATCAAGTGGCACCCGCTGGAATTGCCTGCGACGCGCCCCGATCTGGCGCCGCAGGTGCAGTGGTATCTGGACAATCCCAGTTGTGTTGTGCTCAGCGCCGAAAGAGCGCGCGATTAACGGCAGTAATTGCCGCCCCGGTGGCGCGCAGTGTCCATGTGGAAATGGTCCTGATGATAGCGGTCTGCATTGGGCCCCAGCACGGTGCTGAATGGACCGCAGGCCGCGCGCCAAGCGCGCTGCAGCGCCTTGCGGGACTGGCCTTTGCGCCAGCCTTCATAGACCGTAACGGTGCGGCCGGTATCCAATGTAAAGCCTGAAATGTCGATTGCCTTGCCTTTGCCATGCTCCGAGATTTTTGCACCGCGCTTGTTGTTGCGAGTGCGGCAGGAATAATGCGCCGCGACCTCCAACCGCGCGACCCGGCCCATCGGCTTGAAAGCGGGCATGACACCTCGTTGCACCCACCTGTTCAGTGCCTCTGCCGTCTCGCAGGTCATCACCGAGGGGCGGCTGAGCAAGACGCCGCCCACCGATTTGACACGCACCGCTTTGCTGACGCCGCAGCCGCGCAGCTTGCCTGGAACCTTGCCGACCTTTTCACCCTGAATGTCGATATTGCCGCAGACCGATGTCTTGCGCAGCTTGCGTTTCTTAAAGAAGATCTTCTGTTCCAGCTCCTTTGGCCGCGCGGTCGGGCGTAGCGACAGGGCAGGGCCGGGCGTGATGGTGTTCAGCATATGCGCGGTTGCCAGCAAGGCCTGATCAGATACCGGACGCGCGACCGGACGGATACGCGGGGCGCTTGCAACAAAGGCGGCAGCGCTCACCTGATTGGTGTCTGTGGGCCGCATCGGTGGTCGAGGAGAGCTGTCCGGGCTGAGCGCAGCGACCATGTCGCTGCCGATCAACAACGCGGCAACAGCCGCCAGACACCATCTCCAACCTGTCATGTCTTCGCTTTACTCCGTCCGAAGTCCGGGGCATCGGTATCCTGCCCCGCCTCGATAATGCCGCGTCTGATAGCACGAGTATGGGTGAAGTAGTCAAATAACATGTCGCCATCACCGGTGCGGATGGCGCGCTGCAGTGCGAAAAGCTCTTCGGTGAAACGGCCCAGGATTTCCAGCGTCGCGTCCTTGTTGGTCAGAAACACGTCCCGCCACATGGTCGGATCGCTGGCTGCGATGCGGGTGAAATCCCGAAACCCTGCAGCGGAGTATTTGATGACCTCCGTATCCGTAACCCGGCGCAGATCGTCGGCAACGCCCACCATCGTGTAGGCAATCAAGTGCGGTGCGTGGCTGGTCACGGCCAGCACCAGATCGTGGCGCTCGACCTCCATTTCTTCTACGTAAGAGCCGAGCCCCTCCCAGAGGGCGCGCAACTTTGCCACCGCGTCAGGGTCGCTGCCCTCAACCGGGACCAGCAGACACCAGCGGTGGTCGAAAAGCTCCGCAAAGCCCGATTCCGGCCCCGAATGCTCGGTCCCGGCCAGCGGGTGGGCGGGCACGAAATGCACCCCTGCGGGAATGTGAGGCGAGACCGCCTCGACCACGCTGCGCTTGACCGAGCCGACATCTGAGACCGTGGCCCCTGGTTTCAGGTGTGGTGCGATCTCAGCAGCGACAGCGCCCATGGCACCGACCGGCACGCACAGCACCACCAGATCAGCGTCATTCACGGCCTCGGCGGCGCTGTCGCAGACGTGGTCGCACAGCCCGATACGGCGCGCCGTGTCACGGGTAGCCTCTGAGCGTGCATAGCCCGTGACCTCACCCGCCAAGCCGCCACGTTTGATGGCCCAGAACATCGACGATGCGATCAAGCCCAGACCGATCAGGGCGACGCGGTTGTAAATCTGGCTCATGCTTGACCCGCCTTGAAACTGCGCACCGCCGCGGCCACCCGGCGGCAGGCCGTGTCATCGCCCACGGTGATGCGCAATGCATTGGGCAGGCCATAACCAGCCACCTTGCGCACGATCAGGCCTTGAGATTGCAGGTAGGCGTCGCAGGCATCCGCCTCAGCCTGGTCGGCGAAGCGCGCCAGAATGAAATTGGTGCAAGAGGTGTCGGAGGGCACGCCCGCCTCGGCCAGTTCACCGGCCAGCCATGCCCGCAGTCTGGTATTCTCGGCGCGGCAGTGATCGACATAGTCCCGGTCCCGCACTGCGGCCTCTGCCGCGGCAAGGGCGGTCGCAGACAGGTTGAACGGCTGGCGGATACGGTTGAGCACATCGATGATGTCCTGCGGGGCATAGCCCCAGCCGACCCGCATCCCGCCCAGACCGTATATCTTGGAGAAAGTGCGCGTCATGATCACGTTTTCGCGCGAGGCAACCAGCGCCGCGCCGCCGTCGAAGCCTTCGACAAATTCTGCATAGGCTCCGTCCAGAACCAGGATCGCCTGCGGTGGTAAGCCATCAGCCAGCCGCGCAATCTCGCCCTCGGCGAGCATGGTCGAGGTAGGGTTGGCGGGATTGGCGAGGAACACCACCTTGGTGCGCTCCGAACAGGCAGCCAGGATTGCATCCACATCGACCTTGCGCTCGCTCTCATCCACCTGCACCGGGGCGGCCCCAACCATGCGCGCCAAAATGGGATACATGGAAAACCCATGCTGCGTGTAGATCACGTCATCTCCGGGCCCCGCATAGGCATGGACCACAAATTGCAGCACCTCGTCCGAGCCGACGCCGCAGATTATCTGATCGGGGTTCAGCCCGTGTACCTCACCAATTGCTGCACGCAGGGGCGCGTGATCGGTTGAAGGGTAACGGTGCAGCAGGGCGGCGCTGTCGCGCACCGCCTCCATCGCCTTGGGGCTGGGACCATAAGGGTTTTCATTGGAGCTGAGCTTGATGACATTGCTCACGCCCTCCACATGCGCGGCCCCACCCTGATAGAGGGCAATGTCCATGATTCCGGGCTGCGGCGTGAGTTTGTTCATCTCGGGCTCCTTGCTGGACCCCTAATAACGGCCTCACACCGCAGAGGAAAGCGGCAAGATTGCGCTAACGGTCAGGCGGCTTTCTTCATCGCTTTTGCCTTGCGCGCGAACTCGGCTTTGATCATGTTCTGCATCTTCTTACGCAACTCTGCATCCTTGCGCATCGCATCATTGGCAAGCTTCTGCATCTGGCCCGCATTCTGCGACCCGTCCGAGGCGTTCACCGCATCGACTGCCGCTTTTTCGATCGCCTTGCCGGTCAGGCTTTCGGCCACTTTCACATAGATTTCGCCCGCATGTTTGCTGGCCAGCGTGTCGAACGTGTCAGCACCGTAGAGTTTGACCAGATCTCCGCGCATGGCCTCCATCACTTTGGGCGCCATGGTCTTGCGCAGGAAGGCCTCGCCCGCGCCGGGCAGCTTCTTGGTAAAGCCCTCCAGTGCCTTGGCCGAGGCATGGGACATGATGCCCGCTGTCAGCGTCTTGGCGACCGCTTCTTTCACCTCCTTGAGGTTGGGCGCACGGCCCTTTTCGATCATCGGTTTCATCAACCCGATGGTTTCCTTCAGCGCATTGGTGACCAGCGCCTCACCCGCCTTCGAAGTCAGGAAGCGTTTGAAAAACGCCTCCGCCGCCTTTTTCGAGATGTTGCCCGAAAGCTTCGGCAGCACGGCGGCGGCCAGCTTGGTTGCCAAACCCTTGGACAGTGCATCGCCCAGCTTGCCGCCCGCGGCACCCGCGAGACCGGCGATGAAACTGTCGATGAATACTTTCTTGGCGGCGCCGTCCCAGGTCACCTTGTTGCCCGCCAGATATTCGCCGAACTGACCAGCGCCCGATTTCAACGCCTCGGTACTGGCAGCGGCGACTGCGTTGGCTTTGGCCGGGGTCATCCCCTTGGTGACCACCAGACGGGCGGTCATGTAAGCCTCGACTGCGGCAAACGAGGTATCGCGCACCACTTCCAGCCCGCTGATCATCGATCCGGCGGTACTGATACGGGCCTGAATGAACTTCTTGTAGGACTTTACCGCCTTGTTATGGGCCTTGGTCGCCTTCTGATCCTGTTTGTAGACCTTGTTCCAATCCGGCGAAGACTTACCTGCAAGCGTCTTGAGAAACGACGCTTCTGAGCGGGCATTCAGAATGTCGGTCCAGGGCGGGTCGGTGGTGTCGTTGACGGAACTGACGGCAAATTCCACTAGCGCGTTCATCAACCCGTCCTGCGCCTGCCGGGTCTTTTCGATATCGTTGCAGATATCGACCCAGACCTCGGCCTCGGAATGCATCTTGTTGGCCTTGGACAAGATCTCTTTCTGCAGCGCCTTTGCGCCAGCTTCGTATTCCTTCTTGGTGACCAGCTTTTTTTTGCCGCCTTCATAGACCTCATACACCTCGACCTTGGCATCGGCGGCAACCTGCGCGGCCAGCTTCGGCAGGCCCGCATTCCAGGTGCGCATGCCGGGGTCGACAATGCCGTCAGGTTTCTTGAAGCCAAGTTTCTTCTTTTGGAAATCGCGGATGGTCTTGATCAGACCGGCGTCACATTTGCCGTGAACGGCGACCGCATAGCCATTCGCCTTCAGCATCAGCCGGACCAGTTCGACATCTGCGGGCTTGTTCTGAACCGGCTTGAATTTTTGGTTCTTTTTCTTCGGATCGGGTTTGGTGATACGGGACTTGTCCCCAACAGGGGCAGAAATCTTTAAAGCCATACCAATGCTCCAATGGCAGAAATAAATATGGAAACAATCTGCCTTGGAGCTGCGGAATTGGATGTAATCTGGGTCACATTCTCCTGTGTCAGGCGGCCTTAAATCGGGCTGTCGTTGCGTCAACTTTGTAATGCGGCGCAAGCTCAGCTGTACGGCGGGTCAGGTCGTTGACCGCATCTATGATGAACCGCACCGTGTCTTCGCGCATCAGATACGAAAAGTTCAGCCGCACCCAGCCCGGTTTGCTGAGCTCGTGCCCCGCCGCCAGTTCGTCATGCAGATTTTGGGACGCCTCTTGGTCAATCCCCAGCAAGCGGTGGGCGTAAGGTCCTGCGCAAGCGCAGCCGCCGCGGGCCTGGATGCCACAGACGTCGCTCAGCATCCTCGTGAAAAGCTGCTGATGGACCGGCTGGCCGATATCGTCGCGCACGAGGAAAGAAAAGATCGGCAGGCGATGTGGGCTGTTGGTGCCCAACAAGGTCAGGTGCGGGTTGTCGCCCCATCCTTCCAACGCCATCTCGTTATAGCGTGCCTCGCGCTCAGCGATGTAGGGCTCTCCCACCACGTCCTTGATGATGAAGGCAAGTGCCGCGCGGATATCGCCGATCACATTGGGTGTCCCGGCCTCTTCTCGCGCCGCCAGATCGTCACTGTAATCATGCCGCCAGGGCGAGACAAAAGACACGGTGCCGCCGCCAGGCCAGCTGGGGCAAGTACGCTGAACCGCATCTTTGTTGACGACCAGAACACCCGACGCTCCTGGCCCGCCTGGGAACTTGTGTGGTGAGATCACTACCGCGTCCTTTTGCGCATCGCCGCCCGAACACATGTCGATGGACAGATAGGGACCGCCACCTGCATAGTCCCAGATCACCCGCGCGCCATGGGATCGCAGCAGGCGGCTGACCGGATCGGGATCGGTGAGGATGCCGGTCACGTTCGAGGCTGCCGAGAAGCTGCCGATTAACAGGTCAGCTTCCGCATGGGCGGCGAGGGCGACCTCCAGCGCATCCAGATCAACACCGCCGCCAGCCGCTTCGGGGATCTCCACCACCTCAGCCTTGCTCTCGCGCCAGGGCAGGATGTTGGAGTGATGTTCATAGGGCCCGATGAACACAACCGGGCGCTCCGCTTCGTTCACGCCCAAAAGGCTCACCAGCCGGTTCAGCCCGGCAGTGGCACCTGAGCCTGTGAAGATCACCGCATCCTCTTTGCCCGCATTGACCGCCCGCGCGATCTCCGCCCGAGCGGCGCTGCGAAGCCGGGTCATGTAGGCGCCGCAATAGGACGCCTCGGTATGGCTATTGGCATAATAGGGCAGCACCTGCGTCGCGATGAACTCCTCAACCTGCCGCATGGCACGGCCGGACGCGACGTAGTCGGCATAGACAAGTGGCACATCACCAAAAAGACCAGGGATCATGACCCCTTCGCCGATCAGCCCGTCCTGCAACTTTCCGGCGTGAATGGCGGCTTCTATGGTATTGCGAAACTGATTGAGCGGCATGGGTCAAACTCCTGTTCTACAACCAACGTGACCCTCTCTGCTTGAAAAAACTTTACCAAACTTTATAGAAAATCCGCTAATTATGTGTCATATGATCTGATATGTCCGAAAAAATAGATCATATTGACCTCAAGCTGCTGCGCGAGATGCAATTGGATGCCAGCCTGTCGCAGCGCGATCTGGCCGACCGGGTGGGACTGTCGCAAAACGCCTGCTGGCGGCGGCTGAGGGCACTGACCGAGGCAGGCGTGCTGCAAGGGTCGCGCGCCCGTATCGCACGGGAAAAGCTGGGGCTGAATCTGGTGGTCTTCGTTATGCTGCGCACCCGCCACCATTCGGCGGAGTGGCTTCAGGCGTTTCGCCGCCATGTGCTGACCATCCCCGAAGTTGTCGATTTCCACCGGATCGGCGGGAATTACGATTACCAGCTCAAGGTCGTGACACAGGACATGACCAGTTATGACAAGGTCTATCAGCGCCTGATCGAAAAGGTTGAGTTGGACAGCGTCACTTCATATTTCGCGATGGAAGCGATTGCCGAAGCCCGGCCCCTGCCGCTGTAGTTCCATTTCGAAGCAGGTCACCCCATGTTGATCTTCGTTGCCATACTGATCCTGATCGCGGCGGTGCTGGGCTATCGCTACTGGTCGAAACAACAAACGCGCCGCCAATTGCTGGAAACGCCTCTGTCCGACGATCAGCACGCGACCATCGACAAGCTGGTTCCGATTCTGCGCAGGCTTCCGACAGAATTGCGCGCCAAAATCGACGGTAAGGTGAACCTGTTTCTGGATCAGGTGGATTTCGTCGGCTGCGACGGGTTGGAGGTGACCGAAGAGATGCGTCTGTCGATTGCGGCGCAGGCCTGTCTGCTCGTCGTCAACAGCCCACTTTGGTACGAGAATCTGACAACGGTCCTGATCTATCCCAACGCTTTCAAATCGCGCCAGCGTCGCCATTCCGGCTATGTTGTGACCGAACAGGAGGTGGTGCGCACCGGCGAAAGCTGGGATCGCGGCCCAGTTATTCTGTCCTGGGCGCATAGCCAGCAGGGCGGTCTGAACGATCATGACGGGCAAAATGTCGTCTTTCACGAATTTGCCCATCAGATCGATGACCTGTCCGGCCGCACCAACGGTGTGCCGCTGCTCGCCGAGGGGCAGAGCTTTGCCGAGTGGGAGCGCGTGTTCCTGAGCGCTTTTGACGCTCATTTGCACGCGGTTGAAGCCGGGCAGAGGACAGTGATCGACCCTTATGGCGCGGAAGGGCATGAGGAGTTTTTTGCGGTTTCGGTCGAGGTGTTCTTCGAGCGCCCCCAAGCCCTAAAAGCCGATGTCCCTGAGGTTTACGAACAATTGTCGAAACTATTCCGGCTGGACCCGATTGAATGGTCCTGAGCGGGCACGTCTCTCAATCCGGCACGTAATCCGACAAGCGCTTGCCGGGTTCGTCCACGAACAGTTCGGGCAGGGGGGTCATCTCTTCGATCAGATCGACCCGGAAAACGCGGAAGTCTTCGCGCGTCTCGCACCAGGCGGTCAGGGTCCAGACCCGGCCCCAATATTCCATATGCAGCGGGCGGATCTTGCGGTGGGTCAGCGTGCCGTCGATGCGGCGATAGGTCAGGTCGAGCTTTTGGCGGGATTTGATCGCGGCCCTGAGCGGCGCCATATGCGTGAAGCCGCGTGCGGCGTCGGCAAAGGGGTAGACCGCGAATTTCCACGTGTCCGCCTCGCTTATCACCTCTGTCGGCAGCACCGCATCCACTTTGTCGGCCAGTGACTCCGCCGCCGCCCGCAGATCGGGATCGGCGGCCTCGGCCACGATCGCCATTCCCAGATTGAGCGCCTCCAGTTCATCGGCGGTCAGGGTCAGCGGCGGCAGTGTGATCGCCTCTCGCACCATATAGCCCACGCCGCGCTCGCCCTCGACCGGGATGCCAGAGGCTACCAGCGTGTCCATGTCGCGATAGATCGTGCGGACCGACACTTCCAGCCGGTCCGCAATGTCCTGCGCGCGGTGCAGTTTGCCGTCGCGCAGGATCTGGATGATATCGAACAGGCGATCAGTGCGGCGCATGGCCCTGGCCTGTTCGTGGGGCAGGCGTCATGCGGCCATGTTCCGCTGAATATGCTCATGCCGCATCTTGACGCTTTCGGGGTCAATTGCCGCCATCAGTGCCGGGGCGAAGTCCTGCTCTGGAAAGGTTTTGGCCACGGCCTGTGCGGTTTCCATATCGGTCCAGACAACATAGTCGGTCCAACTGCCATCCGCGCCCAAACTCAACTGACGACGCAGAAAGCCAGGATTCGCGCGCACGAAAGCCTCGATTGGTTCGCTCAGCGTCAGGAATGCATCGGCTGTAACGCCCTCGGTCAGGCGAAAGGTGACGATTTCGGCAACATGGGTCATGTCCAGTACTCCTTGGTTGGGTTGTCGATGGGCTGGACCTAGCAACCCACAACTGACATAAACCTGTCAGTTGGATCAAGGCCGCCGCAAAAAATGCATGACTGCGGATCAATTCGGCGGGAATTCCGACTGCCTACGCTTCCCCCGGCTTGGGGCGCTGCGCTACATCACGGTCAGATCAATGGGGAGTGGCGCCATCGCGCCTCAAACAAGGAGAGATTTCATGCTGAACAATATCGGCCTTCCGGGCATTCTGCTGATCGCAGTCGTGGTTCTGGTCCTGTTCGGACGCGGCAAGATCAGCTCGCTCATGGGCGAAGTGGGCAAGGGCATCACCTCGTTTAAGAAGGGCATCAAGGAAGGCACCGAAGAGATCGAGCAGGATGCCTCGGACCTGGCCAAGGACGTCACGCCCGAGTCCGACAAAGACAAGGCCTAAACGCACATGTTCGACCTGGGCTGGACCGAGTTACTGGTCATCGGCATCGTGGCTCTGATCGTTGTGGGGCCAAAGGACCTGCCGGTTCTTTTCCGTAATGTGGGCCAATGGGTCGGCAAGGCGCGCGGTATGGCGCGCGAGTTTAGCCAGGCCATGAACGAGGCTGCGGACGAGGCCGGGGTGAATGACATCACCAAGGGGCTCAAGGCCGCGACCAATCCGGTGAATACCGCGATGGACAGCGTCAAACAGGTATCCAAGGACCTGACCGATAGTATGGACCCGAGCAAGTTCGACCCCGACAGCGAGACCGGCAAGCTGGCCGCCGAACGCGCCGAACAGGCCAAGAAGATCCAGGCTTCTGCCGCACGCAAGGCAGCCGAACGCAAGGCCCGCGAGGCCGAAGAGGCGCTGGCCAAGGCCGAAGAAGCCGAAGCGGCGCTCAAACCCGAGACCAAATCATGAGCAAGACAGACGAGATCGACGATTCCGCGGCCCCGCTGATCGAACATCTGGCCGAACTGCGCACGCGGCTCATTCACTGCGTAGTGGCGTTTCTGGTCGGCATGATCATCTGCTTCACCGTTGCGACGCCGATCTTCAACTTCCTCACCGCACCGCTCTGCGAGGTGCTGAACGAGCGCGGGCAGGATTGCGGGTTGATTTTCATATCGCCGCAGGAAGGTTTCTTTGTCGCCATCAAGGTCTCGCTGCTGGGCGGGTTCATTCTGGCCTTTCCCTATATCGGGATGCAGATGTGGCGGTTTGTGGCACCAGGGCTTTACAAGTCCGAAAAGGGCGCGTTTCTGCCCTTCCTGATCGCTTCGCCCTTCATGTTCCTGCTGGGGGCGTCGTTTGCTTTTTATGTCGTGACACCATTGGCTTACGACTTCTTCCTCGGGTTCCAGCAATTCGGGGCCGAGGGTGAGGCACTGCCCACAGATGCCGCTGCCCCGCTGAGCGTGGTGTTTCAGGGGTCGGCGCAGGAATACCTGAACCTCACGATCAAGTTCATCGTGGCCTTTGGGCTCTGCTTCCAGCTGCCCGTGCTGTTGACGCTGATGGGCAAGGCCGGGCTGGTCAGCGCCGAAGGGTTAGGCGCAGTCCGCAAATACGCGGTGGTGGGCATTCTGGTTCTGGCCGCTTTGGTCACACCACCGGATGTCATCACTCAGGTGATCCTGTTTGTGGTGGTCTACGGGCTATATGAAGTCTCGATCTTCCTCGTCGCCCGCGTCGAGAAAAAGCGCGAGGAGCAATTGCGCGCTGATGGCTACTACGACGATGAAGAGGCGGATGACATGGATCTGTCCGACGAGTTAGACAAGACCAGCTAACTCTCATTGCCCTTGAAACAGGCGCGCCCGGTCCCCTCCGGGCGCGTTTTTCGTGGCGGCGCTTGTTGCCCGGCGCAATCCATGCTTTGACACCGTCCACAAGACCGGGAGGCTTTCTGTTGGACCAAGACGCATTGACCCGCATCGCCGAGGCGCTGGAGCGTATGTCGCCCGCGCCGCTTGCTGCGCCCGATTTTGCCAGCGCCACCGCCTTTGTCTGGCATGTATCCCCGGAACGGCTGGAGCCGGTGGGCGAGGTCAACCGGGTCGATCTGGGGTTGCTGCTGGGCATCAACCGCTCACGAGACACGCTGGCCGACAATACGCGCCGCTTTGCCAAAGGGTTTAAGGCAAATAACGCGCTTCTCTGGGGTGCGCGTGGTATGGGGAAATCAAGCCTTGTCAAGGCAGTGCATGGCGCGCTTCAACCAGAATTCCCGGATCTGAAGCTGATCGAGCTACAGCGCGAGGATCTGCCCTCGGTCGGGCGACTGCTGAACCACCTGCGCAGCGCGCCGTATCGGTTCATTCTGTTTTGTGATGACCTGTCCTTCAGCCATGACGACCAGCATTACAAAAGCCTCAAAGCGGTGCTGGATGGCGGGATCGAGGGGCGGCCGGAGAACGTGGTCTTTTATGCCACGTCGAACCGCCGCCACCTGATGCCGCGCGACATGATCGAAAACGAACGCTCCAGCGCTATCAACCCGTCCGAGGCGGTGGAAGAGAAGGTGTCGCTCAGCGACCGGTTCGGGCTTTGGCTGGGCTTCCATCCTTGCACGCAGGACGAATATCTGGCGATGATCGACGGCTATTGCGCGGCCTATGGCGTCGAATCCGAGCCCGACACCTTGCGCGCTGAGGCGATCGAATGGCAGGCCACGCGCGGCGCGCGCTCGGGCCGCGTCGCCTGGCAGTTCTTTGTCGATCTTGCGGGCCGTCAGGGCGTGCGGCTTACCGGCGGTTAAAGCGCGGCCAACAGCCTTGTGGCCTCATCCGACGGGTTGGCCAGCGCCGACCTATCCTCACCGGGAAAGAACCGGGCACGCAACGCCGTGCCCATCGGTTCCGGCGTAAGGATCTGCACCTTGGGTCCAGTCCGCTCGGTTTCGGCGGCCCAGCTTTGCGCCAGCGCCATCTGTGCTGCCTTGGTCGCGCCGTAGCTGCCAAAAAACTTCTCGCCCGCGCGAGGATCGTCAAAGAACACAGCCTGACCGGCCTCGCCCAGCAGCGGCGCGACATAAGAGATCAACAGCGCGGTTGCATTTGTGTTCACGGCCAGCGACTTGTCCCAATCCTTGCCCTCAACGAACATCGCTGGTGTCAGCGGCGCGGCATGGATCGCGGTGTGCAGCCACAGGTCCAGCGTGCCCCAACGGTCGTGAATACCGCGGCAGAGCGTCGCCATCGCGTTCTTGTCGGTGATGTCCAACGGTGCCAGCGTCGCCGCGCCACCTTTGGCCTGAATGCGGTCATCCAGTTCTTCCAATGCGCCGGTTGTGCGGCCCACGGCAATTATGTGATACTCGGGGGCGAGCGCCTCGGCCATCGCAAAGCCAAGACCGCGGGACGCACCGGTGATAAGGGCGGTTTTCCTGATTTCACTCATGGGCCGCTGATTTCATCCTTTTCTCCGTGATTCAAGCCGGGTTGCTTGACATTTTGCACATGCAGCAAAATTATGCGCCAAATTCTGAGGAGATACGAAATGACTCGCGAAACTGTTCTGGGCAAAGCCGTCATCGGCTCTGAAGCACTGGGTTGGAAGGCGGCGATGGTTCTGGGCGGTTCGCTGTTCATTGCGGTTGCCGCGCAGATCAGTGTGCCTTTGTGGCCCGTACCGATTACCCTGCAGACGCTGGCGATCCTGATTGTTGGCCTGAGCTTCGGCTCGCGCCTGGCGGCCGTCACGCTGCTGGCTTATTTGGCTGAGGGGGCCGTTGGTCTGCCGGTCTTTGCAGGTGGCAAGAACCTGGCCATGACCAGTGCAACGATCGGTTTCCTGGTTGGTTTTGTCGGGATGGCCTGGCTGGCAGGTCTGGCGGCAGAGCGCGGTCTGGCCAAAGGTGTTTTGAGCACCTCGATCGTCTGCATTGCGATTTCCGCGCTTCTCTACATCCCCGGTGTTGCATGGCCGATGGCCGTTGCGGGCATGCTCGGTTTCGAAGGCAGCTGGGTCGGCTCCTCGGCAGACGCGATCTGGACCTACTGGGTCAGCCCCTTCCTGCTGGGTGACGCAATCAAGGCCGTAATGGCCGCGTTGGTCATCACCGGCGGCTGGTCTCTGTTGAAAGCGCGCAAGGGCTGATATTCCTTTCCAAACCAAAGAAAAGGGCGCCTTGGGCGCCCTTTTTTGTTGTGCGCGCCCTATTGTGTAATCTGCCTTCGATCGTCTGAACTGGCAGGAGGGTGAGATGCGCGCGATGATATTCGATGGTACGAGCCCGCGGCTGACCCTGTCGGATATCCCGATCCCCGAACCCGGGCCGGGGCAGGTCCTGATCCGAGTTGAGGCCTGCGGGGTTTGCCGCACTGACCTGCATGTAGTGGACGCGGACCTGACCGCGCCGAGCCTGCCGCTGGTGCCCGGACATGAGATTGTCGGGCGGGTCGAGGCACTGGGCGACGGTGTGACAGAGCTTGAGACAGGTAAGCGGGTCGGCGTGCCTTGGCTCGGCCATACCTGCGGCAGATGCACCTATTGCGGAGCGGGGCAGGAGAACCTCTGCGATGCGCCCGGTTTCACCGGTTACACGATCAATGGCGGCTATGCCGAGTACTGCGTGGCCGATGCCCGCTTTGTCTTTGCGCTACCCGAGGCGCCGGATGCTGTTGATCTCGCGCCGCTGCTCTGTGCCGGGCTGATCGGATATCGTTGCTTCAGGCTGGCAGGCGAAGTGTCGCGGCTGGGGCTATACGGTTTTGGCGCGGCGGCCCATATCCTGTGCCAGATCGCTTGTCATCAGGGGGTATCGGTCTTTGCGTTCACCCGCGAAGGCGATGAGGCCGCGCAAGGGTTTGCGCGTTCGCTGGGGGCTGTTTGGGCGGGCCCGTCATCCCAGCCGCCGCCCGAGGCGCTTGATGCTGCTATCATCTTTGCCCCTGTCGGGGCGCTGGTGCCGCTGGCACTGAAGGCGGTCCGAAAAGGCGGCCGCGTTGTGTGTGGTGGCATCCATATGAGCGACATCCCCGGATTTCCCTATGCCGATCTGTGGGAGGAGCGCAGCATCCTGTCGGTGGCCAACCTGACCCGCGCGGATGGTGAGGCGTTCTTTCCGCTGGCCGAGACGGCAAAGGTCAGGACCGAAACCGTTCGCTACCCGTTGGAGCAGGCCAATGCGGCGCTGGAGGATCTGAGGGCAGGGCGCTTGCAGGGCGCGGCGGTGCTGACAGTCTCAGCCTGACGAAAGGACTGTCAGGGGGCTCGCGTCCTCATGCAGCTGGCGCAGCGCGCCCTCGCACATTCCGTATTCCAACCATTGGCAGCCCTGGCAGATCGCACTCAGATCGCCCGGTTGCACATTTTCGCGAATGCGCACCTTTGCCGCGCCCCAACTCAGCCGCTCGCCGCAGCTAAGGTTCAGGGCCGCGGCGTGCCTGGCATCCAGTGCTTCGATCTTGTGTTGGCTTTCGCAGAGCACTCCGCGCCGGTGTGGGCAGGGGGCGCAGATGGAATCAGTGCGGGAAACAACCTCGATCTCGACCGCGTCTCCGTCCGGTCCGCGCAAGCTGTCCTGCACGATGCGGTCCATGTTGCGGGTGAACGCATCGCTATAGCCCTTGCCCTGATATCCCAGGGCGCAAAGGAAGTGATGCGGCCGAAATCTGAGCCGGTCTGGGTTTTGGTTGGAGGTGGTCAATGCTGCAGCGTCATCCGTTTGGCCTGGCCGTTCTTCTCGACAATCAGCCCGTCGGCGTCAATGGCTGCAACGCGGCCGCCACTCAGGCGGGCGCCAGGTTTGACCGTTTTGACCCGTCCACCGGGCATGCGTACCAGCGCCCGCATCGCATCCTTCGGGCCGTAAACGCCCAAGAGCGAGATCACACCTGTTTTCAGCGCGCCACGCTGCGTGGCGGCCTTTCTTACTTCGTTGCTGGGCATTCCCGAAATACCGGTTTCGACCGGCTCCAATTTGTGCAGACGCGCCGCGGTATCAGGCCGATTTCGGAATGGAAAGCGGGACCGCACGTCACTTGCCGGGATGGCAGTTTCTCGCCATTTGCGGCCACTGCATCCACGCGTCACATGCGGTGGCTTGATTGGTTTCAGACCCTAGCCGGAGGATGCCACACCGGCGCGGTTCCATGAGGTGCCGGTCAGGGGCATTTCCTTGATCTTGGCGCTTACCCGGCTGGTGCTTTCCAGTCGCTCCAGATAGTCGTCGCTGACGCTGCCGGTGATGTAGTTGCCGTCAAAGCAGGAACAGTCGAACTGCTCGATCTCGGGGTTGCCCTCGCGCGCGGCCCAAATCAGATCGTCGAGGTTCTGGTAGAACAGCGCATCCGCGCCCAGTTCCTTGCGAATTTCCTCGATATCCAGCCCGTCGGCGATCAGCTCATGCTTGGTGGGCATATCGATGCCGTAGACATTGGGGAACTTCACCGGGGGAGAGGCGCTGGCCACATAGACCTTTTTCGCGCCCGCCTCGCGGCACATCTGCACGATCTTCTTGATGGTGTTGCCGCGCACGATGGAATCGTCGATCAGCAGCACGTTATGGCCGTCAAACTCCAGCGGCACGGCGTTCAGCTTGCGGCGCACGGATTTCTGCCGTTCCTGCTGGCCCGGCATGATGAAGGTGCGCCCGACATAGCGGTTCTTGACCAGGCCCTCGCGGTAGGAGACACCGGTGGCTTTCGCCACCTCAAGCGCGACGGGGCGGGCGCTGTCGGGGACCGGGATGATGCGGTCGATCTCAAGGCCCGATGCCTCGATCTGGCGAGCCAGCGTCTGGCCCATGCGCATCTGGGTCTTGTAGACCGAGATGCCATCCAGCATCGAGTCGGGCCGTGCCAGATAGACATATTCAAAGATACAGGGCGTCAGCTTGCCATCGACCGCCTGGAACTCGTGCATATTGCCCTGCAGGTCGATCAGGATCGCCTCGCCGGGTTTCACATCGCGCAGCTTTTCGAAGCCGTTGATGCCAAAGGCCACATCTTCCGAAGCAAAGGCATAGTCATCGCCATCCCCGTCCGCATCGCGCTTTGCGACTGAGAGGGGGCGGATGCCATAGGGATCGCGGAAGGCCAGCATGCCGACGCCGGCAATCAGGCAGATCACCGAATAGGCGCCCTGCACCCGTTCCATCGTCATCTTCACACCGGCAAAGATGTTGCGGATCGGCTCGACATTGCCGTTCACCTTGATCGCGTCGGCCACCTTGTCGGCCAGCACATTCAGCAGGATCTCGGAATCCGAGGTGGTGCGCAGATGGCGGCTGTACTTGCCGGTCACTTTCTCGCGCTGCTCGGCGGTGTTGGTGATGTTGCCGTTATGGACAAGGTAGATGCCATAAGGCGCGTTGACGAAAAACGGCTGCGCCTCGGCTGCGCTCAGCGATCCGGCGGTGGGGTAGCGGACATGGCCCATGCCGGTCTTGCCGGTGAGTACGTGCATGTCGTCAGACTGGAACACATCCTTGACCAGTCCGTTTTCCTTGCGCTCGCGAAAAAACTCGCCGTTATAGGTGACGATGCCCGAGGCGTCCTGACCCCGGTGCTGGAGCATCAGCAAACCATCGTAAATCTCTGCAAAGACGTCATCATTCCGGTTTGCGATCCCCAAAATCCCGCACATGTATTGGGCTCCACTTTCGTTGAGGCGTAGCTATCTTGCATTTGTTATGCTGCGTGTCGTCGGTCGGTCGGCAAGGTCAAAAACTGGCGCTTGCAGGCTTGGCACGGTGAACGGCTCCGAATCCGACTGTGGTTTCGCCCTTCACTTAATGCCTATTACGCCGACTGTCACGAAAGGATCACACCAATTCTGCCGAAATTGCGGTAGATGCCGCCACGATACAACGGCGTCAGTTGCTGCTGCATTGCCGTATCGTTGGCGCGTCGGTGGCAACGCGGGTCAGGCTCCAGCGGCAGGTCTGCACCGTCAGGCCGGGCAGGTGCGGCACCTGATCGGAGGCCCAGACGCTATCAATCGTGACGCTGAAGTCCGATGTGTCGGTTGCAGCGGGGAAGAAACGGCCAAGTTCCTTGGACGGGAAACTGCCACCGCAGGCCTCGAAATAGCCGCTGGCCAGCTTGTTACCTTGCGACAGCGCCAGCATGCCCGAATAGAGCGAGTATTCCGCATCGGGGCTTTCCAGCTTGTCGGAATAGACCACCTGCATGGTGAAATGCTCGCCGTCCTGCACGATCCCGGCGGCCATCGGGCGGGCCCAGCTTGAGGGCACTCCGGCGGTTGTGCTGTCACAGGCGTACAGCCCCTTGTAGCTGCCGGTGAGCGAGAAGCCTTCGGCCTGCGCAGCCCCAAGCGTCGTAGTCAACGCGACCAGCGCCCCGCCCGCGGAAGTGATATTGAGTTTCAAATCTCTGCCCTCCGGTCATGTCGTTGATGTCACCAGCCTAGCGGCGCCACGGCGCACGGTCCACCAAAGCAGTTGGCTTTCTGTGTCGCGCAAAAGAAAACCCGGCGCGTTGGACGGGCCGGGTTTCGTGTCGTCTCAGGGATGGGTTTACTGGGCGCAGGTGCCGACCAGATCCTCGTATTGCTGAGTGATCCAGCCAAGCGCGGCCTCGGGGTCCTGCGCTTCGATCTGTTGGGTCAGACGCTCAAACACCAGCGCCGAGCGGCTTTCGTCGACTACGGTGAAGTTTTCGCCTGTCATCACTGTATCGTAGACAAAGAAGGCGATGGCGACCAGAAGGATGCCGCGCACGACCCCAAAGAGAAACCCGATACCCTGATCAAGCCCGCCAAGCGCAGAACGCTGAACCAGCGATGAAAAGAGCGGAGTGATGAAACTGACGATGATCAGCGCCAGCGCAAACACGGCGGCAAACCCGGTGATGATCGACAATTCGCAATTCTCGCCCAGGATATCGCGCAGCACGGGTATCTCGCGCACCAGTGGTGTTGTCGTGGGCGCAAAGATAAAGGCCAGCACAGCGGCCGCGACCCAGCCTGCGATGGCCATGACCTCGCGGACGAAACCACGCGCATAAGCCAGGAGCGCCGACAAGACGATGACAAGGGCCACGACCCCGTCGATGATGGTGAAACCTTCCATGGCGCGCGCCTGCTCTTTCGTTTCTGCCCGTTCGCGGGCGACCTTAACCCGCTCCGAAGGTTTCGCCAACAAACCCCGCCAGATCGGAGGGGCGGGTGAGTTGCAGACCGGCAACGGTGCCTGTCTTGCCACCAGCCGGAGCAATCGCGGCGGTGAAACCAAGTTTTTGCGCTTCTTTCAACCTGTTTTCTGTCTGCGCCGCCGGTCTGAGCGCGCCAGAGAGAGAAATCTCGCCAAAAACCACCGTATCGGCGGGCAGGGCGGCGTCTTCGCGCGCGCTGAGTAACGCTGCGGCAACCGCCAGATCGGCGGCGGGTTCGCTGATTTTCATACCGCCCGCCACGTTCAGGTAGACGTCGAGACCGGCAAAGGGGATGCCGCAGCGCGCTTCCAAGACGGCGAGAATCATCGCCAGCCGCCCGCCATCCCAGCCCACCACGGTGCGGCGCGGTTGTGAATGGGGCGAGGGGGCGACCAGCGCTTGCAGCTCGACCAGTACCGGGCGGGTGCCTTCGATGCCCGCAAACACCACCGATCCGGGGCTGGTTTCGCCTCGCTCGCTGAGGAAGAGGGCGGAGGGGTTGGTGACTTCGCTCAGGCCCCGTCCGGTCATCTCGAAGACACCGATCTCGTCCGCGGCGCCAAACCGGTTCTTGACGGCGCGCAGGATGCGGAACTGATGGCCGCGCTCGCCCTCGAAGTAGAGCACCGTGTCGACCATGTGTTCAACCACGCGGGGGCCGGCGATCTGGCCTTCTTTAGTGACATGGCCGACCATTACGATCGAGACGCCATGGCGTTTGGCGAAAGTGGTCAGTTCATGGGCTGCCGCGCGGACCTGACTGACCGAGCCCGGTGCACTGTCCACATTGTCGGCCCACATGGTCTGAATCGAATCGATCACCGCCAGTTGCGGCTTCTCCGCCTCCAGCGTGGTCAGGATATCCCTCAGATTGGTCTCGGCGGCCAGTTTAACTGGCGCTTCGGTCAGGCCCAGACGCTGCGCTCGCATCCGCACCTGCGCCGGGGCCTCTTCGCCCGAGACATAGATCGTCTTCAGCCCCGAGCGCGCAAATTGTGCCGCTGCCTGCAAGAGCAGCGTGGATTTCCCGATACCGGGATCGCCGCCCACCAGAATGGCCGAGGCAGGCACCAGGCCGCCACCCAGCACCCGATCCAACTCGCCCATACCGCAAAGCGTGCGGGGCGGGGGCACCTCTTCGGTGCTCAGATCGGTGAGCGGCACCGCCGCACCGCGCCGGTTGCCCAGCGATTTCGAGGGCGGGCCCGCAGACAGCCCCGCCTCCTGCGCGATGGTGTTCCATTCACCGCAGCTTTCGCAACGGCCCGACCATTTGGAGAAGCTCGCACCGCAGGCCGAGCAGGAGAACGTCTTCTTTGCCATGTGGCTTTAGTGCCCGAGCCACCGCCCGGTCACAACCGCCATTCGTCCGCATGGCCGTTCCGCGCACTCAGATGGTGATGCTCATGCCGCTGAGCCGATTTGCAGAGATGTGAGATCGGTCAGTTCGAACCCGGCGCATCTGGGTCCACCGGTCCTCGGTCTTCGGGTTGCCAGTTGGGATCACTCTCCCACGGTGGCGGCTGGTCCACGGGCCAGGGCGTCCCGGTTTTCCGGGGGCGGGCGCCGGGTTTGCAGAGGAGGTCCGCGCGCACATCATCCTCCGAGAAACCGTTTCGGCCGAGGTTTTCGGCCAAAATCGACCAGCCCTCCGGTTCTTCCACCCAGCAGGAGGGGATGAACAGCGGCTGCCCCGTTGCCGGATCAGGTGTGTCGGGCAACAGCGTGTACTCGTCGCCAATCAGCGACGACAGGCGGTCTTGCATCAGACTATCGCTGCCCCTGAAATCGGCGACATGGGCAGGTGCGGACCATATGTCACCAGCCCACACTGTCCCTGGCATATGCGCTCGTCTCAGGTCTGCCCCCTGCATTCGCGCCGTGCTGAGGTCCGCCCCCTGCATATCTGCGCTTGTCAGATCAGCTCCCCGCATATCTGTGCTTGTCAGGTCAGCTCGTCGCATATCCGTATTGTTAAGCTGTGCCCCTTGCAAATTTGCCCTTAGCAGGCTTGCCCCTTGCATATTTGTTGAGCTTAGATCCGCCCCCTGCAGATCCGCGAAGCTCAGGTATGCCCCCTGCAGATCCGCGCCGCTAAGGTCCGTCCCCTGCATACTTGTCACGCTTAGGTCCGCCCCTTGCAGATCCGCGTTTCCAAGATTCGCCTCCTGCAAATCTGCACCGAACAGGACCGCTCCGCGCAAGCTTGCCAACCACAGGTCTGCGCCCTGCAAATTTGCCATGCTCAGGTCTGCCCCCTGCATTTCCACCCGCTCCAGATCCGCTGCCACCATCACTGCGCGAGTCAAGTTTGAATTGCGGAGATCTTTACTGCGTGGGAACCAGTTGGTTAGGGCGTCAAGCTTTGCGTTGCGCTCAGTTTTCCAGGCTTTGGCAAGGCGGGTTTCCAACCTGCCAAAGTAGGAAACACACTTTGCGTGAGGAACATAGCGATTCTTTTCGCACCATTTCTCGCGCGCCCTCTCATGATGCGGTTCTGGCTTGTCATCAGATATTGCTGGTCCGCAGACCTCCGGATTAAGCCCTTGTCGGGCGCACCAGTCCGCGCGGAACTGCTGCTGATGCACCTCGTGAGCCAACCAATCGTCAGGGAGCGAGACGAACGCGACTTCGCTCAGGTCCGCGCTCGCAATGCGGAGAACGTAAGGATCGCTGACAATTTCATAGCCAATTGGTTCGGGTTCGGGTTCTGGCAGAGGGCTAACCGCGACAAGTACTTTGTATGTTCGCGCATAGGCCCATTCGGTCATGCCTCGAAACGGACCAAGGCTTTCGGGGCCGTCGGTTTTCGCGATGGTCAACGCGACGGTCGGGAGCGCGATCAACAGGGTTGGTACTAGCGCCAGCAGGTGCCACCAGCCGCCGCGATAGCGCATGCCATAGCGCAGCCGGGTGACGGCGGTGAAGAGGCTTGATAGCATGGTCACTGTGGTCAGCGTGAAGAGCAGCGCGTTGAAGATCGAGAAGCCAAGCTCGTGCGCGGGCCAGTAGCGCACCCAGAAATAGCCCGTCACGATGGGGCCGATGGCGAAGACCAGCAGGAAGGTTACCAGATGTGACAGCCAGTCCATCGGACGGCGGCGAAAGGCCCCATCTCGGCGCAAGGCAAGCCCCAGATCGTTGATCAGCCAAGGCGTAACCTGAAGCGACAGCGCCTCGCCGTTGGGCCGGGGCGGGGCGGCGGCCAGCGCCTCCCAGAGTTTCAGAAGGTAGAGATGCAGGTAGACAAAAAGCGCCGTGCCAAGGATTGGACCGAAGACAAAGAAATCGCGGGTCGGAATCTCGACCCCGATGAGCGGCAATGCGGTTTGCCGGCTGTCGATAAAGAAATCCGCGTCCTGCACGCCCAGCAGGGTGACCCCGGCAAAGGCCAGATAGGCCAGCAGCCCGAACCAACTGGTACGCGCCATCTTGGACAGCTCATTGATCCGGTCGATCGCCGAGGTGTCGGGGGGTTTGGGCTGGCTGATATAGAAATTGCGCGGCATCGAATAGCTCTTGAAAACCTTACGCTAGCGTCACCGCGATAGGCTGACAACTGTTGAGTTGAAAGGACGAACAGCTTGTCTTGTCCCGCGCCAGCAGCGCTTATTCGGCGGCACGGCCCGGTTGCATTGGCAGGATGTTATCTGCGTCCTCCGCGTCAAGGGCGGCAAGTTCGGGCAGCAGATCGAACATCTCGTCGCGGATACGGGCCAGTTGCGATTGCGCCACCGATTCCTCGATCTCGATCTCGTGGTGCCATTGCCGCATTTCCTGCAAGGCGATCTTGGCGTCATTCAGCCGCTTGTTGAACCGCTCCAACTCTTCCTGGCGCTGTGTCAGGAACCCCTTGGCGCGGGTGACCTTGTCGTCGGAATAAACACGGGCCAGATCGCGGCTGATCTGGCTCATCTGCGCGGCCAGTTCCAGAACATCCGGCTCGAGATCCTCCAGATCGGGGTGTTCGCGCATAAAGGCCAGCCGCTCACGCACCGCGTCAAACTCTGACGACAGGTTGAAATACCCTTCGCGATCCGCCGAATGGGCGGCGTGATAGGCACAAGCCACGTCGTTCATGTTGATGGCAAAGTTCCGATGCGAGCGTTCCAGCGCCATGATCCGCGCGTTGGCGGGCAGGTAGAAGGCCAGCATCAGGATCAGACAGGTCAGCGCAATCTGGACAATCGGCCCGGCCAGTGGCGACATGGTGTCCCCAAACCCGGCCGAAAGAGATAACCAGGGCAGGACACCCAGTGCCGATAAGAGGGTCAGTCCGACGCTCAATACCGCGCCGGCAGAAATAACGAAAACGGTCAGGCGCGTCAGCAGCTCCTGGCTCTGAAATAGTATTGAACGCAACGCCAACATGGCAAAAACTCTCCACCCTCATCAAATACTGATGAACCGGCGGAAAAGCGCTTAATCAATCTTCCAGCACTGTCCGCATGGTTCACCCACGCGAAATACAAGCTCTGGCCTCAATGATAAGATGATACACAGATATTGCTTTTCAAGCAATTAGCTGGATTCCGTTGTGCGCTTGATCGTGTTTTCGGTGAGATATCCCAGCAACAGTGAGGCCAGGATGCAGGCGGTGAAGAGGTACAGTCCCCATGCCGTTTCGATGGTTCCGACACCAATGGACTTGACAACACTTATGTAGACGGCTGCGAGGAAAATATCGCCCATGGCCAGCTTGCCGAGGATGTGCAGCGCCGGCAGCAGGCGTCGGTCCAAGAGGCCCCATTGCACCAGCACGAGGCCGAGTGTCTTGAGATAGGGCGCAAAGATCGCAAGGAATGTGACGAGCAGGGCAAGGAACACATCCGTCCCCCAGAGTGCCTGCAGCCCGGTGATCACGCTGATCTCGCTGAGCCCAAAGATCGGCAGAAGGCCCGCGCGCATCAGCGGAGCGAACCACGCGATGGGGTAGAGGATCAGCAGGGAGAGGGTGAGGGGGCGGAGCATCTGTGTCAGGTCATCATCACAATGAAGAGCAAATCAAATGCCAGTGTCGTGCCGTCAAACTCCAACAGGGACACACCCTTTCTACGCTGCAGTTTTCTGCGAGTGCTCAATCCAGCTGCTAAACAGAGCAGCCCAAGCGCTAAAGCCGCTGTCGGACTGTTGAGCGCATTCAACACAATGACTCCGCCCAGAATCGTCATAAGGAGCAGTGCACCACGCACTCTGCTTTTGGTGCCTGGATTTGCATCATCAGAGGTGCGATAGTCTTCGGCACCCCATCCGAAGCTTCTTCGATCAGTCTCAGTGACAACTTTCGCAAATCGGTTGTTTGTGGCCTTTGGTGAACTGTAGACCCGGAAGAGGTCTGAGAACAGATAACCAACCCCGGACAAGTATCCGATTCCAAACGCTTTGATGTACTCGGAAATCTCCAAGAAGGTGAGCGGCGTCTCGATACTCACCGCACCGCCTCAATCGGCCCCTCTGCGCTGCCGGTGATGAACTGTTCCAGATAAGGATCACCCGAGTTGTCCATCTGGCTCACCGGCCCGGTCCACTGGATCACCCCATCATGCAGCATGGCCACGTTGTCGGCGATGGCGCGGACGGAGGACATGTCGTGGGTGATGGTCATGGCCGTTGCCCCCATCTCGACCACGATTTCGCGGATCAGGTCGTTGATGACCCCGGACATGATCGGGTCGAGGCCGGTGGTGGGCTCGTCGAAAAAGATGATCTCGGGCTCTGCGGCGATGGCGCGGGCAAGGCCGACGCGTTTCTGCATCCCGCCCGAGAGTTCCGCCGGGAAGCGGTCGGCCACGTTGGATTTCAGACCCACGCGCCGCAGTTTCTCGATGGCGATCTCGCGGGCTTCCTCGACGGGCCGTTTCAGCGAGCCGCGCAGCAGGCGGAAGGCCACGTTTTGCCAGACGGGCAGCGAGTCAAACAGCGCGCCGCCCTGAAACAGCATGCCAAAGCGGGCCAGAAACTTGTCGCGGTCGCCGGTCGCGGCATCCTTGCCATCGACCATGATGCGGCCCGCATCGAGCTTGATCAGGCCGAGGATGCATTTCAGCCCCACCGACTTGCCGGTGCCCGACCCGCCGATAATCACCATCGAGGTGCCCTTGGGAATCTCAAGGTTCATGCCGCGCAGCACGTGGTTGTCATCAAATGACTTCTGAACGTTCTCCATCAGGATCATAGCGAGAAGAACACCCCCGTGAGAACAAAGTTGGCTGCCAGGATCAGGATCGCCGCAGACTCGACCGAGCTTTTGGTGGCCCGGCCCACGCCCTGCGCGCCGCGGCCCGAATTCATGCCGTAATAGCAGCCCATCACCGCCGCGATGCCGCCAAAGGCCGCGCCTTTGACGAGGGACGAGACGATGTCGCGCATCTCTAAAAAGTCAACGGTATTGCGGAGATAGGCGGCGGGGTTGAAGCCCAGGTTTTGCACCGCCACGGTGTAGCCGCCCGCGATACCGATGATGTCGCCGATGCCCACCAGAACCGGTACGGTGATCAGCGCCGCCAGCACTCGCGGCGCGACAAGGTACTTCATCGGATTGGTCGAAAGCGTCACCAGAGCATCGATCTGTTCGGTCACCTTCATCGTCGCGATCTCGGCCGCGATGGACGAGGTGACGCGGGCGGCGATCATGAGACCGACCAGAACCGGCCCAAGCTCGCGCACCATGCCGATGGCAACGATCTGCGGCACCACCGCCTCTGCATTGAAGCGCGCACCACCTGCATAGATCTGCAACGCCAGCGCGCCGCCGGTAAAGATCGCGGTCAGGCCGACCACCGGCAGCGACAGCCAACCGATATTCAGAAGCGACATCGCCAGTTCGCGCGGATAGTAGGGCGGGCGGAAAATATGGCTGATCGCTCGTGCCGCAAACAGCGAAACACTGCCAAACATGCCCAGCAGGTTCAGCGTGGCGCGTCCAAGCCAGCCCAGAATCGCAAGAGGATTCATACCACGTAGCTCCGACGGTAGCGTCCGCCCATTGATGTCAGGATTTCATAGCCGATTGTTCCGGCCGCTTCGGCCAGGTCGTCGACGGTCTGCATCCGGTTCAGGATTTGCAGGCTTTCGGGTGCCTTCTGAAGGTCGGTGACATCGACTGTGATCAAGTCCATCGAAACGCGGCCAACAACGGGGCAGGTCTGGGTGCCATGGAACAGGTCGATACCGGACCCGAGCGCCCGGTGCAGCCCGTCCGCATAGCCCGCCGCGACGGTGGCGATGCGCGACTTGCGCGGTGCCACCCAGGCGTTGCCATATCCCACGGTCTCGCCTTCTTCGACGGTGCGCACCTGAATGACCGGCAGATCGAGGGTGACAACTGCCTTGGCCTCATCAAACGGCTCGCCGCCATAAAGCCCAACACCGGGGCGGCAAAGGTCGAAGTGATAGTCTGGCCCCAGCAGCAATCCGCCTGTGGCAGCCAGGGATTTCGGCTCTTGAAGATCAGCCGTTATCTCTTTGAAAACCCGCAGCTGTTTGGCATTCATGTCATGGCGTGGTTCATCCGCGCAGGCCAAGTGCGACATGATCAATGTCGGGTGCTGACGCAGGGCCACATCCTTGAGCGCCGCCCATTCATGCGGCTCGATTCCCAGCCGGTTCATCCCGGTATCTAGCTGTATGCCAATGGGGTGGCCGCCCAGCTCCCTGGCATGGCGCAGCATCTGTTCTACCGAGTTGATCATTGGCACCAGCTTGTGGTCGCGCAACAGGGCGGCATCACCCGGCATGTGGCCGGAAAAGACTGAAATGACAGGTCCGTCGCCGACAGCTTTGCGCACGGCGACACCTTCTTCGGCGGCGGCAACGAAGAACTTTCGTGCGCCAGCCTGCGCCAATGCGTGTGCCACTTCGCCAGCGCCCAGCCCATAGCCGTTGGCCTTGACCACGGCGCCAGTCTCGCTGGTGTTCCGGGCGTCGAGAGCCTTCCAGTTGTCGGCGAGCGCGGTCAGGTCGATTGTCAGATGTGATGTGCTCATGGGCCTGTTCATGACATGGAGGCAGGGCAGGTCAAGTCAGAAATCCCCGCAGTCGGGCGGGTTTACGCAGAGACGGCGGCAAAGTCTAGCTTGCCGTTTACGGTCCGGAAACAGGCGGTGGAAAAATCTCGACATCGTCGCGGCCCTCATAGGCAGCCAGCCGGCTGTGCAGGTCACCGACATGCAGTTCAAGCCGGTGACCGTCGGGATCAAGGAAGTAAAGCGACGCACCCTCGGACCGGTTCTCTTTCCAGAGCCTGCTCGCCTGCATGATGCGCGCCGCCAGCGTGTCGTAGCAGGACGCATCGCAATCCAGCGCGAGATGCGTGTGATCTGCGCGGCTCTCCGGCGTGCCCTGTTCAAGACACAGCCACAACGCGCCCAATTCCAGATACGCCCCGGTGGCCCAACGGGCGCGCGGCACCGCCCCCAGAATGTCTTGGTAATAACTGAAAGAGCGATCGAGATCAGCGCAGATCAATGTCACATGATTGACGCCGCGAATGCCGGGCATCAATGGCCAATGTCTTCGATCCCCTGTTGCCAGGGTTTGACCAGATTGCCGAAGCGGGTGAACTGCGCCTCGAAGGATAGCTCGACCGTGCCGATGGGGCCATGGCGCTGTTTGCCCACGATCACCTCGGCCTTGCCATGAAGGTGCTCCATCGCGGTCTTCCACTCTTCCATCTTGTCGAGTTCATGATCGCCGGGCTTTTCGCGTTCCTTGTAATATTCCTCGCGGAACACAAACATCACCACGTCAGCATCCTGTTCAATCGAGCCGGATTCCCGCAGGTCGCTGAGTTGCGGGCGCTTGTCGTCGCGGTTTTCGACCTGACGGGAGAGCTGCGACAGAGCCACCACCGGGATTTGCAGTTCTTTGGCGATGGCCTTCATTCCCATGGAAATTTCGGCGATCTCATTCACACGGTTGTCGGCCATACCCCGGCAGAGCTGCAGGTAGTCGATCACCAGCAGGTCAAGTCCATGGGTCCGCTTCAGCCGCCGGGCGCGTGCCGCAAGCTGCGCGATCGGCAGGGCGGGGGTGTCGTCGATGAAAAGCGGGCAGGCCTCAAGGTCTTTGGCGGCATTCACGAAACGGCGGAATTCGGATTCCGTCATGTCGCCCTGCCGGATCTTGTGCGACGAGATTTCCGAAGCTTCCGCCAGAATCCGTCCCGCCAACTGTTCAGCGCTCATCTCCAGCGAGAAAAACCCAACCACGCCGCCATCGACCGCGCCTTCGGTGCCATCGGGCTTTTGACCGCGCTTGTAGGCCTTGGCCACGTTGAAGGCCACGTTGGTCGCCAGCGAGGTTTTCCCCATCGAGGGGCGTCCAGCCAGAATAATCAGGTCCGACGGGTGCAACCCGCCCAATTGCTTGTCCAAGTCGGCCAGACCGGTTGAGAGGCCCGCCATACCGCCGCCACGCTGATAGGCTTCATTGGTGACGTTCACGGCTTCGGTGACGGCCTTGAGAAAGGATTTGAACCCCTGTTCGGTCTGGCCCTGCTCGGATAGCTGATAGAGTTTCTGTTCGGCCTCGACGATCTGCTCCTTGGGCTCGCTGGCCACATCGACCCGCGCCGCCTTGTCCGAAATCTCACGCCCCAGCCCGATCAACTCGCGCCGGATCGCCAGATCATAGATCATCTGGGCATAGTCATGCACCGCAAATGCGCTGATCGAGGCACCAGCGAGGTTGATCAGATAGGTGGCGCCGCCCAACTCTTTCAGGCCCTCGTCATCGGCCATGAAGGATTTCAGCGTCACCGGCGAGGCCAGCGCGTTCTTGGCGATGCGGGCAGCTGCAACCTCGAAGATGCGAGCATGGACAGGGTCATAGAAATGCTCGGGCCCGATGATGGCCGCGACCCGGTCATAGAGGTCGTTATTGGTCAGGATCGCGCCCAGAAGCTGCTGCTCGGCTTCGACGGAATGCGGCATGGTTTCCGCATTCTGGATCTGAATCTGCGCCTGATCGATACTGCTTATTTCGTTCATTGTTTTTGTCCCTGTATGAGCGGCACTTCTAACCCGCTGCAAGGGAGCGGGGCCATCTGGAAATCCTTGTGGATATCCGTTGGACAACCTGCGCCGCGCAGTCTGGATAACTTTGCTCTATGGCCTGCTCTCAGGTGGTCAACCATACATTATGCGGCGCTTCAAAGAAAGGCCGCAATATGTCGTGGTTCGGATTCGATTCGAAACCGGATTGTCCCCAAAGCGCTCACAGGGAAGTCTCAGTCTTTTTTGTGGGCCTCTTGCCAGCCGCGCGGGTCGTTGAGGAAGGCTTTAACGCCGTCCAGCGTTTCGGCGTCAAAAGTGCCTTGGGCCTTGGCTTCGGCCAGCACATCCCACCAGGTGCACAAATGATGCAGCGCAACCCCGTGATCACCCAGCGTCTTTTCGGTTTCCGGGAAGATTCCGTAATAGAAGATCACTGCCGTGTGCCCGCAACTGGCTCCGGTTTCTCGGATCGCATCGACAAAGCTCAGCTTCGATCCGCCATCGGTGGTCAGGTCCTCGACCAGCAATACACGCTCACCTTCGCGCATGGCCCCTTCGATGCGCGCGTTGCGGCCGTAGCCCTTGGGTTTCTTCCTCACATAGGTCATCGGCAGCGCCATACGCTCGGCCACCAGTGCGGCGAAGGGGATGCCGGCGGTCTCGCCGCCTGCGACGTTGTCAAACGTCTCAAAGCCTGCATTGCGCATCACGGTGACGGTCAGGAAGTCCATCAGGGTCGAGCGGATGCGGGGGTAGGAGATCAGCTTGCGGCAGTCGATATAGGTCGGGCTTGGCAGGCCGGAAGCCAGCGTGAACGGCTCGCGCGCATTAAAATGCACTGCCTTGATCTCCAGCAACATGCGTGCAGTGAGGCGGGCGATTTCAGTAGCATCGGGGTAGGAACTGGGGATCATCGGATTTATCCTTGATAATGGGTCTCTTCTTCTCGGTGAAAATACGGCCGCCGGAGGCATGAAAATTCAGGAGCTCCGACAGGCGTCTGGCGTGCCGCCATCCGTATTTGGAAACGAGAAGAAGTCAGGAACTTACACTCCAGTGCACCGGGAAACCGGGGTCGAACACGGTCACCGGGCCGTCGCCGCTCTCGATCTTGTCGGGATAAGAGACAGCCTCGCCCTTGGTCAGGGTCAGACTGTCCTCGTTGACCGGCACGCCGTAGAAGCCGGGGCCGTTTCGCGAGGCGAACCCTTCCAGCTTGTCCAGCGCGCCTTCTTCCTCAAAGACATGGGCCAGCAGCGACATGGTGTTGGTGGCGGTGAAGCAGCCTGCGCAGCCGCAGGCGCTTTCCTTGAGCGGGTCGGTGTGTGGGGCGCTGTCGGTGCCCAGAAAGAACCGCGCATCGCCGCTGGTGGCGGCCGCGCGCAAAGCCAGCCGGTGCTCTTCGCGTTTGGCGACAGGCAAGCAGTAGTAGTGCGGTTTGATCCCGCCCACCAGAATGTGGTTGCGGTTGATGATCAGGTGATGGGTGGTGATCGTTGCGCCCAGATCGCTGTCATTGGCTTTGACATAATCCACGCCATTGGCGGTGGTGATATGCTCCATCACAACCCGAAGACCCGGCGTTGCGCGGCGGATCGGGTCGAGGACGCGGTCGATGAACACGGCCTCGCGGTCGAAAATATCGATCTCGGCATCGGTGACCTCACCATGCACGCAGAGTGGCAGGCCGATCTCACCCATCCGTTCCAGCACGCCGCGCACCTTGTCGAAGTCGCGCACGCCGCTGGCCGAGTTGGTGGTGGCCCCCGCCGGGTAGAGTTTGACTGCTTTAATCAGCCCGCTGGCATGGGCGGCGGCCACATCGTCGGGATCCGTCTCCTCGGTGAGATAAAGCGTCATCAGCGGCTCGAACGCCATGTCGGCGGGCAAAGCGGCCAATATGCGGTCGCGATAGGCTGCTGCCTGGGCACCGGTCACCACCGGCGGCACGAGGTTCGGCATGATGATGGCCCGGGCGAAATGTCGGGCGGTTTCGGGCAACACGGCTTGCAACATCGCGCCGTCGCGCAGATGCAGATGCCAATCGTCGGGGCGGCGGATCGTAAGGCTTTGGCTCATGCGCCTCGGCTAGCACAGGTGCCGGGGGTGGGGAAGCCCTCGTGACGCCGATCAGGGCGACCTTTCCGGCGGGGCGGTGAATGCGCCTTCCGCGGCGAGGTGCTCCAGCCGTTCCAACCGCCGACGCAATCGGCGAACCGGCAGGCGGGCGACTGCGTTTCGGCACAGCATGACCTCAAGGTAAGGGCGCTGCTGTTGTTCCAGAATGTTTCGCAACATCCGCAGGTAATGCGGAGATGCGCGGCGGGCCCGGAACATGCGATAGAATTCCATCTCGGTCAGTGTTCCGTCCGCAGCCATGGTGAGAAGACGAAAAAGCAGGTTCATCTCGATCAGACGGGTCTGCAATTCGGTTCCCATATGCCGCATTCTCAACCGCGTCACATTGGGCCGCGCGAAAAGGGCGGCATGCATCGCGTCGAGCTGCTGACCGGGGTCGTACAGGACAAAGGCCCGATTGGCCGCATCCAACATGTCGGGCGCATAGCCAAACCGGTCGCTGAAAGAAACACGGCGCATTTCGGTAAAGCGGTCATCCCATTCGGTCATCCGCGGGTCCAGCGTGGCCTGCGGCTGAACCGCGATCACGGTAGAGCCGGGCGCTGCTACCGAAAACGCGGCTGCTGCGTAGCCGCAAGGCCCTGCGCCGTAGAAAACGACCTTGTCGAATCCTTCAAGCACGCCGTTGTCGATCGCCCGATCAAAGAATGCATAGACGTTGCTGTCGCGAAACCAGGTGTCGCCATCCGAGATCATGCATAGATGCGACCAGTTTCGCTTGCGCACCAATTCGAACCCGATTGGGTGCCCCGTCTCCGACATGGCGCGGATGCCTTGCATTGTCTCGAACGTCACCAGCAGGGTCGGGCTGCGGTCGATGAAGGTGGCGAGATGCCGATCACCCAGTTCATAGGCTTCTCCTTCGGCCCGTGCTTGGGCAAGCAGGCGTGCCTTCCACTCGTCAGGGCGCAAGTCGACCAGTGGCTGGCCAAGGGCGCTTTCGATGTCGTGCATTTGCCGATCCTCAGAGTTCCGATCACTTTGCGGACCGGTTGTTTGCGCCAAGTATGCAAGGCGATTGCGGCCAAATCTAGGTTGAACTCAGGTCTATTTCTGGCTGTCTTCAGGGTCGGCGCGGTTCGATTTCATGCTTCCGAGACTGGCGAAAGTGGCCAGTGTCTTGGCAGAGGTTGCAGAGACCGGGCGTGAGGGCGGGGTCATCAGCAGGCGTGAGAACAACGCGCGATAAGCGTCCTGCTCCATCAGCGCGAGGAACCGGTCATGGCGCCATTTTACCGCAGTTTCATGCAATTGGGCGAGATCAGGGTCTTCCATCATCTGTGCGTGTAGCGGGGCTGCCCGGTCGCTGATACGGGTGATACTTTCGTCGGTATCGGTATTTAGGTTGCGCTCAACCCAGTAATCCAGGCCAAGCAGATCTTTTGAATGTACCGCGCGCCCCCGGTCGGCCTTGAGCACATAGCTCTCCATCGCGCCCAGCGGGTAGTGGTTCAATTGCACCAGCCCGTAATTGTCGCGACCATAGTCAGAAAAGACACGCTTTTTCTGTTGCCGCAGGTCGATCTCGCGGCCTGAGCCGTCGAACCAGCGGGCGGCGGCCTCTTTTTCGGGATGGGGTGATCGAGGCCGGTGCACGCCCGGCTTTCGGTAGCTACCATCATTGCGGTAGAGCGTCTTGAACATTGCGGCGCGCCAGGGCCAGTGCAAAATAACCGGCGCGCAGCGGGTGAAGGTTCGCGGCACCGGCTCATCGCTATAGCGCGTGACCTCGCCATTTCCGAACAGCCGCCAAGTGAGTGTGATCGCGGTGGCATCCGGCAGGGCGGCGGTCAGGTCCTGCACCGTACCGTTCCCTGCGTGGACGTTGACGAACTCATCAATGTCCAGCGGTAGAATCCAGTCGGCCTTCTTGACGAGGCGGTGCTTTGACGCCGTCTTGAGCGCGGTGAACTGGATGCCGCCTTTGTCATATGGACCGCCATTGCGCAGATGGGTCAGGTGCCCCATCTCCTCCAACCGGTCCAACATCGCATCAGTGCCGTCCTGGCAATCGTTGGAAAAAACGAGGAAATCGGTGAATCCCGCCGCCTGATGATGGGCCAGCCAGTCCAGCAGAAAGGCACCTTCGTTGCGAACCGTCAGTACGGCCAGATATCGCATGCAATCTCCCCGATCCCGTGGCCGGGATGCTTTGCATCTTGCCCGCGCAATTCATTGCATCTCGGCCCCCAACCCGTCAATCGCCCGACCGGGCAATCGCTGGACGGAGCGTCGATGCGACTAAGGTCGCAGGGCTCTTTGCTTGACGCGAGGCTCCTGCCGTGACCTGCTGCACCGGGAAAGAGGGAGAAGACATGCGGCGACCAGACAGCATTGATGCGGTTCAATCCGCGCTGACCGGACAGGGCTATGTCTGTGGTCGGGCGCTGGCAACAGTTGTGTTTCTCGCGCTCAAGCTGGAGCGTCCGCTGTTTTTGGAAGGTGAGGCGGGTGTCGGCAAGACCGAGATTGCCAAGGCGCTATCCGCCGCGCTGGGCCGCCGCCTGATCCGGCTGCAATGCTACGAGGGGCTCGATGCCTCCAGCGCGGTCTATGAATGGAACTTCCCGGCCCAGATGGTCGCCATCCGCACCGCTGAGGCGGCAGGCGGCGCGGAGCGTTCTACGCTGCAATCCGAATTGTTCAGCGACGATTTTCTGATCGAGCGACCGCTGTTGCAGGCCATGCGGCCCGATGAGAATGGCGCGCCGGTTTTGCTGATCGACGAATTGGACCGCACCGATGAACCGTTCGAGGCGTTCCTGCTGGAGGCGCTGAGCGATTTTCAGGTCACCATCCCCGAGCTGGGCACCATCAAGGCAGATGAACCGCCCATCGTCATCCTGACCTCGAACCGCACGCGTGAGGTGCATGACGCACTTAAGCGCCGCTGTCTCTACCACTGGGTCGACTACCCCGATTTTGCCCGCGAGGTCGAGATCCTGCACGCTCGCGCCCCCGAGGTCGCCGAGTCGCTCAGCCGCGAGGTTGTGGCCTTTGTCCAGCAATTGCGCACTGAGGATCTGTTCAAGAAACCCGGCGTGGCCGAGACTATCGACTGGGCCAAATGCCTGCTGGCGCTGGACGTGATCGACCTGAGCCCCGAAGTGATCGCCGACACGCTGGGCGCGGTGCTGAAATACCAGGACGACATCCAGCGGCTGGAAGGGTCCGAGGCCAAGCGTATCCTGGATCAGGCCAAGGCCTCGCTGGAGCCTGCGTAAGCCTGCTATACTCAGGGCCCGGTGGGGCTAAACTGAGCGCCACCAGGATTTGGAGGAGCACATGGATTTCGAAGCACAGGATTCGCTCAAACTCATCATTCTCATGATTGCGGGCGCCATTTTCGCCTGTGCAGGGCTTTACCTTTTGTTGCGGCGCAACCCGGAAGGATCGACAGCCAAGATCGAGCTTTTCGGCTTGAAATTCGAAAGCTCTTCGGCCGGACTATTGGTGTTTCTGATCGGTGCGGTGTTTCTGGCTATTCCGCTCTTCGTGCCGGAAAAGGCCGGGAGGGCTTCTGTCATAGGCGGGCCGCGCGGTGGGGCAGATGCTGCACAGCCCGCACCGGGCGGGGCGGTGGTCCTTCCGGCAACGCCAGATGCAGCAGAAATCGAGCCCAACGAGCGCGTGCAAGACGCTAACCAACTGGCCATTGGTGCCACAGTGTCCGGCAAGGTAATCCGCGGAGACATTGATTGGTACGTGATTTCCACCGAAGGGGAACAGGGTAAAATACTCGTCGTGACATTGCGCCATACAGGTGGCAGCCACATTTATGGCGAGGTCTTCAACGAAGATGAGAGGCGCATCGGGCAACTGAGCGCCTCCAGCGGGGCAGCTGTCGAACGCGAAGAGATTACGGGCCCAGTGGCTTATGTGAAGGTCACTGTTGGCGTTCTCAAAAAGCCCGCTGAATACGAGCTGACCACGCGGCTGGAAGAGCTTTGATGGCCGAACACCTCCCGCTTGAAACACCGGAAGACCCGAAACTTGCCCAGAACATCATCCATTTCGCTCGCGCGCTGCGCAAGGCGGGGCTGCCCATCGGGACCGGTCGGGTGATTGATGCGATCCATGCGGTTGAGGCGGCGGGGTTCACTGAACGGCGCGATTTCTACTGGACGCTGCATGCCTGTTTCGTGAACCGCCCAGAACACCGCGCGGTCTTTGCACAGGTCTTTCGCCTCTACTGGCGCGACCCACGTTATCTGGAACACATGATGGCGATGATGCTGCCCGCGATCCGCGGCGTGCAGGAGGACCGCACGGCCCAGGCCGCCGAGAAACGTGCGGCTGAGGCGCTGCTGGACGGTACTCAACGTGATCTGCCGGAGATGGAAGAGCACGAAGAGGGCACTGAGATTGAGGTCGACGCCTCGATGACCATGTCCTCGGAAGAGCGGTTGAGGTCACTGGATTTCGAACAGATGAGCACCGAGGAAGTGGCCCGCGCCAAGCGGATGCTGGCGCGGCTGGAACTGCCAGTGAAGCCGATCTCGTCGCGGCGTGGGCAGGCGAGCCATCTGGGCCATCGCCTCGACCGCGCCCGCACCTTGCGACAGGCGATGCGGCAGGGTGGCGAGCTGCGCGATATCGCGACACTGCAGCCGCGCCCGCGCTGGCCCAATCTGGTGGTGCTTTGCGATATTTCCGGCTCGATGAGCCAGTATAGCCGTATCATCCTGCATTTCCTGCATGCAGTCGCCAACGCCAAGGGCGCGGGTTGGGCCAAGGTGCATGCTTTCACCTTCGGGACGCGTCTAACCAACATCACCCGCCACCTGCATCAGCGCGATGTGGATGCCGCCCTGGCCGCTGCGGGGGCCGAGGCGCAGGATTGGGAAGGCGGTACGCGGATTGGCCATTGCCTGCATCAGTTCAACCGCGACTGGTCACGGCGGGTGATGGGTCAGGGCGCCGTGGCGCTGCTGATCACCGACGGCCTGGACCGGGACGACCCCGACCAACTGGCCAAGGAAATGGAGCGTCTACACCTTTCGGCCCGCCGCCTGATCTGGCTGAACCCGCTCTTGCGTTGGCAAGGCTTCGCGCCCAAGGCACGTGGGATCGCGGCGATGCTGCCACATGTGGACAGCTTTCGCGCGGGTCATTCCATCGCCTCGCTCGAAGATCTGGCCGAGGTAATCTCGCGCCCCGATGATGTCGGAGAAAAAGCGCGGCTGCTGGCGGCCGCGTCGGGGTAGGCGGCCCCAAAGGGGACCGCCCAATCAGTACGTCACTGAATCTGTTTCTGGTTGCATTCCTTGGCCATTTCCAGCGCCTTGTAAGTGCCTGCCAGGTTGACCTCGAACGCGTACTCCTTCTCAGGGAAGACGGTCATGGTGTATTGCTTGGCGATATCCTCAAAAAACGCGGGATCGTCCGACAACACATAGCCGCCTGAATAACCTTTGGTAATGTTGCCGCGCATCCCCGTCGCGTCGCCGACAAAAATGTCATCGCCTATCAGGATCGCCACGGCCTTGGTCTCATCCTTTTTGATATCGGTCTTGGCTTTGGTGAAGACGCCCACATAACCAACGCCGCGATCGGTGGTCAGGCCCATTTGCACAACGTTTTCAGACGCATCCACGGCTTCGACGAAGCAGGATTGCTTTGTGGCGTCCACATAGACGTTCCAGCCTTCGGTGGTGCCATAGGCCTCAAACTCGTCGGCCTGCGCCATTCCGGCCGCAAATGCGATGGCGGCGGCGAAACCCAGTTTTGCATATGTCATGATCTATCCTTTGTCTGAGAGAAAAAATGGGGGATATTTCAGGCCGCCGGTTGCGATCCGCCGACCTGTCGCGCGTTGGCGGCAGGTTAGGCCGTGCCTGCCATATCTGCAAGCCAAGGTTGAGTTTTTTGGGGCGGTTTGCCCAGGGCGGAAAAATACCTATCTAGAGCATTGAAACACGGCAGACACCGCGCCGGGTCTGGGTCATAATCACCGCCGGGAGGTGCCTCATGCAACGTTTTGACAACGGTCCGGAAACCGCGCTCGACTGGTATCGTGATACAGGCAGCGCCGCCTTGGCGACTGTGGTCGAAACCTGGGGCAGCGCGCCGCGCCGGGTGGGCGCGCAGCTGGTGATCGGCGGCGATGGCCGGATCGAGGGCTCGGTCTCGGGCGGCTGTGTCGAAGGTGCGGTGATTGTCGAGGCGCTTGAAGCGATTGATGAGCGCGAAGCGCGGTTGTTGGAATTTGGCGTTAGTGATGAGGACGCCTTTGCCGTTGGGCTCGCCTGTGGTGGCACCATTCGGGTTCTGGTTGAGCCGGTTGGATCTGTCCTGTCCGAGGTGATGCTGGCGGAATTGGTCGCCATGCGGGCCACGCGCGTCCCGGTTGCCTATGAGGTCAATATCGACACAGGTCGTCGCGCGCTGCGGCGCACGCGCTACGCGGACCGGATGCGGCTGGATCGCTCGGGCTTCGAAGAGGATGGAAAGACCTTTGTTGCGGTGCACAATCCGCCGCTGCGGCTGATCGTCGTTGGCGCGGTTCACATCGCGCAGGCCTTGGTGCCGATGGCGCGAATTGCGGGCTATGACCCGGTGATCATCGACCCGCGCGAGGCTTTCGCCTCGTCCGAGCGGTTTCCGGGCGAAAGGATCCTGACCGACTGGCCCGATGAGGGGGTGGCCGAGATCGGCCTCGACACCCGCACGGCGCTGGTGCTTCTGACCCATGATCCCAAGCTTGACGATCCGGCATTGCAGGCGGCGTTGCGCGCCGATGTCTTTTATATCGGTGCCTTGGGTTCGAAGCGGACCCATGCAAAGCGTGTTGCCCGGATGCAAGAGGCGGGTTTCACCGAGGACCAAGTTGCATGCATTCACGGCCCGATCGGCCTAGATATCGGAGCGGCCGGACCATCCGAGATCGCGGTGGCCATCCTGGCGCAGATGACGGCGGTGCTGCGGGGCAAGGCATGAAATTCGGCGCGGTTCCGGTCGCCGAGGCAGCAGGCGCGATCCTCGCCCACTCAGTCAGTGCGGGGAAACGGAAACTCCGCAAGGGAGTGATGCTTGGCGCGGATGACGTGGCGCTTCTAGTGCAAAACGGAGTTTCTGAGGTCACCGTTGCCCGGTTGGAGCCGGGTGATGTCCACGAAGATGACGCCGCGCAAACATTGGCTGCTTCGCTTGTTCCCGACCCTGCTGCGGCCGGTGTGACGCTGACCGCGCCCTTTACCGGGCGAGTTAACATTCTGGCCGCGAGCCCCGGCGTGGTCGAACTGGACGTGGCAGCCATCGAGCGATTCAACCAGGTGCATCCGATGATCACCGTGGCGACGGTGCCGCCGTATCAGCAGATGACGCCGCGCGGCATGGTGGCCACGATTAAGGTGATCTCTTACGCCGTGCCCGAGATCGATGTTACCCGCGCGGCAGAGGCTGCGCGCAACGCGATCCGGCTGATCGCACCGGTGCATGGCTCGGCAGGGTTGATCGTGACCGACATATCGGGCGGTCCCTCCAACGAGAAAGGCATCGCGGCGATCCGGGGCCGGGTCGAGGCGCTGGGGATGGATCTCTGCGATATCCGCACGGTCCAACATCGCGAAGAGGCGTTGAGCGCTGCCTTGCATGAAGTGGCGGGCGACATGGTGATGATCCTGACCGGCTCGGCCACCTCGGACCCGCACGACGTGGCCCCGGCGGCGGTTCGCCAAGCGGGTGGCAGGGTGGATCGGTTTGGGATGCCGGTCGATCCCGGTAACTTGCTGTTTCTGGGTCAACTCGGCCCTCGCCCGGTGATCGGCCTGCCGGGATGTGCCCGCTCGCCCGCGCTCAACGGGGCGGATTGGGTCCTGTCGCGCGTGGCCTGCGGTGTCACCACCACTGGGGCGGACATTGCCGGGATGGGGGTTGGCGGGTTGCTCAAGGAAATTCCCACACGCCCGCAGCCGCGTGCGGGCAAGCCGCGCGGGTGACGCTCAGGTCGGGCGGCAATCGCTGTGCGACGCGGCGCACTTCGCCTTGTGCAGACCGAACCGGACCGGACCCCAGGCCGGTGCAAGATCGTTGACCTCGATCTGATCGGGCGGATCGACCACATAGCGTTTGGGTTCAGCCTTGTCCGACTTCGCGAACGGATAGGCCACGAGAATGAGCAGGGTGAGGATAATAGCGCGCATGTCTGTCCCGTTTCATTGTGTCTACCGAGATAGAACGCAGCGGAACGCGCTTTCCGTCGCGCAATTCTTTAGATCGCAGTATATAGGCCCAATCCGCCGACAAGGATCAGGCTGAGCGCCCAGAGCGCCTCAAGATCGAACCAGCTTTTTGATAGGAATCGCAATCCAAGCCAGCGGTAGACGGCAAAGGCAATTGCCCCTCCGGCCAGCAGCATTGCGCCCGTATGCAACAGCGCCACGGCAAGGGTCAGCCCGGCATTGCGCGCCATCAGTTCCGATGCGGCCAAATGCCCGGTATCAAGCTCGTCGATCTTACAAAGTCCCAGATAAATCGGCACCAGCATCAGCGCCGCGCCATGGGCCAGCGCCACCAGAAACGACCACAGCGCCAGTCGCGACGGCGGCACCCGCGCCAAAAAGCGCGGATGTTTGCGGGTAATCAGAATCCAGCAGCCCCAGAGCAGGACGATGCCGCCAGTTGCAAGACGCAACTCGCGTTCATAGGACACCAGCGTGGTCATCGCCGAGAAGGGCAGCAGAATTGCCATCATCGCCAGGAAATGCCCCAGCGCTAGCGCGCCAAGCGCCTTGAACAGTGCACCCTGACGGCGTTCCATCAGTGACGAAGAAACCGCCAGCGGCCAACCCATGCCGGGATTGGCACCGTGATAGAGACCACTTAGAACCACCGCCAACCAAAGCGCGGCGGTGGTCATGTCAGGGCTCAACGATCAGGCCGATGGATAGCAGAAACTGTCAGTGGAACAGTCGCCGCCCTCCAGCCGGATCTGATGCGAGCGGTAGCCCTCGGGGAAATCGACCCAGAAGTTCTCGTCCAGCGTCAGGCCACCATTCTCGCCTACATTGGCCATAACCATCGCCGCGCCCTCGTCATCGGGATAGAACTGATCATCCCAGGTGGAGTAGAGCGAATTGGTCCAGTAGACACGCTTGCCATCGCGGCTGATCTCGACCATTTGCGGGCCGTAGCCAAAGTCTTTCCCATTGGGATGTTTGGTCTTTTTGACAATGCCGCCGATCTCGACCTTGCCAGCCAGAACCGGGTTCATCGGGTCAGAGACGTCGTATTGATGCATCTCGCCCAACCCCCAGCAGGCGACGTAGAGGTATTTGTCGTCGAGACTCAGGTCGATATCGGTCACCAACGGCGGCACGGCTGAGAACCCCTTGAGCAGTTCGGGCAGGTTGTCGGGGTCAGCCGGGACCGGATCGATGGTAATGGTTTTCTTGGCCTCGAACGTGCCATCCGCGTTGCGCCACCAGGTAAAGATCGACCCTTGCAGGTTGGTGGTGTCGACCACCACGCCGCAGAACCCGTATTCCTTGGACGGATCATGGGCAGGGCGGATTTCAAGTGCCATCTGGTGGTTTGCGCCGAGATCAATGGTTTGGATGTTCTTGCGCCCGCGCAGATCCCAGAAATGGATCGAATGGCCGTATTTGTTCGACAGCAAGTCTTCGGCGACGATACCGTTTTCGAACTGCGGCGGCAGGCCCCATTCCGAGCTGACCATATAGTCGCGCGGCAGGTTCCACCAGAAATCGTAATGCTTGTCCTGCACGCCGCGATCCATCTCGTAACGGCCCAGAATCTCGAAGCTTTCGCAATCCATGATGAAGATGCCCGGCGGTCCGTCAGTGCCGTCCTCGCCACCGCCACCCAGGGTCGAAACATAAATGCCTTCGGGGCCGCAATGGATCGTGTGGGGGCGGGAATAACCGGTCTTGGCGAACACCTCTTCGGGTTCGATGATCTTGTGGATCTTTGCTTTGAGCGGTTCCTTCACATCGATCACGTAGATTCGTGACGAACGGATACCCGGAATGATCAGATAGCGCCGTTCCAGAAAGGCGTGACCCGACAGAGGTGACAGCGCCGAGGAACAGGCGTTCCAGCCGAAATGATGAAACTCATCGCCAGTGTTCGGCATGATGACCGAGTGCACGATTTTGCCGTAACTTGACGAGGTTGGGTCCACATCGACCACCGCCAGACCGTCAGGTTGCGACCCATCGGGACTGAGCATCAGCGTAAATGCCAGTGTTTCTGCCGGTGCCTCCATCGCCAATCGGGGGGATGGATGAAAGGTAGGATCCGGTCGTAAATTCATGAATTCTCTCCCTAAGTTCTAATTCGCATGCTTTGCGCCAAACTGGCCCAGGTGCTGCGTACCCGTCCTCCAACCCGGATATGGTCGGTGGCGGGCTTCCCATTGGTCAAGAAGAATGTTGCAGAGGTCGACTATGGTCGGTGTTCTCTGACCCTTATCATCATGCAAAAAAAAACGCCCCGCGCGAGGCAGGGCGTTTCGAATAAGTCCGTTTGGCAGAGCTGTTATTTCTGCGGCAGAGGCCCGATCAGCATGATCATCTGACGGCCTTCCATCTTGGGAAAGTTCTCGACCTTGCCGATTTCCTTGGTGTCCTCGGCCACCCGTTCCAGCAGCTCGCGGCCCAGGTTCTGGTGTGCCATCTCGCGGCCACGGAAGCGCAGGGTGACCTTCACCTTATCGCCGTTTTCCAGAAACTTGAACACGTTGCGCATCTTGACGTCATAGTCATGCGTGTCGGTGTTGGGGCGGAACTTGACCTCTTTGATCTCGATGATCTTCTGCTTTTTGCGCGCTTCGCTTTCGCGCTTTTGCTGCTCATATTTGAACTTGCCGAAATCCATGATCTTGCAGACCGGCGGGGTCGCGTTGGGAGAGATCTCAACCAGATCCAGACCGGCATCAGCCGCCATATCCATGGCGCGCGTGGGGTGAACAACACCCACATTCTCACCATCTGCGCCGATCAGGCGAATTTCGTTGGCACGGATCTTTTCGTTGACGCGCGGGCCGGTGTCGCGTTGCGGCGGCGCGTTGTGAGGTCTGCGGGCTATGGGTTCAATCCTTTGATAGTTTCAGCTGAAAGTGCCGGAAAAATAACGCTCTGTCACCAGTGATTCAAGCGGTTAGCGCCATATGCCGATGTGTCGTGTGGTTTTCAAGAGGCGATTACCTGCCGACGCAGCGCGGCCTGGCATGATGGTGTGGTATCATGGGGTTTTCCCCCTTGTGCCTGATGTTGAATCCGACCACTTCATCATCGGGCGCCCACCCCAGGGGCGTTGTGGAGAAAACAGGAAAAAGAACAATGAAACCAATTGTTGTCTTGATAATTCTCGCCGGGCTTGCAGCCGGTGGCTATTTCTATTTCAATGCACAGCCCGAAGGGGCAGGCGAAGAGGCGGCTACGCCGGAGACCGCCACAGAAACCGTCTCCGAAGAGGTTGAAGCCGCACAAGAATCGACCGAGGAGGCTGCCGAAAGTGCAGGCGAAGCTGTCGAAGAGGCCGCAGAAACGGCTGAAGAGGCAGTTGACGAGGCGGTCGATAGCGCGACGGATGCTGCCAGCGATGCGGCTGACGCAGCGACGGATGCTGCAAGCGATGCCGCTGATGCGGCCACCGATGCCGCAAGCGATGCGGCTGACGCGGCCACCGATGCTGCAAGCGATGCCGCCGACGCAGCGACCGATGCCGCAAGTGATGCCACTGATGCAGCCACTGACGCTGCAAGCGATGCGACGAACGCAGCAAGTGAGGCCGCAAGCGATGCGGCAGATGCGGTAAGCGATGCTGCCTCAGATGCGGCGGATGCGGTCAATGATGCGGCGTCGGAAGCGCTTGGCACCGCGACCGATGCGGCGACCGGTACTGCACAAGACAGCACGACCTCGGGGAACTGATACCCGACCAAACGAAAAGGGGCCGGGTATCCGTCAGAAACCCGGCCCCATTTTTTCATTCCTTTGTAAGAGCTTAGCCTACAAAAGCCTTCTCGACCACGAACTCTTTGGGGTCGGAATTGGCGCCTTCGCGCAGGCCGAACTCTTCGAGAATGGCCTTGATGTCGTGGTTGAAGGCGAGGCTGCCGCAGACCATGGCGCGATCACTTTCCGGCGCGATGCCGTCGATGCCAAGATCGGTAAACACGGTACCGTCTTTCAGCAGCGTCGTGATCCGGCCCATCTTGGGGCTCTCTTCGCGGGTGGTGGTGGGGTAATAGCGGATCTTTTTGTGGAAGTCCTCGCCCATCAGCTCGGCCAGCATTTCGTCCTGCTTGATGTCCTCGATCAGTTGCCGGCCATATTCCAACTCGGCCACCTCGCGGCAGGTATGGGTGATGATGACCTCGTCATAATCCTCATAGGTCTGCGGCTCACGCAGCAGTGAGGCGAAGGGGGCAAAGCCGGTGCCGGTGGCAAAGAACCAAAGGCGCTTGCCGGGCAGCAGCGCATCATGCACCAGCGTGCCCACGGGCTTGGGCCGCAGAATGATCTGATCGCCCGGCTTGATGTGCTGCAGTTTCGAGGTCAGCGGGCCGTCCTGCACCTTGATCGAGTAGAATTCCAACTCGTCGTCCCAGGACGGTGAGGCGATGGAATAGGCACGCAGAAGCGGCTTGCCGTTGTCGCCCAGCAGGCCGATCATCACAAACTCCCCCGAGCGGAACCGCAGCGAGGCAGGGCGCGACACCTTGAACGAGAACAGGCTGTCGGTCCAATGTTTGACATCTGTCACGGTCTGGGCGTCCGGCAGGACAGGGGCCTTTACGGCGGTTGCTTCACTCACGGATTTCATCTCTGTCATCGTTTCACTATCCGGTCTGCTAAACCGGCATCTCCGTTTAATCTTTGATCCAAGTCAGGAAAAGGGGCATCTTGCCCCTTTCCGGTCACAAGCTGGCGATGGCGGGGTCAGCCGCGCAGGCGGGCCTGGTAATTGTGATCTTGCCAGTCGGCGCGGGCCAGCCACTGATCCTCGGGCTGACGATTGGCAAGGGATTGATCGATCTCGACCTCGTCAAAGCCGCTGCGACGCGCCATGGCATATTGGTCCGCCAACACATGACCCTTGGCCCGCAGGCGACCGGTATAGCCTTTTAGGCGAAGAACCCGGGCGATGGTGAAGCCGCGCCCATCCGCCGAAGACGGAAAATCGACACGCACCATTTGAGCGCTGCCCAGACGTTCCATCAGCTCATCCGGGTCGGTGTCTGAGGCCACGTCCAGCGCCACAACGTCATTTGCGGCATCGTCCAGCGTGACATAGCCATCGGTCCAGTCATCGGGGGCGAACCCCTCGTCATTTACGATTACATTCATGTTCTCTCTCCGGCGCGCACCATCTTGCCATCGACAAAATGGATGCCGCATTCTTCCTTGTTCTGATCGCGCCAGCGTCCGGCGCGGGGGTCTTCGCCCTCTTTGACCGGCGATGTGCAGGGCGCACAGCCGATCGAGGGGTATCCTTTGGCCACCAGCGGATGCCGGGGCAGGCGGTTTTCGTCCATGTATGCGCGCACATCTTCCGGCGCCCAATGGGCCAGCGGGTTCACCTTGATGCGCCCGGTGCCGTCCTCGACCTCAAAGAAGTCGAGCGCGGCGCGGGTGCCCGCCTGAAACCGTTTGCGACCCGTGATCCAGCCGTCATACCCCTTGAGCGCGCGCTGCAGCGGGATCGTCTTGCGCAGCGTGCAGCAGGCATCGGTATCGCGCAGTCGCAAAGCACCATAGGGGTCGTCGCGGGCCAGATCCTCATGCGTTGCCCGGATGATCTGCACATTGCGCAGACCCAGCCGCTCGCTGACCTCCTGCTGGTAGACCAGCGTTTCGGTGAACAGCAATTGCGTGTCCACAAATAGCACCGGCGTATCCTTGTCGACCACTGCCGCCATATGCAGCAGCACCACCGACTCCGCGCCAAAGCTGGACACAAGCGCCAGCCGCCCGGCCTCCTCCAGTGCACCATGTATGACATCATGGGCGCTGTGGTGGCGGAACCGGGCGTTGAGCGCATCGACCTTTTCGGTCAGCGCGCTGCGCTCGCAGCCCAGCTCGGTCTGGATTTCGTCAAGCGGCATTGGCCTGAGCCTCGGGGTAGAGCGCCGCTTTGAACGGCACCATCCCAAGACGACGATAGGTCTGCAGGAAGGTCTCCTCCTTACCTTCCCGCAGGTCGAGATAGGCCGCGACCAGTCGTTCGATCGCTGGCACAATCTCGTCATAGGCAAAGCCCGGCCCGGTGCGATCTCCAATGGCCGCCGTTTCGGTGCCGTCGCCGCCCAGGGTGATCTGGTAGTTTTCCACCCCTGCACGGTCGAGGCCCAGGATGCCGATATGGCCCACATGGTGATGCCCGCAGGCATTGATGCAGCCCGAGATCTTGATCTTAAGCTCACCAATATCGTTCTCCAGCTTCAACTCTTCGAAGCGGGACGCGATCTGCTGTGCCACGGGGATCGAGCGGGCGGTTGCCAGCGCGCAGTAATCCATCCCGGGGCAGGCGATGATATCGCTGATCAGCCCGATATTGGCGGTGGCCAGTGCATGTTCCCTCAGCCGTGCATGGATCGCGGGCAGGTCCGATTTGTGGACATGCGGCAGGATCACGTTCTGCTCATGGCTGATGCGCAGTTCGCCATAGGCATATTGCTCTGCCAGATCAGCCATCACGCGCATCTGTTCCGCCGTGGCGTCGCCCGGCGTGTCGCCCTGTTTCTTGAGCGAGATCGTCACGATCGCATGGTCGTCCTTCTTGTGGGCGGCGATATTGGTGTCCACCCAGGACCGGAAGACCGGATCATGGTGATAGGCATCCTTGAACCCCGCGACCGAGCCATCCCGGAAGGCGGGCGGTGCGAAGTGTGTCTTGATCTCTTCCAGCAGGGCCATGTCGGCGCCCTTGAATTGCGGGCGGATCTGAAGGAAGCGCTCATTCACCTTGGCGCGGATTGTGTCGATACCGTTCTCATGCACGGTGATCTTGATGCGCGCCTTGTACTTGTTGTCGCGGCGCCCGATCTGGTTCCAGACGCTGACGGTCGCTTCCAGATAGGCCAGCAGATCGTCAAAGGCCACAAACGGGCTCAGTTCCTTGCCGATCATGGGCGTCCGGCCCAGGCCGCCACCGACCAGCACGCGGGCGCCCAACACGCCGTCACGCTCGACCAGTTGCAGACCGATATCATGCGCCTTGATCACGGCGCGGTCGTTTTCGCTGCCGGTGATCGCGATCTTGAACTTGCGCGGCATGAACTGGAATTCCGCGTGATCGGTGGACCACTGGCGCAGCAGTTCCGCGTAGGGGCGGGGATCGGCCACCTCATCTGCGGCGGCACCGGCGAAGTGGTCGGCGGTCACGTTGCGGATCGTATTGCCGCTGGTCTGGATCGCATGCAGTCCAACCTCGGCCAGCGCGTCCAGCATGTCCGGCACATCGTTCAGCTTGGGCCAGTTATACTGGATGTTCTGACGGGTGGTGAAATGGCCATAGCCCTTGTCCCACTTCTCGGCCAGCAGCGCCAGTTGCCGCATCTGGTCGGGGTTCAGCGTGCCATAGGGGATCGCCACCCGCAGCATATAGGCATGCAGTTGCAGGTAGAGCCCGTTCATCAGGCGCAGGGGCTTGAATTCATCCTCGGTCAGCGAGCCGTCGATACGGCGCTCGACCTGGGCGCGGAACTGCGCGTTGCGTTCGGCGAGGAAGGCGGTGTCAAACTCGGAGTAGCGATACATCGTTTGCTGTCCTTGATGCAGCCCCGGACCGGGGCCTTTTGAGGGGAGAGAAGGGGCCTTTCGTCAGGCCCGGGGCTGCGGGGAAGATTCCTGTTTGCCATGCCGGTAGTTGGAGGGTCCGGTACGGCGGAAATCTTCCCGAAAGTGTGTTGGTTCCGGGCCATCGCTTCCGGCGATGGCATCGGCCAGATAAGCGCCGACGATCTTGCTCTGCTGGCTTTCGGCATCGAGCAGACGCAACTGGGCATGAGCCTCATCGGTGATCAACTCGGCCTCGGCCAGGTCGCGCGACCAGCGGTCATCGGCGGTCAGGTAAATCACGTCGCCTTCCAGCAGATCACTTGCGGTAACGACTTTTGGGGTAAAAGCGCGGGCCATCAGGCATGCTCCTTGTTGAATTCTGTCAGGGCTTGCGCCGCCTCCCGCGGGGCAAGACCGTAAAGTGTCAGGACGGGGCCGTTCATGTTGGCCTGCGCCAGATCGGTGGGAAGATGATCCAGTGTTGTTGCCAGCACCCGCTGATCCGGGCGCGAAGCGTTTTCGACCAGGGTGATCGGCGTATTGCGCACGGCGCCATGCATGATCAGACGGCCCTGAATGAACCGGGCCGATTTCTTGCCCATGTAGATCGCAGCAACTTCGCCCCGGCGCGCCAGCGCGGCCCAGTCGTGATCGGCAAAGCCTTTCATGTCGTGACCGGTCAGAAAGCGGATCGACGAATTGCGTCCGCGCCGGGTCAGGCTTTGCCCGATACCGGCCACGGCGGCAGAGGCGGCAGTAATGCCCGGTACAATGCGCCAGCTCAGCCCGGCCGCCTCAACGGCCTCAATCTCTTCGTCCAGGCGGCCGAACAGGGTCGGGTCGCCCGATTTCAGACGCACAACGCGGGCACCGTTCCGGCCATGCGCGACCAGCAGTTCATTGATGTCACCTTGATCCCAGGACACGCCGAACCCGGCCTTGCCCACATCGATCAATTGCGCGGATGCGCCAGCCAGGGCCAGTACCTCATCCGAGATCAGCCGGTCATGCAGAACCACATCCGCCGCCTCGAAGGCGCGCAGTGCCGCGAGTGTCAGCAGATCCGCGTCACCGGGTCCTGCGCCGACAAAGGCGATCTGTGCTGCTGTGGTCCTGGCGTGTTGCATGGTCATGGGTCTTGTCTGTTCTGTTTGACGTGACCTTGAATATAGGAAATATTCCCACCTGATCGCCATATGGCGCAGCAAATAAGGACATGTGTTCCATCTGTAGGAAAAATTGGGATGCAGGTTTCGATTGAAGGAAAAAACAGGAATGTCAGTGCGCATAGACGACACGGATCGGAAAATTCTGGCTGAACTGCAGCGGGATGCCAGCCAGTCGTTGGACGAAATCGCCAACCGGGTGGGCAGTTCCAAGACACCGGTCTGGAATCGAATCCGCAAGCTGCGTGGGGCCGGGGTAATCGGCCAGCAGACGGTTTTGCTGGACGCAGAGGCTTTAGGATACGAGGCCTGTTTCTTCGTCCTGATCCGCACCTCGGAACACGAGGCCGAGTGGCAGAACGCCTTCCTGAAAGCCCTGCGTGATCGCCCCGAGGTGCAAGAGGCGCACCGGCTTGCAGGCGATATCGATTACATCCTGAAGGTCCGCGTGAGGAACGCCCGCGCATATGACGCGTTTTATCAGGCGCTGATCTCAGAGGTCCGGGTGCATAACGTTACAGCGCTGCTGTCGATGGAAGAGATCAAGTCCACAACGATGCTGCCGCTTTGATCTTAATTCAGCGGTGAACCATCAGCTTGGTGAGACCGTGAAAATGGTAGCTGTCGGAATAGGCCGGCGGTTCGGTAAGGTGCAGCTTCGGGCAACGTTCGAAAAGGATCGGCAGGGCGATGCGCATCTCCAGCCGGGCAAGGGGAGCGCCGACGCAGAAATGCAACCCGCCGCCAAAACTGGTATTTGTCAGAATGGCGCGCGATGGATCGAACATGTCAGGCTGCGACCAGACGGCAGGGTCTCGATTGGCCGCGCCCAGCAGCAGCGCCACTTCATCACCGCGCCGAAATGTATGATCGAAGAGCGTGACATCCTCGTAAGCATAGCGTGAGAACATATGCAGCGGCGGATCATAGCGCATGATCTCTTCGACGGTGCTGTCGATGGCATCTGGCGTCAGCGCGGCAGCGGGCGTGCCCGTTTCCAGCAGCGTCTTTACCCCGTTGGCGATGGCGTGCACGGTTGCTTCATGCCCGGCATTCAGCAGCAGGATGCACGTGCCGATCAACTCGTCGGTTGAGAGTTTGGTGCCTTCCTCTTCGGCGGCAATCAGGCGGGTGATCAGATCGTCGCGCGGATCAGTGCGGCGCTTCTCGATATAGCCGCGCAGGAAGGTGCTGAACTCCGTCGCTGCCTGTGCTGCCGAATCTTCGGTCGCGCGGGTGCGGCCCGCCTGATACATCGCCACCATCGCATGGGACCAGCGCAGCAGGTCCGGGGCCATATTCTCAGGCACGCCCAGCAAGCGGCAAATGGTGATCACCGGCACCTGTGTGCAATAGGCGTCGAGCAGATCGAACTCCCCTTCCGGGAAGGCGTCGATCAACTCGTGGCACAGCGCTTCGATCCCAGGCGCCAGATCACCAATCGCGCGAGAGGTGAAGGCGCGCAGCACCAGCGCGCGCAGCCGTGTGTGGCGCGGCGGTTCGGCATCGAGCAACGAGTGCGCCTCAACCGCCAGCCAGGCGGCCAGATGGCTCGGGCCTTCGGTCACCAGTTCCGGCGGTATTTCCCGCCCGAAGCGACGGTCTTTCAGCAGGGTCTGCACGGCCTCGTGGCTGAAGGCGGCAACCTTGCCATACTCTTCCCAGTAGACCAGAGGGCCGTCCGCGCGCATCCTTGCGTAGAACGGATAGGGATCTTGCACAAAAGCGGGATCGGTCGGGCTCTGGCTACATGTCTTCATCGCGCGCACCCTTGCCTTGCGCCGCGCGCAATGCAAGACCCTATGGACGATGCGAAGGCTCTGGATCATCGCTGGTTTCCTCATTCTGGTGGGTTTGCTTGCCGCCGGGGTCTGGACCTATGGCTACCGACAGGCTGTCGGGCAACTGGCCGAACGGGCCGAGGCCGATCTGAATCTGGCCAGCGACCGGCTCAGCGCGCAATTGCAGCGCTATCAGGAAACCGCCGTTTTGCTGGCAGAACACCCCGCGCTGGAATATCTCGACCTGCCCGGAGGCCGTGCCGCCGCGCGCGATCTCCTGCTGGATGTGGCCGACAAGACCTCGGCGCTGGATGTGATGTATGTGGATCAATCGGGTCGGGTGCTGGTGGCCGCACGGGACCAGACGGAACACTCGCTCAACGGTGCGCCTTACTTCGAGCGCGCGATGCAGGGCGCGCTGGGTAGTGATCACGGGGTGATCGCACCGTTCGACCAGCGGGCTTTCTACTATGCCGCGCCCGATTTCGGACCTGATGGCAAGGTCCGGGGCGCGCTGATCGTTGTGGTGGATATCGACAATACCGAATTCGACTGGCGCGGCAGCTCTCCGGCGGTTCTGTTCGTGGATGAGGCGGGCGAGGTCTTTATGTCCAACCGGCCCGAATTGCTGTTCTGGCGGCGCGACGGGATCGAGGCAGGGCTGCAACCTGCCAAAGGCCCGCCGCGTCCTTTCGCGACGGACCTGCTGGGGCGTTTCGAGATATGGACGCTGGATTGGGGCCCCTATCTGCCGCGCCATGCCTTGCATCTGGTGCAGGACCTGCCCGTGATCGGGATGAGCGGCGAGGTGGTTGTCGATCTGGCTCCGGCGCGTCGGCTGGCATCGCTTCAGGCGGCAACGATGGCGGCGATCTGCCTCGCCTTTGGCGCGCTGCTGTTTTTGGCCACAGAACGGCGCCGGACCCTGGCCGAGGCCAATGCAGTGCTGGAAACCCGCGTGGCCGAGCGCACGCAGGCGCTGTCCGAGGCGAATGTCCAACTGCGCCGTGAAGTGGTCGAACGGCTAGAGGCCGAGGCGGCGCTGAAACGCGCTCAGGCGGAACTGGTACAGGCAGGAAAGCTCAGCGCGCTGGGCCAGATGTCGGCGGGGATCAGTCACGAGTTGAACCAGCCGCTGATGGCGATCCAGCAATTTGCCGACAATGGCAGCGCCTTTCTGGACCGGGGCAGGTCTGAGAAGGCGGGCGAAAACCTGGGGCGGATCTCGCAAATGGCCAAGCGTATGGCGCGGATTATCAAGAACCTGCGCGCCTTTGCGCGCAACGAAAGCGAACCGATGGGGCGTGTCGATCTGGTGCAGGTGATCGACACTGCCGTGGAACTGACCGCCGCGCGGCTCACGAGCGACGGTGTGGAACTGAACTGGGCCGCGCCGAGTGCTCCAATTCCCGCCTGGGGTGGTGAGGTGCGGCTGGTGCAGGTCTTTGTGAACCTGATCAACAACGCTGCCGACGCCATGACAGGGCAGGACACGCGCCGGATCAGCATTGATATCAACGAGGGTGACAAGCTGACGGTCACAATCCGCGATACCGGACCGGGCATTGAAGACCCCGAGAAAATTTTCGAACCGTTTTATTCGACCAAGGCGGTGGGATCGTCGGAGGGGATGGGGCTGGGTCTGTCGATCTCTTATGGTCTGGTTCAGAGTTTTGGCGGCAATATCCAGGGAACCAACACTGAGAGCGGAGCGATGTTTACGGTCGAGCTTGACCGGTTCAGAGAGGAAGAAGCCGCATGATCCGCACCGTTCTGCTGGTTGATGACGACGCCGCCGTGCGCGAGGCGCTGGGACAGACGCTGGAGCTCAGTGACTTTCAGGCGATCACGGCGGGCTCTTTTGTGGCCGCCAAGGATCACATCACGCCGGGGTTTGAGGGCGTCATTGTCTCTGACATCCGCATGCCGGGCCGCGACGGGTTTCACCTGTTGACCTACGCGCGCGAGATCGACGCGGAACTGCCGGTGATCCTGCTGACCGGCGAAGGAGACATTCCCACCGCCGTCAGTGCGATGGGGCAGGGCGCGTTCGACTTTCTGGAAAAACCCTGCGCGCCTGCTGATCTGGTGGCAGTGCTGGAACGCGCGCTCAAGAATCGGGCGCTGGTGTTGGAAAACCGAGCCTTGAAGCGGCAGTTGGAAGCGGGCGACCCGGCGGCGCGGATGCTCTTTGGCTCGTCGCAGCAAGCCGAGGCGCTGCGCGCACGCGTGCGTGCAGTCGCTGCGACCGGGGCAGAAGTTTTGGTGGCGGGGCCGCCAGGTAGCGGCGTGTCCAAAGTGGCAGAGGTGGTGCATCTGATGTCCGTCAACGGGCAGGGGCCTTTTGTGAAACGCTCCGCTGCTGATCTGACGCCCGCTGATCTTGGCGCCGTCATAAGTGACGCGGCAGGCGGTTCGCTTTTTCTGGATGAGATTTCGGTCCTGCCTGGACCGACGCAATATGCAGCACTTGAGCGGATCGAAGAGGGGCTAGGCGCGCGGCTGATTGCGGGCACAACCGCGGACCTGGCCGCTCAGGCCGACGATGGCCGTTTCAACCCCGAGCTTTTCTATCGGCTCGACGGGATGCGCGTGCGCATCCCCGCGCTGTCGGAACGGCCTGACGATATCCCCATGATTTTCCGGCACTATGTGGGGCAAGCCGCCGAGCAGGCGGGGATCGACCCACCCGAGGTTACGCCGGATCATCTGGCCGCGCTGATGGCGCAGGACTGGCCCGGCAACGCACGCTCGCTCATGTCGGCGGCGATGCGCTTTGTGCTGGGCATGCCCGAGGACGTCGCTCAGGCCGCAGAGTTGGGCCTGGCCGAGCAGATGGCGCGGGTCGAGCGGTCACTGCTGATCGCGGCGCTCGGGCGGTACAATGGCAAGGCCGCGCAGGCGGCGCAGGCCCTCAAGCTGCCGCGCAAAACCTTCTACGACAAGCTGGCCAAATACGATATCCGGCCAGAGACGTTCCGACGGTGAGCTTGGTTTGCCGCGTGTATCCTCGATGGCGTCCGAGAGTGCGCACTTACATTGGAATTTCGTCGACCGTCAAAGAGGTCTCGAATCGCTATACCAAGCTGACGGCGCTCTGTGCGGAAAACCGCACAAGACAGGGTCGGCATGTGCGAAATTCCGCACAACTGGCAAACAGGTATCTCCAAAACACCTTCATTTCGCAATTCAAGTATTTGAAAAACATAAATAATAATAGCGTGAGCGTTACGTGAAAACACTGGGTTGAGCGAAGGGATCGGATTGGTTTCACTCGGACGTGATCAGGGCTGACACCTTGACCCAAAGATATATTCGGGAGGAGACCCAATGAAATTCCTGGCAACCGCCGCCACAGCGCTGGCGCTTTCGGCCACTGCTGCCTTTGCGGCCTGCGACGATGGCGAGATCGTGGTGAAATTCGCCCACGTGACTAACACCGACAAACACCCCAAGGGCATTGCCGCCTCGCTGCTGGAACAACGCGTCAATGACGAAATGAACGGCACCATGTGCATGGAGGTCTATCCGAACTCCACGCTCTACAACGACAACAAGGTGCTGGAGGCGATGCTGCAGGGCGACGTGCAGCTTGCCGCACCCTCGCTGTCGAAATTCGAAAAATTCACCAAGCAGTTCCGTCTGTTCGATCTGCCCTTCATGTTCGTCAATGTCGATGCCGTGGATGCGTTCCAGGCATCCGATGACGGTCAGGCGATGTTGGACAGCATGCAGCGTCGTGGCTTGCAGGGGCTGGCGTTCTGGCACAATGGTATGAAACAGATGTCGGCAAATAAACCTCTGGTGGAACCGGCCGATGCAGATGGTTTGAAATTCCGGGTACAGAGCTCGGACGTTCTGGTCGCGCAGATGGAAGCCATTGGCGGCAGCCCGCAGAAAATGGCGTTCTCGGAAGTCTATGGTGCGCTGCAGCAGGGTGTCGTGGACGGGCAGGAGAACACATGGTCCAATATCTACGGTAAGAAGTTCTTCGAGGTTCAGGACGGCATTACTGAGACCAATCACGGTATCATCGACTATCTGGTGGTGACCTCGGTGGACTGGCTCGACAGTCTTGAGCCCGAAGTGCGTGAGCAATTCGTAACCATCCTTGGTGAGGTTACCGATACCCGTAACAAGGAAGCGACCGCCGTGAATGACGCCGCAAAACAGGCGATCATCGACGCGGGTGGCACCATCCGTGTGCTGGAACCTGCGCAGCGTCAGGCCTGGGTCGATGCGATGAAGCCTGTCTGGGACAAGTTCTCGGATGACGTCGGTCAGGACAAGATCGACGCCGCACAGGCGATCAACGCCGGGTTCTGATCCGGCGTATCACGCGCGGCGCCGATGCTGGGGAGTGATCGGCGCCGCGCCCTTGCGGGCCCAGTGAGGGACCCGCCACAAAAACACACAAACAATCGGGGACAGTAAAATGTCTGGTTCGACTTCCGGTCCGTCCGGTTTCATCGACCAGATCGAGGAGACCGTGATCGCGGTGCTTCTGGGTCTGATGACGGCGGTGACCTTCGCCAATGTGATCGCGCGGTTCGTGTTCAACTCCAACATCCTTTGGGCGCTGGAACTGACCGTGTTCATGTTCGCCTGGCTGGTGCTGCTGGGGGCCTCTTATGCGGTGAAGAAACACGCGCATCTGGGCGTGGACGCGATCTTGAACATGCTCAGCCCCGCACCGCGCCGGGTCCTGGCGCTGATCTCGGTCGGCTGCTGTCTGCTGTTCTCACTGCTGATGCTCAAGGGAGCCTACGACTATTGGGCTGTCTTTGCCGATCTTCCGCCAACCTCGGGCCGCTGGTTCCCGACCGGCCTCGATCTGAAAGCGCGTTCGCAAAGCTTCTACGAGGTGCAGGATGTACCGATGGTCGAGTTTTTGCGCTGGCTGGAAGGCGCGATCAACTACGATGAAGCCTATGAGAAGCTGCCCAAAGTGGTTCCCTACATAGTGCTGCCCATCTCCATGCTGCTGCTGGTGATCCGCTTCGTGCAGGCCGCCATCGCCATCTGGCGAGGCGAGACCGACCGGATCGTCGCCAGCCACGAGGTTGAGGATGAACTTGAAGAAGTGCGCCAGCAGCAGGGGGGGCATGACTGATGGAAGTTGTCATTCTCTTCGGCATGGTCATCGGCCTCTTGCTGATCGGCGTGCCTATCGCGATCTCGCTGGGCCTGAGTTCCACCATCTTCCTGCTGATCTATTCCGACAGTTCGCTGGCCTCGGTCGCGGGTACCCTTTTCGAAGCCTTCGAGGGCCATTTCACCCTGCTCGCGATCCCGTTCTTCATCCTCGCCTCGTCCTTCATGACGACGGGTGGCGTGGCGCGGCGGATTATCCGCTTCTCCATCGCTTGTGTCGGCCATCTGCCCGGCGGTCTGGCCATTGCCGGTGTCTTTGCCTGTATGCTCTTTGCTGCGCTGTCGGGTTCGAGCCCGGCCACCGTTGTCGCCATCGGCTCTATCGTGATCGCCGGGATGCGGCAGGTGGGTTACTCCAAGGATTTTGCTGCTGGTGTGATCTGTAACGCCGGTACGCTGGGCATCCTGATCCCGCCCTCCATTGTTATGGTGGTCTATGCCGCCGCGGTCGAAGTTTCTGTGGGCCGAATGTTCCTGGCCGGTGTCATTCCCGGACTGATGGCCGGGCTGATGCTGATGGTCACGATATACGTTATTGCCAAGGTCAAGAACCTGCCCAAGGGCGACTGGAAAGGCTGGGGCGAGATCTTTGCCTCGGCGCGTGAGGCGGGCTGGGGTCTGTTCCTGATCGTGATCATCCTGGGCGGAATCTATGGCGGGATCTTCACCCCGACCGAGGCCGCCGCCGTGGCCGCCGTCTACGCCTTCTTCATCGCGAGCTTCGTCTACAAGGACATGGGGCCGCTCAGCACCGAAGGTGAGGCACAGAACCTGCCGCTGATGCGCAAACCAATCGCATTGGTGACGGCCTTGTTCCATCCCGACACCAAGCACACGCTGTTCGAGGCGGGCAAGCTGACGGTCACGCTGCTCTTCGTGATCGCCAACGCGCTGATCCTGAAACATGTGCTGACTGACGAGCAAGTGCCGCAGCAGATCGCCTCGGCCATGTTGTCGGCGGGCTTTGGGCCGGTGATGTTCCTGGTGGTGGTCAACGTGATCCTACTGATCGGCGGTCAGTTCATGGAGCCCTCGGGCCTGCTGGTCATCGTCGCCCCGCTGGTTTTCCCGATCGCGATCGAGCTGGGTATCGACCCGATCCATCTGGGCATCATCATGGTGGTCAACATGGAGATCGGGATGATCACGCCGCCCGTGGGCCTGAACCTCTTCGTCACCTCTGGCGTGGCGGGTATGCCGATGATGGCGGTGGTGCGGGCGGCCTTGCCGTTCCTCGCCGTCCTCTTCGTCTTCCTGATCATGGTGACCTATATTCCGTGGATTTCGACCTTCCTGCCCAACACATTCATGGGTCCGGAGATCGTCACGCAATAGTGGCGCCACACAAGATCAAAAGCCCCTGCGATGGCGGGGGCTTTTTCCTGATTGGGGATTGCTGGCGGGTAAAAGCCCGCCGGGATCACCTTAGAAACTGATGCCGATCCCCGCGCTGAACCCATCCACCGTGTCGCTGCCATAATACCGGACCATGAGCCGCGCGCTGGTGACCCAAGGCAGCTTCGTTTCCGACACATCGACCTCCATCCCGACGCCAACACGCGCCAGCCAGTCCGTGCCCAGCACCTTCGCCTGATCCCCGATCAGATAAGACAGCGACAGGTCGGTGACACCGCGCATCGGTTTGCCAAAGGCCTGCGCGCGCAGCGGCCAGCGATAGCGGCTCCAGAGGACGGTATTTGCCGCCGTTGAGGTAACCAGCAGGTCCTCGTCATCGCCGATGGGCTTGTACTCGATATGCGTATAGCGCAGGCTGGCCTCCAATTGATGCCCGCTTTCGCGCATCCGGTCATAGGCCAGCGTCGCCGATCCGCCCAGGCCACCGGCCCAGATACCGCCGCTCTCCAGAAACTCCCGGTCCAGCCCAAGCCTGTTGGCAATGGCCTGAGCCCCGATCGAGGCATCCGATTGCGTGCGTCCGACCGAGATATGTGCCAGCGGTCTGAACTTCCAATGCTCCCGGATGTCAAACTCCCAGCCGATCCCGCCGGTGGCGGCGAAACTAGTCCATTTCAGCGGCAGACGGCTGGTTTCGCCGCCTTGCTGAAAGACAAGAACCGGATCGTAGCGGGCGTAGCCGGCATATCCTTCAAGATAGAGCGGAAAGCCCTCGGCAACCCGGAAACCGCCGCCGAATTGCGCAGACCGGAAATCATAGCTCCGACTGCTTTGTCCCGATTGCAGAAATATGGTGCTGGCAGAGTCGTCGGGGATACCTACGAGGCTCAGGATCGCAAGCGACCCGGCGGCGTTTTCGCGTTGAAGGGACTTGAACAGGTCCTCGGCCGCCGTCTGTCCTTGCGAGACCTGTGGCAGCAGCAACAGCATCACCAGTCCGAAAAAGAGTTTGCCTGCTGCCCCCATTGGCTCCATCCGATTAACTGGAAAGGTCATGTTCTGCGGGTCTTGATAGGACAAGCGGATGGTGCTGCATAGGTTCGGCCTGTCGTCTTGCGCGTAATTGCGATTGGCTGCGGCCTATTGGTCAACATCTCCGGGTTTTGGTGGTTGTCTGCGATCGCAGATACGCGCACCATGATTCAAAAGGCGCTGCGATGCCAATCGGGCTTGCGCTGCGAATGACACGTGGGAACAACGATGTAATGTCGGGACAAAGTCTTAATCGGGGTCTGGTTTTTGGGTTTCTGGCCGCCTTTCTCTGGGGCACGCATAGCGTCATCGTTCGCTTCTTGACCGGTGACATGGGCGGGTTGCAGATCGCGGCGATCCGCCTGCTCATCGCCGCACTTGCCGTTTATGTCATTCTGCGCGTTCTGGGCGCGGTCGTCGCAATCAACTGGCGCGACTGGAACCTCCGTCTGGCGGTGCTGTCTACCGTAGTCAACTACATTTTCTTCCATATTGGGCTGGAGCGTACGGGCGCGGCCAACGCGATGGTGTTGGAGAACACCGCGCCTATCTTTGTGCTGCTCTTCCTGTATGTCTTTGCCAAGGCTCCGGTCGGATGGCGCGATCTGGTGGCCACCGCGATTGCGGTCACCGGTGTTGCGTTGACTGTTCTGCCGGATTTCCAGACCGGCGGTGCCCGGTTGACTGGCGACCTGTTGGAGATCGCCGCCGGGCTGAGCTGGGCGGTGTTCCTGATTTCCAGCAGCCGGGCCATGCAGGGGACACAATCCACGCCCGAGCGGCTGAACTTCCTTTTTGGCGTCTTCCTCTGCGCGGGCATCCTGATGGCCCCGCTCGCGCTGATAGACCCGGTGATGCCAAGCGTCCGGGATGGTGTGTTCCTGATCCTGCTGGGCGTGCTGCCAACGGCGCTGGCCTATTACCTGTGGTACGAGGCTGCCGCCCGCGTCTCGACCCTGTCTGCCACGCTGATGTTCGCGCTTTCAGTGGTGTTCACCTTTGTCAACGCGGCCCTGTTTCTGGGGGCCGAAATCTCCGGACTTGGGCTGATCGGGGCGGCGATGATCGTGCTTGCGGTGATCCTGACCAGCGGCGAGAAGGCCGAGTGATGCTCAAGCCGGTTTCAGCGCCCGGTACCCGCAGCTGGTGCGTGAAGGCGGGCCTTTGACGAACGGGATTGCCCTAATCCCGGTCAACCCCGCCCGTGTCAGTGCCGCGCATATGTCTTCTGGCCGATAAGCCTTGTGCCCCCACCGCCATCGCAAAAGCGCCGTGCACCAATGCGGCTTGCTGACTGCCAGCAGCAGGCTGCCACCGGGTGACAGCGCATCTGCGAGGTGTTTCAGGGAGGTTTCAAGATCGGCGGTGTGTTCAAGAACATGAGCGCAAAGGACGGTGTCGAAGCCCCCTCGCAAGGCGCTGATGTCCTCCAACCGTCCGGAAACGGTTTGAGGCTTGTCGCGCCAATCGCGCAGTCGGGCCTGCGCCAGCATCTCTTCCGATGGATCAAGCAGGGTTAGATGTGCTGGCGCGGGGCTGCGGGCGAGGACTTGTTCGGCAAAGGCCCCGGTGCCGCACCCCGCGTCCAATATGTATCGCGGCGGTCTTTCGCGCGCTGCCAGGTCAGCTTCGGCAAGCAGGGTGTAGGCTTCGGGATATCCGAGATGCGTGATCGAATGATGCCAGCGCGCCGCATGGCGCGCATAGAGCTGGGACAGGGTTGGGCGGGCGAGGGCAGGAGGCACAGGTATTCCGCATCATTCGGATGCCCGAATATATGCCTTTGATCCCTTGCGCGTCCAGCAGGGTTCGCCCTCTACAATCAAGCGAAAATGCCGTCCGAACCGCTCGACGAGCGTTGCGCGTCAGGCGGCTTCGAGCGCTGCAACAATGGGTGAGAAATCAGCCGATTTCAGGCTTGCGCCACCAACAAGCGCGCCATCCACATTGCTGACGGCAAAAATTTCGGCAGCGTTGCCCGGCTTGACCGACCCACCATAGAGCAGGCGGATGCCGGATGCGGTTTCCGCGCCGAACCGCGTGCTCAGACGGTCGCGGAGGAAGCCATGCACCTCTTCGATCTGCTCCAGCGTTGGCACCTTGCCGGTGCCGATCGCCCAGATCGGCTCATAGGCGATCACCACATCATGCGCGGTGCCGTGGTCGGGAACCGAGCCGTCAATCTGCGCGCCGACTACGTCCAGCGTGCGACCTGCCTCGCGGTCCTCCAGGCTTTCGCCGACGCAGATGATCGCGACGAGCCCTTCGGCAATCGCGGCTTCGGCCTTGGCGCGTACCTGCGCATCCGTCTCGCCGTGATCCTGCCGTCGTTCGGAATGACCCAGGATCACCGAGGTGGCTCCGGCATCCTTCAGCATCTCGGCACTCACATCGCCGGTATGCGCGCCCGATCGTGCGGCATGGCAATCCTGAGCGCCGACGGTCACGGCGCTGCCCGCAACGGCGTCAGCCGCGCGCGACAAAAGTGGCGCGGGTGGGCAGATCAGCACCTCGACCTCGGATGTGGCATGCATCCCACAGAGCGTTTCCAACTCGGCCAGGCTTGCGCCCAGCCCGTTCATCTTCCAGTTGCCCGCCGCCAGTTTCCGATGCATCGTTCTGCCCACTCCTTGCCGTGATGTTCCAATGATTGCACTCCCGATAGCACCCTCGGCACAGGCGCACAATTGCGCAACCCCAAAGCGAGACAGCAGCGCATGACCCGGCTACTCTGGCCTCGTCCTGTCATCGGAGGCCCATCATGCACCGCACCTACGTCCTCGGCGAAGATCGCAGCACCCTGCACCGGTACGAGTTGTTCAACGCGATCAACCAGCCCTTTACCGAACAGGGCTTTGCCCGGATCGATACGCGGCCCGATATGCAGATCCTAGAAATCGGCTGCGGCATCGGCGACACGGCTTGCTGGATGGCCCGGCATATCGTTCCTGACGGTCATATCACCGCCTTTGACCAGAGCGCCGAACTGGTCGCTTTGGGCTGCGAGCGCGCGGCAGATCAAGGCATTGGCAATATCAGTTTTATCCAGTCGAGCGCCGAGGATTTCGACTATGGCGAAAGCCGCTTCGATATTGCCCATAGCCGCTATGTGCTGACCTATCTGCGTGACGCGGGCGACGTCGTAAGCCGGGCGGCCCGGAGCCTAACCCCCGGCGGCTGCTTCTTTGGCGAGGAATGTGTCGAGGCCCATGTCAGCCATAACGAACCGGACTGGCTTACCAATATCATGAAGTGGTTTCCGGCATTGGTTCGCAGCGCCGGTGGGGACCCGAATTACGGCCTCTCCGGTTTGCCGTCCCACATGATCGAGGCGGGGCTGGACCACCTCTCGGTCGCCGCGGCCGCGCCGCTTGAGCCGCAGGAGGCGATTGTAGAGATGCTACACCTTTCGCTTGGCAACGAGATGAAGCAGAACCTGATCGACTTAGGCATTGCGACCGCTGAGGCGGTGGATGCTGCCATCGATGCAAGCAGCCGGGCTGATCCGGGTGCGGTCATTGGCCTGCTCATGGTCTCTCAGTGCCTCGCGTACAAACCGATGGGCTAAACCGATCGCGTCAGAACAGTGGGCAAACGCGCCTGTCCTGCGTAATGTGCAGCAGGGAAACGATGGCAGGGGGACGCGCGATGGCTTTGACGGACAGGTATGGCAATTCGCTTTCGACCGATCAGCACGCGGCGCGCGACCACTATGACGAAGGGGTCGCCTTGTTCCTTGGCGGGCACTACGCCGCCGCCGATGCCTTTCGGGACGCGATCGCCGCTGATCCCGACTTTGCGCTTGGCCATGCGGCGCTGGCGCGGGCGTTGATGATGCAAGGCAAGATGAAAGACGCCAAAACCGCACTGGCCCGGGCGATAGAGCTTGTGGAGCGCGCGACCGAGCGCGAGCGCCAGCACGTCGCAGCGCTTGGCTTGATGCTGGCAGGCAAACTCGCCGAGGCCCGAGCTGCCGTGCTGGACCATGTGCGAACGCACCCGCGCGACGCGCTTGTGGCGCAGCTTTGCACCAATGTCTTCGGCCTGATCGGGTTTTCCGGCGAGGTCGGACGCGAAGCTGAGTTGCTCGCCTATACCTCGGCCCTTCTGCCGCATTATGGCGAGGATTGGTGGATGATGTCGATGCACGCGCTATCGCTCTGCGAGACCGGCCAGATCGACGCGTCTATGCGGCTGACGGATAGGGCGCTGGCACTGAACCCGAGAAACGCAAACGGCTCGCATTTCAAAGCCCATGCACAGTATGAGGCGGGCGAGACAGAAGCCGGGCGTGCCTATCTGGGCGCGTGGTTGGCCGAGTATGATAACCGCTCCGTGCTGCATGGCCATCTCAGTTGGCATTGTGCGCTATGGGCGCTGCATGCAGGCGATGCGGAGGCCATGTGGCAGGCGGTTGACAGCGGCGTCGCGCCGGGGGCGGCCAAGGGGCTGCCGATTAACGTGCTGACCGACACGGCGGCGATCCTTTATCGCGCCGAGCTTGCGTGGATAGCGGTGGAACCGCACCGCTGGTCAGTGCTGAGTGACTATGCCGCGCAGAATTTCCCCGAAACGGGTCAGAGCTTTGCGGATATTCACGCCGCACTGGCCCATGCCATGGCGGGCGAGGGCGCGCGTCTGGCAAAGATTGCGGAAACGGCCAAGGGTTATGCGGGTGATCTGGTGCGTCCTGTCGCCAGCGCCTGGGGCGCGATCGCGCGAGAGGACTGGACAGGCGCGTTGAATGATCTGAGCCGGGTCATGGCCCGGACCGAGCGGCTGGGTGGTAGCCGGGCGCAGCGGGATCTGCTGGAACTGACCTATGTGAATGTGCTGCTGAAGCTCGGACAGGTCGATGAGGCGCGCCGCAGCTTGACGACCCGCCGCTCCGTTCTGGCTGAAGCGCCACCGGTTGCGGCGTTTCACTGAGGGTTACTTGGTCGCGGGCAGGCTTTCGTCAAACTTGATCGACTCGCCACATCCGCAGGCATCGACCACATTGGGGTTCTTGAACTTGAAGCCCGATTCCAGCAGCGAAACCTCATAGTCAATTTCGGTGCCGAAAAGGAACATCTGGGCCATGGGCGCAATCAGCACCCGCGCGCCATCCTGCTCGACAACCTCGTCATGGGCTTCGGGCGCATCGACGTAGTCCATGGTGTATTCCATGCCCGCGCAGCCGCCTTTCTTGACGCCAATGCGCAGGCCCGAATGCCCGCCTTTTGCCATCAGCTTGGCGATTTGCGCCGCCGCGCGCGGTGTCATCGTCACCGCCTGTTTGCCGGGAATACCGAACATCTACGAACTCCTTCGCGCATCTCGCGCTCTTGCGGATAATCTAGTTCGCCCGCGCGGTCGGCTCAAGGGGTAGGCCGCGCAAAGGCATCATAGGATCAAAGCCCCATGCAATTGGCGTAATAGGTGACCGTTGCGGGCCAGTCCGAAAACACGCCCTTCACGCCTACATCCTGCGCCAGAACATCCAGCACCTGATAATACATGCTGTCATTTTTCGTCAGCTCTGCGACCGATTGAAAATACCAACCACCGCCTGATGTCAGTGGCCCGGATCGCTCCAGCGTCCAAGTGATGAGTTCGAGACCCGCCGCCCTGGCCTCGGTCGCATAGGGGGAGGGCACGATCTTACCATCCTCAACTGCTAAAAGCATCCAGATCGGTGGCGCCAGATAGTTGACGCCCTTGGCGTGCAGTGCGGCGAAATCCATAGGGAAGGTCGCGGGATCGGTGTGATCAAAGCCCTTGGCCCTGAAACTTGCGTCAAGGTAGACCGCCTGTTTCCCAAATTCTGGCTCGTTTTCAATCCAGTAGAGGACGTCCTGCAAGTTAAAGCTCTGTGGCCAGACATCACCGGGCGAGATACCTGCGGCCTTGTATTCATCGATCATCTTTTGGGCATAGTCGGCCTGGCTGAAGCCGTTGAACGGCATGTCCACTACGGGCGATTTGAGCTCTGGCGTGAACTTGGCACCGAGGCTCTTGAACAGCGCAATCGACTCGGCATGGGTCATCGTGCGGGCCTGATCGGCAAAAAGCGTGGTGCGGTGCCCTGCCACACCGCCCTGATAATCCTCTGGTGTGATGGCGGTTTTGTCGGCGCTGTCCATCTTGGGCGTCAGTGTCCGGAACTCCTCCAGCGTCAGTTCCGAGGTCCGGCATTCGGCGTTCGCGGGCGTATCGCCGTTTGCCGGTGTAAAGGGGGTAATGCAGGTCGATGCCAGATCACTGGTCAGAATGTCGGTCGTGGTGTGCAGATCGTTCTGGGCATGGCGGCAAACCAGTTCCAGATCTTTGGTGAAGGTCACGTCGCATTCCAGAATGCCGGCCCCCATCCGTGCCGCCGCAACATTGGACTCGACGGTATGTTCCGGGAACATCAGCGGGGCACCGCGATGGCCGATCGAAAATGTGCTGGGTGCCGGTGTCTGCGCTGCGCAGGCTTGCAGCGTAGATTTGAGCTCACCCTCCGGCATCTTGTCGATCAGATAGGCCGGACGCGGGCCATAGCTGACAGACGGTGACAAGTCGGCGGCGACAAGAGCAGGGGAGAGCGCGAGCAGGGTGCAGACAAGGATCCGTGGCATGACAGGCCTTTCGGTCGTGGTTCGTTTAAGGCGGGCCGACCTGTTGGAAAGATACCTGGTGAGCGGGTGATGCGGGCATTGCCCTGATGTAGCAACGCTCGTCATGCGGACGAGTGCCAACCAGCCCTACATAAAGCCCAGTTCCAGCCGGGCCTCGTCAGACATCATTTCCATGCCCCAGGGCGGTTCCCAGGTCAGTTCGACATCGACGTGTTTGACGCCAGCCAGCGGTTCGATGGCCTCGGCCACCCAGCCCGGCATCTCGCCCGCCACAGGGCAGCCGGGCGCCGTGAGGCTCATGATGACCTTCACTTCGTTCTGGTCGTTGATATCGATCGTGTAGATCAGGCCCAATTCGTAGATATTGACCGGAATTTCAGGGTCATAGACGGAACGGCAGGCCTCAACCACGGGCTCGTAGAGCGGGTGGCCAACGGAGGAGGGGGCAATCAACGGCGCGCCTTCCATGGGTTCGGGGGTATTGGTCATTCGAGCCTCGGTATAGAACTTGAGTGATTATATAGGGAAAGAGGAGCGGAGCGTCCAGAGCAGGCGCGCCCTCAGCCGATCCGGTATTCCCCGTATGCACGTCCGCCCGTTTTCGTGTTATGGTGGTTCCTGCGCGAGGGATTGCACACGCTAGCGCAGAACCAAAGCGGGAGGACCAACTGCGATGGATATGATCAAGACAACAGAATATGCACGAGCGCTTTACACCGCGCAGGGACCTAAGGCCGAGGCGGAAATCGCCCGGAAAATCCAGGATTGCAAAGATAAGGGGCAGGAGGCCGAGGCACAGGACTGGACAGCGGTGCGTCGCGCCATCATCGGAATGCGTGGCCCGCATCAGGGTTAAAAAGTACACCACTCATGGTTGAAACCCGTGCGCCGCGAAGCTGCGGGTTTCAATCGTTGATATCGCGGTCGAATTTTTTGACCTGTCCCGTGGGCAGAGCGAAGAAATGACGCAGCCCTAGCCAGGCCGCCAGTGATAGCCCGGCAAAGATCAGCAGCAATACCGCCGCGCCAATGGTGAATATCGAAAACAGCACCAGCAGTCCGGTGATTGCAGCACCGATGGCGAAACCCAGGAAGATGAAACCGGGGATCGCAACCTCAAGGATGACCAGCACCAGTGCGAAGGCCATCCAGACCCACCAGAGCAGGACCAGATCCAGTATCATGACCGGCCTCCTTTCAACATCTTGAACGCGTCGCCAAAGGCCTCCAGCGCGTTGGCAGGCAGTACGATGGTCTGCTTGCCGTCACCATGGCCGAGCGCGTTCAGCGCCTCGACCTGCTTCAACGCGACCTGATACTGCGCCGCCTCGATGCCATTATCCTTGATCGCGCGGGCCACGACCTCGGTCGCGTAAGCCTCGGCATCGGCCTGAACCCTGCGCGCCTTGGCGCTTTGCTCGGCGGCATAAAGCTCGGCATCGGCCTGCAACTCGACCGCGCGTTTCTGGCCCTCGGCCTCGGTCACCTGCGCGCGGCGGGCGCGTTCGGCGTTGAGCTGCTGCAGCATCGCGTCGCGAGTGGCCTGATCCAGATTCACATCCAGAATCTCGGCCCGCGTCACCTCAATGCCCCAGTCATCCACGGCGCTTTCCACACTTTCCTGAATGCGTGAGATCAATTGCGCACGATTCGACTGCACCTCGTCCAGATCCATCTTGCCGATCTCCGCCCGGACGATCCCGGCCACGGTGGTGGCGATGGCACCATCGACTTCGCGGATGCGGTAGACGGTCTTTTCCGGTTCAAGAATGCGGTAGAAGACCGAAGTATCGATCTGCACCAGCACGTTGTCCTTGGTGATGGCATCCTGAGTTGCGTTGGGCAATTGGCGTTCCAGAATAGATATCTTGTGCCGCGCAACATCCAGAAACGGAACGATAAAGTTGATCCCTGGTCCAAGCACAGAATGCAGTCGCCCGAACCGTTCGATCACATATTTTTCGGATTGCGGCACGATCTTGATGCCCTTGAAGATCACCAGAACGATCAGGGCTGCCGCCAGCAAATAAAGGATATTGGACGAAATCAATTCGAGGATCATGTCGTCAGGCATCGAGGCTCCTAATTGCTGTGTACTATCGTATACATTTGGGGGTTGAGTCGCCCATTTTCAAGACAGGTATGGCGGGTTTCGCGGTTGCTTCAAGCCCCTATCGAGAATTGCTAAGCGCTTGTGTTAAAGCTACATGTAGCGGTATTCTCTGAGTTGGACCCAAAATCAGGGTTTGCGAATGACGCGGCTTGTCGTAACTTGGCGAAATGAAGGTCATCCTCGACACTGATCCCGGCATTGATGACGCATTGGCCATCGCCTATGCGGCTGCGGCGCCCGAGATCGAACTGATCGGGCTAACCACGGTTTTCGGCAATGCAGATATACGTCAGGCCAGCCGCAATGCGCGCTATTTGGTCGATTTGCTGCAGCTCGACATTCCCGTGGCACGCGGGGCAGAAGGACCGCTGGCCGCGACTGCGTTTCAACCTGACGGTCTTCTGCATGGCAGTGAGGGGTTCGGGGATGTAACCGAAATCCCCGACCTTGGCGCCGACCACCCGCAGCCCGCCGCCGAATATCTGGTGCAAATGGCGCGTGAGCACGGGGATGACCTGACAATTTGTGCGTTGGGGCCGCTGACCAACCTCGCCGAGGCTTTGCGACTGGATCCGGATTTTGCCACCGGACCGGGGCGGGTGATCGTGCTGGGCGGTGCGGTCGGCGCATCGGACAGCGCAACAGAGGCCGCCGAACTGAATATGCAACGCGATCCGGTCGCTGCCGATCTGGTAATGGCCTCGGGCCTGCCGATCACGCTGGTTGGGTTGGATGTGACGCTCAAACCGCTTTACGGGATAGCCGATTTCGCCGTGCTGTCGGCGGCATCGCCCAGGGTTGGCGGGTTTCTGAACCGGGCCGTTCAATCCCACCTGAACTTCTTCTGCGTCACCCTGGGGCTTGACGGATGTGGTTTGCAGGATCCCACTGCGGTGGTGGCCTGCACCCATCCGCAGTTCTTTGAGACGGTCGAGACCGGCCTTCGCGTTATCACCGAAGGTGAGCATAGCGGCGCGACCGCCCCGGATGGTGACCGACCACCGGTCTCTGTCTGCCAGGATATGGACACGCCCGCGGTCATGCAGGTGCTCACCAGCCAGATCGCATCGCTGCACTAAGGCCTCCCCTTGCAATGATGGGTGTGATCGGGCACATCCCGCCCGGTTGAGCGATCCGGAGCGCGGAGATGAGCGAGCGATTTTCCTTTCAGTTGAACGCCAGTGATGGCAAGGCCCGCACCGGCGTGATTACGACGCCGCGCGGTGAGATTCGCACGCCTGCCTTCATGCCGGTGGGCACAGCCGCGACGGTTAAGGCGATGATGCCGGACAGCGTGCGGGCGACCGGGGCGGATATCCTGCTGGGCAACACCTATCACCTGATGCTGCGCCCCACGGCTGAGCGGATCGACCGGTTGGGTGGGCTGCACAAGTTCATGAACTGGGACCGGCCGATCCTGACAGATAGCGGCGGGTTTCAGGTGATGAGTCTCGCTGGCCTGCGCAAGCTGACCGAAAGGGGCGTGACCTTCAAATCCCATATCGACGGATCGAAACATGAGCTAACGCCAGAGAGATCGATGGAGATTCAGCGCCTGTTGGGATCCGATATCGTGATGTGCTTCGACGAATGCCCGTCACTGCCTGCCGATCGTGATCGGATTGCCGAGAGTATGCGGCTGTCAATGCGTTGGGCGCAGCGCTCGCGCGATGCCTTTGGCGACCGGCCCGGCCATGCTCTGTTCGGTATCCAGCAGGGTGGGTTGGAGCAGGATTTTCGTGAGGAGAGCGCAGCGGCGCTACGTGAGATCGAATTCGATGGCTATGCGGTTGGCGGTCTGGCCGTTGGCGAGGGGCAGGAGGCGATGTTTGGCTGCCTGGACTATGCGCCCGATATGCTGCCCGAGGACAAGCCGCGTTATCTGATGGGGGTGGGCAAGCCTGATGATATCGTGGGCGCCGTGGCGCGTGGTATCGACATGATGGATTGCGTGCTTCCCTCTCGCTCGGGGCGTACGGGGCAGGTCTTTACTCGCTATGGCGTGGTCAACATCAAAAACGCCCGGCACGCCGACGACCCGCGCCCGCTGGACGAACAGTGTTCCTGTCCCGCCTGCTCGCACTATTCGCGCGCCTATCTGCACCATGTTTTCCGGTCTAACGAGATGATCTCTGGCATGCTGCTAACCTGGCATAACCTGCATTACTTTCAGGAGATCATGCAGGGCATGCGCGACGCCATTGCGGCGGGCAGCTTCGAGGCCTGGCAGGCCGAATTCCACGCGCAACGTGCGCAGGGCGACATCGATCCGATCTGACATGACCCAGCCGCAGCAAAACCTCCTCCTGCCCAGTATGGGGCTATGCCTTGGCGGTGCCATGTGGGGGGCGATCTGGATCCCTCTGCGCGCCATCGGTGAGACCGGGCCGCAACTGGCTTGGCCGGGCCTGCTGATCTACGCCTGTCTGACCATCCTGCTGTTGCCATTTGCGATCCGTTGGCGTGATGATATCCGCACAAATCTGTGGGGTATGATGTCCTGCGGCCTGCTCACCGGAGCGGCCTTCAGCTTCTACATCACCAGCCTGTTCTTTACCGACGTGGTCCGTGCCATTCTGTTGTTTTATATAACGCCGGTTTGGGGAACGATCCTGGGCATCATGTTTCAGGGCGAGCGGCTGACCATCTGGCGCGTTCTCGCCCTTTTGGCCGGGCTTGCGGGGCTGGTTGTGGTCCTAGGGGATGGCGGAACGATTCCCTGGCCGAAGAACCCCGGCGACTGGCTTGCACTGGCATCAGGTATCCTTTGGGCGGTTGGCACGCTGCAACTCAACAAATACAGCGGCATACCGGTCGGTAGCCAGATCCTCGGCTTTGTCTGGGGCAGCCTGGTTGTCACGGCAGCCTCCGTCGTGATCTTTGGGTCAGCCTTGGGAGCGATCCCGTCAGCGGCGCAGCTCAAGACCGCCGCACCATTGGTCTTGGCAACGGCCCTTTACGCGCTGCCTATGCTGTTCCTGACGATCTGGCCCGCGCGGCTGCTGTCTCCGGGTCGGGCCGGGCTCTTGCTGATGAGCGAGGTCGTGGTTGCAGTCATCACCGCCTTCCTGTTCAGTGGCGAGCCGTTTGGTCTGCCACAGGCCATTGGCACGGCCCTGATACTGTCGGCCGCACTTTTCGAAGTGGCCGGACCGATGCTGGCGCGCGCACCAAACAGGGTGGGGTAAGGATCATCGGCAAGCAACAGATCCGGAACTTGGTGAAGGCGAACAGCGGCGTTCGCGGCGACCGGAATTCACGCGTTTGAAATCCCCCGCAAACCCAAGCGAAATCATAGGATGACAAGCGCTGACGTGACCCTGCATCTCCGTCTGCGAGAAGACGATGGACGCAAACCTCGGCAATTTGGTCATTCTGCCTGATTGTGGTGAATACCATAGGTAGAAGGCCGAATTTGTGCCAGGTGATACCGCACGCTAGCTCGTTTACTCGAGCTCAATTGTGCGAGGCCATTTGCCGCGTGTCTCCCCGATCTGACAACTGCTGCGGCGCCAAAGTGACAATCGGACTCGCCTAGGCTACTCTGGTTGGTGATATCAGCCTGTTTTGTGTAGTTGCCTATTGTTTTGGAGAGTTCATATGTTGCGTTTTTTGTGCATCCTTTTTCTGGTCTTTGGCGCGCCGGTTCTGGCGGATGTCTGGACCTTTGAGACCCCGTCCGAGAATATTCAATGCTCGGTGGGCGAGGGGCCCAACTCCTCCGATCTGGAATGCACCATCATAGAACGTCATGGCCCGCCCGCGTTGCCGCGTCCGGCAAGCTGTGCCTCGGATTGGGGGCATAGTTTTCTGATGTATGACACCGGACCGGTCCAGATGCTGTGCGCTCCGGTGAACTATAACAGGGATGGCTATAATCGGGCTGATTACGGGGTTACCGGCCAGTTTGGCGGTTTTACCTGCCATTCATCGCGTAAAGGACTGGATTGCCGCAATCTGGATGGGCACGGTTTTTTTCTGTCGCGCGCGGTGCAATCGGTCTTTTGATTATTGGGGACTGCGAGTCGCCGCTCCCGCGCGTTGCGCGGATCGCCCCGCCCACCGTCCCGTCATCGTTCCGTATCGCGTGGTTTTGCCCGAATGTGACACGTTATCGCCTTGCGGCTCCTCAGGCTTCACGCCATTGTGGTGCGCATACAGGTACGGTTGAAATGTGAGCGCTCACGCCCCATTTCACCTCTCTTAGACCGGAGATGGCCAGTGGTTGCCTGCATCAGGGACCCGTGCCGTCTTGCCAATGATAAGGAAAGAGCATGCAAGAGCCTCTCAACTCGTCCTACCCCGTTCTACCTCTGCGCGATATCGTGGTGTTCCCACACATGATCGTGCCGCTTTTTGTGGGCCGCGAGAAATCGGTTCGCGCGCTGGAAGAGGTAATGCAGGACGACAAGCAGATTCTGTTGTCGAGCCAGATCGACCCGGCCGTCGATGATCCCGAAGCCGATGGCATCTTTACCGCTGGTGTGCTTGCCAATGTGCTGCAACTGCTGAAACTGCCCGACGGAACCGTGAAGGTCCTGGTTGAGGGCCAGGCACGGGTACGGATCACTGAGTTTCTTGAGAACGAAGATTTCTTTGAGGCGCGTGCCGAATACCTGACCGAGATCCCCGGCGACGTGACCACGACCGAAGCGCTGCTGCGTTCGGTGGGCGATGAATTTGAACGTTATGCCAAGGTCCGCAAGAACATCCCCGAAGAGGCACTGGCCGCCGTGGGTGAATCCTCGGAACCGGCGAAGCTGGCCGATCTTGTTGCGGGCCATCTGGGTATTGAAGTTGATCAGAAGCAGGATCTTCTGGAAACGCTCAGCGTCAGCGAGCGGCTGGAGAAGGTCTATGGCCTGATGCAGGGCGAGATGTCGGTCTTGCAGGTCGAGAAAAAGATCAAGACGCGGGTCAAGTCCCAGATGGAGAAGACCCAGCGCGAATATTACCTGAATGAGCAGATGAAGGCCATTCAGAAGGAGCTGGGCGATAGCGAGGAGGGCGGCAACGAGGTTGCGGAACTGGAAGCCAAGATCGCCGAGACCAAGCTGTCGAAAGAAGCCCGCGAAAAGGCCGAGGGTGAGCTGAAGAAGCTCAAGAACATGAGCCCGATGTCGGCCGAGGCCACCGTGGTGCGCAACTATCTCGACTGGATCCTGTCGATCCCGTGGGGCACCAAGTCGCGCGTCAAGAAGGACCTCGGCAAGGCGCAGGAGGTTCTCGACAATGATCACTATGGCCTTGAAAAGGTTAAGGAACGCATTGTCGAATATCTTGCCGTGCAGCAGCGCTCCAAGAAGCTGAAAGGGCCAATCCTGTGTCTGGTCGGCCCTCCTGGTGTGGGTAAGACTTCGCTGGGCAAGTCCGTCGCCAAGGCCACGGGGCGCGAGTTTATCCGTATCAGCCTAGGTGGCGTGCGCGATGAAAGCGAAATTCGCGGTCACCGCCGGACTTACATCGGCTCGATGCCCGGCAAGATCATTCAGGCGCTGAAAAAGGCCAAAACCACCAATCCACTCATCCTGCTCGACGAGATCGACAAGATGGGACAGGATTTCCGTGGTGACCCGGCCTCGGCCATGCTGGAAGTACTGGATCCGGAACAGAACAACACGTTCATGGATCACTATCTTGAGGTCGAATATGACCTTTCCAACGTGATGTTCCTGACCACATCCAACAGCTACAACATGCCCGGGCCGCTTCTGGATCGGATGGAGATCATTCCGCTGGCAGGCTATACCGAGGATGAAAAGCGCGAGATCGCCAAGCAGCATCTGATCAGCAAACAGGTCAAGAATCACGGGCTCAAGAACAAGGAGTTCGAACTGACCGATGCGGCGCTGACCGAGATGATCCGCACCTATACGCGCGAGGCGGGCGTGCGGAACCTGGAACGCGAGATCGCCAAGGTGGCGCGAAAATCGCTGACCAAGATCATCAAGAAAGAGGCGGACTCGATTGAGGTCACCCCGGACAATCTGGATGAGTTTCTGGGCGTGCCGAAGTTCCGCTATGGGCTGGCAGAGAAAGAGGATCAGGTCGGTGTTGTGACCGGGCTGGCCTATACCTCGGTCGGCGGTGAGTTGCTGTCGATCGAGGCGCTGCGCCTGCCGGGCAAGGGCCGGATGAAGACCACCGGTAAGCTGGGCGATGTGATGAAGGAATCCATCGAAGCAGCGTCCTCTTATGTGCGCTCGGTCAGCCCGCAGCTTGGCATCAAGCCGACGCGGTTCGACAATTGGGACATCCATGTGCACGTGCCCGAGGGTGCCACGCCCAAGGACGGCCCCAGTGCCGGTTTGGCCATGGTGACCTCGATCGTTTCGGTGCTGACCGGCATTCCGGTGCGCAAGGATATCGCCATGACCGGCGAGGTGACCTTGCGAGGCAATGCGCTAGCCATTGGCGGGCTAAAAGAGAAACTGCTCGCGGCCCTGCGTGGCGGCATCAAGACGGTGCTGATCCCGCAAGAAAACGAGAAGGATCTGCCGGAGATCCCTGACAATGTGAAAAAAGGGCTTGAGATCATCCCGGTGGCGCATGTTTCGGAAGTGCTGAAACACGCGTTGATCGCTGAACCCGAACCCATTGAATGGGATGAGGCTGCCGAGGAAGAAGCGGCTGCCGCGCGCGCTGCTTCAGCCGCGTCAGCGCAGGGGCCGGTTGCCACCGCGCATTGAAGGATCGCTAACTGCTGATCCAAGGGGCGGCCGGGTTTCGGCCGCCCCTTTTTCGTCATCTCTTGCCTGCGACGGGGTGATTGCGCCTGCGCGATCTACCCTTGTGGTCAACCCGCATTTTGTCCGCTAGAGTTGCTGCAATTCCAAATGATGAGGCAGACAATGGCACGCAAATCCACCAAAACCTCGACCAGCACACGCAAGGCCCCCACAAAACCCAAAGCCACCAACACAGCAAAACCAGAGCCTAAAGTGGTCGCCGTTTCGGCACCGGTTGTGACGGCGCCCGAGCTTCGAAAGAAAGAGCTCATCGAGCAGGTGGTTGCCCGGTCCGGCGTCAAGAAAAAGGATGCCAAACCGGCGGTCGAGGCCTTGCTGTCCATTCTGGGCGAAACGCTGGCCGACGGGCGAGAGTTCAACCTCCAGCCGTTTGGAAAGCTCAAGATCAATCGCAGAGAAGAAAAGGCAAATGGCCGCGTCGTGGTCTGCCGGTTGCGGCAGTCGGCATCGGCTGCGGATCAGAAAAAAGAACCTCTTGCGCAGCCTGCCGACTAGGGCTAATACCGCGCGCACGGGTGATTAGCTCAGTGGTAGAGCGCTTCGTTCACATCGAAGATGTCAGGAGTTCAAATCTCTTATCACCCACCATTCACTTTTTGTTAAATAGCAATTGGTTAGGGGAAGATCAGTTGCACAATCTATAGAGCTTTATTGATAGGTGGTAGACCTTGCTAGCGGGTTAGGCTGGCTCGGACTTCAAGTCGATCTCGCTGTCTATCCGCGCCGTCTCTCTGGCACACAGCACCAACAGCTCCGCCGCCTCGTCAAAGTTCCCGGCAAGTTCCGGCTATGCTGCTTGCTAGGTGTCGCGGAGATGATGAATGCCTGCTCCGAGCCCTTATGAGCCATTCCGGCTTGGCTACTTGTGCCTCGGCTTGTGTCCATAGCGCTTCTGATACGCGCGGTAGAAACTGGAATAGTCGCCAAATCCAGCGTCCAAAGACAGTTCAAGAAGACTAGCCTCAGGGCGCGCGTCGCGCAATTCCTCAACCAATGCCAGGCGTCGATCCAGTCGCACGGCTGATGGCGAGCACCCCAAGTCCCTTCGGAAGAGCTGGGTCAGTCTTGTGTGGCTCAACCCAACCGCATCCGCGATTTGTGAGATCGCCATCGAGGGTGTTTCGTGGATCAACTCCAGCGCGTCACCAACTTTTGGGTGCAGTGAGCTTGATAAGCGCGTCTCAGTTTCCCGAACCATTCTTTGAACCTCGCAAAGCCACCATGAGATGCCGATCTCAATGACGGCTTGATCCTCAAGGCCAACGAGGCGGTGTGACAGTCTGATTAACTCCTCGAAGTCCGACCTCGAAATTTTTGCAATGCCGTCTTCGGTCGTGCCCGATGCGTCGGTTGAGACCGAGTGAATGTCGCCCGACAACCGGAGGGATTGCGAGACGACGACCACAATCAGATCAGCGTGTCGCGTTTCGCTTACCAGAAAATGAGATCTTCCGGGTTGGGCGAACAGGGCAGTACGCGGCTCGATTCGGGCGATAGTCCCGTCGATGTAGTATTGTATCGTGCCTTCCAGTCCGACGAGCACCACAAGTTCAGCGTGCTGCTTTGGGCCCGCCTCAAAGCGGCGCCGGTCCCTGCGACGCCAGATGCGGGCGCGAACACCTTCGGGCAGATACGCTTTGTCGATCGGCATGACAGGAAATTGGGCGGGAATGCATAGAAATGCAATGTTTGGCGTTCAAGATTGCGCAGACGGGCGGTCTGCACTGTGTTTTCTTCGCATAATGCAGACTTGGAGGAAAACATGCGTACCGCTGACGATCAGATTGTGGATCACTATTTCGAGCACGGCTTTGCCATTCTTCCGGAATGGCTAGACGATGACGAGATTAGCACGCTGGCGGAAGTCTGTGACACGCTATTGAGCGAGCCGCCCGACGATAGCTTGGGGGGGCAAGCCCATGACATCGGTCGCGGACATGATCGTCGGTTTCTCCGACATCGACATCGCGACTTTTCCGATCTCGCATCGTTTATCCTTGGCTCGGAAATGAAAGAGTTTCTTTTGCCGTTCATCGGCAAGACGCCGCACCTTTTCAACGAGCAGTTTGTTGTTAAGGGCCCCAAGACCGGTTCTGCTTTCGGGTGGCACCAGGACGGGGGATATGTGGGGTTTGAGCACAAACCCTATGTCTCGGTCTGGATTGCCATCGACGAGACGACCGAAGATAACGGCCCGGTTTTCGTTCTTCCGCGAAATCTGAGGCGCGACACCGCAATTGTTCCACATCATTGGGATTCTAAAGCAAAGGAAATGGTTGGTTACGATGGACCGGAGCCTGGTATTGGTGCAGTGGTGCCGAAAGGCTCAATTGTTCTGTTCTCGTCAGTGACGCTGCACCGATCATCGCGTAATACGACGGACAGATCGCGGAGAGCCTATCTGGCTCAGTACTCAGGCGAAGCTCTGATCGATCCCGAGACGAACCTGCCAAAGAGGTTTGCCACCGCTCTTTGAAACAATGAACGGCGCCAAATCTAGGTCGCACGATTGGGTGAGAGCAAGCAGCGTAGACCGCTGCGCGATGTCTGTTTGTCCGCGCAGCCGAGGTTCTTCAATGTCAGAAATCGGTGATGCGGTCTCTTCTTAGGGAGAGCGATGCCGCCGCGTTGGCGGGTTTGTGCGGCCAGCAATAAGCAAGGGCCGCGCGCCCGGCAGCCTGGCCGCCGGGCGTGTGGTGATCAAAGACCGGGCAACTTGTCCAGCAGGCCGCGACGACCGAAGGTTGTACCGCGCTCGCTGCCGAAGTTGATGCGAAGGCCGGCGGCGATGTAAGCTTCGGTTCTGCTGAAACTGTCGACGCCAGCCCGAGCACCGCCAACTTCACCATAGATATGGGCACCGCTGCCCAGGTTGTAGTCTGCGCCGACGCTGTATCGGGTCAGATCGACGTCGCCCGAGGCGTCCAGGTAATCAACCGAAGCGGACAAGGTGAACTGTGGCGCAACCTCACCGTCCAGTTTGACACCCAATAGGGTGCCGTCCGCGTCGCCTGCATCCACGAAATCGATCCGCGAAACATAGCCTTCGAGCCCGATCGCACCGACTTCGTAGCCTGCCTCGATCCCGTAGGTGTTGGCGTCGTTGTCGCCATCCAGATCGTCGCGGGTGTAATAGGCGCCCAGCGACAGATCGTCATTGGTATGATAGATGAAGTGCAACGTACCGTTATATCCCGTTTCCTCGATTTCGCGGAAACGGTAGACGCCTACATCTGCCTGAATGCCAAAGTTGCGAGTGAAGCCAAGTTCCGCCGATCCGGCACCGTAAATCTTGGATCCGTCGTCGCTGTCGGTGAAGGTGGAATACCCAAGATCGAGATATCCACCGGTGAATTCCGCTGCGCTGGCCGCGCCAACGCAAATGCCCGAGGCCATCGCCCCGGCTACGATGATGTTTTTCATCAAACTGCTCCTGTTTGCGGGCGTTTTGTCCGCGTTCGGCGCTGTCGCGCTCTGGCGTCAATAATAACGCCTGCCGGACGGAATAAGAAGCGCAAAACAGTTTCAGAGTGAAATTTGTTCAACTTACGGCTGAACATCGCCAATACCCGTTTTCCGGACATTGGCGATGAGTGCGTTTGAGGCTCAGAGCACGGCCTCGAACAAGCGGCGGGTGTTCTCGGGCGTCATTTCCACCGGGTTTCCACCGGTGGAGGGATCGTTGAGCGCGTCGCGCACCAGCACGTCCAGATCGGGGTTGCTCACCCCAAGATCGGTCAGCGTTTTAGGGATGCCGAGCGAGGCGTTCAATGCGTCCACATAGGCGCAGAACCCGTCGAACCCGCCTTCGATGCCCAGATAGGCGGCGGCTTGCGTCAAAACGCCTTCGGCGGCGGGGCGATTGAATTGAAGCACGGCTGGCATGCAGACCGCGTTGGTGGTGCCGTGATGGGTGTGGTGATGCGCGCCGACGGGATGGCTCAGCGCATGGATTGCGCCAAGGCCCTTCTGGAACGCGGTTGCCCCCATGGCTGCCGCCGACATCATATGTGCGCGCGCCTCTAGATCACCGCCATCGGCATAGGCGCGGGGCAGGTATTCCTTGACCAGCCGCATCCCCTCCAGCGCGATGCCCTGAGACTTCGGGTGGTAATGCGGCGAGCAATAGGCCTCGACACAATGGGCAAAGGCATCAAGGCCGGTTCCAGCGGTGATGAATTTCGGCATCCCGACCGTCAGTTCCGGGTCGCAGATCACTTGCGCAGGTAGCATCTTGGGGTGAAAGATGATCTTCTTCTCGTGGGTTTCCGAATTGGTGATGACGCCAGCGCGCCCCACCTCTGACCCGGTTCCGGCAGTGGTTGGCACCGCGACGATCGGGTGAATGCCCTCCGGGTCAGCCCGGGTCCACCAGTCGCCGATATCCTCGAAATCCCACAGGGTCCGCGTCTGTCCGGCCATGAAGGCCAGTGTCTTGCCCAGATCCAGACCGGAACCGCCACCAAAGGCGATCACCCCGTCATAGCCGCCATCGCGATAGACGGTCAGACCGGCGGCGACATTGACGTCATTGGGGTTGGGGTCCACATCCGAGAACATGGCTCGGCCAAGCCCAGCTGCCTCCATCAGGTCCAGAGTGGATTGCGTCACGGGCAAATCGGCCAGCCCCTTGTCGGTGACCAGCAGCGGCTTGGTGATCCCGGCCGCAGCGCAGGCTTCGCCAATTTCAGCGATACGGCCTGCGCCAAAGCGGATTGCCGTGGGATAGGACCAGTTTCCAACAAGTTGCATGGGCTCACGCCTTCTTCAGATGGTAAGATTTCGGACGGGTCAGGGCATGAAAGCCCAGAACAGACAATCCCGCGCCATGCCCGGTATCCTTGCAGCCGGTCCAGCACAGGGCGGGGTCGAGATAATCGCAGCGGTTCAAAAACACCGTGCCGGTTTCCAGCCGCGTGCCGATCTCCTCGACCCGTGCGGCATCGCGAGTCCAGATCGAGGCGGTCAGGCCAAACCGGCTGTCGTTCATCAGCCGGATCGCCTCATCATCACCATTCACCGGCATGATGCCCACAACCGGGCCAAAGCTCTCCTCGCGCATGACATCCATGTCATGGGTCACATTGGTCAGGATCTGCGGGGTCAGATAGGCCCCGCCATCATCCTCGGCAAAACGCTCGACATGCGCCATCGCTCCCTTGGCGATCGCATCCTCGATCTGGTCGCGCACCACACGGGCGAACCGTACATGCGCCATCGGCCCCAGAGTCGTGTCAGTGTCCAGCGGATCGCCCAGCTTGTAACTGTTCACCAATGCAACGGCCTTTTCCACAAACGCATTGAACAGATTGCCATGAACATAGATCCGTTCGATCCCGCAGCAGCATTGACCGGAGTTGAACATCGCCCCGTCGATCAGGGTTTCAACCGCCGCGTCCAAATCGGCATCATCGCAGACATAGCCCGGATCTTTGCCGCCCAACTCGGTGGAGACCGGGATGAATGTGCCCGCCGCGGCGCGCTCCATCGCCTGGCCGCCACCGACGGACCCGGTGAAATTGACGAAATTCACGTGCCGGCCCGAGATCAACCTGGATGTGGTGTCGTGACCCAGCACCAGATTCTGGAACACATCTTCCGGCACGCCCGCCGCGTGAAAGGCTTCGGCCAGACGTTCGCCCACCTGCAAAGTCTGCGCGGCATGTTTCAGCAATACCGTGTTCCCGGCGATCAGGGCGGGGGCCACAGTATTGATCGCGGTCATATAGGGATAGTTCCAGGGCGCGATCACCAACACAACGCCATGCGGCTCACGGGTAATCTTGCGCCGGAAGGTGTCGCTCTCCTCGATGACAATCGGCGCCAGCGCCTCCTCAGCGATCTCCGCCATGTGAGAGGCGCGCTCCTCAAACCCTCCGAATTCGCCGCCATAGCGCACGGGGCGGCCCATCTGATGTGCCAGTTCCACCGCCATGCGATCCGTGCTCTTGCCAATCTCTGCTACGCCCGCCTGAACCAGGGCAATCCGCTCGGCCATCGGTCGCGCCACCCAATCGGCCTGCGCCGCGCGCGCTCGTTTCGCCGCCAGTACGGCCTCGTTGAGGCTGGCCAATGGGCGCTCCAGATAGACCGATCCATCAATCGGAGAGATACATTGAACGGTTCCAGTCATCGCTGAACTCCAACTGCCGGGCCAGACGCCCTTGCTTCTTCTCGTAGACAATACGGCGGGGGTCCGGGGGCTGGCCCCCGGTTCCGACATATCAGGCTTTCTCGAACCCGCGGGCAATCTCCCAATCGGTGACCACGCGATCGAACTCTTCCTGTTCCCACTCAGCACAGCGTGTGTAGTGATCGACCACCCAGTCGCCCATCGCTTCGCGCAGCATGTCCGAGCGGCGCAACGTCTCGACCGCGTCTCGCAGAGTGCGGGGAATTTCACGGGCGTCCGCGTCCTCATAGAGATCACCCTTGGTGGGTGCGGCAAGCTCCAGCTTGTCCTCAATGCCTTTGAGCCCGGCCGCCAAAAGGGCCGCTTGCGCCAGGTACGGGTTGAGGTCAGACCCGCCGATCCGACACTCCATTCGCACCGCCTTGGTGCCTTCACCGCAGAGGCGGAAACCGGCGGTGCGGTTGTCCACCGACCAGACGGTCTTGGTGGGCGCAAAGGTCCCTTTCATGAAGCGCTTGTAGCTGTTCACATAGGGCGCCAGAAACACTGTGTAGTCGGGCGCATAGGCAATCATGCCCGCACAGAATTGCCGCCCCAACTCGCTCAATCCATGGGCCGCCTGCGAGTCATGAAACGCTGCCTCATCCCCACGCCAAAGCGACAGGTGCACATGGCTGGCAGACCCCACGCGGGACGCGTGCCATTTGGGTAAGAAACTGGCCGCATGTCCCTGTAAATGCGCGATTTCCTTGGTGGCGTGTTTGGCAATCGTGTGATGATCGGCACAGGCCAGCGCATCGGCATAGCGGATATTCAGCTCTTCCTGACCAGCCTCGGCTTCACCCTTGGTGTTTTCCACCGGGATGCCCGCAGCGAAGAGCTGATTGCGCAACGGACGCATCACATGCTCTTCCTTGGTCGTCTGCAGGATATGGTAATCCTCGTTGTATCCGCTGATCGGGGTCAGATCGCGAAACCCGTCTGCGCGGATCGCGTCATAGGTTTGGTCGAACAGGAAAAACTCCAGCTCGGTTGCCATCATCGGCGTCAGCCCCAGCGCCTCGGCGCGGGCGATCTGCCGCTTCAGCACCTCGCGCGGGGAATGGGGCACCGGTTCGTGGCTGTGATGATCGAGCACATCACACAGCACCATCACCGTGCCCTCCAGCCATGGCAGCGGGCGCAGGGTGCTCAGGTCGGGCTTCATGACATAGTCGCCATATCCCGCCTCCCAAGATGTCGCGGCATAGCCGTCGGGCGTGGCCATCTCCAGGTCAGTAGCCAGAAGGTAGTTGCAGCAATGGGTTTCCTGCCAAGCGCTGTCGAGGAAGTTCTGCGCGTGAAACCGCTTGCCCATCAACCGGCCCTGCATGTCGACGAGGCAGACCAGAACCGTATCCAGTTCACCGCTGGCCACCTTGGCCGAAAGCTCTTTCAGAGCAGATGCATCACTCATGGCGTCTTTCCGTTTTTTTTCGTTTTCGGGTCAGTCATTGACCCGCTCGCTTTTCATCTCTGTCACCAGTCGCGTTTCCAGTATCTGGCCCGACCGGTAGAGGATCGGGTAGGCGACTGAGGCGATATGCCCGTGCAGGTCGCGCAGCGCCCGCAGCGTCTCCAGATGCAGATCGCTGGACTGGAAGCTTTCGGTTGTGCCACGTTCCAGTCGTTTCAGATGCGCCTTGCGACTGGCGCGCTCCATGCGCTTGATCTCGGCCTTGTCCAGCACCAGGCGTCGTGCGCATTCCAGATCGTCCACCAGCAGCACATGGCGGGCCAGCGCAAAGCTTTCGGTCACGGCCCTGTGCAGGTCTGACAGTTCCTTCCATCCGGGGGCCGAGAACTGCACACGCTCCTCATGGCGCGCCTTGGCAAAGCCGGTCATGCGTTTCGAAACGATATCGCCCGCAGCCTCGACACGGATTGCGTATTCGACCAGCGACCTGGCCGCCTTGATCTCGGATTTGCGCATATTCTGTCGCGGCATCCGGGCGACATAGCGCCGGATATCGGTGAGTTGGGTGTTCACCTTTTCATCTTCCTGCAACAGCGCCTCAATCGCGTCGGGGTCATCATGCTGATAAAGATCGAGGGCTGGCCGCATCATCCGCTCGACCCGCGCCACCATCTGCAACAGCTCCTGCCGGACCGAGGACATCGCCACCGCCGCCTGCGCGCCATGCGGATCATCCAGCGGGCTGAGCGGTTCCAGTAGTTCCGCAGCTGACGCGTCGCTCTCCTCCTGCTCGGGCAAGAGCCAGCTCATCGGATGTTCCAGATATTTCACGATGTTCAGTGCCCCGAGCGCCAAAAGCAGGTTGAAAGTGATATGGGCGGTGACCAGTGATTGGCCCGGTTGCCCCAGCAAGAGCGTGTCGGACAGGCCCAACAGATTGATGATCATCAGGCACAGGAACGCCGCCGATCCGCGCAACAGAAAATTGGCCAGCGGGATGCGCTTTGGCACCGGCGGCAGGTCGCGGGTCAGCCAGATCGGTATGAGCGCGCCGCCCAGATTGGCCCCCAGCATCAGCGAAAGGCCGGCGGCAAAGGGCAGGGCATTCGCCTGCACCAGCGTCACGCACATCAGGACGGCCGCAACGCTGGAATGCATCACGAAGGCCAGTGCTGCACCGACCAGGAAGGCGGCGAAATAATCGGTGCTCAGATAGCCTGCCACCGCGGGCAGGAAGTCGCTTTCGCGGATCGGGTCGACCGCGTCGCGCAGGAATTGCAGCGAGATCAGGATGAAGGCGATGCCCAGAATGATCCTGCCGTTCAGCCGCGTGTGGCTGCGGTCGGATTTCAGATAAAGCCAGCCGCCAAACGCCAGCAGAAACGGCATCAGCCAGCGTAGGTCGAAGGACAAGATCTGCACCACCAGTGCTGAGCCCAGATCGGCGCCCAGCACGCCCGCCAGCGCAAAGCCGAACCCCACCATGCCCGCCGCCGCGAACCCGGTCAGCAGCAGTGCAACCGCTGCCGAGCTTTGGATCACCACCGCAAGCGCAGTGCCTGACAGGCCTGCCAGCAAGGCGTTGGTATGCCCGGTCAGCAAGCGTTCGAACATGGCGCCAAACCGCCGCTCGATGCCAGTGCGCACAAAGCGCACGGCAAAGAGCAGCAACATGGTTGCCGCAAAAATCTCGACTATGAAACTTGCGATTGCCAGCGTTTTGTCCTTTCAGCGCGCGACCCGAGTTTCGGGTGCAAAGCGCCCCGGCGCGACCAAAACCGCGCCGGGGTAGGGGCTAATCCCGACGGATCAGCCGTAGCGATAGGGCCGTCCGGCCTTTTGCATAACTTCATTGTACTGCTTGAAGATGTTGACCACCTTCGCCTTGGTCTCGCTTTCGGCGGCGATCTCGTCCCAGAACTTGACGGCAGCCTGTTCGACCTGAGCCCATTCCGCGTCGGGGATCGTGGTCAGCTTCAGCTTGTCGCCATTGACCCGCAGATTGGCCTCACCGCCCCAGTACCACCACTGCCGATAATAGTGTGACTGATCACAGCAGACCTTGAACAGCGTCTGCAAATCCTCGGGCAGCTCGTTCCAGCGGTCCATATTGGCAAAGAAGTGACCGGCCCAGGCCCCCGACACGTTGTTGGTCAGGAAGTAATTGGTCACATCCGCCCAGCCGACGGTGTAGTCCTCGGTGATGCCGGACCATGCGATGCCGTCCAACTCGCCGGTCTGCACCGCGACCTCGATATCCTCCCAGGGCAGCGTGACGGGCACCACGCCGAACTGGCTCAAGAAGCGGCCCGCAGTGGGGAAGGTGAAGATACGCTTGCCCTTCATATCCTCCAGCGAGTTGATCGGGTCTTTGGTGGCGAAATGGCAGGGGTCCCAGGCACCAGCGCTGATATGTTTCACGCCGACCTTGGAGTATTCCTCGTCCCAGATCTCGTTCAACCCGTATTGGTTGAACAGCACCGGCACATCAAGCGAGTAGCGCGAGGCAAAGGGGAAATAGCCGCCAAAGACAGTGACTTCGGTGGGCGATGCCATCGAGTCGTCATCGGACTGCACCGCGTCGATCGTGCCGCGCTGCATGGCGCGGAAGAGCTCGCCCGTAGGCACCAGCTGATCGGCATAGAACAGCTCGATCTGCATCCGGTCACCCGCGATCTGGTTGAACATCTTGATCGCCGGGTCGATCACATGCTCGGCCAGGGCCGCGCCCGCATAGGTCTGCATCCGCCACTTTATCTGGCCTTGCGCAAGCGCGGGTGTCGCCAGCGCCGCGGCGGCCGGGGCGGCGGCGGCACCTTTCAGGAATGTACGTCTGTTGGTCATACTCTCTCTCCGTTGGTCTGTTGTGTTACTCGAACGGTCGTCTCCGCCCCGGTTTGGCCGGGGTCACTTGTTGTAGATATATTCAGGCAGCCACAGCGCGATCTGCGGGAAGGTCATGATGATGCTGAGCGCCAGCACCATCACCAGCACGAAGGGCAGGATGGAGCCATAGATGTCGCGCAGCGTGATCTCGGGCGGGGCCATGGCCCGCATCAGGAACAGGTTATAGCCGAAGGGCGGTGTCATATAGGCGATCTGGGTGGTGATCGTATAGAGAACCCCGTACCAGATCAGGTCGAAGCCAAGCGCGCCCACCAGCGGCACATAGAGCGGCGCAACGATCACCAACATCGCGGTGTCATCCAGAAACGTGCCCATCAGGATGAAGCTCAACTGCATCAGGATCAGGATCATCCAGGGGTTCAGTCCCAGCCGCTCGGTAAAGAGGTTCTCGATGGCCTTGACCGCACCCAGCCCGTCGAAGACAGCACCAAAGGCCAGCGCCGCCAGAATGATCCACATGAACATGCAGGTGATGCCCAGGGTCGACCGCACTGAGGTCTCGAAAACCTCCCGCGTCATCCGCCCCTTGAGCACGGCGGCAGCAAAGGCGGTCAGCGCCCCGATGGCCGAGCTTTCCACAAGCGAGGTCCAGCCGTTGACAAACGGCACCATCATCGCTGCGAAGATGCCGATGGGCAGCAGGCCCGCGCGCAGCAGCGCCAGTTTCTCGGGCAACGGCATTTGGCGGTCTTCGGCTGGCAGGACGGGTCCAAGCGACGGGTTCAACCGGCAGCGGATCGCGATATATAGGATGAACATCGCCGCCATCATCAGCCCCGGCACTACGCCCGCCAGCCACAATTGCCCAACCGGCTGCCGCGCGATCATAGCGTAAAGCACCAGCACCACGGAGGGCGGTACGAGGATGCCAAGCGATGACCCCGCCTGTATCACCCCCGTCACCATCCGCTTGTCATAGCCGCGCTTCAGCAACTCGGGCAGGGCGATGGTGGCGCCGATGGCCATGCCCGCCACGCTCAAGCCGTTCATGGCCGAGATCAGCACCATCAGGCCAATCGTACCGATGGCCAGCCCGCCATTGAGCCCACCCATCCAGACATGGAACATCTTGTAGAGGTCATCTGCGATCTTCGATTCCGACAGGACATAGCCCATGAAGATGAACATGGGCAGGGTCAGCAGCGGGTACCATTTCATCAGCTTCATTGCCGCCGAGAAACCGAGATCATAGCCGCCCCGGTCACCCCAGAGCAGTAGCGCTGCGACAACGGCCACGAACCCAATGGCGCCGAACACCCGCTGTCCGGTCAGCAGCATCAGCATCATTGTCGAGAACATCAGGATGGCGATCAGCTCATAAGGCATCAGATCACCTCACGCGGGATCTCGTCGCCCCTCAGGCGCAGGACATCCTTGAAGAGTTCCGAGATCGCCTGCAGCAGCATCAGAAACAGACCGACGATCATGATCACCTTGATCGGCCAGAGATAAGGCCGCCACGCGGTCGGGCTGCGCTCGCCATATTGCAGCGAATAGCTGAGCGAGTCATAGCCGCCATACAGCATCACGATCAGATAGATGATCAGGAAAAAAACCGTGATCGCGTCGGTCCAGGCCTTACGACGGTTCGACCACTCGCCATAGAGCAGGTCCATCCGCACATTGCTGCCCATTTGGATCGAATAAGGCCCGCCCAGCACGTAATAGGCGACCATGGCAAATTGCGCCATTTCCAGCGTCCAGAGCGAGGGTAGGAAGAAGGTTTTGGAGATGGAAGACCACAGCAGGATGCCCATCATGACAAAGATGCCATACATCACCACCCGCCCAATCCAGCGGTTCAGGCGGTCGATCAGTCGGACATACCCCCTCAGGAAATTCAAACCCCTAACCTCCGGCTCATGATGTCACGGCCTCCGGTGACAGTTCGGAGGCAAGCGCACCTAGCATCGGCGTTAAAAGTCCAGCGATGTGGTTCACGCCGGTTGGCGTTGCCAGCAGGTCATTGCGGACCTCGATCATCACATTGGCCAGTTCGTTCTTTGTGCCATGTTCGCGCAGCGTATGCGTGACGCCGTCCCGGGCCGAATAGGGTTCGTTCAGAGCCACGTTCAATCCGCAACCGATAGCCTTGTCGTAGAGTAGCTGTGCCGCCTGGTTGTCTTCGTCATGCAGGATTCCGAGTTGAACATCCCTTCGCATACCATTGTAAACAGGGGTAAAGCTGTGGATCGTGACAATGAGTGGTGGTGCATCGCGCTTGGCGATTACTTGGGCCAGAAGGTTATTGAACGGCGCATAGATATCGCGCTCCCGCTGTGCGTACTGCGCTGCGCTCAAGTTCTGATTTCCGGGTATCTCAAACCGTTCGCTATGTGGCAGTACCGCGCCCTCTGCCTCGGGCGGGCGGTTGCAGTCATAGACCAGCCGACTGACCCGGGAATGGACCAGGGGCGCATCAAGCGCGCCCATCAGTTCCACCGAAAGTTCCATCGCGCCCGGGTCCCAGGCCGCGTGAGACCTTGCCGCCTCATCTGCCAGCCCGAGACCGTCCAGCGCCGCGGGGATGAAGCGGCTGGCATGTTCGCAGACCAAAAGCATCGCCGCAGTTCCATGCGGGTTCAGCACGCGTGCCGCCGGACCTTCCGACGCAGACAGCAGAGGTGACTCGGGATCGATTGTCATGTGAAACATTGGTTACAGCTTGCCTCCTCCTGTCAACAATTTTTCTGTAGACATGATTACAAAAGCGCATAGGCTGTAGAAATCGTAATCAGGTAGCGTCTCGTGACCCCGACCACCAAGCTTGTCAAACAGCAGATACAGGAAGAGATGGAAGCGCTGACGCCGTCTGAGCGGCAGCTTGCCTCGATCCTTCTGCAGGACTATCCGATGGGTGGGCTACAATCGATCACCAAGCTCGCCAATGCGGCCAGCGTCTCGACCCCCACGGTGATCCGTATGGCGCGCAAGCTGGGCTTTGATGGCTTCCCGGCCTTGCAGGACGCGCTGCGCGAGGAGGTGGCCGCGCAGATCAAGAAACCGATCGCCAAGCGCGACGCCTGGGTGGTGGACGAGGGTGCCGAGCATCCGTTGACCCGTTTCGCGCAGACGGCCTGGACTAATATGCGCCACACCCTGGACCGGATCGATACCGGCATGTTTGATGCAGTTGCGAAGCTCTTCGCAGATACCACACGTCCGCTTTATGTGGTGGGAGGGCGCATCACGCGGTCCAATGCCGACTACCTCTACAACCATATGCAGATCATCCGACCCAACGTGACGATGCTGGGCAACTCCGCGAATGTCTGGCCGCAATACCTGCTGGATATGGACGAGAACACGGTGCTGGTGATTTTTGACATCCGCCGTTACGAGGCGCATCTGGCCAAATTGGCGCAGATCGCATCCGAGCGTGGCGTGACGGTGGTGCTGTTCACCGATCAGTGGGGGTCGCCCATCGCCCGGTCGGCCCGATACACGTTGAACGGGCTGGTTGAGGCCCCGTCCAATTGGGATAGCACCATCGCGCTGATGCTGATTGTCGAGGCGCTCATCGCCGAGGTCCAGAATGCCCGCTGGGAACAAAGCAAGGAACGGATCGAGGAATTGGAGGCCATGTTCTCGTCGACGCGGCTGTTCCGAGGGCAGGGATAACGGCGCACTGGATCAAGGCAGGTTCGCGGGGTGGGCTGCAAATCAAGGTTGTGCAACCTTCTGGAAAAATTCCGCCAGTTCTTGTTAAGCTGACCCAAGGGCACGCCCTTTCAGGTCCGGCAGTCGGAGAAACGCAGGCTCATGAGCGAACGGGAAAGCGGGCAGGCGCTGGATTGGATGCTGTACCATCCCTGGGCCAGCGTTGCGCTAATCATCATTGTGATGTCAGCGATCAGTGTCGTGCCCTATTATGTCCTACACCGGCTCAGGCAACGTCCGCCGTCGGACGAAACCAAGGACATGGCCGTCAATATCGGGTTTCGGATTGGCACGCTGCATGCGCTGATCCTGGCCCTGATCTTTTCCGGCGCGCAGGAACAATACGAACAAGCGCGAGAGACCATTACGGCCGAGATTATTATTCTATCCGAAGCTGCACATGAGATCGCCCGGCTGCGCGACGACAATCTTGATCCGGTGCTTAGCAAACTGTTTCAGTATGTCGATGCGCTTGAACAAGATGACACACCCGGTATCGATATCCACAACATAGGCAACTCGGACCTTATTTTTCGTGAAGCATCGCAGGTTTCGAGCGAGATCTATCAGGCCTTGCTTGCGATCGAGCCGGAGGAAGAGCAGCAGAGCATCGCGCTTGACCGGATTGTGAGCAAGCTCGACCAGGCCTTCAGCCTGCGGTTAGAACGGGTGTCGTCAACCGCGCGGGGTGTTTCCAACTTGTTCTGGACCCTTTCCGCGGTCGGCTATGTCTTTTTGCTGTTCGTGTTCTACGTCATCCCGTTTTCCTGGGTACGCTCTGGGCTGCTTGCGCTTTACAGCATCTATACGGGCCTTACCCTCTTTTTCATTATCGAGATGAGCAATCCATATCTGGGCCTGTCCTCTATCGATATGAGTAACTTGAGCGAGGCATTCGAGACAATCGAGGCACAGGTCGACTAGGGTGGTGTTGCGTCAGGACATTGATCACTTTGGTTGGCTGGTCTGTCCCAGGACGCTGTTTATTGCCGGTATCGCCGCGTTACTTCGCTTTACTGTGGTGTCAATCTGGCCGCCAAGTTATCTTAACTGGTATCGTGTCGCACCTGTACACCTGATGATTGTAAGGCTGGAAACGAGATGCCTGTTTTTCTGACACTGACCAATGCCGATATCAACAATGCCGCCTTCTGGGCGGCGCTGGATATCGGGCCGGACAGCACGATCGACGTTTCGGGGCTGAGCAATGCGATCCAGGTCACCATGACCGGGACCTCGATTACCTTTACCAACACCAATACAGGCGCCGTCACCACCTATACCAATGCAGATATTGCGGCAGGCTCGTTCAGCGAATTCGTGGAATATACCGGCAATAACAATGCCGATAATGTCAGCGGATCGGTCGGGCTGAATGCCGGTGGCTATTCGGGGGGGCGGGGCAATGATACTTTCACCGATGACGGCAGTCTTGGCGGCTCTATCGATGGCGGGCGCGGCAATGACACGTTGCAGGGCGGAACCGGCGACAACAACATTTTCGGTGACCGTGGCCGCGACGTCCTGCTGGGCGGATCGGGGAACAACAACCTCAGCGGTGGCATTGGGCGCGATACGCTCTTTGCCGAAGATGGCAGCGGCAATCTGGATGGCGGTGGCGGGGCTGACGAAATCCATGCCGGGCTGAACACCAGTTTCGTGAATGGTGGCGATGGCAATGACACGCTGATTGTGCCCAAGGGTTCGACCGTCACACCGTTCTTTCCAGGGGCGACCGGTGGCTCCGTCTCGATGACGAACGGGAACAGCTTCACCTACACGAATATCGAGAATGTCGAGATTGCCTGTTTCACCGAGGGAACCTTGATCACAACGCCCGATGGGCTCCGCAGTATTGAAACCCTGACTGTTGGCGATCTGGTCGAAACGCTCGACCATGGCTCGCAGCCCGTCCGCTGGATCGGCACACGCAGTGTCGCGGGCCAGGGTCGGCACGCACCCATTTGTTTCGAGCCCGGAGCCATTGGCAATGACAGGGCGCTCCGGGTGTCGCCCCAACATCGCGTCCTGCTGTCTGGCTGGCGCTGTGAGCTGCTCTTTCATGCTCCGGAAATGCTCTGCGCGGCGCGGCATCTATGTGACGGCAAACGCATCCACCGATCGCCTTGCGATGAGGTCACCTATATCCATCTGATGTTCGACCGGCACGAGATTGTTTTCTGCGAAAACGCGCTGCTCGAAAGCTTCTATGCTGGCGAACATATATTGCAGGCTGACCGTGCCTGCCAGGACGAGCTGATCGGGATATTCCCCGAATTGGCCCGTGGCGAACCCCTGACAGCAGCCCGTCCGTTCTTGCGCTATGCCGAAGGATCATTGCTCAGCGCCGAGAGCGCGCGTTGAACCTGCACCTGACCGGGTGGGATTGAAATTCCGGAAAATCCCGCTATTGAGCCGGAAACGCGCAGGATCAGGAGCAGAGCGTGAAAAAGAAGCAGCGGAAATTCCCGAAACTCAATGCCTTGCTCGATCCGTTTGATGTAAAGCTCATCGATCGTATGGACGAAATGGCCGAGATCGAGCGGCTTGTTGCGTTTGAGCGGCGTGGAGGATTGAACCGGCCCGCCTATGCCTTGTCTCCGGGGATGGAAGGGTTTGATATCGCACCTTTGGTGGCGGAATATGAGGCTCTGGCCGAGAACCTGCGCGCGCTGCATGATCCTGACCGGAACCAATCCGGGTATCTGCCCCGCAACGGCTATTACGACCGCCCGGATGCGGATGCACTCTATCTGATGATCCGGCGGTTTGAGCCGACCCGCGTGATCGAAGTGGGCTGCGGCAACTCGACCCGCGTAACCCGGCAGGCGGTTCTGGATGGCGGGCTGGCGACCGAGATCACTGCGATCGATCCCTATCCGCGCGCCGATATCGCTGATGTGGTGGATGCCTTCGAGCAGAAGCGGGTCGAAGAGGTCGATATGGCGCTTTTTGCGGCGCTGCGGGCGGGGGATGTGCTTTTCATCGATTCAAGCCATCAGGTGCGGATGAGCAACGACGTCGCGCATCTTTTCTGCAACATCATCCCGCATCTGGCGCCCGGCGTAGTGATCCATGTGCATGACGTGTTCCTGCCTTACGAATACCCCAAGCGGTTTTTTAGTGACTGCCCGTCCTGGGGCGAGCAATACATGTTGCACGTGCTGTTGCAGGGCGGCGGGTACGAGATGCTTTGGCCGGGATACTACCTGCAGCAGGCGCGGCCCGATGCGGTCGATGCGCTGCCCTTCCTGCTGGGCGGGCGGGCTCAGAGCCTTTGGGTACGCAAGCGCTGAACGGGGCGCTTTATCGAAAGGCGCGCCTTCGGCGCACGTTTTTGTTTGCGTTCACGCCACGCAGGCGCTGGGGCTTTGCCCCAGACCCCGTAGCGCTTTGCTCAAGTGAACTGTGTCAGATCAGGCGGACCTGAGTGCCGATCTGGACCAGCGGATAGAGTTGTTCCACATGTTCATTGTAGAGGCCGATGCAGCCTGAAGAGCTCATGCGGCCAATCTTGCGCGTGTCATGTGTTCCGTGAACCAGATAGGCGGGCCAGCCCAGATACATGGCGCGGGTGCCCAGCGGATTGCCGGGGTCGCCGCCTTCCATACGGATCGGCAGGGTCGGGTCACGCTCGCGCATGTTGGCGGTCGGTGTCCAGGTCGGGAATTCGGTTTTGCGCACCACTTTGGTGTAGCCGCGCTTGGTCAATTCCTCGCTCATCGGAACCGAAGAAGGGAACAGGCGATATTCGCCATTGGGCCCCCAGTAATGCACGGCGCGGCTGGTGATGTCGGCCAGCAGCGCACCATTTCCGAGCGTATCGAAATGGTCTTGCCAGTTTTGCCGACGGAACGAAGAGATGTTGCGGTTCACCGGTACCTGGGTGCTGATCGGCTGTTCGGTTTGCGGGAACGCATCGGTGCTCTGGGCGCGCAGTAGCGCTGGAGTGGCGAGCGTCGCGGTCATGCCGAGCAGCGCGCTGCGGCGGGTCATGCGGAAATGGGACAATGGAACCTCCGAAACATCTGCGGTCAACCGCGTTTCGCGGCGCATTTAAGTACCGCATGCCCGAAATTCCAGTGAGGGTCATCTGAAATCTGCGTGAGCGCGGTTCATTTGTTGCCCATCGGCAATGAACCGCGCCCGGTTTGAGGTCTGTATCAGTCCATCGGCTTGAAGTTGAACTCGCCGCCTTCCTTGATGCCGCTCGGCCAGCGCGCGGTCACCGTCTTGGTGCGTGTGTAGAACTTGAACGCGTCCGGCCCATGCTGGTTGAGATCACCGAATACCGACTTCTTCCAGCCGCCGAAGGTGTGATAGGCCAGCGGCACAGGGATCGGGACATTCACGCCCACCATGCCGATATTGATCCGGTTGGTGAAGTCGCGCGCGGTGTCGCCGTCGCGGGTGAAGATCGCGGTGCCGTTGCCATATTGATGATCCATGGCCAGCCCGATCGCCTCTTCGTAGCTTTGCGCGCGCACAGTGCTAAGGACAGGCCCGAAGATCTCGGTCTTGTAGATGTCCATGTCCTTGGTGACGTTATCGAAGAGATGGGGGCCGACGAAGAAGCCATCCTCATAGCCCTGCAGGCTGAAGTCGCGACCATCGACCACAAGTTTCGCGCCCTGATCGACGCCCGACTGCACAAGACGTTCGATATTGGCCTTGGCGGCGGCAGTCACGACGGGGCCGTAATCCACGTCATCTCCGGCTGTATAAGGCCCCACTTTCAGCTTTTCGATGCGCGGCACCAGTTTGTCGATCAGCCGATCCGCGGTTTCATCACCCACCGGGACGGCGACCGAGATCGCCATGCAGCGTTCGCCAGCTGCACCATAACCCGCGCCGACCAGCGCGTCCGCGGCTTGGTCCATATCGGCATCGGGCATCACGATCATGTGGTTCTTGGCACCGCCGAAACACTGCACACGTTTGCCGTTCGCACAGCCAGTGCCGTAAATGTATTCGGCGATGGGGGTGGAGCCGACAAAGCCGATGGACTGGATCACCGGGTGGTGCAGGATGGCGTCCACCGCCTCTTTGTCACCGTTGATCACCTGCAACAGGCCCTTGGGCAGACCGGCCTCCTCCAGCAGTTCAGCCAGCATCAGCGGGACGGATGGATCGCGTTCCGAGGGCTTGAGTATGAAGGCATTTCCGCAGACCAAGGCAGGCGCAAACATCCACATTGGGATCATGGCCGGGAAATTGAAAGGCGTGATGCCCGCGCTGACACCCAGCGGTTGGCGCATGGAGTACATGTCGATGCCGGGTCCGGCGCTGTCGGTGTATTCGCCTTTCAGCATCTGCGGCGCGCCGATGCAGTATTCGACCACCTCAAGCCCCCGCTGCACGTCGCCCTTCGCATCCGGCACGGTCTTGCCATGCTCACGGCTCAGCGCCTCGGCCAGCTTGTCCATGTCACGGTTGAGCAGATCGACAAACTTCATCATCACCCGTGCGCGGCGCTGCGGGTTGGTTGCGGCCCAGGCGGGTTGCGCGTTTGCAGCGATTTCGACCGCCTTGTTCACCTCGTCGCTGCTGGCCAGCGGCACCTTGGCCTGTACCTCGCCGGTGGCGGGGTTGAACACATCTGCAAAGCGGCTCGAACCGCCTTTGACATGTTCGCCGTTCAGGTAATGGGTCAGCTCCTGCATGGGGTCTCCTCCGATCAGATCCGCGGGCAGGATAGGCTTGCAAAAATCAACTGAACAGGGGCAAGAATTCAAAAAGGTTTTGCAATTCTGCATAGGGGAATGCGATGGAGCCGCATTGGGACGATATGAAGGTGTTTCTGGCGGTGGCGCGAGAGGAAAGCCTGTCAGGAGCCGGACGCATCCTCAGGATGGATCCTGCTACGGTGGGCCGCCGTATCACCCGACTGGAGGCGGCGTTGGAGGCGTCGCTTTTCGTGAAGTCGCCGCAAGGCTATGCGCTGAGCGCGGCGGGCGAGCGGCTGCTGTCCCATGGCGAGCAGGCCGAAGAGGCAATGCGTGCCGCAGGCGAGGCACTGACCGGACCGGCTGACCGGCTGACCGGACAAATCCGCATCGGTGCGCCGGATGGATGTGCTAACTATCTGCTGCCGCAAGTCTGCACACAGATCAGTGCTGAAAACCCCGATTTGGACATCCAGATCCTGGCGCTGCCGCGCGTCATCAACCTGTCACGGCGTGAGGCGGACATGGCTGTGACGGTCAGTCCGCCTACGGCGGGGCAGTTGTTGGTTCAGAAGATCACCGACTACAAGCTGCATCTGGTGGCCCATCGCCGCTATCTGCGTCGCAATCCCGAAATCCGCAATGTTGAGGATCTGCGCGGCCATCCGATGATTGGCTATATTCCCGACATGATTTTCGACCGCGAGCTGGACTACCTGAGCGATCTCGGGATCAAGCGGGTGATGCTGGCGTCGAATTCGGTCTCGGTGCAACTGCGTCTTGCTGCGGGGGCGACAGGGCTGTGCGTGGCGCATGATTTCACTTTGCCGTCGCATCGGCGATTGGCCAAGGTTCTGCCCGATCAGATCAGCCTGACGCGCAGCTTTTATCTGGTGCGCCATCAGGGCGACCGGCGCAGCGAGCGGCTGAACCGGTTTGCCGCCGCGTTGAGTGCTGGAATTCGCGACGAAGTGGCCCGGTTGGAAGGGCTGACTTGACAGGACGCGGCCAAGGGGCAACGCTCGGGGCATACAGGAAATAATACCGAGGTACTGCAAATGCTTGTCCAGGCAATCCTGAAATCCAAGTCCGGTTCCGGAGTTGTGACTGTCAAGAAATCGACATTGGTGTCCGAGGCAGCGCAGCTCTTGGCCGAGAAGCGGATCGGTACGGTGGTGGTCTCGGATGATGGCGAAACCGCAGACGGTATCCTTTCGGAACGCGACATCGTGCGGGAACTCGGGGCAAGCGGCAGCGGCTGCCTGAATCAGCCCGTGAGCGAATACATGACCATTGACCTCGTGACCTGCACCCGCGATTCCAGCGTGCAGGCTATTCTGGAGCAGATGACCGAAGGGCGGTTCCGCCACATGCCGGTTATCGAGGATGGCAAACTGGTCGGCATCGTGACACTCGGGGATGTGGTTAAGGCGCAGCTTTCGGAACTGGCTATGGAAAAAGATGCGCTGCAAGGCATGATCATGGGGCACTGACCTGCCTGCCTTGCGATTCTAGCTCACATGTGGTTGTTTGCGCTGCAATTTTATAGCGCAGGATTCTTCGATGAGAACCGCTCTCTATCCCGGAACATTCGACCCGATCACGATGGGCCATATGGACATCATTCGCCGTGCGGCCCTGATGGTGGATCGTCTGGTGATCGGTGTCGCGATCAACCGTGACAAGGGGCCGCTTTTCACGCTGGAAGAGCGTGTTGCCATGATCGAGTCGGAATGCGCGGCTCTCAGCAAAGAGACCGGCACCGAAATCGTCGCGCACCCATTTGAGAACCTGCTGATCGACTGCGCCCGCGATGTGGGTGCCCAGACCATTGTGCGTGGTCTGCGCGCGGTCGCCGACTTTGAGTATGAGTACCAGATGGTCGGCATGAACCGGGCGTTGGATGACACGATCGAGACCGTGTTCCTGATGGCGGATTTGCGGCATCAGGCAATCGCTTCGAAACTGGTCAAGGAAATCGCGCGGCTTGGGGGCGATGTTTCCAAATTTGTACCGCCTGCCGTGAAGGCGGCACTGATCGAGCGGCTAGGGCGCTAGGCGTCGGATTAGGGGCCGCCGATGCGGAAATGGTCGCGCATTCTGACCCGTGATGCGTTCTGTCGTTACATCGCGCAGAGCCGCTTCGAGGGCGAAGGTCTATCCTTCGTGATCCGCGACGATGGCAGTTTTTCAGGCATTGCCGGAGGCGAATCCTTTGCCGGTCGTTGGGTCTGGGAGGATGGCTGGTTCTGCCGCACTTTGGCCGTGGGCGACGAGCCGCCCGAAACCGATTGCGAACTCATCGAGACCTGTGGCGATCAGATGCGCTATACCCGCAACCGAGGTCAGGGCAGCGCGAGTATCGTCCACAAGCACCGGCTCTGATCCTCAGCGCCAGAAGGCCAGCCATTGTAGCAAATCGAACAGTTTGCGGCCGAGAAACAGCAGGTGCTCCGTCCCGAACAGCATGAAATCACCAACAATGGCAACCAGCAGGAGACCCCCGAGCCAAAGGGCGATCTGATTTGTCATGCAGTCCTCGGGAGAAATGAAAAACGCCCGCCCAGATAACCTGAGCGGGCGCTGTCTCTCAAGCATTCATTGGGTTCAATTCAATCGACCCATCGCAACGGCTACATCCGCCATGCGGACCGAGAAGCCCCATTCATTGTCATACCAGGCCAGCACGCGCACCATCCGGTTATCGACCACGCGGGTCTGATCGGGGGCAAAGATCGAGCTTTCCTCGGTATGATTGAAATCGACCGACACCAGAGGCGCGGGTTCATATCCCAGCACTCGCGACATCGGTCCCTGTGAGGCTTCGGCGACGATAGCGTTGACCTCTTCGCGGGTCACATCGCGCGAGGCGCGGAAGGTCAGATCAACGGCCGAGACATTGGGCGTCGGCACGCGAATGGCCGAGCCGTCCAGCCGACCCTTGAGGTTCGGCAGAACCTCACCCAGCGCCTTGGCGGCCCCGGTCGAGGTCGGAATCATCGCCATCGCAGCAGCACGGGCGCGATAGAGGTCGTCATGGCGGCGGTCCAGCGTCGGCTGGTCGCCGGTATAGGCGTGGATCGTGGTCATGATGCCATGCTCGATCCCGATCACGCGGTCCAAAACCTTTGCCAGCGGGGCGAGGCAGTTGGTGGTGCAGGACCCGTTCGAGATCATCCGGTCATCGGGCGTCAGCGTCTCATCGTTCACGCCGTAAACGATGGTCTTGTCCACATTCTTGCCCGGAGCTGACAGCAGCACCTTCTGCGCGCCGCGCTCGAAATGGGTGTTGGCCTTGAGCCCGTCATTAAACTTGCCGGTGCATTCCAGCACCACATCGCAGCCTTCCCAGTCCAATTGGCCCATGTCATAGGTCGAGAACATCTGCATGGGGCCGCGGCCCAGATCCATGGTTTTCTCGTCGACGATGATGTCGCGCGGGAAGCGGCCATGGTTGCTGTCGTATTTCAGAAGATGCGCCGAGGTTTCCAGCGGGCCAGTGGCATTGACCTTGATCACTTCGATATCGTTACGGCCTGATGCCGCGATATGGGACAGGGTACAGCGGCCGATGCGGCCGAACCCGTTAATGCCTACCTTGATGGTCATGTACTGCTCCGACGAACCCGATTTTCCTGCCATATAGACGGGCCGGGCCGGTTCGTGAAGATTAAAAAGCCAATAAAACGAGACTGTTAGCGCAATCGGGTCAGGTTTGCGCTAACGCTTGTGCTAACAGTGTGAACAGATAACCTGCCTGCGGTCGGATTGATCAGGAGAATCGGACATGAGCGGATTACTGGCCCTGCTGGACGACGTGGCGGGCATTGCCAAAGTGGCGGCGACCTCGGTCGATGATGTGGTCGCGGCGGCGGGCAAGGCGGGGGCCAAAACGGCGGGCGTGATCATCGATGATGCCGCCGTGACGCCGAAATACGTTCAGGGCTTTGCGCCCGCGCGCGAGCTGCCGATCATCTGGCGCATCGCGCGCGGATCGGTGTTCAATAAACTCGTTTTGTTGCTGCCCGTAGCACTGCTGCTGGCCAATTTCGCACCTTGGCTAATCACGCCCTTGCTGATGATCGGCGGGTCTTATCTGTGTTTCGAAGGCGCGGAGAAGATATTCCACCTGCTATTCCCGCATGGCAGTCATAGCGTTCACGAGGACCTAAAGGAGCGCGACCCGGGCCACCTGGAGGAGCAGAAGGTCAGGGGCGCGATCAAGACCGATTTCATCCTGTCAGCCGAAATCATGACCATCGCATTGGCCGCCATCGAGGCCCCGAATGTCTGGATGCAGGGTGCGACGCTGGCGGTTGTGGGGCTTGGCGTGACGGTTGCAGTCTACGGTTCGGTCGCGCTGATCGTGAAGATGGATGATGTGGGCCTCTACATGGCGAAGAACGCTCCAACGCCCATCGGGCGCGGGCTGGGGCGAGGTCTGGTCAAGGCGATGCCGGGTGTGATGAAAACCCTGTCGATTGTCGGCACTGCCGCCATGCTCTGGGTCGGCGGGTCGATTGTGATCCACGGGATGGAGGTGCTGGGCTTTGGCTGGCTGGGCCACCACATCCACGACTGGGCCTATGCGCTGGGGCATATGGTCTCCGAACAGTGGATTGGCGCTGTGGAATGGGTGTCCAAGGCCACGATGGACGGGATCTTTGGTCTGGCCTGGGGTTTCGTGCTGATCCCGGTGGCGACGAAGGTGATTGGGCCGGTTATGGGAGCATTCTCCGGGAAGTCTGGATAGAGCCCCTCGCGTCACATGCTGCATCCAGCGCGAATGTCTCCTTTGACAGTGCAGAACTAAAAATAGGCGGGATTTTTCCGCACCAGATTGTAGGTGAATTTGGTCAAGCTATGGATAAAGCTGCGGATGTGGGTGAGGCTCAATGGAGAGTATCCAATCTATTCGAGCTTCTATTGCGCTTCCGTTCGAAACGGATAGTAAGTTCAGCAATAGCGTAAAACCTCAGTCGAGGAGTTGGGATGTTCTCATTGTCAATCCGACCTATAAACATAGGTCGCGCTGTTATCGTTTCCTTTTTCTACGTTGCTTCCGTTTATTCGGCCGCTGCGAATACTGCCTGCATTGCAAATTACACGACGGATGGCAGAGTTATTAGGTCTGATAAAGAAGACCGCTTGCTGTCAGCGCTGTCGCCCGATCTTCGTGAGGTCGTCGATTTGCGTATTAAAGATGGGTTTCGAGAGCGAGGGTGGCGCTCTCCTTTCGGCCAGGCTCGTTACGACGATATGCTCTATATGATTGATTTTTTGGAGAAAGCGCTGGGGCCTGGCTTAACTCCGGTGCATCGCGATGCTGTGGTGGCTCAGTTCACAAGCCCGGTGAGGCTGCGCGAAACGGTCGAGCCGTTGTCGCGCCTGATCCAGAGCGACCCCGACAGGTTCGAAGCCCTGCTTCACCATCATGTGGGGGGACACAAGTATTGGCAACAATTCAGCCTCTGCGCGTTTCACTCGCCCTACGCTTTCTATAATGGGCTGCACTACGACACGTTTTTCGAAAGCAGCACGGGCACCTATGCCGATGTGCAAGCAGCTTATTTGAAAGCCCGGTCCGACATTCCGATGCGCAATCTGGACGGCAAGGTCCTTATTCTGCGACGAAGCTATCTGCCGGATAAGAAAGAGCCACGGATCAGGTTTGCCGCACCGCCCTGCGGCACAGACCAAGAGCCGCGGAACATGGAGTTCAAATACGATGTGGAGTCGCAGGCTTGGGTCAGGACAGAGCCATATCTCCCCGTCGGGACTTGGTATCTGCTTGGGTTCGAGGATCCGATTTCGCAAGGAAGCCTTGGTCCAGCAGCAAACACGCCGCGTGAGTTCTCCGAAATCCAGAACAGTCTAGCGCAACGGTTTGAAGAGCTTCAGAAGGGCGTTGGTTTGCCCGTTGAGTTTCCGAGCGACTTGAATTTGGACTGTGGGGAGGCGGAATGAGCGCTGCGAGTTCGTTGCCGAGCCTTTGAAACGACAAAGGGCGCTCCGGAGAGCGCCCTTCTTCTTTTCCCAAAGGATGCCGGATCAGCCAAGCAATTCTTTGACCTTAGCCACCGTCGCATCTGCCGTGATGCCGAAATGCTCGTAGAGGTGACCGGCGGGGGCGGAGGCGCCGAAGCTGGACATGCCGATGAAACCGGCCTTGGCCTCGCGGCCGCGTTCGCCCAGCAGCCAGCGGTCCCAGCCGCCCAGACGCACGGCGGCTTCGATGCCGACGCGGACCGGCCCGCCGGGCAGGACGCGTTTGCGATAGGCTTCGTCCTGGGCTGCAAACAGCTCCATACAGGGCATGGAAACGACGCGGGTGCCGATGCCATCGGCTTCCAGCTTGGCCTTGGCCTCCAGCGCGATGGACACTTCCGAGCCGGTGGCGATCAGGATCGCCTGGCGCTTGGCCTCGGCATCAGCCAGCACATAGGCGCCTTGTGCGGTGAGGTTCTTTGTCTTGTGCTCGGTCCGCACTGTGGGCAGGCCCTGACGAGTCAGGGACAGGACCGTGGGGGTCTCCTTGGAGGACAGCGCCAATTCCCAGGCCTCGGCGGTTTCCACCATGTCAGCGGGGCGGAACACATTTGTGTTGGGGGTGGCACGCGAAATCGCCAGATGCTCGACCGGTTGGTGGGTCGGGCCGTCCTCGCCCAAACCGATGGAATCGTGGGTCATCACGAAGGTGGTCGGGATCTTCATCAGCGCGGCCAGACGCATCGCCGGGCGGGCATAGTCGGTGAAGGCCATAAAGGTACCGCCATAGGGACGGATGCCGCCATGCAACGCCATGCCGTTCATCGCCGAGGCCATGCCGTGTTCGCGGATGCCGTAGTGGATGTAACGGCCCTTGCGGTTCTCCGGCAGGAACACGCCCAGATCGGCGGTCTTGGTGTTGTTCGACCCGGTCAGGTCGGCGGATCCGCCCACGGTTTCGGTCACGATCGGGTTCACGACACCCAGCACCTTTTCGGAGGCGGCACGGGTGGCCAGCTTGGGCTGATCCTCGGAAATCTGTTTCTTCAGCGCGCGGATGGCGCTGGTCAGTTTCTTCGGGGCGTCGCCGGCATAGGCGCGGTTGAATTCTCCCTGTTTGCGCTCGGAGAGCTGTGCGAAGCGCTCTTCCCATTCCGCACGGGCCTCTGCGCCGCGCGCGCCAATGGCCTCCCATGCCGATTTCACATCCGCCGGGATTTCAAACGACCCGTGCGGCCAGCCATAAGCCTCTTTCGCCGCTTCAAGCTGTTCCTGATCGGTCAGCGCCCCGTGGCCTTTGGAGGTATCCTGTGCCGCGTGACCCAGCGCGATGTGGCTTTCGCAGGCGATCATGGTGGGCAGGTCGGACTTCTTGGCCTCGATGATGGCGGCGTCGATGGCGGCGGGATCATGCCCGTCAATCTCGATCACATGCCAGTTCGAGGCGCGGAAACGTTCGACCTGATCGGTGCGGTCGGCCATATCAACGGTGCCGTCGATGGTGATGTTGTTGTCGTCCCAGAACACGATCAGCTTGCTAAGTTCAAGACGGCCCGCAAGGCCAATTGCCTCTTGGCTGACGCCTTCCATAAGGCAACCGTCGCCGGCGATCACATACGTGTAGTGGTCAACGACCTTCTTGCCGTAATGGGCGCGTTGTACCTCTTCGGCGATGGCGAAACCCACCGCGTTGGCGATGCCCTGACCCAGCGGGCCGGTTGTGGTCTCGATCCCTTCGGCCAGGAAGTTTTCCGGGTGGCCAGCGGTTTTTGCGCCCAATTGGCGGAAGTTCTTGATCTCGTCCAGCGAGATATGCGGATTGCCCGTGAGATAGAGCAGCGAATAGATCAGCATCGAGCCGTGGCCTGCCGACAGGATGAACCGGTCGCGGTCGGGCCAGCTTGGGTTGGCGGCATCAAATTTCAGGTGCTTTTCGAACAGCACGGTCGCGACATCGGCCATACCCATCGGCATGCCGGAATGGCCGGAATTGGCGGCGGCTACGGCATCGAGGGTCAGGGTTCGGATGGCCGTTGCCTTGGCCCAATGTTCAGGGTTCGCGGTGCGCAGCGCAGTCAGGTCCACGGGGCTTGTTCCTTTGGGTTAAGGGCGGTTGCGCGCTCAATACCATTCAGCCCCCGAAGTGCAAGCAGAACCGGGATTTGCGTCTTTCCGCGCATGAACTGCAGGTCTCAAGTGATTGAAAGCAAAAGGGGGGTATTTTCGCCCCGCTTTCGCTAGAGTAATTTCAATCAAACCGGTACCCGATTCGTGTTCTTTGACGCGGGGGCCGCCGGGACAAAGAACAAGAACCGCCGAATGATTGGGTGAGGGGCATGAGCCAGATTGAGGAATTACAACGCCGCATAGCTGTCGCGATGGATCGCATCGGGGCCGGGGTTGAGACATTGTCAAGTATGCCTGCGCCGGTGGCCGAGATCGACCCTGCGCAAGGTGCGCCGGATACGGATTTGCTTGCCCTGCTGGAAGATGAAAAGCTGGCCAATGCACAGCTTGAAGAACGCCTCAAGGCCCTGAAAGTGCGGCACCAGGCCGAATTGGAGCAGGCGCAGCAGGCAGGAGACGGCGGCGAGGAGCTGGCCGTGCTGCGCGCCCAGCTTGATGAGGCGCGGGCGTTGCTGGACGAACGCTCCGGGGCCGAAGAGGCGGCTGCTGCGGCAGCCCGGATGGTGGAGGAGTTGCGCTCTGGGAATGAGGCGCTGCGTGCTCGGCTGCAGAGCGCCGAGGATGCCGAGCCGTTGAAAGCTGAGATCGAGAGGCTGCGCGCGGCGCTCTCGGAAACCGAACAGGCAGGCGATCTGCGGTCGGAAAATGATATGCTGCGCGCTGAAAGGGTCAGCCACGGCGCGGCGATGGCGCGGTTGGATGAAGACTTGCAACGGTTGCGCAAGGCCAATGAGTACCTGCGCGAGGTTAGCCAAACGCTACGCGAGTCCAACGCAGCCGGGGTGGGTGACCCCAATCTGATAAACAACGCGATGCAAGCTGAGCTCGAAGCGCTGCGCTCGGTCCGTGCCACTGACATGGCAGAGGCACAAGCGGTGCTGGCGCAGCTTGAGCCGCTGCTGGCGCAAGCGGAACTGGTTGAAGGAGAGGAAGCGTAATGCCTAGTGTCACCATCACAATCGGCGGTCGCGCCTTCGAGGTTTCCTGCCAGCCCGGAGAAGAGCAGTTCCTGCAATCCGCCGCCGTGATGCTGGATGAAGAGGCACAGGTTCTCGCAGATCAGATCGGCCGCATGCCCGAGGGGCGGATGCTGCTGATGGCCGGGCTGATGCTGGCTGACAAGACCGCCGGTCTGGATGACCGCGTGAAAGAGCTTCAGGCGCAGGTCGCCGAACGTGACGCGGAATTGGCGCAACTGCGCAACATGCCGTTGCCCGAGCCGGAGCAGATCGAAGTGGCGGTTGTGCCGCCATTTGTCACCGACACCTTGGCCGAACTTGCCGCCCGCGCGGAATCTCTGGCTGCAGAGGTTGAGGAACGGGCGCAGGCATCGTGAGGCGCGCGACACTTGTCTGCGCGCTTGCGGTGCTGGCGGCGCCCGCCGTCGCAGACGTCTGGATCGAAACGTCCTACTATGTTTGCGAGCGCGGGGCCGAGGTTACGGCCACCCATGTGGGCAAGGATGCCGACGCGGCGGTCGTGTTACAGATCGAAGGCAATCAGATCGGCCTGCCGGTGACCCGCTCAGGTTCAGGCGTGCGCTATGCCGAACCCGGCGGCGGATATGTGTGGCACGAAAAGGGCCGGTCCGCGCTGCTGCTCTGGGAGGAGGGGGACTCCACCCAGGCGATTTATTCTGATTGTCAGTCGGAGTAACCCGCGCCGCGCTGTGGATCAGGCGTTGGCTTCGCGGATCTTGTCGGCGGCGTCTTTGTTATAGGCAACGCCGTTTTCGTCAAAGAGTGTGTCCAGCTCGCCCGACAGCGTCATCTCGGTGATGATGTCGCAGCCTCCGACAAATTCACCTTTAACGTATAGCTGCGGAACCGTAGGCCAGTCGGAGTAGTCCTTGATGCCCTGGCGGATCGCTTCATCGGCCAGCACGTTCACATCGGAATAGTCGACGCCCATATAGTTCAGCACACCCGCGACGCGGGAGGAGAACCCGCATTGCGGCATCTCTTTGGTGCCCTTCATATATAGCACCACATCATTGGCTTTGACGGTTTCGTCGATCTGGGTCTTAACGTCGCTCATCTTGCTTTCCCTCTTCGCGCGCGGTCGCGTGTGTTATGTCCGTGTTCGGCTGGTCCTTGTTCCAGCCCTCTGTTTCCAATCGCCGGTGTTCGGCTTGCGCCAGAGCCACCGGATCAAGCCCGTGTCGTTCGATACCCGCGATCTTGCTGATCTTGTCCGGATCGGGGCGCATATCCGACAGGCGTCGTTTCCTGTTTCGCTTCACATAGGCCTCTGTCAGCGCGGCGACAACCACAAGAGTGGCGATTCCGCCTGCGATCCAGATGAACCATGTGGTCATTTTTTCGGTGCCATTGCCTTTGCGTATTGTTGCGGGTCTTTTGTCACTCTTGACGCGGTCGGATGTCCACCGCCGCTTGGACCCATCGCGATCCCATGATTAATGACAGTATCGCCTTGCCCCGGCTTAACACCCCGTTCACGGTTTGAGCCTCTCGGTTTTCCGATAGCCGTGATAATCGCGAAGCAGCCACCAAAAGCGATAAGTCCGCAAATGGCGTATATCCAGAAGGTCAGGCTCACTCGGGCGCCTTGGTGGTCAGCGCCAGCGCGTGCAGTTCACCGTCCGGCCCGTCCATCTTGCCTTTCAGCGCGGCATAGACGGCGCGTTGCTGCTGGACGCGGTTCTTGCCTCGAAAGCTCTCATCCACCACCATGGCGGACATGTGAACGCCGTCGCTGCCGCCGACCTGAATCTCCGCGTCCGGAAAGGCTTCGCGCAGCAGGTTTTCGATCTCGTGGGCGCTCATGGGCATATGGGGTGTCTCCTGATGGTCTGATTCAAGATTTAGGACGATGCGCGCAGGGGCGCAAGATGCAGAACGACCGCGCCGCCGCCGGGACCTGCGCCAGTGGCCCGGCGCAGGATTTCCGTATTTGGAACGAGAAGAAGGGCAGATGGCGCGATCAGGCCACTGCCGCCGCGAAACTGCCCCGGAAGGTTTGCGCAAGCTCTGCGAGTGGGGCCTCTGACCCGCCGATACGCACGTTGTTGCCGGTAAAGCGGCCCACAGTTTCGATGGGCACGCCTGCCTGTCCGGCAGCGATCATCAGCGCCTCGGCCTGATCGAAGTTGCAGGCGATCAGATAGCGCGCCTGATCCTCTCCAAAGAGTTTCTCGGTTGATGCATCGTCAAGCTGCACGCCCACACCAGCGGCTTCGGCCAATTCGAACGCGGCCAAAGACAGACCACCATCGCTGAGATCGGTGCAGGCCTTGATCAGCGTGCGATTGTCGCGGATGAAGTCGCCGTTGCGCCTTTCTGCTTCCAGATCGACATGGGGCGCATCGCCATCTTCGCGGTTGAACATTTCGGCAAGCAGGGCGGACTGGCCCAGATGGCCCGATGTTTCGCCGATGAGCAGCGCCACGTGGCCCTCGCGCACCTCGTTTCCGATGATGTCGTCGGTATGGTCGAGCAGCCCGACCGCGCCGATGGTAGGGGTGGGCAGAATGCCCTGGCCGTCGGTTTCGTTGTAGAGCGAGACATTGCCCGAGACGATCGGCATGTCGAGCGCGGCGCAGGCGGCGCCGATGCCTTTGATCGCGCCGACGAACTGGCCCATGATCTCGGGCTTTTCGGGATTGCCGAAATTCAGGTTATCGGTGGTGGCGAGCGGCTTGGCCCCCACGGCGGTCAGGTTGCGATAGGCCTCGGCCACGGCCTGTTTGCCGCCTTCAATGGGATTGGCGCGCACATAGCGCGGCGTCACGTCGCTGGTGAATGCCAGCGCCTTGTCGGTGCCATGGACGCGGACCATGCCAGCCCCCAGGCCCGGCGTGCGGGCGCTGTCGGCCATGACCATGGTGTCATATTGCTCATAGACCCATTGCTTGCCCGCGTAGTTGGGCGAGGCGAGCAGGGCGCGTAGCCCGTCGATCGGGTCGATTTGCGGCACGTCGGCCAAGGCTTCGGCTTCCGGCGTCGGCTCCCACGGGCGGTCATATTCTGGGGCGGTTGAGGAGAGTTTGGACAGGACCAGATCAGCTTTGACTTCGCCATTGTGGACGATCAGGAAGCGGTCCTCGGCGATGGTTTCACCAACGATGGCGAAATCCAGATCCCATTTCTCGAACACGGCGCGGGCTTCACCCTCAAGCTCGGGCTTCAGCACCATGAGCATGCGTTCCTGGCTCTCGGACAGCATCATCTCATACGCGGTCATGTTGTCTTCGCGCTGGGGCACGTTTTCCAGATCAAGCCGGACACCCAGGCCGCCTTTATCGCCCATCTCTACGGCCGAACAGGTCAGGCCAGCCGCGCCCATATCCTGGATCGAGATCACCGCGCCGGTCTGCATCAGCTCTAGGGTCGCCTCCATCAGGCGCTTTTCGGTGAAGGGGTCGCCAACCTGAACGGTGGGGCGCTTCTCTTCGATGGTGTCATCGAACTCGGCGCTGGCCATGGTAGCGCCGCCAACACCGTCACGTCCGGTTTTGGCGCCCAGATAAACCACTGGCATGCCGACGCCGGAGGCCGCCGAGTAGAAGATCTTGTCGCTGTCAGCGAGACCTGCGGCGAAGGCGTTCACAAGGCAGTTGCCGTTATAGGCGGGGTGGAACCGCACCTCGCCGCCGACGCAAGGTACACCGAAGCAATTGCCGTAACCGCCGATCCCCTCGACCACGCCGTTGACCAGTTGCCGGGTCTTGTGGTGTCCCGGCTCGCCAAAGCTGAGCGCGTTCATCGACGCGATCGGTCGCGCGCCCATGGTGAAAACATCGCGCAGGATGCCGCCCACGCCCGTCGCGGCGCCCTGATAGGGTTCGATGTAAGAGGGGTGGTTGTGGCTTTCCATCTTGAAGACTACGGCCTGACCGTCACCGATATCGACCACACCGGCATTCTCGCCGGGGCCGCAGATCACCTGCGGGCCGGATGTGGGCAGGGTACGCAGCCATTTTTTTGAAGACTTGTAGGAGCAATGCTCATTCCACATGGCCGAAAAGATGCCCAACTCGGTAAAGCTTGGCTCACGTCCGATGATTTCGAGGATCATCTCGTATTCATCGGGTTTCAGCCCGTGGCTTTCGATCAGTTCCGGCGTGATGGCTGGCTCTTGCATCCTGTCTGGGTCCCCGAGATGGCAAAGTTTGGCGCCTTTTAGGCGAAGGGAGGGCCGGGGGGAAGGGGGCGTGTGTGGATCATGCTGGTACGTGTTGTGCCTACGGGCGGGTGGTCCCGTCGCTTGGGCGCATTCGCGGTTGCGACGGGACGATCCGGCGGGGCTACCGGCCTAGTCGTAGGCGGCGTCGACGATGAATTCGACCTTGAGTTCCGGCCGCGCCAGTTTGGATTCGCCACACGCCCGAGCCGGAGCGTGCCCTTCGGGAACCCAGGCGTTCCAGACTTCGTTCAGACCGTTGAAATCCTTCATATCCGCAAGCCAGATCGTGACGCGCAGCATTTGCTGGCGCGATGAACCGGCCTTTTCCAGAAGGGCATCGATGTTCTGCAGGCAGGTGCGGACCTGATCCTGAATCGTGTCGCCTTCGGCGACCTGTCCGGTCAGATAGGCGACGCCGTTATGTTTCACGATCTTTGAGGAGCGGGTGCCGGTTTCAATGCGTTCAATCATGGAGCTGTCCTTGTTGTCACGATCAAGTTGGAGTTGCGCGCGTGTTTGGGCACAAGGCATGGGCTAAGGCAAACGCAAATTTCTCTGAACACGCCAAAAGAGCATGAAACCAGCCGGGCCGGGTGAGGTGGAGTGTAAGGATGAACAGAGTACCAAAACCGCGTGCCGTATTGCGATAGTTCGATTGCCATGCTTCTGTGTTGGTGCTCACAACGCCATGGCGCATTGACCGATGCAGGTCCGCGCCATTCGAAGCCCCGCAACAACTCCCGAGGAGAGATCATGCAGGACGCCGCCGATCGCCCCAACATTGTCACGCCCGAGTTCATGGCGAGTTACGATCATCTAAACCCGAGTGGGCATATGCACCCGGCGTGCAAATTGAACCGGCTCGCCAATATCGGGCTTGATTGCCGTGCAGAAGTCAGCCCTCAGATCGACCTGAACCTGCTGACTGATCGCACCTACACGCATCTCTGCGAGACCAGCGACGATGGCTGGCTGATCGGTGGCGGGGACAATACCAAGCTGGAGCGTCCCGATACGGCGCATGCGGAAATCTGGCGGTTCGGACCGGATAACAAAGCGGATGGGGGGCTGCCCTTCGATTATGTCGAAAAAGTGATGCGCGCGATCAAATTTGCGCCGATCCGGGTCATGCCGTCGCGAGTGAACCTGACGCCCTCAAACGAGCTGGAGCTGCTGCTGGAATACGACCCTTCGTCTGTCATTGGCCAATTGCTGGGGATCTTCAGCACGGTGCTAGCCTGCCCCTGCGGCGATTACGGCAACCCGTTCCATATCACGCTGGTGCGCGGGGTGAAGTTCCGCTCGGAGGCGGCACAGGCGGCGTACTTCTCAGAGATGGAGGCTGTGCTAGCGCGGTGGCGGTCGGACCATCCCGAGGGGGTCATGTTTAACGATGGCGGCATCGATCTCTTCGCCCAGAGGGAGAAGATCCTGACCCATGTCTCGCCCAGTCTTTCGAGTGGCGTCGAGGTAAACATGGAAGAGTTGCGCGCGATCTGAGGTCGCGACCATCCGGAGCGTAAGACGGCAATCGGGCAGCCCTGCAAGAACAGGGGCTGCCCGAGTCGGCGCAGCTTAGTTGCCCTGATCTTTGGCCAATTGCTGGTTAACCGCTTCGCCAGCGGCAGCACCAATGCTGGCTTTTTGTTCATCCGTGACGTTTTCGGCCTCGTCCAGACCCGGAATGGCGACGCGCACCTCGCGGCGGGCAAAGTCGATGCCATTTTCCTTAAAGGCGGCTTTGACGCGGTTGTAGATTTCCTTGCGCAGCGTGAATTGTTTGCCGGGAATGGCCATGAACTTGCCCCGGATGATCATGCCGACATCGTCGAAATCAAACACGCCCTGCGATTTGAAGGGTTCCAGGAAGCCATCCTTGTGGATCTCGTCGGCCATCATCTCGGCACCGATCTTCTTGAAGATCTTCTTGACCTTGTTGGGGTCGGTGTCGAAAGGCACGGTGAATTTCAGCTTCATGATCACCCAGTCGCGGCTATAGTTGGTCAGCTTCTGAATCTCGCCATAAGGAATGGTGTGGACCGGTCCGCGATGGTGGCGCAGTTGCATGGAGCGGATCGAGATTTTCTCGACCGTGCCAGTGGTGCCGCCCACATCGACATATTCGCCCACACGGAACGCGTCGTCGATCAGGAAGAACACGCCGCCCACGATGTCGGCCACGAGTTTCTGAGCGCCGAAACCGATGGCCAGACCCAGAACACCAGCACCGGCCAGAAGCGGTGTGATGTTGACACCTAGCGAGCTGAGCGCCAACAGACCAAAAAGCACGGCGATGGTGATCTGTGCGGTGACCCGGATCAGCGGCAGCACGGTCGCAAGGCGCGATCCGCCTGATCCACCACCTTCGCCGCCAGCTTCCTCGTCTACCGATTCCGCCGCGGTTTGCTCTCTTGCCAGCCTGCGGTTGATCCAGAGCGAGACAACCTCATTGATGATATAGCCCGCAGCGACGATCAGCAGGAACTCGATCACCGCACCACCAACCTCGGCACCGATACCGGCAGAAGCAACATGGCGCAGATCAAGCTGCCAGGCGCGTGCGATCATCATCACCACAAACAGCCCGGCCAGTACGCGACCAATACGGATATAGCTGCGCTTGGTCGATTTATAGGCTTTCTCGGCCAGCGGGCCTTCTCCAGACATCGGTGGCTGCAAATGACGCACCAGGCCACGTATCAGAGTGTCCAAAGCCGGCGCGATCAACAGCCAGAACATGGTGGTGAAATGCGGCCCCTTGACCAGCAGGGCGCGGATCGATGGATCGCGCTGCGCGGCAAGGAATTCGACCAGAATCCAGATCACAGCTGAGACACCGATGGCGAAATAGGGATAGTACCTGGCGACCTCTTCGTCGAACTTTGTGCGATCAGGGTCCGTTCCCAGCATCATCTGAGACAGGCCCTCGCGGGCAGTCCAGGCAATGACGCCAATATAGATATGGATCGCGGCGTTGAGCCAGAAGCCGATGCGCGTCTCGCCACCGGTAATGCCGTTGAGTGCATTGAAACGCAAAATGAACAATGTGAGCCCAATCAGCACAAGCAGGCCGATCAGGTTGCGATACAGGTATTTTGCCCAATGGTCGTCAACATTGACCAGCCGGAGCTTTGGTTTTTGCGGGGCGAGAACAAATCGCGACACCGCTGCGCCCAACCGCGGAATCCAGATCAGGAAGAATACAAAGGGCGCTGCGTAAGTTATTTGCTCGGTCGTAAGCAGGGCGCGACCGACGGCTCGAATAACCACGTAGAAGACGATCAGGCCCGCTATCTCGTGGCAAAAGCGCCGGAACAGATACCGCGCCGCACCCCAAAGATCGGCATCTTCGCTCTCATTGGACTGCTCATGCCACTTGCGGGTTAGCAGCCCAAAGAGCTTTTCGGCGGCATATCCCAAGGCCAGAACGGTCAGGACCAGCCCAATCAAGACAAATACGCCGGTGGTCCCGAACGTTGTCCCAAAATTGCCGAAAGCCTCGACCTGAGCGCTGAAAATGTTGGGCAATGTCACCAGAACATGCGTCCATGAGGTGACCATCTCGGCCCAGATTTCATTGATTTCGGTCAGCGGGTCCTCTTGGTCTTCGGCCTTCGCGGCATGGGCCTCGGCCACGGCATCCAGACGCTCCAGCAGCAGCGCGCGGACCTGATCGTCGCTCATGCGCGCCACCAGATCATCCACCTGTTCCGGGGTCAGGTCAGCAGGAACGACCGGGGCGGCAGCAGTGCTGGAATCAGAGGTTGAGGACGCAGTTTGTGCATATGAAGGGGAGGCGCATAGAATTGCCAAGCAAAGCACTGAAACCAGTTGCAGTAACCGGAGCATGAGAAACCCTCGTTAATATATGAGTCTTGTTTTTCGTGAACTTACTGGAGGTTGTGCCACTAAGCTAGGTATCTTGGGTCATTGCATCGGTTCGGCGTCTGCATGTGTCTTGTGTGCCGCTCTGAGCGACGAGCGATAAATGGCCGGTGGAGGGGGCTGCAATTCTGCGTTTGCTTCGGCTAAGAACGCGCGAGCCCGCTTTGGTTCAGGGGAATCCAATGCTTTCAAATTCCGATCTGGTTGCGCTGACTGCCTTTCGCCGTGACTTGCACCGACGTCCCGAGATCTCCGGCGAAGAGAAGGAGACCGCGCGCACTATTGCTTCTGCACTAGCCGAACTCGGCCCGACCCGTATTGTGACCGGCCTGGGCGGAAATGGAGTTGCGGCGGTATTTGACGGCGGTCAGGTCGGGCCGACTGTGCTGTTTCGGGCCGAACTGGACGCCTTACCTATCGAAGAACTGTCCGGGGTTCCCTGGTCCTCTGAGGTGCCGGGCAAGGGGCACCTTTGTGGTCATGACGGGCACATGACCATGTTGTTGGGGCTTGGGCGTCTATTGTCGCGCAAGCCCGTTGCACGGGGGCGGGTGGTGCTGATGTTCCAGCCCGCCGAAGAGGATGGCAGCGGTGCGCGCGCTGTGGTCGCGGACCCGGAATTTGCCGCGCTTAAGCCCGATTGGGCTTTTGCGATCCATAACGAACCGGGGCGTCCGTTTGGGTACGTCTCGACTCGCTCGGGGCTGATCAATTGCGCATCGCAGGGGTTGAAAATCACCCTGACCGGGCGAACCGCTCATGCCGCAGAACCGGAAGAGGGTGTCTCGCCCGGGCGCGCCATCGCGGCCCTGATCCCTGCGCTGGAGGCACTGGGGCAGGGCGGTGATCTGGACGAAGGGTTCAGGCTTGTCACATTGACCCATCTGCGCATGGGCGAGCCGGTCTTCGGGATCGCTCCGGGTGAGGGTGTGATCCATGCCACGCTGCGCACCACGCGAGATGACACAATGGCGGATCTCGCCGCCGCCGCACAGGATCTGGCGCGCGCTGCCGCTGATCAGGCCGGTCTGGCGGTCCGCTTCGAGGTGAATGACGAATTTGCCGCGTCGATCAACGATGCCGAGGCCACCACCGTGGCGGTTCGCGCGATGGACGCCATCGGAATTCCGCATGGCGAAACCGGCCTGCCGATGCGTGCTTCCGAGGATTTTGGAGTTTTTGGCTGGGGGGCGAAGGCCGCGATGCTGTGTTTGGGGCCGGGCGAGAGTCACCCGGTACTGCACAGCCCCAACTACGATTTCCCCGATGATCTGATACCGGTGGGCACCGCAATCTTTGAGCGTATCGCGCGCGATCTGCTGGGCACGCGCTGAGACCGTCGCCGTGCTCTTTCCGTTCCATCTGATGAAATGACCACATGTACAAAAAGGCGATCGCGGATCAGGTTAGGACATAGAGAAATCCCAAGCCGTGGTACCGGAACGCCTGAGACCTGCGGCGGGATGATCGCACCTGGAAATAGGCCGAAGTCTCATGGTGAACTCATGCAAACGGAGAATCTGTGTTTCTCGTTTCTATCGGAGATTGGCACGCTTAGCGGGTAGCGCGAAAAAAAAGGCCGAGCAATAAGCTCGGCCGAAGTCCAACAGGGAGGTATGAAGAAGGCATCGCCTCCTTCGATTGTCGATTTAATCAGCGCTTAATGAGTTATCAAGGCTAATAATGTCGCTGTTTGAGCATTTCTGCTATGCAAAATCCGCATATCTCAAGTTTTGCCTTGCATTTTCAGCTGTTTGCGGCTTGCGGTGATTTCCTCTTGCACGAAGTCGCGGAAGGCAGAAATTCGCTGCGAGTGGCGCAATTCCTCGGGATAGGCGAGATAGACCGGCACATCCGAAGACTCGATCTCGGGCAGGACTTGAACAAGATCAGGCACTTCTTGCGCCACATAGTCGGGCAAGACACCGATCCCTAGGTTGTGCAATACGCCTTGCAGTACGCCGAAATAATTGTTCACGGTCAGCAATGATGCGGGTTCATGCTCCATCAGTTGCACGACCAGCGAGGCACCGGCGCCGACCTGCGGGGCGGTGGTGTTCTGGCAGATCAGACGATGTTGGGACAATTCAGGCGGAGTAACGGGCGCGTCATGGGCTTTGAGATAGGTTTCCGAAGCAAAAAGCTGCATCCGGATCGTCATCAGCCGCTTGCGGATCAGATCCGCCTGACTGGGTTCCTTCATTCGGATCGCCACATCCGCCTCGCGCATGGGCAGATCGAGCACGCGCTCTTCCAGCATCAGGTCGATCTTCAGATCCGGGTATTTTTCGTAGAGTTTCGGCAGGCGCGGGGCGAGCCAGAGCGTGCCGAATCCAAAAGTGGTCGTAACTCGCAACTCTCCGAACACTTCTTCCTCGCTGTCGCGGATACGTGCGGCTGCGGCGTCGAGGCGTTTTGACATCGAACGGGTCGCATCGAACAGCAGCTCACCCTGTTCGGTGAGAATCAGTCCGCGCGCATGGCGATGAAAGAGGGTCGCGTTGAGCGCTTCCTCAAGAGCTCTGATCTGCCGACTGACCGCAGATTGCGACAGATTCAGCTTGTCCCCCGCATGGGTCAGGCTGCCCGCATCGGCCACCGCATGAAATATTCTGAGTTTATCCCAATCCATCCCCGAAACTTCCGTTCTTTTGGATACGACCTATATGAAAGAATGCAAAAGCTCCATGAATATTGGACGCTTCGCCGCAGGGAGTGAGAAAAAATAACTAGTAAGGTCAGCAATTTTGACCTAATATTGCCTATATAATTCGCAAACTAATCTGACGTGGGGAGGCGTCTGATGAGTAAGCACATGATCTCGCTCAACGACCGTTTCGATCTGGAAAAAAGCCCTGTTCTGCTGAGCGGGACGCAGGCGCTGGTGCGGCTGATGCTTATGCAAAAGGCGCGCGACGAGGCCGCCGGCCTGAATACGGCGGGGCTGGTCACCGGCTATCGCGGCTCGCCCTTGGGGGCGGTCGATATGCAGATGAATCGGGCCGCGAAGGAACTCGCCGCCGCTGACGTCACTTTTCAATACGGTTTGAACGAAGATCTGGCCGCGACCGCGCTTTGGGGGAGTCAGCAGGCCGGTCTGCGTGGCGATGGTAAATATGACGGTGTATTTGGTCTTTGGTACGGCAAGGGTCCGGGCGTAGATCGCTCGGGCGATGCGATCCGCCATGCGAACATGGCGGGCACAGCCGCACACGGCGGTGTTGTCATGGCGATGGGCGATGATCACACCGGCGAAAGCTCGACCGTGCTGCATCAATCCGAATGGGCGCTGATGGATGCCTATATGCCGATTGTCAGCCCGGCAGGTGTGCAGGAAATTCTCGACTACGGGCTTTATGGCTTTGCGCTGTCGCGGTTTTCCGGGCTCTGGGTCGGCCTCAAGACCATGAAGGACACGATTGAGGTGACATCCGTGGTCGATGGCCGCACTGACCGGGTGAATATCGCTACGCCGGAATTCGATATGCCCGAGGGTGGGTTGAACATTCGCCTGATGGATGACCGCACCCCGCAGGAGGCGCGGATCATCGATTACAAGCGCTTCGCGGCCGAGGCGTTCTCCCGCGCCAACAAGATCGACAAGCGCGTCTGGGGCAAGCGGGGTGCCAAGATTGGTTTTGTGGCCGCGGGCAAGAACTGGCTTGATCTGGCGCATGCCATGTCGCTGCTGAACATCGACGCGGAAGAGGCGGATCGACTGGGCATCACCACCTACAAGATCGGTCAGGTCTTTCCGCTGGATATGCAGGGCTTCCATGACTGGGCCGAGGGGCTGGACCTGATCGTGATTGTCGAGGAAAAGCGCAAGCTGATCGAGGTGCAGGTCAAGGAAGCCATCTTTGACGACCGCCGCGGGCGCCGGGTTTATGGCTGGTACAAGGGCGGGGCCGGTGCCATGCACCGCGAGGAACTGTTCCCGACACGCGGCGCGCTGGATCCGATCATGATTGCCGAGAAACTGGGCGAGATCCTGATCGAGGAAGGGCGTGAGACCGACGGCATCCGCGCCGGTCTGGCCGCGCTGAGCGAGGCGCGGCGCGCCGACAACGCACAGGAAATCGCGGCAAGGCTACCGTATTTCTGTTCGGGCTGTCCCCATAACACCAGCACCAAACTGCCCGATGGCAGCATCGCCTATGCCGGGATCGGCTGTCACTTCATGGTCAAGTGGATGGATCGCGAGACCGACGGCTATACCCATATGGGCGGGGAAGGGGCCAACTGGATCGGCGAAGCGCCGTTTTCCACCACAAAGCATGTGTTCCAGAATCTGGGTGACGGCACCTACAACCACTCCGGCGTGCAGGCGATCCGGGCGGCTTTGGCGGCGGGCACCAACATCACCTACAAGATCCTTTACAATGATGCCGTGGCCATGACGGGCGGTCAGAGCAACGAGGGCGGCTTGAGCGCGGAGCGCATCGTGGCTGAACTCAAGGCGATGGGCGTGGAGCAGGTTGCGGTCGTCTATGACGAAAAGGAAGACGTGAATTTCAAGGCGCTGCCCGCAGGCGTCGAAACCCATGAACGTGCCGAACTGATGTCGGTGCAGGAGCGGTATCGCGAGATCGAAGGCGTCTCGGCCATTGTCTATATTCAGACCTGCGCCGCCGAGAAACGCCGCCGCCGCAAGCGTGGCACCTTCCCGGATCCTGACAAGCGGGTGTTTATCAACACCGATATCTGCGAGGGCTGCGGTGATTGCGGGGTGCAGTCGAATTGCGTCTCGATTGTACCGAAAGAGACCGAACTGGGTCGCAAGCGCGCCATCGATCAGTCAAGCTGCAACAAGGATTTCTCTTGCCTCAAAGGGTTTTGCCCGTCCTTCGTCACGTTGGAAGGCGCGCAAATCCGCAAGGAAGCAACGACCGAGATTGACTTGCCAGACCTACCGATGCCCGATCTGCCAGAGATTACCGGCACCCATAACGTGGTGATCACCGGGGTCGGTGGCACCGGTGTTGTGACCATCGGCGCCGTGCTGGCGCAGGCAGCGCAGATTGACGGCAAAGGTGCGGGCATGATGGAGATGGCGGGCCTCGCCCAGAAGGGTGGCGCGGTGCATATCCATTGCCGTCTTGCCAATGATCCCGAGGATATCAGCGCGATCCGTGTGGCAACCGGTGAGGCGCATGCGCTGATCGGTGGCGACTTGGTGGTCAGCGCTGGGGCCAAGACGCTGGGTCTGACACGGACCGGGCAAACAGGGGCGGTGGTCAACAATCACGAGATCATCACCGGCGATTTCACCCGCGATACCGAGTTCCAGATTCCCTCGGACCGGCTTGAACTGGCGCTGCAGGCGCGGCTCAAGGACCGGTTGGACCTTTTCGACGCCTATGATCTGGCGCGCGCTGTGATGGGCGATGCGATCTATTCCAACATGATGGTCTTTGGTGCGGCCTGGCAGCGTGGGCTGCTGCCGATTACGCATGAGGCCATGGTGCAGGCCATCGAATTGAACGGCACGGCGGTGGAACGCAACAAGCGCGCCTTCGAGATTGGCCGCTGGGCGGTGCTGCATCCTGAGGAGGTCGCCAAAATTCTGCAGCCGAACGTGGTTGAGATGCCCAAAACGCTGGACGAAAGGATCTCTTACAGGGCCGCACATCTGGTGGCCTATCAAGGGCAGCGCCTGTCCAAGCGCTATCTAAAACTGCTTGAGGGTATTGAAGATGCCGACCTGAAAGAGGCGGTCGCCAAGGGCTATCACAAGCTGTTGGCCTACAAGGACGAGTATGAGGTGGCGCGGCTATTGCTGGACAGCCGCGAGAAGGCGACGGCAGAGTTCGATGGCGATCTGAAGGTGACCTTCCATTTGGCGCCCCCGATCCTGGGCGGAGCGGGCTCTGACGGGCGGCCCAGGAAGCGGGAATTTGGCGAATGGATGCTGCGACCGCTGAAGTTGCTGGCGGGGTTCAAGGCCCTGCGTGGCACGCCGCTGGACATCTTCGGCTATAGCGCCGAGCGCCGAATGGAGCGGGCTCTGATCCGGCAATATGAGGCGGATATGAAAGAGGTGCTGGCTAAGATTGCACTCAACACGCGGGATGCAGCGATCGCGCTGGCCCGTCTGCCGCTGGACATTCGCGGGTTTGGCCCGGTCAAGCAAGCCAATGAGGCGAAGGCCGCGAAACGGCGCGAGGAATTGCTGGCCACCATCCGTCAAGGCGGCCCGGAAGTACGTAAGGCCGCGGAATAGGCGTCACATTGGTGTAACCAAAGCTGGGCAGAATCGTCGTTCGCACCTATGTAGCGCACAACGAATCCGGAGACCTCAATGCCTGCGCGCCGTCACATCGCCCGCGACATCAGCTACGCCCATTCCGCCGAAACACGAAGCGGGCGGGCTATGATCCGGTTGATGGAAAACACCACCGGGCGGATGCGGCTGATCAAACGGGCGGATGGCTATGAACAGGAAGTCGCTGCGGGTCGCGATTTCTGGGAAGTGATGGTCGAACGCTATGGGCTTACACTGGATGTGGTGGGCGGGGCTTTGTCGAACATCCCGCAAGACGGCCCGCTGATCCTGATTGCCAACCATCCTTACGGGATTCTCGACGGTTTGATGATGGGGCACATCCTGTCAAAGACCCGTGGAGATTTCCGCATTCTGGCCAATCAGGTGTTCCGCAAGGCCAATGATATCAACCGGATCGTGCTGCCAATCTCTTTCGACCAGACCAAAGAGGCGATGCGGCTGAATCTTGAGACACGCAAGACAGCGCTGCGCTATCTCGATGAGGGCGGCGCGATCGGCGTTTTTCCTGGCGGCACCGTCAGCACCGCCGCGAAACCTTTTGCCCATCCGATGGATCCGGGTTGGCGCGGGTTCACGGCGCGGATGGTGGGCAAATCCAATGCGGTCGTGGTGCCGGTTTTCTTCGACGGCCATACCTCGCGCCTGTTTCAGATCGCCAGTCATCTGCACGTTACTCTGCGCATGGGGCTGCTGATCAAAGAGTTCAAGAAACGCGTCGATACCCCGGTGCGCGTGGTGATCGGGGAGCCTATCACGCGTGACGTTCTGAACCCGATGGCGACGGATACGCGCAAGATGATGGATTTCCTGCGCAAAGCCACATATGGGCTTTCCCCAAAGCCGTTGAAGTCTTATGACTACGGCTTCGAGTTCGAGGAACAGCATCGCGCCTGACAGGGACCATGGCAGTAGGTATTTTTGATTCCGGATTGGGCGGCCTGACCGTCCTCAACGCCGCGCAGACCCGTCTGCCGGAACTGGATTTCCTGTATTTCGCCGACAGCGCCCATGCGCCATACGGGGTGCGCGATGCCGAGGATATCTATCAGCTGACCCGCAAGGCCGTAAATGCGTTGTGGGATGCGGGCTGCAATCTGGTGATTCTGGCCTGCAATACCGCAAGTGCTGCGGCCTTGCGCCGGATGCAGGAAGAAGGCGTGCCGCAGGGCAAACGCGTGTTGGGTGTCTTCGTGCCGCTGATCGAGGCACTGACCGAGCGGCAATGGGGCGACAATTCCCCGCCGCGCGAAGTTGCGGTGAAACATGTCGCGCTGTTTGCCACACCAGCCACAGTCTCCAGCCGAGCGTTCCAGCGCGAGTTGGCGTTCCGCGCCATCGGTGTGGATGTCGAGGCGCAGGCCTGTGGCGGCGTTGTCGACGCCATCGAGGATGGCGACATGATCCTGGCCGAAGCGCTGGTGCGGTCGCATGTCGATGCGCTGAAACGCAAGATGCCGGAACCGCAGGCCGCCATTCTGGGCTGCACGCATTACCCGCTGATGGAAGAGGCGTTTCAGGCCGCGTTGGGCCCGGAAGTTAAAGTTTACTCGCAGGGCGATCTGGTGGCGGAAAGCCTTGCCGACTACCTGAAACGCCATCCCGATATGCTGGGTGATGGCAGCGGTGGATATCTGACTACTGGCAATCCGTCGCGGGTCAGTGACCGGGCGACGCAGTTCCTCCGACGACAGATCAGCTTTGAGGCGGCCTGACATAAGTCAATGTCGGCACCGCGCCTGATTTGTAGTAATTTGGCCGTCCATGGGCGGCCCGACCCCATGACATCGAATGAAAGAGGTCTGACATGACCCATAAAATCGCAATCCTTGGCGCCAGCGGTTATACCGGCGCAGAACTGGTGCGGCTGATCGCCGAACACCCGAATATGGAGATCGTTGCGCTGGCGGCCGAGCGCAAGGCGGGCCAGAGCATGGCGCAGGTCTTCCCGCATCTGCGGCATCTGGACCTGCCGGACCTGTGCAAGATTTCCGAGATCGATTTCAGCCAGATCGACCTGTGTTTCTGCGCTCTTCCGCACAAGACAAGCCAAGAGGTGATCCGCGAATTGCCTGGCGATCTGAAGATCGTTGACCTTTCGGCGGATTTCCGGCTGCGCGATCCCGAGGATTACGAGAAATGGTATGGCAATGCCCACGCTGCCATCGCGCATCAAGATGAAGCGGTCTACGGCCTGACCGAATTTTACCGGGATGAGATCAAGGCGGCGCGGTTGGTGGCAGGCACGGGTTGTAACGCGGCCACGGGGCAGTATGTGCTGCGCCCGCTGATCACTGCGGGTGTAATCGATTTGGACGATATCATCATGGACCTGAAATGCGCCGTATCGGGGGCAGGTCGTTCGCTGAAAGAAAACCTGCTGCATGCGGAGTTGAGCGAGGGCTACAACGCCTATGCCATCGGCGGTACGCACCGGCACTTGGGTGAGTTCGATCAGGAGTTCACCAAGCTCGCCGGGCGGCCCGTGCATGTGCAGTTCACCCCGCATCTGATCCCCGCGAACCGGGGCATTCTGGCCACCACTTACGTGAAGGGCGATCCGCAAAGCGTTTATGAGGCACTGTGCTGGGCCTATGAGAAAGAACCGTTCATTCAAGTGCTGCCCTTTGGCGAGGCGCCCTCGACCCATCATGTGCGCGGCTCGAATTTCTGCCATGTCGGCGTGGTGGGCGACCGGATCGAGCGCCGCGCCATCGTGATCGGCGCGTTGGATAACCTGACAAAAGGTAGCAGCGGGCAGGCCTTGCAGAATGCCAACCTGATGCTAGGTGAGCCTGAAACCACGGGGCTGATGATGGCTCCGCTATTCCCATGAGGATGACATGAAGTCGCTCAAGAAACGCCGACGGATACAGGTGATCGTGCTGGCCACGGTTGCTCTGGTCATTGCCACCGGGCTGATCGGGTATGCGATGCGCGACGGCATCAACTTCTTCCGCTCGCCCAGCCAGGTGGTGGCTGAGCCGCCCCAGCCGAGCGAGGTGTTCCGCATTGGCGGGCTGGTCGAGGAAGGCAGCCTGATCCGTGGGCAGGGCGAAACGGTTGAGTTTCTGGTGACCGATGGCGGCGAGAGCGTGAAGGTGGTGTTTGCCGGTGTGCTGCCCGATCTATTTGCAGAGAACCAGGGCATGGTTGGTACAGGAAGTTACGTCAATGGTGTCTTTGAAGCCTCGGAAATTCTTGCAAAACATGACGAGACATACATGCCGAAAGAGGTGGTGGATGCACTGAAGGAACAGGGCGTCTATCAGGAACCCGGCGAGGGCTGAGACAGCCCACGTCGCGCGGATATGGTCGACAAATCAGGGGGCGTTGCGCAGGCAGCGCCCTTTCTGTTTGGGCCGCCTCAACCTCTGCCTCGCACCGTTAGCCGGGGATAACGGAGGTGTCAGGATGCAGACAGTCCAAGAGATTGCAGAAGAAATCGTGGCCCGCGAGGGCGGCTTTGTGGACGATCCGGACGATCCCGGCGGGGCGACGAAATACGGCGTGACCATTCACACGATGCGGCGGCTGGGTCTAGATCTGGATCGCGATGGCGACATCGACACGCGCGATGTGCGGGCGCTGAGCCGGGCGCAGGCGGTGGACATCTTTGTCGAGCATTACTTTCACCGCCCACGGATAGATGACCTGCCGCAAATCCTGCACGCGACGGTGTTCGACATGTATGTCAATGCAGGGGCGCAGGCGGTGAAAATTCTGCAACGCCTGCTGCGTGAGATGGGGTTTGCGGTGGCCGTGGACGGGGTAATTGGTCCAAAGACCGCAGCTGCGGCCAGGCAGGCGGCGGACCCCGATGCGCTGGTCTTGCGGGACGCTTATGGCGTGGCGCGGCGAAATTATTACTTCCGTCTTGCCGATCGCCGTCCGGCCAGTCGCAAGTATGCCCGGACCCGCGCGGGCGGCAAAGGAGGCTGGATCAGGCGCTCCGAGGAGTTTCTGTCTGACCGGTATCATCTCGATCAGGCGGCATTTCAGCAAAGGGTGGCAACATGGGGTTGATCGACGGGGTGATTTCGCTGCTTTTTGGGGCCGGGCGCAATGTGGTGCGTGAAACCGCAGAGGTGTTTCGCGAGAACAGTGAGGCGGGCGCGCAGCGCGATGCGGCGGCGCGCGACCATGCGTTGACGCAGTTCGGCGCTGAATTTGCGCTGCCGCGCAAGGGTGGGTTCGACCGCTTCGTGGACGGGCTCAACCGCCTGCCGCGCCCGGCGCTGGCTTTTGGCACGCTGGGGCTGTTTGTGGCAGCGATGGTTGATCCCTTGTGGTTTGCCGCGCGGATGCAGGGCATTGCGCTGGTGCCGGAACCGCTCTGGTGGCTGCTGGGCGTGATCGTGTCTTTCTATTTCGGCGCGCGCTATCAGGCCAAGACACAGGATCTGCAGCGGGATTTGGCTCACAGCGTGACCCGTGCCCATCAGGTCAAAGCCAATATCGAGATGCTGCGTGGCCTGCGCGCCGATAGTCCCGGCAGTGCCGATCCGGGCACGGATGCCGCGCTGAACATGCAGCTTGACGGCACCGATTCGAACCCGGCGCTTGAAGATTGGCGGCGTCGGCAGAAAGCCTGATCCGCGACACTATGCGCGGCGCGCCCAGTCGATTGTGATTGGACGTGGGCAGGGCCGGGTTTATACCAAACCCCATGACAGCCGAACTCGGACATTTCGCCCTCATCTTCGCTTTTTTGGTGGCCATCGTGCAGATGGTGGTTCCCCTGATCGGAGCGCAGAAACGCTGGCCGGGATGGATGGCCATGGCCGAGCCCGCAGCAACTTCGCAATTCCTGCTGACAGCGTTTGCGTTCGGCGCGTTGATGTGGGCCTTCATCACCTCGGATTTCTCGCTGCGTCTGGTAGTGTCGAACAGCCATTCTGCCAAGCCGATGCTTTACAAGATCAGCGGAACTTGGGGTAACCACGAGGGTTCCATGCTGCTTTGGGTGCTGATCGTGACACTGTTTGGTGCGATGGCGGCGTGGTTTGGCGGTGGGTTGCCGCCCACCTTGAAGGCGCGGGTGCTGGCGGTTCAATCGGCGATCGCGGTGGCGTTTTTTGCTTTCATTCTGTTCACCTCCAACCCGTTCATTCGGCTCGCCGTGCCGCCGTTTGACGGGCAGGATCTGAACCCGCTCTTGCAGGATCCCGGCTTGGCCTTCCACCCGCCGTTCCTCTATCTGGGCTATGTGGGCCTGAGCATGGCATTCAGCTTCGCGGTGGCCGCCCTCATTGAGGGCCGCGTGGATGCCGCCTGGGGCCGTTGGGTGCGGCCCTGGACGCTGGCGGCCTGGATCTTCCTGACTATCGGCATCGCGCTTGGGTCCTGGTGGGCCTATTACGAGCTGGGCTGGGGCGGATTCTGGTTCTGGGACCCGGTGGAGAACGCCAGCTTCATGCCTTGGCTGCTGGCCGCCGCGCTCTTGCATTCCGCTATCGTGGTGGAAAAGCGTGAGGCTCTGAAGAGCTGGACCATTCTGCTGGCGATCCTGGCCTTCGGCTTTTCGCTGATCGGCACCTTCATCGTGCGGTCGGGCCTGCTGACTTCTGTCCATGCTTTTGCCAATGATCCCGAGCGTGGCGTGTTCATCCTGGGTATTTTGGCGTTTTTCACCGGCGGGGCGCTGACGCTATATGCCGCACGCGCGCAGGCGATGGAGGCCAAAGGCGTCTTTGGTATGGTCAGCCGCGAAAGTGCGCTGGTGCTGAACAACATTTTGCTGGCGGTCAGTTGCTTCGTGGTCTTCTTCGGGACCATGTGGCCGATGGTAGCGGAGATGTTCTTTGACCGAAAGCTCTCGGTTGGACCTCCGTTTTTTGACGCCGCGTTTACGCCCTTCATGGTAGTGCTGGGGCTAGCGCTGCCGCTGGGATCGATCCTGCCATGGAAGCGCGGCAAGCTGGGCCGCGCTGCCTGGTCGATGCGCTATGCATTCGGGCTGGCAGTAGCGGTGACGCTTCTGGTCTGGTCGATGCAAACCGGTCGTAGCGCGCTCGGGCCTGCGGGGGTATTCCTTGGCGTCTGGGTCACCTCCGGCGCTGTCGTTGATCTTTGGAGCCGGACTGGACGCAAGGGTAGCCTTGGCCGTCTCTTCCGTCTGCCGCGCGCCGATTGGGGCAAGGCGGTGGCGCATTCGGGACTGGGTATTACGATCTTTGCCATCGCTGGTCTGACCGCATGGGAGCGCGAGGATATTCGTGTAACGCAACTGGGTGAACCCTTTGAGGTCGGCGCCTTCACCCTGACGCTCGACAAGGTCGAACGCGTCGCGGGACCGAACTATTTCTCGACCACCGGTTGGGTGCGGCTTGAAAGGGATGGACGCGCCATTGCCACGTTGCACCCTGAAAAACGCGACTATCCGGTGGCGCGGATGCCCACGACCGAGGCGGCGATCGACTATCGGATCATGCGGGATGTCTATGTGGTGTTGGGGGATGAGCAGGCGAATGGCGGCTGGACCGTACGCACCTACATTAAGCCCTTCGCCAACTGGATTTGGGCCGGGTGTCTGCTGATGTCGCTGGGTGGCGCGCTGAGCCTGAGCGACCGGCGCTTTCGGGTGGCCGCAGGTGCGCGCAAGGCGCCTGCGGGCGGGGTACCGGCAGAATGAGCCGTGTTCTGAGCCGTTTGCAACTTGCCCTGTTGTTGGTGCTGATGGCGCTGCCCGCAGGGGCGGTGCAGCCCGACGAAGTGTTGGACGATCCGGTGCTCGAAGAGCGCGCCCGCGACCTCAGCAAAGGGTTGCGCTGCCTGGTTTGCCGCAATGAGAGCATCGACGAAAGCAACGCTGATCTGGCCCGCGACCTGCGCATTCTGGTGCGCGAGAGGCTGGTGGCGGGTGACAGCGATGACGAGGTGATCGCCTTTGTGGTCGACCGTTACGGCGAATATGTGCTGCTAAGGCCGACGGCGGACGGGGCCAATATGCTGCTCTGGGCAGCGGGGCCGTTCATGCTGCTGCTGGCGGTGCTCACCGGGTTTTTGTACCTGCGCAGGCGCTCAACTGCTGCCGCCCCGGAAGAGGCGGCGCTTACCGAGGACGAGCAGAAGCGGCTCAGCGAATTGCTCAACGACTGATCCCGTCTTTCGCGATTGCCGCAACGTGATCTGCCGTTTGCCTTTGCCAATCGGCGCGGGCCGGTGTTCTATGCGCAGACCAACATCCACCCGGAGCCTTTCATGGAATACGAAACCATCACGCTTGAGATCGCGGACAATCTAGCGGTGCTGACCCTGAATCGCGCCGACAAGATGAACGCGTTGACCAGTCAGATGCGTGCAGAGATCGCCTATGCGATGCACGAGGCTGCAAAAACCGCGCGTGCGATTGTCCTGACCGGCGCGGGCGGGGCGTTTTGCACCGGGCAGGATCTGGGCGATGCGGGCAGTGCCGGGCGGATCGATTTGGAACGCACGCTGCGCGACGAGTATGGCCCCATGCTTGAGGCGATCTATGCGTGTCCGGTGCCGACCATTGCGGCGGTGAACGGGCCAGCAGCCGGGGCGGGTGCCAATCTGGCGCTGTGTGCGGACGTGGTGATCGCAGCGGAGAGCGCGTATTTCCTGCAGGCCTTTGCCCGGATCGGCCTTTTGCCCGATGCCGGAGGCACCTGGTTCATGCCGCGCCAGATGGGCATGGCCAAGGCAATGGGTGCGGCACTTTTTGCTGAAAAGATCACCGCTAGCCAGGCCGAGCAATGGGGCATGATCTGGGAAGCGGTGCCCGATGACGGGTTTGACGCGCACTGGCGCGACCGCGCCGCCTATCTGGCCAATGGCCCGACGCAGGCATTCGCGGCTGCCAAGAAAGCGATCCGTGGCTCCTACGGCGCGGCTCTGCCCGAGCAGCTTGCCATTGAGGCGCATCTTCAGGGAGAATGCGGCCGCAGCAGGGATTTCAAGGAAGGCGTTGTGGCCTTCATGGAAAAACGTCCTCCCGTCTTCGAAGGGCGCTGAAAAGACGCCACCGAACCACCTAGACGAGACCCGGCATGGCAAAGATCGAGGACAAACCGGAACTCAGCCGCCGCCCGGCGACGGCCCTGATCGCCTTCGCCAGTTCCATGGCATTGGATGATGAGGTGGACGAAGAGGTGCTGCGCCGTCTGATCCGCGCGGTTCTGGCCAAGAAGGCCGAGCAGGCGGCGTTGATCACCGGTCTCGGGCTGGCCAACAACCCCCAGACAGCGCTGATCGTCTCGCATCTGCTTTCGGCCCATGTGGCGGAGCTGCGCCAACAGGAAAATGGGTTGCTGGATGCCGATCAGGTAACCGGGGTCTGGGGCCAACGCCTGACCGTTGGGGCGATGCTGGCAGCGATGGGGGCAGCTATTCCCGGCACGCTCAGCGGTGGTGTCGCGATTTCGCTGGTGCTGCTGGCCATGTCGGCGGGGGCTTTTGCTGCCGCAGGCCGGTTGCGAGGCCGGGCCAAGCGCAATCAGATCGCGCGCGATCGGGAAGAAGCCGAGGCCTTGTCGCGGCACCTTCTGGAGGCGATGAAATCCGCGCCGCCTCTCTGATATGGAAATTTTGTCCCGATGGGCCTATATTGGGAATGTGAAAGGAGACTGTCATGCTGGAAGGGATTGGACTGGATACAACGATGCTCTGGGCAGCGATCGGATTCAGTGCACTCGGACTGGGGGCAGGGGCCTATATGTTCTACCGGGCTCGACCCGCAACCGAGAGCGCCGATGTCAGTGACATCGTGAACTCCGCACCCTATCACCGGGTGCATAACGACCTTAAAATCAAAGGCAACTGATACAGCTTTTGATCACGCGACCGGGTTTGCATGGCCGAACCACCGGTTACTTCCTGTTTTTGATGGTGACGCGCGCGCTCAGTGAGCTTTCTGTTGGCCGCGCCACAGAATGAACAACCCGGACAACACAATCAGCCCGCAGCCCAGCAGCGTCGCGCCGTTTAGTTGCTCGGCAAAGACGAACACGCCCAACCCGATGCCGAACAAAAGCCGCGTATAGCGGAACGGAGTGACCGCCGAAACTTCACCGGTCCGCATCGCTTTCATCAGGCTGGAATACCCCAGAATCCCCGCCAGCACCGCGCCCGACAGGATGAGCGTTGTGGTGGAATCCGGCAAGCGAAGGGGGGCGCCCTCCCATACCGAATAGAGTGCACCGGCCACGATGATGGACAGGAAGCCATAGAAGCCCAGCACCGCCGTGCCCAATGTGGCAGGGGCGGCACGACTGGCAAGGTCCCGCCCGGCAAAGCCCAGCATGCCCAGCACGGCCAGAATGGACAGCGCCGAAAAGCTCTCGGCACCAGGCTGGATGATAACAACAACGCCCGCCAGCCCGATCAGGATAGCCACCCATCTGCGCCAGCCCACCTGTTCGCCAAAGACAAGCGCCGCCCCCGCAACCACGACAATCGGGGTCGCCTGCAGGATCACCGTGGCAGAGGAGAGCGGGGTGAGCGTGATCGCCAGGACATAGAAAAGACGCCCGAACACCTCGAACACCGCGCGGATGCGCATTGGCCGCGAGATCACGTCACGGGTGAACAGCCGCTCCTTCCGAGCGATTGCAAGCGCGGCAAAGGCAATGGTGCCGCCCAGACCGAAATAGATCATGATCATTCCGATGGGCAGGGTGCTGTGCGAAGCTTTGAGCAGCGCATCCTCAATCGCAAACCCGGCCATAGCCGCGATCATCCAGATACTGCCGATCAGATTGGCCCGGCGGTCAGTTGCGATCTGTGGTGTCACGAAATGTCCGATACTGTCCCGGCACTTGCCCAACGCAAAGCCGCTCGCCCTGACAGGTCGGCGAATATTCCGGTGGTGTCAATTCGAAACAGCCCTAAGGCCGCGGCGTTCAGGCGCGGCGGCGCCGGCGCGTGCGGCGCTCGGGCGCGGCGTCATCGCCAGTACCATCCGAGGCCGAGGTGAAGGGCCCCAGCGCAGCCGTGATCTGTTCCAGCGTTGGCCGTTCGCCCCGCCCGCTAGTGTCAAGCGCAGCGCGCATCTTGCGCAGATGCTCGGGCATGGTGCCGCAGCATCCGCCAACAATGCGCGCACCCGCATCCCGCGCCATCCCGGCATATTGCCCCATCAGTTCGGGGGTGCCGTCGTAGTGGATATGCCCGTCGACATATTTCGGGATACCCGCATTGCCTTTCGAGATAATGGGCCGTTCGGTGCCTTGCGCGGCAAAGCCCAGTACGGTGCGCAGGATGTCCGACGCGCCGGTGCCGCAATTGGCGCCAAAGGCGATCGGCGGGTTTGGCAGCGTCTCGACCAGTTGCGCCAGGTCGGAGGAGGTCACGCCCATCATGGTGCGCCCTGCGGTGTCAAAGCTCATCGTGCCGCACCAGGGCATGTCGGCCAACGCAAAGCCCTCGGCGGCGGCGCGGAACTCTTCCGGGGCGCTAATGGTTTCCAGCCAGAGCACATCGGCGCCACCCGCTTTCAGGGCGTCGGCTTGTTCATGGAACATCTCGACCGCTTCGGCATGGCTGAATGTGCCAACCGGTTCGAAAATCTCGCCCGTGGGGCCAACCGACCCGGCCACAACGATCTCGCGGCCCGACTTGTCGGCCACCTCGCGGCCAATCTCGGCACCCAGACGATTCAGCTCGCCCACGCGGTTCTGCGCATCATGGAGTTTCAGTCGCGCCGCCGTGCCGCCAAACGTGTTGGTAAGAAACAAGTCACTGCCCGCATCGACCGAGCCCTGATAGAGCGCCGCGATCTTCTCGGGCTGATCGGCATTCCACAGTTCGGGTGCGTCACCCGATTGCAGACCCATGGCAAAGAGGTTGGTGCCCGTGGCCCCATCGGCCAATAGCGTGTCCTTGGAGGCGAGTAGGCGGGTCAGGGCGTTTGTCATGGTATCATACCGGTTTTGCCGCCAAATTGGCGGTCTGCAAAATAGACACCCCGTCTCTCACGAGCGGGGTGTTTAATCAAATTCATAAATCTCATGAAGATCATGAGGAAGGCGGCAGGGTGACCTTTAGCCTGCGGCCTCGCTCATCACCTGCGCCTTGGCTTCCAGCATCAGGTCTGCCCGCTTGGCGCGGATCTCGTCGGTTGGTACGCGACCCTCAAGATCGGCGGTTACCTTGCGCAGCACGTCTTCGTGGCCGGGTTCCTCGAAATCGGCCTTTACGACGGTGATGGCGTATTCTTCAGCCGCATCGCCCGTCTTGCCGAGCAGTTCTGCAGCCCAAAGCCCCAACATCTTGTTGCAGCGGGCTTCCGCCTTGAACTGCATTTCTTCGTCATGGGCAAATTTTGCTTCGAAAGCGTTTTCGCGTTCATCGAACGTGGTCATGGATGCGGACCCTTATCCGGTTGATACTGTTACCTGTGATATGCCCTTGCAAAATCCTGTTCGCAAGAGGGTCGGCATGCGGCAAAGCCACGCTTTTGCGCTGAAAGTGTCGTTGCAGAAGCCGATTGGAACCGAGCAGCAGCTACTGGATCGAAAGATCCATGTTGTAGCCCACGGTTTTGCCAGTATCGCGGTCATTGCCCATCAGGTAGACCCGGATCGTATAGTCACCACTGTCTGGCAGGTCGATCGTTGTCGTATTGCCATTGATCGAACCGATATAGATGGCCTCGCCATCGCTGCCCGGAGGCAGGATATTGAAATAGATCGTGCCATTGCCATTGGTGTCGGCGGCTTGCAGATCGACGAACATCTTCTGGCCGGCATTTGCACCGAGCTTGTAGTCGAAATACTCGTCGCCGGTGACGGTTCCATTGACCATGGTTCCATAATTGCCCGGTGCGAATTTCACATCCGCCGTCATCTGGGCCTGCACCGATGGTGCGGTCAGCAGGCAGGCGAGCAGTCCAAGGGTCAAGTGTTTCATGCCGATGTTCTCCGTTGCAATGTATTTGACCCTAACCCGAGCGCAATTTGGGTCAATGGCGTTCGAATGGAGCGCTGCGGGAGAGCTTGGCTAATGTCTGAAGTGAGCCCTATGCAGACGATTGGATACTGCCTACTTCTTAGCCACGGTTGCGGAGATTCTTTAGCTATTACTTCGACGTGTCTTTCTGGTTGGCCACGGCCTCGAGATGCTGCAGGTAAGCTGCAAGCTGCACTAGTTCTTCTTCATTAAGTTTGATCGTCCACATCATTGGCGAGGCCATAATCGCAATCCTGATTTCCTCCGCAGACTTTCCTTGGATGCTCCTTTCAGCCATGAAGGACTTGCCTTCTTCCTCAGCCGTACCATCCGCTCCGTGGCATCGCCTGCAGCCAACCCTATGGGTTTCAGCTTCGTAAATGGCTTTCCCAGCTTCGGTTTGCGGATCAAGTTCCTGACTGGTGACGTTCGAGGGTAAAACGAACGCCATGGCAAGGATTGCTAAGCGCTTGGGGCAATCGAGCATCCCACATCTCCTCCCAATCATCTTACGGTAGCATATTTCTTTGTTGAAGGCATCGAGCAGCGGCTTTGCCTGTTAAGCAGCCACTAGATCATCCGTATCTTTACCACTTCTCCCCGAATGGCCGAATATCGAGCTCGAACGTCCAAGCAGATTTGTCTTGATGAGCAAGCATCAACGCCGTTTCCGCAATGCGCTGGGGTTCGATAAAGAACTCGTCGGGCTCGTTTGGAGCGAAGTTCGTTCGGGTGTCTTCAGTGTCGATCACGCCGTCGATGACCAAATACGCAACGTGTACGCCTTTCGGACCCAGTTGCTTGGCAAGCGCGTTCGCCAGTGTGCGTTGGGCAGACTTTGAGGGAGCGAATGCTGTTGTCCAGACGTTCCCGCGGAGCGCTGCAGTGGCACCAGATACGATGATTGCACCGGAGCCACGTTCTGACATTTGAGGCCCCAAAGCCTTGGCGGTGGCGAAGAGACCCAGTGCTCCAACACGCCAACTTTGTTCGAACTGGACTTCTGAAACATCATCCAGCGTTCCAAACTGGGCGAGGTCTGCGTTGTAAATTACGACATCGACGGGACCAAGATCGCTTTGAACGGATGTCAGAGCCCCTTTGAGGTTATCGGGGTCGCCGGCATCGCATTTGTAGGCTCGAACCGATGTATTGGTCGCTTCCACTCCGTCAAACCTCGCCCCCGACCAACTCAGAAGACCAAGACTGTATCCAGCTTGATGGAAGGTTTCGGCGTAAGCGGTTCCAAGGCCAGGACCAAAGCCGATGATTGCACAGACCTTTCCTCCCATCGCGCAATGCTCCTCAAAGTATGTCGAGTGCAAGCAGCTATATCACGAACAGGCCTGGCCACATAGCGTACGGCAGTTTCGTCCGCAATGCCCCTCCAATGTTGCACGGGTGCTTCGATACTCTGATGCTGGCCCGAGCGCACCTCGCTTGCGGCGATGAGGGAGTTGCACTAAGAGGGCGCGGTGGGGGACTCGGCCCCTGTCTCCAGCCCGAAAGGTCGGCAATGGCGCGTCGCAAGAAAATATACGAAGGCAAGGCGAAGATTCTTTATGAAGGCCCCGAACCGGGCACTATCGTGCAATACTTCAAGGATGACGCCACCGCGTTCAACGCCGAAAAGAAGGACGTGATCGAAGGCAAGGGGGTTTTGAACAACCGCCTCAGCGAGTTCTTCATGACCGGTCTGAACCAGATCGGCGTACCGACCCATTTCCTCAAGCGGCTGAACATGCGCGAGCAGTTGGTGCGCGCCTGCGAGATCGTGCCGCTGGAAGTGATCGTGCGCAACTTTGCCGCCGGGACCATGTCGAAACGGCTGGGCATCGAAGAGGGCACGCAGCTGCCGCGCCCGATTGTGGAATACTGCTACAAGGATGACGGGTTGGGCGATCCGCTGGTCACCGAGGAGCACATCGCCGCCTTCGGTTGGGCCAGCCAGCAGGACATGGACGACATCCTTAGCCTAGCGCTGCGCGTCAATGATTACATGTCAGGACTGATGTATGGCGTCGGCATCAAGCTGATCGACTTCAAGATCGAGATCGGCCGCGTTTATGACGGCGATTTCCAGCGCCTGATCATCGCCGACGAGATCAGCCCCGACAGCTGTCGGCTGTGGGATCTGGAAACCGGCCGCAAACTGGACAAGGACGTGTTCCGCCGCGATCTGGGCAACCTGACCGATGCTTATGCCGAGGTGGCGCGCCGTCTGGGCGTGATGCCAAAGTCGGCCCCGGTGACCAAGCCGACGCTGATCAACTAAAAGAATACTTCTAGAAATAAGGCCGCTCCGGATCGTTCCAGAGCGGCCTTTATTTTTGCCCTGAACTATTGTTCTCATAGGCGCAACAAAGCGGGCGAAGGGCAGGGAACAATGGCGGAGCTTTTTGATCAGGCGGTGTTTCTGAAATTTCTCGGCGCGGCGCTGGCAATCTTCAATCCCCTGTTCAACATCCCGATCTTTCTGAGCATGACATCCGGCTGTACGAAGGCCGAGCGGCTTCGCGTTGCGATCATCGTCACCATAGCGATCACCATCATCGCTATGATTGCTGTGGTGACGGGCGAAGAGATACTCGCGATTTTCGGGATCGATGTGCCTTCGTTCCGGGTCGCCGGTGGGATCATCATCTTTGGTATCGGGATGTCGATGCTCAATGCCGAAGACCGGGCGAAAGGCGATCAGACCGCAGCCGCCGAAGGTCACGAGCGCAAGATGAACTTTGCGGTGGTGCCTCTGGCTATTCCATTGACCATCGGGCCGGGCATGATCACCACGACGATCGTGTTCTCTCATCAATTGTCGGACGGCGCCGAGGTTGTGACGCTTGGGTCGGCCGCACTGATTGCCTGCGCGATTGTGGGGTTGGGGCTGATCTTCGCCGATCAGATCTCGAACCTTCTGGGCAAGACGATGATCAGCGTGATCACCCGGATCATGGCGATCATTCTGGTGGCCATCTCGGTCGAGATGGTGCTGACCGGCATATTCTCGTCAATCGACGCGCATTACCCGCAACTGATGTCGGGCGCGGCTGGCAGTTGAGATCGCTGCGCGGGAAGGGTTGTTCAAATCAGGCAGGCGCGCTATTGCCACGCGCAACGGAAATTGGGCCTTGGACAGTCCGGGCCGCGCTGGGAGTTGCGACAGATGAAGGCACGGGTGCATGTGATGCTCAAGAACGGGGTTCTCGATCCGCAGGGCGAGGCGGTGCGCCACGCGCTGGGTGCGATGGGTTTCGACAAGGTCGAGGGCGTGCGTCAGGGCAAGGTGATCGATCTGGAGCTCGCCGAGGGTGCCAGCGAGGCTGATGTGACCGCAATGTGTGAAAAGCTGTTGGCCAATACCGTGATCGAATCTTACAGCATCGAGATGCAGGGATGAAAGCAGCAGTCATTGTCTTTCCCGGCTCCAATTGCGACCGCGATCTGGCGGTAGCGTTCGAGCGTGCGGGGTTCGATGTCTCGATGGTTTGGCACAAGGATTCCGACCTGCCCGAGGGTGTCGATATCGTTGGTGTCCCCGGCGGCTTTTCTTATGGCGACTACCTGCGTTGCGGCGCGATTGCCGCGCAGTCGCCCATTGTCAAAGCCGTGCAGGCGCATACAGCACGCGGTGGTTATGCCATGGGCATCTGCAACGGCTTCCAGATCCTGACCGAGACTGGCATTCTGCCTGGCGCGCTGCTGCGTAATGCGGGGCTGAAATACATCTGCAAGACCGTCGGGCTGCAAATCGCCACCAGCGACAGTGCCTTTACCGAAGGCTACAATGCAGGCGATGTCATTGGCATTCCGATTGCCCATCACGACGGCAACTACTTTGCAGATGAAGAAACCGTCGCGATGCTGCACGATCAGGACCGAGTCGCCTTTACCTATGCCGACAACCCAAACGGATCGATCGCTGATATCGCGGGGGTTTTGTCCGAGAACCGTAGGGTGTTGGGGATGATGCCTCATCCCGAGCGCGCGGCTGATGCAGGACATGGCGGCACTGACGGGGTGGCGCTCTTCCGCGCATTGGCGGGGGTGCTGACCCCGGCATGACTTGAGCAGAACTCCGCGCCCAAGTAGCGTTGCCCCATGAACGCTGACAATACCAATGCGCGGGACTCTGCCCGCCCGGTTACGGACTCCGGTGCGGTGTCCTGGCGGGTTCGCGGTATTCTGCTCATTCTGCTGGTTGCGGTAGCGGCCACGGTCTGGGTCACCAACCGGCTGCTGACCGACCGCTTCACCCAAAGCACGCGCAACCGGGCCGAGCTGCGGCTGGCACTCTATTCCGGCAACCTGCTGAGCGAGTTGCGGCGCAACGCGATCGTGCCGCAATTGCTGGCGCGCGACCCGACGCTGATCGCGGCACTGCAATCAAACGATTTCTCGCTGTCCACGCAGCGGCTGATCTCTTTTGTCGAAGAGATCGGTGCCGCCTCGCTGATGCTGCTGGATCAGGATGGGCGCACGGTGGCCGCCACCGACCGCAACCGGATCGGCGAGCAGCACCGCACGGCGCCTAATTTCATTGAAGCGATCCGGTCGAACGCCACGATTTTCAACGTCATTCAGCGCGAGGCGGGCGGCTACAGCTTTAGCTACTCGCGCAAGATCGAAGCCAATGGCGAGTTGCTGGGCGTGATCGTGGTCGAGGTTGATCTGCAAAAATTCGAGCGCGCCTGGGCGGGGATTTCGGACGCGGTTCTGGTCACCGACAGCACCGGAACCATCATTCTGTCGACCGAGCCGCGCTGGCGGGGGTTGAACGAAGAAGAGGCGCTTCAGCGCCAAACCCCGCAGGGCGCCATCGAACGCGCGATCCGCGCCACCGCCGGATGGACCGCACTGCCGGCAGATGCCTACCTCAAGGGCGAGGCGGTAATCCGGATGGAAAACCGCATTCCGTTCCGTGGCTGGCAGATGACGTCTTTCACTACCTACGCCTCGGTCCGCGAGCGGGTGAACGGCGTTTTGGCGTTGGAAATCATGGGATTCGCGATTCTTCTGGCGCTGGTCTTCTATGCGCTGAGCCGGAAAACCGCGCTGCGTATGGCGTTGTTCCAGCGCGAGTCGGCAGAGCTTCGCGCATTGAACAGCAGGCTACAGCGGGAAATTGCTGAGCGTGAGCGGGTGCAAGAGACCCTCGCCGTGGCCGAGCAAACGCTTGAGCAAAGCTCGAAACTGGCGGCCCTGGGCGAGATGTCGGCCGCCGTCAGCCACGAGTTGAACCAGCCGCTGGCCGCAATGAAAACCTATCTGGCGGGCGCGCGGCTTTTGCTGCGCCGCAACCGCCCCGAAGAGGCGCTGTCGTCCTTTGGTCGGATTGACGATCTGATCGAACGGATGGGCGCGATCACACGGCAGCTAAAATCCTACGCGCGCAAGGGCGCCGATGCGTTTTCGCCTGTAAATATGGGCGATGCGCTGGCCGCATCGCTGGCGATGATGGAACCACAACTGCGTCACCGGCAGGTCAAGATCACCCAGATTCTCCCCGACGCTCCCGTGCTTGTGATGGGAGATCGTATGCGAATTGAACAGGTTATGGTAAACTTGCTCAGAAATGCGCTGGATGCCACCAAATCGGTTGCCGACCCAGAGGTCGAGATCATCCTGGCGGCGGGCGAAACCGCCATCCTGACGGTGCGTGACAATGGCGACGGAATCGAGGATTTCGATGCGCTGTTCGAGCCGTTTTACACCACCAAGCGCCCGGGGGACGGCGTTGGGCTAGGGCTTGCCATCTCGTCAGGGATCGTGAACGACCATGGCGGGCGTCTGACGGCGCGGAACGGACAACATGGGGGCGCGGTGTTTGAGATGCGCCTGCCCATTCTGGAAGGCGGCATCGAGGCCGCGGAGTAAGAGGTACATCTATGGCACAGGCCATGAAAATCGCGATTGTGGACGACGAACAGGATATGCGGCAGTCGATCAGCCAATGGCTGGCTCTGTCCGGCTATGACACCGAAACCTTTGCCAGCGCCGAGGACGCGCTCAAGGTTTTGGGGCCGGAATATCCTGGCATCGTGATCTCCGACATCAAGATGCCCGGCATGGACGGGATGCAGTTCCTCAAGAAGTTGATGGGATCGGATAGCACATTGCCGGTGATCATGATCACCGGCCATGGCGATGTGCCGATGGCGGTTGAGGCGATGCGCGTTGGCGCGTTCGACTTCCTCGAAAAGCCCTTCAACCCCGACCGCATGTCGGAACTCGCCAAACGTGCCACGGTGAATCGCCGTCTTACGCTGGACAACCGCGCCCTCCGGCGCGAATTGAGCGATGGCTCGCAGCTGATGAAAAAGCTGATCGGTGCGAGCCCGGTGATGGAGCGTCTGCGCGAGGACATTCTCGATCTGGGGCAAGCCGACGGTCATGTGTTGATTGATGGCGAAACCGGCACCGGCAAGACGCTGGCGGCACATGCGTTGCATGCGGTGGGCAGTCGGGCGGGTAAGAAATTCGTCCTGATCTCCTGCGCCGCGCTGGAGGAAGAGGCGCTTGCCAAGCGGCTCTTTGGTCCGATGAACCCCGAGGATGCCGAACTGCCTGCCATTGAAGAGGCACGTGGCGGCACGCTGGTGCTGGAGGACATCGAAGCGCTGAGCGACACGCTGCAAGCCAAGCTGCTCAGCGTGATGAACCAGCAGGGCACCCCGGCAGAGACACGGATTGTGGCGATCTCGAACCTGCAAGAGGTCGGTAAGACTTGCGAAGACGCGCTGCGGCCCGACCTGTTCTATCGGTTGGCTGCGCTCAGGATCACGATGCCGCCGCTGCGTCAGCGCGGCGAGGATATCTTGACGCTGTTCACGCGCCTTAGCGAACAATTTGCCGAGGAATACGGCTGTGACGCGCCGCAGGTCAGCGCTCAGGAGGCCGCGCAACTGCTGCAAGCGCCCTGGCCGGGCAACGTGCGGCAGCTGATCAACATTGCCGAACGCGCGGTGCTGCAAGCGCGGCGCGGGTCGGGCACGATTGCCTCGCTGCTGATGTCAGATCACGAAGAGATGCAGCCGGTGATGACCACCGAAGGCAAGCCGCTCAAGGAATATGTCGAGGCGTTCGAGCGGATGCTGATCGACAATACCATGCGCCGCCACAAGGGTTCGATCGCATCCGTAATGGACGAGTTGTGCCTGCCGCGCCGGACGCTGAACGAGAAAATGGCCAAATATGGCCTGCAGCGGTCGGACTACCTTTAAGACCATACGCGAGAGGGCGCGTCCTCTCTCGCTTCGGCCGCTTCGCTCGCTCGCCTTTGCAGATCAGGCAAGATGAACAAGGGGGCTGGTCGGCCTTGTTTTGCCCATTGTCTTTTCCACAAGTCTCCCTTTATGGTGTGGGGACGGGTCGGGCCGCGATTTTGGTCCTTAAATCCCGTTTAGAGATTCGCTGCTTTGTCCGGGACGGACGAGATACCCGCAGGACAGTGCAGATAGATAATTGCCCTACTCACAGGGCAGTGAAATGCCTTCTTCCGATGCGTTGGAAGACAGGAAATAATGGGCAGGCGACGGAACACCCGCGTCTGTCGGAGAAGAACCGCGATGACGCGCGCGCAAGGATTGAGATATCGGGCAGGGGGCCAATTGGCCGGACCCTGCCGCGCTGCGTCTGAAATCGCCCTGACAAGACACCCCCCCAGACATGCCGGACCGCCTGGTTTCGGGCGACGCGTGCCTTTGGCGCGGTGCACCAAGGAAACATGGGAAAGAAAATGCTTATCGATGCCACCCACGCGGAAGAGACCCGCGTCGTGGTGGTTGACGGAAACAAGGTCGAGGAATTTGATTTCGAGGCCGAAAACCGCCGGCAGCTTGCTGGCAACATCTATCTTGCCAAGGTAACGCGGGTCGAACCTTCGTTGCAGGCCGCCTTTGTGGATTATGGCGGCAATCGCCATGGCTTTCTGGCGTTCTCAGAAATTCACCCCGACTACTACCAGATCCCGGTCGCTGACCGCGAGGCGCTGATGGAGGAAGAGCACGCCTATGCCGAGGCAATGCGCGCCCGCGACGAGGCCGAAGTAGCCAAATCGTCGAAGCCCCGCCGCCGGTCACGGTCGAAAACCAAGGCCGAGGACGTGGTGACCGAGGATGCCGTCGAGACCAAGGAAGTCGAGATCGATGGGATGGAAACCATCGATCTGAGCGACGAGACCGAGACCGACGCCGATATCGTGCCCGAAGGCAGCTCTCCGATGGAAACGGTTGCGGAAACGCCGGTTGCTGAGCCCGAGGCCGGAGACGACATCAGTGAAGCTAAGGCTGAAGCGGTTGAGGTCGAAAGCGCCGCCGAGGAAGCTGTCGAGGCAGAGGAACCAACGGCGGAAGCGGAGGTGTCGGAGGACGAAGCCCCGGCGGATGAGGCTCCTGCTGATGAAACTCCGGCTGATGAGACCTCGGAGGTCGAGCCCGAGGCCGCAGCCGAAGATGCCTCTGTGGAAACGGATGACGCAGAGGATGACGCCGACGACAAGCCCAAGGCAAAGGGTTCGGACGCCTCCAAGAAAGACGAGAGCATCGAATCCGTCGCTGATGACGATGACAGCGAAGATATCCGCCCGCCGCGCAAGCCGCGCCCGCGCCGCTACAAGATTCAGGAAGTGGTCAAGGTGCGCCAGGTCATGCTGGTGCAAGTCGTTAAAGAGGAACGCGGTAACAAGGGTGCCGCGCTGACCACCTATCTGTCGCTGGCAGGGCGTTACTGCGTGTTGATGCCCAATACTGCCCGTGGCGGCGGCATCAGCCGCAAGATCACCAATGCCACGGATCGCAAGAAACTCAAGGACATCGCCGCCGAAATTGATGTGCCGTCGGGCGCTGGCCTGATTGTGCGCACCGCGGGCGCCAAACGCACCAAGGCCGAGATCAAGCGCGACTATGAATACCTGCAGCGTCTCTGGGAACAGATTCGCGAGCTGACGCTGAAATCCATTGCCCCCGCAAAAATTTATGAAGAGGGCGATCTGGTCAAACGCTCGATCCGCGACCTCTATAATCGCGATATCGACGAAGTTCTGGTCGAGGGCGAGGCGGGCTACCGCACGGCCAAGGACTTCATGAAGATGATCATGCCGAGCCATGCCAAGAACGTGCAGCGGTATGAGGACGCGCTGCCGCTTTTTGCGCGCTATCAGGTGGAAACCTATCTGGCGGGCATGTTCAACCCGGTCGTGCAGCTGAAATCCGGCGGCTACATCGTGATCGGCGTGACCGAGGCGCTGGTGGCGATCGACGTGAACTCTGGCCGGGCCACGAAAGAGGCCTCAATCGAGGAAACCGCACTCAAGACCAACCTTGAGGCTGCCGATGAGGTGGCCCGTCAGTTGCGCCTGCGCGATCTGGCCGGACTGATCGTGATCGACTTCATCGACATGGACGAGCGCAAGAACAACTCGGCCGTGGAAAAGCGCATGAAGGACCGGCTCAAGACCGACCGCGCGCGCATTCAGGTGGGCCGCATCTCGGGCTTTGGTCTGATGGAGATGAGCCGCCAGCGCCTGCGTCCCGGCATGATTGAGGCTACGACGCAGCCTTGCCCCTCTTGCCACGGCACGGGCCTGATCCGTTCGGATGACAACATGGCGCTGACCATCCTGCGCCAGATCGAGGAAGAAGGCACGCGCCGCCGCACCCGCGAGGTTCTGGTGCGCTGCCCGGTCAACATCGCCAACTTCCTGATGAACCAGAAACGCGAGCATATCGCCCAGATCGAGGCCCGCTATGGGCTTTCCGTCAGACTGGAAGGCGACATTCATCTGGTCAGCCCGGATTTCTCGATCGAGAAATTCAAGACCGCAACACGGATCGTGGCCGAAGTGGCTGCGCCGGTGGTCTCGGTCGATACCTCGCTTATGGATCAGATCGACGCAGATGAGGCCGAGTTGCCCGACGAGGCGCAGTCAGACGCCGAGACCGTCGATGCAGAAAGCGAGGCGAAACCCAAGCGCAAGCGTCGGCGTCGGCGCAAGCGGAAAGGAAACCGGTCTGAGGAGGCCGCGGAAAACGCCGACGCGCAGGAAACAAGCACAGAGGCGGGTGAACAGGCTGCTGAAGGCGAGCCTGCCGAAGTGGCCACCGAAGCGGCGGCGGACACCGCTGACGGTGAAGAAAGCGCCAAGCCCAAACGGACCCGCAGATCGCGCAGCCGCAAGAAAAAGTCCGATGACGCGACGCAGGACGTGAGCGTGGAAGGTCAGGCCGATACTGCCGAAGCCACCACCGATGCGCCTGCGAGCGATGAGGCGGAAAGTGCCGCTGTGGATGCGGAAGCAACCGAGGTGGCGGCAGAGAAACCCAAGCGCAGAACGCGCAAACGGGCGGCCAAGAAAGACGAGAGCCCCGTCGAACCGGTTGATGATGCCCCTGCTGCGGAGGCTGTCGCGGAGGCCCCTGTGGAAGTCGCAGAACCCGCCGAAGACGCATCTGTTTCCGAGCCCGAGAATTCCGCAGGCTCCGAAGTCGCCTCTGAACCGGAAGCTCCGGCAGAACCGGAAACGCCTGCTGTCGCAGCTGAGTTGACCGAGCCTGTGGCCGAACCTACGCCCGAGCCGATTCTGGAGACCGTGGTGGAAACACCTGAACCCGAGGCGAAGCCTGCCAAGCCCAAACGGCGTGGATGGTGGTCGCTGGGCAGCTAACGACGTGACAAGGGCGGGTTTCAGGACCCGCCTTTTTCATCCGCCCTTGCGGATCACGTAAATCTGATGGCCCGGCGCATCGTTTTGCGAAACCAGCGCATGCCCGGCCTCGGCACAGAAATGCGGCACGTCCACCACCGCAGCGGGGTCGTCCGCCAGCAGGCGCAACAGGCCACCCTTGGGCAGGGATTTAAGCCGTTTGCGGGCTTTGAGGACGGGCAGAGGGCAGAGCAGCCCCAGCGCATCCAGCGTATCGGTGTCTTCGCTCATATTGGGCACTTATTCTCTGCGCGCGCCCGTGTCCAGAATATCACCACAAGGATGTGACCCATTGGCGTCGTGACCTTGCCGCAAAGATCGCCTATGTGACTGACATGTTCGAGTTCTCAATCATAGACGCCAGTTTGATTCCGGCGATGACCATCGCGCTTGCTGCGGGCGTGATCAGCTTTCTGTCGCCCTGCGTGCTGCCCATCGTGCCGCCGTACCTGGCCTATATGAGCGGTGTCTCTGTCACTGATCTGAACGATGAAACACAAGGGCGTAACAGGGTGATGCTGCCAGCACTGTTCTTCGTGCTGGGTCTTTCCACCGTATTCCTTTTTCTGGGTTTCACCGCTTCGGCGATCGGGACCGTATTTCTGCAACATCAGGATACACTGAACCTGATTGCGGGCCTGATAGTCATGGTTTTCGGCGCGCATTTCGTGGGGGTCTACCGGATCGGTTTCCTTGATCGCGAGGCCCGGATCGATGTTGGAGATCGTGGCGGCAGTTCCTTTGGAGCTTATGTGCTGGGGCTGGCCTTTGCCTTTGGCTGGACGCCTTGCATCGGTCCGCAGCTTGGCGCGATCCTGTCGATGGCGGCATCTGAGGCCTCGCTGACGCGTGGCACGATGCTGTTGGCTATCTATGCGTTGGGGCTGGGTATACCCTTTCTGCTGGTCGCGGCTTTCCTGCCGCGTCTGAAAGGCGTCATGGGCTGGATGAAGCGTCATATGGACCGGATCGAGCGGATCATGGGCCTGCTGCTCTGGACCATCGGATTGCTGATGCTGACCGGCGGTTTCTCCGATTTCTCCTACTGGCTGCTGGAAATGTTCCCGGCAATGGCCAATCTGGGCTGAGCTGCAAAACGGGTGACCTTTCTGGGCCTTACGCTTGCCCATCTGCTGCGCTAGGCTGACCGCAAAGAGGTCGGGAATGAGCAGTGCAGGGCCAGACAATCAGGTGCGTCGCCGCCGGGTGTTCTACATCCCCGGTTACGATCCGATTCACCCGCGCCGATACCGCGAGCTTTATCGCAAGGAAGCGGCCGCGCAGGCGGCGATCTCGGGCTATGAGGTCGCGCTGACGGGCAGAACAGGCGAGAAGCCTTATGGCTGGTATGTAACCTCTGTGCAGGACGCGCAGCAGGTCGCGGCTGAGATCGAGGTGCTGGTCTGGTCCGACATTGTGCGCGACAGCATGTCAACGTCGATCCCTGCCACCTATCTGCAACTGCTGCGGACCGCGTGGATCTACATCGGCACCGGCGCGCTCTGGCGGTTGATGCGGTTGCGCAAGGGACCGGTGATCGCAGCACTCTACCCGGTCGCGATGCTGCTCGGACAATTGCTGCTTGCTGCTCTTCTGGGCTGGATTGTCTATCGCGTCGCTACGCTGATGCCGGGTCCAGTTCCGGCTGTCTTGGGCACGATTGTCGGTCTGGCGGCGGGTATCGTGCTGCTGCGTTGGTTCCGGGCGCGCGATGGCCGGTTCTTTGCCTATTACCTGATGCATGACTATGCCTATTCGGCCCAGTATCGCGGGGCCAATTCCGCACCGCTGGAGGCGCGGATGGCCGCATTTCGGACGCGGATCGCAGAGGCGTTGCGCGGCGATTTGGATGAGGTTCTGGTCGTGGGTCACAGTTCCGGCGCGCATCTTGGCGTTTCGGTGCTGGCCGACCTGATTCGCGCGGGTGAGGTGCCGCAACATGGTCCCGCGCTTGGTTTCCTGTCGTTGGGGCAGGTGGTGCCGATGGTGTCCTTCCTGCCGCAGGCAGACCGGTTGCGGGCGGACTTGAACCTGCTCGCGATCAGCGACGCGCTGGCCTGGGTCGACGTGTCGGCGCCCGGCGATGGCTGTGCCTTTGCGCTCTGCGATCCGGTCACGGTGAGCGGCGTAGCACCCGAAGGAAAGCGCTGGCCGCTGGTCTTTTCGGCGGCCTTTACTCAGACGCTCAGCCCGGAGCGCTGGCGGGCACTGCGCTGGCGGTTCTTCCGGCTGCATTTCCAATATCTCTGCGCCTTCGACCGCCCCGGCGACTACGATTATTTTCGCATCACCGCCGGGCCACTGACCTTGGCCAAGCGCTACGCGGGTCGCTCGCCGTCACGCTCGCGCATTGATGTGTCAGTGTCGAAATACACGTCGATGGACGCCGCATGATCCCGCCGAAGCCGCCCGCGCGCCCGGATCGGGTATCGCTTTGGCGCTACCTGCGCCTGTTTCGGCGCGACATTCTGTCGGCGCAGCCGGAGCGGCTTTATCGTGCGTGGATGGCCGAGTTCCGTACGCCCTTCTTCCGGTCATTTCTGATCAACCAACCCGATCTCGTGGCACGGGTTCTGAAAGAGGCACCCGAGGATTTCCCCAAATCCGATCGGATCGGTGAGGGGCTGCGCCCGCTGTTGGGCAATTCGGTGTTCCTGACCAATGGCGAGACCTGGAAGCGGCAACGGCGTATTATCGACCCGGCCTTCGAGGGCGGGCGGCTGCGTGACACTTTCCCGGCGATGATGGATGCCGCGGAGGCAGCGGCAGAGCGGCTTGAGGCCCAGGCCGGGCAGGTGACCGAGATCGAAGAAGTGACCAGCCACGCGGCGGCGGATGTGATTTTTCGCACGCTGTTCTCGATCCCGATCGAACATGAGGTGGCGACCGAGGTCTTCTCTCGTTTCCGGGCCTATCAGCGGGCGCAGCCCATTCTTAACCTAGCGGCCTTCGTGCCTTTGCCCCGCTGGCTGCCGCGCTTTCATTCCCGCAGTACGCGGCGCAATGCTACGCGCATCCGTGCGCTGATCACCAGGTTAACGGCGGAGCGTATGCGCGCGATCGAGGCTGGGGACGCACCCGATGATCTGGCCACCAAGATCATGACCACCCGTGACCCGCAGACCGGTGACCGGTTTGATACGGATGAAATGGTGGATCAGGTCGCGATCTTCTTTCTCGCCGGTCACGAGACCAGCGCCTCTGCGCTGGCCTGGACGCTTTATTTGATGGCGCTCTACCCCGATTGGCAGGATCGCGTGGCGGCTGAGGCGCAGGCGCTGGACGGGGAAAGCGATTTCGGCACCGTTGCGCACTTGAAGATCAGCCGCGACGTGTTCCGCGAGGCGCTGCGGCTCTACCCGCCTGTGCCGATGATGGTGCGCGAGGCGACCTGTCCGCATCAGTTTCGCGACCGGTCGGTGCCGAAAGGCGCGCAGCTTGTAATCAGCCCCTGGCATCTGCACCGGCAATCGCGGCTTTGGGACAACCCAGACGGTTTCGATCCGGCCCGCTGGACAACAGAAAACGGCAAAACCTGCCAGCGCGAGGCCTATATCCCTTTTTCGGCCGGGCCGCGGGTTTGCACCGGCGCGGGGTTTGCTATGGTCGAGGGGCCGCTGATCCTGTCGGTGCTGCTGCGGCGTTTCCGGTTCGAACTGGTGCCGGGCAAGGACCCGGTTCCGGTCGCGCATCTGACGGTTCGGGCAAGAGATGGGATCTGGTTGCGGATTGTCCGACGCTAACAACCTACCATCGCGTGTTTGCATCGGGTATGCGATCCCTAAGTGGAATCAAGTTGACGGGTAAGAGACATGTCCAATCAAGCGCAGCGCGAACAGATCACAACAGGTGCCGGATTCATTGCCGCGCTGGACCAGAGCGGGGGATCGACGCCCAAGGCACTGGCGCTCTACGGTGTGGATGCCTCGGAATACGGCTCGGAAGAGGAAATGTTTGACGAGATCCAGCGCATGCGTGCGCGGATCATCCTGGCAGATGACTTCACCAGCAAGAAGGTGATCGGCGCGATCCTGTTCGAACGCACGCTGGGCGAAGAGATTGATGGCCGCAAGGTGGCCGAGTACATGTGGTCCGAGCGTGGTGTGGTGCCTTTCCTGAAGATCGACAAGGGGCTGGAGGATCAGGCCAATGGCGTTCAGATGATGAAGCCGATTCCGGGCCTGCCGGAAACGCTTGCCAAGGCCGCGCCGCTGGGCGTGTTCGGGACCAAGGAGCGCTCGGTGATCCATGAGGCCAACGCGGATGGCATTGCCGATGTGGTTGCCCAACAATTCGAGGTTGGTCGCGTGGTGCTTGGGGCGGGCATGGTGCCGATCATCGAACCCGAGGTTAACATTCACTCCGAAACCAAGGCCGAGGCCGAAGATATCCTGAAGGCGGAACTGCTCAAGAACCTCGACACGTTGGAAGATGGGCAGGAGGTGATGCTGAAGCTGACCCTGCCGAGCAAGGCCAATCTCTATGCTGAAGTAGCCGCGCATCCCCGCGTGCTACGGGTGGTGGCGCTGTCGGGCGGATATTCGACCGATGAGGCCTGCGATCTGTTGGGACAGAACGACAACATGATCGCGTCGTTCTCGCGCGCACTGGCCGAGGGGCTGTCGAAGCAGATGTCGGATGCAGAATTCAACTCCGCTCTCGGTAGCAACATCGATCAGATTTACCGCGCCTCGGTTTGACCTGGGGCAAAGGCGTTTGGAAACGCCTTAAGCGGTTTGCAAACCGCTTTCCCGCGCCCCTTGGGGCGCGGTTCCTGCCTACACAGGTTTCGCGAAAGCAAGCCGTTTTGAGGCGGCTTTTTCCCGCATGGTGCAGCCTGCCGCGTGGTCGTTGACCAGACCCATCGCTTGCATGAAGGCATAGACTGTGGTGGGCCCGACGAATTTCCAGCCCCGTTTGCGCAGGTCCTTCGACAACGCATGAGATTCAGGCGAGGTCGAGACCGTTTGCGGTTCTGGCAGCGAGCCGGGATCAGGCTCGAAGCTCCAGACATGGGCGGCGATTGAGCCCTTCTCGGCCACCAACTCCTGCGCGCGGGCCGCATTGTTGATCACCGCCTCGATCTTGCCGCGATGGCGGACGATGCCCTTGTCTTGCAGCAGGCGGTCGATATCGCTCTCATCGAAACCCGCCACGGCATTGAAATCGAACCTCGCAAATGCGGCGCGGAAGTTGTCCCGCTTGGCCAGAATGGTGCGCCAGCTCAGCCCTGACTGGAAACTTTCAAGGCAGAGTTTTTCGAAGAGGCGTTGATCGTCAGACACCGGATAACCCCATTCGGTGTCGTGGTAATCAAAGAATTCCGGTGCGGCTTGGCACCATTTGCAGCGGGGCAGGCCATCTGGGCCGAGGATGGTTTGGGACATGGATTAACTCAGCAGAAAGGACAGGCGGTCATCGGCGCGGGCGGGATCCATTGCGAGGATTTCGGCCGTGACCACATTGGCGGTGACAAACGGGTCTTGATCGACGCGCGCAGTGATCGCCTCGCGCGTTTCGCCCCGTGCCAGCACTCCTCCGCCGACCTCGGGCAAACTGCCTGCCAGCAGGAAAACGCCATCATCAAAGCCCTTCTTCAGCCAGCTACGATGACCCTCCATATGGTCGGCCGCCTGGTCGCGATTGTCGGAAAATCTCAGCAGAATGATGAACATGGGCTCTAGTCCTTATGTGGTGTCACGACAGGGTTCGGTCCAGCCAGTCACACATGCGCACGGCTTCCTGATCCAGAAACCCCTCGTCGCGGAACGCTTGTGCCAGTGTCGCGGCACCCTGGCTGCGGGCCAGCAATTGCATGGCCAGATCGTCCGCGCGTTCGTCCTGCCCAAGCCGCTCAAACTGTTTGCGCAGCCAGTTGCGGAAAAGGTCGAACAGGGTGTTCGCCTCTTCTTGCGCGGCATGTTCCAGCTTGGCCAATTCGGTACAGAGCGAGCCGATCGGACAGCCGTAGCGGCTGATCTTGGCGCGGTTCATGATCAGGATATGAATGAATCGCTCAATGCGGGCGCGGGGATCGAGGCCCTCATTCTCCCACTCTTCGAGCATAAGAGCGGTGCGGTCACGGCGCAGGATGATGACAGCTTGAAGAATATCATCCTTGCTTTTGAAATGATGGTAGAAATTACCGCGTGAGATGCCCACGTTTTCGGCAATGTCGGCAAAGGACGTCTGCGCAAAGCCGCGCTGATAGAACATGTCATCCGCGACATTGACGATACGGTTTTTGGTGGAGAGCTTCGCCATTCTAACCCTTTCTAGGACGTTCGTCCTAATCATAGATTAGGTCAGTTGTCCTAACGGGTCAACCGCGAGCTTGCGAGAGGGGATCAGTCGCGGTCGCGATACCAGGCAAGAATATAGAGGCGAATGGCCGAGGCGAGGCCGGTTTCGGGGTCGCGCGCCGCGTCGATTTCGGCGGCCAGCACGTTGATCGGCATCTCTTTCTCGTGGGCGATCTCGCGGAAGGCCTGCCAGAACGCGTCCTCAAGCGAGACCGAGGTGCGGTGTCCCTGCAAAGTCAGCGAGCGTTTGACGGGCCGAGGGTTCATTCCTCGATCTCGTGGCCGTCAAGATCGCGGCGGGCCTTGTCCTGTGTGGCGCGGTCCCGAGTTTTTTCCGCCTTGCTGCGGCCAAATTTTGCAGCGTTCTGGTCGGCGCGGGCCTTTTTCTCGGCCCGCGCCTTTTCTTTCCGGAACCGGTTCAGATTGACCGGTTTGCCCATCAGTCCTTGGGCCCAATCATCTGCTCGGGGCGCACAACCGCGTCAAAGGTGGCCTCGTCGACAAAGCCAAGCGCGATTGCCTCTTCCTTGAGCGTAGTGCCGTTCTTGTGCGCCGTCTTGGCCACCTTGGTGGCATTGTCATAACCGATGGTGGGGGCGAGCGCGGTCACTAGCATTAGGCTTTCCTTCATCAGCTTGTCGATGCGCGGCTCGTTGGCCTGAATGCCGTTCAGCATCCGCTCGGTGAAGCTGTCGGTTGCGTCGCCCAAAAGCTGGATGGATTGCAGCAGATTATAAGACATCATCGGGTTGTAGACGTTTAACTCGAAATGACCCTGGCTGCCCGCGAATTTGATCGCGGCATCGTTGCCCATGACATGGGCGGCCACCTGCGTCAGCGCCTCGGCCTGGGTTGGGTTGACTTTGCCGGGCATGATCGAGGAACCCGGTTCATTCTCGGGCAGGATCAACTCGCCCAATCCCGAACGGGGGCCGGAACCCAGGAAGCGGATATCATTGGCGATCTTGTAGCAGGAGCCTGCGATTGTCGCCAAAGCGCCCGACAGGAACACCATGGCGTCATGGGCCGCCAGCGCTTCGAACTTGTTGGGGGCAGTGACGAAGGGCAGGCCGGTGATCTCGGCCATGTTGGCCGCGACCGTTTCGCTCCAGCCAACTTGCGTGTTCAACCCCGTACCCACAGCGGTGCCGCCCTGCGCCAGTTCATAGATGCCGGGCATCGCGGCTTCGACCCGCGCAATCCCCTGACGGATCTGATGCGCGTAGCCGCCAAATTCCTGACCCAGCGTAAGCGGCGTTGCATCCTGCGTGTGGGTGCGGCCGATCTTGATAATGTCTTTGAACTCTTCCGATTTCTTTTCAAGACCTTCGGCGAGCTTGTTCAAGCCCGGCAGCAACACGTCGCGCACGCTCATCGCGGTGGCGATATGCATCGCGGTCGGGAAGGTATCGTTCGAGCTCTGCCCCATATTGCAGTGATCATTTGGATGCACCGGGTCTTTCGAACCTATCACGCCACCCAGGATTTCGATGGCGCGGTTGGCGATCACCTCGTTGGAGTTCATGTTCGACTGGGTGCCTGAACCGGTCTGCCAGACGACCAGCGGGAAATTGTCGTCGAACTTGCCCTCGATCACTTCGCCCGCAGCTTGAATGATCGCATCCGCCAGCGTCGCGTCCAGCTTGCCGCTGGCCTTGTTGGCCATGGCGCAGGCCTGTTTGATCACACCCAGCCCGCGTACGATCGCCACGGGCTGCTTTTCCCAGCCGATGGGAAAATTCATGATCGAACGCTGCGTTTGCGCGCCCCAGTACTTGTCCGCAGGAACTTCGAGCGGGCCAAAACTGTCGGTTTCGGTGCGCGTTTGAGACATCTCGTCACTCCGTCTTGTATGCCGTTGCATGCCGTGTATCCGGCCCCGAGGCCAAAAACAACGTGTCAGTCGCTCGCACCATATGTGCAACCCGATCCGAGGTATAGGCCGTGCGGGGCAGGTATTGGATCGAATTTCGGACGGCTTTCCATTGCCGATGACGCGCAGACCGTTAAGATGATATTGCCACCGACCGGAGGACCGTCATGCGTGCATCTGCCTTTTCCCGAGTGCCTTTCCCGGCGGCTGCCCTGCTCGCAGCGATGTTCCTCTTGGCCAAAGCCGCCATCGCGGCGGATGTCGCCGATTTCGTTGGGGACTACACCGGATCGGCAGAAATGCTCAAATCAGATGGAACGCTTGAAGCACGCGACATGAGCGTGTCGATTTCGGAAACCCAAAACGGCTTCAACGTGAGCTGGACGACGGTGGCCTTCAAACATGATGGCCGGGTCAAGGAACAGGCATTTTCCATAGATTTCATTCCAACAGACCGCAGCGGGGTCTTCTCTGCTGCCATGAAACGCAATGTTTTCGGCCATGAAGTGCAGCTCGATCCGATGAAAGGAGAGCCCTTTGTCTGGGGCCGTATTTGGGGGGATACGATGACGGTCTATTCCCTGTTCATCGACGATGCTGGCGGCTACGAGATGCAGCAATTTGATCGGACCCTCACCAAGGATGGGTTGGACCTGAACTTTTCGCGGGTGCGCGACGGCTTGCCTGAGCGGTCGATCAATACGATGCTGGAAAAGAAATAGCGCGCGACGCGGCTATTTGCGGAAACTGTCCAGCGAAACGATATCAGCATCTGTTCGGACATCGTCCTCTTCCACCTCGTCGACCTGCTCGGGGGCAACAGTGATGTCGCTCGCGTCTTCTTCTTCGTCTTCATCGGAAGGCGATTCGAAGCGCAGACCGAACTCTACCGAGGGATCCACAAAGGTTTTGATGGCGTCATAGGGAATGTAGAGCGGTTCAGGCGAGTCGCCGAAATTCAGCGTCACGCCAAATCCGTCATCGCCGACCAGCAGGTTTTCATACCAATGCTGCATGACCACTGTCATTTCCCCGGGATAGCGGTCGCTCAGCCAATCGGCCAGTTGCGCCTCGGGATGTGTGGTGTCGAAGGTGATGAAAAAGTGATGTGCGCCGGGCAGCCCATGCTCTGCCACGTCCTGCAGAACCGATTTGATGAGGCCGCGCATGGCGGTGTGCATCAGGTTTCCATAGTCAATGGATTGCGACATGTTTCATTCCCGAATGGTGTTCACCCCAACATACGGGATTCGGAGGGAAACAAAAGAGCAGGCGCGCCGCTAGGCCGTCAAATATAGTGGCTTGCCGCGCCAGCCAGCGCGAGCAACACGAGGGTGCGTCCCAGCCCCTGCTTCAACACCCACATGACAGCCATCGCGCCCGCGATCATCACCGCCGCGCGCGGATTGAAGGTTGCGGTGTCGGGCAGCGGCAGGCTGATCAGGGAAGCGTTGTTCTTGCTGACTGTTCCAAACAGCACATGCAGCGCGAACCAGATCGACAGGTTCAGGATCACGCCGACCACGGCGGCGCTGATGGCGCGCAGTGCTGCGGCCAGGCGCGGCTGCGCGGCAATCCGATCCAGATAGGGTGCGGCCAGAAAAATCCACAGGAAACAGGGCGCGAATGTTGCCCAGAGAGCGACCAAACCCGCCGCCAGCGCCAGCCCGGCGCCGCCTTGTATCTGCCCGGTCAGCATGGCCACGAACTGAGTGACCAGGATCAGGGGGCCGGGCGTGGTTTCCGCCAGGCCCAGCGCGTCGATCATTTGCGCGGTTGAGATCCATTGAAACTCCTGCACCACTGCTTGGGTCATATAGGCCAGCACCGCATAGGCACCGCCAAAGGTGACCACCGCGAGCCGGGCAAAGAACCAGCCGATCTCGGCCAGCAGCGTCTGGCCGCTGATGCTGAGCGCGATCAGCGGCAGCAGCCATATCGCCGACCAAATGCACAGTGTCTGAACCGGATGCGCGGCCTGTTTCGGCGGGCTGTCCGGTCGAGGAGCCACGGTGGCGGTCACCAAGCCCCAGAGCGCCGAGGCGGCAATGATCAGCGGGAAGGGCAGGTTGAAGGCAAAGAGCGCCAGAAAGGCGAGACCCGCGATGGTGTAGTCGGCCGTGCCCGATAATGCCCGCCGCGCGAGGTTGCGCAGCGCCTGCAAAACGATCACCACCACCGCAGCTTTCACGCCCAGAAAGACCGACTGCACCAGCGGCAAGGTTCCATAGGTCGCATAAAGACCTACCAGACAGGCGATCACCACCGCGCCAGGCAGCACAAAGAGCAATCCCGCCAGCAGCCCACCTGACACGCCGCGCAGCCGCCAGCCGCAATAGGTTGCCAGCTGCATTGCCTCTGGTCCTGGCAGGAGCATGCAGAGCGAGAGCGCACGCAGAAAGCTGCGCTCTTCCAGCCAGGGGCGTTCTTCGACCAGTTCGCGTTCCATCAGCGTAATTTGGGCCGCCGGGCCGCCAAAGGACAAAAACCCAATCCGGCCAAAGACGCGGATCATTTCGGAATAAGATGGCGTCATGATCGGCGATCCGCAGGCCAGTCATGGGTTTCTGAATGACCATCCCGCGCCCAGCGATACAGCGCGTCATAGAGCGCCATGCCCGCCTCAAGCTGCTGGTGGTCGTCCCGATATTGGCGCGACAGGCCGACCGAAAGCGCCAGCAATCCGGCAGCTTCAGGCACCAGATCATGGCGGTTGGTATCGGCAGCGCGCACCACCAATGCCAGCCGGTCCAGCGCCTCTGTGTGCAACTGGAATTCGTCCAACATCGTGTCGAATGTGCAGTGGGGGCCGCGGTGGCTCCAAAACACATCCTCCATGTCGAACGGCGTCGCCCCATAGCGCTCGGCGACGCCCGCGACCTCAGCGGGCGAAACAAACAGGAACCGTGCCTCGGGATCGACGAAACGGCGGATAAGCCAGGGGCAGGCAATACGGTCGATCTTGGGTCGATGGCGGGTCACCCAGAGCGTGCTGCCATCCACTGCCGCGGGCAGTTTCCCGGCCGGGACGCGTGGGGCCCCGGCGTGATCGCGCCAGGCGAACATGCCCCCTTTGAGGTATTCGGCCGCCACCCCATCATTGCGCAGCCATGCGGCCAGGCCCTGGCTGAGTTTCAGGCCCTTCTGGCAGACGATGACGCATCCGCGTCCTCTCAGGCGACGCTTGAGGCCTTCGACGTCGTCATGCGGATGACGCATGGCGCCGGGGATCAGAAACGGATCAGCCTCAAAATCCGGATCGATACAGATATCCACCACTATCGGCGCCTGAGGCGTGCCGATCAGGCGCAGCAGTTGCGGGACGGTGATCTCATTGGGTGCAGCCATGGCATGATTCCCTGCTGTTCTGGAAACATGCGAAACTTGAGCTGACGCCTCACGGGGCGTTCGCTGGCCCCCTGCACATAGCAAAGGGCATTGGGGCCGTCCTTGTCAAGCGGCCCGCCGCGTGCCCGGCTCAGGCCCAGTCGAGCTGCTGACCGGTCATACAGACCGGCAAGGTATCGGCCGGGAACTGCCCCAACTGCTCGAATAGCGAGATAAAGTCGAACTGGTTATAGGCCTCGACCACCTTGTCATCCTTGAAACGTGCCATCACCTGACCCGTGACTTGGATCGGCGCACCATTGTCCGCCCGCGAGGTGTTCACATGCAGGATCGCGGCGACCCAGTCACCATTTTCGATGGTTTTGGGCATGTCCACGCGGATATCGCCCACGTGATAGCGGAACGCGGTCACCAGATCGCGGAAATCATCTGCCCCCACCTGCATCTCGGGTATGATCCCTTCAGCCGCGGTTTCGGGATCAAAAAACTGATCTATCGCGTCCAGATCACCCTGCACCCAGACCTGATCATACCATTGCTTCAGCACATCGGACTTTGTCATGCTCACCTCCAGCCTTACCGGAGCATCTTGGGGGCCATTGGTGAATAAAAACTGAATCGCGCCGGAATTTTGATCCGGCGCGACTGTGGAGGGGGGACGGCCCTCGGGTTGGGGCCGTCAAGACCGGACTTACAGGAACAGGAAATCGTCCTGGGTCAGGTCACTGGACTGAACACCGGCGAGAAACAGCGAATCGCCGCCGCCGAAATTCAGCGAAACGCCGTAATAGCTGTCGCGCGCGTTGTGCAGCACAGAATCGAAATCCTCGACCCCCTCGACACTCAACGCCAGCCGGTCGTCGCCGCGACGGTCGAAATCGCCGATCACGTCGCGCCCGTCACCGGAGGCAAAGACAAAGATGTCGTCGCCGCCATTGCCTTTGAGCGTGTCGCGACCGGTGCCACCTGCGATCAGGTCGTTACCGGCACCGCCGCCGATCACGTCACGCCCATCACCGCCCAAGAGGTTGTCGTCACCTGTGCCGCCTTTGATCAGGTCGCGGCCTGAGCCGCCTGCGATATCGTCATTGCCGCTGCCGCCGAGCAGGATGTCGCGGCCCGCGCCACCATCGATCAGATCATCACCGCGCCCGCCGCGAATGAAGTCGTTGCCATCCTCGCCGTTGAGCACATCCCAGCCACTTCCGCCGAGGATGAAGTCGCGGCCCGCGCCGCCATCAATAAAGTCATCGTCGCGCCCGCCTTTCAGGAAATCGGATCGGTCGCTGCCGGTTTGCCGCGCCACCGTGTTTACATGCACCGTGGCCAGATCGCTGCCGGGTCTGGTGAAATCAGCGGCAATGGGATCGACAGTTTCACCAAAGGCATTGGTGCCGCCGAGGATGATCTGATCGCCACCCGGATTGCCAAGCGAGCCATTGAATCCGGGATGCACGGTTACTACACCTCCCTCGGTGATGCCGGTATTCGGCGCGGTCTGGTTGATGAAGGCGGCGTCCTGTTCGGTGTTCACTTCGGTGCCCGCGTCGCGCACGCTGCCGCCATCGAAGTTCAGGGTCTGCGGACCGAGAAATTTGCCCTCATCGTCAAAAATCCGCAGGGCGTTCGCCGTACCGAAAAATGCGTCGTTGGAGGGTAGGACCATTGTTGCGACGCTGAGATAGCCGTTCGAGGCACCATCCACGTCGATGGTTTGCGATGCAATCTCACGCGCGGCGATGGGTCCGCGGGCGGCGGCGATATTGACGCTCTGACCGTCGGCATCCGCAGCCTGGAGTTCCCCGGCGAGCACCGCGTTGTTGCCGTCTTCGGCCAGCGCCTCCAGCCCGGCCGACGCTGTGCCACCCAGATCGTAGATATCGAAACTGTTGTCGTGGAACCCGGTGAAAAGCGGTGTGACGGCGATGCCGCCAAAGTCAGAGGTGTTGCGGATCGACACGCGAATTTCTGTGGTCATGAGAGAGCCCCTTTGAAGCGGTAAAAACACGCATCGACTCTGCGGGGTATTGGGCCGATCCGGAATTCAAAGCTCTTCACGCTAACTTTCCCACACTTGATGAGAGATCGCGGATGGCTGCGACATATATGTAGCGTTTGGGGCTTTGTTTTTCGCAACGCAAATGCGGGTGCTGCGAAACCACATATGCGCATGGACGAGGTCCGTGCAGCCGGTTGGTGAAACGGGGAAGGAAATGCAGGTTTCTGTTGCCAGGTACCTGCGAACCCCGCCTTACGCGGCTAGGCGCAAGGGCTTAAGTTTCGGTGTGGTTACTGCTTACGCAGCAACGGCAACCGGAGCACGATTGTCATTTGCAATTGTACTGTTTGGGCCGGTACGGTGGCACCCCGCCGAGACAAAGCTAACCCCTTTAGACGTCCGTCGATCCTGTTTCGACCCCATGATCCCCAAATGAAGGATGTTTGGTGGAGTCGCCGGGTACCGCCCCCGGGTCCGATCCGTTTATTATGAGCGCGTTTATGTCCATAGTTCCCGAGGGAACAGACCGAATATAGGCCCATGTGTCGGGGTTGCAAACCCCTGAGATGGCGGCGTGCGTCGGAAATTTCGGGCGCTGTGGGCGCGCGCTCGGTTTTGTGATCCACGCCCAGCCGAAGCGAATCGAGGAGGTTTGTGGGGCTGCCGAAAACAATGAATCCAATTCCATTTGGATTGTTGCCGAGATGTCACCAACTTTTGCCCAATCCCGAATGCTCAACCTACGAGCTCTTTTTCCGGTAGCCGTTTTCAGGTATGGTCTCGCTGCCGACATGTATCCGGGGGACGAGATCCATGGGGTCTATCTGCTGCAACAAGATGCGGTAGCGTGATCCTAACTGGCACTGAAGAGAAGGATTTGACCTGCGCTGGCACTGCCGCGCAGGTCGTTCTTTTTGCGCTCCAGGACCGCGACTGCCCGCATGGCCGCGTCATCGCTTCGGGTGTCGATACCTCATTGTCGGGAAACCGGCCCGAGATTACACGGCATAGGCCGCGTCAAAGAACGCGCGCTCCAGGGCCACAGCGCGGGTGAAGAGCCGCGAGACTTCGGTTTGCGCCTCAGGTGTTAGTTCTGGCCAAACCTTGTCGAGCTGATCGCGCAGATACGCCACAACCGCCTCGAACCCGTCGCCTGCATGTAGAGTGATCCATTCGGCAAACCAGAAGGGCAGGTCGTCGGAGGGCGGGTTTTCCGGCGTCGCCCAGTCCAGATAGATCCATTCCGCAACAACCAGCACGGCCAGCATGTTCTCATACCGGCCAGAGGCGGCGGCTTCGGCCATCAGGTTCTGGAAATCGCGGGTAACGGGGGCGGGGTCATTGCTGGCCTCGGCCTCCAAGGCATCGAGACTGCGCAGGAAGTAAGTGTTCTCGGGGCCGGTGATGACGGCCAGAAACTGCGCCGCCGGGACTGAATCGGCCAGGCTGGGCGCATGGGCGATGGCGCTGGCCAACAAGCGCACGAAGCCGTCGACAAACTGGTAATCCTGCTGCAGATACCAGCGCATCTTGTCGAGCGGCAGCGTGCCGTCCGACAACTCGCGACAAAAGGCATGGGTCGTGGCGGCTTGCCAATCCTCGGTCACGGTCTGTCTTAACTGCTCGGTGGGGCGCATGCGTGTCTCCGCTGTTCGTTGTCCGGCGTCAGACAAAGCGGGTTTTCCGCGCGTGTTCAACCGTTTGCTTTTGCCGCACGTGCCGTCATCACATCCCGGGCAAGGGTGCGGGTATAATCCTCAAGCCGGGCCAGGACTGTATCGGCGCTTGCACCATCCTGGGTTTCGATGGCGTCAGCGAGTTCGGTGTGCATGGCCACGATTTCCTCGCGCGAGCGGGCGCTGAAGGTGATCATGTTCATCAGCGGCTGCATCGCTTCGACCGCCCCGGCAAGTTGGTAGGACAGCACCGGGTTTCCCGCGCCGTCCACAAGCGCGCGGTGAAAGGCCACGTCAGAGGCGCAAAACGCCTCGTCCGTCAGGCCGGGCTGCTGCTGGCGGTGGATCTCGGCGCGCATGGTGGCCAAGTGATCGGCACTGCGCCGCTGCGATGACAGCGGCGCGCAGGCGCGTTCCAGGGCAAACCGCGCCTCGCAGGCGGTGTCGAAACTGACCGCATTCATGCTCAGCAGCAGTGTCGAGGTGGTGATCTGCTGGGCATAGGCATCCTCGAAACTCAACCGGTTGACGAAGGCGCCACCACTCGCCCCCCTCTGGGTGCGGATCAGCGATTGTGCGGCCAGCCGTTTCAATGCCTCGCGCACCGTGGGGCGCGATACGTTGAATTGATCGGCCAGCTCGGCCTCGGATGGCAAACGCTCATCCACGATCAGGTCACCGCCGATGATGGCGTCGCGGATCGCGGCGGCGATCTGGGCGGAAAGGTCGGCGGGATTGCTGGGATCAATTTTCACGGTGCAGACTCAGATTTCATTTGTCTGACATTTAAAAGTCTGACATTTGATTTGCAAGGACCGAGTCGGGGAGGGAGACGTGCCGGCAGGATCACTTCGCAATATCTTATGGCTGGGCTTCTATGGCCTGATCCTTTGGGCTTGGTGGTTTCTCTATTCCATGAGCGTCGAGATGGATCTGGACCTGATCGGACGACCCGGGCCCGTGGGGCAAGCCATGGCCGCGATGGACCCGCGCATGGATATGTATATGCCCATGGCCGAGTTTGGCCCGCTTTTCTGGATGTGGGCGGTGATGATGGCGGCGATGATGCTGCCCACTCTGGTTCCGACCCTCCGCAGTTATGAGGATCTGATGGTCAGCGCCGATGGCACGCGGGCCGGATGGCTTGGCGTTGTTTCGGGCTACATGCTGGTCTGGGTGGGCTTTGCCGCGCTGATCACCGGCGTGCAACTTGCGCTGCTCTTTGGCGGCGTGATCGACATGCTGGGCATTGCCAAATCGCCGCTGTTGGCGGGTGGCCTGCTGATCTTGGTCGGTGCCTTTCAGTTCACCCGCGTGAAAGAGGTCTGTCACGGCGTCTGCCACGCCCCGATGATGTATTTCCTGAGTCACTGGCGCACGGGATTTGCTGGGGGCCTGCGCATGGGTCTGGGGCTCGGCGCGTTCTGCGTCGGATGCTGCTGGGGCTTCATGGCGCTTGGCTTTGTGGGCGGAGTGATGAGCCTTTTGTGGATGGGGCTAGCCACATTGTTCATGGTCCTCGAAAAACTACCGCAGATTGGACACGTGGTGACCCGCCCGATGGGCGTGGCCCTCATTGCGGGCGGTCTCGCTCTACTCATCTATCCCGTCATGTTCGGAGGATAACCTTATGGCAAAGAACAGAAAACCCGATGCCGACCGGCTGCCGATCAGCCAGCGTATCGACAGCCGCATGCCGAATCCGAAACGGCGCGAGATGTCTCCGACCGATTGGGCGATCAAGGGCGAATTGATCCTGAACTGCTCCTGCGACGTGTTCTGCCCCTGCGTGGTCTCACTGGGCGCGCACCCGCCGACCGAGGGGCACTGCCATGCCTGGATGGGGATCATCATCGACGAGGGCCATTACGAGGGCGAGGACCTGTCGGGCCTGAACGTGGGGCTGCTGGTCGATATTCCCGGTCGCATGGGTGAGGGCCAGTGGAAGGTTGCGGCCTATGTGGATGAGCGCGCGAGCGGTAAGGCTTATAACGGTATCCTGCAGATCTTCAGCGGCCAGGCAGGCGGCACGACGGGCCTATTTACTATGCTGGTCAGCGAGATCATTGGCGCTGAACGCGCACCGGTCGAGATCGAGCGCGAAGGGACCAAGCGCCGGATCATGATCGGGCGCAAGATACAGGGCGAAATCGAAATGCTAACGGGCAAGGATGCCGAGCATCCCGTCATGGTCACCAATTCGAAATACTGGATGGGCCCGGATATCATCGTCGCCAAGGGCACAAAATCCAAGGTGCGCGATTATGGCCGGGTGTGGGATTTCGGTGGCAAGTCAGCCGAGATCTGCCCGATCGACTGGCACGGGCCAAAGTGATGATCACCGGGGACTATGCCCGCGAGATGGCGCGCTATGGCCATTGGCAGAACACCCAGCTTTCAGGGTTTCTGAAGGCGCTGCCGCCAGAGGAACTGACGCGAAATCGCGGGGCGTTTTTCGGCTCGATCATGGGCACGGCGAACCATTTGCTCTGGGGCGACTGGATCTGGATCTCGCGCTTTGACAAGGGCGAAGGGCCGGGTGGGGGCATTCCCGAAAGCACCTCACTCTGTGCTGATCTGGATGCGTGGCTGCCCCTGCGCTACAAAATCGATGGGCGGATTTCGGACTGGGCGGCTGGGCTGGATGACGGGCCGCTGACTGGTCCGTTCACGTGGTTCTCGGCGGCGAAAGAGGCCGACGTGACAAAGCCTTACGCCCAATGCGTGATCCATATGTTCAACCACCAGACCCACCACCGGGGTCAGCTGCATCAGATGCTGACGGAATGCGGCTCGGACGCGCCGGTCAGCGATCTGGTCTTCATGCCCGAGGAGCGTTGAGATGGCCGGTATTTCCATGTCACGTCGCTTGCGGCGCACACCCTTCTCTGAGGGGGTTGAGGCGGCGGGTGCCAAAGCCTACTCCGTCTACAACCGGATGCTGCTGCCCACTTTGTTTGAAAGCGTCGAGGCTGACTATCGCCACCTCAAAAGCCATGTCCAGATCTGGGACGTGTCCTGCGAGCGGCAGGTGGAGTTGCGCGGCCCGGATGCGGCGCGGCTGATGCAGATGCTGACGCCGCGCGATCTGCGCGGCATGTTGCCCGGTCAGTGCTATTACGTGCCCATCGTCGATGAAACGGGGGGCATGCTGAACGATCCGGTGGCGGTGAAACTGTCCGAAGACCGGTGGTGGATCTCGATCGCCGACAGTGATCTGCTTTTGTGGGTCAAAGGGCTGGCCAATGGCTACCGGCTTGATGTGCTGGTCGATGAACCGGACGTGTCGCCGCTTGCCGTGCAGGGACCGAAGGCAGACGATCTGATGGCGCGGGTCTTTGGCGATCGGGTGCGCGACATTCGGTTCTTTCGGTTCGACATGTTCCAGTTCGAAGGCCGCGATCTGGCAGTGGCGCGGTCGGGATACTCCAAACAGGGCGGGTTCGAAATCTATGTGGAGGGCAGCGAGGTCGGCATGCCGCTCTGGAACGCGCTCTTTGCGGCGGGCGAGGATTTGCAGGTGCGTGCGGGATGCCCGAACCTGATCGAACGGGTCGAGGGCGGGCTGCTCTCCTACGGCAATGACATGACCGATGACAACACGCCGCATGAATGTGGTCTGGGCCGTTTCTGCAACACTCATACTGCCATCGGCTGCATTGGTCGCGATGCTCTGTTGCGTGTCGCAAAGGAAGGCCCGGTGCAGCAAATCCGCCCCATCGCCATCGCGGGTGATCCGGTGCCGCCCTGTGATCGACTCTGGCCGGTCTATGCGGGGGGCAAACGGGTGGGACAGGTGAGTTCGGCTGCGTGGTCGCCGGATTTCACAACCAATGTGGCCATTGGCATGCTGCGCCTGAGCCATTGGGATCCGGGTACGGAACTTGAGGTGGAAACGCCGGAGGGTATGCGCGCTGCGATCGTGCGGGATCGCTTTTGGGCCTAGGGGGCAGGGGGCTGTACCCCTCGCTTTGCGACCGCACCGGGAATTGATCAGCCAGACGAAGATCGGACTTGGCTGGCTTGGATAAGAAAGGAATGCTGAGATGTTCAACGCATTGGTGATGGAAAAGGACGAGGAAAGCGGCAAGGCGAGCGCCGTGCTGAAGGAACTGTCCGAAAGTGATTTGCCCGAGGGCGAAGTAACGGTTGCGGTGGAATATTCCACGGTCAACTACAAGGACGGGCTGTGCATGAGTTCGCATGGCGGCGGGCTGGTCCGAAAATACCCGCATGTACCGGGCGTGGATTTTTCAGGCACGGTCGAGGCGTCCTCGGATGATCGCTACAAACCCGGCGACAAGGTGGTGCTGACCGGCTGGCGCGTCGGTGAGGCGCATTGGGGCGGTTACGCGCAGAAGGCCAATATGCGCGCCGATTGGCTGGTGCCTCTGCCAGAAGCGCTGAGCCCGCGTCAGGCGATGGCGGTGGGAACCGCCGGGCTGACCGCAATGCTGTCGGTGATGGCGCTGGAGGATCATGGGCTGGTGCCGGGGCGCGGCCCGGTGTTGGTGACGGGCGCTGCGGGCGGTGTCGGGTCGGTGGCAACGGCGATTCTGGCGAATCTGGGCTATGAGGTCGCGGCGGTGACAGGTCGGCCGGGAAGCGCCGACTATCTCACATCGCTTGGCGCAACGCAGATCGTGGCACGGGAAGAGTTGAACGAAACTGTCAAACGGCCGCTGGAGAGCGAGAGCTGGGCGGGCTGCATCGATGCGGTGGGAGGCGCCATGCTGGCCCGCGTTTTGGGGCAGATGAAATACGGTGCCTCGGTCGCGGCAGTGGGGCTGGCGGGCGGGGCAAACCTGCCTGCCTCAGTCATTCCGTTCCTGTTGCGCGGCGTGAACCTGCTGGGCATCGAATCGGTGATGCAGCCTTATGAGAACCGGCTGCGGGCCTGGCAACGCATCGCCACCGATCTGCCCATGGACAAGCTGGAGGCGATGGTCCGGCCCGCGACCCTCAGCGATCTGCCGCAATTGGGGGCCGATATTCTGGCTGGGCAGGTTCAGGGTCGCGTGGTTGTCGATGTGAATGGCTGACGGTTGACCGGCTCAGTCGGTATTGGCCTTGAAGAAGCCCAAAGAGTTGCCGTCGGGATCGGTCGCATAAAAGAAACGACCCGGCGGGATCTCGATGATGTCGGATATCACGCGGCCTCCAGCTTCGAAGATGCGGTCCATGACCTCTTGCAGGGTCCCTTCGGCAGTCAGGTGCAGCGTGGGGCCGCGTCCGTCGCTGGCTGGGGTGCCCGGGTAGAGGTGCAGGGCGATTCCGGTCTTGGGGTCTTTGGGCTGGAACATGGCCACCGGATTGGGGCCGGATTCGTCCATTGAAAGATCGGCACCGGTCACCCGGCTGTAGAACGCAACCGCCTTGCCCAGGTCGCTGACCGGCAATTCGCCCCAAACCAGAAAATCCTTTGGTTGAAAACTCATCTCATTTGCTCCTGTATGCGTTGGATGGCGGCAAACTGACATGAGCCAATGTCAGAAACTGTCATCAGGATCGCACTTGACCGCGCAGCCTGCGATCTGCATCCATTTGGCAAAACCAAGCCCGGAGCAGACATGGCCCTAGATACCGAATTCGTGCGCGCGCAGTTCCCCGCTTTTGCCGAACCGTCCTTGCAGGGGAAGGCGTTCTTCGAGAACGCGGGCGGGTCTTACACCTGCCGCCATGTGATTGACCGGCTGACGCGGTTCTACACCCAGCGCAAGGTGCAGCCTTATGCGGCCTACGATGCAAGCCGTCTGGGCGGAGAGGAGATGGACGAGGCGCGGGCGCGTATGGCGGCGCTGCTGGGGGTCGAGACGGACGAGTTGAGCTTTGGCCCCTCGACCACGCAGAACACCTATGTGCTGTCGCAGGCGGTGCGCAAGTGGATGCAGCCGGGCGAGGCCATTGTAGTCACCGACCAGGATCATGAAGCCAATAGCGGGCCGTGGCGGCGGCTGGCCGAAGACGGGATCGAGATACGTGAGTGGCGGATTGATCCCGATACCGGCCATCTGGATCCGGCGCAGCTGGAGAACCTGCTGGACGAAAAGGTGCGGCTGGTCTGTTTTCCCCATTGCTCGAACGTGGTGGCTGAGATCAACCCGGTGACCGAGATCACCGCGATTGCTCATGCGGCCGGGGCGTTTGTCTGCGTCGATGGCGTCTCTTACGCGCCGCATGGCTTTCCTGATGTGGGCGCGCTGGGGCCGGATGTATATCTGTTTTCCAGCTACAAGACCTATGGCCCGCACCAGGGCTGCATGGTGGTCCGGCGTGCTTTGGGCGAGCTGCTTCCCAATCAGGGGCACTATTTCAACGGCGATGTCCTCTACAAACGCTTCACCCCGGCAGGACCGGACCACGCACAGATTGCGGCCTGTGCCGGGATGGCGGACTATGTCGATGCTTTGTGTGACCATCATGGCGGGCCAAGCGAGGGTGCGGCGGCGCGCGGCGCTTTCGTGCATGATCTGATGCGCGAGCAGGAGGTCGACTTGCTGCAACCATTGCTGGATGCGGTGAAAGACCGCAATTCCGTGCGCCTGCTCGGCCCCGATCAGGCGGAACTGCGTGCTCCCACTGTTGCTCTGTCGCTGGACCGTCCGGCGCAACCGGTCGCCGCCGAATTGGCGAAACACGGGATCATGGCGGATGGTGGTGACTTTTATGCGGTGCGCCCGCTGGCGGGAATGGGCATCGATCCGGCCCGCGGCGTCTTTCGCATGAGCTTCACGCATTACACCACGAAAGCCGAAATTGACCAGTTGATCGAGGCACTTGACCGCGTTTTGTGATCCAATCAAGCGTCCTCGCCGTACCAAAGACAAAGAGGCGGGGGCATGATGGACGGGCAACGTTCACCGATCATTTTCTGGTTCAGGCGCGATCTGCGGCTTGCCGATCATCCTGGGTTTCACGAGGCCTGTCACAGCGGCAGGCCGGTGTTGCCCGTTTTCATCGCGGATGATGCCGTTTCAGCACTGGGAGCCGCGCCGAGATGGCGGCTTGGACGGGGTCTTGAGGCTTTCGCGCAGGCCTTAGAGGCCCGAGGTAGTCGTTTGATCCTGCGCCGGGGCGACGCCGCGCAGGTACTGCGCACGCTGCTGCGGGAAACTGGGGCGGGCGCGGTCTGGTGGACGCGCCTCTATGATCCGTGGGCGCAGGCGCGCGATACTGCGATCAAATCAGAGCTCAAACAGGAAGGGCACGACGCGCGCTCGTTTGACGGGCACCTGTTATTCGAACCTTGGACCGTTCAAACCAAGAGCGGTGGGTATTTTAAGGTCTACTCCGCGATGTGGCGTGCGGTGCAGGAGCGAGAGATTGCTGCATCCCTGCCGGAACCCGCCCACATCACCGCGCCAGAGGCTTGGCCGAGGTCAGAGCAGCTTGAGACCTGGACACTTGGGGCCGCAATGAACCGAGGTGCTATGATTGTTGGCGCACATGTATCGCCAGGCGAGGTTGCAGCACGCGCACGGCTGGATGCGTTTGTTGAGACCTCGATCGACCGCTACAAGGTAGAACGCGACTATCCGGCCATCGATGCCACATCCGGCATGTCCGATTACTTGAGCCTGGGTGAGATCAGCCCGCTGCTGCTCTGGCAGGCGGGACAGCGCGCAAAGGCAGAGCACAAGAACGGCGCAGAACACTTCCTGAAAGAGGTGGCATGGCGTGAATTCGCCTATCACCTGATGTTCCATGCCCCCCATATGCTGACCGAGAACTGGAAGGAGGGCTGGGACAGGTTTCCATGGCGCACCGACCCGGATGCGCCCGAGGTTCTGGCCTGGAAACAGGGGCGCACCGGTATCCCCTTTGTCGATGCGGCCATGCGCGAGCTTTATGTCACCGGGCGCATGCACAATCGCGCCCGGATGATCGTGGCAAGTTACCTGACCAAGCATTTGATGACACACTGGAAAATCGGCATGGACTGGTTCGCCGATACCCTTGTGGACTGGGATCCGGCCGCAAATGCCATGGGCTGGCAATGGGTCGCAGGCACCGGGCCGGACGCGGCGCCGTACTTCAGGGTCTTCAACCCCGAAGTTCAGCAGAAAAAGTTCGATCCTGACGGGGCTTACGTGGCGCGATGGTTGGCTGAAACGCAAGGCGATCCGCCTGATATTGCGCTCAGCTATTTTCGGGCGGTGCCGCGCGCCTGGGGCCTTGCCCCCGATGATCGTTATCCCGCCCCGGTCATGCCACTGGACGAGGGACGTAGGCGGGCCCTTGCCGCCTATCAACTCAAGGGAGTGTAATCGTGTTAAAACAAACGCTTGCCTGAAAAACGAACTCGACTTAGCCTTGTAACGCACCGCGATAGGGAGAGCGGATGATCCTGACCTCAACCCATGGGCAGAAGGACCTGCCCAGATACTTTACGCAAGTGATGAAGTTGCTCGAAACCATGAATGCCGGGCGGCTTGATATCGTGCTGCCTGATGGGAGGGTGTTCCGGTCCGAGGGCAAACTGCCCGGACCAGTCGCGCAGATCAATGTGCACGATCCCGACATATTTGCCCGGCTGGTCCGCGAGGGCGACCTGGGCTTTTGCGATGCTTATCTGGAAGGGGACTGGAGCACGCCTGATTTGCGCGCCTTCATGGATCTGGTGCATCTGGGCAACGAGACGGTCTATGACGGGTTCACCGGGCAGTTTCTGGCGCGGGCCTATGAACGTCTGCGCTTCTGGCTGCAGCGCAACCATCGCGAACAGGCCAAGAAAAACATCTCGTATCATTATGATCTGGGTAATGCGTTCTACGCCGCCTGGCTGGACGATACGATGACCTATTCCAGCGCGATCTTTGAAACCGGGCAAGAAAGCTTGGAAAAGGCGCAGATTGCAAAATACGCAAGCCTTGTCGATGAGATGGGCGCCAAGCCCGGAGATCATATCCTTGAGATCGGCTGCGGCTGGGGCGGTTTTGCCGAATATGCCGCCAAAGAGCGCGGGTTGCGGGTGACCGGGTTAACACTGAGCCAAGAACAGTTGAAATACGCTTCAGAACGTATTGAAAAAGCGGGACTATCTGAGAAGGTCGAGTTCAAGCTGCAAGATTACCGGGACGAACGCGGCACCTATGACGGCATTGCCTCGATCGAGATGTTCGAAGCGGTGGGCGAGAAATACTGGCCGGTTTATTTCAACACGGTCCGCGACCGGTTAAAGCCCGGTGCACAAGCAACGCTGCAGATCATCACTGTGGCCGACAAACGCTGGGATATATACCGTAACGGCGTTGATTTTATTCAGAAATACATCTTCCCCGGCGGCATGCTGCCCGCCCCGAAAATCCTGCGACAGCAGGTGGATATGGCGGGGCTGAACTTCGTGCGCTCGAAAGAGTTCGGAAAGAGCTATGATCTGACCCTGCGGCGCTGGCACGAGACCTTCAACGAGAAGTGGGAACAGATTGCCGCCATGGGGTTTGACGAACGATTCCGCCGCATGTGGAATTTTTATCTGACCTCTTGCGGAGCCGCCTTTGACACTGGCACCTGCGATGTGACACAGATTACGCTAGCAAGACCAAGCTGAGCAGGACCCACATTATATGCCCGACGCCGCCCGTCTCGTCGCTGCCACGTGCATGGCGCTGATTGCCTTCATCGTATCCGGGCAGATCATACCGCTGATGCCCGAAGGGCTGGATTTCGGGTATTTCACCTATGTGAACATTGGCCTTGGCATTCTGGTTGGCTGGGTTGTTATGGGCAAACGCGCAGGCAAGGGGATCACCAACGCGATCAACAACGGCGTCACAGGCATCGTGGTGCTGTTGTTCTGGGGCCTCTTCGTTCAGGGCTGTTACGAGATGTTCCGTCAGGCGATGCGCAACCGCTACGATGGTCCGTTCGAGGCCATCGGCGCGATTTTCCGTATTGCCATCGATTATGGCTATACCATCGCGGTCCCCAATATTATCTGGACTCTGGTGATCGGCGGAATCCTCGCCGGTCTGGCCACCGAGTTCGCCTGGCGCAGATGGCGCTAACCCAATATCAACGGTCACATTGCTTTGAAAAACCTGTTCTTTTATGGCTCTCTGCAGCATCAACCGCTGCTTGAGATTGTTCTGAACCGCCCAGCGGCTGAGATTGATATGGTTCCGGCCCGCTTGCCGGATCACGCGGTGCATTGGGTGGAAGATCAGCCCTTTCCAATGATTCTCAGCGTGCCTGATCAAGTTGCACATGGCTTGCTTGTGCGGGGCCTTTCGGCAGAGGACATCGCCCGGATCGAATTCTATGAGGGCGGGTTCGACTATGCGCTCTGCACCCGTCAGATCATTTGTGAGGATGTGAGCAGTGAGCAGGCAGAGATCTTTTTTCCCGAAGCCACCCTTTGGAAGCCCGGCGCGCCTTGGTCATTGACCGACTGGGTTTCGGAATGGGGCGAGCTCTCGGAATATGCCGCGCAGGAGGTGATGGCGTTTTATGGTCGCCGGAGTCCTTCAGAGGTGGCGCGCAGCTTTCCCGCGATCCGGATGCGGGCGGCGGCCCGTATCGCTGCCAAGGCGCGCGGGACCCCGCAGCACCGAGATGTGATCGTGCAATCCTACACTCACGCTTATCAGGATTACTTCGCTGTCGACGAGATGCAGGTCCGTCACCGCCGCAATGATGGTGATCTTACGCCATTGCTCAACCGCAGCGCACTGATGCAGGGGCAGGCGGCGGTGGTTCTGCCTTACGATCCGCGGCGCGATTGCGTGCTGCTAGTCGAGCAATTCCGCGCCCCGGTCTATATGATCGGCGACCCTGCGCCCTGGATGTGGGAACCGGTGGCAGGCATGGTTGATCCCGGCGAAACGCCGGAACAGGCCGCCTATCGAGAGGCACGGGAAGAGGCGCATATCGAGTTGCGGGCGCTGGAATGCGCGGGGCAGGCCTATTCCTCCAGCGGATCGTCAACGGAGTTTCTGCATCTCTATGTCGGGCTCGCCGATCTGACCGAAACCACTCAGAATGGCGGTCTGGACAGCGAGGGCGAGGATATCCGCAGTGCGATCCTGTCTTTTGATGAGTTGATGGCGCAGGTGGATGCGCATCAGGTCAAGGACCTGCCGCTGCTGTCGATTGCCCACTGGCTCGCCCGGCACCGCAACCGGCTACGCGCTGGCACCTCCTGACAAAGCCATTTGAATGGCCTTGGATGCGCGGTTTGCAAACCGCGTGAAAAGCGCCTTGCAAGGCGCTTAAGCAAGGCGTTTCGAAACGCCTTGTCCGCCAAACGCGAAAGTGGCCGCCCCTAGCGCGTGCAACACCGCTTGAGGTCGGCGGGGGGCGAGGGTACACCACATTGGTGAAACCGAAGAATTGAGGGCACTATGCGCACCGCACGTGATCTGGCTGATGCTGTTGGAAACACTCCCCTGATCCGGCTGCGCCGTGTCAGCGAAGAGACCGGATGTGAAATCCTCGGCAAGGCCGAGTTCCTGAACCCGGGCCAGTCGGTCAAGGACCGCGCCGCGCTCTATATCATCCGCGATGCCATCGCGCGCGGTGATCTAAAACCCGGCGGTACCATTGTTGAGGGCACGGCAGGCAATACCGGCATCGGATTGGCGCTGGTTGGGGCGTCGATGGGATTTAAGACAGTGATCGTGATCCCGGAAACCCAATCCGAGGAAAAGAAGGACATGCTGCGGCTGGCCGGTGCAGAACTGGTGCAGGTGCCCGCGGCGCCGTATCGCAACCCCAACAACTACGTGCGCTATTCCGAACGTCTGGCCAATGAACTGGCCAAGACCGAACCTAATGGCGCGATCTGGGCCAACCAGTTCGACAACGTGGCCAACAGGCAGGCGCATCTGGAAACCACCGGGCCTGAAATCTGGGAACAGACCGGCGGCAAGGTGGATGGGTTTGCCTGCGCAGTAGGCTCGGGCGGTACGCTGGCCGGTGTCGGCATGGCGCTGCAGCCCAAGGGCGTCAAGATTGCGCTGGCTGATCCCGAGGGTTCGGCCATTCACAGCTTTTACACCACGGGCGAGTTCGCCGCCGAGGGTGGTTCGATCACCGAAGGCATAGGGCAGGGGCGTGAGACCGCAAACCTGAAGGGGTTCAAGCCGGACATGTCCTACAAGATCCCCGATACCGAAGCATTGCCAATCGTCTTCGACCTGCTGGAGCATGAGGGGCTTTGCATGGGCGGCTCGACGGGCATAAACGTCGCGGGCGCGGTGCGCCTGGCGCGCGAGTTGGGACCGGGACATACCATCGTCACCATCCTTTGCGATTATGGCACCCGCTATCAGTCCAAGCTTTTCAATCCCGAATTCCTGCGCGGCAAGGATCTGCCTGTGCCAGGTTGGATGACCGAGGCACCGCGTTCGATTCCGGGTGTGTTCGAGGACGTCTGAGATGCAAGCCCTGCGGTGGATTCTGGCGACGGGGCTAATTGCCTTGCTGCTTGTTGTAGCGGGCACCGCCTCGGCGCAGCTTTCCATCGAGCAGAAGCAATACTATCAGGATTGGCTCAAGACCGCAGACAGGGCAGAAGACGCTGTGAACGCGGGGCGCGCTTCGGACGCCGCGCTGGAGAACCTGCGTACTGAACTGGATTCCTACCGTTCGATCTTCAACGAAGTGAGAGGTGGCAATTCGGATCGTATCAAGACGCTGGAAAGCCAGTTAGAAGCGCTCGGCGCAAAGCCCGAAGAAGGTACGGACGAGCCCGAAGATATCGCCACGTTGCGAGAACATCTGCAAGATCAGCTTGATGCGTTGCGGGTGCCCCGGATCATATCCGAAGAGGCTTATAATCGCGCCAATGGTCTGATTTCCGAGATCGACCGCCTCATTCGTCAGCGCCAAACCAAGGAGTTTGCCACGCGGGGGCCATCCCCCCTCAACCCCGAACTCTGGCCAGCCGCTGGTGCAGATGTCGATCAGGCGCTGCGCAGCCTCGGGAATGAGATCATATCGAACTTGAAAACGGACGTGGTGCGCACCGAGATTCGCCAGCATTTGCCGTCCATTGTGCTGCTGACAGCCTTCGGTTTGGTCCTGATCACGCGGGGGCGCCGATGGTCTGAGCGGCTGGGCGAGTACCTGCGGACACTCGGTGGCAATGGCAGCGGCGTTTGGTCTTTCCTGGTCTCGCTGTCGCGGATTTTCTTGCCATGGCTGGGTGTCGTGCTTCTGGCATCGGCCGTTTCGACCACTGGTATCGCTGGGGTCCGCGGTCAGTTGTTACTGGATCAGGTTCCCAACTGGGCCGCGATATTCTTTTGCTTCGACTGGATCGGCCGACAGCTTTTTGTGATCCGTGAAGAAGACAAGAAGCCGATGCTGAGCCGGGTGCGGATGGCAGAACTGCGGATTGTCATCGATATGTTGGCGGTCATGCTGATCCTGTTCGACCTGGTGCTGCTGTTCCAGCGGATCGAAAATGTTCCCGATTCAACACGGTCGGTGGTCACGTTCCCTGTCATAGTCATGTCAGCGCTTGTGCTGCTCAGGCTGTATCGGACTGGCCCTCTGCGCGCTGCCGGCTCAGGGCCCGAGCAAGAAGACAGCCCGCGTCACGCGGGGTTCGCGAAATTTGCGCGCCAGGTACGGCGCCTGCTGATGATTTTGGCCGTCTTTTCTGTTGCGGCTGCTGCTCTGGGATATGTGACGGCGGCCGAGTCGATCATCTTCCCGGCAATCAAAACGCTGGCGTTGTTGTCGATTATCGTGATCTTGCAGCGGTTCTTGGGCAATCTCTATGGCTGGCTGACTGGAAAGGGTGAGGCCGGGCGGGATTCACTGTTCTCGGTCATCGCTGGTTTTGTCCTCGTGATTTGCTCTTTGCCGGTTCTGGCGCTGTTCTGGGGCGCGCGCGAGACTGATTTGCGAGAGTTCTGGAGCCGCGCGAAGCAGGGGGTGAGCCTTGGTGGCATCGAGATCTCGCCTGGTACTTTCATTACTTTCGCCGCCGTGTTTGTCGCGGGCTACACGCTTACGCGGCTATTGCAGAGCGGGTTGCGCAACTCACTCCTGCCAAAGACAAAATTTGACCCTGGCGCACAAAATGCAATTGTTTCGGGCACCGGTTACGTCGGTATCGCGCTGGCGGCGGTGATCGCTGTCACCAGTGCCGGGATCAACCTGTCGTCGCTGGCCATTGTCGCTGGCGCATTGTCGGTCGGCATCGGTTTCGGCTTGCAAACCATCGTGTCGAACTTCGTCTCAGGCATCATCCTGTTGATCGAGCGTCCGATCAGCAAGGGGGACTGGATCGATGTGAACGGGCAGATGGGCTATGTGCGCGACATCTCGGTTCGCTCGACCCGGATCGAGACCTTTGACCGATCAGACGTAATCGTACCGAACTCGGACCTGATCAGCCAGTCGGTCACCAACTATACGCGCGGCAACACGGTTGGCCGGGTGATTGTGCCGGTTGGCGTGGCCTATGGCACCGATACCCGCAAGGTCGAGACCATACTGGGCGAGATCGCAAATGCCCATCCGATGGTGTTGGCCAACCCCGCGCCCAGCATCGTGTTCCAGGGCTTTGGCGCGGATTCGCTGGATTTCGAGATTCGTGCGATCCTGCGCGATGTGAACTGGGTGCTGTCGGTGAAGTCCGACATGAACCACGAAATCAACCGCCGCTTTACCGAAGAAGGCATCGAGATCCCGTTTGCGCAGCGCGACGTCTGGTTGCGCAATCCCGAGACGTTGCAGGGGCAGGCGAGCCCACCGCCGACGCCCGGCGCACCCGCCGCTCCAGCCGCGATAAAGCCGACCGATCTGACAGAGGCGGATATGGATGCCGACCCGGACGGGGATTATTGAGCGGCCCGGCCTTCGTCCCGTCTCATTGCAACTGGCGCAATTTTTGCAGTTCTTTGCTAAGCTTGCAGCAAAGCAAGGAAGGATTTCCCATGGCGTCGTTTCAACACAGTCTGGCCCGGATCGCAGTCTGGAACCTCGCGGGTTTCAATCCGTTTGATCAGGCCCTCGGTATCCCGGCGACCAGCGTGCGCGTAGAGAAACAGGCCGAGGGTCTGGCGCTGCTGGATGCAGAACTGATCACCCTGGTCGAGGTCAGTCCGATCGAGCATATCGACCGCCTCGCGACGGCGCTGGCAGAGTTTGGCCTGACATATGAGAAGAAGATCATCGCTCAACCCTACGGCAACATTCATATTGGATTTCTGCACAAACCCGAGCTGAACGTGTCCGACCCGCAGCTGATCGACGGGTCCGAAGGCGATGACCCCGGCGGGCGTCAGGCGGTGGTTGTCGATGTCTCGGTGGGCCGCTTCAAGGCCAAGCTGATCGCGGTGCATCTGAAATCGGGCCGCAACCGCGCCGAGCAGCAAATCCGTGACAGCCAATGCAAGATCATCGGGGCTGAGATCACGCGTATCCGGCAGACGCCCGGCCTGACCCAGCGCACGATCCTGCTGATGGGGGATTTCAACATGATCCCCGGACAGGATGTCAGCAATTTTCACCATCTGGGTGGGGATGACCTGATGGACTTTGTTTCTTGCTGGGATTTGCAGGACCGGTTTTCACATATTCTCAGCAAGGGCAGGGCCAATCTGCTGGATGGATTCGCTGTCTCGCGCACCTTCTCAACCGATTACGTGCGCGGAAGCTTGCGGCTGTTTCCGATGCACTGGACCATGAATATGGGCCGCGAGGCATTCAAGGACGAGGTCTCGGATCATCTTCCTTTTGTCGCAAGTTTTCGCATTTTCTGATTGGCTCTTGCGTTCCCCGATCGAATTCGCATAAGTCACACCTACCGGAGAGGTGGCCGAGTGGTCGAAGGCGCACGCCTGGAAAGTGTGTAGGCGGGAAACCGTCTCCAGGGTTCGAATCCCTGTCTCTCCGCCACCCACACATATCTCACTTCAGTTGTGTTTTCTGATCCGGAATTGTGCCGCAATTCCCGCGCGTTGGCGTGTGCGCTTTCAATCAGAGACAGAGCAGACCGTGCTCTCTGAGTAGAATTCAGGCCCCGGTCTCAGTGCCGCACTTTGGCGGGGTCGCTTTGGGCTGAATTTCCCTGATAACCTGCAATTTACAGGGAATGTTCGCGAAACGAGTCTGAGTTCCGTCATTTCTCCTGTCAGAACTGTATGATTTTCAGTGGCTTACGATAGAAATTCCCTGAACATCGGAACAGGGAATTTTCTCGTGGGAACAGGGAATTGTGTCGACGGATCAGGGAGGGCGAACCTTGTAGCAGGGACACAGGACCTGGAGGTTTCAGAAGCCGAACAGGCTTTCCTGTTCGGACCAGTCAAGTGGGTGGGTCATGCTGACCAGACGCTTGAGTGTGAGTTCGGGCGGCTGCGTGCCGTCGAGAATCGCGGCCTGAATCTTCGGTGAGAGAAAGGTGAGCTGGGCGCGGGTGCGGATGAAAGCGCCGGGGACGTTTTCGCGGCGTGCAATTCCGCCGCTGGCCAGAATATCAGCGCCGACCTGACCGCCTTGGCGTTGAAGCCGGGTTACTAAAACTGCAACTGAAGCCTGGACTGCCTCGGCTGACCCGGCCTCCAGCTGCGCCAGTACCTGGTGCGCGGCGGCAGCGTCTTGCGGCGGATGTCTTCGACGACCCGTTCAGCCGTCGGCGTGTCAGCTCCAGCTTCCCGTCTCATCCTCACTCCTTGACGGTTCAGATGAGCCAGAGGTCTTGTCAGAAGAACTTTGCTTCAGCTGGGCAGGGTGGTTGCGTAGCTTTTGTCCATGACCAATCCTGCCTCTTTCAAGTACCTCAAAACCAGTCCCGAAATCATCCGCCTAGCGGTGATGCTGTACATTCGGTTTCCGCTCTCGATTCGGAATGTCGAAGATCTGCTGCACGAGCGCGGCATCGACGTGAGCCACGAAACTGTCCGGTATTGGTGGAACAGGTTTGGACCGGAGTTTGCTTCTGAGATCCGAAGAAAGGGTGTTCAGCAACTGCGCGCGTTCTCCAAATGGAAGTGGCACGTGGACGAGGTTTTCGTGAAGGTGAATGGCAAGTGGCACTATCTTTGGCGGGCTGTTGATCATGAAGGCGAGGTGCTCGAAGCCGTTGTCACCAAACGCCGAAACAAACCTGCAGCACTGAAATTCCTCAAGAAATTGATGAAGCGACATGGAAAAACGGAAACCGTCGTCACGGATCGCTTCGCCTCATACGGAGCCGCGCTCAGAGAGCTTGGCGCTACCGAAAAACAAAGGATGGGCAGGTGGCTCAATAACCGCGTCGAGAATTCGCACCTTCCTTTCCGACGAGGCGAACGCGCGATGCAGCGGTTCAGGCGCATGCGAAGTTTACAGAAATTCGCCTCCGTCCATTCCTCCGTCTACAACCACTTCAATTAGGAAAGATCCCTCACCAGCAGAGATACCTTCAAGCTGACGCGCGCCGCCGCTCTTGCCGAGTGGCGTCAACTTTGTTCAGTATAGGTTCACGGTTTCCACGGCAAAATGAGACTGGTTAGAATTCGTTGACAGCACCATCACGCTCTTGCTTTCTCCCTTTTGGGATCGAGGAAGGGCAGCCCGGTTACTTTACAGGGCAGACGTTTCATGTGCCCGTCCAGTTTTCCGACTTCAAGCTGGCTGCCTTCGCTAGCATTCTCGACAGCAACACGTGCCATCGCGATGGCATGGCCCAATTGTGGTGAATGCGTCCCGCTGGTGATCACTCCAACCTGATCGCGCCCGACAAAGACGGGATCGCCATGGGCCGGTGCGTCTTTGCCAGCGAAGATCAGGCCAACAAGCTTACGCCGGGCCGCGTCGGCGTTTCGCACAAGGGCGTCCTTTCCGATGAATGTCTCTTTCTTGAAATCAACCGCGAAGCCCAGACCGCTTTCCATTGCGTCCACATCGGGCGCAAATTCAGCGCCCGCAATCATCAGTCCGGCTTCGATGCGTACCATATCAAGAGCTGCTCCCCCCATGGGTACAAGCCCAAGTGGTTTACCCGCGTCCACAATAGCATCCCAGATCTCGAGCGCATCGTCCTTGTCGCAAAAGACTTCATAACCAAGCTCGCCCGTAAATCCGGAGCGGCACAGCATAAACATGGGCCCGGTGCTGTCACCAATCCGCGCCACTGTGAAACCGAACCATTTGATATTCGCGAGCGTCGGGCGCGCAGGATGTGTATACACGATCTTGCTAAGAATTTCGCGTGACTTCGGGCCTTGCAAAGCGAGGTTTACCATGCGGTGCCCGAGCGAAAGAACCCGCGCGTTGAGCCCCAGCCTTTTTGCCGTTTCGCGCAAATGAAGCGCGGAGTTGTCTGAGCCGCAGCACCAACGATAGGTCGTCGGTTCGATGCAAAAGAGTGTCCCGTCATCCATCACACTGCCGCGCTCGTCACAGATGAGTGCGTAGAAGCCCCGATGCTGCGCGAGTTTTTCAACGTTTCGTGTGAGACAGTGCTGCAAAAGCTCTGCCGCGTCCGGTCCGACAATGTCGTATTTCCTCAGCCCGGACATGTCTTGGAGCGTGGCTGCCGTTTTGCAAGCCCAGTATTCTTCAATCACACCCGTTGCATCGTAGTGTGTCGGGGTCCAAAGATCCCGGGATACTGCATACGCGCTGGTGAGTTCGGAGGTGCGCGGGTGAAAGGCCGAGTGACGTGTCAGCTTGGCGCTGTCTTCTGGCTGCGCTCTCCAAGAAACAGAGTGTGAAATCGAGGTATCCTCTTCATAAATTCGCACTTGAATGTCGGTTGGGTTCCAACCGTTGATCGGATCCACATCATCGGGGCAGGCTGTTGAGACGCAGACGAGATCGGCTAAGGCTTGCATTACGACGTAATCGCCCGGTCGGGACCATGCCTCGTCCGAGGCCAAGTGACCGTGACCTGCATCCATCCATGAATTGAAAAAGAAGTTAATCGCCGGCCATGCCGCACGGCGACCAATTCCGTACGGATTGTAGGCGTCTGAAATGTTGTCCGAGCAATTGATGTGCCCGGGGAACCCGCGATCTTCGTAGCCACGTGCGGTACATGCCAATGCGAAAGTGTCATGGCGGCCTACAGTGTCTTGCCGAACGGCAAGAAGGGGATGGATATCCTGATCATAAAACTTGTCATGCAATCCCGGCAGCGGATACGCGCTGCGAGCCATGGTTCTAGAAACAGTCGAATCGATGTAGCGCTCAACACCCGCATCCAGACTCGATGCACGCATGGCCATGAAGTCCGAACACTGCTGTCCCTCGATGTCAATTATCTGGACGAATTGACCCTTTTTTAGTTCGTATGCATGTGCCGTACCGCGACTTATTCGCCATTCGTCGCAAACCTTGCCCAGCGGGTCCGGCAAAAGGAACTCAGTGGATGTACTTTTGGGAAGTTTAACGTCTAGGGCAAACCGTCCGCCGCCGCCTTCCGATACAAAATCTCTGCTTATCGGAGAAATCACAAAAAACGTTGTGTCTTCGGTGACCCGAGTGAGAAAGGCTTCGCCCGGTTCGGATTCCTGACCAAAGACACTGTAAGCTTTTGATGTTTCTAGGCAACCATCGCGATTTGCCGCGATAGCTGCCATAACGCGACTGTCGAATCTGGTCACGTCCAGTGAGAGAGTTTGATCCTGAGGAATGTCTATCGAAGACGTCGAAAATGTTCTTTCGTTGCCGGCCAGCGCGGTAATCCAGGCAGAGGCACCCCCATCAACATTGGTGATGGATAGCATTGTCCCTTTGGGAACATCAATTTGGGCAGCGCTGCCCCAAAGAACTTCAAGGCGCAATCGGTTTGGCCTTTTAAGCCCTTGGTATCTTGGGCGACCAAAATCAATCCTCATCGAAGCTGTCGTCACGGGATCAGTTCTCTTAGTTGTTTCGCAGATTTTCCGCGTCCTGAGTGTTGCAAGCAAATCGCTTGGTGACTGCCTCCGGGACAGGATCGCACCTTGATCATTGGGCCTTCATCACTGGATCATCGCCTGCGGCAGCCATGTCGCAAGTCCCGGTAAAACGATGAGAAGTCCAAGCACGATGAGATCAAATAGAATGAATGGAACAACGCCTTTGTAGATGTCGGTAAAGGTCGCTTGCCCCTTAACGCCTCCCATCACAGCAAATAGGTTTAGCCCAACAGGAGGAGTGACGACTGATATCTCGATCAGTTTTGTTACCACGATGCCGAACCATATTGGATCTATTCCCAACTCTTGGGTGACAGGAAAGAAGAACGGCAAGGTCACAACCATCATTGAAGTGGTGTCCAAAAAACAACCAAGCACGATGTAGATTGCAGAAACGAGGAGGAGGAATTTTATTGGTGTGTCTGCGATGGCGGTGACAATCAACACAATATCATCGATCACGCCGACCACGACGAGCATCCGGGACAGTAGCAAACCACCGATAAGCACGATGAACAAAATGCAGCTTATGAAGGCAGCATCCTGAAGCGCCGGAACCAACCAGCCTTTGAAGGTCTTCTTACGCGAAAGCGCATAGAGAAATGCGCCAAATGCGCCAACGGCACCCGCTGCAGAGGGAGGAAACGCGCCTGTGTAAATTCCGCCCAATACCAGCATGAGGAGCACTGGGATTGGCCAGATTCCTTTCAATGCGCCCAACTTGTCACGCATTGGAACAGCTTCGGTGATCGGTGGCGCCAGACCAGGCTTAATGCCAACAAGAACGCGGACGCCGGACAGATATACAATTGCTGTAATCACCCCGGGAATCACCCCGGCAATCAAAAGTTGACCCACTGATTGCTCTGTCATTACAGCGTAAATGACCATAGTGATCGACGGCGGGATCATAGCGGCGAAACTGCCAGCACCTGCGATCGCACCCAACGACAAGCTGCGCGAATACCCGTATTTTACCATCTCTGGAAATGCTATTCGGGTGAAAACCACGGCATTGACCGCAGTGGATCCAGATATGGCGGCGAAGATCCCTGATCCCACGATGACAGCCTGATAGAGCCCCCCCTTCATGCGGCGCAACCAAATGTCTGCTACTCGGAATACTTCGGCCGTTACACCCGAAGCTTCTGCCAGCACCCCCATCAGGACGAACATGGGCAAAACTGCGAGCGAGTAGTCGTTGACCACCGCGAACGGCAAGGTTTGCAGTTGTCCAAACGCAAAGTTCGGCCCGAGATCAATGAGCATACCGCCGACACCGACAAGACCCATTGCCACACCTACTGGTATCCCAAGACCCAGGAACAGGAAGAGGAAAACCGCGGCCAAGATAGCAATTGTGAGGGGTTCCATGACTATTCCTTAGGATGTCTTACGGAATCTGAGTGTCGCGCTCGACGGCGCGCTCGGTCTCGGTGGCGTCATCACGGCCAAGGACGCACGCAACAAGGTCATAAATGTTTTGGAGCACCATGAGGGTCGCCCCGACTGCCAGTGCAAAACGAGCCGGCCAGATCGGAAAGTTGACTGCGCCCGATACGTACTCTCCGACTTCAAAACTCCGAATGCCAGACTTCCACCCGAACCATGCGACAAGGCCAAAAAACACGAGACTCAATAAAAACTGCAGGATGTCCGTGAGCTTGCGCAACGGTTTGGGCAGGTTATCGGTAAACACGCCGACTCTGATGTGTGAACGCTGAGCTTGAGCAAGGGCGACAGAGAAAAATATCACCAGGACCATCATGGTCGCCATAAATTCGAATGCTGCAGGGATCGGCAACGCGAAGACATTGGTGCCGATGACGTCAAGCGCGCCGGTCAGCATCATGGCCAGCATAGCAAAACCAGCAACGACCGCTGCGCCCCGTCGTAGCTTTTGAAGCATCCGAGCCATCCCGGATTGGGTCATTGGCGTGCCGCCATTCCCTGACATAATGCTCTCCTTGCTGCTGTGGCCCAAAAGTGCCGTCGCTCGGTTCTGGCGAACTGCTCTTCCCGGTGTTGCTATTGGCAATCGCCATTCTTGCGACCTGAGGATTTCAAACGCCTTTGCTTTCGGCCTTTGGTAGCCGTGTAGATTTCAACCTCTGAATGCTTCGCGCACTCTGCCGGATGCTTGGTCAAACTCTAATGGGGCCGCGAACGAAGAGAGTGCGAACCCTTTAGAGCAAAGTCACAAAATCCAAGCGGCCTAACTTTTCAGACGTTAAGGTGTGGTCACCTGCGCCCATTTCCGAACGGAAACAGGTGACCACCGGAAGGATCTACTGAACAACCTCGTTCCAGATCGAGATCATTTTGCGCGCATCGTCCCCTTGGCCTTTTTCGTCCATGACAGAAATAAAGTCGGCGAAAAAGTCAGGGTTTGCATCGCGCCACTTTTGTTGTTCCTCTTCAGGAAACTCGTGGAATGTAACGCCCAGATCAGCCAGCGTTTCACGAGCCCCAGCGTCGGCGGCCAGGGTTACATCGCGGTCTTTCCGCATTGCTTCACGCGAGACTTCTTCAATGATCGCCTGATGTTCCGGGCTCAATTCATTCCAGGCATCAAGAGAAATCCAGGTAGCATTGGTGGGCCCTTCCCAGATTGTGATCTCAGAAATATGTTTTGCCACTTCGTAGATCTTATAGTTCACAACGAGATCAACCGAGAATGGGATGCAGTCCACGGTTCCTCGGGATAGCCCCTCGTAAACCTCGGGCAGGAACAGCGTTACAGGGGTTGCCCCGACTGCTTGTGCTGCTTGCGGCAACGCCTCTCCCCATGTCCGGAGTTTTTTGCCAGCCATTCCTGCAACATCTGTCACAGGCTCTTTGCAAACCAGAAGGTAGGGGTTCAGATGGTGAAAGAACAGCGTCTTGAGGCCGTTCTCTTCGGCTTCCGCGTTGAGTGCTGGCACCTCGTCCATCAAACGTTCCATTAGCTCTGTGGCTTGGCCAACTGTATCCATGGCCATTGGGATGGAGTTGGGCGCGGCATGCATTGGCAACTGCGCTGGGAAGTAACCCGGAGACATCATGGCGATCTCGATAGCGCCGCTGCGCATTAGCTCCAGATTTTCGCCCGCCTTACCCAAGGCACCGCTAAAAAACAGTCGAACCTGCACTTCTCCATTGGTACGTTTTTCAATTTCTTCGGCCCACCATTTGTCGACTTGCGAACCTGAATGTGCTTCCGGCCACTGGCTGTTGGCCTTGAGAACCGTTTTGGCGAGCGCTGGCTGAGCGGCGAGGATTGTTCCAAACACTGTTGCAGCGCCGATCAATCCTCGAGCAGTACGCTTCATCTGATTTAAGTCCATGAATTCAGTCTCCCAGTTTTGACAGCTGGTGCCGTCCGTCAGCACTTTGTCTCTAGCCGCGACTTACGAATGCCGGTTCAGGCTAAACAGGGACGTTTCATATTAAAACTGTGATAGTTATTATACTTATTGATAAGAATTGATTATGTGTTAGAAGTTATGCCATGGCTCGACATCCGTTTGATTTCCGGCAGTTGGAAGCGCTCTACTGGGTTGCACGAATGGGAAGTTTCGCGGCCGCGGCACGAAAGCTGAATACCAGTCAACCAGCGATTTCCCAGCGCATTAGCGATCTCGAAACCGGACTGGGCGTCTTGTTGTTTGATCGTAGCCGTCGTCGTGCCACCCTCACGCCAAAAGGACTGGAGGCCGTTGAAGGTGCCGAAGAATTGCTTTCACTCTCGGCAGAGATGCATACCCGTTTGGCCAAGCAAGAGAGCCTCAGCGGACTTCTTAGGGTAGGCGTGAACGAAACAATTGCGCTTTCCTGGCTTCCGGAACTTGTGCAGGAAGTGAAACAAAGGACTCCAAATGTTGTTCTGGAAGTCCACGTGGGTCTAACGCAGACGCTCTGGGAAAGTTATGAGCGCGGAAACTTGGAACTTCTGTTGGTCTCAGGTCCAATTGAAGAAGACGGCATTGTATTGGAGTCACTTGGGACCACATCCTATACTTGGATGACCGCCCCCCGGTCCGGGCTGCAGCAACGCACGATCTTGCCAACCGACTTTCGAGAACTAGCGATCATCACACATGGCCCCGGCTCAACCATGCACGATGATATTCTCGACTGGTTCCAGAGAGACGAAACGCTTATTCGAAACAGTGCGGTTTGCCACTCGCTTTCCGCGATGGCGGTCTTAACGAAAGCGGGTTTGGGAGTTAGCATGTTGCCACCGATTATCTACCAAGCAGAGGTTGATGATGGGAAGTTGATTGCGCTTGATCCAAAACCAGCCTTGCCGCAGCTAGAATTCTGGGCAGTTTATCCGCAACGCGTGGTTTCGCCTCTGCCAGCAACAATCAGCCGTTTCGCGCAACAGGTAAGTACATTTAGAAAGCGTGACTAGTTTCCTGGCAGTTCGTGCACGGCGCGACCACCAAAACTCTTCATCTTGGCTTGGGTTTTCCGAACTTTGATCACGCAAACAAGTTGAGCGACAGAAATACCGAAAAAGCGTCGGCTCAGGGGCGCTTTCTCTAAAACTGCGACTCGTCTTTTTCAGCGCGTCTCACTTTCCGACCTACTCAATAAAGTAAATCAAGTCGGAGAACTCGCATGCTATTGGACATACATCCAAGTATGCACTGCAAAAAACGACCCGGTCACGAGGGCCATAGCCGCGATGCCCATAAAGTCTCTTACGAAGTTTTTCATAGTCTTGATGCTCTAAGCAAATTTCGGTTGCCCGCAGCACAAAGCAAACGATCCACGCGTGAGTACCCGTAGTCAATGCATATCAGACCTGCGATTCCCACATAGCGACGAAAGCGCCAGAGGAAGCCGTTGCATAGGGTCAGGACCCATAACCCTGCTTGAGTGCCACAGCGCCACGTAATTCACGCCTCCAAAAGACGAGGGAAGCATGATCGAATACTTCTGGCTGAACGAAGCGCAAGTGGAGCGACTTCGGCCACGCTTTCCCAAATCACGTGGCATACCGAGGGTAGATGACAGGCGCGTTCTGAGCGGTATCATCTATGTCCTGCGCAACAGATTGCAGTGGGGGATGCACCGGCAGTCTACGGCCTCCGCAAAACCCTCTACAACCGCTTTGTCAGGTGGTCTCGCATCGGTTTTTCGCTCATATCTTCAGTGATTTGACGCGGCCAGAAAGTGACGGCGACACGATCATGATCGCTGGCACTCATCTAAAGACGCATCGCATCTCGGCAAGTCTCTCAAAAGAGGGATCAAACCCCGAGCCATCGGGCGCACCAAGGGCGGCCTGAATTCAAAACTACACATGGTGTCAGATGGGCGAGGCCGCCTGTTAAGCGGCCTAATGCACACGCAGCTACCAAATCACTCAGCAATGACCGCTAAAGGCTCTTTTCACCAGTCAATGCAATCTGCGGAGAATGACGGCTGCGAACGCACTTTACCGAATGCTGCGCCTCGCATGAATAGCAGCTTTGGTTGCCGATTGGACACAACACAGATCGCGTAAAGTCGTGCCTTCAACCTTCAAACAGCGTTTTATTGATTCATTGCTTTCAAGCAATGCACATAAGGCCCTAGACGACGCACAACATATCAAATTCTCTGCTGCTTGCTGCTTGCTGCTTGCTGCTTGCTGCTTGCTGCTTGCTGCGTATTAGTCAAAGGCTGCATGAATAAACTCAGCGATAAGTTTTGACCGCGCACGCACTTTGGTGGCAATGACGTAAGTGTTCTGCGCCTCCGACATCTCGCGGATTGCAACTTCGGCGAGGTCTTGTCAGAAGAACTTTGCTTAAGCTGGGCAGGGGTGTTGCGTAGCTTTTGTCCATGACCAGACCTGCCTCCTTCAAGTACTTCAGAACCAGTCCTGAGATCACCCGCCTTGCGGTGATGCTGTACATCCGTTTCCCTCTCTCGCTTCGGAATGTCGAAGTTCTGTTGCACGAGCGAGGCATAGATGTGAGCCACGAAACTGTCCGGTATTGGTGGAACAGGTTTGGCCCGATGTTTGCTGCTGAGATAAGGCGGAAGCGTGTTCAGCAACTGCGCGCGTTCTCCAAATGTAAGTGGCACGTGGACGAGGTTTCTGTGAAAGTGAACGGCAAACGCCACTATCTCTGGCGTGCCGTCGATCACGAAGGTGAAGTGCTTGAGGCCGTCGTCACGAAGCGTCGAAACAAAGCTGCAGCTCTGAAGTTCCTCAGGAAACCAATAAAGCGGCCCGGCAAAGCTGAAGAAGTAGTCGCAGATCGCTTCGCATCCTAAAAGGCCGCGCTCCGAGGAACAGGTGCACTGGAAAAACAACAGACAGGCAGGAGGCTCAACAACCGCGCAGAGAATTCGCACCTTCCTTTCCGAAGACGCGAACGCGCCATGCAACGGTCCAGGCGAATGCGAACTTTGCAGAAATTCGCCTCCGTCCATTCCTCCGTCTACAACCACTTTAACCAGGAAAGACCGCTTGCCAGCAGAGATACCTTCAAGATGACACGCGCCGTTGCTCTTGCCGAGTGGCGTCAACTTTGTTCAGCATAGGTTCACGGTTTCCGCAGCAAACTGAGACTAGTTCGAATTCATTTGACAGCCCCGCCACATACTCCTGTTTCTGTCTGAACGGTCTTTCTTTCCGCGTTTCCCCTCTGTGTTTCAGACACTTGGGTGATGCCGCCTGCTGGAGGGAAGAGCGTAATCGTTCAGATCGAATGATTTACCTCCTCGCCGAGACGAATGCAGGAGCGGTAAGGCTGGCCCCCGGAAACCAAGGGGGCCAAATCTCCTACAAGGCTCTGTGTTGAACCCTATCTAGAAACCCTGCGTTTCAGATCAGCAATACCGTTCGGGGCCTTCCCATTGCGCGAAACTGTAGCGATCACCATGGGCCCAGCCGACGGGAAGTACCGTTTCGATCCGCGCGAGGTCGTCAGGAGACAGATCGATCTCGGTCCCGCGGATGAGTTCTGCAAGATGCGCGGTGTTCTTTGTGCCGGGGATGGGCAACAGGTGCTTGCCTTGCGCGATGATCCAGGCGATCGCAAGCGCCGCCGCGGGATGGCCCATTTCGGCGGCAAGCGCCCGAAACCGGTCTGTCGCCTGGATGTTGGCGCTGTAGTTGGGTTCGACAAAGCGGGGATTGCCCTTGGTGAAGGCCATCCCTTGGACACGCTCAAAGCTGAAGGGTGCATCCGTCAAATACGCCCGACCAACGGGCGAGAAGGCGACGAAAGTGGTGCCAAACTCCGCGCAGGCTTGCAGCAAGCCCAGTTCCGGGGCGCGCGTAGAAAGCGAGTATTCGGACTGCACCGCTGCGATAGGGCACTCCGTCCAGGCGCGGCGCAGCGTGCTGGGTGCAATCTCGGACAGGCCAACGGCCATGGTCTTGCCGCTCTCGATCAGGCGCTTCAACGTTCCCGCAACATCCTCGGGGCTATGGGTTCGATCGTACCGGTGAACGTAGAATAGATCGACATGGTCCACACCAAGCCGCTGCAGGCTTGCATTAAGCGAGCTTTCCAGATGTTCAGGGTCGTTGTTGAAGCGGCGATCGGGATCGCGGCTGATGCCTGCCTTTGTGGCCAGAACAACCTCGGACCGGACACCGGGATTGCCTGCCAGCCATTTGCCCACAATCTCTTCTGAGCGACCATTGCCATAAACATTGGCCGTGTCGATATGAGTTGCCTCGGCCGCGCGGCACGCATCAAGCACCGCGTGGGATTCTTCCACTGTCGCATCACCATAGATACCGGAGAAAGACATGGCTCCGATCCCGAACTGCGAAACTTCCGGGCCGTCGGGCCCCAAGCGTGTTGTTTTCAATTGCCGTTCCTCAATCAAATGTGTTACGAGTTCTTTACAGCATAACCGGCGCGACCTGCATGCCTATTTCAGGTCAGGCGGCGCTGGTGCCCATGAGCCTGTCGACAACGGTCAAGGGGCAGCTGCTGACAATCGAACAAGGCGTTTTCCCGCTCTCGGGGCTTGACCGCTTATCCATTCACCGTTTGAGACGCTTCATCTGCCGAGGTGGACAGGTTGCCGATGCCGAGCCAACTGAGCGCGATCATCAGCGCGGCAATGCTCAGGCACAATGGCAACCCGCCAAGCTGGTAGCTCACCCCCGACAGCAGTGTGCCCAGCAATCGACCGGCGGCGTTGGCCATGTAGTAGAACCCCACATCCATCGTCACCCGATCGGAACTAGTGAAGGCCAGGATCAGGTAAGAATGCAGCGAGGAATTCAGCGCAAAGAGTGCTCCGAAGGCCAATAGGCCCATCACGATGCAGATTGTCAGCCACGGCGCGGGTGCTGCGGCGAACCAGGCCAGCCCGGCCAGCAGAAGCGGCACAAAGAACAACAGCCCAACCCAGAACCGAGCACCGGCGACGATCTGGGCCTCGCTGCGCTCTGTCGCGCGAAGCAGTTTTGGTGCGCTGGCCTGCACCGCGCCATAGAGGATGATCCAGAGCGCCATGAAGGTGCCGACCAGAAAAAACGCTTCGCGGTTGCCCTCTGGCGTGCCGTCGGACAGTACCGAATAAAAATAGATCGGGATGCCCACCACAAACCAGACATCGCGCGCACCAAACAGGAACACCCGCGCAAGGCTCAGCCAGTTCACGTTGCGGTTCTTGGAAAACACCTCTTTAAACTTGGCGCCTTTCTTACCTGTGGGCAGGCCCGAGGGCATTCGGAACAGCAAAACCAAAAGGATCGCGGCCAGAATCGCCGCCATGCCCAGCACGGACGGGACAAAGCCGATAAGACCGAGCGCGCCAGCCCCCAGAAGGAAACCGAAGCCTTTCACCGCGTTCTTTGATCCGGTTAGCAGAGCGACCCAGCGGAACAGGCCTGCGCCCTCGGTCGGCGCCAGCAGTTTCACCGCGCTTTTGGAGCTCATCTTGGCCAGATCCTTGGCCACGCCGGACAGCCCTTGCACCAGCATCACAAACACCACTGAGGCCGCGACTGTCCAGTCGGGGTCGAGCATCGACAGCGCCAGTAGCGCGACCACTTGCAGTGCCAGCCCGGCATAAAGCGTGCTGGTTAGCCCGAACCGCGCCGCGATCCAGCCTGCGGACAGGTTGGTGATCACACCCGCGATCTCATAGAGCACAAACAGATAGGCTAACTGAATCGGCGAAAAGCCCAGCGTATTGAAATGCAGCAGCACCAGCATCCGCAACGCGCCATCGGTCAGCATGAAGGCCCAATAGGCCGCCGTCACGGCGATATAGGCGGCCAGACCTTCAGGCTTGTTCATAAGGAATCGCCCGCCATCAGCGCCACATCCACCAGCCGGTGCGCATAACCCCACTCATTGTCATACCAGGCATAGACCTTCACCTGCGTCCCATTCACCACCATGGTTGAGGGCGCATCGACAATCGAAGAGCGCGGATCATTGGTGTAGTCGGTCGAAACCAGCGGGCGGGTCTCATAGCCCAGAATGCCCGTCAGCGGGCCCTCGGCTGCGGCTTTGAACAGCGCGTTGACCTCTTCGGCGGTGGTTTCTCGGGCCACTTCGAACACACAATCGGTCAGCGAGGCGTTCAACAGCGGCACCCGCACCGCATGGCCGTTCAGCTTGCCGGTCAGTTCGGGATAGATCAGCGTGATCGCCGTGGCCGAGCCGGTTGTGGTCGGGATCAGCGCGTTCAGTGCCGAGCGCGCCCGGCGCAGGTCCTTGGCGGGCCGGTCCACGATGGTCTGGGTGTTGGTCACGTCATGGATCGTGGTGATCGATCCATGTTTGATGCCCAGCCCTTCATGGATGACCTTCACCACCGGCGCGAGGCAATTGGTGGTGCAGCTGGCCGCCGTGACGATCTGATGCGCCTGCGGATCGTAGGTGTCGTGGTTCACGCCGTAGACAATATTCGCGACAGCTGCGTCCTTGACCGGGGCCGAAACGACAACCTTCTTCACGCCCGCTGCGAAATAGGGGGCAAGGGCAGCCTCGGTCTTGAACACACCTGTGCAGTCGATCACTACATCGACGCCCTCAAGCGGCAGGTCCTCCAGCTTGCGGGTCGAGAGCGCGGGAATTGTCGTGCCGTCAATCGTGATGCTGTCATCCGTTGCTGAAAACGCGGCAGGCCAGCGGCCATGCACGGTATCGAACTCCAGCAGATGCGCATGCATATGCGGGTCACCCACCGCGTCATTCACAAAGGCTATTTTTGCGCCACGATCCAGCAGCGGGCGCAGCGCCAGTTTTCCCATCCGGCCCAGGCCATTCAGTGCGTAAGTTGTCATACGGGTTCCGACGTCCTTCCAATGTCATCGACGTGTTTTTGCAGCGAGGCACGGTCAAGCGTGCCAAAGGGCAGCGCGGCGAAGGCTTTGATCCGGTTATGCATCGCCCCATATGTCTGCTGGAACGCAAGACGCTTTTCGGCCTCGGTGCCCAGGGCCTTGACCGGATCAGGCAGACCCCAATGGGCCGAGATCGGTTGGCCGGTCCAGGCCGGGCAATCCTCGTTCGCGGCCAGATCGCAGACCGTGAAGACAAAATCCAACTGCGGCGCGTCGGGCCCCTGAAATTCGGCAATGTGCTTGGCGCGCAGAACCGATGTGTCGATGCCCCGGCTTTGCAGCATTTCGATGGCATAGGGGTTTAATTCGGATCGTGGCTGCGTGCCTGCCGAATAGGCGGTGAACCTGTCGCCCGCCTCGTGCCGCAGGATCGCCTCGGCAAAGACCGATCTGGCAGAGTTTCCGGTGCAAATGAACAGGGTGTTGAAACGTTTGTCGGACATCATCCCGGTCCTTTCATCTGTTTCGGGGGCAAGCGGCGGGCAGAGGTCGGGGCGGCCTCTGCAACAATCGAGAAAGAGGTCGGAGACAACACTCTGCGCCGCGTCGAGGTCCATCTGATAGAGCACCGAGGTGCCGCGGCGGCTCTGCCGGATCAATCCGCACTGGTTGAGCGCCGACAGGTAGACTGAGGCCGTGCTCGCTTTCAGGTCCAGAACCCGCGCAATCTCTCCGGCTGGCACCTCATCCGGGCAGCGGCGAACCAGCAGGCGAAAGATGGCCATCCGTTGCGGATGGCTGAGGACAGAGAGGCGATCTAGCAGCATTGATTCCATAATTCATGAATATATGAAATAATAGGTCAGGCAAGCCCCAAAATAGCTTTGGCTGGAAATGAAGTTGCCCTTTTGGCGAACCTGTTCTTATGCTGTCAAAACGCCAACTCACGCCCATAGTCCATGACGCTTCAATGACAATACAGCAGGACGAGAGATCTGTCGTCGCGCGCCGGAACGTGCCGATCCTTGCCGGTCAAGGCGCGTTCAACATGATGGCCTGGTCGATGGCCAGCCCCTCGATCGTGCTGGCCTTTCTGGCGGTCTCGCTTGATCTGCCGATGTTTCTGGCCGGGCTTCTGGTGACGATCAGGCACGGGGCGGGCACCTTGGCCGATGTCTTTGTCTCCGACCGCGTCGCGCGGCTGTCGCGGAAGAAGGGCGCGATCATCTGCATGGATATCGCTGTGGCCGTCTGCTTTCTGTTGGTGGTCGTTGTGACGCTGCAAGGTGATCGCACGGCGACGATGATCGCCTTTGTCATTGCGATTTTCCTGATTGGCGTGCTGGAAGAGATCAAAGCGATGCTGATTATCGACTTTGTCAGCGACAATATCGACAGCCGCAGCCGCATGCAGGTCAGCTATGTTCAGAAGGCCATCGGCGGGGCGGGCACCATTGCGCTGGTTTTGCTTGTCCATCAATTGATGCAGGATGCACCGGCACTTTCGAGGCATTCCACCGTGGTGACCCTCGGCGTGTTGTGCTTTCTGCTGTCGGCGATTTCCATGCTCGCATTTCGCGAGACCGCCATCACAAAAGGGGCGGTGCAAGGGGCCGACGTTCACAAACCAAAGGCGCTGATCGGCTTTCTTGGCCGTGCCCGTGAGTTGTTTGCAGAGCCCTGGTTTCGCAGGTTCATGGTCATTCGCCTGTCATTTGTCGTGGTCGGCCTGTCGGTGCCGTTTTTCGCGCTGATCGCGGCAGAGGCGCATCATAGCTCGGCCAAAGGGCTGACCGCCCTGATCATCTCATCCGCAGCGGCGGTTCTTGTCGCGACGCCGCTCTGGCGGGTCTTGAACGGATATTCGTTGAAGCTGGTGATGGCGGTGGCGGCCCTGATGGTCGCGGTGACCGGATGCGTGCTGGTGGTGTTGCATTATACGGGCGTCGATCACGACATACATGTGCATGCGGTGTCGCTGTTTCTTGTGACCATTGCGGTGACGGGTCTGGGTGGCGCCCGCTCGCTTTACTTCATGGAAGTGGCCCCGAAAGAGCAGCGCGTCGCAGCCAAAGCAGTCGCGACCAGCATAGCCCGGATCGCCATTGTCGCCATTTCCGCCGCTTTGGCTGCTTTGGCCCACTCGGCCGAAGTCGCCTGGGCCATCCTTGTTATCACTGCAGTGAGCGTACTTGCCGCGTTTCTCAGCTTTTGGGTGATCCCGCCGCGTGCAACCGACGAGACGTCGGCGGGCGAAGCCGCCAAGCTCAAAGGCAGTTGATCCTGCACAACGGATTTTTTTGAAACCCGTCCACCAAGCTTGCCAAGACAACCCCCGGATGACACAATTCCGCAAAAGACGATGGCGCACAAGCCGCGCGAGAGGTGTATCGAGGGCATGATAGCTTCTTTGTTGGTCCTATTGGCGGAAGTGGCTTGGCGGGGAAACCTGTTCCAGCCCGCCGTCTTTTGTGCGTTTCCGAACGAAGTCGAGAGCGGCCCGTGACCCGCGTTGCCGCAAAACAGGAGGGATGCCATGGGTCTGCTGGGTGCACCACTTGAGTATTACGACTATCTGACCTTTCTCGCTCTGGTCCTGATCCTTGCCGCTGTCATGGCGTTGTTTCTGTTCCTGATGGGCCTACCGGGCCGCATCGCGATCAAGCGCAACCATCCCCATGCCGAGGCGGTCAAGGTCATGGGCTGGATGGGATTTCTGGCCGTTGTGCCCTGGGTGCATGCCTTCATGTGGGCTTTCCATGATGGCGTCACGGTTGATCTGAGGCGCATGCCCGAGGATGAGCGCAAGAATATCAGAGATGAAATCAAAAGATTAGGTGGCGAAGTCAAAGAAGAATACCGCGAAGCGGGTGACAGCGATGCCACCCCTGATGACGGTGCAAAGAGCTAGGGATGCGTTAAGAACATGTTTGTCGCGCTCTGCATCACGATTTTCTACGTCATCTTCGTCTGGTTTGTCTTCTTCAAGGCTCAGTGGCTGAAGTTCAACATCGCCTGGGGCATCGTTTCCTTCTGGGTGGGTGCGCATTTGCTGCTGATCTTTCTGGTCGCGCTGCGCTTTTTCCAACCGATGTCGGTGGACAGCCATGTGGTGCGCTCGACCATCCAGATCGTGCCGCGCCTGACCCAGCCCACGCTGTTGAAAGAAGTGCTGGTTACCCCCAACGAACCGGTCAAAAAGGGCGAGCCGCTTTACCGCTTCGATGACACGGTGTTCTCGCAGCAGCTGGCCTCCGCCAAGGCGCAGCTTGTGGCGGCCGAGCAGAATGCCAAGATCCTCGAACAGGACGTGATCGCTGCTGGCGAGGCGGTGCAGCGCGCGAAGGCGCAGCTCAGCTATGCCCAGACCCAGCAGGCCCGTTACCAGAATCTGGTGCCACAGGGCGGTGCGCGGCAGGAAGAGCTGGATCGCTGGAACGAACAGGTGATCGAAGACACCGCCGCGATGCACGAGGCAGAGGCCAATTTGGCCAAGGCCAATCTGGCAGAGGAATCCCAGATCGACGGAGTGAACACCGGCGTCGCACAGGCCCGCGCGCAACTGGCCGAGGCGCAGTATTTCATGGACAACACAACGATCTATGCGCCCGAAGATGGCATGATCGTCTCGCAACAGGCGCGCCCCGGTCTGGTGGTCGGTGAAATCCGTCTGGGCTCGATCGCCAGCTTCGTGACCGATGACAACCCCTATATCCTTGCCAGCTATCGCCAGCAGAACCTGAAATTCGTTGAGCCAGGCCAGCCGGTCGAGGTGGCGCTGGATCTCTATCCCGGTGAGATTCTGAATGGAGAGGTCGAGGCGGTCTGGTGGGCCACGCGGCAGGGGCAATACCTGCCCTCGGGCCGGTTGCCGAACTTCGTGCTGCCCAAGGCGCCGGGCCATATCGCGGTGCAAATCAAGGTCGATGTGCCCGAGGGGCATACTTTTCCCGCAGGCGGCCATGCGGCGGTGGCGATTTACACCGGCAAGGGACAGAGTTTCGAGTTTCTGCGGCGCATCAACATGCGGATCTATTCCTTCGCGAACTTCATCAGGCCGCTCAATATCTGAGGCCAAGCGAGAAAAGGCGGGCAGGGCATGACAGGCAGGGGCAGACAGATGATCGGCAGGCTGATGATGCTTTGTGCGGCGGGTGCGATCGCGGCATGCGCACCGCTTGGCCCTGACTTTGTCCGACCGAACTCACCCGTCATGAAGCAATGGATCGAGGCCAACAGCCCGAGCGCCAGCCAGGCCTCGGGGTTGACCGCGCGGAGCGAACCGGTGGTCGAGTGGTGGAAGAACTTCAATGATCCGGTGCTCAACAAGCTGATCCGTCAGGCCTATGCCCAGAACCTGTCGCTGCAAATCGCGGGCGCGCGCGTGTTACAGGCGCGCGCGCAACTGGGGATCGCCTATGGCGAGTTGTTTCCGCAATCGCAGGCGGTTGGTGCGTCCACCTCGCGGCGCGTGATCAGCGAGAACCTTGATCCGATCCGGGAAATCCGCGAAGTGGTGCCATTCGATACCGGCTTCACCACCAACCAGATCGGATTTGACGCCACATGGGAAGCCGATGTTTGGGGCGCACAGCGCCGCGGCGTGGAATCGGGTAAGGCCAACCTCGCCGCTCAGGTCGCCAATTATGATGACGCGCTGGTGACGCTTACCGGCGATGTGGCGGCGGTCTATATCAATATCCGCGCATTGCAGGAGACACTCCGCGTCGCCCAGACCAATATCAAACTGCAGCAGCAGGCGGCGGATATCGCACAGATCCGGTTCAATAACGGGGTGACGACCGAATTGGATGTCCAGGAATCGCTGACCTTGCTGAACAACACCAGGGCGCTGGTACCGCAGCTGGAAAGCGATCTGCAACAGGCCAAAAATGCGCTTGCCGTCTTGCTGGGCACGACGCCCTCGAAAATGACCTCACTTCTGGGCACCGGGCGCATCCCCTCGGCGCGTTCCAGCATCGTTGCGGTCGGCGTACCAGCCGAATTGCTGCGCCGCCGTCCCGATATTCGCGCCGCCGAGCTGGAAGCCGCTGCGCAATCGGCGCAAGTGGGGATAGCGATGGCCGATCTCTATCCGCAGTTCATCCTCTCAGGCTCGATCGGGTTGCAGGCTTCGGCCAATCAGAATCTCTTCGACAGTTCCGGTACAACCAGCCTGGCCAGTGCGGGCGTGGTCTGGAACGTGCTGAACTATGGTCGGATCAAGGACAATGTGCGCGCTCAGGACGCGGCCTATCAGGAGTTGATCGCGAATTACCAGAACACTGTTATCACCGCTTATTCCGAGGTTGAGAATGCAATGGTCGGCTATACTCAGGCGCGCAAGCAGGTGGGGTTCTATGACCAAAGCGTCAAGGCCTCGGACCGCTCGGTCGAGATCGCCATTGATCAGTATCAGGGCGGCACGCAGGATTATTCGCGCGTGATCGATGCGCTGTCGGCAGCCTTGCGCGCCGATGCCGATCTGATCCAGGCGCGGGCGGCGGTGTCGAACAATCTGGTCTCGATCTACAAGGGGCTTGGTGGCGGCTGGCAAATTCGGCAGGGGCGCGAATTCCTGCCCTCTGACGTGCTGGCAGAGATGTCCTATCGCACCGATTGGGGCGACCTGCTGAGCCAGGACCCGCAGGGCGCCAGCATCCAGTAGGATCAGGATAAAGACCATGCAAGTCACCAAGGGGATGGTCGGTCACGGCTTTTACGACAGCAACTCGGCGCCGCAATGGACGGCCACCGCCCATGTACTGCCCTGGTTGGAAGAGGTCGCGAGCACGCTGGAACTGCCAGGCGATGGCGCAATCACACTGGCCGATTTCGGCTGTTCCGAGGGCCGGAATTCGGTCGCGGTGATGCAGCGGCTGGTATCCGCCCTGCGGGCACGCAGCGACCGGCCGATCCGGACCATTCACAGCGATCTGCCAACCAATGACTTCTCAGACCTGTTTGAATTGCTGGACCCGGAGGGCGGTGCCTTCGAGGACGATCACGTCTATTCCTCTGCCGTCGGCGGCAGCATGTTCCGACAATTGCTGCCTCCGGCCTCGGTGCAGATTGCGATGACCTTCAATGCCATCGGCTTTCTCAGCCGCAGGCCGCTTGATCACCTGCCGGGCTACATTCTTGCCAACGGCCCCAGCGCGCTGAACCCTGTCGGCCATGTCAGTGCGGCGGAGCGGGCTTCATTTGCACAACAGGCCGATGCCGACCTGCGCAGCTTTGCCCGTGCCCGCGCTGCTGAACTTGTGCCGGGGGGCAAACTGCTGATCGAGGTCTTTGGCGCGGGCGAGCAGCTGCGTACCTGCGATGGGATCTATGACGCGCTCAACGACGCGGTGCTCGACGCGCTGAAGGCCGGGATGCTCACGCAGGAGGCTTACGCGCGCTATTACCAGCCTGTCTATATGCGCACACTGGACGAGGTCATGGCCGCGTTCGAGGACAGCAATTCGGGCCTGAGCGCCCTGTTCACACTGGACCGATCCGAGCTGTATGAGATCCCCGTTTCCTTTGTCGAAGCGTATCGCAAGAGCGGCGATGTCGCGACCTATGCACAGGCCTACACCAACTTCTTCCGTGCCTTCACCGAAACGTCTCTAAGATTGAACCTCTCCGATAGCGCCGATCTGGAAGGGCTCGTGCGCTTTATCTATACCCGCGCCGAAGAGCGCGTTCGCGAGATGCCCGAACGCTACCCGTTCAACTACATTGCCATGGCGCTACTGCTGACCCGAAATGGGTAGACTGCTCCGTCGAAGCTGTTGGACAAGCTTCGCCGGAAACTCGCTTCGGACTGCCGCGGCGATCGCCTTAACGCGATGGGGGCGACGAAGTGAGATTTCAGTAACGCGAGCTCGCTTGAACCGCGACAAGCGATGATCATCGGGCTCCGCCCGATCAATGCATTTTCAAACTTGATGAAGGCCTTAGCCGGCCGGCTTGAAGCTGGCGGCAAGCCCCCCTGCTTTTTTCTGCGCTGCCATGAACTCTTCGCTAGAATATCCGCGAACCGTTTTTATGTTGGACACGGTGCCGGACGCGCCTGCGACCATTAAGGCCGGTACGATATCTTCCCCATCTGCCGCTTCGCAGATCATCAGGAAATCGGTGTCACCCGTCGTGGCATAGTAGGAAATCAGTTTGCCTCCAACCGCCTCAACCAATGGCTTAACGGCTGCAGCCCGATCAGATGGATTGGCCATCATGCCTTGGATCGCCTGAACGGTATAATTTCCGGTAACAATGTAAGTAGCCATGTGTTCCTCCCACCAAACTTGACTAAAAATACTCCAATGCTAGCGTATTTTTTCGAATTCACGTCATATTTTTTCGGTCCGCATCCGTTCGGGTGCATGAGGGAAGCACAGAGACCTCCTGACTGTTCCCGAAGAGAAATCATCGGCTGACCGCTTTGCGCCCGAACTGTGAACTCAGGTATTGTCCGGGACACACTCTCTGCTCGAAAAAACGCGGCGGGGCGGAAAATCTTCCGCTCCCGCGCGATGAAGTGGCCAGCGATCCGCGCTTTAGGCGGCGAAATCGAGCGGTCCGTCTTCGTGTGTTTGGTTTACACAACCACTGCCTTAGGGGACAAATGTGATCGTGATATTAGGTGGGAGTGTGACCGTGCAGGTCAGCCCGCTGATGGACTGGGTCTGACAAAATTGCGTTGTGCCGCCCGTTGCACCGACCAGATCATTGTCAGAGACCTCACCCTGCGTGGGTGCAGCCGGGATGTGCAGGTATTTCGTGTCCGCCGTGTCCCGCACCACCTTGAATTCCATGTCCTGAGGCAGTTCTCCGACAATTTCCTCAATCGCCGCTTTCGGGTCGCTCTCAAGGCGGGCGCTGAAGGCTTTGTCAGTCCAGGCGCGCTCATAAATCGCCGTGAGTTTCTCGCTGCTGTTCTGATGCTTGTCAGTCATCTGTGCTTTCCTCTCAGATTGGGCCGTGCCGGGAGCTGGCCCGGGCAATCGGCTTTCTGGCACTAAGCTAGGTTGACAAGCTGCGTCGCTGATGGAGCCATTGTTAAAAAAAATAAACTTCTGATCCCTGCGCCGCGGAAAAAGCCAAAATAGAAAGGGTATCAATCGCTTAGGTGTCTTTCTTAGCGGCGTCTCTGAAAGTCAGTAGCCATCAATAGACATGCAGCACAAAGGCCCCGAGCAGGGCGAAGAGGGCACCCACCAGAACCAGCAGGAAGATATCAGCGCTGTCTTCGTAGTCGTCAGTGGGGGTCTTGCTTGCGATGCGGCGGTGCATACGCCGCATGCGGATATAGGCCAGTAACAAAACCAGTGCGCCCGCCGCGAGCATCAGCATTTCTGTCCAGAAGGTGGTGGATTGATCGTTGAACCGTGTAGCCACCAGCCCAAAGCCGATAATGGCGATCACCGTGCGGACCCAGGCCAGGAAGGTCCGCTCGTTCGAGGCATGTTCGCGGTAGCTGTCGATCATCGGCGCGCTCTCCTATTTCGTCAGGCCGCGCAATCCGCCCGAGACCAGAACGTTGATCTCGTAGAGGATGCGGGGGGCTGCCAGACCGCCGGGGCTGGCCAGATAGTTCGGGCTCCAGACCGGGTCGAATTTTTGTTTGAACGAGCGCAGGCCTTCGAAGTGATAGAACTGCTCGCCATGTTCATAGACAAAGCCGCCGATCCGGTTCCAGAGCGAGGCAAGCTGGCGGTTCTCGATCCCCGAAAAAGGCGCGGCCCCGAGCGAGAACCAGTGGAAACCCTGTTTCGCGCCCCAGAGCATCATTTCAGCAAAGAGTGCATCCATGATGAAGCTGGGGCTTTCGGGGTCGTAACGCATCAGATCAAGCGACAGCTCGCTTTTGTTGGCGCCCTGAAACAGGTTGGCAAAAGCCACGATCTTGCCGCTCTCGCCATCGCGCAGTACGGCGTGGTCGAAATTCATGAGGTACGCTTCGCTGAACCCGCCCAGTGAAAACCCTTTCTCTTCACCCTGCTTGTTGGTGAGCCACTTGTCCGAGACCTCTTTCAGCTCGGGCAGGGCGGGGGCTAGGTCTTCCTTGCGGATGATCTCGAACACATAGCCCTCGCGCTCGGCGCGGTTGCGGGCCTGACGGAAACCCTTGCGTGGTTTGCCGTCGAGTGTGAAGCCGGTCAGGTCGGCGCGCGCGACCTCGCCGATTTTCAGGATCGACAGGCCCAGATCAAGGAAGGTCGGCAGATAACGCGGCGAGACGCTATAGAAGGCGCAGCGTTTGCCCTCCTTGTCGGCCTTTTCGCGCAATTGCCAGATCAGTTGCTTGCCTGCTTCCTCATCGCCCACCGGCTCGCCCTTGCTGATGAGAGAGCTACCGGTGTCGGCATAGGCGAGAAAGGCACTTTCGTCCTCAGCGATCAGGAACTGCTTATCGCCGGTCAGGCAGATCAACGCCTCGGTATCCTCGCTGGCCATTGCCAGATCATGCACCACCTGCGGCACTTCGAAGCTGCGTTGATCGGGCATGCGCTGGCTGAGCAGGGAGTTCAGCGCAACAGCGGCAAGCACCAGTGCCACTACGAGGCTGGAGCGCAGGAAACGCGAGGCATCGGCGTTCCAGGCGAAGTCCCACCACAGATCGTTCTGGTAGTCCACATGAGAATAGGCGAAGAGCCCCAGCCAGAACACCGCCGCCAGTAGTGCCACGATGCTGACAAACCACGGGACATTCAGCCGGAAGATCGACGCCCCTGCGACGCGATAGAACGCGCCCCGAAAGAGGCCAAGAAAGCCGATGGTCAGCAACATGCTAATTGCCTCGCGCACGTCCAGCCCCTTGCTGAGCGAAGCGACAAAGCCCACCCCCATCAGGATCATCGCCACGACCCAGGCGCGGTAGAGCTTGCGATAAAGACCGCGTGAAATCAGGATCAGGAGCAGCCCCGTGATACTGCCGATCAGATGCGAGGCCTCGACCAGCGACAGCGGTAGGATCGAGCGCAGGATGCGCATGCTTTCATTGTCGGCGGGCAGGGTGCCCGAAACCAGCAGGATGATGCCCGCAAACATGGTCACCGCGGCCGCTGCAATCGGCACGATGGGTTTGACGATGCGATAAGCGACGGTTGCGGCCGAGCCGACCGCCCGTCGCCGGGCCACCGTCCAGACCACCGCGATCCCGCAACAGGCCACCGCAAAGGGCGTGAGCGTGTAAATCAGCCGGTAGAGCACAAGCGCCGCCAGCACATCCGACCGGCCCGCCGCACCAAGCCCTGCGATAATCGTCGCCTCGAAAACGCCGAGCCCGCCAGGGGCATGGCTCAGCACGCCGAGGGCGATGGCGGCGATGACGATGGTGAAGAAATAGGGAAAGCCGACTGCCAGATCGCTGGGCATCAGCACGTAAAGCGTCATGGTGACGCCCAACAGGTCGCCCAGGGCGGCCAGCGTCAGTAGCGCCGCCAGCCGGAAGCTGGGCAGGTCAAAGCCGAACCCCGCAAAGGACAGCCGCCGTGCGCCCATCGCCAGCCAGAGAAACAGTGAGACCAGTCCGCAGAGCAACACTGCCCCAATCAGCGTTTCAGTCGTGTTGTTGAGCGGCAGCACAGTGGACAGCCCTTGCGGATGCAGCGTCAACAAGATGCCTAGGATCAGTGTCATCCCCATCCAGAACGCCACCCAAGAGGTCGCGATGACACCCGCCACACGCTCCAGATCCAGCCCCAGCGAGGCATAGATCCGGTAGCGTACCGCCGTGCCGGTGACATAAGAAAAGCCCAGAAAGTTCGACACCGCATAGCCGCTTGCCCCGGCCATTCCTGCAATATGAGAGGGGACCTTGCCATCAGCCACGCTGCGCACCGCGAAGATGTCGTAGAATGACAGGCTGAAATAGCTGACCGCCGTCCAGCCGAAGGCCGCAAGGAAGATGCGCCACGGCGTATTGCTGATATCCGACGTCACATCCGACCAGGATACGCGCGCCGACAGATCATGCAGCGCAAAAAGCGCGATGCCCGTGACCAGAATCGGTAACACCACCTTGGTCAGGGGATGATGCAGCAGCTTGGTCAGGAACTCGGCCGGTGCGGCGTGTTCCGTATTGGAGGTGTCCTGTTCTGCGGTCATGATCCCCGTTCCGGTGGGTCGTTTCTCAATTCCGGAACGCATTTGCATCGCCCGGTTCTGCTCGGGCAAAGCATACATGTCTGAGAGGCGGGGCAAAGACAAAGTTCCGGTAACCCGAGCCGGTGATTGGTATTTTGCACCAGGTTCGGTCTGTTGAACGCAACAGCGCCGCCTAGAAAGGCGGCGCTGGAAAAAAGGCTCAGGACTGGATCAGCCGAGGATGCCGTTATCGTCGCGCTTGATGGCGATGATCGACGAGCGCGGCAGGCCCTCGCCATCGGGCCAGGTGCCACCGGGGTGCTGGATGCCCACGAACATGGTGCGCAGGTCGTCCGACCAGGTCAGGCCGGTCACTTCCGACCCGCTCGGGCCGGTCAGGAACCGCACGATCTCGCCTGTCACCGGATCACCAACCAGCATCTGGTTGTTCCCGTTGCCTGCAAAATCACCCTCATTATCATCATTGCCATCGGTCTGGATCCAGACCAGACCTGTGGAGTCGATCTGCATGCCGTCCGGCGAGTTGAACAGGTTACCCTCGTTCACATTGGGCGATCCCGCATAGGCGTCGCCATGCACGGTGGGGTTGCCAGCCATGACATAGAGATCCCAGTCAAAGCCGTCAGCGGCATGGTCATCATTGGCCGGGCGCCAGCGTACGATCTGACCGTAGTGGTTGGTTTCGCGCGGGTTGGGGCCGTTGACTGCAGTGTCGTCGCCGCCAGCGTTCGGCTTGACGCCACGGTTCTTGTTGTTGGTCAGGCAGCAATAGGCCTCAGCCGCGACGGGGCTGATCGCCACCCATTCCGGGCGGTCCATGGTGGTTGCCCCGACCTTCGAGGCCGCCATCCGGGTGAAGATAGCAATCTCTGCCGCGTCCATTCCCGTGGCTTCGGGCGTCAGGGCCACCCACTCGCCAGTCTGATCGTCGTTGAATTTGGCGACATAGAGCTGACCGTCATTCAGCAAACCTTCGGTCGGGCCACCCGGTTGATAGGGGTCGGTCGAGACGAATTTGTACAGGAACTCGCCCCGCTCGTCGTCGCCCATATAGACGACCACGCGGCCATCGGGCGCAACCGTGGCTGCGGCGTTTTCGTGCTTGAAGCGACCCAGACCGGTATGCTTGACCGGCGTGCTGTCCGGCTTGGTCGGGTCGATCTCGACGATCCAGCCGGCGCGGTGCGGTTCGTTCGGGTGCTTTGAGGTGTCAAAACGCGGATCAAACAGCTCATAGCCGTTCCAGCTTTCGGCTTGCACGCCGTAGCGGCCGAAGCCGTCCGCGACCTTTTGGTCGTAGCTGGCAGTCTCGTCGGACGAGCCGAAATAGCCGTTGAAGTTTTCCTCGCAGGTCAGGTAGGTGCCCCAGGGCGTCTTGCCTGCACCACAGTTGTTCATGGTGCCCAGCGATGCGGCCCCGGTCGGGTCGGCCTCGGTCTTGAGTAGGTCGTGACCGGCTGCGGGACCCGCGATTTTCATCGGCGTGTTGTGGTGAATACGGCGGTTGAACGGGCTGTCCTTGACCACGGCCCAGCCCTCGGGTGTCTCGGTGATTTCCATCACGGTGACGCCCTGGATGTTCTGCAGCTTCTTTACTTCGTCTGCGCTGCCGGGAGTGCCCGCGCGCAGCTTCGGCAAGTTGATTTTTCGGTTCGGGTATTCATGGTTGATGGCGATCAGCTGGTGACCATTATAGTCAAACGTTTCCATGCCATCGGTGTTTTCGCCGAAGATGAGGTCGGATTTTTCGACCGGGCCACCGCCGGTGATGTCATAGCCATCGGCATCCGAGAACAGCGGATCACCCCAGCGCGCCAAAACCTTCCAATTGTAGCCTTCTGGCACATGCACGGTGTTGTCTGTCTGCGCCGCGATCGGAGTGAAGGCAAAGCGCGAGGCATCCATTGCCTTGGCCGAGGTTGCGGACATCAATCCCGCGCCCATCGCCGCCGCGCCCGAACCAAAGGCCAGCACGCCGCCCAGGAAACCACGACGCGAGATCGCGCTTTCGACCACGCGGTCAAAGTCGTTTTCTGCGGGGCGGGGAAAGTTCAGTTCATCCCAATCGTCGGGGGACAGCTCGGTGGGCTCGATCTTGCTCATTTCTGGCTCCATAGCTTGAGTGCCAGCACCTCGTAGAGCGGGAATGTGACACTCAGTTGAAGCCTGCGCAGAATCCCTATCAGGTGGCAAAGAAAATCCGGATTCCGCACGGTTTCTGCGCCACACAAGGCAGCGTTCAGGCCGGAACGGCCTCCAGCAATTCGCGCCAGCGGTGGCAGGCCACTTCATGCCCGTCTCCGGGGTCTTCCAACTGCGGTTCTTCGCTCTTGCAGCGGTCGATGGCGTTGGGGCAGCGCGTGTGGAACTTGCAGCCCGTCGGTTGGTTCAAGGGCGAGGGGATCTCGCCTTCGAGCTTTTGAGCCTTGCCCCGGTCGTCGGGGTCCAGCGACGGGATGGCTGAAAACAGCGCGCGCGTATAGGGGTGCCGGGGCATCGCAAAGAGCTTGCGAGTCGGCGCGGTTTCCACCAGCCGTCCTAGATACATCACCGCCACGTGGTCGCAGGTATGGGCCACCACCGACAGATCGTGGCTGATGAACATGAAGGTCAGACCCAATTCGGATTGAAGCTGCTTGAGAAGGTTCAATACATCTGCCTGAATCGACACGTCCAGCGCCGCGACGCTTTCATCGGCCACCACGAATTTAGGCCCCGAGACCAGCGCCCGCGCAATCGAAATCCGTTGCCGCTGCCCGCCCGAAAACGCATGTGGAAAGCGGCGCAGATGTTCCAGGTTCAACCGGCATCTTGCCGCGATCTCGCGAACCCGTTCGTCGGTTTCCTCGCGCGATGCGGTCAGCCCCATTACCTCCAGCGGTTCGGCAATGATGTCGCGCACCGTCATACGCGGAGAAAGCGCCGCATAGGGGTCCTGAAAGATCAGCTGCGCGCGCTTGCGATAATCCTTCAGCGCCGCGCCATCGAGCGTGGACAAGTCATACTCGACCTCGTCATCTCGATAGGTCGCGCTACCCCCTGTGATCGGTGCGGCCTTGAGCAGCGCGCGGCCCAGCGTCGTTTTGCCCGAACCGCTTTCGCCCACCAGACCAAAGAACGATCCGCGTTCGATATGGACTGAGACCTCGTTCACCGCCTTCAGGATCGTCTTGCGCAATAGGCTGCTGCCCAGCGGGTAGCCAACGGTCAGACGGTCGGCCGAGATCAGGATATCATCGCTCATGCGCCGACCTCCTTGGTGTCATGCAGGTGGCAGGCCACCCGGTGTGTTGCGTCCAGTTGCGTGTCATGGGGCAGCGCGGTCTTGCAGACATCGCCGAGGATTTCCTGACAACGGGTATGGAATACGCAGCCCGAGGGCCGTTCCAACGGCGAGGGGATATCACCGGGCACCGGCGTCAAAGGCGCATCCAGATCGTCAAGCCGGGGCAGAGCGTGGATCAGGCCGCGCGTATAAGGGTGTTTGGGGTGGCGGATCACCTCGCGCACCGGGCCTTCTTCGACCATACGGCCCAGATACATCACGCAGACTTTGTCGGCAGTCTGCGCCACCACGCCCAGATCGTGCGTGATGAAGATGATGCCCATATGGAACTCGTTCACGAGATCCTTCATCAGGTCGATCACCTGGGCCTGGATGGTCACGTCCAATGCGGTTGTCGGCTCATCCGCGATCAGCAGCTTGGGCTGGGTCGACAATGCCATCGCGATCATCGCCCGCTGGCGCATACCCCCCGACAGCTCGAAAGCGAACTGGTCGATGCGTTTATGCGGGTCCGAAATGCCGACGCGGTCCAGCATCTCGACCGAGATCTCCTTGGCCCGCGCCTTGGACATATCCCCGTGTAACTGCAACTGTTCGATCATTTGACTGCCGATGGTTATGGCCGGCGCGAAAGAGGCCATTGGTTCCTGAAAGATCATGCTGATCGCCCCGCCGCGCACCACGTTCAATTCACGTGCAGTGCGCAGGGACAACACATCCACCTCGCCCGTATCCGTATGCAGCGTGATCTTGCTTTGCGGTGCGTAAACGGCGTTGCGGGCATTCAGGTGCATCAGTGATTTGGCGGTCACGGACTTGCCGGAGCCGCTCTCTCCGACAAGCCCGATCACCTCGCCCTTGGCCAGCGAAAAGCTCACATCATCTACCGCCGTGACCAGCCCCTCATCGGTGCGGAATTGCAGCGTCAGGTTTTCGACATCAATCAGGGAACTCATTTATGGCTATCCGAATAGGGGTCGGCGGCATCGCGCAGCCCATCGCCCACAAAGACGAAGGCCATCACCAGCGCGATAAAGAAGATGACGGGGATGAAATACCATTGGTAGTTCAGCAGCACATCCGCCGAGGTCACGCTTTGCAGCATGACGCCCAGCGAGTTGACGGGGTCTTTCAACCCCAGCCCGATAAAACTGAGCGCGGTCTCGCTGAGTACCATGTAAGGAAACGAGATCACCAGATCGACGATGATGTAGCTGGTGAAGCTGGGCAGCAGATGCCGCCGGATCACATGGCCGGGCGAGGCGCCGCAGAGCTGGGCGGCCAGCACATATTCCTGATTGCGCTCGGTCAGCAGATGGGTTCGCACGCGCCGCGCCAATGTGGGCCAGCCGATAAGCCCGAGGATCATGGATATGATAAAGAACCGGGTTTCGGCCGACCATTCCTGCGGGATGAAGGCGGCGATGGCCATGAAGAGCGGGATCGCGGGCACCGTTCGGACCGCGTCGGTGATCATCTGTATGAAACTGTCGATCCAGCCGCCGTAATAGCCCGAGATGCCGCCGATGATCAGCGCGAGAACAAAGGCGATGACAACCCCGATCGTGCCCACCTGCATCGAGGTCCAGATCGCGTGCAGCGTTCGTGAGAAGATGTCCTTGCCTGTGGCATCGGTTCCGAACAGATGAACATAACCCTCTTCGACGCCGAACAGGTGCCGGTCCATCGGGATCAGCCCGAACAGCTTGTAGTCCCAGCCCTTGGGTAGGAAGGTGAAGTAGACGCGCTTATCCTCGTTGACCTTGGTCACCCAACGGAAATTGGTCGCCAGCGAACGTTCACGTTCTACAGGATGGATGAAGGGCCTGAGTGAGCATCCCTGCGCGTCGCAGAATTGGGGAAGCTGCGGTGCGCCGTTCAGGTAATCTTTGTCGCGGCCCGCAACCGTCGGATCATAGGGCGACAGGAACGAGGCGAACAGCCCCGAGAGCAGCAGAGCGATTAACACCCAGGCCGCGATCATCGCGCTGCGCTGTTTCTTGAACCGCGCCCAGATCAGTTGCCCTTGCGACGCGGTGAAATAGGCCTCTTTGGCCTTTTGGTCGGTTTCGGTGGCGGGGTTTGTGGTTTCTGATGTCATGGCGCTCACCGGATGATGCTCTTGCGGACGCGCGGGTCGAGCACGGCCAGCAACACGTCTGTTGCGAAATTCAGCGTCACGATCGAGGCGGTCAGCATGAAGATTATGGCCCCGGCAAGTTGCTGGTCGTTGGAGCGTGCCAGCGCCTCGATCAGCAATGATCCGGCCTCGGTCAGGGTCAGGATCAGCGCAACGATGGGCAATTCGTTGAAGATGCGGTTCAGGTCGAAGCCAAGCGAGTTGATGATCGGCCCCAGCGCGTGTCGGGCTGGGTATCGCCAGAGCAGCTTGCGCCCATGCACCCCGCGCGCAGCGGCGGCGGTGACATAAAGCTTGCCGATCTCGTCCGACATCAGGGCCCGCACTGTCTGAAGCGCAAAGGCGGTCGCCGACCAGCCCAGAATGAAGATGGGCAGCCAGGCATGGCCAAGCATGTCGACGAATTTCGCCCAGCTCCACGGCGCGTCGCGATATTGATCGGAAAACAGCCCCGTCAGTGTGTCCCCGAAATAGACGGTCGAAATCAGCATGATGATCAGCGCCAGCAGAAAGTTGGGCATCGCGAGGCCCAGGTAGCTGACAAAGCGCAGCACGTTGTTGAGGACCGCGTTATGCGAGGCGGCGGCGATAATGCCGACGGGCAGGGCGATGGCATAGGCCAACACCAGCGAGGCAAGGCAGATCGACAGGCTCAGCCAGAACTTGTCGCCCAGCAACTGCGAGATGTTGAGCCGCAGGATGCAGCTATCGCCGAAATCGCCTTGAAAGGCGTTGAACAGCCAGCTTGTCCAGCGTTCCAGAAACGGGCGATCCAGACCCAGCCGGACACGCTCGGCCTCGATATCGGCGACCGAGATGCCCGAGCCTTGGGTGTTCTTGAAGGCCAGATACCGCTCGGCACAATCGCCGGGCACCAGTTCCATCAGCGAGAACACGACCAGCGACACGATCACCAGTGTCACCAGCGCCATCGCTGCACGGGTGGCCACGAACCGCATAAAGCCCAGCATACCTATTCCCTGTCCTTGCGCCCGTTTGTCCGCATCACAGGCGGGTGGGCGTCTCTTGTTCGGTTTGGGTGTTGCGGCGGGCGCACTACGCCCACCGCTGCTTCATAGCTAACCGTCTTACTCGTCCAGCCACCATTGCGGGGCGAGATACGGGTAGGTCCGGTAGTATTCGTAAGACTGTGTCTTGAATTCAGGCACGTTTTTCAGCGCATTGCGATGATAAATGAGGTTTTGAGCCTGAACCGTCCCGATAAAAGGCAAATTTTCAGCCATTGACTTGGCGAGACGCGCGCCGATCTCGGCCTGTTCCGGCGAGCCCGGCACCGCGCCCTGGAATGCGTCCACATCTGCGGCCATATCCTTGACCCATTGCGGCGGCTCAACACCCGAGGCGCCGTTGCTGTCGACCCATTCGGCCCAGAGCATTGCCGTGCGGTGACCGAAATAGTTCTCGAAGGGCGGCACGAAGAGCTCGTTATTGCCCAGCACGATCGCAACCGGCTGGCCCTTTTCCCACATGCCGACATCCAGCTGGTTGGAGGATTGTGCCGAGCGATACTCATCCGGCGTAACCTCTTTCACCGTGGTCTGGATGCCCACATCGGCCCAGTTCTGGCCGACAAGCTGCACCACTTCGCCGCCGATGCCTTGCGTGGCGAACTGCATGTTCAGCACCAGCTTGTCGCCATTGGGCAATTCGCGGAACCCGTCGCCATCGGTATCGACCATGCCGATCTCGTCCAGCAGGGCATTGGCCATGTCGGGATCAAACTGGATCATGTGTTTGGTCAGTTCCGGATCGACAAAATCCGGCGTGGGCGAGAAGCCGATATATTGCTTCGGCTCACCCTGACCAAAGAAGGACACCTCGTTCAACTCGTCGCGGTTGATCGCCACCGACATCGCCTGACGGAACCTCAGATCGCCGAAAACCTCACGTTTCGCGGGATCTTCGGAGGTCATGTTGAACGAAAACGCCGGCATGGCGATGGTCGGTTTCAACTGAACGGAGTAGTTGTTCTTTTCCGCGTTCTCCAGCAGCAGCGGGGCGGCGGCCAGTGTCAGGGATTGCGACTTGTAGTCGGCCTCGCCATTGACCAGCTTGAGGATGCGAACCTCGTTGTCATTGGCAAACAGCTCATCCTGCGCCGAGATATAGGGCAGTTGCTGACCGGTCGTGTCCACCATGTGGAAATAGGGGTTGGCGACCAGATAGCGGCCCTCGGTCGTATCCGTGACATAGACATGGCTCTCCAGCGTGGGATGCGTCGCTTTGGGCAGGTTCGCCACTTTGTCCGGGTTCGACAGCATCGGGCTGGGCGTATCCGTCCAGTCTGAATTACCGTAATAGGCCTTGATCGCGTCATAGCCGTTTTCGAACCCCAGCGCCTGCGCATTTGCATCGGCGTTCTCGTCGATATCCGGGTGGAACTGGCCCAGGAAGTGCATGGGCTGGAAACCCTGAGCAAACGAGATCGCGAAGTGGTTCACCAGGCCCGGCTTGGGTGAGGGCAGGTTGAACACCACGGTGGTTTCGTCTGGCGTGTCCACGGTCATCCGCTCACCACCGACCAGCACATAATCCTTCGGCTTTTCGATCACATTGGGATCAAGCGCGAGGTTGTCATACCAGAATTTGACATCCGCCGATGTAAAGGGCGCGCCATCGGACCACTTGTGGCCTTCGCGCAGATGGAAGGTCAGTTGGGTATAGTCATCGTTCCATTCCCAGCTTTTTGCGATATTGGGAACGATGGTCTGCAGATCATCGGCATAACGCACCAGGTTCACGTGGCGCGTGGACAGGAAGTCCGAGGTTCCCGCCTCGGTCGCGTTGGACAGCGCATCCAGCTCGCCGCCATACTTGCCGACACTTTCATATGGCACGATCACCAATGGCTCTTTCGGAAGCCGGTCGGCCAGCGGCGGCAAATCGCCATTGCCCTGAATGCGTCCGTTCAGCGCCTCGATCTCGGGGTTGGTCGAGAATTCCATGGTGCAGCCCGCCGCTGCCTCGAATTCCGCCAGTTCATATTGCTGCGGGAACGCGCCGGGCGCGACGCCTTGCATGTCGGCCACGGTTATCCCCGCGCAGTTTGCGTAGGCGGCGGCAGGCAGCAGGATCGCCGCGCCTGAAAGTAGGACCTTCTTCATGTTATCTCCTGTTGTTGGACGTCGTTTGACTTGTTTTTGGTTTTTGCCGTACCGCCGGATACGCCCTGCGATACACGTGGTCCGGACAGAGTGGTCAGCGCATGGTCAGCGTTGAACCCATGCGGCGGAACAATCCATTGGTGGCCCGTTCGCTTCTTATTGTGGCTGAACAAAACACCCCCCAAGTTGCTTTGCCCGGTTCCATGGCCGCCGCGATGCGTTCGACCGCGCATCTTTTTTCACGGCTGTGCGACAGTTTTGTGTCGGCACCCATAGTGCAAAAAAGCTTAGCCGCTGCGATACCGTTGGCGCAACGTCGCATGGAGATGGGGAATTTTCCCTTGGTTTATGCGGTTCTGCGACGGGTACAGCCATTGTTGTGCGCAGTGGTTCCTTCACGGATAGCGGCTATTTGAGAAAATTCGCTCGCCCGAGTCGGAGCAAGCAATATGAGGAATTTTGTGGGTTTATGTTGGAAAATGACCGACAAATCTCAGATTTGAGGCTTTTTCCCGGTCAATGATCCAAGATGTCCGCCTGCCGATTCGCCGTGAACGCATCACCTGCAATAGCTGGATATCGGCAGGTGTTATCAACTGATAGCATATATAGATTTTACATGTTCACTGGTGCCAGCCATCCTGAGACAACAGCCAGTTTCGACGGCGGTTAGCCTGCCCTTTCTACCCGCCGAGCACGCCTTACAACGGAGAACGGATCATGAGTGCCCAGCTCCATACCGAAGGAGAATCCAACCTCTCGTCGGCAGGGCAGGATTGGCGGGCACGCGCGACGGATACGGCAAGCGAAGCGCTGTTGAAACGCGACGCCGATGCCTTTCTTCATCAATCGCTGTCCACGCCCTGTCTCTCCACCATCGCGAAGGCCGAAGGCATCTGGATCAAGGACATGGCCGGCCGTCGCTACATGGATTTTCATGGCAATTCGGTTCACCACATCGGCTATGGCCATCCGCGCCTGATCGCGGCGATCAAGGATCAACTGGATACGCTATCCTTCGCGCCGCGCCGGTTTACCAACGAGGTCTCGGTCGAACTGGCCGAGAAGCTGGGTCAGATCGCCCCGGATGCGCTGTCGCGGGTTTTGTTCACCACTGGCGGATCGGATGCCAACGAGGTCGCGCTGCGGCTGGCGCGTGCGGCTACGGGCCGGTTCAAGACGATCAGTTTCTGGGATGCTTTCCACGGCGCGGGCTTCGGGGCTTCTAGCGTCGGTGGCGAGGCGACATTTCGCAGTCATGTGGCGGGACCGCTTTTGCCGGGGGCCGAACATGTCGCACCCTTCAATTGCTACCGCTGTACCTATGGCCACCCGGGACCCGAAAGCTGCGCCTTGGCCTGCGCCCGCATGGTTGAATTCGCACTTGAGCGTGAGGGCGATGTGGCCGCCGTAATAGCTGAACCGATGCGGGCGGTGCCGGTGGTGCCACCGCCGGGGTACTGGCAGGCCGTTCAGGCGGCCTGTCACCGCCACGGGGCGTTGCTGATCATGGATGAGATCCCCACCGGGCTTGGAAAGACGGGACGTTTCTTTGCTTTCGAGCATGACGGTATCGCCCCCGATATCGTGACCCTTGGCAAGGGTCTGGGCGGGGGCGTTTTGCCAATAGCAGCGGTGCTGGCGCGTGAATATCTGAACGTGGCGGGTGAATTTGCGATCGGGCACTACACCCACGAAAAGAACCCGGTCACCGCACGCGCTGCGCTGACCACCTTGCAGATTATCGAGGAGGAAGGTCTGGTCGAGCGCGCCGAAAACCTAGGCGAATATGCGCTGGACCGACTGCGTGAGACACTGCGCGATTGTCCCATCGTTGGGGATATCAGGGGCAGGGGGCTGATGTTCGGGGTCGAGATCGTGTCGGACCGCGACAGCCGCGATGCGGCGCCCGAACTGGCCGAGCGTCTCTTTTACGCCTGCCTCGATCAGGGCCTGTCATTCAAAATAAGCGCCGGAAACGTCCTAACGCTTTCGCCACCGCTGGTTATCAACTCCGAAGACTTAGACAGGGCGTTGGGTATTGTTGTTCAGGCGATCCTGGATGCAGCCAAAGAACTGACCACCGAGCCTGGCTAACAGGCAAGGCCAAGGCCATCTCAATAGCCTTGCCTGTCTTGTCAAAGAGACGGTTACTCTTCGTGGACCTTCTTCCACTTGCCGTCTTCAACGACGTTGACGAAAATCGTGCTTGCGCCCTGATGGTCGCCTTCTCCGTACTGGATATGGTTTCCGATCAGCGGCTCGGGGTAGTCCAGCGTTTCCATCGCGGCGATGAAGCCTTCCTGCGTCAGGCCTGGGCCAGCCGCCTCCAGCGCCTTGACCATCATCTCGGCCGAGGAATAGCCCAACATCGACGCGCCAACCGGGTCCTCACCATAGGCGGCCTTGTATTCCTCGATAAAGGCCTTGGGTGCAGGCTCGTCCGCACGCGCCCAAAGGTCTTGCCAACTGGCCGCCGCATGCAATCCGTCGGTGACGCCACCCGGCACTGCGGCCACAACGGTCAGGAAACTGGCCATGGTCCCGAGGAAATTCATGTCCTCTAGCCCCATCTTCTTGGCCGTGCCCACAACCGTGATGGCCTGCCGCACGCCCAGCGCGATCGAAACGATGTCGCAGCCTTCTTCCTTGAGCTTGCTCAGCGATCCAACGAAGTCGGTTTCGTCCGGTTTATGCGTGGTCTCGGCCACAAATTCGACGCCGGATTCTTCGGCGCCCGCCTTGGTTCCCTCAAGAATCTCGGCACCAAAATCGGTGGGCAGATACATGGTGCAGACCTTTTGCCCCCCATATTGATCACTCAGATAGTTCACGCCGACGCGCGCCTGATCATAATAGGAGGACGTTGTGGTGAACTTGTTGTCCATCGGTTCCTGCAGCATCTGGCGCGCGGCCGATAGCGGCGCAACATTCGGAATCCCTTTGGGGTCGAGCAGCTTGAAACCCGCCACGTTCATCGGCGTGCCCAGCGACAGAAGCATCGCGAACACCTTGTCGCGATTGAGCAGCTTGTTATAGCCCTGCATGGCGCGCGGCATCTGATAGCCGTTATCCTCGACCACGTAGCGGATCTTGCGCCCATGCACACCGCCTTCGGCGTTGATCTTGTCGAAATAGAGATTTGCGCCCTTGGTCGCGGGCACACCCGCTGCGGCGAAAATGCCGCTGAGGTCGGTCACCGCCCCGATCACGATCTCGGTATCCGATACCCCCTGCGTCTCTGCCCATGCCGGACCGGCCAACGCAAACGCAGTGGCGGCGATGCCTCCGATAATCCGTTTCATGTCTTCCTCCCTGCTGGTGGTCCTATTGGTACATCTCTTCGATCAGCGCGCCATGGTTCTTTTCGACCTGGCCGCGTTTCAGCTTCATGGTGGCGGTCAACTCCTCATCCTCGGCGGTCAGCAGAACGTCGATGATACGGAAATCCTTGATCTGCTCGACGCGGGCAAATTCAGCATTGGCCGCCTTCACTTCGCGCTCGATCAGCGCGCGGATTTCGGTGGCCGCACACAGCGACGAAAAGTCCGAGAACGGCACTTTCCGGTCCTGCGCGTATTTCTCGACATTCTCCTGATCGATCATGATCAGCGCGGTCAGATATTTTCGCGCATCGCCAATCACCACCGCATCCGAGATGTATTGCGAGAATTTCAGGCGGCTTTCGATTTCGGCCGGGGCGATGTTCTTGCCCCCCGCCGTGATCAGTATGTCCTTGATCCGACCTGTTATGGTGATGAACCCGTCCGCATCGATCCGCCCCATATCGCCCGTTCGCAGCCAGCCATCATCGGTGAAGGTTTCGGCGGTCTTTTCATTGTTGCGCCAATAGCCCTGGAACATGTTGAGCCCGCGTGCCTCGATCTCGCCGGCCTCGCTGATCCTGATCTCGGTGCCGGGCACGACGCGGCCAATCGTGCCGATACGATTGGCCTCAAGTGTGTTGATCGTGGCGATGCCCGAGGTTTCGGTCATGCCGAACCCCTCGATCAGCGGCACGCCAATCGCCCAGTACCAGCGCAGCAGCGCCGGAGAGATCGGCGCCGCACCCGAGCCGCCGCGCCGCAGCCGGTCAAGGCCCAGCATACGTCGCAGGTTGCGCAAAACCAGGAAATCCCAGAACCGGTATCGCAGAGCCAGCGCGGCAGGAACCGGTTTGTTTTCAAGCAGGTATTCGGCGCGTTTGACGCCAGCATTCAACGCCGCACCAAAGGCGGCACGGCCCAGCGGTGTCGCCTCGTTGACCAGGATCGTGACTTGGCTGTGGATCTTCTCCCAGACACGGGGAACGGCGACAAAGGTCGATGGCGATACCTCTTGCAGATTGGCAAAGACGGTCTCCGGGCTTTCGGCGAAGTTCACCCGACATTTCGATGCCAATGGCAGGTAGATCGACACGCCGCGTTCCAGGATGTGACAAAGCGGGAGAAAGCAGAGCTGTTCGTCGGTGTCGAAAACCGGCAGCGCGTGCAGCCAGGAGGTGATCGCCGCCATGACATTCTCATGGCTCAGCATAGCCCCCTTCGGTGGACCGGTGGTACCCGATGTATAGATGAGCAAGGCGGTATCGCCGGGGTCGGCCAGCGCGACCTCAGCCTCGAACTGGCCCGGTTGATCGGCTTCGGCCCGCTGCCCGATCTCATAAAGCGCGTCGATCATCAGGCATTTCGGGTGATCCAGATCGTGCAGTCCTTCCTCTTCGAGGATGATGACATGCAGCAGGGCGGGGACCTCGCCCTCGATATGCAGGAACTTGTCCAGTTGTTCCTCGTTCTCGACGATCAGAAAGCGGCTGTCACTGTCACGCAGCAGGTAGGACAATTGTGAAGCGGAATCAGTGGTATAGACGCCGGATGCGATGCCACCCACGCATTGAATGCCCAAATCCAGCCAGGCCCATTCCTTGCGATCCTCGCTGAGGATAGAGACGACCTCACCGCGTTGCAGCCCCAGTTTGCGCAGGGCAAGTCCAATCCATTTGGCGTGGTTCCAGTAATCGGCCCAGCTATAGGGTTTCCAGATCCCCATATCCTTTTCGCGATGCGCCACCAGGTCACCCAATTCCGCACAGCGGCTGGCAAACAGGCTCACTATGGTCGCGCAGCCGTCGACCAGCACCGGACGATGACCCGGATCAGCGTTGAGGGCTATGCCGCTTGTCTGGGTCTGGGAGGGCAGGGCGCTGCGATCCATCGGCCGCTCACCTCCACGTTTTGCGCCGTTTCCAGCGGCGGTTCTCGCGTGCGCCTTCCTCCTGCACGCCGAGATAGAAGTTCCGAATGTCGTCCGAGGCACTGAGTTCCTGTGCCGTGCCGCTCATGACGATGCGGCCGACTTCCATGACATAGCCGTCATGAGCCAGATCGAGTGCTGCGGCGGCGTTCTGTTCGACCAGAACGATGGTCATGTCCTGCTCGCGGTTCAGCCGCGCGAGGATCTCGAAGATCTCCTGCACCAGCCGGGGTGACAGCCCCAGCGAGGGCTCGTCCAACAACATTAGGCGCGGTCCACCCATCAGGCCCCTGCCTATGGCCAGCATCTGCTGCTGCCCGCCCGACAAAGTGCCCGCCTCGGCCAGGCAACGCTCGGCCAGAATGGGGAAATAGGAAAAGACCAAGTCGCGATCCCGCGCGATCTGAGCTTTGTCACGGCGTGTAAAGGCGCCGAGGGTCAGGTTTTCCTCGACCGTGAGCAGTGGAAAAACCTCGCGTCCTTCGGGGACATGCACAATGCCGCGCTCTACGATCTTGTGTGGCTCTTGGCCTTGTATTTCGTTGTCTTCAAAGGTGATCGCGCCCTTTTCGGGGTCCATCACGCCCGAGATGGTTTTCATCAGCGTGGTCTTGCCCGCGCCATTTGCCCCCAGAATGGTGACGATCCGGCCTTGGGTGACGTCAATCGATACGCCACGGATGGCCATGATCGGGCCATAGTAACTTTCCACGTTGCGGACGGAGAGGATCGGCGCACTCATGAGGCGCGGCCCAGATAGGCCTCGATCACCGCCGGGTGTGCTTGCACCTCTTCGGGGGTGCCAAGCGCCAGCCTCGCGCCATCGGCCATGGCCAGCACCCGGTCGGACACGCCCGCGACCAGCCCCATGTCATGTTCGACCATCAACACGGTGATCCCCATCTGGCGGCGGATATCCTCGATCCACCAGCGCATATCGCTGGTTTCCTCGACAGATAGGCCCGAGGCTGGTTCGTCGAGTAGTAGCAGACATGGATCAGTGGCCAACGCGCGCGCCATTTCGACCACCTTGCGGACACCATAAGGCAGCCCGGCGATCATCTTGTCGCGATAATGCTGCAGATCGAGGAAATCTATGATCTCTTCGACCTTCTCGCGATTCTCGACCTCGGCCCGCCGCACCGAGGGAAGGAACAGCAGTTCCGACACCATGTTGCTGCGCCGGTGGCGGTGCCGCCCCACCAGCAGGTTCTGCAAGACCGTGGCATGTTCAAACAGCTCGATATTCTGGAACGTGCGCGCGATGCCAAGATCGGCGATGTCGCTGGGTTTGTGGTCAAGAAGGTTCTCGTCTTCGAGGTAGATCGAGCCGGAAACTGGATCATAAAACCTCGATATCAGGTTGAAAACCGTGGACTTTCCGGCGCCATTGGGGCCGACGATGGCAAAAACTTCGCCCGGTTCGACGGTAAAAGTGAGATTGTCGACTGCGGTCAGTCCGCCAAAGCGCAGCGTGACATTTTCCAGCGTCAACAGGCTCATCTCAGACGCTCCGTCTTGAGGTAGGATTTCTGCCGCCGGAACATGTCGCGGCGATAGAAGGGGAACAGCTCGAACCAAGTGCGGATTTTCAGCCAGCGGCCGTAGATGCCCATTGGCTCGAACAGCACAAAGAAGATCAGGATCATCCCAAAAACCCCTGTTTCCAAACCAGGAATCGCCACGGTGTTGCCGCCGAACAACGCGCCGACCCACTCCTTGCTGATCGACAGGAACTGCGGCAGGAAGCCGATGACGATGGCGCCGAAAAACGCCCCGTGGATCGAGCCGAGCCCGCCGATCACGATCATCATCAGAAGCAGGATCGAGATTACCACGCTGAAGGTTTCATTATTGAACGCGCCTGCAAACAGGCCCATCAGCGCCCCGGCAAGCCCCGTCACCGCGCAGGACAGGAAAAACGACATCGCCTTGGTGCGCGCGATATGCACGCCCATTGCTTGGGCCGAAACCTCGCTGTCGCGCACGGCGATGAAACTACGGCCCAGCGGTGCGCGCAGCAGGTTGATATAGCCCAGCGTCACGATCAGGGCGACCGCGAAAACCAGCCAGTAGAAGGCGCGCGGGGTGCCCCAGCGATCGATCTCAATGCCGAAGACAGTCACTGGCGGGGCGAATTTGCCAGCGACACCGCCGGTCAGCGGCTCGCTCAAGACGATGATGTCATCCATCAACACCGAGAGAGCCAACGTGGCGATTGCCAGGTAGATGCCGTGCATCCGCAGGGCCGGGATGGCGATGATGACACCCAACACACCAGTGATCAGCCCGGCCAGCGGAAAGGCCACCAGAAAGGGCAGGCCCTGTTCAAGCAGGATGATATTGGCATAACAACCGATGGCCAGAAAGGCGGCATGGCCCAGGCTTGCCTGACCGGTATGGCCCGTCAGTATCATCAGCCCCATGCCTGCGATTGCCCAGATCAGAACGTTGGTCAATTCGCCCAGATAGAAATCATCCAGCAGCAGGGGCGCGGCAAGCGCGAAAGCCAGCAGGATCAGGTAGAGCGACAGCTGATAGCCGTGCCTCCAGGGCCGGATATCCTGCAAGTAGCTGGTTTTGAACACGATCCGCATCAGGTCAGACCTTCTTGAGGCGGATTTGCGAGAACAAACCATGCGGGCGCAGGATCAGCACCAGCAACACCAGCGCATAAGGCGCGATCTGGCTGTAGCCCGCGGCGATATAGCGGCTGGCAAAGGGTTCGATCAGCCCCACGATCAGCCCGCCAGCCAGCGCACCGGGAAGGCTGCCGAAGCCGCCGATGACTGCTGCGGCAAAGGCCTTGATGCCCAAAAGACCAGAATTTGGATCGACCGCGCCCTTGGCCGCAAAGAGAATACCCGCCACGCAAGCGACAACGCCCGACAGGCCCCAGATCAGTCCCTGCACCCGCTTGACTGGGATGCCCATGTAGTAGGCCGCCAACTGGTTCTGCGATGCGGCCTGCATCGCAAGGCCCAGCTTGGTGCGCGCGAAGAACAAGTAAAGCGAAAGCGTCAGCAAAACGGTGACGACTATCACCGCCACATCCTCCAGCCCCAGCACAAGGCCACCCAGCCGGATATCCTTGCCTGCCAGCGGGTTCTGCAGCGTCTGCGGCTCATGTCCCCAGATCAGCCCGGCCACAAAGCGGATCACGAAGCCCAGAGCGATGGTCAGGATCACCACAGCGGTCTGGCTTTCTCCGAACATTCGCCGGATCAGCAACCGGTCGAGCAGCACGCCAAACCCCGCCATCAGGCCAAGCGAGATCGGCACAGCAACCCAAAACGGCAACCCCATATGCTCTGCATTGGTCAATCCGATGGTCACGAAGGCACCCAGCATCATCATGTCGCCCTGGGCGAAATTGACCGCCTCTGTCGCCTTGTAGATCAGCACGAACCCAAGCGCGATCAGGCCATAGACGCAGCCATTCGCAAGACCGCTGATCACCAGTTGCAGATTGTCCAATGGCGCCTCCCCGTGCCGTTGAAACGTCTCAATGGGTGGGCAATCACTCAGGGACGATCATGATCTTGCCCTTTACTCTTTTCAGCCTGTCCGCAAGCGTATCAACCAGATCGCGCAAAGGCACCGTTGCTGCCACATCCGTGCTCCAGCGGCCATCGGCGAAGCGGGCCTGCACCTCGCCCACAACGCGCATCTGGTCTGCGGGCGGCGTGCTTGTCATCCACTGGGTAAGCCAAAACCCTTCGATCCGCTTGCCCATGAAGATCAATTGCCCGGTTTGCGTCAGACTGGGCAAATCGGTGCTGAGCTTGCCATAGATGATCCAGCGCGCGCCCTTGGGCATGGCAGTGAAGACGCTCTCGCATTGCTGGTCGGCCACCGCGTCAAGGAAGATACGGGGTTTCAGTGTTTTCATGACCTCAGCCAGTCCGGGCTGGAAGTCGGCATCGCCGGTCACCAAAACCTCTGCCGCGCCCAGTTCTTTCAACTGGTCCACCGCATCTGCACGGCGCACAAGTGCGACGGGTGAAAGGCCCAGATCACGGCCCAATGAGCACATCAGCTTGCCCAACTGGCTGGTGGCGGCAGAAACAATGAACGCATCGCCTGCCTGCTTGGCGATATCCACCATCGCCATTGCCGTCAGTGGGTTCACGATCTGCGCGGCCCCGTCGAAATCCGAGATTTCGGGTCGCAGCGGGATGCACATCATCGCCTGGGTCAGCGCATATTCCGCCCAAGCGCCCGAACCGGCGGCCACGAAGGACACCCGTTGGCCCGCCAGATGCTCGGCCCCATCGCCAGCGGCGACCACGTCCCCGCAGCCCTCGAACCCTGCCGGGCTGCCCTGGACCCGGGGCTGGCCATATTCGCCCTTGATGAAATGCAGATCCGAGGGGTTGACCGAAGCCGCGCGCATCTTGATCAGAACCTGGCCCGGTCCGGGCTGCGGCATGGCAATCTCGGCGGCCCGCAACCACTCCGCCGCGTCTTCGATATGCGGGCCGGAGGCTGTCTTGGCATAACCATCATGTTTCAGAACAACGGCTTGCATGGTGTCGGGAAGTTCACTCATCCTGTCCTCCTGTCTGGTCGCCCGCGCAGGGTGGACCTCCGCATCCATGCGGCGGCATGTCTACGGTAGCTTTTTGGCTGGAGGTCAGGACAACATGCGTTGTTCTGGCTGTCAATCAGCGTGGCGTCTCACCCCTGGAACAGGGCCTTGAGCTTGTCCATCCCTGCATCGAACTGTTCGGGCGCTTCGCGGATTTCACCGAGAATGGCGATAACCTGATCCTTGACCACTTGAACAAGAGGGCTGGCTTCGACCTTGGTGACAATAGCGTCATAGTCGAACTCGGCCTGGGTCAGCAGGCCCTCATCCTGCAATTGCTGGATCAACGCCTGGCCCTGTTCCTGAAGGCTCCCAGCGCCATCTGCGAGCGCCGCAGCAGAGTCGTTGATCGTCTCTGTAACTGACTGAGCCGCGTCAGAGACCGCCTCACCAAGGCCCGAGGCGGCGTCTTGAACAGCATCGCCCGCGTCTTGCGCAGCGGTGTCCAATTGTTCGGTGGGGGTCGGCTCCTGATAGAATGCAAAGTAATATACTGCCGCAAGCGCGATGAGGGCGACGGCAGCGCCAATCAATCTAGACATGTGGGTCACCTTTCGAAAATCGAGTGGTTTCTACAGTCGAGTATCAGCGTTGGATGTCCGATTGACGACAGAGTTTTCAATATGTTGCGGGGATGGCCAGTTTTTGCGAAACAAGCTGGGTGAGGTCAGCAAGGACATGCCGGTCAGAACAACAAAAAAAGACCTCATGCAACCGCACGAGGTCTTTTCGGGAAACTTTTTGGCTCCGGCGGTAGGGATCGAACCTACGACCAATTGATTAACAGTCAACTGCTCTACCGCTGAGCTACGCCGGAACGGTTCGCGCCGTATAGCAATCCCGATTCAGGGCGTCCAGAGGGGAAAATCAAAAAAATGCGCCGCGTTTGGTTGCCGTAGCATCAAGGTTCAAAACCATCAGCGACTCTGCGCTTCGATAAGGGTTTGCGTGTTCTGTGAGCTTAGTTTCGCTTGGGCACGGTCCTTTCAGGAGTGACCTTCATCGGAAGTATCAATCCGTAGGGTGTGTTCCGCGCCGGGCCAAATTCGCTGAACCCCGCCTTCTTGTAGGCGGCAATGGCACGGGCGTTCGTTGGGTCCGGATCGGTAGCGATAACCGGGGCTCCCTCTGCAAACAGGGTCTTCAACCTTTCAGAGATGAAGGCGGAACCGTGCCCTTGTCCCATCATGTCGGGCTCTCCGATGAACTGATCGATGCCCCTGGATCCTTTCGGAAGCTGGAAAAAGTGATGATCGTCCCAGCCATGAACTGTGTAGTCCTGCATATATGCAAAAGGGCGTCCTGTCGTGGATACGATCCATCGCGCCACTCGGGGGTCTGCGAGTTCTTTCTCGGTACGGGGTTCGTCGGAATCCCACCATTCACGAACATGCGGCTGCGATTGCCAGGTCGCCAGCAAGCCGAGGTCCGCCTTGGTCACCTTTCGAAATTGGTAGAGATTGATCGCTTTCATACCAACAACCTAACACGGGCGCGATCGTTCGCCCGCAAACATCGCACCGACGTCATGGCGCGAGGGTCAGGGCAACTGCGTGTTCTGGTAGGAAGGATTGGCTCCGGCGGTAGGGATCGAACCTACGACCAATTGATTAACAGTCAACTGCTCTACCGCTGAGCTACGCCGGAACGGTGAGGGCCATATAGCAATCCCGATTTCCGGCGTCCAGCGGGATTTTTTGCTATTGCACCGGCGGCTATCGCCGTTTGAATAGGGCCTCTGCGGCGAGGGTACCAATGGGGTCGACCTGCTCTTTGCCCATAAGATCGACAAGATGCGCAAAGACGTTCCGCTCGGCTGCGGGCAACAGGGCCGGGGGCGTGTCGGTATAGACTTGCTCGGCGATCCGGCGAGCCGTGGCGGGAGCCTTCGCGAGGGTATCCAGAATCGCCGCCTCGCGGCCCTCGCGATGTGTGATCAGCCAGTCTAGTCGCCCGGCTGGGTCCGTCACCGGCGCGCCATGGCCCGGATGAAAGACCGACCAGTCCCGGGCGCGCAGGCGGGCACAGGAGGCCATGAAATCTGTCAGGTCGCCATCTGGCGGCGAAACCAGCGAACTGGCCCATCCCATTACGTGATCGGCGGTGAAACAGATGTCACCCCAGCCCAGTGCGATGTGATTGCCCAGATGGCCCGGTGTGTGGATCACCTCCAGCGCCCAGTCGGGGCCTGACAGAACCTCTCCATCGGCAACCTCGATATCGGGCCGAAAGCCATGATCGATCCCTTCGCCGCCGCCGGCCAGCCCTGCCTTGGCCAGTTCGGTCATGACCGGGCTGCGCCCGGCCTCGGGCCCACCGAATCCATACACCGGCGCGCCGGTCCGCTCTGACAAGGGGCGGGCCAGCGGGGAGTGATCAAGATGGCTATGGGTAACGATGATATGCGAGATGCGCTGTTCGGGCTGTACCGCAGCGAGGATTGCGTCAAGATGCACGTCGCTCAGCGGGCCGGGATCAATCACCGCAAGATCGCTCTGCCCGATCAGATAGGTGTTGGTGCCGCGATAGGTCATCGGCGAGGGGTTGGGGGCGAGCACGCGCCTCAGTCCGGGCGATAGGTCCATCGCCGCGCCAGCGGGCGGGTCGAAATCGTCTGGCGGAGGGGGCATCGGCTCTTTCTCTTGGATTTCTGCGCGGTTACCCTTAGCGCATGTCCTTCGGTTGGCTCAAACACTATATGCCGCGCGGCCTTTACGGGCGCGCGGCGCTGATTCTGGTTCTGCCCGTGGCAACGCTGCTGGCGATCATGTCCTTCACCTTCATCAAACGGCATCTGGAAGATGTGACCCAGCAGATGACCGGCACTGTCGTGCGCGAGGTTCGAATGGTGCGCGATCAGGTGCAGGGCGCCGAAACCCAGCAGGAGCTCATCGCGCGGGTCCGGCCGTTTCTGTCCTCACTGAACATGACGGTTCGCTTCCTGTCGCCGGAGGATGTCCCGCAAGCGGATGGCATTGGGCTATTTGACTACACCGGCGGCGTTGCACGGGACACGTTGAAGCAGGGGCTGTCGACAATTCAGGCAGTTGAGCTTTTGCCGGACAAGACGGCACTGATCTATTTCGACAGCGATCTTGGACCGATTGAGCTGGCCATTAACCGGCGCCGCCTGACGCCCACGGCGCCGCATCAGTTGATCGTCACCATGGTTTTCTGCGGCATTTTGATGACCGCGATTGCGTCGCTCTACATGCGTAACCAGCTACGCCCGATCACCCGTCTGGCCCGCGCTGCCAAGGCGTTCGGCCGCGGTCACAACGTGGCCTACCATCCCGGAGGGGCAACTGAGGTGCGCGAGGCAGGCAATGCCTTTATCGACATGCGGGCTCGGATCGAGCGGCAGATCGAACAGCGCACCATGATGTTGTCCGGTGTCAGCCACGATTTGCGCACACCGCTTACCCGGCTGAAGCTGGGTCTTTCCATGCTGGACGAAGATGAAGCCGAGCCTTTGCTGGAAGATGTCAATGAGATGCAGCGGCTGGTCGATTCTTTTCTGGATTTCTCGCGCGGAACCGTCGAGGGCGAGCCCGAGGAGGTGGACCCGCAAGCTCTGGTGGCGCGCATCGTCGAGGATGCGCAGCGGGCCGGCAAACCCGTCACCCTTCTGCCCCAGGAGGGTGAGGGGGATGTCATATTGCGTCCGGACTCGATCAGGCGTGCGCTGCAGAACCTGATCGACAACGCTGTCCGCTATGGAACCCATGCCCAGGTGAGTGTGGCGATAACCCCCAAGTCCCTGCGGATTCGGGTCGAGGATGACGGGCCGGGCATCGCGCCCGAATTGCGGGGCGAGGCTTTGAAACCCTTTTCGCGGCTTGACCCCTCGCGCAATCAGAATAAAGGCACGGGGGTTGGCCTGGGGCTGGCCATCGTTGCCGACATCGCTCGCGCGCATGGCGGCACATTGAGGCTGGATGAAAGCGAGACATTGGGTGGGCTCTGCGCCGATATAGTGGTCGGGCGCTAGCACTGGCTTAGGTTCGGCGCTCAGGTTTCAGGCGGCCAGTTCTGCGGCTTCTACAATGCCCTTGTAGGTGTTCAACGTCAGGCCGACCTCGAACGCGCGGTAACACAACTCGTCGCTCGGCGGCTGGCCCGTCTCGCGCAGGCATGCGGCCAGATCGTGCAAACATTCGCGGCGTGCGACAATTTCCAGCGGGGTCAGGTATTGTTCGGCCCGGGAATTGTTGGAAATATCCGCCCGAAGCAAATCCAGCAGGGTGGCGAGAGCGGGGGTACAGCGATGCTGAAGCAACTCGTCCAGCACGATCAGCTGTTCTTCTCGGGCCAGAGCCTCCATCGACAGAATCTCGCGAACAACTCGGTAAATGCGGGCATTGGGTCCGATCTGGGCAAGCGCCTGTTCTGCCGGTTTGGTGATGGGATGAGCTGAAACAGGCTGCGCGGGGGCGCAGGACCTGTCCGAGAGGGACTTCTGCGGGGATTGCAACTCGGCAGGATCGAAAATCGACGGGGTGTGTTTCGCGGACTGCAATCCTCTTTCGGTTGCATGTGTTTCTGAATGTGTCATTTTAGCCCCGCTTGGCGTCCCTGCACGCATCTTGAGTATGCAGCAAGCCTGATCGCTGGGGATATTAATCATTCATTCGCAAGCCAGTATGCGGATTCTTGCCGATTCTCGCCGCCCAGGGGCACAGAATGCCGTTTCAAGCATGTCTGCGGGGTGTTTGGTAGGCCCGGAGGGATTTGAACCCCCAACCAAAGCGTTATGAGCGCTCTGCTCTAACCGTTGAGCTACAGGCCCGCCTGAGGCTCATGCCTAGCAGGATCGCGGGTCGCGTCAAGCCTGACCGTTGCATGCGCGCGCGCAATCGACTAACCCGCGCGCAGGCAATGACGAGGACGCGATCATGACGGCGGGCAAGAACGGCATCACCTATGCGGATGCGGGCGTGGATATCGATGCGGGCAACGCTCTGGTCGACCGGATCAAGCCGGCTGCCAAACGCACTAACCGCCCCGGCGTGATGAGCGGACTGGGCGGGTTCGGCGCTCTGTTCGACCTCAAAGCGGCGGGATATAGCGACCCGATTCTGGTGGCAGCAACCGACGGGGTGGGCACCAAGCTGCGCATCGCCATCGATACTGGTCTGGTGGATGGCGTCGGCGTCGATCTGGTGGCGATGTGCGTCAATGATTTGGTCTGCCAAGGGGCCGAGCCGCTGTTCTTCCTCGATTATTTCGCCACCGGCAAGCTGGAAACCGACCAAGCGGCCCGGATTATCGAGGGCATCGCGACGGGCTGCGAACGCTCCGGTTGTGCCCTGATCGGAGGGGAAACAGCCGAAATGCCGGGAATGTATCCCGAAGGTGATTTCGATCTGGCGGGTTTTGCAGTGGGCGCGATGGAGCGCGGCACCGCGCTGCCAGAGGGTGTGACCGAGGGTGATGTCTTGCTAGGGCTGGCCTCCGACGGGGTGCACTCGAACGGCTATTCTTTGGTGCGGCGGCTGGTTGAGCTCTCGGGGCTGGGTTGGGAGGCCGATTGTCCTTGGGATGATGGTTCACTGGGGGCGGCGCTGCTGGCGCCGACGCGGCTTTATGTGCGGCAGGTGCTGGCCGCAATCCGGGCAGGTGGCGTGCATGCGTTGGCCCATATCACCGGCGGGGGCCTGACCGAGAACCTGCCGCGCGTGCTGCCCGAGGGCATGGGCGCTGCGATCGATCTGGATGCATGGGATCTGCCGCCAGTCTTCCGCTGGATGGCGAAAACCGGCGGGATCGAAGAAAAGGAAATGCTGAAGACCTTTAACTGCGGGATCGGCATGATCGTGGCCTGCGCGGCCGATCAGGCAGACGCGGTCGCCGCGTTGCTGCGCGAGCAAGGCGAGAGCGTCACGGTGCTGGGCCATGTAACGAGCGAGAGCGGGATCGCCTATTCGGGCACGCTGCTGTGAGCGCCAAACGGGTCGCGATTCTGATCTCGGGCGGTGGCTCGAACATGGTGTCGCTGCTCGACAGCATGGAGGGCGATCATCCGGGTCGGCCCTGTCTGGTCCTCTCCAACGATCCGAAGGCGGGCGGGTTGGAAAAAGCGGCGGCGCGCGGCGTGCCGGTGGCCAGCGTCGATCACCGGCCTTTCAAAGGGGATCGAGCGGCGTTTGAGGCCGCTTTGTTGGTGCCGCTTTTGGACAGCAAGCCCGATATCATCTGTCTGGCGGGTTTCATGCGGGTCCTGACGGCGGACTTCGTGGCCCGGTTCGAGGGTCGGATGCTGAACATCCATCCGTCGCTTTTGCCCAAATACAAGGGGTTGCATACCCATGCTCGCGCGCTTGAGGCCGGGGATCGTGAACATGGCTGTACCGTACATGAGGTCACCGCAGCGCTGGATGACGGTCCGATCCTGGGGCAGGCGCGGGTGCCGGTCGGACCCGGTGATACGCCCGAGACATTGGCAGCGCGGGTTCTGGTGCAGGAACATCTGCTCTATCCCACGGTGTTGCGTCGCTTTGCGGGCGGTGATCGCAGACCGGTTCATCTGGGCTGAGTGCCCTCAAATGGCCTTAATGCGGGTAATTGCAGTTGAGCGGTGTTCTGCGTATGCTCAATCTCGGGAGTCCGGCAGTCCGGAACTGGGGCGCGTGCGGTAACAAGAAGAACAGGGCATCCAAGCCGAATGAAAACACTGACGACGACACAAGAGCTGGCCGCTTTCTGCACCGCTGCCGCTCAGCACCTTTATGTGACAATCGACACCGAATTCATGCGCGAGCGTACCTATTATTCTCGCCTGTGCCTGGTGCAGATGGCCATCCCCGGCGAGGATGAGGACAGCGCGGTTCTGGTCGATCCGATGGCGAATGGCCTGTCGCTCGAGCCGCTCTATGACCTGTTTCGTAACGAGGATGTGGTCAAGGTTTTCCACGCCGCCCGGCAGGATCTGGAGATTTTCTGGATCAACGCGCAGGTCTTTCCCAAACCGCTCTTTGACACTCAGGTTGCGGCAATGGTCTGCGGCTTTGGCGATCAGGTGGGCTATGAGACGCTGGTGCGCAAGATCGCCAAACAGGGTGTCGACAAATCCTCGCGCTTTACCGATTGGTCACGTCGCCCGCTGAGCGAAGCGCAAAAGACCTATGCGTTGGCCGACGTCACCCATTTGCGGTCGATCTATGAGTATCTGGCGGCAGAGCTTGAGAAGTCAGGGCGTAGCCATTGGGTGACCGAGGAATTGCAGGTTCTGACCGATCCGGACACCTATCTGGTGCAGCCCGAGCAGGCCTGGCAGCGGGTCAAGACGCGCACCAATTCCGGCAAGTTTCTAGCGGTGGTGCGGGAACTGGCGCAGTTCCGCGAAAGCTATGCGCAGACCCAGGACGTGCCGCGCAATCGGGTTTTCAAGGATGATGCGCTGATCGAGCTGGCCTCGACCAAACCGCGCAGTGCTTCGGATCTTGGCGGCTCGCGCCTGCTCTTGCGCGAGGCGCGCAAAGGGCCGATTGCCGAAGGCATTCTGGCTGCGGTCAAGCGCGGCGTGAGCTGCCCGCCTGACCAGATGCCCAAACCCGATCGCAGCCGCGACAAGCTACAGGTCAATCCGGCGCTCGCGGATCTCTTGCGGGTGCTCTTGAAGGCCAAGACCGAAAGCGCGGGTGTGGCTGCCAAACTGATCGCGCCCAGCGCCGATCTCGACCTGATTGCAGCGGGTGAGCGTGATGTGCCGGCTTTGTCCGGTTGGCGCTATGAGGTATTCGGAGAAGACGCGCTGCGACTCTGTGACGGACAGATTGCCCTTTCGGCACGCGGTCAGAGCGTCAAAGTCGTCGCGCTCTGAGGCCGATCAGCGGCGGCGCGATTCCAAGGCGTTCAGTTCGGAGGTGACCCGGATCAGGCGGATGCCCTCTAGCGTCTCGTTCGACACCGTGATGGCATCATGGACGGTGCGCGAGGCTTCATCTCCCTGTAGCGTGGCGCTCTCGGGATATGTCACTCGGAACGTATAGCTCAGCACACCGTTCTTTGTGTTTTCTTCGGATCGGTTCCGGCGCATGAACGCGTCGAAAGCGCCCTGTCGCTGTGCCACACCCGTGGCGTAGATGATTGCGCCGCTATTGGTTTTCTCAACCCGCATTCCTGTCAGTTTCGTGATCGGAACGGACGCGTCTACAGGGTCGGGCCGGTCAAAGACACCCACTCTGTCGTTCTCGGCAGGCAGCAGAGGGTTGACCGCGCCTTCGCTGTCAACATTGACCGCTACGGGCTCGCCACGACCGAACCAGTTTGATGGATTGACACGCGAGTCGCGCCAGGAACTGCACGCGCTCAACGCCAGTGATCCGATCAGAAGAACCGTCAGTGAAACCCGCATCTGCAACCGCCCCGGTCAATTCATCTTGCCTTGAAACCGGTTAGCCCATCTGGCGGCGCTTGAAAACCCATCGCGGGTCTGGACAGCCGGGCAGGGCGCGCTTAGGTGACGGTTCAGACCTGCCAGATGACGGAGAGACCGATGGCCAGCCCAGCCTTTGAAGACATTGTCGAGGATTTCGAGTTTCTCGACGACTGGGAGGACCGCTATCGTCATGTGATCGAGCAGGGCAAAGCGATGGAGCCTTTGAACGACGCGCTGAAAGTGCCTGCGACCAAGGTGCATGGCTGCGCCAGCCAGGTCTGGCTGCATCCGGTGATCGAAAACGGGACGTTCCGCTTTGACGGGGATAGTGATGCGCTGATCGTGCGCGGTCTGATCGCGGTCCTGCGGGCGCTCTATAACGGGGTGCCGGTGGGCGAGGTGCCGAAGATCGATGCGCGGGCGGAACTGGCGCGGCTGGGATTGAACGATCATCTGTCGGTGCAGCGATCGAACGGGTTGCGGTCAATGATTGAACGTATCCGAGAGGTGGCGGCGGAAAACGCCTAAGCCGGTCCGGGCTGCGTTAGATCGCCCAGTGCGGTTTTCAGGTCCCCATAGCCCGTAAAGCGCCGCTCAAAGGCCAGCCCCATGCGGTCCGCACAGGCGCGGGCCTTTTCGGTGAGCGCCGGATCGTCGGTCTGGGCCTGATAGACCAGCTTGGTGTAGTTGCCGAAGTACATGTCCCGCAGCTCGGGGTGGCGGTCGAGCCCCATCGGTTTCCAGACGAAGGCGTCGAACTGGCGGACCAGAAAATCGGTTAAGTAAAAGGCGGTGAATTCGTCCTCGGCGAGCTCGGCGAAGCGGTCATTGCCTTCAAAGAAGGAATAGCAATGCGGTCCGGCGACCATCTTGACGCCCAGCCGGTCACAGAGTGATTGCAGCAGCCCGCCAGTGCCGCAATCGGCATAGACCACGAAGATCTCGTCATAGTCGGCGCGGTTCTTCGTAACCGCATCTTCGACGGCTTGCGGGATCTTGTCGGGGTGGATGTGATAGATTGCGGGTAGGCAGGTCAGGGTCATATGCGACCAGCCATTGAGTTTGATAAGGGCCAGGATCTCGCGCGCGAGCGCCCCGCATGCGATGAGCAGGATGCGCCCATCACCCCGGGCTGCCAGGCCCTGTTCGGTTAGTTGCGTGTCGCTGATCACGGTATCAGGCCAATCAGGCGCCGACCCAGACCGTCAGGCCGACCGCGATGACGGCTGCGAGCAAGATGATGGCAAAGTTCGGTGGCATGTTCGGGTCTCCTTTGGGCTTATCTGGGGGTGGTTGGGGTAAAAGAAAAGGGCGGTGCCGGTTGCGGCCCGCCCCGATCTGTAGGTCGGAAACGTGCCGTCAGGCAGACAGCTGATTGTGCTTGCGGCTGACGAAATCCTTGGCGGTCTCCACCGCAACAGCGGCATCGCGGCAATAGGCGTCGGCACCGATAGCCTTGCCAAACTCCTCGTTCAGCGGCGCGCCGCCCACCAGCACGATATAATCGTCGCGGATACCCTGTTCGACCATCGTGTCGATCACAACCTTCATATAGGGCATCGTGGTGGTCAGCAGGGCGGACATGCCCAGAATGTCGGGTGCTTCGTTCTCCAGCGCTTCCAGATAGTTTTCGACCGGATTGTTGATGCCCAGATCGACCACTTCGAAACCGGCACCTTCCATCATCATCGACACCAGGTTCTTGCCGATATCGTGGATGTCGCCCTTGACGGTACCGATCACCATCTTGCCCACGCGCGGGGCACCGGTCTCGGCCAGCAGGGGCTTGAGGATGGCCATGCCGCCCTTCATGGCGTTCGCGGCCAGCAGCACCTCAGGCACAAAGAGGATACCGTCGCGGAAGTCAGCCCCAACGATGGTCATGCCCCCGACCAGCGCCTTGGTCAGGATGTCATAGGGCTGCCATTTGCGCTCCAGCAGAATGTTGACCCCTTCTTCGATCTCTTCCTTGAGACCGTCATAGAGGTCGTCGAACATCTGTTGGACCAGTTCCTCGTCGTCGAGTTCCGACAGGATGATGTCATCTTCTTCCGACATACGCGCGATTCCTTGGTGTTACGGGTGTGACCCTGGGTTATTCTTGGCTCTTTTTGCTCAAAAGGCCGCAAATGGACTGCGTTAATTGCGACACTGGTGAAGCTACAACCGACCTATAGAGTTGAATTCGGAAATCTGAAAATGAGAAATTTGCAGGAAGATGATGCGTTTGTTGTTATTGTTCCTTATTTGTTCTATCGTTGAGGGATGGCGCACTCATCCTCTGTTTCCGCGCAACGCAGGCCCGCCCGTGGTGCCGTCTCGAACACTTCGGGGCGGTTTGACCTGGCGCGTGAGGAGGTCTGGGACGGATGGGAGGTCGAGGAAGAGGCGACGCTCTTGCGCACCGAGTTGCGGATGGAGCAAGCGCGCAGTCTGATTACTTATAATCGCTCGCCCGATCTGCCCTTCGACCGGTCGATCAACCCCTATCGGGGCTGCGAGCATGGCTGTGTCTATTGTTTCGCGCGCCCGACCCATGCCTATCTGGGCCTGTCTCCGGGTCTGGATTTCGAGAGCATTCTTGTGGCTCGGCCCAATGCAGCGGAGGTGCTGCGGCGCGAGCTTTCGGCGCGGCGTTACAATGTGGCCACCATCGCGATCGGCACAAATACCGATCCCTATCAACCGGTCGAGCGGGATCACGGCATCGCGCGCGCCTGTCTTGAAGTGCTGGCGGCGTTCAATCATCCGGTGGCAATTGTCACCAAGGGCGCGCTGATCGAGCGGGATCTGGACATCCTGGCGCCCATGGCGGCTAAGGGTCTGGTGCGGGTCGGCGTCTCGCTGACGACGCTGGATACGGCTTTGTCACGACGGATGGAACCGCGTGCGCCGTCACCTGCGCGGCGACTTACCATGATCCGGCGGCTGAACGAAGCAGGCGTGCCGGTGCGGGTGATGACCTCACCCATGGTGCCGGGTCTGAGTGATCAAGAGCTTGAGGCCTTGTTGGAAGCGGGGGCCGAGGCCGGGGCGACAAATGCAAGCTGGATCATGCTGCGCTTGCCGCGCGAGGTCTCAACGCTTTGGCAGGAATGGCTGGCCGAGCATTACCCGGACCGGGCCGCGCGCGTGATGGCGCGGCTGCGCGAAATGCATGGCGGCAAGGAGTATGACGCGCGTTGGGGGCAACGGATGCAGGGGCAGGGTGCTTATGCCGAAATGGTGGCGCAACGCTTCGAGACGGCTTGCCGCAGGCTGGGCCTGACGCAGGAGGCCCCACCGCTTCGAACCGACCTATTCGCGGTACCGCCACAGGCTGGGGATCAGCTCAGCCTGTTTTGACGGGAGCGCCGCGCGTCCAAGGAAGATGGACTTTCGTGTGATGGGCCAACACAGTCTGAGCGAGGTGGCGCCCGGCGCGGCAGGCGGTCGGCATTCGAGGCAGAGCGACGGAGGAGACGGGGCGAGGCCGGATGAATAGCAGTTTCAGAATAGCCTTGCTGGTCGGCCTGTCCTCTGGCTTGACCGCTTTCGACGAAACCGCGCTCGGTGTCGCGCTGCCGACGCTGCAAAGCGATCTTGCAACCACAGCGACTGCCGCGAAATGGGCGGTGAATGCCTATCTGGTGGCCATGGCCGGGCTGGTCGCGGCCTGTGGGCGGCTTGCGGATTTCGTCCCGGCGCAGCGCTTGTGGCGCTGGGGCGTGGCGGTTTTTACGGTGAGCTCTCTGGGCGCCGGCGCGGCCCCGGGCATCGAGGGGCTCATCGCCTTCCGGATCGTGCAGGGCGCGGGATCAGCGATGATCTTTACCATGTCGGTGGTGCTGATCGGTCAACATTGCCCGCCGGAGAAGCGGGGGCAGGCGTTTGGCATCTTTTCCTCCTGCGCGACCGCAATGCTGCTGGCCGGTCCGATCCTGGGTGGAATCCTGACCCATTATCTCTCTTGGCGCTGGGTGTTCTGGGTGACAGTACCGCCCGCCCTCTTTTGCCTGCTGGCGCTGCGCCTGCCCGATACGGCGGCGCCCCGGGACGGGCACCCGGTCTCTTTCGACCTGATCGGCGCGATGGGGCTGGCCGTCGCGGTGATCGCACTCTCGCTGACCCTGATGCAGGGGGAAAGCTGGGGCTGGCGCGCGCCGCAGATCCTCGGGCTGGGCCTGCTCGCGGTGCTGAGCGCGACCGGCTTCGTCCTGCATGAGCTGAGGCGGGACGATCCGCTGATCCATTTGCGCCTTTTGCGCAACCCGACGGTGAGCATTGCGCTGGGGCTGCTGTTTCTGGCGCAGTACCGGCGGGTGACGACCTCGATCTTCATCGCGCTCTTTTTGCGCAACACGCTGGGGCTAAGCCCGCTCATGGCGGGGTTGGCGCTGGTGCCTGCCGTTCTGGTGCTGCCGGTGTCCACGGTGCTGATCGGACGGCTTGCGGACCAGCTTGGCGCGCGCCCGGTGGTACTTACCGGGGCGGCCTGCGTCGCGCTGGCGACGACGGGCATGACGCTTGCCACCGATCTGGAAAGCTACTGGATCCTGCTGCCAGCGCTGCTGCTCGCCGGGACCGTGGCGCCGTCGATGTTCGGGCCGACGCGCAAGGCGATGCTGCGCGCGCTCGACCCCCGCTACCATGCTCAGATCGGAGGGCTGAGCGTGACCGCCCAGATGCTTGGCGGGACCAGTGCGATCAGCGTCGGAACCGTGCTGCTGCACGCGACCGGGGCCACTTGGCCGATCTTCGCTGTCGTGACCGCCTTGCTGGTTGCCATGACCCTTGTCGGAGTCCGGAAATTCGCCCTGTGATCCGCACTGATCGGATCAGAATCGCCCATGCAAGAAGGCCCCGCGCGAGGCGGGGCCCTTCTGGCATTTCTGCGGATCAACGCTTCTCGATGTCCACGTAGTCGCGCAGGGTTTCGCCCAGATAGAGCTGGCGCGGACGGCCGATTTTGTTCTGTGGGTCGGCAATCATCTCTTTCCACTGGCTGATCCAGCCCACCGTGCGGCTGAGCGCAAAGATCGGCGTGAACATCGAGGTCGGGAACCCCATCGCCTCCAGAATGATGCCCGAATAGAAGTCGACATTCGGGAACAGCTTCTTCTCGGCGAAATACGGGTCCTCAAGCGCCTGCTTTTCCAGCGCCTTGGCAACCTGCAGCTTGGGGTTGTTCTCGATCCCCAGAAGGTCCAAAACCTCATCCGCCGACTGCTTCATCACGGTCGCGCGCGGGTCGAAGTTCTTGTAGACGCGGTGACCAAAGCCCATCAGGCGGAACGGATCGTTTTTGTCCTTGGCGCGGGCAATGTACTCGGGAATGCGATCCACCGAGCCGATTTCTTCCAGCATTTCCAGACAGGCCTGGTTGGCACCACCATGCGCAGGGCCCCAGAGGCAGGCGATACCAGCCGCGATACAGGCAAACGGGTTCGCGCCCGAGGACGACGCAAGCCGCACGGTCGAAGTCGATGCGTTCTGTTCGTGATCGGCGTGCAGGGTAAAGATCCGGTCCATCGCACGGCTGAGGATCGGGTTGACCTCATATTCTTCTGCCGGAACGCTGAAACACATCCGCAGGAAGTTCGAGGCATAGTCCAGATCATTGCGCGGATACACGAAAGGCTGGCCATTATGGTATTTGTAGGCCCAAGCAGCAATCGTCGGCATCTTGGCGATCAGCCGGTGCGAGGCGATCTCGCGCTGACGCGGATCATGAATATCGGTGGAGTCGTGATAGAAAGCAGACATCGCGCCGACCACTCCGACCATGATCGCCATCGGATGCGCATCCCGGCGGAAACCGCGATAGAAATACTGCATCTGTTCATGCAGCATTGTGTGGCGGGTAATTGTGGTTTCGAAGTTTTCCAAGTCGCCCGCATTTGGCAACTCACCATAGAGCAGCAGATAGCAGACTTCGAGGAAGTGGGATTTCGAGGCCAGTTGGTCGATCGGATATCCGCGATGCAGCAGCTCACCCTTGTCGCCATCGATATAGGTGATCGTGCTGTCGCAGCTTGCCGTCGAGGTGAAGCCAGGATCGTAGGTGAAAACGCCTGCAGTGCCATAAAGTTTGCGAATGTCGATCACATCCGGGCCGGCTGTCGGCGAGAAGATCGGCAAGTCATAGGTTTCACCGTTCAGGTTCAGCGTGGCCGATTTCTTGTTTTCAGTCATTATGTCCCTTCCTCTTTAAAACACGGCAATGGCCTCAGGCTGAGACATCAATACCGTGCGGATGGTGCTCGCGCGGGGACCGCGCAAGCCGGGTTTTTAGGGGAGGCGTGGCCCGCGTCAGGTCGACTGGGCCAGGTCCGCCGCGTCTGCCAGTCGCGCCAGGGTTTCTTCACGCCCCAGAACAACCATCATGTCAAACACCGAAGGCGTTACCGACCGGCCCGCCAATGCGGCGCGAAGAGGTCCGGCCAACTTGCCAAACTTCATTTCGCGCGCCTCGCAAAAGGCGGATAGGGTCTCCTCCAAACTCTCTCGCGACCAGCTAGCATTTTGCAGATGCGGCGTCAAATCCTTCAGTATACCGTCGGATACAGAACTTAGGGCCTTGGTCGCCTTCTGGTCCGGCTCGATCGGACGGGACGTCAACGCAAACTCAGCTTTTTCAATCAGTTCCGGGAGGGTGCGTGCACGATCCTTGAGACAAAACATGGCGCGTTCAAGATTGGTTGATTGTGCCTCGCTCAACGCGGGCTGTTCTGCCGCAGCCAGATAGTCCTCGATTTCATGCCGCAACGCAGCGTCATCCGAGATGGCGATGTGCTGACCGCAAAGGTTTTCCAGTTTCTTCAGGTCGAACCGCGCCGGGCTCTTGCCGATTCCATCCAGATCGAACCAGTCGCGCGCCTGTTCGTCGGTGAAAAACTCATCGTCACCATGGCTCCAACCCAGGCGCGCCAGATAGTTGCGCATGCCTGCTGCCGGATAGCCCATCGCCTGATATTCCTGCGCGCCCAACGCGCCGTGACGTTTAGAGAGCTTCTTGCCGTCCGGTCCATGGATCAGCGGGATATGCGCCCAGACCGGAACGTCCCAGCCCATCGCCTCATATATCATCATCTGGCGCGCGGCATTATTCAGGTGATCATCGCCCCGGATCACATGGGTGACGCCCATGTCGTGATCATCAACCACAACGGCCAGCATATAGACCGGCGTGCCGTCCGAGCGCAGCAGGATCATGTCGTCGAGCTGGTCGTTGCGGATGGTCACATCCCCCTGCACCTGATCACGGATCACCGTGGCGCCGTCTTGCGGTGCCTTGATGCGGATCACATAAGGCGCATCCGGATGGGTCGCCGGGTCGGCGTCGCGCCAGGGGCTGCGATAGAGCGTGGATTTGCCTTCGGCCCGCGCCTGATCGCGGAAGGCCGCGATCTCTTCCTGCGTGGCGAAGCATTTATAGGCCTTGCCCTCGGCCAGCAATTGCCTTGCCACTTCTGCATGACGGTCCGCGCCTTCGAACTGGCTGATCACCTCGCCATCGTGATCCAGTTCCAGCCAATCCATGCCCTGAAGGATCGCCGCCGTGGCCTCGGGGGTAGAACGTTCGCGGTCCGTATCCTCGATTCGAAGCAGGAACTTGCCGCCCCGGCCGCGCGCATAAAGCCAGTTGAACAGCGCCGTGCGCGCGCCGCCGATATGCAGGAACCCGGTCGGAGACGGGGCGAAACGGGTGACAACCTGATCAGACATCGATGCCTTTTACCTTTTGGTAACCATGTGGGAGATAGCTTTGCCGTCTGAATAGCGAGCTGGACGGACAGGAGCAAGCATGCGCGTTCTGGCGCGGATCGAGGCAGCGCTGCTGTCGCAGCGCGGGTATCTGTTTCCCTGGGCACCGGTTTGCATGGCGGCGGGGATCGGCCCTTACTTTCTTTTGCCCCAGGATCCGGGCAGGGCGCTCTGCCTGACTGTGGCGGTGTTGGTGCTGTCAGGGGTATGGGTGGCGTTGCGCTATCCGGGTGCGTGGACACCGTTGGGGGCAGCGCTCGCACTTGCGGGGATCGGGTTTCTGCTGTCTGGCTACAGGGCGCATCAGGTGGCCGGGCCGGTGCTGGATTGGCATTATTATGGCCCGGTTGAAGGGCGGGTCGTCGGGCTTGACCGGTCTGCCTCGGACGCGCCGCGCGTCACGCTGGACCGGGTGCGCCTGCTGCGCGTTGCTCGGGATGAGACGCCGCGCCGGGTGCGTATGTCACTGCATGGCGATGCAGTCGCGCATCTGCTGCCCGGTCAGCGAGTGATGACCACCGGGCATCTGTCGCCACCACAGGGCCCGGTCGAACCGGGTGGATTCGATTTCCGCCGTCACGCCTGGTTCAAGAGCATCGGCGCGGTAGGCTATACGCGGGTTCCGGTGCTGACCGTTGCGCCGCCGGAACTGCGCGGTTTAGGGATGTGGATTTTTGCCCTGCGCATGGCCGTGTCAGACCACATTAGGCAGGTTCTGCCGGGGGATGTGGGGGGCTTTGCCGCTGCCGTGACGACCGGAGATCGCAGCGGCGTGAGCCTCGCGACACTGGATGCCCTGCGGGCCAGCAATCTGGCGCATCTGCTGGCGATCTCGGGGCTGCATATGGGTCTCCTGACCGGGTTCGCTTTTGCCGCGCTGCGATTTGGGCTCTGCCTGATTCCGCCACTGGCGCTGCGTTGGCCGGTCAAGAAGCTGGCCGCCATCGGAGCTTTGCTGGCGGCAGCGATCTATCTGGCGCTGTCGGGCGGCAACGTGGCGACCGAGCGGGCATTCATCATGGTGTCGGTCATGCTCTGCGCAGTGTTGGTGGATCGGCGCGCGATCTCGTTGCGAGCCGTGGCCATGGCGGCGCTGATCGTTCTGGCATTGCGGCCCGAGTCGCTGCTCAGCCCCGGTTTCCAGATGTCCTTTGCCGCAACCACCGCGCTGGTCGCGATCTTTGGCGCGCTCGGGGGGTGGGAGGTGCCGATTTTGCCCCGATGGATGAAACTCGTCGCCGGGGTCTTCCTTTCATCAGCGGTGGCCGGGCTTGCCACGGCACCTGTGGCGGCGGCGCATTTCAACGCTATTGCGCATTACGGTTTGCCTGCGAACCTGCTCTCGGTACCTCTCATGGGGCTCCTGGTGATTCCCTCAGCGGTTCTGGCGCTGTTGCTGTCGCCCTTCGGGCTGAGCTGGGTCGGGTTGAACCTGATGGGGTTGGGCCTGACATGGATATTGGGCGTTGCGCATTATGTTGCCGGGCTTGATGGCGCGCGCGGTTTTGTTGTCAGCCCCGACCCGTTGGTTTTGCCATTGCTGTCGCTGGGCGCACTGTTTGTGATCTTGTGGCAAGGTCGCCTGCGATGGCTGGGGTGCGCGCCGGTGCTCTGTGCCTTTGGGATCTGGGCCGGGGCGGAGCGCCCACAGGTTCTGATTGCCGATAGTGGCAAGTTGGTGGGCGTGATGACCGAAACGGGCAGGGCGCTCAGCCGGGCCAAGGGCAGCGGTTTTGTGGCGAAAGTCTGGTTGGAAAACGACGGTGACGGCAAGGATCAGACCGTGGCGGCAACCCGTTGGGCGGCTGGCGAAAGTTCGGTGCCAGTGATGCCGTTTGGGTCCTGGAAAATTGTGCATGTTGCGGGAAAACGGGCTGCACGGGCGCTTACCAAGTGCGCGACGGATCAGATTATTGTGACAGCTGTGCCGCTCGACCTGCTCGGCGGATGTCGCATCTTTGATCCCGCCAAGCTGCGCCAGACTGGCAGTCTGTCGATCAGCGCAGCGGGTAGGATCGTGGCCAGCAAAGACGCGCAACATCGCCTTTGGCACGGCGCGCGCGCCAAAGGGGCGGGGCGCAAGGATCAGTAGGTGCGGATCAGCCCAACGAGGCGACCTTGAACGCGCACATTCTCTTCCGGGAAAACGCGGGTTTCATAAGCCGGATTAGCGGCTTCAAGCGCGATCGCGTTGCCACGGCGGAAGAAGCGCTTCAGCGTGGCTTCCTGATCCTCGACCAGCGCCACAACGATATCGCCATTATCCGCCGCCCCGCTTTCGCGGATCACCACGATATCACCATCGTTGATGCCCGCGTCGATCATCGAGTCACCTTTGACCTCAAGCGCATAATGCTCGCTCGTGCCAGAGACCATCGTGCCGGGCACGGAAACATGGCTCGCCACATGGCTGATCGCCTCGATCGGGACACCAGCGGCAATACGGCCCATGACGGGCAGTTCCATCGCGTGCACGGCGACCGGTTCGGTATTGGCCGGGCGCGGCATGTCGGGGCGATCCCCTTCGATGACACGCGGTTGGAAGGCAAGCGTCGATTCACCGCCCAGGCTTTCGGGTAGCTTCACGATTTCGATCGCGCGGGCACGGTGGGCGAGGCGGCGGATAAAGCCGCGCTCCTCCAACGCGGTGATCAGGCGATGGATGCCCGATTTCGACCGCAGGTCCAGCGCCACCTTCATTTCGTCGAAACTGGGTGGCACCCCATCAGCCTGTAGACGCTTGTGAATAAATTCCAGTAAATCCAACTGCTTCTTGGTCAGCATTGCGCACACCTCTGCTCCATGCGTTTACATTTGTTCTACGCATGTTCCTGTTTTGTGTCAATGCGTTTGACGCTGAGGTCAGAGTGGGATGTAGTCGACGGTTTCGCCTGGTTCCCGCGCCGGGTCCTTTGGTGGGCGCACGATCAGCGCGTTGGCGCTTGCCAGAACGCGCAAAAGCGAACTGTCCTGGTTTTCTGCCGCTGCGATCCCGTTGTCGTCGATCGTGGCTCGCATGTAATGCGCCCGCGGTCCGTTTTCAGGCAAGGGTGCTGTCAGTGCCGCCTCGCGCGTTTTGGGCAATGGATCGGGCAGGCCCTGCATGTAGCGCAGCAGTGGAACGATGAAGATATGCCCGCAAACCATTGCAGAAACAGGATTTCCCGGTAGACCGATCATCGCGGCGCTGCGCAGTCGCCCCGCCATCAGTGGTTTGCCCGGTCGCATCAATATCTTATAAAACGACCGCTCCATCCCCAATGCGCCCGTGACCTGTTCGACCAGATCGTGATCGCCAACCGAGGCCCCGCCGATGGTGACCACTAGATCTGCACCCTCTGCCAGTTCCAGCGCGGTGGTGAGCGAGGCGGCGGTATCGCGGGCCACGGGCAGCATTCTGACCTGCGCGCCGACCTGTTCGAAAAGTGCCTTTAACCCAAAGGTGTTAGAGGCGATGATCTGATCCGGACCCGGTGTCTCGCCGGGCATGACCAACTCGTTGCCGTTTGAAATCAGCGCCACAACGGGACGGCGGCTGACCGGCACATCAGAGATGTTCATCGCGGCCAGCAAGGCGACCTCCGAGGGCGACAGGAGACGCGGTGCTGTCAGGCGGTCACCGGACTTGAAATCGACGCCAGCAGGCCGGACATTGGATTTGGTCCCCGGCCCATCGGTGATGGTGACAAGATCGCCGCGCCGCTCGGTATTTTCCTGGATGATGACAAAATCCGTGCCCTCAGGCATCGGTGCGCCGGTAAAGATGCGGACCGCATGGCCGGGCTTCACGTTGCCGGAAAATCGTTTACCCGCAGCAGCTTCGCCGACGGCCTTGAACATCGCATGCAGCTCAACCTCGGCTGAATTCACCGCATAACCATCCATGGATGAGGCGGCGAAAGGCGGTTGATCGCGGGTCGCCACTGCGTCGCGGGCGAGGATGCGACCGGCAGATTGTGCCAGCGGAACAGTTTCACTCTCCAACGGCGACACGAGGTCGAAGAGATGGGCGCGGGCCTCGTCGACGGAGATCATTGCGCCTCGTAGCGGCCTGATTTCCCGCCATCTTTCAGCAACACACGAATACCGCCGATCTGCATGGATTTATCCACGGCCTTGGTCATGTCATAGACCGTAAGCGCGGCGGTCGAAACAGCGGTTAACGCCTCCATCTCGACCCCGGTCTGGCCGGTGGTGCGCACGGTGGCTTCGATCTGCACACCCGGCAGGTCCGGGTCTAGCGTCAACTCGACGGCAACCTTGGTGACAGGCAGCGGATGGCAGAGCGGGATCAGGTCGGGCGTCTTCTTGGCCCCCATGATACCCGCCAGCCGGGCAACGCCCAGCACATCGCCCTTTTTTGCGCGGCCTTCTGAAATTATATCAAAGGTTTCGCGCTGCATGCTCACGTGGCCTGCGGCGACGGCGATCCGGTCGGTGATCTCTTTATCCGAGACATCGACCATATGGGCCGCACCCTTGCTGTCGAAATGGGTGAGCGGCATCACATTGCTCCGGGCACCAATGGATTGGCCAGCAGGTCATGGGTGGCCTTTTCCACATCCTCCTGACGCATCAGGCTCTCGCCGATCAGGAAACAACGCGCGCCATAGCGGGCGATATCGGCCAGTTCGGCGGCGTTGTGCAGCCCGCTTTCGCAGACGATGGTGCGGTCCGAGGGCACCAGTTTCGACAGCTTTCGGGTCGTGTCCAGCGAGGTTTCGAACGTGTGCAGATTGCGGTTGTTGATGCCGATCAGAGGGCTGGTCAACTTGCCGGCGCGGTCCAGTTCATGCTCGTCATGCACCTCGATCAGGACATTCATGTCCCAGTCATGTGCAACCTGTTCCAGCTCAGCCGCCTGATCGTCACTGACCGAGGCCATGATGATCAGAATGCAATCGGCCCCGAGCGCGCGCGCCTCGACCACCTGATAGGGGTCATACATGAAGTCCTTGCGCAGAACCGGCAATTCGCAGGCGGCGCGGGCCTGTTTCAGATACTCCTTTGCGCCCTGAAAGCTGGGCGTGTCGGTCAGCACCGATAGGCAGGCGGCACCACCTGCTGCATAGGCTGCGGCCAGCGCTGCCGGATCGAAGTCTTCGCGGATCAGTCCCTTGGACGGGCTGGCTTTCTTGATCTCTGCGATCAACCCGTAGCCGCTGCGCTTGGCCTCGCGAAGCGCGGTCAGGAATGGCCGCACGGGCGCGCCGTCGCGCGCAAGCGATTCCATCCGCTCAAGCGAGGTCTCCTCCTTGTCGGCTGCAACCTCTTCCAGCTTATAGGCCTTGATCTTGTCCAGAATGGTTTCCGTCATGGGGCGTCCTGTGTGATTTTGGCCAAGGCCGAGATTTTGTCGCGCGCCTTACCGCTATCAATGCTTTCTGCCGCGATTTCAACACCTTCCCGCAGGTCGCTCGCTTTTTCCGCGATGACCAGAGCGGCCGCCGCGTTCAGCAGCACCGCGTCGCGATAGGCCGATGGCGCGCCATCAAGCAATGCGTTGAAGGCTTTGGCGTTCTCTTCCGGCGAGCCACCGATGATCTCTTCGAAATCATGTACTGGCAGGCCGGCATCTTCGGGGTGCAATTCGACGTCTTTCACGGCGTCGTCTTCAAGCGCTGCAACCCAGCTGATGCCGGTTATGGTCAACTCATCCGTTCCGTCCGAGCCATGCACAAGCCAGGCGCGGTCCGATCCAAGCTGCCCCAGCGTTTCGGCCATGGGCCGGATCAGATCGCGCGAAAATGCACCGGTAAGTTGCCGCTTCACGCCTGCGGGGTTGGTGAGCGGGCCCAGTATGTTGAATATCGTGCGCGTACCCAGTTCCTGCCGTGTCGGCATCACATGGGCGATGGCGGGATGGTGCATCGGTGCCATCATAAAGCAGATGCCGGCCTCTTTCAGCGCCTTTTCAGCTACTTCCGCGCCGATCATCACGTTGATGCCCATCTGCCCCAGCGCATCAGCCGCACCGGATTTCGAACTGAGGTTGCGGTTCCCATGTTTGGCCACCACCACATCCGCCCCGGCCACCACAAAGGCGGTTGCAGTCGAGATGTTCAGGGTGCCTTTGCCATCGCCGCCCGTGCCGACGATATCCATTGCGCCCTCGGGTGCCGCCACCTTGTGGCATTTTGCGCGCATGACCGCAGCGGCGGCGGCATATTCATCGACCGTCTCGCCTCGTGTCCGCAGCGCCATCAGCAGGCCGCCGATTTGGCTGGGCGTTGCTTCGCCGTCAAAGAGGATCTGAAACGCCTCTTCGGCCTGCGCGCGCGTCAGTGGGCCATTGGCCGCCGCATCGATGAGCGGCTTCAGCACATCGCTCATGCCGGGACCTTCATCTCGTTGAGGAAGTTCTTCAACAGGGCGTGGCCATGTTCCGAAGCGATGGATTCGGGGTGGAACTGCACGCCGTGCATTGGCAGGTCCTTGTGCTGTAGGCCCATGATGGTGCCATCCTCAAGCTCTGCAGTGATCTCAAGGCAGTCGGGCAGGCTCTCGCGCTCGACGATCAGCGAGTGATAACGTGTGGCCTCAAACGGCGAAGGCAGCCCGGCGAACAGCCCTTTGCCGCCATGTTGCATCATTCCCATCTTGCCATGCACGATCTCGTGACAGCGCACCACCTTGCCTCCAAAAGCCTGGCCGATCGTCTGGTGGCCCAGACAAACCCCCATAAGCGGCGTCTTGGTTTCGGCGGCGGCCTCGGTCAATGCCAGGCAGATACCCGCCTGATCCGGGTCGCAAGGGCCGGGGCTGAGCAGGATGCCATCGGGTTTCATGCCCATCGCCTCCTGCACGTCCAGCGCGTCATTGCGGCGCACAACCATCTCGGCCCCAAGCTCGCCCAGATAGTGAACGAGGTTGTAGGTGAAGGAATCGTAGTTATCGATCAGCAGCAGCATGTCGGCTCGTTGTTTTAGGGGCTGGCGAGGACCCGCCCCGCCGCAGTATAGTGTGGGCATACTTGTTCAGGCTTGCCGCGCAGCGTCAAGAGCACAAGCCGGGCAATGACATAAGAAGAGCACGAAAGAGGCGACAAGGATATGGGCGGATTTTTCGGAGGACTGCTGGTCGGTGCGGCGGTTGTGCTATTTGTGGCTGCAGGGGCGTCGTTGTTGGTGCCGCTGTCGCCCCAACCCGAGGTTGCAACCGAGGCACCATCTGCGGCGGCTACGCAACCTGAGGTCGCAGAGGCCGAAGCAGAGGTGGCCAAACCCGGCCCGGATGCCGATCTGGTCGATCTCGCACCACACGCGCCGGATGGCCCGGAAAGCGAGAGCGAGACCATCGCGTCCACCACCGGGGCTGATACGCAACCGGGAAACAAGCCCGAAATCACTGAAACAACCGCAGGTCTGGCAGGGCCTGAGGCGGGAGAGGCGCCCGCGCTTGAAGTTGAGGCCGAAGAGCCGGTGACGCAATCGGCAGCGCTAGAGGCACCCGCCGCGCCTGAGCAGGACGAAACGCCCAGCGTGTCTACCGCGGCCCCGGCGCCGCCTGCGCCACCACCTGCTGAACTGCCCACGGTCACCCGCAATGGCGAAGCCTCGGTGCTGACAGAGGGTCCGCCGCCTGCGCTGGCCACGCCGCAACTCCCGGAGCCGGAACAACCCTCCGCCTTGCCCGGCACGCCAGTTGAGGCGCCCGTCACAGCGGAGGAACCCGAGGCCGAAAGCGACACCGATTCGACCCGAATCGCTGCTCTGCCGCCGGTCCGTCAGGGCACCGGCTCTTCCTCAGGCACGCGAATCGGAACGCCCGTCGTGCCGCTGACCGACCGCCACAAGACCGTCTCGCCCCCGGGCGCGGATGAGACCGGCGGCGAACCACCGATCTCGGCCCATGCGGCGGCGTTCGACAACCCCGAGGAAAAGCCGCTGATGTCGATCGTGCTGATTGACGACGAGTCCGCATTGGGTGTCGAAGCGCTGCGCGAATTTCCCTATCCTCTGACCTTCGCGGTCGATCCGACCAAACCGGATGCGACCGACAAGATGGCCCGCCACCGTGCCGCCGGGTTCGAGGTCGTGATGCTGACCAATATGCCGGTGGCCGCGACCGCGCAGGATGCCGAAGTTTCGCTGTCGGTCTGGATGGAGGCCGTGCCCGAAACGGTTGCAATCCTCGAAGGCACCCAAACCGGAATACAGGGCAACCGTCCTCTGTCGGATCAGGTGACGGCGATTGCCGCCGGGACCGGGCGGGGCCTGATCACGCAAGGAAAAGGGTTAAACACGGTCCAGAAACTTGCCGCGCGCGATGGCGTGCCTTCGGCTGTGATCTTCCGCGACTTTGACGGTGCAGGTCAGACGCCCACCGTGATGCGACGCTTTCTTGATCAGGCGGCTTTCCGGGCCGGGCAGGAAGGCGCGGTTGTGATGCTGGGTCGGGTGCGGCCCGACACTGTGTCGGCATTGCTGCTCTGGGGCTTGCAGGACCGCGCCAGCCGCGTGGCGCTGGCGCCGGTTTCTGCGGTGCTGACCAAAAGCGCCGAGTGATCCGGGGGCGGGCGGTCAGACCCGCCCTCGCGCCTAGCTGTTGCCGCCGCCGGTGAAACGCGCGGCATCCTCTGCGGCTCGGCGGATCGCGTTCGACTTGTGCACAGTTTCCATGAACTCGGCCTCGGGGTCGCTGTCATAGACCACTCCGCCACCGGCCTGAACATAGAGCTTGCGATCCTTCACGATCGCAGTGCGCAGGGCGATGCAGATATCCATGTCGCCGCCAGACGAGAAATAGCCGACGCCGCCGCCATAGACGCCGCGCTTTTCGGGCTCCAGCTCATCGATGATCTCCATCGCGCGCACCTTGGGCGCGCCCGAGACGGTGCCTGCGGGCATCCCGGCAAAAAAGGCATCTAGCGCATCCTTGCTTTCGTCCAATTCGCCCACGACGTTCGAGACGATATGCATCACGTGGCTGTAGCGCTCGATGATGAACTCTTCGGTCGGGCGTACAGTGCCGATCTTCGCCACACGCCCGCAATCGTTGCGACCAAGATCAAGCAGCATGAGATGTTCGGCCAGCTCCTTTTCATCAGCCAGCAGATCGACCTCATGCGCGCGGTCTTCTTCTGGGGTAGCTCCACGCGGGCGGGTACCTGCGATGGGTCGGATCGTGACTTCGTTGCCAAAGACCCGCACCAGGATCTCCGGGCTCGCGCCCACCACCTGAAACCCGCCGAAATTGAAGTAGAACATGAAGGGAGAGGGGTTGGTGCGCCGCAGGGAACGGTAGAGCGAGAAGGGCGGCAGCGGGAAATCCTGCGTCCAGCGCTGTGCCGGAACGACCTGAAAGATATCGCCCGCGCGGATGTATTCCTTGGCTTTTTCAACCGCTTCCATATAGCCCTGTTTGGTGAAGTTCGACACCGGCGGTGCGACCTCATGCGCCTGTCCCAGGTCCCGGCTCTCGGCGGGCATGGCGCGTTCCAGATCACGCACCGCATCCATCACCCGCTCAGCCGCCTGCGCATAAGCAGCGCGCGCCGATTGCCCGTCGCTGACCCATGCCGGAGAGACCACGGTAACCTCACCCTTGACCCCGTCCAGCACTGCCACCACCGAGGGGCGCATCATCACAGCGTCGGGCAGACCCAGCGGGTCGGGATTTACATCGGGCAGATGCTCGACCAGCCGGATCATGTCATAGCCCAGATAGCCAAAGAGCCCGGCGGCGGCTTGCGGCATGTCGTCCGGCAGTTCGATCCGGCTTTCGGCCAGCAGCGCACGCAACGTATCCATAGGTTTGCCGTCCTGCGCCTCAAAGGCGTCAGGATCGAACCGGGCGGAACGGTTGATGGATGAGCTCTCGCCATGGCAGCGCCAGATCAGGTCAGGTTTCATCCCGATGATCGAGTAGCGCCCGCGCACTTCGCCGCCGGTGACCGATTCCAGCATGAAGGCGTCCTTCTGCGCGCCGGTCAGCTTCAGCATCAATGAAACGGGCGTGTCCAGATCCGCAGCGAGCCGCGTGTAGACCACCTGGTTCTTGCCCGCCTCATAGGCGCGCGCAAAGCTTTCATATTCGGGGATGGCGGCCATCTGCGTTGCCCTTAGAAACTGGAGTGAACCGCCGTCAGCGCCTGCTCGTCCACCGTTGGGCGGCCGCGGGTCTGGGCGTCGCGTACAAAGGCGTCAAAGATGTTCTGGGCCAGTGCCTGGTTCATCTGTGCGCCAAGCGCCTGACGCATCTGAGCCAGCTCATCTGTGTCTTCCGGCGGCAACACTTCATCCAAGCGGACGATCTGGGCCTGTCCCGGGCTGGTGATCACGCGGATCTCGCCCGGTTCCATCTCAAACACCTGTGCCATGAAATCAGCAGGCGTGCCGTCCAGAAAGGCGGTGCGGGTCAGACCGTTCTCGACGCGGACCGGCAGGCCAGTAGCATTGAAATCTCCATCCGCCTCAAGCTGCGAAACGATGCCCTCGGCCATCTCGGCAAGCGCGGCGTCGTTTTCGGCCTGCTGCCAAGCGGCGATGACACGATCACGCGCTTGTTCCAGCGGTTCGGGGCGCGGTTCCAGCACGTCGTCCAGACGCAGTGCAAAAAGCGAGCCGTCTTCAAGGAAGTCAATCTCGGGGAAGTCACCCTCGTTCACCGCACTGGCGGCGGACCGGAAGCCGTCATAGGCGGCCACACCGTCAGAACTGTCCTGAGTCCAGTCGATCTGATCGACAACCATTCCGGCCTCGTCGCTGAGCTCTTCTAGCGTTGCGCCGCCGGCCAGCAGGTCGTTGATGTTCTCGGCTTCGCCCTCCAGCAGGCGCCGGGCACGGGCGGCGGCCAACTCGTCGCGCAACTCGCCCTCAACCTCTTCGAACGGGGTTTCGCGGGCCTCAAGCGTGCCGTTGATCCGATAAAGCGCCGGTCCCAGGTCAGAGGGCAGCGGCCCAACTACATCGCCAACCCCGGCGGCGAAAATGCCATCAGCGGCATCGCCCAACTCGTTGGCGGACAGATCACCGAGGTCAACATCGACCATGCTCAGGCCGCGATATTCGACCAGTTGCTCGAATGTCGCGCCACCCACTTCGATCTGCGCCAGCGCCGAGGTTGCGCCCTCATCATCCGAAAAGACCAAACGTTCCACCAGGCGACGTTCGGGTTGGTTGAATTCAGCCTCGCGTGTCTCGTAAAGGCGGCGGATTGCCTCTTCGTCCACGTCGACCTCGTCCAGCATCGCGTCAGGCGAGAGCAGCGCATAGGTTAGACGCTTGGTGCGGGGCAGGGTGAACTGATCGATATTTGCGTCATAATACTCTGATAACTGCGCATCTGTCGGGGTCGCGGCGGTGGTCTCCAGCGCGTCTTCGCCGAGCGTGGCGACGGCAAAGCTGCGCCGTGCGCCCACGTAATCGGTCATGGCATCGGTGAAGGTATCCGGCATGGTCACGCCCGAGATCAGCGCGCCTTGCACCAGCGTGCGCGCCGATTCCTGGCGCAGGTTGTTCTCGAACTCGGATTCGTTCAGCCCGGCTTGTTCGATGGCAAAGCGATAGGCTTCGCGGTCAAACCCGCCATTCACGCCCTGGAAGGCGGGGATTTCGATAATTTCCTGCTGCAGGTTCTCGTCACCGATGGAGACGCCCATCTGGGCCACTTCGTGATCCAGCGCCGCCAGCGCGACCAAGCGTGACAGCGCCAGCCGGTCCAGCCCCAGCTCTCGCGCCTGCGACATCGTCAGGCCTTGCCCGGTCTGCTGCTGCAACGCGCTGATTTCGCGCTGCAATTCGCGGTAGTATTCGTCAACACTGATGGTCTCGTCACCCACGGTCGCGACGGTGCGCGCAGTGCCCATCATGTCGACCGCGCCGAACCCGGCAAGACCGACCATCAACAGACCCATCAGGATCCAGACAAAGGTTTTCGACATCTTCTTGGCGGCTGCGGCCATGGCGCTCCCTCACCTCCGGTTCAGACCGGAATTTTGACTTGCCGCACTGTCTACGACGGGCATTGGCGGGGGGCAAGTTCAGAAGGTCAGATTTGCCAACCGATCGAAGAGTTTCTCAATCCCCGCGCGGTCGAGATTGGCGAAGGCGATGCGCAATTGTTTTTCACCTGCCGGATCACCCTCGGGCACGAACATGGTGCCCGGCAGCAGCAGGATGCCAGCCTCAGCCACAAGGCGCCGGGCCAGCTCATCCGACGGGATGTCGAAGGGATGCTCGAAATAGGCGAAATACGCGCCAAGACCCAACAGGCGCCATCCGCGTGCTTCAACGCTGGGCAGTTGTTCGGTAATGGCGGCGCGGCGGTCGAGGATTTCGTGCCGCTCTCCGGCCAGCCATTGCGCGAGATTCTGCATCCCCCAGAGTGCTGCGTATTGGCCAATCTGGCCGGGGCAGATGGCGACCGTATCCAGAAACTTCTCGATCTCAGCCAGCAGCGCCGGGCTGGTAGCCAGTGCGCCCACGCGGTGCCCGGTCAGACGGTAGGATTTCGAGAAAGAATAGAGATGGATAAGCGTTTGATCCCAATCGGGTAGCTGCATCAATTCATGCGGCGCGCCGTCGCGGCTGTCGAAGTCGCGATAGGTCTCGTCCACCAGCAGGCGCAGACCCGTTTGGGCAGCCAGATCGTAGAAGGCCCGGACCAAGGCGGCCGGATACTCCACGCCACCGGGATTGTTGGGTGTGACCAGCGCGATGGCGCGTGTGCGTTCTGTGATCAGGGCACGGGCGGCTTCGGGATCGGGCAACAGATCATCGCCGGTCGGCAGCGGCACAGAGGTGACACCCGCCATATCCAGCCACATTTTGTGATTGAAATACCAAGGTGTTGGCAGGATGACTTCATCCCCTTCACCGGTGATTGCCGTGATTGCGGCGGCAAAAGCCTGGTTGCAGCCCGACGTGATGGCGACCTGATCGGCGCTCACCTGCGCGTCATAATGTGCCGAGATTTCGCGCGCCAGCTCCGCCCGCAGGTCGGAGTTGCCCAGGACTGGCCCATAGAGATGTGCCTCATCCTGCTCGATGGCAAACTCCGCCATCGCCCGACGCAGCGCTTCGGGCGGCGGGTCGACGGGGGCAGCCTGACTGACATTGATCAGCGGGCGGTCAGGCGGGAACGTCACGCCGTCAAGCCAGCGCCGCGCCTCCATGACCGGGGGCGCAAAGGTTGTGGCGGTACGGGTCAGGGTCATCTGTGTGCTCAATCCGTGCCGCGATAGGGTTCGACATATTGCAGGGCCATATCCCATGGAAAGAAGATCCAGGTGTCCTGGCTGACCTCGGTGATAAACGTGTCCACGGTCGGGCGGCCCTGGGGTTTGGCATAGACGGTGGCGAAATGCGCTTTGGGGTAGAGCTTGCGCACCAGTTCCAGAGTTTTGCCGCTATCGACCAGATCATCCACGATCAGGATGCCTTCTCCGTCGCCCATCAGTGCGGCATCGGGGGATTTCAGCACCTCGGCCTCGCCCTGATCCTGGTGATGGTAGGACCGCACGCTAATTGTATCGACGGTGCGAATGTCCAGTTCGCGGCTGACGATCATTGCCGGGGCCATGCCGCCGCGGGTGATCGCCACAACCGCACGCCAGCCGCCATCGACAGGGCCTTGCCCGTCCAGCCTCCAGGCCAGCGCACGCGCGTCGCGGTGAATCTGGTCCCAACTGATATGAAAACCTTTTTCATGGGGCAGGCGGTCGGTCATCGGTGTTTCCTTACATTATCGACTGAGCAGCAGACGTAGGCCCAGACAGCCCATAACGCCTGCCGCAATCCGGTCCAGCAGTGGTTTTGCCCGCAAATAGCCCTGACGGGCCCGCCCTGTCGAGAGCATCACCACAAGAATGCCACCGACCAGCCACTCGACAACCAGCTGATTGCCGACGATCAGCGCTTTGTCAGTCAGGCTCATGCCTTGCGGGAAGATCACCACCAAAAGGGCGGCGGCAAAAAGGGCGGATTTTGGGTTGGCCAGATTGACCAGCACACCGCCAACAAAGGCGCGTGTGGCAGCAACTGGTGCCTCGCCCAGTGGTGCGCGCGACGTGCGCCATGTTTTCCAGGCCAGATAGATCAGATAGAGCGCCCCGGCGGTTTTGAGTATGACATAGGCCCAAGGGAACAGGCGAAACACCGCATCCAGCCCCAGCAGGGCCGTCACCGTCCAGCAGGCGGCCATACTGCCTAGCCCCAGAACGGAAAAGAGCCCGGTGCGCCGACCCTGGCTGAGGGTCTGGCGCACGAAATATAACATGGCAGGGCCGGGGCTGAGGATCGCCGCGAGCAGCGCCAGATTGAAAGCCGCCAGATGTTCCCAGCCCATTCCGGGTCAGCTCTTTTCGATGTCCGGCGCGTCGACCGCTTTCATGCCGACCACGTGATAGCCCGCATCCACGTGCAGGTTCTCGCCGGTGACGCCAGAGCTCAGATCGCTGAGCAGGTAAAGCGCAGAATTGCCGACATCGTCGATGCTGACATTGCGGCGCAGGGGCGAGTTATGCTCGTTCCATTTCATGATGTAACGGAAATCGCCGATCCCGCTGGCTGCCAGCGTCTTGATCGGGCCCGCCGAGATCGAGTTGACGCGGATATTGTCCTTGCCCAAATCTTCGGAAAGATACTTCACCGACGCCTCAAGCGCCGCTTTGGCAACACCCATCACATTGTAATGCGGCATTACCTGCTCGGCGCCGTAATAGGTGAGGGTAACGGCGCTGCCGCCTTCGGTCATCAGCTTTTCCGCCCGCTGCATGACAGCGGTAAAGGAATAGACCGAGATATCCATGGTCAGCTTGAAATTCGCTCTGCTGGTATCGACGTAACGGCCGCGCAGCTCGTTTTTGTCTGAAAAACCAATCGCGTGAACAACAAAGTCCAGCTTGCCCCAGCGCTCTGACAGCGCATCGAACAGCGCGTCGATCGAGCTTTCGTCGCCCACGTCGCAGGGCAGCACGATGTCGCTGCCCAATTGCTCGGCCAGCGGGTCCACCCGCTTTTTCAGCGCTTCGCCCTGATAGGAAAAAGCCAGTTCTGCGCCTGCCTCGGACAGCGCGCGCGCGATGCCCCATGCAATGGATTTGTCATTCGCCAGTCCCATGATGAGGCCGCGCTTACCAGCCATCAACTGATTTGACATGTTCGGTTCTCCGCCTGTCGTTATGACCCCGTGGTTTAGGCCATTGACCAAGGGGCATCAAGTGCGACGCGTCCTTGCCGATATCCGCAACTGCGCTTAGTGTTCAGAACGGGATCGTATCGGAGAAGACAATGAGTGAACGGGGCGGCATATTTGCGGGCGAAGATCCGTTTTTGCTTGCGCGCCAATGGCTGGCCGAGGCGGAGAAGTCTGAGCCAAATGATGCCAACGCCATCGCTCTCGCTACGGTTGATTCCGATGGGCTTCCCGATGTGCGCATGGTCCTGCTGAAAGAGATCGAGCCGGCGGCCTTCGTATTCTACACCAATTACGAAAGTGCCAAGGCGCGCGAACTTGACGGTGCAGGCAAGGCCGCCTTTGTGCTACACTGGAAATCTCTGCGGCGGCAGATCCGGGTACGCGGCACAGTCAGCCGTGAGGATGGTCAGTCGGCCGATGAGTATTTCGCGTCGCGTTCGCTCAAAAGCCGGCTGGGGGCCTGGGCGTCACGACAATCGCAACCTCTGGAAAGCCGTGCGGCATTGATGGCCGAAGTGGCTAAGGTAACGGCCAAGTTCGGACCCAACCCGCCCCGGCCCGACTTTTGGGGAGGGTATCGGATTGTCCCCAGCCAGATGGAATTCTGGGCCGACGGGGCGTTCCGCCTGCATGACCGTTTCGTCTGGCGGCGCGCAGACGTTGGTCAGGCTTGGCACGTTGAGCGGCTCAACCCGTGAGGCGAATATGACGGGAGTTGCATAAATATGTACGCTCTTTTGTTTTTTAACTTGAATGTGGGGGGTAGAATCCTGCAACTCTTAACACGAATGTTAACGCTTACTTAACGATGGAACGCTCTGTGGCCGAAGATCTTGGCGGGATGTCCCACATAAGCGGACGGGTGAAATGGTTTGACCCGGCCAAGGGATATGGCTTTGTGGTCTCTGACGCCGGCGGGCCGGATATCCTGCTGCATGTAAATGTATTGCGGAATTTCGGGCAAAGTTCCGTCGCCGATGGGGCCGCGATCGAAATCATGACCCATCGCACCGATCGCGGCGTTCAGGCGGTCGAAGTGCTTTCGATCGCACCGCCCGAGCGAGACGATAGTCTGGTGTTGTCGGATTTCGAACATCTGGATACCGGCATTATTCAAGATACGCCGATGGAACCCGCGCGGGTGAAATGGTTTGACAAGGGCAAAGGGTTTGGCTTTGCCAATATCTTCGGCCGAGGCGAGGATGTGTTTCTGCACATCGAAGTCTTGCGCCAATCCGGTCTCGCCGACCTGCAACCAGGAGAGGCGATTGCCATGCGGGTGATCGACGGAAAACGCGGTCGCATGGCAGCCGAAGTCCTGGCTTGGGAGACCGCTATTGCCACCAAGGGTGGCCAGTGAATCCGGTCAAGGCGCTGCTTGCGATTATGGTGATGCTCTCGGCCTCTCCTGCGCTGGCGGAGGCCTGTCGCCATGACGTGGTTCAGCTGCGCAGTTCCGGGTCCGAGTTGCGGTTTCAAGTCGAGCTGGCTGATACCCCACAAACCCGGTCCCGTGGGCTGATGTTTCGCGAAAGCATGTCGCCCCGCGCCGGAATGCTGTTTGTCTATGAACAGCCGCAACGGGCGTCTTTCTGGATGAAGAACACGCTGATTCCCCTGGACATGATCTTTGTTGATCCCACCGGAACTGTGACCCATGTGCATCACCAGGCGATTCCCGGCGATCTGACCCCGATCGAGGGCGGTACTGGCGTGCTCTCAGTGCTCGAGATCAATGGCGGGCTGGCAAAAAAATATGGAATCGCGCCTGGCAGTGTGCTGCGGCATGAAATTTTTTCCGAAGGACCGGCCGCATGGCCCTGTTAGGGCTTTTCAAACCCGTTTGTCATCGCTAAGCAGGCGCGCACGGTCGGGGCGTGGCGCAGTCTGGTAGCGCACCTGTTTTGGGTACAGGGGGTCGTGAGTTCGAATCTCGCCGCCCCGACCACTTTCACGACGCAGTTTCGACAGGAACGCCGCCCGCCATGCTCAGCAGGCGCGACATCCTGCGGTTGATTCGCGGATCGCCGGGCACCACGCGCTGCGGCAACCCTTCTTTTTGCGGCACGTTCAGAAACAGTTCTGCATCGACCAGGTAACCTGGCGTAGCATCGCTGGCGCTGAACCGGATCACCAGTTGCGGCAGGTCTTCGGGATAACCGTCATAGGTCAGAATCGTTGCAGCCGCTTCGGGCGGGGGCAAAAGCTCGCGGCACTCATACACGTCCTTGCTCACCCGCGTGAACGTATAGGCGGGGCCGTTGCAGGCGGTTTCGAATACGTCGAAGAGCTGCGTGGGGTATTCCATGAATCGGGCCGAGCTCTTGCCGGGCACAACATCTTGGGGTGCGCAGGCGGCGAGCAAGGCTAGTATCGCGAGGGATCCAATATGCTTCACGTGCTGTTCCGATTTACTTTTTGCCCCGATTCAAGGTCCAGACTAGGGCAAAATGGTAACAGTTACGATGGGGATAATTTCGGAAAACGCTTGTGTTAACCATTGTGTTCTTTGGGTCTCATTGATGGGTAACAGTCTGGAACTACAAAGGTAATTTTATGACGCGCCAAGATACGCTGGTTGGTCGAGGATGTGGAGGAATCGTCTGCCTGGACAAAGCGGGAATTCCTTACTTGGCGGTCAACAGAAAATAGTTGGCTTCTAACCTAAAAATTCCGTTGACGATATATGACTACATACGCCAAGTTGTGTGGGCCAGCAGCGCAGCCACTAAATATGGTAGGAAATACCGAGGCAGCAAAGCAGGCGGGACAGAATACCAATTCATCATGCAATGCGCGTTTTGATCGCGTTTGCACCGTGAAATTTGCGGTGTCGGGGTGTTTTTGTCCCGTTTTTTGGCAACCGGTCCTGGACCGGGAGGATTGGGGTCTCTGACCCGATACGAAAAATGCGGAGAAACCGGGGTTGCCGAAATGAAGATCGAAAGAAGATTTACCAAAGCTGGACAGGACGCTTACGCGGAGTTGGATTTTGTCTCTGCGACCTCTGAGATCCGCAATCCCGATGGTACCATTGTTTTCCGTCTGGACGATATCGAGATTCCCTCGTCCTGGAGCCAGGTTGCAAGCGATGTGATCGCCCAGAAATACTTCCGCAAGGCCGGTGTTCCCAGCGCATCCAAGAAGGTCCGCGAAAAGGATGTGCCGGAGTTTCTGTGGCGTTCGGTTCCGACCGATGACGCCGAATTCGGCGGCGAAACCTCGTCCAAGCAGGTGTTCGACCGTCTTGCCGGTGCCTGGGCCTATTGGGGCTGGAAGGGCGGCTACTTCTCGACCGAAGAAGACGCCCGGGCTTATTACGACGAAATGCGGTTCATGCTCGCCACTCAACGCGCTGCACCCAATTCGCCCCAATGGTTCAACACCGGCCTGCACTGGGCCTATGGCATCGACGGTCCGGCTCAGGGTCACCACTATGTTGACCACAAGAGCGGCAAACTGACCAAGTCGAAATCGGCCTATGAGCATCCGCAGCCGCACGCCTGCTTCATCCAGTCGGTCGATGACGATTTGGTCAATGAAGGCGGCATCATGGACCTTTGGGTGCGTGAGGCACGGCTGTTCAAGTACGGTTCCGGAACCGGCACCAATTTCAGCCACTTGCGCGGCGAAGGTGAACCTCTGTCGGGGGGCGGAAAATCCTCGGGCCTTATGGGCTTTCTGAAAATCGGTGATCGTGCTGCGGGCGCGATCAAATCAGGCGGGACAACCCGTCGGGCAGCGAAGATGGTGATCGTGGATGCCGATCACCCCGATATTGAGGCTTTCATCGACTGGAAGGTCCTCGAAGAGCAAAAGGTGGCCTCGATCGTTGCCGGATCGAAGATGCACGAGAAGATGTTGAACGGCATTTTCGAGGCCATCCGCGCTTGGGATGGGGCCGAGGCGGACGCCTATGACCCCAAGGTCAATGACAGCCTGAAAGCTGCCGTGCGCGATGCCAAGAACGTGGCCGTGCCGGAAACCTACATCAAACGCGTGCTGGACTACGCGAAGCAGGGCCACACCAGCATCGAATTCCCGACCTATGACACGGATTGGGACTCCGAGGCCTATAACTCCGTCTCTGGGCAGAACTCGAACAACTCGATCCGGGTGACCAACGCCTTCCTGACAGCCGTTGAAAAAGACGCCGATTGGCAGTTGATCAACCGGGTCGATGGCAAAGTTTCGAAGACCGTCAAGGCGCGCGATCTGTGGGAAAAAGTCGGTCACGCCGCCTGGGCCTGCGCCGATCCGGGCATCCAGTACCACGACACGGTCAATGACTGGCACACATGCCCGACAGATGGTGAGATTCGCGGCTCAAACCCCTGTTCGGAATACATGTTCCTGGACGACACCGCCTGTAACCTGGCCTCGATGAACCTGCTGACTTTCCTCAAGGATGGTGAGTTCCAAGCTGAGGATTACATGCACGCAACCCGCCTCTGGACCCTGACTCTGGAGGTCAGCGTGACCATGGCGCAGTTCCCGTCCAAGGAAATCGCGCAGCTTTCCTATGACTTCCGCACGCTGGGTCTGGGCTATGCCAATATCGGCGGTTTTCTCATGAACATGGGCTATTCCTATGACAGCGACGAGGGCCGCGCGCTCTGCGGTTCGTTGACAGCGATCATGACCGGCGTGGCCTATGCCACATCCGCCGAGGTCGCCGGAGAGCTGGGGCCGTTTGCAGGCTATGAGCGCAATGCCGAGCATATGCTGCGGGTCATCCGCAACCACCGCAACGCCGCCCATGGCGCGGTGAACGGCTATGAAAAGCTGAGCGTCAAGCCGGTGCCGCTGGATCACAACAACTGTCCCGATCCCCGTCTGGTGCAACTGTCCATTACCGCCTGGGACGAGGCGCTGAGCCTCGGCGAAAAGAACGGCTATCGCAACGCGCAAGCCACCGTTATCGCGCCCACCGGCACCATTGGTCTGGTGATGGATTGCGATACCACGGGCATCGAGCCTGACTTTGCACTGGTCAAGTTCAAGAAACTTGCGGGCGGTGGGTATTTTAAGATCATCAACCGCTCGGTTCCCGCCTCGCTGGAGAAGCTGGGCTATTCCAGCGCTCAGATCGAAGAGATTGTGTCCTACGCTGTGGGTCACGGCACCATCGGCAACGCGCCAGGGATCAACCACACCTCGCTGGCGGGGCATGGGTTCGGGGCCAACGAGTTGGCCAAGGTGGATGCCGCACTTGCTTCGGCTTTCGACATCCGCTTCGTGTTCAACCAGTGGACGCTGGGAGAGGATTTCTGCACCGGAGTGCTGGGTATCCCAGCGGCCAAGCTGAACGATCCCACCTTCGACCTGCTGCGCCATCTGGGTTTCTCCAAGGCGGATATCGATGCGGCCAACGACCATGTTTGCGGGACGATGACGCTGGAAGGTGCGCCGCATCTGAGCGAAGAGCATTACGGTATCTTCGATTGCGCCAACCCCTGCGGCAAGAAGGGCAAGCGGTTCCTCAGCGTGGACAGCCACATCACCATGATGGCGGCAGCGCAAAGCTTCATCTCGGGCGCGATCTCAAAAACGATCAACATGCCCAATGATGCAACGATCGAGGATTGCCAGAAGGCCTATGAGCTAAGCTGGAGCCTTGGCATCAAGGCCAACGCGCTATACCGCGACGGTTCCAAACTGAGCCAGCCGTTGGCGGCGGCACTGGTCGAGGATGATGACGAGGCGGCCGAGGTGCTGGAAAGCGGCTCGACCCAGGAAAAGGCCGCGGTGCTGGCCGAGAAGATCATCGAAAAGGTGGTCGTGAAGGAGGTCGTCAAATCGCATCGTGAGAAGATGCCCGAGCGGCGCAAGGGCTATACCCAGAAGGCGATCGTGGGTGGCCATAAGGTCTATCTGCGCACCGGCGAATACGAAGACGGCAATCTGGGCGAAATCTTCATCGATATGCACAAGGAAGGCGCGGGCTTCCGGGCGATGATGAACAACTTCGCCATCGCCGTCTCGGTCGGCTTGCAATATGGCGTGCCGCTGGAGGAGTTCGTCGACGCCTTCACCTTCACCAAGTTCGAACCGGCGGGCATGGTGCAGGGCAATGACAGCATCAAGAACGCCACCTCGATCCTCGACTATATCTTCCGCGAACTGGCGGTCAGCTATCTCGACCGTACCGATCTGGCCCATGTGAAGCCCGAAGGCGCAAGCTTTGACGATCTGGGCCGCGGTGAGGAAGAGGGCGTCTCGAACGTCACCGAGATCAGCGAAACGGCGGCATCGAAATCGCTAGAAGTGCTGAAACAGATCAGCTCGACCGGCTATCTGCGCAAGCGGCTGCCCCAGGAATTGGTGGTGCTGAACGGTGGCCAGACCATGGGTGGCGTAGCGCTGGACGGTGCGGCCGACCCGGTGCAGGCACTCAGCACGCTGGTGCCGGAAGCCGGGGCGGAAACCGCGCTCAGTACCGGAACGGTCAGCATGGATGCCCGCACCAAGGCCAAGATGCAGGGATACGAGGGCGATCCCTGCGGCGAATGCGGCAACTACACACTGGTGCGCAACGGCACCTGCATGAAGTGCAACACCTGCGGCGGCACAAGCGGCTGTAGCTGAGAAAACTGAGGGGACCGGTGTAAATCACCGGCCCCCGATGGATCTCCCGCAAGCGGGGGGGCTTGGAAGAACCGGATCCAACCGGGGTAAGTCGGACAGAGGAAAGGAAACACGCGCGTATCAGGCGATCAATTTCAGGCACGGAAATACAGGGTTGTCCCAAGACTTAACCTCAGAAAACGTCACATCCCTGTGGAAAACGCCCGTCCTGAAAACCGGCAAAGGCCATCATCCAAGGGTTTGGCTCGGCTGATCGCGCAATAAAGAATCGCGTCAGAGATGGCGCGTAGGGGTTCAGGCGGCCCATTCGCCTGACCCCGACGACCTAGGGTGGGGCGGAAGTTCGGTCCTCCCACTCTCATCCGGGGCGGGTGCGCTCGCCCCCACGACGTTCAGGCCGCAGGCAATAAAACACGGGCGGTAAACTAGATGAGCCTGAACGGCGAAACTCAAAAAGGGGGGTGCAAGCCCCCCTTCTTTTTTTGCCGCAACTCCTGCGAGACTCGGCAGAGGCCCGCTCAAACCCCACCGTGCAATCCGACAGGTTCCGCCGAGCAGAATTCCGCTGACTTGGCCGTGCGGACTGCCGCGCAGGCCAAAGTGCGAATCCGGCGGCGTGTGGCCTGAAATTGCTGCAACCCTAGGGGGTGGATGACGGCGCTTTGCGGGTCGGTTTTTCTACCGGTGTTCCGAAAGGGAACGAGTAAAAAAACTGATAACTAGGAGTGTTCCAATGAAACCGACCAAAACGACCGCGCTGCTTGCGATTGCCGTGTCTCTGCCCGCGCTGGCTTGGGCCGCAGGAAAAGTAGACGCAAATGGCGACGGCGTCTGGACGCTGGATGAGGTGCAGGCCGTCTTCCCCGAAATGTCGGCTGACGGGTTCAACGCGATCGACGTGAATGCGGATGGCGCATTGGACCAGGCCGAAGTGTCCGCCGCGCAGGAAGCGGGGCTGATCCCGGCGACCGAGGGTTGACCCTGACGAGAAGGGGCAGGGGCCGGTACTAACCCACCACTCCGGTCCGGCGGCGGTGGCTATCTTGCGACCGCCGCCATTCTATTATGCAGGCAGATGAATATTGAACCGCTCGCGCAGCTGCATATCCAGCATCGGATCCCATTGCGCGCGCGAGGGCTGCGCCAGCAGCGCCTCTTTGCGCTCGGTCGCTTTGGCCAGCAGGCTGGGTTTGCCCAGTTCCGCCCATTCCTTGGGCGACGTCCGGTCCCCGAAAGTCGGATAGACATAATCGGCCTGCATCCGGTCCAACGTCTGGCCGGTGCCCAGATAATGTCCGGTGCCGCCCAGACAAACCTCGGCGATCTGGTCCAGCGCCAGCGTTTCCTCGGTCACTTCGATGCCGCGCACACAGCGCAGCGCCTGACCGATCAGATCATCGCCGAGTATCAGGCTTTCGTGGCAGAAACCCAGGAGCGACGCGTGCATGCCTGCCGCCTCATAGACCATGTTCAGCCCCGACAGTCCTGCCATCAGATTCGAACACATCTGTTCCCACCCGGCCTGCATATTCGGCAGCTTGGAATCCGACCCCCCTGCGGCCGCGCCGCCGGGCAGATCGTAAAACTGATGCATCTGCGCGCAGCCTGCGGTCAGCAACGCCTGCTCGCCCGACCCGATCGACATCGCCCCGGTACGCAGGTCCAGACCAAAGGGCCAGGTGCCAAAGATCGCCGGATGTCCCGGTTTGACGGCGTTGACATAGACCAGACCGGCCAGGCATTCGGCCACCGCCTGCACGATCGCGCCCGCCACGGTCGAGGGTGCCGTGGCACCCGCCATACCCGCGCTCAGCAGCAGGACGGGCATGCCACCTTCGATGCAGCGCTCCATCACTTCGCAGCTTTCGGTGGCGAATTTCATCGGCGGCACCACGAAACAGTTGGTGTTGCTGACAAAGGGGCGCTCGCGCCATTTGTCTTCGCCACCGGAAATCATGTGCAGCATCTCGAGCGCGGGGGCCACGAAATCGGGTTCGGTGAACGAGGTGCCGATATGTTTGTATGTGCCCGAGCAGCAGGCATAGATGGTGTTCAGGTCCATTTCCCGGTTGTCGGGAATGTCACGGCAGACCATCGGACGCTGGACAAAATGGATGTTGTCGAGCTGGTCGCAGATCTTGGCGGCATCATGCAGGTCCTGCACCGTGGAATCGCGATACTCCCTGCCATGCACATCCACCATATGCACCGCAGCCCCCGCGGTGCCGTAATGAACCCGTGTGCCGCTCAGGTCCAGATCGGTCTTGCCGTCGCGGCTGCACAGCGTCACCGAGCGGTTGGCGATGGCGAGCGTGTCCTCGACCAGCGCGCGCGGGAACCGCAGGCGACCGTCATCACCGAGGATACAGCCCGCCTTGGTGAGGTATTCCACGCCGCTTGGCGGCGCGTCGGCCAACCCGATCTGTTCCAGCGCGTCCAGCGCGGCGCGGTGGATGTTTTGCACGTCCTCCGGGGATAGCGGCTTTAGCGTACCGCCTTCCATACCGGGGCGCACAGGGCGCAGGTGATCGGGCAGGGCAGTTGCACGCGCGGCCCGGCGCGCAGCGCGTCCGCCGCTGCGCGAAGAGGTTCTGGTTTGATCGTTCATTGGTCTGATGGTCCGAAATGGTCTGCGATAGAGCTTGTATGAGTTCTTCAGACAGGCGCAGGCCGACCGCGCGCAGCGCGCCCGCGATCCGCACCGATGGTTCGGCTGACGATACCAATCTTGGACAGTTCGCCCTGCATTCGGGTCCTCCCATTTCGGCATAGAGTGTCAGCAGAGCTTGATGGGGTCTGTTCTGTTTGCGACCATTAACCCGGTGGATTTGAGCGATTTTTTGCGTCAGCAGGGGCATTCATGCTATAGTGTTCACAGATGTTCACATGCGGATTCGGTTCGTTGACAGCGCAGCACGTGCACTCCATTTCTTGTTCTGAAGCGGTCGCTTTTGATCACCCCCCACGGGTGATGGCGGCGCGCTCGGGATTGGTAACGTGATGATGAAGCCTGTCGCATCCCTTTTGGTCGCAACGACCCTCTGTGTCGCCTCGCCAGCGCTGGCCGAGGATTGGACTGGTGTCTATGGTGGTTTCGCCCTGGGCTATACCGATGTGGACGGCCCCGGAAATGCCGGTGGCAACGATGTCAGCTTTGGCCCGCATGTCGGATATGATTACGATTTCGGCAATTTCGTACTGGGTGGTGAGTTGGAATATAACCGCGCCGATATCGGTCTGGGTGCCGGTGCCGGAGACCTGGATGCTATCGGGCGGCTGAAGCTGCGCGGCGGGTATGATTTTGGCAATGCACTTGGCTATGTGATCGTAGGCGCCGCCCGCGCCGAAGCGTCGGGCGATAGTGATACCGGGGCGGTCTACGGGATCGGGATCGCGGTTCCGGTGACCGATCGGCTGGAGATCGGTGGCGAGATTTTACGCCATGACTTCAGTGACCTGAACAATCAGTCTGGCGATTTTGACACCGATACCTTCAACCTGCGTACAACCTTCCGCTTCTGAGCCTTGCCGGTCGGTCGGGCAGGCGGATTATTCGGCTGCGCGCTGATTGGCGATTTCCGCGGCGAAGCTGCAAATCGTCGTCAACGCCGTGACAAAGGCCTCATCCTCTACCGTCATCGCAACCCGGATATGGCCCAGCGCGGCATCGCCAAAGCTTTCGCCCGGCATCACCGCGATGTGATGGGCATCAAGCAGTGCATAGGCGAAGTCCTCACCGCTCATGCCAGTGGCGCGAATGTCCAGCATCAGGTACATCGCACCCTGCGCCGGAACCAGCTTTAGGACGTTTTGTGCAGCCAGCACCTCCTGCGCGCGGGCACGGCGGCGGCGGAAGGGGGCGGCGACCTCTTCCTCAAGCCAATCGCCTGCATTCAAAGCAAAATTTCCAGCTTCCTGAACAAACCCTGGCACCCCGTAGGTGGTATGGGTCGCCAGATTGATCAGATGCGCAATGGCGTCCTCGGGGCCGACAACCCAACCGCAGCGCGACCCGGTCATGGCGTACGATTTCGACATCGAACCGACCACAAGCGTGCGCTCGATCATGCCGGGCAGGGCGCGCGGGCTGAGATGTTCGCCCTCCCAGACCTGGGTGTCATAGACCTCGTCCGAGATCAGCCACAGGTTGCGGTCCTGACAGACGCGCGCGATCCCCTCCAGCGTCTTGCGGGAATAAACCACGCCGGTCGGGTTGTTGGGGGTGTTGATCAGCAGCGATTTGGCGCCTTCGGCGGCGGCATCAATATCTGCGGCGCGCGGTTGGAAACCGTCTTCGGGTCGGGCCTGCACTGGTTTGGCAATCGCACCCACGCCGCGGATCGTGCCGGGATAGGTGGCATAATAGGGATCGATGAACAGGCCCGTATCACCCGGATCACAGGTCGCATTATGTGCCGCAAACAGCGCGGCCTGACCGCCCGGAGTGATCAGCACATTGTCGCGCGTGGTCGCCACGCCGGTCCGGTCGTGAATGCGGGCCGCAACCGTGTCGCGCAAGTCGTGCTCGCCCGGCACGGCGGAATAGCCGGTTTTGCCCGCACGCGCGGCAGCATCCATCGCATCAAGGATCACCGGATGCGTGCGAATGTCATGCTCGCCCTGGGTCAGTTCGGTAACGGCAACGCCCGCGCGCACCATCGCGCGCGCTTTGTTGAACACGTCCCAACCGTCAGAGCCACCGCCGGTGATATTTGTGATGCGATGCGACAGCTTCATGCCGACCTCCCAGATTCTCGCTTCAGCGGAGAGGGGCAGAGGCACAGAGATTTGTCAATCTCAGCCACGCGGCGGCAAGGTTGCCTGAAATTTCTTGGTCAAGCTGGAGCGGACCAGATCGTAAGAGACTTCGATCCGGTGACGTGTCTCTTCCTCGGGTGCCTCCCAGCCGAGCCGGATCCAACTGCGGTGGAAGTAGGGAGCACGGACGCCGACGCCGGCCTCTATCAGCATCTGAGCGGTTTCGATATCCGGGGTTTTGACCGACACCCCGTCATTGGCGGTGCCGATACAGGCAAACATCTTGCCGCCCACTTTCCACGCGTCATGCCCGCCACCCCAGGGATCCGACACCTCGGCCCCCGGCAGCGCGGCGCAAATTCGGTTCACGTCGTCACGCGACATGGGTCAGAGGGTGGTGCGCAGTTTCAGGTCACCATCCGCAATCAGGTTGCCCACCGAGCCCACCGCTTCGAACGAGGTTTTGGCCGCTTTCAGTTCACGCTCGATACGCGCCGCGTGTTTGGCGGCCTGCCGCAGGCTGTCCTCATAGGCGGAGGTTTCCCGTTTCATCGTCTTTTCAATTGATTTGCGCTTCTTCTTATCACCGTCCGAGCGGGCCTTCTTGAGGCTTTTGCGATGACTGGACAGGATCTTTTCATGGCCCGAGATCTGGATTCGGCAATGGGCCAGATGATCCTGCTCGGATTCCAGCCGTGTCAGGCACTGATCCAGCTCGCGCAGGTGCTTGTGGATACTGGATTCGAATCTCTGCTGTTTGCCGCGCAACTCTGAAACCAGTGCCGAATAGTCGGATTCAAGCGTAACGATCACCGGATTGTGCGATTGCGCGGCGGCATTATCTGTCGTGTCGTCAACACTTTGCGGTCCCATGGGCCACATCGCTTTTGAGGTGTTCATGTTTGATACATAGCTCCCTGTGGTTGCATCATAACACAAAAGCGTGAAGACCGCAGCCCCCAAGCGGCGCTCTTGAAAATTCAGCGACGGACCGCTATGCAAGATCCATGACACCGATTTGCACCACTATTTGCTGCATTCCCTGCTGAGCAATCACGCGGGCCGGTTTCTTTCGTTTTCTTCCCTGAGACAAGTTGCTAAGCCCGCGCCAACGCGCTTGGCTTTTGTGCCCGAGGAAAGAAACGATGACACGCATCAGACTGCACAACACAAAAACCCGCCGGAAAGAGGAATTCGAGTCGATCGATTCCGATAACGTGCGGATGTATGTCTGTGGGCCGACCGTCTATGACCGGGCGCATCTGGGCAATGCGCGACCCGTGGTGGTGTTTGACGTGCTCTATCGGCTGCTGCGGCAGGTCTATGGCGCGGATCACGTAACTTATGTGCGTAACTTCACGGATGTCGATGACAAGATCAACGCGACCGCCCTGAGCCGCAAGCAAGCCGGGGCCGAAGGCACCTTGGAAGAGCTGGTGCAGGCGCGGTCGGATGAGACAATCGGCTGGTATCTGAAGGATATGGACGAGGTCGGTGCCATGCGCCCCGACAAGATGCCGCGTGCGACCGAGTTCATCGCCCAGATGATCACGATGATCGAAGGGCTGATTGCGGATGGCTACGCCTATGCGAAGGACGGCCACGTCCTGTTCCGCGTGCGCAAATACGAGGATTACGGCAAGCTGTCGGGCCGATCGGTCGATGACATGATTGCGGGCGCCCGGGTCGAGGTTGCGCCCTTTAAAGAAGACCCGATGGACTTCGTGCTGTGGAAGCCCTCCACCGACGAGTTGCCGGGCTGGGACAGCCCTTGGGGCCGGGGGCGTCCGGGTTGGCATATCGAATGCTCGGCGATGGCGCATGAATTGCTGGGTGACAGTTTCGACATTCATGGCGGCGGCAACGACCTGATGTTCCCGCATCATGAAAACGAGATCGCCCAAAGCTGCTGCGCCCATCCCGAGGGTCAGTTTGCGCGCTATTGGCTTCACAATGAGATGCTGCAGGTCGAAGGCAAGAAGATGTCCAAGTCCCTGGGCAACTTCTTCACCGTGCGCGATCTGCTCGACAAAGGCGTGCCGGGAGAGGTGATCCGCTTTGTGTTTTTGCAGACGCATTATCGCAAGCCGATGGATTGGACGGCTGAAAAAGCAGCGGGTGCGCACGCAAAGTTGGAAGACTTTGCCAAGATAATTGAGCGGTATGCTGATATGGAGGAGGCAAAGCGAACCCAACCTTTACCTGCAATTGTCGAGGCACTCAGCGATGACCTCAACACTCACGCAGCACTGGTTGGTTTGGATCAACTCGCCAATCACGCAGAAGGCACTCAACTGGCGGCTAACCTTGTATTTCTCGGTTTCTATTCCTTTGAAGAACTGGAAGCCATAGTAGCGAGTGTCCGAACGGAAAAAACGCTTCTAAATCCGTTTGAAGAAAAGCTGCATGTTGCTCGATTGAAGGCAATGGAAAACAAAGATTTTGCTGAGGTCGATCGCTTGAAAACGGCCTATCTGGCCGCAGGTCTTGAGGTGCGCATGAGTAAGGCAGGCGTGGAATTGGTCCCAGGCCCAGATTTCGATGCGGCTAAGTTGGAGAGCGTGTGATGACCCGCGAACGCCTCTACCTCTACGACACCACTTTGCGGGACGGGCAGCAGACGCAGGGGGTGCAGTTCTCGACCCCGGAAAAGGTCCAGATCACCCTCGCACTGGACGAGCTAGGGCTGGACTATGTCGAGGGCGGCTGGCCCGGCGCAAACCCCACCGACAGCGCGTTTTTCTCGGATGCGCCTGAGACGGGCGCGCGGCTTGCCGCCTTTGGCATGACCAAACGCTCTGGCCGGTCGGCGGAGAATGACGATGTTCTGGCGGCGGTGCTGAATGCAGGGACCGGCACGGTCTGTCTGGTCGGCAAGAGCCACGACTTTCACGTCACCGACGCGCTTGGCATCGCGTTGGAGGAAAACACCGAAAACGTGCGCGCCTCGATCGCGCATATTGTGGCGCAGGGGCGCGAGGCACTGTTTGATGCGGAACATTTCTTTGATGGCTACCGCGACAATCCCGACTATGCGCTGGCGGTCTGCCATGCAGCACTGGAGGCCGGGGCGCGCTGGATCGTGCTCTGTGACACCAATGGCGGCGCGCTGCCCTCCGAGATCGGGCGGATCGTTACGGAGGTGATCGCCTCGGGCATTCCCGGCGACCGGCTGGGCATCCACACCCATAACGACACCGAACAGGCTGTTGCCGGATCGCTCGCCGCGGTGGAGGCCGGCGCGCGGCAGATCCAGGGTACGCTGAACGGGCTGGGCGAGCGCTGCGGCAATGCCAACCTGACCTCGCTGATCCCGACGCTGCTGTTGAAGGAGCCTTATGCCAGCCGGTTCGAGACCGGTGTTTCGCCTGAGGCTCTGGCAGGGCTGACCAAGGTAAGCCGGATGCTGGACGATATCCTCAACCGGGTGCCGACGAAACAGGCGCCTTACGTGGGCGCTTCGGCCTTTGCGCATAAGGCCGGACTGCACGCGAGCGCGATCCTGAAAAACCCTTCGACCTATGAACATGTGGACCCGTCCGTTATCGGCAATGACCGCATCATTCCGATGTCGAACCAGGCCGGGCAGTCAAACCTGCGCAACCGGCTGGCCGAGGCGGGGCTGGACGTTGCCAAGGGCGATCCCTCGCTGGGGCGCATCCTTGAGCTTATCAAGGAACGTGAGGCGGAGGGTTATTCCTATGACACCGCGCAGGCCTCGTTCGAGTTGCTGGCGCGCGAGGAGCTGGGGCTTTTGCCAGAGCTATTCGAGGTCAAGCGCTATAAGGTGACCGTCGAGCGGCGCAAGAACAAGTATAACCGCATGATCAGCCTGTCCGAGGCAGTGGTGGTGGTGAAGGTCGATGGCGAGAAACGCCTGTCGGTCAGTGAATCACTGGATGAGGATGGCAGCGACCGGGGTCCGGTCAACGCGCTGGCTAAGGCGCTGGCAAAGGATCTGGGGCAATACTCGGCCGCGCTGGAGGACATGCGGCTGGTCGACTTCAAGGTGCGTATCACCCAAGGCGGGACCGAGGCCGTGACCCGCGTCATCATCGACAGCGAGGATGGGGCCGGGCGGCGCTGGTCCACCGTGGGGGTCAGCGCCAACATAGTGGATGCCAGTTTCGAGGCGCTGCTGGACGCCATCCGCTGGAAGCTCATTCACCACACGGGGTCGGTGGCGTAGTGGATTGGGACGCGTTCTTTCGAATCCATCAGGACCTGCCACGTGAAGGGCCGGGGTCGCCCGAAGATGTGGATTGGGTTCTGTCAGAGACGGGCCTGAACGGCGCGGTTTCGGTCTGCGATGCGGGCTGCGGGCCAGGGGCTGATCTGGAAGTGCTGGCCGACCGGTTGCCCGAAGCGCGGTTGCTTGGGTTGGAAATGCAGGAAGGTTTCGTTGCCAGCGCACAGAAACGCTGTGCTCGGTTCGGGGATCGCGTGCAGGCCAGGCTGGGCGATATGGCGGATCCCGGCGGTCCCTACGATCTGATCTGGTGTGCGGGTGCGCTCTATTTTCTCGGCGTGACCGAGGGGTTGAAGTCCTGGCGTTCGGCGCTTGCTCCCGGCGGATATGTTGCCTTTTCCGAGCCGGTGAAACTGCCCGGCGAGATGCCTCCGGCGGCGCGCGAATTCTGGGAGGAGTATCCTGCGATCACCGATATCGCAGGGATCGAAGCGCGTGTTGCTGCGGCGGAGTATGATGTTCTGGGCACACGCCTGATCATGGGGCAGGGGTGGGAGAATTACTATGGACCTTTGCGCCAGCGTATTGCCGAGATGCGCGCCGCCAGCCCCGATCCCGCGTTGACCAAGATGCTCGATACCAATGCGCGCGAAATTGCTCTGTGGGAGGCCGCGCCCGATCACATCGCCTATGCGCTGCTGCTTGTTCGGCCGCGATGAGCTTTGATGCCAACCTGACCGCCTGCGCCGCGCTGGTCGAACAGGCCGACCCGGACCGGTTTCTGGCCGCCATGGCGGCGCCGGTTGCGGCGCGCCGGGTTTTGTTCCCGCTCTATGCGCTGAATGTCGAAGTGTCGCGCGCGCCTTGGGTCACGCAAGAGCCAATGATCGTTGAAATGCGCCTGCAATGGTGGCGCGATGCGCTAGAAGAGATTGCCGAGGGCAAGACCGTCCGGAGGCATCAGGTGGTCACGCCATTGGCCAAGGTACTGTCGCCGGAATTGGCTGCATACCTGGATCAATATGTCTCGGTAAGGCGTTGGGATATCTACAAAGACCCATTCGAGGATGAGTCGCATCTGACCACATATCTCGACCACAGCGCCGGGGCGCTGATGGTGGCCGCTGCCCAGAGCCTTGGCCCGGCGGATGCGGATGCCCTGCGCGACTATGGTTATGCGGTGGGGGTCGCCAACTGGCTGGTTGCAGTGCCGGAGTTGGAGGCACGCGGGCGTATTCCCTTGCTCGACGGAACGATGGCGGGCGTGCGGAAACTGGCGGAAAGCGGGCTTGAGCGATTGTTCAAGGCCCGCCAGAACCGGTCGACCATATCAACGGAGGCGCGCGCGGCTTTGTTGGCGGGCTGGCAGGCAGAGGCGCTGCTCAAACAGGCAGTGGCACGGCCTGAACGGGTCGCTGACGGAGCGCTTGGGCAAAGCGAATTTCGCAAACGTACAGGATTGATGTGGCAGGCAGCGACGGGACGCTGGTGAGGGGCTGGCTCAGGCCAGTTCCTGTTTCGGACGCAGCATCAGCCAGATCAGCGCGCCGCCCGCCAGTACAAGGAACGGCGCCATGGCGAGGTTGACGGCGGTCCAGCCCTCGACAGGGTTGCCGCCCGAACAGTTCATCAGCCCGCCCGATGCAACCGAGGCAAAGGTCACCCCGCCGAACACCAGCAAGTCATTCAACCCCTGCATCCGGCCCCGCTCACTGGGTGTATGCGAGTCCGCCAGCATGGTGGTCGCGCCGATGAATCCGAAATTCCAGCCGATCCCCAGCAAAACCAGAGCGACGAAGAAGTTGTTCAGATCAATCCCCTCCAGCGCGACAACACCAGCGGCGGCCAGAATGACCAGCCCCAGTGCGACGATCTTTTCCACGCCAAAGCGCGCGATCAGGTGGCCGGTGAAAAAGCTCGGGATGAACATGGCCAGGACATGGCCTGTGACCACATCTGCCGCGTCATGGGTGGTGTACCCGCAGCCCACCACCGCCAGCGGTGTCGATGTCATCACCAGGTTCATCAACGCATAAGAAACCATGCCGCAGATCACAGCGACTGCGATGCGCGGGGTGGTGATCAACTCCCACCTTGTGCGGCCTTTGGGGCTGTCCGCGCTTGGCGGTGCCGGGCGCGGGATATCGAGGAAAAGAAACAAGAGTGACCCGACTATGTTGAGCGTGATCACTGCCACATAGGTGCCCAGAAACGGAACCACATAGGCGGTGGCCGTCAGCTTAACCAGTTGCGGGCCGATGATGGCAGCGGCAAGCCCGCCCGCCATTACATAGGAAATTGCCTTGGGCCGGAACGCGTCAGAGGCGGTGTCGGCGGCGGCAAAGCGGTAAAACCCGTGCGCGCTCATATAGATGCCGGTCAGCAGGCTGCCCGCCAGAAAGATCGGAAAAGACGCCAGATAGAGGCCATAAGCCCCAACTATTCCGCCGAGCGCACCCATCAGCGCGCCTAGCATGAAACCGGCGCGGCGGCCCCAGCGCTGCATGATCGCCGACATCGGTGTCGCTGCCAGCATCGAGCCCAGAACGATCATCGAGATCGGAAGTGTCGCCAGGCAGACATTGCTGGCCAGCGACTGCCCGGCCAGCCCGCCGATGGTGAAAATCATCGGCATTTGCGCGCCCAGCACTGCCTGCGCGGCCACAAGCACAACAACGTTGCGGCGGGCTACACGGTCGTCAGCGGGGGCGGTGGCGTCTGTCATGCCTGCATCCGTATCCCCGTTTGCATGGCGCGACAAGCGCTTGCGCGCGCGGCGGATGCGGTTACGGTGCCGCAGGCGCGCGAACTTGGATTGGGCAGGGATGGCACAGAGCGAACGGATCATCGAAACGCCAGATTGCGTTGCCGAAGGGGCCGGCTGGCTGGCCGCGCAATGCCCGCGCATGTCCCATGCCATGACGCTCACCGGACCGCTGCCCTTGCGGCGTAAGCCGGACGGGTTTGCGGAACTGCTCAGCGCCATTGTCAGCCAGCAGGTCAGCGTTGCTTCGGCCAATGCGATCTGGGGGCGGATGAAGGCGGCAAAGCTGACCGGGCCGCGCAAGATTTTCTGGGCTAGCGACGATGATTTGCGCGCGGTGGGGCTGAGCCGCCAGAAAATCCGCTACGCCCGTGCGCTGGCCGAGGCACGCATTGATTACAACGCCCTGCGCGACGCGCCCTCCGATGAGGTCATTGCGACGCTGGTCGAAGTGCCGGGCATTGGCGCCTGGACCGCCGAGATTTACGCCATGTTCTCGCTGGGGCGCGCCGATGTCTTTGCACCTGGCGATCTGGCGCTGCAGGAGGCGGCCAGGGACCTTTATGATCTGCCGGAGCGTCCCAAGGAAAAAGAACTGCGCGCCATGGCCGAAGACTGGTCACCATGGCGGTCGGTTGCGGCCCGCGTGCTCTGGGCCTATTACCGCGTGGCCAAGGACAGGGAAGGTATCAGATGACGCGTGTTTTGAACTCCGGCCGGACAGAGCCGCAATCGGGCACCACACGATCGGTCGTGGTGTTTCTGCACGGCTACGGCGCCAATGGGGCCGATCTGCTGGGGCTGGCCGATGTGCTGGGCGAGCATCTGCCCGACACGCTTTTTGTGGCCCCTGATGCGCCCGAGCAGATTCCCGGCATGCCAAACGGCTTTCAGTGGTTTCCGATTCCCTGGATCGATGGCTCGTCCGAAGAAGAGGCGATGCGCGGCATGGCTGCGGCGAGTGATGATCTGAACGCATATCTGGACGCGCTGATGGTGGATGAGGATGTGCTGCCGGAACAGGTTGTGCTGTTCGGCTTCAGCCAGGGCACGATGATGAGCCTGCATGTTGCACCACGGCGCGAAGACCCGGTGGCAGGTATTGTTGCCATCTCGGGCAGGTTGCTCGCCCCCGAGGCGCTGGTTGATGAGGTTGTCAGCCGAATGCCGGTGTTGCTGGTGCATGGCGATGCTGATGACGTCGTGCCGCCACAATCGCTGCCCGAGGCCGCGGAGGCGCTGCAGGAAGCGGGCTTCAAGGAAGTCTATGCCCATGTAATGAAAGGCACCGGCCATGGGATCGCACCCGACGGGCTGAGCGTGGCGCTGGCCTTCATGCGAGACAAGCTGAGCCTTTGATAGATCAAAGAGGACACATCGGATGCTGACTGTTACCGGAGTTGTTGAAATTGCCCCTGACGGCGTGGAAACCGCCAAAGCGGCGGTCGAGAAGATGGTTGCTGAAACCCTCAAGGAAGACGGCTGCATCATCTACGAATTCAGTCAGGTGATCGGGTCAGAAACCAAGTTCCGCGTTTACGAGGAATGGGACAGCCTGGCGGCGTTGCAAGCGCATTTCGAGACGCGGCATATGGCCGAGTTCCGCAAAACCCTTGGTTCGATCGGTGTCATCTCGCGTGATATCTCGCGGTTTGAGGCCGGAGAAAAGACGCCGATCTAGGCGACTGAATCTGATTCTGCGGCCCCCCAAAGCCAACCTTCCGCGAACTCAACTGAGTTTCCAGCCGGATCGCGGACATAGAGCGATCTGGCCCCGTTGGGCCAGTCAAACGCGGTGTCGATTGTGACATTTGCGGCGGCCAGCCGTAATCGCATCGCCTCAATTGCATCGCGATCCAGGGTGAAACAGACATGCCCATGACCATGTGCGCCATGGGCGGGCACCGGCAGGCGGGGGTTGCTGGGCGGCAGCACCGTCTTGTGCGGGTTAAAAATCAGAAGCACCGCAGGGCCGACCCGAAAAAACACATGCCGCTCGCCAATGCGCTGGATACATTCGAGCCCCAGCAGTTTGCCGTAAAACGCTTCGGCCAGATCGAGATCTTCGGCATAAAGCGTGGCTTCGAGAATGGCGGAGGGCGCGGGGGCAGGGGGCAACGCATCGGTCATGCCCGATTGTATCATCTGTCGCGTTTTCTGTCAGGCGGCGGCAGCGCCTCCCAGGTGCCCGGTTCAAGCCCGTCCAGCGACCACTCGCCGATCCGGCAACGGATCAGCCGCAGGGTGGGGTGACCCACCGCTGCCGTCATGCGCCGTACCTGGCGGTTGCGACCCTCGCGAATGGTCAGTTCGACCCAACTGTCGGGGACGGATTTACGCACCCGGATCGGCGGTGTCCGCGGCCAGAGGTTCTCCGGTTCATCAATAAGCCGGGCACGCGCGGGCCGGGTCACACCGTCCTTGAGCGTGACGCCTTTGCGCAAGGCGTTCAGCGCTGCATCATCGGGAATGCCCTCGACCTGCGCCCAGTAGGTCTTGGACATCTTGTGTCTGGGGTCGGCGATCCGCGCCTGTAAGCGACCGTCATCTGTCAGCAGCATCAGCCCTTCGCTGTCCCGATCCAGCCGCCCGGCCGGGTAGACACCCGGCAGATCGATGAATTCCGACAGCGTTCGGCGCGGGCTGCCCTCAGTGCTCTTATCAGTGAATTGCGACAGCACGTCGAAGGGTTTGTTGAAACGGATGAACCAGCTCATGGCCCTGTCCTAACGGGCGGCACCCTTGTGGGCAAGCATGTGGATAACCGTCACGATCCTGTTACGGAATCCTCTTAGCAAGAGGGCGATATATTGTGGAAAATCAAGGCTTGTCAGGACGCGACCACGATATATAGTTATATCAAAGGCAGGGGCGGGGCTCCCCGCCCTGATGTCACAAGAGGACAGAGCAGGGCGAGTGGAGAGTCAGTTATGGATGGCGATTTCAGGACCGAATTTGTCAGGGAACCAGGCGCCCTGAAACAGCACCCGGCACTGGTGCTGAATGCGGATTACAGGCCGCTTTCCTATTATCCTTTGTCACTTTGGGCCTGGCAGGATGCCATCAAGGCCGCGTGGCTTGATCGGGTGGATATTGTCGCGGAATACGACGAAGTTGTCCGAAGTCCGTCGACGGAAATCAGGATACCTTCGGTCGTTGTTCTGAAAGACTATGTAAAACCTCAAAAGCGCGTGGCCTTCACGCGCTTTAATTTATTTCTGAGGGACGGATTCCGCTGCCAGTATTGCGGCAGTAAGGGTGATCTGACCTTTGACCACGTGGTGCCACGCGCGGCAGGCGGCGTCACGAGTTGGGAGAATGTGGTCGCCGCCTGCGCGCCCTGCAACCTGCGCAAAGGATCGAAATCCCTGCGCCGCGCGGGAATGAGCCTGCGCAAGCCCCCGCGCCGGCCGCAAGCTGAAGAATTGCGCAATACAGGGCGGAAATTCCCGCCCAATCATCTGCACGAAAGCTGGATCGACTTCCTCTACTGGGACACCGAGCTGGACGCCTGATCTGCTGGCCTAGCGCTCGCCTCTAGGCGGCAGCCCGACATCCCTGAGCATATGGTCGTCCAATTGGTCCACATGGATCATGCGGCGAAGTCTTGGCCGCGTTGACAGGGGGCGCCAGCGAGACATGTGGCGTTTGATGCCCAAAGCCAGTCTATGCATGGGATATGCTTTCTGATTTACTGCTATGATCTGTGTTCAATAATCGTTGGATACAGACGCTTTGTGAAACGCAGAGACAGTATGAAAGCATAAGGTGGATTTATGTATGGTGCAGCCGCTTCCTTCCCTCGCTGCCATCCGCGCCTTTGAAGCTGCCGCACGGCATCAGAGCTTTACCCGCGCCGCGGAAGAGCTTGGAATGAGCCAAGCCTCAGTCAGCTATCAGATCCGGGTGCTAGAGGAACGTCTGGGGTTTCGCCTGTTCGCCCGCGCGGCCCGCAAGGTGCATCTGACGCACGACGGCGAAAGGCTGGCCAAATCGGTGGTCGAAGCTTTCGACCTGATGCGGACTGCGTTTCAGGCGGTTGAGACGGATCAGCAGACGACGCTGACCATCAGCGCCACACCGAGCTTTTCGGCCAATTGGCTGGCGCCCAATATCGGGCGTTTCCAGATTGCGAACCCCGAGATTGCGGTGCGGGTCTATGCCAATGAGGAACGAACGGATTTCGCGCGCTCCGAGATCGACCTAGCCATCCGCTACGGCGACGGCGACTTTCCTGGATTGCGCGCCCATCACCTGATGCCGACGGAGTTTGCGCCGATTTTTGGCCCTGCTCTGGGGTCGGGGCCGTCTACTCCGAAGGAGCTATTCAACTATCCGCTGATCTGCCCAACCGATTCCTATTGGCGCATCTGGCTGGAACGAGCGGGCTGCGATACCAGCCCGCTGGATCGGATGACCGGAACGTCCATGGCCTCGCAAACCGAAGCGGCGCAGGCCGCTATGGCAGGGCACGGTATCGCGATGCTCTCCCCCCGGTTCTTTGCCAGCGACCTTGCGTCCGGCCGGTTGGTCCAGCCTTTCGATCTGGTTGCAACCGACGGAATGGCGCATTGGCTTGTCTACCCCGAGGCGCGCAGAAACCTCAGTAAGATCAGGTTGTTCCGGCGCTGGATTGAAGCAGAAACCCGCGCCTAGAGCCGATAGATGTCACGATGCCAAAGCGTCAGCCGATGCCGCGCGTTGCAGCATACCGAACAGGTCGCGAGGATCGTCAGGGTCGGCGAGAAGGTCAAGCGCATGGTAAAGGCCGGTGGCCTCCAACTGGTCGCGCACGTAGCGCAAAGCCGAAAAATCCTCGATGGCGAAGCCCACACTGTCAAAGAGGGTGATCTGGCGATCCGATGTACGACCCGGTGCGGCGCCGGTGATGACCTGCCAAAGCTCTGTGACCGGGTGGTCGTCCTCCAACTGTTGAATCTCGCCCTCGATCCGCGTCTGGGGCGGGTATTCCACGAAGATGTCCGACCGGTGCAGGATGCCTGCGGCGAGTTCGGTCTTGCCCGGGCAGTCACCGCCGATGGCGTTGATATGCACGCCGCTGCCAACCATATTGTCGCTCAGGATCGTGGCATATTGCTTGTCGGCGGTGCAGGTGGTGAGAATCTGCGCGCCTTCGATCGCCTCTTCGGGCGTTTTGCACTTCACTACCTCGATGCCTTGCGCGGCGAGGTTTGCGGCACATTTTTCGGTCGCCGCCGGGTCGATGTCGTAAAGACGTACCGATTTCAGTCCGCAGATGGCCTTCATCGCCAGTGTCTGGAATTCGGATTGCGCGCCATTGCCGATCATCGCCATCGTGTCAGAGCCCTTGGGCGCCAGATGCTTGGCCACCATGGCCGACGTGGCCGCCGTGCGCAGCGCTGTCAGCATGGTCATCTCGCTCAACAGCATGGGATAGCCGGTTTCGACATTGGCCAGCAGGCCAAAGGCGGTGACGGTCTGCAACCCTTCCTTGGTGTTCTTGGGGTGGCCATTGACGTATTTGAACCCGTACATCTCGCCATCCGAGGTCGGCATCAACTCGATCACGCCTACATCCGAGTGGCTGGCAACACGCGGGGTCTTGTCGAACAACTCCCAGCGGCGGAAATCATCTTCGATGTAGTCCGCGATGCCGCGCATCATCTCTTCCACGCCGATATGGTGGATGAGCTGCATCATGTGATCGACGGAGACAAATGGCACGAGCGCCTTGTCGGAGGGGGTCATTGGGCAGTCCTTTCGGGGCGACGGGTCAGGTGGATGCCGGCAAGCATGCAGCGCACCGAGCCTCCGGCGGTTTCGATTGTGGGGATGCTGAGCGGCAGCGGTTTGGCCGAACGCTCGATAATGGCCAGTTGATCCGGGCGCAGTGCGTCATAGGCGCGGGATGACAGGGCCAGCAGCCGCTCGGTCCCGGTCAATTCGATGGCGTTTCCAGCGAAATCACCGATCTGATCATGGGTCAGGTCGATCACCGCGCGCCCGTTCTCGGCCAGCCGCTCGGCGACGGTCTGGCGGCGTTCGGGGTCGGGGATCATGTCGAGGCAGATCAGCGCGTAATCGGTTCCGATCCCCATCAGCACATTGGTGTGATAGATCGCGGTGCCTTGCGCATCAACGGCGTCAAAACAGATCGGTTCATAGTTGAAATGCGCACAGAACCGCTCCAGCAGCACCGGATCGGCGCGGTTGGACTGAGCCACATAGGCGATGCGCCCGATATGGTCGAGCACCATTGCCCCCGTGCCTTCCAGCGCCAGACCGTCCCGTTCCAGACCGCTATAGTCGATCACTTCAGAGACGCGGTAATCATGTTTGAGCATCTCGATCACGTCGGGCCGGCGTTCGCGGCGGCGGTTTTCGGCATACATCGGATAAAGCGCAATATGGCCGCCCGTGTGGGTAGAAAACCAGTTGTTCGGGAACACGCTGTCGGGTGTATCGCTGTCACCGAAATCGTCGAAGACATGCACCGTCACACCCGCGTCGCGCAGGGTTTTGGCGGCGGCGTCAAACTCGGCGCGGGCACGGATGGACACGCCGTCATCCTCGGCCTGCGACTGGAACGCGTTATCGGCGCTGGTTTCGGGGTTGGGATGAAAGGCGTGCGGCCGGATCATCACCACCGAGGAGGGGGCCTGTATGATACTCACGAGAAGCTCCTTGTGGGGCGATCAAAGACGCGGCGTCCCAGCGCCGAAGCGGCAAGATCGACCATCAGATGCGCGGTGCGCCCGCGCTCGTCCAGAAACGGGTTCAACTCGACCAGATCGAGCGAAGTCATCAGCCCGCTGTCACTGATCATCTCCATCACCAGATGCCCTTCTCGCATGGTGGCGCCGCCCGGCACGGTGGTGCCAACAGCCGGTGCGATTGATGGGTCGAGGAAGTCTACATCGAGCGAGACATGCAGCATCCCGTTCTGGCTGGCCACATGATCGAGGAACGCGGCAAGCGGGCGAGCGATGCCGTGCTCGTCGATCTGGCGCATGTCGTGAAAGCGGATATTCGAGTTTTGCAGCGCCTCACGCTCTGCCGTGTCGACCGAGCGCAACCCGATGATACAGATGTTCTCTTCCGGCACCGGATTGGTGATCGCTGGGAAGCCGGTGAAGCCGCCACGCCCGGTAACATAGCCTAGCGGTGTGCCATGTAGATTGCCAGAAGCAGTGGTCTCGGGCGTGTGAAAGTCGCTATGGGCATCCAGCCACAATACAAAGAGCGGGCGATCAACCGTTGCGGCATGGTTCGCCATTCCAGCCACGCTGCCGAGGGCGAGCGCGTGATCGCCGCCGAGAAAGATCGGCAAGCCACGCTGCGCTGCCTCCTGACCGGCGCGGATCAACCGGTGCGTCCAGCCGATGGTGCGGTTCGGCTGGTGCAGATGGGTATCGTCGGGTTCTTGGCCATGTGAGGCGGGGCTCAGGTTGCCCATATCCTCGACAATGTGGCCGAGGTCGCCAAGTGCTTCGGCCAGCCCTGCGGTGCGATAGGAATCGGGGCCCATCAGGCACCCGGTGCGGCGCTTTCCACTATCGATCGGAGCACCGATCAGAATGCATTTCCTGGACATCGTCATTTGCCTGTGAATTGGGTCATCTTTCAGATACTGTTCAAAATGGATTGCAATCCAGAGGGAAATTTGATCGTTTAGCAGGCAATTTGATCGAAACGAGAAGATAAAATGGACAAAACGGATGAACGGCTGGTTTCAGCCCTGCGTCGCGACGCGCGCGCGTCACTGTCCGACCTTGCGATTCAGCTGAACCTATCGCGCACCACGGTCCGGGCCAGGATCGAGCGGCTGATCCAGCGCGGTGATATCCTGGGCTTTTCGGTAGTGCTGAAGGAGGACACGCTGCAGGACCCGGTCCGCGGGCTGATGATGATCGGGATCGAAGGGCGCGGCGCCCAGCGGATCACCCGCCAACTTCAGGGCTTAACCGAGGTTCGCGCGATCCATTCCACCAACGGTCGCTGGGATCTGATCGTCGAGCTTGGCACCGAAACGCTTGAGGAACTGGACCGGGCGCTGGCCCGGATACGCACTTTCGAAGGGGTGCAGACCAGCGAGACGAGCCTGCTGCTGTCGACCAAGAAAACGGTCTGATCAGCCGCGACCCGCGCGCGCCGCCGAGATCCAGACAAACACCTGAAACGCTGAGAACAGCGCATTCCAGTTCGCCATGGTCAGGCCCAAAAGGAAGGGCTGCAACGTGTCGCACATCACCAGCGGCGCCAGATCGGCACCGCCCGGCAGCAGCGCATCGCCGCTAATGCCGCTCAGACCGTCGCCGCTGCCAGTGCAACTGGCGGGGCCGTCCCACCATTTGCGTTCCACCCCGCTGTGAAAGATCGCAATGCCGCCGGTCGTGGCCGATGCCGCTGCTCCAAGCATGGGAAAGATCGGGCCCGGCACGGCCAGGGCGCACAGCCCGGCGATGATGGCGGCAAGATGCGGCCAGCGCTGCCACAGACACATGGCGCAGGGTTCCCACCCGAAGAACTGGCTGACATAGGCACCAACCAGCAGCGCGGTCGAGGTGGCTGTAGCCGTCAGAACAAGCCTGTTTCGACGTATCAAAGGAACCTCACCAACGCAAAACCACCTATCAGCAGTAGAATAAACAAGGTGAACATGAGGCCAAGACGCTTCTCGATGAAATCACGCACCGGCTCGCCGAATTTCCAAAGGAGCCCGGCCACCACAAAGAAGCGGATGCCGCGTGCCAAGATGGAGGTGGCGATGAAGGTGCCAAGCGGCATGCCGGTCCATCCCGACATGATCGTGATGACCTTGTAAGGAAAGGGTGTGACGCCGGCGGTCAGAACCGCCCAGAAGCCGAAATCGTTGAACCTCGTGTTGAACTCGTCCATCGCCTGCGCCTTGCCCATGGCCGCCAGCACCGGATGGCCGATGGTCTCATAGAAGAACGCGCCAATCGCGTATCCCAGCAATCCGCCCAGCACCGAGGAGACCAGCGCAATGGTGGCAATCAGAAAAGCGCGCGAGGGCGTCGCCAGAATCATCGGGATCATCAGCACGTCGGGTGGGATCGGAAAAACCGAACTTTCCACAAACGAAACCCCGGCCAGCACCCAAAGCGCGTGCGGGTGTTCGGCAAGACGCATGGTCCTGTCATAAAGCGGTCTCAGCATAGGATCTTCGCGCTCGCTGCCTTTTGATTGAGTACGCCAAAGCATGAGACCGAGGTCAGGTCAACCGGTGTCGCTATATTGCCGGTAGTCTAAGCTGAACGGGCAGGGTGTCGGCATCTTGTCTGTTTCCTTTTGGCCAGCCTTTCACCCCGCACCAGGTTTCAAACGAAGGGTGCAATTGCGGGAATGTGGTTGGCCAATGCCCGAGGGTGATACGCGACGGCGCAACCTTCATTGCGCCGGGCTAATGTCCGGCGTCTTTCTCCAGACAAAGGAAAGCTTCAAGCGTGCAGGAGGGCTGGTCGCCGTCGCCACGCGAGGGCCGCGAGCAAGGCAATCGCACTCGCCAGCGCGAGTACGGACCCCGGTACGGGGATCGGCGCGGGTGGTGTGACCGAGTAGGAACCTGAATTCGTCACAGTGCCGGGAACGCCCATCACCAACGGGAACAGGGCGTATTGAGGGGGGATGACGCCGGGGTCAACAGAATCCTCCAATGACAGGACACATTCCATCGCCATACATCCGGGCCCGGCAACCGAATTGAGAACAAACCCTTCTGTTCCAGGGTTGCCGCGAATGTCATTGCTGGCTGCGTCATAGACAGGTGCGCCACTTCCCATTGAAAGCGAGTCGTAGGTGACCCCGCCCAGCGTGATCTCGAAACTTGTCAGCAAACCGCCAGAGTCCGGGGCATCGAACATCCCCATGGCACCACCGATTTGAATGCCATAAGTCACAGTCGCCGCCTTGGCAGACGGCACCGCAAGTGTCGCGGCCAATGCTGCTGCAAGCAGCGATCCAGCTATTTTGTGATATCCCGGGAACAACATGGGCAAACCCTCAACAAACGTAAATCAATGCGAATAGCTTATCTGAAATTGGCCGATTTGTCCATTTTCCGAGGGTTCAGATCGCCGGTTGGGCTTTGGCATTAGCATGCGCGGCACCCGAGACGCTTGCAGTGGCGGCTTGTGACATGGCCTAGCCGAGCGCTATTCCACGAGGTGCGCTGAGACCTTTCCGTTGAGCCAATGCGCATGGATAGAGATCTACGGAGGCCGCGACCAGTAACAAGAGTATACCTGGGTTGGCCGGAAGTCGTTGCTTTTCAGGTCGTTGATAAGGCCGTTGATGAGATGGTGATCAACCGAGTATTCGGTAGCCAATCTGACAATTGTAGCGCTTCATAGATTTGAGGTTTTCTGGTTTTGGATGACTTGTCTGACCGCACAGTCGCTGATTGTGAGTGCGTTTCGAACGCCTTACAGCTGCTGATCAATGGGCAAGCGCCAGGTTCCTCAGCACAGATCCAATGATCTGCACGAGGTCTCGCCGCCATCTGCGCCAGGAAGATGCACGGATATGATTCAGGGACAAGAAGAGAGCGTGTAGCTTGGCCGCGACTAGCGGATGACTAACACGCTCGGGTGCGCGACTTATCAAGTGGGGTTCTCGAGGTTTGAAACCCCATTTTGATATTAACGCGTTAAGGTGGTGGTGCCCAAGGAGAGACTCGAACTCTCACGCCCGTGAAGGCGGGGGATTTTGAATCCCCTGCGTCTACCATTCCGCCACTTGGGCCACCCGAGATGAATTAACGTCGCTTTTCGGGAAGGTCCAGCGGCAAAACGTGCCTGGCAGATGGTTTCTTGCTCAAACACCGGACAGCGCGACGCGTTGCTCGCCATATGCGTTAGAAAAACAGAGGCGGGAAGGGCTGGCATCTGGTGTCGGCACGTGTGATCGACATGTGATCGCCGACCGTTAAACCAGTCCTTACGTGCACTTCCACCGGTTCAAGGCCAATCGCTTCGGGGTTCAGCGTGAATTGTACTGCTGATCGGCCTCCGGCAGCTGAGCTGCGCACCTGTTTGCTGGCCATGTAGACCTGTTGTGACCAATCGGCTCCCAATCGACGATGCGCATATTGCGCTGCGCCGCACCAGTACTCGTCAGTCTGGGCCAGCGAGTAGGGCACGACCTCGAATACATTCTTGTCCACTTGATAGACACGGGTACCATACGGCGTGACAAAGGCTGCGCCTGTATTGGCCGTTGCGGCAACTCCAACGCCCGATCCGCCGGAATACAGCGCGCCCGTCGATACCTGACATGCTGCCAAGGCCCCAAAAGCCAATATCCAGAATTTCTCCATCGCATCCGATCCATCATACCTATGGTTGAAAGGTTAGGGATGTATCTCGTTTTTGGCAACGCTCGCGACAAAGGGCGAGCCCGGATGCTTTGGAGCGGGTAACGGGAATCGAACCCGTAACTAAAGCTTGGGAAGCTGCCGTGATACCTTTTCACCATACCCGCGCCGGAGCCTTGGGATAGCCAGTCGTCAACACGGCGTCAAGCGGGTTGCTGTGAAGTGGGCTTTAACAGATCGTAGCCTGAAACAGGTTGATACGAGAAGGTACGCGCAGGCCGTCGGCTGTATTCAACGCCTTGATGCGCCCGGCAATATCCTGCTCGATTGCTTCGGCATCTTCCTTTGTACCTTCGAAGAAGCGCATCAGGCGTGCAGCCGGTCCAACGCGGAGGCATTGTTTGGCGACGTCTTCCAGACTGCCCAACGGGGTCATCAGAACATCGGCTATCTCGCAAGTCACGTCGCGCAGTCCAGCGGCATGCATCAACCCGGTGACGCGCTCGACATTTTGAAAGCCCATAGGTCCTGGCTCATCGGGATCCGCGGGCGGGGGCGTACCCAGCCGTGCAGCGGCGGCCTCGAACGGCAGGCGAAACCATGGATTATTAGAAAATCCACCCCAGGCCGCAAAGCACATGCGGCCGCCAGGGCGCAAGGCGCGTGCCAAATTGGCGAAGGCGGCTTGCGGGTCGGCAAAGAACATCATCCCGAACCGAGAGATGAGCGCATCGCGCAACGGCGAATCAAACCGGGCGACCTGGGCATCATCCTGCCGGACCGAGACATTCGTCAGCCCGGCTTGCAGAGCCCGCGCGGCTGCGCGTTCCAGAAACGGTGTCGAGATATCGAGCCCAAGCACATCGCCCTCTGGACCCACCTGTTTCGCGGCGGCCAGCAGGCTTGCGCCTGTCCCGCAACCGATATCGATTATCCGTTCGCCGAGGCGCAACCGGGCGCGGTCGATGATCAGATCAAGGATCGGTGCCATGGCGGCGTCGAGGTGATCTTCGTAGGTCAGCCATTTGATGCCGCTGGGCGTGGCGCTCCAGTATTCTTGCTGATCGGCGTTCGGGATGTTCATGCAATTTCAGGCGCGGCGGCGGCGTTTGCGGCCAGGGCGGTCGCTGTCGCCACCGGTATTGAAACTGACTTGGGGCAGGGTGACGACCTCTGCCAGATCGGGGAAAGGATCAGTCTTGTGCGGGATTGCGTTGGCGGCGACGAAATGGTCCTGGAATTTGGGTTCGATCGCGGTTTCCACCTTGGTGATCTGGCGCACCACCTGTTCGATCTCTGCGCGCGCGCGGATGTTGCAGAGTGCTATGCGTGCGCCGGTTCCGGCCGCGTTGCCCGCGCTGGTGACCTTATCGAGCGGCGCGTCGGGGATCATGCCCAGCACCATCGCGTGTTTGGTCGAGATATGCGCGCCAAAGGCCCCGGCCAGCACCACGCGGTCGACCCGGTCTACGCCCATGTCATCCATCAGCAGCCGTGCGCCCGCATAAAGCGCCGATTTGGCCAATTGGATCGCGCGAATGTCGCCTTGCGTGACAGTGATGCGCGGGCCGCCCTCGGCGCTGGCATCGTGGATCAGGTAGGAATGGGTGCGGCCCTCGGGGATGCTGCGCGAGGTACCGGTCTGTTCGGCAGAGCCGATCAGCCCGCTTTCATCCAAGAGGCCCGCCATGCGCATTTCGGCCACGGCCTCGATAATGCCGGAACCGCAGATGCCGGTGATGCCGGTGGTGGCGATCGCAGCCCCGAACCCTTCTTCATCCGACCAGAGGTCGGAGCCGATTACGCGGAAGCGGGGCTCCTTGGTCTCGGGGTTGATCTCGATCCGCTCGATCGCACCCGGCGCGGCACGTTGGCCGGAAGAGATCTGTGCCCCCTCAAAGGCGGGGCCGGTAGGCGAGGAACAGGCCAGCACGCGGCTGGTGTTGCCCAGCAGGATCTCGGCGTTGGTGCCCACATCGACGATCAACACCAGATCCTTGGACTTGCCCGGTTCTTCGCTCAGCGCGACCGCAGCGCAATCGGCCCCGACATGGCCCGCGATACAGGGCAGGATATAGACTTGGGCGTTTTCGTTCATCACCGTCAGGTCCAGATCGCGGGCGTTCAGCTCCAGCGATTCAGACGTGGTCAGCGCAAATGGGGCCTGTCCCAGCTCAACCGGATCAATCCCCAGCAGCAGGTGGTGCATGACCGGATTGCAGACAAAGACCGTCTCAAGAATCTGGAATGGACGGATGCCCGCCTCGGTGGCGATGGATTCGGTCAACCCGTTGATCGCGACGCGCACCGCATTGGTCATTTCCTTGTCACCGCCGGGATTCATCATCGCGTAGGACACCCGGCTCATCAGGTCTTCGCCGAACCGGATTTGCGGGTTCATCACGCCGGACGAGGCCTTGACCTCGCCATTGCGCAGATCGCACAGATGCGCGGCGATGGTGGTGGAGCCCAGGTCGATGGCCAGCCCATAAATCCGGTCCTCGGTCAGGCCGGGCCAGATTTCCAGCACTTTATGCGCGCTATTCTTGTGCGATTTGTGAAGCGCCACGGTGACCTGCCATTTGCCCTTGCGCAGCACCGGTTGCAGGCGCGACAGGATCGTAAGGTCGGCGGTGATGCGTTCGATGCCCCATTGCTTTTGTAGCGCGCGTTCCAGCCGCTCCAGATCGCCGGTGGGCTCGTGCATGTCGGGTTCCTGCATCTCGACAAAGTAGAGATGCGTGGCCGGGTCCATGGTGATCGCGCGGGCGGCGGCAGCCTTGCGAACGACCTGACGGTGAACTTGAGACTCTGGCGGCACGTCGATCACCACATCGCCCTGAACGGTGGCCTGACAGCCCAGCCTGCGCCCATCGATCAGCCCGCGCTTGTCCTTGTAGCGCTGTTCGACCTTGTTCCATTCGTTGAGCGCGTCCTCGCTGACGGTGACGCCATGTTTGGGAAACTCGCCATAAGACGGTGTGATCTGGCATTTCGAACAGATGCCGCGCCCGCCACAGACCGAATCGAGGTCGACACCAAGCTGCCGCGCCGCCGTCAGAATCGGCGTTCCGACCGGGAAGTTGCCGCGTTTGCCGGACGGGGTGAAGACAACGAGGGGGTCGGTGCTCATCTGCGATCTGCCTTGGATATCGAGTATTTGCGCAGCACCATATGAGTTCTGCGCCAAAGGGAAAGACCCGTGAGCGGCAGGTTACGGTCTGGCGGCGTCGTTTTCTAGCTCACGACCCCAACCATCCATTCCACAGAGCCCGATTCAACAGGGGTTTCCCCCGGTTTCGATCCATGTCATAGGGTGACCGCCAAACGGGATATTGCACGGGGATTGACGATGCAGATTCGTGAGGCGCTCACCTTTGACGATGTACTTCTGGAACCTGCGGCCTCGTCGGTGTTGCCATCGACGGCGGATACCGCGACGCGGGTGACAAATCGGATCACCATGAACATTCCGTTGCTGTCCTCGGCGATGGATACGGTAACCGAGGCACGCATGGCCATTGCTATGGCACAGGCGGGCGGTATGGGGGTGATCCACAAGAACCTCGATCTCGAAGAGCAGGCGGCGCAGGTACGCCGGGTCAAGCGGTTTGAATCCGGTATCGTCTATAACCCGATCACGCTGACGGCCAATCAGACGCTGGCCGATGCCAAGGCGTTGCAGGAACGCTATCGCGTCACCGGCTTCCCGGTGGTCGATGATGCCGGCCGGGTGGTGGGCATCGTCACCAACCGCGATATGCGATTTGCCAGCGATGACAGCACGCCCGTGAGCGTCATGATGACCTCGGACAATCTTGCCATGTTGCAGGAACCGGCGGAACTGGAAGAGGCCAAATCCCTGATGAGGGCGCGCCGGATCGAGAAACTGCTGGTGGTCGATGGCGGCGGCAAGCTGACCGGGTTGCTGACGCTCAAGGACACTGAACAGGCCGTTCTGAACCCCACCGCCTGCAAGGATCAGCTAGGCCGACTGCGGGTGGCGGCGGCGTCGTCGGTGGGCGATTCCGGCTTCGAACGGACCGAGGCGCTGATCGATGCGGGCGTGGATATCGTGGTGATCGACACGGCGCATGGCCATTCCGAAGGCGTGATCGCAGCGGTTCAGCGCGCCAAACGCCTGTCCAACGAGGTGCAGATCGTCGCGGGCAACGTTGCCACGGCAGAGGCGACGCGTGCGTTGATCGATGCAGGTGCGGATGCGGTCAAGGTGGGCATTGGGCCGGGCTCGATCTGTACAACGCGGATGGTGGCGGGCGTCGGCGTCCCGCAACTGACCGCGATCATGGATTGCGCCGCCGCAGCCGGAGATACACCTGTGATTGCCGATGGCGGCATCAAGTTTTCGGGTGATTTCGCCAAGGCCATCGCCGCTGGTGCCTCCTGCGCCATGGTCGGATCGATGATCGCAGGAACCGATGAGAGCCCCGGAGAAGTCATTTTGTATCAAGGCCGTAGCTTCAAAAGCTACCGTGGTATGGGGTCGATGGGGGCAATGGCGCGCGGTTCGGCAGATCGCTATTTCCAAAAGGATGCCGCAAGCGACAAGCTAGTGCCTGAAGGGATCGAGGGGCAGGTGCCCTATAAAGGCGCTGCGGGAACCGTGATTCACCAACTGGTGGGCGGCTTGCGCGCGGCAATGGGGTATACCGGCTGCGCCACGGTCGATGACATGCGCCGCAATTGCCGCTTCGTGAAGATCACCGGTGCGGGGCTCAAAGAAAGCCATGTGCATGACGTGCAGATCACCCGCGAAAGCCCGAATTACCGTCTCGCGTAAGAGTGGCTTAAGGCTAATGCACAAGCGATTGTGCATCAGCAACGTGGCGCAAGAGGTCAGAACCCGACCTGAACCAATTCAGGTTGCCTGATGCAGAGTGATGCAAAGCCAAGAGCGCGTCTGTTCCACCAACGCCTTTGGAACGGGCGATGGTAGGTCAGCGCCAGCTTTGGCCTCAAATTGCGGCTCGGCTCGCCGTTGGGAGGAGTGACATTGGGTCTTGATCCGCGATGACACCTGCAGCACGCATAAACGCCGCGATTGGTCTGATGGACCGTATCCTGGCCGGGGAACTCGCCGACCGTTGTTTGGCCGATTGGGGGCGCAAGAACCGATACGCAGGGTCCAAGGACCGGGCGGCTGTCGCTGACCTCGTCTATGATGTGCTCAGGCGCAGGCGAAGCCTTGCCGCGCAAGGTGGAGGTGACACCGGCCGGGCCCTTTTGCTTGGCTACATAAGGAATGTGGGCCAGGATCCGGAGATGGTTTTTGGCGCAGGTCCCTATGCCCCGGAAACATTGACCGATCGCGAGCGGGAGCAAGGTCATCCACCACGGGCGGATAGTGGCGAAAGTGCGGATATCCCGGAATGGCTCTGGCCGGATTTCCGGGCGTCGCTTGGAGATAACGCCCAGGGTGTCGCTGACGCCATGCGCAACCGGGCACCGGTTTATCTTCGGGTAAACCTCGCCAGATTAAGCCGCGAACAGGCGGTAACTGACCTTGCCGCCGAAGGTATCGTAGCCCGATCGCATTCCTTGTCCCCTTCAGCGCTGGAAGTCACAGAGGGCGCAAGGAAGGTCGGAAGGTCGAAGGCGTATTTGCGTGGGAATGTCGAGCTGCAGGATGCCTCGTCGCAAGCAGTCGCCGATCTGGTGCCGCTTGAACCGGGCGGGGCTTTGCTGGATTTTTGTGCCGGTGGAGGCGGCAAGGTGTTAGCGGTTGCCGGGCGTGTGCCAGGAAAATTCTTCGCTCATGATGTGGATCGAGGCAGGTTGAAAGACTTGCCAGAGCGGGCATCGCGTGCCGGCGCCATTGTAAAACTCGTCTCGTTGCCTGAGGTGGAAGAACATGCTCCGTTTGAGTCCGTACTGGTCGATGCCCCTTGTTCCGGCAGTGGCTCTTGGCGCCGAGATCCGCAGGGAAAATGGCTTCTGATCGCAGACAAGTTGCGCCAAACAATTGATATTCAAAAAGAAATCTTGCGACAGGCAAGTCAGTTTATCAAACCACGAGGGTATCTGACTTATGCGACCTGTTCTCTGCTCGAAAGCGAGAACGGCGAGCAGGTCAGGGACTTCTTGCGGTTGAACTCAGACTTTTCCCTCGTGATCGAAAAACGGTTCACTCCGCTGGATGGGGGGGATGGGTTCTATTGCGCGGTTTTGCGCAAGGATTGATCTAACCGGCTTGGGGGATCCCGGACTAGAATTCAAGGAGCGGTGCACGCCCGGCACGCACGGGATTTCTTTTGTGTGTCGTGGTGGGTGGTGCCGCATGTTTGAGCACTGACTTCTGGTGAGAGGTCTCTGCGGCGGTTTCTTTCTTGCACACTTGACGCGATAGTTGCTTTTGTTATTTCAATTATAGGTAGTTTTTTGACATGTTAATCCGGATTTAACCGAATTGACGTGAGAAGGGACTGTCCCGTTCGCGTTGTCGGAGCCCTCTGTGCCACTTTCTGCCCAACATGCCCCCTTGATGTCCAGCGCGGAACGAAAAGGCCATGGACGGCTTGTGGTCCTGTTCGCGGTGGGCGCCGCATTTGTTCTGGCGGCCTTCAACGGTGGGTTTTTCTGGCCTGTTCCGATCATATTTGGTGGTGCGGGGGTGTCGATCCTGCTGGTGGGCCTTCTCTCACTCTCTGCAACACATCTACGCGGGCAGGCCGATCACAAGGCGATGAAGATGTTTGCTGGGTTCATCGACAAGGACGCCTCCCCCAGCTTCATTACAGATGACGAAGGCGAGGTGTTGGCCCGCAACTCGGCGGCGTCAGTTCGATTTTCCGGGGCGCGGGCGCCGACATTTGCAGCCGTGCTGCGCTCGGTCTTTGCCAACCCCGACGCCGTGATCTACCGGTTGCAATGTCGTGCCCGCATCGAAGGCAACGCCCGAGAGGATGTCGTCACCCGGCGCGGCCATGTCCGGCTGGCCGTACACATCCTAGAAGGTGGCCGTTTTCTCTGGCGGTTCGAGGATGTTCATGATCGTTCCGTTGGCGGCAAAAGCCCCGAGGCGATGCCGTTGCCGATGTTGACGGTAGGTCGCGGCGGCGCGGTTCTATTCATGAACGAGGCCGCCCGCGCCTTCGTTGGCCAACGGGTGAAGTCGCTGGATCGTCTTTTCACCGATCTCCCGCTTGAAAACGGCAAAGTTGTTTCGCTCTCTACCACAGAGGGCAATCGCGATGTTGTGGTTTCCGAGGCGGGCCAATCCAGCGTGCGGCGCGAAGTTTTTCTGACGCCCTTGAACTCCGATGCCGTTGCATCGGAGACGGATTTCGACACGCTGCCGGTTCCGATGCTGAAACTAGACAGCGAGGGTTGCATTCTGGATGTCAATGGCTTGGCCCGTGAATTACTTGGACCAGAGGCGCAGATCGGCGCGCAGATTTCCGACTTGATGCAGGGGTTGGCGCGGCAAACGGCGGAATGGCTGCGCGAGAATGCGCGCGAAGACGCCGTGCCGAAATCCGAATTCTTGCGCTTATCTCGCAACGACCGCGAAACCTTTGTCCAGGCCACGCTGTCTCGGGCGCAGGAGAACGGCCGGACTGTGTTTGCCGCCGTTCTAAGCGATGCCACCGAGTTGAAAACGCTTGAGGCGAAATTCGTGCAAAGCCAGAAGATGCAGGCGATCGGGCAGCTTGCAGGCGGCGTCGCGCATGATTTTAACAACCTTCTGACCGCCATCTCAGGCCATTGCGACCTGCTGCTGTTGCGTCACGATCAGGGTGATCCCGATTATGGCGACCTGGTTCAGATTCATCAGAACGCTAATCGCGCCGCAGCGCTTGTCAGCCAATTGCTGGCGTTTTCCCGCAAGCAGACACTGCGACCCGAAACCTTGGATTTGCGTGACACATTGTCGGATCTGACCCACTTGCTGAACCGTCTGGTGGGCGAACGGGTCACGCTGACGCTCAGCCATGATCCGGTCCTGAAGCCCATCCGCGCGGACAAGCGGCAGCTGGAACAGGTGCTGATGAACCTCGTGGTCAATGCCCGTGACGCCATGCCCGAAGGTGGTGAGATTAGGGTCGATACCGAAGTGGTCACGCTGGACAAGCCAGTTGAGCGCAATCGTGCGGTACTGCCGTCTGGTGACTATGTCACGGTCAAGGTCTCGGATGAAGGGATCGGGATTGAACCCGGCGTGCTGCAAAAGGTGTTCGAGCCTTTCTATACCACCAAGCGCACCGGCGAGGGGACCGGTCTGGGCCTGTCCACCGTTTACGGCATCATCAAGCAAACCGGCGGGTATATCTTCGTGGATAGCGTACCGGGGCAGGGGACGGAGTTCATTCTCTATTTTCCGGTCAGCGAACCGGAAGAGCCGGTGCCTGCACCCGTCAGCGAAACCACCCCTGCGGCCCCTCCCAAGAATGGGGACGGCGTTGTGTTGCTAGTCGAAGACGAGGCGCCGGTCCGCGCCTTTGCCTCGCGCGCGCTGCGCCTCAGGGGCTATACCGTCCTTGAGGCGGAATCTGCCGAGGATGCTCTGAATATGCTGCAAGACCCTGATCTGTCGGTAGACGTCTTTGTAACGGATGTGGTGATGCCAGGACTGGATGGGCCGACCTGGGTGCGACAAGCGCTTGAGGATCGGCCCGAGGTGCGGGTGGTTTTCGTCTCAGGATACGCTCAGGGTGCTTTTAGCGAGACCGGGCCGCAGGTTCCCAACTCGGTCTTCCTGCCCAAGCCGTTTTCGCTCAACCAATTGACCGAGACAGTGTTCCAGCAATTGCATTGAACGGGTCTTGCCGCGCTGAACTGCCCGCGTTTTGGACATCGTGGCTGCAGGGCGAAGATCGTCAACTTCTCCTTAACCCTGACTGCGCTACTGATGAGATGGATAGAAATTTCTTGTAATGTTCTCCTTTTGATCTCATAAGGAACAAGAGGCGAACAAAGCAGCGATTGCCGCCCGCTTACGGGTGTGACAAAAGGAAGGCGAACAGGACAATGGCGGATCTTCTGACGATGAGCAGCAAGCAGAACGCGGACAAACAAAAGGCGCTGGACAGCGCCTTGGCGCAGATTGAACGGCAATTCGGCAAAGGCTCGATCATGAAGCTGGGCGGCGACAATGCCCTGCAGGAGATCGAGGCAAGTTCGACCGGCTCTTTGGGGCTGGACATTTCGCTGGGGATCGGCGGACTGCCGATGGGCCGGATCGTCGAGATTTATGGCCCCGAAAGCTCGGGCAAGACAACGCTGACCCTGCATTGCATTGCCGAGCAGCAGAAACGCGGCGGCGTTTGTGCCTTCGTCGATGCCGAACACGCGCTCGACCCGCAATATGCCCGCAAGCTGGGCGTCGATCTGGATGAGTTGCTGATTTCGCAACCCGATACCGGCGAACAGGCGCTGGAGATCACCGACACGCTGGTGCGCTCGGGCGCGGTGAACATGGTTGTGGTCGACTCGGTCGCCGCCCTCACGCCGAAATCCGAGCTTGAAGGTGATATGGGTGATAGCAGCGTTGGCGTTCAGGCCCGGCTGATGAGCCAGGCGATGCGCAAGCTGACCGGCTCGATCAATCGTTCGAACTGCATGGTGATCTTCATCAACCAGATCCGCATGAAGATTGGTGTCATGTTTGGCAGCCCGGAAACGACTACGGGTGGCAATGCGCTGAAGTTCTACTCCTCTGTCCGGCTCGATATTCGCCGCATTGGTGCGATCAAGGATCGTGACGAGGTGGTCGGCAACCAGACCCGCGTGAAGGTCGTCAAGAACAAAGTGGCGCCTCCCTTCAAGCAGGTGGAGTTCGACATCATGTATGGCGAAGGCATCTCGAAGATGGGTGAGTTGCTGGATCTGGGCGTCAAGGCTGGTGTGGTCGACAAATCCGGGTCGTGGTTCAGCTATGGCGATGAGCGGATTGGCCAGGGGCGTGAGAATGCCAAGCAGTTCCTGCGCAGCAACGAGCGCATCGCGCTGGAGATTGAGGACAAGATTCGCGCCGCTCACGGGCTGGATTTCGACATGCCGCCCGGCTCGGATGAAGATATTCTGGAAGCCTGACGCGCCTATTCGGGCTTGATGACAGGATTAAGGGGGCGGCCAGCGGGCCGCCTCGTTTCGTTTCAGGCTGCGGCACCTGTGGACTATCGCCCGAGGCAGGGCTAAACCCGTTCGGACATACCGACTGCGCCCGAGAGAGCCCGATGCCCACGCTGAACGATATCCGATCCACCTTTCTGAATTATTTCGCCAAAAACGGGCATGAGGTTGTGGACTCCAGCCCGCTGGTGCCGCGCAATGACCCGACCCTGATGTTCGTGAACTCGGGCATGGTGCAGTTCAAAAACCTGTTCACCGGGCTGGAGCATCGCGACTATCAACGTGCGACCACGGCACAGAAATGTGTGCGAGCGGGTGGCAAGCACAATGACCTCGACAATGTGGGTTATACCGCCCGCCATCATACGTTCTTTGAGATGCTGGGGAATTTCAGCTTTGGCGATTACTTCAAAACCGAGGCGATCCCTTATGCCTGGAACCTGATCACCAAAGAATTCGATATCGACCCCAAACGGCTGCTGACCACCGTCTATCACACCGATGACGAGGCGTTCGATATCTGGAAGAAGGTTGGTGTGCCCGAGGACCGGATCATCCGCATCGATACCAGCGACAATTTCTGGCAGATGGGGCCGACCGGGCCTTGCGGGCCGTGCACCGAGATTTTCTACGATCACGGCGACCATATCTGGGGTGGGCCTCCGGGTAGCCCGGAAGAGGATGGCGACCGGTTCATCGAGATCTGGAACATCGTTTTCATGCAGAACGAGCAGTTCGAGGATGGCTCGATGAAGGCGCTCGACATGCAGTCGATCGACACCGGCATGGGGCTGGAGCGGATTGGCGCATTGCTCCAGGGCAGCCATGACAATTATGACACCGACCTGTTCAAATCCCTGATCGAGGCTTCGGCCGAGGTCACTCATGTTGATCCCTATGGCGACGAGAATGTGCATCACCGTGTGATTGCGGATCACCTGCGCTCGACCTCGTTCTTGATCGCGGACGGGGTAATGCCCAGCAATGACGGACGCGGTTACGTGCTGCGCCGGATCATGCGCCGGGCGATGCGGCACGCGCACCTGTTGGGTGCAAAAGACCCGGTCATGCATCAGCTTGTTCCCACGCTGGTGCAAAAAATGGGCGCGGCCTATCCTGAGCTGAGCCGGGCCCAGATGATGATCGAGGAAACGCTGCTGACCGAAGAGACCCGGTTCAAGCAGACGCTGGATCGCGGCCTGAAACTGCTTGATGACGAGTTGGACAAGCTCGAAGATGATGCGCCGTTCCCGGGCGAGGCGGCGTTCAAGCTTTATGACACCTATGGCTTCCCGCTGGACCTGACGCAGGACGCACTGCGCGGCAAGGGGCGGGTCGTTAACACGGACGGGTTCGATGCGGCCATGGCCGAACAGAAGGCCAAGGCGCGCGCCGCCTGGGCCGGATCGGGCGAGTCTGCCGACAACGCGGTCTGGTTTGACGTTCTGGACGCAATCGAGGCGACCGATTTCCTGGGCTATGACACCGAAAAGGCCGAAGGGCAGGTGGTTGCTCTGATCGCGGATGGCGCGCAGCTGGATACGTTGCCCGAAGGTGCCGAAGGCTGGATCGTTGTGAACCAGACGCCCTTTTATGGTGAGGCCGGCGGTCAGGTCGGCGATGCCGGGGTGATCCGGCGGCTGGAGAACCTGGACGAAACTAGCCTGGTCGAGGACACCAGAAAATTCGCCGAGGGCAAGATTTATGCCCACAAAGTGCGCGTGGAGCGGGGCGCCATGCGCAAAGGGGATGCGGTTGAGTTGGAGGTTGATCATACCCGCCGCTCGGCAATCCGGGCCAATCACTCAGCCACGCATCTCTTGCATGAGGCGCTGCGTGAAACCTTGGGTGACCATGTGGCGCAGCGGGGCTCGCTGAACGCGGCTGACCGGCTGCGTTTCGATTTCAGCCATGCCAAAGCGCTGACGGGCGACGAGTTGAGCAAGGTCGCATCGGACGTGAATGCCTATATCCGCCAGAACTCTGCTGTCGAGACCCGGATCATGACACCGGACGATGCGCGCGAGCTTGGCGCGCAGGCGCTTTTTGGCGAGAAATATGGCGATGAGGTGCGGGTCGTATCCATGGGCCGGGCCGAGACCGGAAAGGGCCATGACGGCATGACCTATTCGATCGAGCTGTGCGGCGGCACGCATGTGAAGCAGACCGGCGATATCGGCACATTTGTGTTGCTGGGCGACAGTGCGTCTTCGGCCGGTGTGCGCCGGATCGAGGCGCTGACCGGCGACGCGGCTTTCCAGCATCTTTCCTGCGAGGCGGGGCATCTGGCCGAGGTTTCTGGCCTGCTCAAGGCGCAATCGGGCGAGACGGTAGAACGTGTCAAGGCGCTGATGGACGAACGCAAGGCGCTGCAAGGCGAAGTGGCGCAGTTGCGCCGCGACCTGGCCATGGCTGGCGGGGCCGGGCAGGGCGGCGCCGAGGCGCGCGACGTAAATGGGGTTAGCTTCCTGGCCCAGACCCTCAGCGGTGTTTCGGGCAAGGATCTGCCGGCGTTGATCGACGAACACAAGGCGCGGATCGGGTCGGGCGCGGTGCTGTTGATCGCGGATGCGGGCGGCAAGGCCGCCGTAGCGGCGGGCGTGACCGAGGATATGACGGCCCGCGTCTCGGCCGTCGATCTGGTGCGCGCAGCGGTGGCCGAACTGGGCGGTAAAGGCGGCGGTGGTCGTCCCGACATGGCCCAAGGCGGTGGCAAGGACGCAGCAAATGCCGAGGCGGCGATCAAGGCCGCTGAGGCCGTATTGGGAGGTTGAGAATATGAGTGCACTCTGGATTGCGCATGTGACGGTTACCGATGCGGAGGCCTATGGAAAATATGCCGAACTGGCGGGTCCCGCACTTGCCAAGCATGGCGGTGAGTTCATCGCGCGCGCCGGGCGCTATGTCCAGCTTGAGGGCAAGGAGCGCCCCCGCAACGTGGTCGCGCGCTTTCCTTCCGTCGAAGCGGCGGTCACCTGCTACAACTCACCGGAGTATCAAGCCGCTCTGGAGCATGCGCGGGGTGCGTCCGAGCGTGAATTGATCGTGGTCGAGACAACCGAGTAGCGCTTAACTTCCTATTAATGCGGCGACGATGCTCGTCCATGCGGGCAGGGCGTGGTCTGACGTTTTTGGCCTTGCTTTACCAAATCGGCGAAGTTCGGCCGCAAGCTCGCCTCAAGATTGAACGAATCTCCGCCGATCCTGCTTCCTGATGAAATCGGTGATTGAGTGATCCCCTGTGGGACCGCTTAATCAAAGAAGATGAGGAGCGGGATTGTGACCAGTGGTCGGATCAGTCTGGGCCGGGCTAAAGCACATAAGGCGCTTGCGCGGGTTGCGCTTGGGATGAGTGTTCTCTTGGCTTCCCCCGTCGCCGCAGACCCGCGTTTCCTTGCGGTTTCCACTTCCTTCCCTGCGCCGGGTGGTGCCCAGAACCTGTGTCGCGACTATAGCTGGGCCTGTTCTGCGGCGCAGAAGCGGTCTTTGCCGGCAGACTATGAACGCGCGATGGTCTGGCGGGTTAATCAGAGCGTAAACGCGGCGACCCGGGATGTGACGGACCTACGCCAATACAAGATTGAGGAGAAATGGGCGCTGCCAACGCGGCTGGGCGGGGATTGTGAAGATTTTGCGCTGTTGAAGAAACGCGAACTCGTTCGCGCGGGTGTCGATCCGCGCAAGCTGCTGATCGCAACGGTGCTGGACCGGCGCCGCAATCCACATGCAGTGTTGGTTTACCGGTCGCCACAGGGTGATCTGGTGCTGGATAATCTGACCAACCGGATCAAGACCTGGACAGAGACTGGTTATGTCTTTCTGCGGATGCAGGACCCGAGGCAACCCAGAAAATGGGTAGGGATCCAAAACCGCGTTTGAGAAAGCGCACCCACCGGCGCGCTTTCCCATCGGTTTAGGAGAAGCGCGGACTACTTCTTAGATCCGCCGCCTTTGCCGCCGCCGCCTTTGCCGCCGCCACCTTTGCCGTCACCTCCCTTGCCGCCGCCGCCTTTGCCGTCGCCGCCCTTGCCGCCGCCGCCTTTGCCGTCGCCGCCCTTGCCGTCACCGCCCTTGCCGCCGCCGCCTTTGCCGCCGCCACCTTTGCCGTCACCGCCCTTG
>JBFOME010000010.1:0-146312 GCA_040830705.1 Paracoccaceae bacterium | reverse complement strand
GCGCTGCGCGAGCTGGGCTCTGCTGGTCAGATCCCCGGCATGGTGAAATCGAGCTGGTAAGGGAGAGACAGATATGAACGATCCTATCGGCGATATGCTCACCCGTATCCGCAACGCGCAAATGCGCGGCAAGTCCACCGTTTCCACCCCCGCTTCCAAGCTGCGTGGCTGGGTTCTGGACGTGCTGGCGGACGCGGGCTACATCCGTGGCTATGAAAAGACGACCGGAACCAACGGTCATCCGGCCATCGAAATCAGCCTGAAATATTACGAAGGCACCCCTGTCATTCGCGAGTTGAAGCGGGTCTCGAAACCCGGTCGTCGCGTGTATATGGGCGTCAATGACATCCCGCAGGTCCGTCAGGGCCTGGGTGTGTCGATTGTCAGCACTCCGAAAGGTGTGATGTCGGACCAGAACGCACGCTCCAACAATGTTGGCGGCGAAGTGCTCTGCACCGTCTTCTAAGGAGGTCTGCAATGTCTCGTATTGGTAAAAAACCGGTCGAGCTGCCCAGCGGCGTTACCGCCTCTGTGTCGGGCCAGACCATCGAAGTGAAAGGTCCGAAAGGCACCCGTAGCTTCACCGCAACCGACGACGTGACCCTCACCCTTGAGGACAATGTTGTCAAAATCGACCCGCGCGGCAAATCCAAGCGCGCCCGTCAGCAGTGGGGCATGTCCCGTACCGTGGTCGCCAATCTGGTGACCGGCGTGACCCAGGGTTTCAAGAAAGAGCTTGAAATCCAGGGTGTGGGTTACCGGGCGCAGATGCAGGGCAACACCCTGAAGCTGAACCTGGGCCTCAGCCACGACGTTGACTACGTCGCTCCGGAGGGCGTGACCATCACCGCTCCGAAGCAGACCGAAATCACCGTTGAGGGGATCGACGAACAGCAGGTCGGTCAGGTCGCCGCGGAAATCCGCGCTTGGCGCAAGCCCGAGCCCTACAAGGGCAAAGGTATTCGCTACAAGGGCGAGTTCATCTTCCGCAAGGAAGGCAAGAAGAAGTAAGGACGCATACAATGGCAAACAGCAAAAGAACCCTGTTTCTGAAGCGCCGCCTGCGCGTTCGGAACAAACTTCGCAAGGTCAATGCCGGTCGGGTTCGCCTGTCGGTGCACCGCTCGAACAAGAACATCAGTGCTCAGCTGATCGACGACGTGCGTGGCGTGACCCTGGCCTCGGCCTCGACCCTGGAAAAAGACCTGGGTCTGGTCGGCAAGAACAACGTCGAAGCGGCGACGAAAGTCGGCGCGGCCATCGCCGAGCGTGCCAAAAAGGCAGGCGTCGAAGAGGCCTACTTCGATCGTGGCGGCTTCCTGTTCCACGGCAAGGTGAAGGCTCTGGCCGACGCTGCGCGTGAAGGTGGCCTGAAGATCTAAATGGATGGGATGAAATCCCATCCTACGGGTTCCCGTAGGGTGGGGTTTACCCCGCCAAACCCAAGCGAAGGTGGGTTCGCCCACCTCGATGATCGGGGGGTCGCTTCGGCCCACTTCGATTGAGAATCTGGCGCCGAAAGCGCCGCTAAGAAAGGGATGCCAAGATGGCAGAACGTGAAAACCGCCGGGGCCGTGGTCGCGATCGCGACGAAGCGCCGGAATTTGCAGATCGTCTGGTTGCGATCAACCGTGTGTCGAAAACCGTAAAAGGTGGTAAGCGCTTTGGCTTCGCCGCTCTGGTGGTTGTCGGCGATCAGAAAGGCCGCGTCGGCTTTGGCAAGGGTAAGGCGAAAGAAGTACCCGAGGCCATCCGCAAGGCAACCGAGCAAGCCAAGCGCCAGATGATCCGCGTGCAACTGCGCGAAGGCCGCACCCTGCACCACGATATCGAGGGCCGTCACGGCGCTGGTAAAGTGGTCATGCGGACCGCACCTGAAGGTACCGGGATCATCGCCGGTGGTCCGATGCGTGCCGTGTTCGAAATGCTGGGCGTCAAGGACGTCGTGTCCAAGTCGGTCGGTTCGCAGAACCCCTACAACATGATCCGCGCCACCATGAACGGTCTGCAGAAAGAGCAGAGCCCCCGTTCGGTTGCGCAGCGTCGTGGCAAGAAGGTTGCCGACATCCTGCCCAAGCGCGACGAAGCGCCGGCTGCCGCCGCCGAAGCCGCTGAAGCGTAAGGAGACGAAACCATGGCAAAAACCATCGTCGTCAAACAGATCGGTTCACCGATCCGCCGCCCCGCCGAACAGCGCGCTACGCTGGTTGGTCTGGGACTGAACAAGATGCACAAGACCCGCGAGCTGGAAGATACCCCCAGCGTCCGCGGCATGGTCAAGAAGATCCCGCATCTGGTCGAGATCATCGAAGAACGCGATTGATTGATGGGGGAAACCCAGTCGAGCAAACTCAAAACGCCCTCGGTTCTCCGGGGGCGTTTTTCATTTTGCAGGTGCATAGATTGACTGCGGTTCCGAAACCCCTTTGAGAGCGACAGTTTCCCGGGTTTCTGTAGGTGTCCTGACCCGATCCGCCATCTCGCGAGACATGAGAACCGGCTGGCTCAGACCAGCGCAAAGGCTTTCGATGCGGGACGCGATGTTCACCGCCTGACCCAGGACGGTGAAATCCAGCCGCTCCTCCGCACCGATATTGCCATAGAGCCCCTCGCCGAAATGCAGCCCAGTCCCAAAAGAAAGCGGCAGGGGCGGGTCAAGCTGCTCTGCGTCGTCGACCGCCGTAAGGGCGGCATCCAGCGCCGATTGGCAGGCCTGGTTCGCATCCCCGGTATCAGGAAATACGGCCAAAATCCCGTCGCCCAGAAACTTCAGGATCTCGCCGCCATGGTCCGAAACAGCCTGGTCGAGCAGTTCGAAATACCTGTTCGCCATCGCCACCAGCTCCGGCGGGTCGAGCCGGGCACTCCAGCCGGTCCAATCGCGGATGTCACTGATCAGAATGGCCGCGTTCATGGTTTCGATATCGCCGCGGGTGATCTGGCCGGACAGCACCCGCTGCCCGGTACGCGGCCCGAGATAGGCCTGCGCAACCGCCGCAGACAGTTTCTGCAACCGAAACACTTCGGCGATCGGTGTTAGTGCGGTGGCCACCGAACTGAGCCGCGCAAGGTCGTCATCGCAAAACCCCTCTGCCGTGTCGGTGACAAAGATTGCGATGCCGCTGCTGCCCGAAGAGAACGGCAGGCGCAGGCCGAAATAGTCGGTGGCCCCGCGCTGCCTCAGCTCGTGAAATATCACATGATCCGAAGCGGTAAGCGTGTCCAACCTGCGCCGCAGCGGCTGATCAGAGTTGTTGAGCTGCTCCATCGGGCTGCCGATATAGGTGCTGCGCTGCTCCAGCCCATGCGCGGCCTGCAAACCTGTCGTGATTGCGCCGTCGCGCTCCCAAACGGCGCTGACAGCGGCGATCATGGGATGTACCGTCCGCAGCGAATAGCGCACCCGCCACAGTGGGGCGCCCTGCGCCAGAAGGCGTGGACCAAGCGCATCGACCACCGACCCGAGATCGGGCAACAGGCGCGCTTCCTCCAGCATCCAGCGAATAACCTGGCCTTCGTTCCAGCTCATCTGATCTCTCCCTTGCTATGCCGCAAATGCATAGCGGCCAGTCCAGAACATCGCTTGTTGGTTCAGCCGAAGACACCTAAATGCCCGTTATCGGTAACAGACCAGATAACTCCTCAGGAAATTCGTCCTGATATAGCTAAAGGAACACGACATGACACATACACTGACACACGCATCCGCCCCTATCGGAATTTTCGCGCGCCTGCGCACGCTTTTTCAAGAAGCGAAAGAGGCCCGCGCCCGCCACACGCTCTATGTCCAGACCGTCAAGGAATTGGAGCGGTTGACAGACCGTGAACTGGCCGATGTCGGCCTCTCGCGGAGCAACATCACCGATACCGTGCAGCGCCACGTTTACGGCAACTGATTTCGATCACACCGCCACTCACGGGAAAGCGCCTCCGGTTCTCCGGAGGCGTTTTTCGTTGCGCCGTCCTTGTCGCCTCAGCCGGATAGAAGGCGGCGCTTTTCGGCCATCGCTTCGCGTTGCGAGCGTTCTATGCCGGTGCGAAATGAGTCCTCGACAAAATCGAGATGCGCCAGTGCCGCCTTTTCGGCCCGTTCCACATCGCCCTCAATCACCGCCCGGCCCAGTTCAAGATGCTGGTCCAGCAGCTGCTTGCCGGTCCCGTCAATGGATTTGAGATATTCGCGGTTATAGAACACGCCCTGCCGGGTCAGGTGATAGATTGAAGCCATGATGTGGATCAGCGTGGCGTTCTGGCTAGCGTCGACAATGGCAGAATGCAGTTGATAATCGGCCTCTCGCGAGCTGTCGGGATCGTTTTCTTCCCAGGCGCGCTGCAACCGGTCGAGGATTTCGGTGATCCGCTCTTTATCGGCTTTGGTCGACCGCTGCGCCGCCAGCCGGGCGGCAAAGCCCTCCTGCTCGCGGCGATATTCCAGATAGTCGAAAAACGCGGGTTCATGACGGCCATAGAGATCCAGCAGCGCAGGCATCATCGCCTGTCCGGTCAGCGGCGCAATAAAGCTGCCCTCGCCATGACGCGTCGTGACAAGCCCGCGTTCTTCCAGAACCTGAAGCGCATCGCGCAGCTTGGGGCGCGAGACGTTGAGCGTCTCGGCCAAGTCCCGTTCCGAGGGCAGTTTGCGACCCTGTTTCAGGATACCGGCAGCGATCAGCGCCTCAATCTGAGAGATCACGGCTTCCGAAACCGATTCGTGATCAATCGGTTCGAATAGCGATGCAGGGGTCAGTTTATTCGGCATGGCTCAGCCTCCGCGCTCTTTCGGCATGGTAAAGTATATTAACCTCATTCGTAGCCTTTACAACAAAAACCGGCGACCGGACGCAGAATCGTAAGTCGCTGACTTGTAAGCAAAACGTCGGGAAGTTTAGGCAATTCGGGAATTTCAGACAGACGAACATTATTCAGCCGGTGCAGGTTTTTCGGTCTCTGATGAAGTCAAGTGGTAAATAAAGTTGTTGACCTGATGTAGTGGTAAATTTAATAAACCACGCCAAGACGCGGGAGTTACCAGCGTCCCGACCAAGGACAACCCGTCCATGACATTGTTGGAGGAGACATCATGAAAAACGTTTTGACCGGCCTGGCCGTTGCGACCAGCCTTTTGGCGGGCCCTGCCATCGCCGCCGATAAGATGCTGCTGAAAACGCCAATCGCGTTCTCGACCGCGCTGCCCGGTCTGGGTTCGCCCATCCCGCGTGTGGCCGAACAATTGGACCTGATGTCGGGCGGTACACTTAAAATGAAAGTGTATGAGCCGGGCAAACTGGTGCCGCCGTTCGAGATTTTGGATGCCGTGTCATCCGGCAAGATCAACTCGGGCTATACCACCGCAGGCTATTGGGCGGGCAAAATCCCGGCCGCGCCGCTTTTTTCCGCCGTTCCTTTCGGCCCGGAAGCGGGCGAATACATGGCCTGGCTCTATTACGGCAACGGCATGAGCCTGTATCAGGAGATGTATGACCAGGCGGGTTTCAACGTCAAAGTCATCCCCTGCGCTGTGATCGCCCCTGAAACCTCGGGCTGGTTCGCCACCGAGATCAACTCTCCCGAAGATCTGAGCGGCCTCAAGATGCGCTTCTTCGGCCTGGGCGGCAAGGTTATGCAGAAACTGGGCGTTGCAACCTCGCTGCTGCCCGGCGGTGAGATTTTCCCGGCGCTGGAAAAAGGTGCGATTGACGCCACCGAGTTCTCGATGCCCGCCATCGATGCGCGTCTTGGCTTCCACAAGCTGGTCAAGTTCAACTACTTCCCCGGCTGGCACCAGCAGGCGACCGTGTTTGAACTGCTGATCAACAAGGATGCCTGGAACGAAGCGTCAGAACAGCATCAGGCGATTATCGAAAACGCTTGCAAGGCCTCCATGGCCGACAGCTTTGCCGAAGGTGAGGCGATCCAGCACGCCGCCCTGATCGATAATGTCGAAAACAACGGTGTCGAGATCAAGCAGTGGAACGATGACATGCTGGCAACTTTCCAGAGCACCTGGGATGAGGTTGCCGCAGAAGAAGCCGCCAATGACGCATTCTTTGCCAAGGTGCTGGGCGACATGACCGAGTTCCGCGAGGGCTATGCGGTCTGGAAGGAAAACGCGTTCCTCCCACGCAAGTAATCAAACTTGCGCCTACCCAGGAGCGGCCGTTTCAATCCGGGCCGCTCCCACCCTGATTTTCTGAATTTTCCAAATCTGTTGGCCGCATTCCCGGTCTGATCCGTCATGTCCTGAGGAGGAGATCATGTCACAGAAGCTGCACACGCCGGACGATCCGATTGAAGTCTATGAGACGCTGTTGGAACATCCCGATGTCGACAACCAGAAACTGGCCACCGGCATCGACAAGACCATCAAGGGCATCGGCAATGTGGTGATGTGGGCCAACCTGCTTTTGGTTGCAGCCATCGTGTCCCAGGTGCTGCTGCGCTACATGCTGAACCAGAACTACCCCAAGCTGGACGAGATACAGTGGCACTTCTATGGGCTGGTCACCATGATCGGCATCTCTTACGCGCTGGTCACCGACAGCCATGTGCGCGTTGACGTGCTGCATATGCAACTCAGCCGCCGCGCCCAGCGTCTTATCGAGGTTGTAGGCATCCTGACCCTGCTGACGCCCTTCATCTATCTGATGATCGATCAGGGCTATGACTATTTCTACGAAAGCTGGCGCGTGAACGAACGCTCTGACAGCCCCACCGGCCTGCCGGCTCGTTGGGCGCTCAAGGCGGTGATCCCGGTCAGCTTTGTCCTCCTGGCCTTTGCGGCAATTGCCCGGCTGTTGCATGACGCACACGCGCTGTTGTTCGGCCCCGAGGCTGAGCGCACGGGGTCCGGCCTGCGGCTGATCTTCTGGGCGCTGTTCGGTTTCGCGGTGGCGGCGACCGCGCTGACCTTCCTGGTGCATAGTACCGAGGAAAAGCTGGTCATCGTGATGTTCGTGACCTTCATCGCGCTGCTCTTTACCGGGTTCCCAGTGGCCTGGGCGCTGGCCGGTGTCGGCGTCGCTTTCTGCGGGCTGGCGTATCTGTTCGACAATGGCATGATGAACTGGACCGGGCTGGAAGAGACCCTGACCGGACTCGACTACCTGACGCTCGGCGCGGTGGTGAACCGGGTCTATGCAACCATGTCGAATGCGGTTCTGGTGGCGCTGCCGATGTTCATCTTCATGGGGCTGATGCTGGATGAATCCGGTGTGGCGGAACGCCTGATGACCTCAATGCAGCGGCTCTTTGGCACGGTGCGCGGCGGGTTGGCGATCACGGTGACCCTGATCGGTATCATTCTCGCCGCCTCGACCGGCATCATCGGTGCCTCAGTTGTGTTGCTGGGCGTGCTCTCGCTGCCCTCGATGATGCAGCAGAAATACGCACCGACTCTGGCGGCGGGCGTGGTGTCGGCCTCTGGCACGCTGGGTATTCTCATCCCGCCTTCGATCATGCTGGTGATTATGGCCGATCAGATGGCGCTGTCGGTGGGTGATCTCTTCATGGCCGCGGTCTTTCCCGGCGTGATCATCGGCGGCCTCTACCTGACCTATATTTTCATCATCGCGCTGATCAAACGCGACGTGGCCCCAGTGCCCGAAGGCGCCAAGCGCCCCGACTGGGCCGCCGTCAAGGACGTGATGATCGCCGTTCTGCCCACGCTGGCGCTGATCCTCGCCGTGCTTGGCTCGATCTTTGCGGGTCTGACCACGCCGACCGAAGCCTCCGGCGTCGGCGCATTGGGCGCGACTCTGCTGGCCATCGGCTATCGCAAGCTGACTCTGACCAAACTGATCAACGTGCTCAAGGCGACCTTCAACACCACCGCCTATATCTTCGCGATCTTCCTGGGCGCGACGGTGTTCTCCTATGTGCTGCGCGAGTTGGGCGGCGATGCCCTGATCGAAGACATGATCGCGGGCACCGGGTTCGGTCCCAACGGCACGATCCTGTTTATCCTCTTCATCGTGTTCCTGCTGGGCTTCGTGCTGGACTGGATCGAGATAACGCTGATCGTGCTGCCGCTGATGCGTCCCATTGTGAACGGTCTGGGCGTCGACATTCCCGGCTTTGACGCGATTGACGAGCCGTCGCTGGTTTGGTTCGTGATCCTTGTCGCGGTCACCTTGCAGACCTCGTTCCTGACCCCGCCGGTTGGCTTTGCGCTGTTCTACCTCAAGGGCGTCTGCCCGCCCGAGATCAAGCTGTCGCACATCTACAAGGGCATCATCCCTTTCGTGTTGCTACAGTTGACCGGACTGGCGCTTGTCTTCCTGTGGCCCGCGCTGGCGACCTGGCTGCCCTCGGTCGCCTATTGAAACGGAGACTGACATGGATGACGCGACGCTTATCTCTACCTTTCGCGACATTGTCGGCCGACGTCATGTGCTGACCGGCGCGCGGGCAACCGAGCGGTTCCGCAAAGGGTTCCGCTCGGGCGAGGGCGAGGCGCTCTGTGTCGTGCAGCCCGGCACATTGCTTGAGCAATGGAAGGTCCTTCAGGCTTGCGTTTCCGCCGACAAGATCGTGATCATGCAGGCCGCCAATACCGGCCTGACCGAGGGGTCTACGCCGTCGGGCAGCTATGATCGCGACGTTGTGCTGATCAATACCCGACGCATGGATCGGATTGAGGTGCTGGGGCAGGGCGAACAGGTGGTCGGCTTTCCCGGCTCGACGCTGTTCAAGCTGGAAAAGCTGCTGGCCCCGCTTGGGCGCGAGCCGCATTCGGTGATCGGGTCGTCCTGTATCGGGGCCTCGATCGTTGGTGGCGTGTGCAACAACTCCGGCGGCTCGCTGGTCGAGCGCGGGCCGTCTTATACAGAAATGTCGCTCTTTGCCCAGATCGACGCGCAAGGGCAGTTGAGCCTTGTGAACCATCTGGGCATTGATCTTGGCGATACACCGGAAGAGATCCTGACCAGGCTTGAGGCAGGCGACTTTGACCATGATCCCGCCGCCAGCAATCGCAAGGCCTCGGCCTCGGATTACGCCGATCAGGTGCGCAAGGTGGATGCCGAAACGCCCGCGCGCTTCAACGCCGACAAGCGCCGCCTATACGAGGCGTCGGGCTGCGCGGGCAAGCTCGGCGTTTTCGCCGTGCGGCTCGACACCTATGCCAAGCCCGAGCGGCAGAAGACCTTCTATATAGGCACCAATGATACTGCCGACCTGACCGAACTACGCCGTCACCTGCTGGCCGAATTCGACACTCTCCCCGTCTCAGCCGAGTACATGGAGCGTGAAGCTTTCGATATCACCGCCCGCTACGGCAAGGACACGGTGATGATGATCGACTGGCTCGGCACCGACCTGCTGCCGCGCTTCTTTGCGCTGAAAGGCGCAGTGGATGCCCGCCTGCGCAATGTGCCCGGTCTGTCGAATTTCACTGATCGGTTCATGCAGCTGATGGCTCGGCTGACCCCACAAGTGCTGCCGAAACGCATCCGCGCCTTTCGCGACCGCTATCGTCACCATCTGATCCTGAAGATGCGCGATGGTGGCATTGACGAAGCGGCGGGCTTTCTGGCGTCATTCTTTGCCGAACGAGACGGCGATTTCTTCGAGTGCAGCGATCGCGAAGCCAAGCTTGCGGCTCTTCAACGCTTCGCCGCGGCCGGTGCCGCCGTGCGTTACATGGCCATTCACAAGGATGAGGTCGCAGATATCATACCGCTCGACATCGCGCTGCGTCGAAACGACCGCGACTGGTATGAACAGCTACCGCAGGAGATCGAAGAGCAGCTGGTGGCCAAACTCTACTATGGCCATTTCATGTGTCATGTCTTGCATCAGGATTACGTCGTCCGAAAGGGGGCCGACGCCAAGGCACTGAAGGCACAGATGCTGGAAATCCTCGATAAACGCGGGGCGGAATACCCCGCCGAGCACAATGTCGGCCACCTCTATCCCGCCAAGCCCGATCTGGCGGAGTTCTACAAGTGCTGTGACCCGACCAATTCCTTCAACCCCGGCATCGGCAAAATGTCGAAGGCCCGCAACTATGCTGAAGAGACCGCTTGAGGCGCACGCCTCAGCTACTGCTGATAGGGGTCCAGACTGTCCCGCAAACCGTCGCCGAGGAAGTTGAACGCCAGCACCACCACGATGATCGGCAGCATGGGAATCGCAGTCCAAGGATAGATCTCGATTGAGGCGAGGTTCTGTGCGTCATTCAGCATCACACCCCAACTGACCGCAGGAGCGCGCAGCCCGAGGCCGAGGAAACTCAGCGCGGTTTCGCCAAGGATCATCGCAGGGATCGACAGCGTGGCCGAGGCGATCAGGTGTGACATGAAGTTGGGTAGCAGGTGCTTGCGGATAACCCGTCCCGATCCAGCGCCCATCATCTCGGCCGCGCGGACATATTCCTCTTCCCGAAGGGACAGGAACTTAGCCCGCACCGCACGGGCCAGACCGGGCCAGTCGAGAATGCCCAGAATGACCGAGATGATGAAGAACACGGCCACTGGCGACCAGTTCGACGGTACCGCCGCTGACAGCGCCAGCCACAAGGGCAGTTCGGGCAGCGACCGCAAAATCTCGATCACACGGTTGATGATCCAGTCGGTCCGGCCGCCGAAATATCCGGCAATAGACCCAAAAAGGATGCCGAGGGTGAACGATACCGTAATGCCAATCAAACCCACGGTCAGTGATAGTTGCGCGCCATATAGGATGCGGCTGAACACATCGCGGCCCAGCCGGTCCGAGCCCCAGAGGAACACGGTCGCACCCTCGGGTGCGCAGAACAGGTGGGTGTCCGACGGGATGAAGCCCGCCAGATTGTAGTCATCCCCCTTGCAGAAGAACTGGATATTCTGCGGATCAGTGGTGTCGGGTACAAATTTCCACTGGAAGGTTTCCAGATCGGGTTCTGCCGTAATCGGGTAGATGAACGGTCCCTTGAACTCCCCTTCATGGAAGAAATGCACCGCCTGCGGCGGGGCATAGAGGTGATCGCCATTGCGCTCGTTGGGCGTATAGGGCGCGATGAAGCCCGCAAAGGGCAGCATCAGATAGCTCAGCAGCAGAAAGATGCCCGAGAACAGCCCCAGCTTGTGGGTCTTGAACTTGCGCCAGACCAATACCCAGTTCGGCGCGTCCAGATCGCGCCGCTCTAGCTGTTGCAGCGAGGCTTCGGGATCGTAAGGTGTGTCGTCGACATAGCGACCATCGGGCAATTTGGTCATGTCTCGCGCCCCTCATAGCGGATCCGGGGATCGAGCAGCACCAACAGCACATCCGAGATCATCGTGCCGACCAGCGTTAGCAGCGCCACAAACATCAGGATGAAGCCCGATAGAAACAGGTCCTGCGTTTTCAATGCCGTTAGCAGGCTGGGCCCGATGGTTTGCAGCCCCAACACCACCGAGACCAGAACCGAGCCCGACACCATCGACGGCAGCAGGTTCCCGATATCGGCCACAAACGGGTTGAACGCCACGCGCAGCGGATATTTGGTCAGCATCCGCGAGGGCGACATGCCTTTTGCGATGGCGGTTTCGACGTAGGGCTTGCCGAGCTCGTCCAGCATATTGGCGCGCAGCCGCTGCATCATCGCCGATGCGCCCGATGTCCCGATGACGAAGGTTGGCACGATCAGGTGGATCAGGATGGACTTCGCCTTTTCCCAACTCATCGGCAAACCTTCAAAGCCGGGGTCCATCAGCCCGCCAATCGGAAGGTCGAAAAACTTATGACCATAGTAAAACATGATCAGCGCCAGCAGGAAGTTGGGCGTAGCAAGGCCCAGATAGCCGATGAAGGCGGAACTGTAATCGACCCAGGTCCGCGACCGCGCTGCAGCCAGAACGCCCAGCGGCAGGGCGACAAGATAGACGAACAGGACAGCGGCCAGATTGACCAACACGGTTAGCCACAGGCTTTCGCCGACAATCTCTGACACGGGGCGGTCAAACTCAAACGACCAGCCGAAATTGCCCTGGATCAGCCCGGAGAAGCCGTGCGGGCCGGGCATGAACCCCATCCAGATCATGTATTGCTGCCACAAGGGACGATCGAGCGCATATTCCTTGCGCAGAAACTCGGCCTTTTGCACCCCCGCGGACTGGCCCGAGGCCTGCAATTCCGCGATCTGGTTGCTCAGATAATCGCCGGGCGGAAGGTTGATGATTGCAAAAACCAGCACCGAGACGACCAGAAGCGTAAGCAGCATGGTGCAAAAGCGATAGATCGCGTAGCGCAGGATGACCATTCACCCGTCTCCGTCAGTCGGCAAAAAAGAACTCATCCATCCGATGCACGCCGAAATGTGCGCCCGGGTCCCAGGCCCACATCCCCTTTTCGGGCACGTTGCGTAGCTTGTTCGACACCACGACGGGTTGCGGTGCGCCTGCAAGGATGCCGATGCCGTATTGCTGGTCGGCGTGAATGGCCAGCATCTCGCGCCAGGCGGCTTCGCGCTCTTCCTTGGTCGAGGCTTCGTCCCAGTCATGCAGCAACTCCATCAGACGCTGCGCTTCGGGCAGGTCGGGGGCTTCGCCCACCTCACCGTTGGTCTGATAATACTGACCCCATTTCGGCCAAGCAAAAAACACCTGATCGGTAGGCGCCAGATAGTCGGGCGACGTGTATTCGCGCGGCAACCCGTTGTCCCAGCCATACCAGACCGAGGCCATGGTGCTGCCTGCAAAGACACGATTGCGCAGGATGTCGCGGTCCAGTGGCCGCATCACCAACTTGACCCCAATATCGCGCCAGGTGTCGGTCACGATTTGCAGCGCATTCTCGACCTCCTGCCGCTCGCCCGCTGTTTCGATCACGAACTCCATCGGTCGCCCGTCGGGCAGCAGGCGCGTTCCGTCAGGTGCGCGCTGATCCAATCCGGCTTCATCCAGCAGGCGGTTGGCCTGGTCGGGATCGAACTGTGCCCAGGCATCGCGATTGGCTTCCTCGAAGAATGGGCTTTCCGGCAGTACGGTCATGGACCCGGGTTTGGCCAGCTTGAAATAAAGCGCCTGATTGATTGTGTTTCGGTCGATCCCTAGCGATAGCGCACGGCGCACCCGCGCATCGCGCAGCACCTCGCGCCAGGCATCATCCTCATAGTTCAGATTGGGATAGATCGCGATCTGCGACGCGACGCCGGTGCTCCAGAGCTGTGTCTTGTAGCCCCCTTCAGCCTCGCCTTTCTTGAGGATCGAGGCATCGCGGAAGTCCAGCCCGCGCCCCTGCAGATCGGATTCGCCCGCGTTAGATTTGGCGGCCACCAGTCCCGGCGCAACGATCTCCATCTCGACCACGTCGATATAGGGCAGTTGTACCCCATTGCTGTCGACCCGGTGGTAATAGGGGTTACGCACGAAATTGTGGCGGATCTTCTTGCCCGAGCTTGCATTCACCCAGGGTTGCAGCGTCGGCAGCTTGTGATTGTCGAACTTGTAGAGATTGTCGAGCTTGTTGTGCAACGAGGCCCAGCTTTTGACCCGCTCTTCTTCGACCTGAGCGGCCAACTTGTCGTCTTCGGCGTAGTCGGCGTGATACTCTTTCAGAAACGCCGAGGGTCGATAGATAAAGGGCGGGCGGGCTTGCGCCAGCGCCTGCAGGAAGTCCGGGTTGGGCGTATTCCATTCATAGACGATGGTTTCCTCGTCCGGGAAACTGACCGTCGGCAACTCATCCTCGACGCGCAGGAAATCGGGCGGGCCCGAGGGGCTGAGCAGCTTGTTGTTGGCGACGTCTTCCCACCAGTAGCGGAAATCCTCTGAGGTGAAGGGCGATCCGTCTGACCACTTATGACCGGGGCGCAGATGCAGCGTGTATTTGCGGTTATCCTCGTTTTCGAACGAGGCCAGCAGATCAGGCTTTATCTCATAATTCTCGTCATAGCCGACCAAGCGGGTGTAGCCGTAAACCACCATCTGGCGGATGTCCTTGGACCGGGTGATCATGGTGTTCAGCGTACCGCCAGGGGTGCCGAATTCACGGCCCTTCGCGGCCAGATCGACAATGATCGGATCGGCGGGCAGGCGTTCGCTGATCGGCGGCAGGTGGCCAGCATCAACCTCAGATTTCCAGAATGCGCCTTCTTGCAAGTCAGGCAGGGTCGTCGCGCCAACAGGCAGCAGCCCGGCGAGTGCCAGAGCGGGGGCAAGAAGAAAACGGCTGTAACGAGTGTCAAACATGGCAACGTACCTTATGGCCAGGCTCTAGTTCCACAAGCGACGGTATCACCTGCTCGGTAAAACGAAAGGCATCGTCCCACTTTTCCGGTGAGCCTGCGCCCTGAGCCACGAGTTTTAGGTTTATGGGCCGGTCTATATCAGGTTCCGGCTGCGCTGCGATCAGCGCTTTGGTATAGGGGTGTCGGGGGTTATAGAACAACGTGTCGGGCGGTGCCTGTTCGACCACCAGTCCCTGCCGCATCACCGCCACCTCATCGGCGATCCGCGCCACAACGGCCAGGTCATGCGAAATGAAGAGGTAGCTAAGGCCAAGCCGCTCCTGCAATTCCTCCAGCAGGGTCAGGATCTGCTCCTGCACTGACACGTCCAAGGCCGAGGTCGGCTCGTCGCAAACGATCAGCGACGGGTCTAGCATCATTGCGCGCGCGACTGACAGCCGCTGGCGTTGTCCGCCGGAAAACGCATGCGGATAGCGCTTGAGCATATCTGGGTTCAGCCCGACCCGGCACAGCATTTCCTCGGCCTTGTCACGCTGTTCGGCGCGGGTGCCGATGCGGTGGATCTCCAGCGGCTCGGTCATGGCGTCCTGCACCCGCATACGTGGGCTGAGCGAACTATAGGGGTCCTGAAACACCATCTGCGCCTGACGCTGAAACTTGGTGCGTTCCGTGCGGCTCATGTTGTGGACGGTAAGAGGCTCCGCGCCTGTCTTTGCTCGGAACAGTACCTCACTGCCGTGGTCGGGCAGTTCCGCCCCCAGCGCGATCCGCGCGGCCGTCGTCTTGCCTGAGCCGCTTTCGCCGACGATGGCCAGTGTTTTGCCGCGTGCCAGCTTCAGATCGACACCCCGACAGGCATGGATCTTGAGCGCCGGTTTCCATCCCGATCCGGCCCTCATCGTATAGGTCTTAGAGACCTTGTTCATCTCAAGGATCAGATCGTCCTGCGGCATCGGCAGGCCAACCGCCTCGCGGTCAGGAATCTCAGGCGCGGCATTGAACAACTGCTGCGTATAGGGATGCGCGGGGGCTTTCAGGACCGCAGCGGCACTGCCTGCCTCCATCACCCGGCCTTTGTGCATGACGACGACCTGCTCGGCCATGTTGGCCACCACGCCCAGGTCATGAGTCACCAGGATCAGCGCCATACCCGTCTCGCGCTGCAATTCCTTGATCAGCCCCAGCACTTGCGCCTGAGTGGTCACGTCCAGCGCGGTTGTCGGTTCATCCGCGATCAGCAGGTCGGGTTTGGCCACCATCGCCATCGCGATCATCGCCCGTTGACGCATGCCGCCCGACAGCTCGAACGGATAGGAACGATAGGCGCGCTCGGGATCGGGGAAGCCAACCCGTTCGAATTGCTGCAGAACCTGCCGCCGCGCCTCGCGTTCACTGGCCCCTTTGTGGAGCCACAAAACTTCGCTGACCTGATTGCCGATCCGGTGCAATGGCGAGAGCGAGCGCATAGGTTCCTGAAAGATCATCGACACACGGTCGCCGCGAATGTCGCGCAGCTTGCGTTCATTAAGTTCCGACAGAACCAGCGGATTGCCCTTGCCGCCCAGCGTGATCCGGCCCGAGGCGATCCGCGCGCTGCGCGGCAGGATGCGCAGCACAGCGCGACACGAGATGGTCTTGCCAGAGCCGGATTCCCCAACCAGCGCGAGCGTTTCGCCCTGCGCGACGCTGAAACTGACATTTTGTACCACCGGCTCGGCCTCGCCGAAACCGATGCTCAGATCTTCAACTGACAGCAAAGAGGTCATTCAGCCGGTCCTGGACCGACAGCCTCGGCAACACATCGTGATTTGTTCATCCCCGTATACATTTTGCGTCACTTTCGCTTGCCGGTGCCTATGTAGTCAAACCCGAATTTGTGACCGGACCTCACGAAAAGCGGAGGTCGGCCCAATCCACTCTACACAATCGGCCTTCGATTTGGCATCACCGGCGGGACGCCGCGCATATGTGGCCGCATCTGCAACGGAGTATCCCGCGTGAGCCAGACCCAGACCCGCCTCGACCTGTTCATCGACCGCATGGTCTCGCAGCGGGCCTGCCTCGATCATGCGATTGCCATGACCACCGGCATGGCCGGCCCGGTATTTGAACTGGGTCTGGGCAATGGCCGAACCTACCATCATATGGCGCAGCGGGTCAGCGGGCGCGAAATCTACGTGTTCGAGCGTAATCCGGCCGCACACCCGGATTCCACCCCGCCTGAAAGCCAGCTGATCCTCGGCGATGTCCGCGAGACCCTGCCCGCGGCACTGCGGCGGTTTGGGGTCACCGCAAGCCTGATCCATGCCGATCTGGGCGGGCATAATCGCGAGAAAAACGATGCGTTCGCCCGCTTCGTCTCGCCCCTGATCGAACCGCTTCTGGTCTCTGGTGGCCTCATGGTGTCAAGTGACAGGATGTATTTCGAGGGTCTCAGCGAGGACCCGCTGCCGCCCGAGGCAGTGCCGGGACGCTGCTTCATCTACCGCGCGCCGTAGCGGGCCAGACACAGGAGAGCCAGCATGATCTTTTATGATTGCAAGACCGCCCCCAGCCCGCGCCGGGCGCGGATATTCATTGCGGAAAAAGGGCTGGAGGTTGAAACCCGCGAGGTGGCACTGGGCGAGGGCGCGCACTTGGCGCCAGAGTTCAGGGCCATCAATCCAAACGCAACCGTGCCAGTGCTGGTAACCGATGACGGCGCCGTCTTGACCGAGAATCTCGGCATTGCGGCCTATCTGGAGGCCAAGTTCCCCGAGCGCCCGCTGATGGGGGAAACATCCGACGAAAAGGGCCTCGTCCTGATGTGGAACGCAATCATGGAACAGCAGGGCGGTGCGCCGATCGCTGAGGCGCTACGCAATTCCAGCCCGCGCATGGAAGGCCGCGCCATCGTCGGCCCGGTGAACTTTCAACAAATTCCGGAACTTGCGGAACGCGGCCGGGTTCGGGTTGGTCTGTTCTTCGACTTGCTGGAAAACCGCCTATCCGAGGCGCCTTATCTGGCCGGTCAGCGCTTCACGCTGCCCGATATCAGCGCGCTGGTATTTGTCGAATTCGCGCGTGCCATCCGCATGACTCTACCGGAAGAGAACAAGGCGACGCTCGACTGGTATGCGCGCGTCAAGGAACGCCCCAGCGCCTCACTCTGAAAATGACGAAACCAACACAGGAAAACGCGCGCCTCGAACTGTACAGAAATGTCTAGACACAGGTGAACAGTCTGGCTAGCGTCTGATCCGACAGGTCCAAGGGAGGGTCGGATGAAGTCGCATTACCGTGTTGTCGTGATCGGTGGAGGCGTTGTCGGCGCCTCAGTCCTCTATCATCTGGCCAAGTTCGGCTGGACCGATGTTGTTATGCTGGAACGGCGGCGGCTGGCATCGGGGTCTTCGTGGCATGCTGCAGGCGGCATACACGCGCTCAATGCCGATCCGAACATGGCGTCGCTGCAGGCATACACAATTGATCTGCTGAGCGAGGTCGAGGCGGAATCCGGGCAGAATATCGGGCTGCACATGACCGGCGGTCTGACACTGGCGGGCACGCCCGAGCGTTGGGAATGGCTGCAATCGAACTACCGCATCTTCCAGTCCATCGGTATTGACGACTGCGAGTTGCTGAGCCCCGAAGAAGCGCAACGTCGCTGCCCGATCATGTCCACCGACGGCGTGCTGGGGGCGATGTGGGCAGATCGCGAAGGGTATATCGACACAACCGGAACGGTGCAGGCCTACGCCACGGCCGCCAAAAAACGCGGGGCGCAGTATTTCGAGGAAACCAAGGTCGAGGAACTGATCCAGACCGATGAGGGCTGGCAGGTTGTAACTGACAAGGGCACGATCACCTGCGAGCATGTGGTCAATGCTGCAGGCCTCTGGGCCAAGCAGGTGGGTCGTATGGCCGGCATTGAACTGCCGGTTTCCCCGCTGAAACACCACTACCTGATTACCGACACCGTGCCCGAGGTCGCGGCGGCGGATTTCGAGATGCCGATGACTGTCGATCTCGAAGGGTTTACCTATATGCGGCAGGACCAGAAGGGTGTTCTGGTGGGCATTTACGAGGTCGACCACGAACACTGGGCCATGGACGGCGCGCCCTGGACCTATGGTGAGCAACTGTTTCAGGAGCAGCTCGACCGGATCGAGAACGAGTTGACCCTTGGGTTCGAGCGTTATCCGTCGATCCAGAATGTGGGTATCAAGACATGGGTCAACGGGGCGTTCACTTTCTCGCCCGATGGCAACCCTCTGGTTGGGCCCGTGCCCGGCAAACGTGGCTACTGGTCGGCCTGCGCGGTGATGGCGGGTTTCCTGCAAGGCGGTGGCGTGGGCAAGACGCTGGCGGAATGGATGATCCATGGCGAGCCCGAAGCAGACGCCTGGCCGATGGATGTGGCCCGCTACGGTGATTACGCGCAGAACAAACGCTACATCCGCGAAACCACCGGCCAATTCTATTCTCGCCGTTTCGTGATGACCTATCCCAACGAGCAACTGCCGGCGGGTCGTCCATTGAAAATGGCCCCCGCCCATGACGCCATGACCGAGGCCGGGTGCAAATGGGGCGTCAGCTGGGATCTGGAAGTGCCGCTCTATTTCGCGCCGAAAGGGTTCGAGGAAACGCCGACGCTCAAACGCTCGAACGCCTTCGATATCGTGGCTGAGGAATGCAAGACCATCCGTGAAGGCTTGGGCCTTCTGGATATCTCTGGTTTCTCTCGGTTCGAGGTCAGCGGACCGAATGCTGAAGCATGGCTCGACAAAGTCATGGCCTCGAAGCTGCCCGGGCCGGGCCGCGCCAAGCTTGCTCCGATGCTGGGCGAGAATGGGCGTCTAAAGGGCGATCTGACAGTACTCAACTGGGGGGACGGCACCTGGTGGATCATGGGCAGCTACTATCTGCGGGCCTGGCATATGCGCTGGTTCGACGACCATATGATCGAGGGCGTCATCGTCCGTGATCTGGGTGAGGAATATTGCGGCTTCGCTGTGGTTGGGCCCAAATCGCAAGCCGTGGTCGAGAAGCTGGCAGAACAGGACATCTCCGGCCTGAAATTCATGGGCTGTGGCGATTTCGATATCGGACTGGTTCGCGCCCGCGTCGCGCGCATGTCAGTGACCGGCGAGAAGGGGTACGAGATCAACTGCCGCTATGGCGACCATATCAAGCTGCGCCGGATGCTGCTTGAGGCTGGGGCCGAGGACGGGATCCGCGAATGCGGGTTCAACGCAATGCTCTCGACCCGGCTTGAGAAAAGCTTTGGCATCTGGTCGGCCGAATTCACTCAGCTCTATACGCCAGGTATGACCGGCATGGATCGATGGATCGACTGGGACAAAGAGTTCCTTGGCAAAGAGGCCGCCCTTGCCGAACGTGACGGCAATGGTCCGGCGCAGCTTCTGGTGACGTTAGAGGTCGATGCAGGCGATGCTGATGCTAGCGGATATGAGCCGGTTTGGATGGAAGGGCAGAAGGTGGGTTTTGTCACCTCTGGCGGCTATGGGCACACACTGGGCAAGTCGCTGGCGATGGCGCTGGTCGATCGCGATCAGGCTACGGTTGGCACGGAGCTCTCGGTGCATGTGGTGGGCGTGGAACGCGCGGCGAGGGTCATCGCGCCCTCGCCCTACGACGCCGACGGCAAGGCGATGCGATTATGACTCGGCGCGGGCGACGGGCGCGGTCGGCTGAGAGCCCGTCGCGCAAGGTGGACTACCACAATCTGCGCAATCCATTTCCGGTGATGAACGCCTTCACCGAAGACCGGATCGAGGCGATGCATCAGGCATCGCTGACGGTGCTGGAAGACATCGGGATCAAGGTTCTGCTGCCCGAGGCGCGCAGGCTTTTTGCACAGGGCGGGGCGCGGGTGGATGGTGAAATGGTCTTCATCGGCCGCGAGATGGTCGAGGAGGCCATTGCCACTGCCCCCAAATCGATCCTGATGAAGGGCGCGGTGCCCGAGCGGGACATTACGCTGGAACTGGGTCGGCTGGTGTTCCAGCCCGGCGCGGGCGCCCCTCATGCGACCGACCTTGTGCGCGGACGCAGGCCCGGCACGATCCGCGATTTCCGCGAGATGGTGCAGATCACCCAGGCCTTCGATGTACTGCACATGGTGCCACCACTTGTCGAGGCGCAGGATGTGCCGGTGGAGCTGCGCCACTATGCCATGACCGAGGCGGAACTGACGCTTAGCGACAAGGTGCCGTTCCTCTATTCCCGAGGGACGCCTCAGGTGATGGACGGGTTCGAGATGATCCGCGACTTTCGAGGACTCTCTGATGCCGAGTTTCACGCCCAACCCTGGTGTTACACAATCATCAACACCAACTCGCCCCGTGTGATCGACATGCCCATGGCGCAGGGGCTGATCGATTTTGCCCGGGCCGGGCAAATGTCCATCGTCACGCCCTTCACGCTAATGGGTGCGATGGCGCCGGTCACGGTGGCGGGTGCCATGACGCTCAGCCATGCCGAGGCGCTGGCGGCGATCGCGCTGACGCAACTGGCCAATCCGGGCGCGCCGGTCTGCTATGGCACGTTTACCAGCAATGTGGACATGAAGTCCGGCGCCCCCGCCTTTGGGACGCCGGAACACTTCACCGCCTCACTGGTGGCGGGCCAACTCGCCCGAAAGCTGGGCCTGCCCTGGCGCTGTGCCGGGGGAAGTGCTGGCAATATCAACGACGCCCAGGCGGCCAATGAGACGCAGTTCGCGCTTTGGGGCTGTCTGATGGCGGGCGCAACGGTGGTGATCCACTCGGCGGGCTGGCTCGAAGGCGGGCTGACCGTATCCTTCGAAAAAATCATCACCGATCTGGAAGTGTTGCAGATGGTCGCCGAGCTGTGCGCCGGGACCCCCGCCACCGATGCCGATATCGCGCTGGATGCGCTACGAGAGGTGCAGCCCTCAGGCCATTTCTTTGGCGCGGCGCATACGATGGAACGCTATCAGACCCAGTTCTATGAACCGTTGGTGGGTGACTGGTCGAATTTCGGCACCTGGACGGAACGCGGCGAGGTGGATGCTAACCATCGCGCCACCGGCATCTGGCAGGGCATCGTTGAAAATGCGCCCGCTCCGGCGCATGATCCTGACCGCATCGCCGGTCTGACCGACTTCATCGCCCGCCGCACCCAGCAAGGCGGCGCGGCCCCCGAAAGCTGAGACAAATGAACACCAAGCCGATCCTGCACCGTGACGATCCCAAAGCTGAGCCCTTGATTGGCAATATCAAGGTCACGCGCGATGACTGGCTGAATCTCGCGATGGATGTGCTGATCTCGGACGGGGTCGAGCAAGTAAAGGTCATGAACCTGGCCGAGCGGATGGCGGTTTCGCGCTCTTCTTTCTATTGGTACTTCAAATCGCGACAGGACCTGCTGGACGCGCTGTTGGCAAAGTGGCAGGCGACCAACACCGCCGCCCTGATCGCGCAGACCGAGGCCCCGGCCAAGACGATTACCGCCGCCGTCTGCAACGTGCATCGATGCGTGGTCAATACCGACCTCTTTGACACTGCACTGGATTTTGCCGTGCGGGACTGGGCAAGGCGCGAGGGCAAGGTGCGGCGGATGCTGGACCAATCCGACGCGCGGCGCCTGGCGGCGTTGCGGGCCATGTTCACGCGGTTCGGCTATGAAGAACTGGAATCCGAGACCCGCGCGCGCGTGCTCTATTACATGCAGATCGGCTATGATCTGGCACAACTCAATGAACCTCAGGAGGTCCGGCTTTCGCTGGTGCCGCATTACCTGTTCGTCTTCACCGGCGTTGAACCTCGGCCCGAGGAAATCGAGGAATTCGCTGCCTATGCACGCAGCTTCTGGAAGGAAGATCAGCCATGAGCAACCCTGACGCAATCATCATCGGAACCGGCGTGATTGGCTCTGCCATCGCGTTCGAGATGGCCAAAGCGGGTTGGAAAACCCTGTCGCTGGACCGCAACGCGCAGATCGGCCATGGCTCCACCGCCGGGTCCTGCGCGATCATCCGGATGCATTATTCGACCTTCGACGGTACTGCTTTCGCGTGGGAGGGCTATCACTACTGGCGCGACTGGGCAGAGTATCTGGGTCTGCCCGAGGATGCCGATCTGGCGCAATTCCGCGAAACCGGTTGCCTGGTGATGAAGACCGAAGCTAACGGTCATCTGACCAATCATATGAAGAATTCCACCGCGCTGAACTGCCCGTTCGAGGAACTGACACCCGAGCAGATAACCGAGAAACTGCCGGTCTATGCGTTGGACAGCTACGCCCCTGCCAAACGCATGGACGATCCGGATTTCGGGCAGTCCAATGGCGGGCATCTGCGCGGCGGCGTGCTCTGGCCCAATGGTGGCTATGTGACCGACCCGGCACTGTCGGCGCAGAACCTGATGCAGGCGGCGCAACAGCACGGGGCCGAAGTTAGGACCGGAGCCGAAGTGGCCGAGATTCTGCAATCGGATGGCCGCGTGCAGGGTGTGAAACTGGTCTCGGGCGAAGAGATCCACGCACCTGTGGTGGTCAACGTGGCGGGGCCCGGCTCGGCGCTGGTCAACGGCATGGCTGGGGTGCTGGACGACATGACAATCGAAACCCGCCCGCTGCGGCAGGAAGTGGTGCATGTGCCCAGCCCCGAAGGGTTTGATTTCGAAAATGACGGCCTGATCGTCTCGGACAGCGATATCTCCTGCTATTGCCGCCCCGAACACGGCAATCATATTCTGGTGGGGTCGGAGGACCCGGAATGCGACCCGCATCAGTGGTGTGAGGATGACACTCACTATGACACCAATTTCACCGATCAATGGACTACCCAGGCGATGCGTTATGCCCAACGTGTGCCGACGCTGGGCATTCCCTCGCGGATGCGGGGGGTGGTGGACCTTTATGATGCCTCAACCGACTGGATACCGATCTATGACAAATCCAGCCTGCCGGGGTTCTACATGGCCTGCGGCACCAGCGGAAACCAGTACAAGAACGCACCTATCGCGGGCAAGATGATGGCCGCACTGATCGCCTATTGCGAGGGCGGTGCGGATCACGATGCCAGCCCGCTGCAATTCGAACTGCCCTATCTGGGCAAAGAGATCGACGTGGGTTTTTATTCGCGCAAGCGCCCGATCAATGAGGAAAGCAGTTTTTCGGTTCTGGGCTAATGGCGCTTTTGAATCGAACAGTGTAGACGGCCGAATCCGGCGGCACAGTGAATGCCGCTGGACCCCACACTTGTTCCAGCTATCTTCTGCGGCATCGCATGACCCGGAGGATGCCCGTGCCCGATCCACAGACTCGCGTTCTGATCCTGGGTAGCGCGCCGGATGCCGAGGAGGCGCGGGATTGGCCCAAAGCGCCCTTCACCCATATCGTTGCGATCAACAATGCTTGGCGGCTGCGACCTGACTGGGACATCCTGATCCACCCCGAGGACTTTCCGCAAGCCAACCTGCCCACTTGTCTTGCGCCCGGTCAGCGGATCGTGACCGCCGCTGACTACGTCCCGGCGCAGAACAGCTTTGGCGGTTTTGTTTTTGCCGGGGGAACCATGGCCTTTACCGCAGGCTATTGGGCGCTGGCGGCGCTGAACCCTTCGCAGATCGCCTATTTTGGCTGCGATATGGTCTACCCCGCCTCGGGCAACACGCATTTCTATGGCATCGGCACACCCGACCCACTGCGCGCCGATGTAACCTTGCGTTCGCTTGAGGCAAAATCGGCGCGTCTTGCTCTCTTTGCTGCGCGGCAATCCTGCCGGATGGTGCGCTTGTCGCAGGGCGAGAGCCGCCTTGTTGTGCCCTCCGCATCCCGCTCTGATCTGGATAATGTCGCGCTGCCTGACGCCGCGCAGATGGATGCCGCACTGGCCGCCGAACGCGCCTTGGGCTATTTCGTGCCCTCGGGCCGCTATTGGGAATGTCAGGATGATTTTGACCCGGTGGCCATCGACACCGTCGACCGCTTCTGGCGCGAGGCTTATGTCCGGGCCACCGGTTCGGTCAGGCACGCACAGGCGCGCTAGGTGCGCATCAGGCGGCGAAAGTCAGCCAGGCCCAGACCATCGCCACATAAGTTAGCTGATGCAGAAACTGGTCAAACCCCACAGCGTGCCAGTAGCGCGCCTGATTGGGCTGCAACTGCATCTTGTCGGAATATCGCGCCTTGCCGTAGTCGATATTGAAATGGACAAACCACTCTAGCGCGATCAACAGAAGTAGAAACGCAACCGGTGTTCCCACGATGAGCAACACGATCGCTGATCCAACGGCGTGAACGCCCGCATGCAGCGCCCGCCCCACGTGCCAATACTCTCCGCGTCCCGAGAGCATCATCGGTGTTTGTAGGAAGTAGTCGGCGAACATGTGTTTGATCTGAAACAGAAAAAACAGCAGGATCACCGTTCCGACGGTGACGGACAAGTATACCTCCCAGATTTATGCTTATCGCAGATTATGGGTCAAATTTGGTGGCTGTAAGTGAACTTCTTCACATAGTTACCAGAAAACTTCGTGCTATTCCATTTGCCTGCAACAATCCGCGCGCGCTACGCTGCCGCGGAGGACGCATAGCAAACGGCGCTGCATTTCAGCGGCATAGAACCTAGGATCCGGGGCGGGGAACATCGAACGCACGCTTTTTCAGTTCATCTGGAAATACTCAAAGCGCGACCAGCTCATTTTGCTGGCGGTGACAGCAACGCTGTTTCCGGTGCTCTACCTGACGCTTGAGCTGCCGAAACGGATCATCAACGACGCCATCGGTTCTGCCTCCCCCACCATTCAGGTCTGGGGCATGACGTTCGAGCAGGTGACTTACCTGGGTATTCTCTGTGTCGCCTTCCTGCTGGCGGTTCTCGGGCATGGCTTGCTCAAGATGCGCATCAACACGATGAAAGGCGTTTTGAGCGAACGGATGCTGCGGCGCTTCCGCTATCAACTGATCGCGCGCGTGCTGCGGTTCCCGCAGCCCTATTTCGAACGGGTCAGCCAGGGCGAGCTGGTCTCGATGGTCACCGCCGAAAGCGAGCCGATGGGCGGGTTGATGGGGGACGCGATCAGTCAGCCGGTGCTGCAGGCCGGGCAGATGCTGACCATTCTGTCGTTTCTCTTTCTGCAAAGCGTCTGGTTCGGACTGGCTGCCATTGCGCTGATCCCGTTGCAGGCCTGGCTGATCCCCCGGCTGCAGCGGCAGGTCAACCTGTTGAACAAGACCCGAATCCAGGAGGTGCGTGTGCTGGCCGCCCAGATCGGCGAAAGCGCGGCCGGGGCTTCGACCCTGCGCACCAATGGTGGCTGGCGGCACCGGATGGCGCTGGTGACCCTGCAACTGGGCCGCCTGTTCGATATCCGCTTCCAGATCTACCAAAAAAAGTTCTTCATGAAGTTCCTCAACAACTTCATTTCGCAGCTGACACCGTTTCTGTTCTATTCGGTCGGTGGCTATCTGGTGCTACAGGGAAAGGTCTCGCTTGGGGCGCTGGTTGCGGCGCTGGCGGCCTATAAGGATTTGTCGAGCCCGTGGAAAGAACTCCTGGCCTATTACAACCAGACACAGGACATGGCGCTACGCTGGGACGTGATCCTGGAACGGTTTGCCCCTGCCGGAATGGTCGATGAAAAGCTGATTGATGGCGACCCCGAGGAGCGTCCGCAGCTGAACGGCGATATCGTGCTGGATCATGTTTCGGTCCGCGACGCGGACGGCAATCTGGTGCTTGACGATCTCGACGTCACCCTGCAGGCTGGCGCGGTGATTGGCATTGCCGTGCCCAGCGAAGAGGATCGCCGCGCGCTTTCGGCCCTGCTGACCCGCGAGTTGCTGCCCGCAAGCGGCAAGGTGATGGTGTCAGGCCATGACCTCTCCTCGCTTCACCAAGCGGTGCTTGCGGCGCGCGTCGGCCACGCCACATCGCGTCCGGTGATGTTTCAGGGCACGTTTGGCGACAACGTGATGATGCCCATGCGCTTTCGGCCCAACGGCAAACCCGAAACCTGCGCCGAGCACAACGAGGCGATCCGCGCTGGCAACAGCGCAGATCCCTATGCCGCAGACTGGCTTGATCCGGGGCTGGCTGGGCTTGAAGATGCAAAGGCGCTGCGTGCCTGGTGGCTGCGCCTGATCGAGGGGCTGGGATCGGGTGCGGCGCTGTTCCGGCGCGGGACCGAACAGAAATTTGATTCCCTGCTGCATCCGGAGCTCGCAGCGCGGCTGGTTGAGTTGCGCCCAAAAGTGCAAGAGGCCGTTCAGGCAGCGGGCCTCGCGGATCAGGCATATATGATTGATCCAGACCTCTATAATCCGGCGCTGCCCGTGGCCGAAAACCTGCTTTTTGCAACCGCGCGCGTGCCGGTCACACAAGAGCTGCTCGCAGGTCAGGCAGAGTTCCTGAACCAGTTGCGGGAGCTGGGGTTGGACAAAACACTTGTCAGTTTGACGCAGGACGTGATCGACATGCTGCGGCAGATCTTTGGTCTGGACACCACCGACCACCCTCTGTTCCGCAAGCTGGGCCTGGATACCAAGACCTATGAGGCCGCGATTGATCTGATCGAAAAGACCCGCGAAAACGGCCATGTGCTTAGCGATGCGGAGCTGGCCAATCTTTTGGCGGTGCCCTTCGCGATCTCTGCCGACCGGCTCGGTCCCGCCTTTTCCGAAGAGCTCAAGGCGCGCATTCTGGAACTGCGCCACTCTCATTCCCAGGAACTGATGCGCTGTATTGGTGATGTCTTTACCCCGCTTGATCCGTCGACGTTCGCGCCGGGTCTGACGGTTCTGGAAAACGCCCTGTTCGGCAAAGTCAGCCAGATGGGCGGCAGCAAGGCCGACGAGTTGCGCAAGCTGGTGGCGGGCGTACTGATAGACAACGGTGTTCAGCCGCTCGTAGTTGAGTTGATCTATGACATGCCGGTCACGCTGGGTGGGCAGAACCTTTCGGCCGCCTATGCAGAGCCGCTGGCGTTCACCCGCGCCACCATCAAGAAGCCCGATATCCTGATCCTCGATCAGGCGCTGGCCAGCTATGACATGGACACCCAGATCGCCGTTTATCAGAACCTGCGCGCGCTGCTGCCCGACACCACGGTCATCTACATCAATGACGGGTTCGAGACGCCGGATGTTTTCGACCAGTTCATCGAGATTAAACAGGGCCGGATCGTAAGCGAAGAGACCGCCGATATGGTATCCGCAGACGGCGTCTCCTCCGCCGATCTGACCCGCAAGCTGCGCGCGCTGGAACAGACCCCGCTGTTTTCCGGTCTGGACCGCAGCCAGTTGCGCCTGCTGGCCTTTGGCGCGCGGTGGTACAATGCAAGGGCCGGGGATGTTGTGTTTCTGAAAGATGACGAGCCGAGCGACGGTGCCTATGTGCTGATCGAAGGCGAGGCTGGGCTCTACTTACCGAAACCCGGAGACGAGGCGGACGAACTGATCCTCACCGTCGGCCCCGGCGCGCTGGTGGGCGAACTGGCCCTGATCCGCAAGGTACCGCGCGCTCTGAGCATGGTGGCCGAAAGTGACATCACCTGCCTGCGCATCGGCGAAGAGGAATTCCTGGCCGTGGTCGAACACGACGCCGCCGTGGCCTACAAGCTGCTGCAGGTGGTGGCGGGGTATGTGTCGAACTAGGCATCTTGGCTGGTGCGCCGCACGTGTTTTGTCAAAGAGTCCAGCTAAACCCCGTCGCTGCCTCAGAAACGTCCCACAATTTTGACATGACAGCCTTGTCATGGGCGTGGGGATGCAGCGTGCCTTTGCCAACCGGCCCTACGAATTCCATGCGACCGGTGGGGCCATAAAGCGCTCGCTGCTCCAGGCCATCTTCGGTGGCGCACATCACCTCCGGCCAGGAGCCTTTTTCGGCCGACTGAACCATAGGCGACAGGGACATGAGGCCGAACATGATCCGTGTCGCCAGGTTGCCGCTCGTCGTGATCAGCGATGTCCGCGATGAGCCGGGATGGCAGGCATAGACTTCGACATCGGTTCGGCCTGCCGCTTTCAACCGATCCTGCAATTCGTAGGCGAACATCATCTGCGCCAGCTTGCTTTGCGAATAGGTTCGGTTCTGGTGATAGTTCCCGTCCCAGTTCATGTCGTCGAATTGGATCGTCTTGATGCCCATGTTGTAACCGAGGCTCGAGACCACGACGATCCGACCCTTCGATGCTTCGATCCGTTCGAACAGCAGACCGCAGAGCAAGAAGTGGCCGTAGTGGTTCGTGCCCAACATGCTTTCAAAGCCGTCCTCGGTCAGCTTCTGCTTGGGCACCTGCGCGATCGCCGCGTTGCAGATGACAGCGTCGATCCGGGGTACGGTCTCCAACACTTTTGCTGCCGCGTCACGCACGCTGGTGAGCGAGGCAAGGTCCATGCGGATGAAGCTCACATCGGTTCCGTCGCCGAACTCGTTCTTTAGTTCCCTCTCAGCCGATTGAGATTTCTCGACCGAGCGGTTCAGCATTACGACCTTGGCGTTCTTCTGCAAAAGCGTTCGTGCGGCTTGGAACCCGGCACCGGCATTGGCACCGGTGATGATGTAGGTCTTGCCGGACAGGTCACCGAGGCGATCGGGCGTCCAACCTTCGGGGCCGAAAGTGGTGTCTGGCATCGTCTTTCTCCGTTTGGCGTCGGCGCAGGGGCCGAGCGATTTGCGTTTCTGTATTGAAAATGCAGATAACTCTCGCACGAACCAATAAACAGACGAGATCATCGCAATTACTTGCCTGATTGTATCAAGGTGGTTGTCAGTGCGGATTGGAACCCATTAGATCGCTCGTATGAACAAGGATCAGATCAAGCAACTCATCGCAGGTCGAACGGCTCAGGACGGCCTGACCGAGACTGGTATCAAGGGCGTGCGGCTGTTTCGGGCGACGCAAGCAATCCCCTGTGTCCCGGCGGTTTACGAACCCTGCGTCGTGGCCATCGTTAGCGGAGTAAAAGAGGCCGTTCTGGATGGACGGAGGTACGAATACGACGACAGCCAGTATCTCTGCTGCCCAATGTCTATGCCCGTCAAGGCGGGAACACCTGCGGCCTCGCCTGAGAACCCTCTCTACGGGGTCATGATCTCGCTGGACCAGCGCGTGATGACCGAGATCGCCATGGAAATGGAGAATGCAGCAGGCGTACTGCCTGCGACTGAAGGCGCGTTGCGGGAGCCGGGGATCAGGCTTGCGCGATGGGACGATTGCTTCTCCGAAGCGCTGCTGCGGCTGCTGCAGCTTGGGAGTAGCAAGACGGACATCGCCGTTCTTGCCGAGGCGCGAATGCGTGAGGTGCTCTATGCGATCTTGAAGGGGGAAGCAGGCACCTTTGCCCGGCAGGCATTTGGTGCTGGCAACGCCATCGCACGTTCCATAGCGCATGTGTCGTCAAATCTGGATGCACCTATCTCGATTGAAGAGATGGCAAGCCGCGCTGGCATGAGCCGGGCTGTCTTCCATCGTAAGTTCAAGCAGGTCACGACGATGACCCCAATCCAATTTGTGAAGTCGATGCGTCTCAACAACGCAGCTATGAAGATCGCCGGAGGCGTGGCGGTGCACGAAGCGGCGATGGATGTGGGTTATGTCAGCCCGTCGCAGTTCAGCCGCGAGTTCAAACGCATGTATGGGCAGTCACCACGGCAATGGGGTGAAGCGCACCAGCTACCGATGGGCGTTGGTTGATCCCTCTCAAGCCTACCAAGAGCGGACCATGGTTGGCTAGAATAGAAGGTCTGATTTAGCCTGCCGGACAGACATCTGCGAGCCGCTGCTGGCTCGTTTTGGCTGGCAATCTGCCTGTCAGGTTCTGTCTGAGAAACGCCGGTCAGAGTATTGCATACCTCAACACCTAAGACAGAGTTACTCCGCCTTTGGCGGAGCACCGCCCATGAATGCGTTCTGTCCCTCATAATCGCAGGGCGCTTCCTGCATCTGCAGATGCAGCCTGTCACCCTTATAGGGATGGGCACGGGCCAGCGCCTCGTTGACCTCGATGCCAAGGCCGGGCGTGTCGGGCGGGGTCACGAAGCCGTCTTCGACCTTTAGCGTCCCGCCAATCAGATCGGAATGGAACGGGGTGTCGATGCTTTCAATCATCAGCAGGTTCGGGATTGAGGCGGCAAGCTGGATGTTTGCGGCCCATTCCACCGGTCCGGCATAAAGATGCGGTGCCATCTGGGCGTTATGAGCTTCGGCCATGGCGGCCACTTTCTTCATCTCCCAAATACCACCCGCGCGCCCCAAGGCAGGTTGCAGGATCGTGGCCGCGCCCGCGCGCAGCACCGGGGCGAACTCGGCCTTGGTGCAGAGCCGCTCGCCGGTCGCCACGGGGATCGACGTGGCGTGCGCCACCTTCGCCATTTCATCCACATTGTCCGGCGGGATCGGTTCCTCGAACCAGAGCGGGCTGTAGGGCTCGATGGCCTTGGCCAGCCGGATCGCGCCGCCGGTTGAGAACTGACCATGTGTACCGAAGAGCAGATCGGCCCGGTCGCCCACCGCGTCACGGATCGCCTCGCAGAACGCCACCGACAAGGTGATATCGCGCATCGCAGGCATATGACCGCCCCGGACCGTATAGGGTCCGGCTGGGTCAAATTTCACCGCCGTATAGCCCTGCCGCACCACCTCGGCCGCGCATTCCGCTGCCATTTGTGGCGAGGTCCAGAAGCTGTCCAGCGGGTGGTGGGGCAGGGGGTAGAGATAGGTATATGCGCGCAGCCGGTCATTCATCCGCCCGCCCAGCAGCGCGTGAACCGGGCGGTCACGGTCTTTGCCGAGAATGTCCCAACAGGCGATCTCCAGCCCCGAAAATGCGCCGATCACCGTCAGATCGGGCCGCTGGGTGAAACCGCTGGAATAGGCGCGGCGAAACATCAGCTCGATATCTTCAGGGTTCTCGTCTGCCATATGCCGCTCGAACACGTCGCGGATCACATGGGTCATCGCCTCTGGCCCGATGGAGGAGGCATAACACTCCCCCCAACCGGTGATCCCGGTATCGGTCGTCAGCTTCACGAGTATCCAGTACCGCCCGCCCCAGCCGGGCGCAGGTGGCGCGGTGACAATGACGTTAAGCTCCTGCAATTTCATGGCGCGTCCTCCGTAGGATGGGGTTTCACCCCATCGCCCGCTCCCGATCGAACAGGATCACATTGCGTTTGGCGCTGCCACTCTTGGTATCGGCGATCGCCTCGTTGATCTGATCCAGCCGCCAGCGGCCCGAGATCAGTTCATCCAGTTTCAGCCGCCCCTGTTGGTACAGGTCGATCATCCAGGGAATGTCCCGCTGGATCACCACATCGCCCATCTTAGACCCGATCATGCCCTGCCCGATCGCGGCGAGGATCACCGGTTCATAGCTGGCTTGTGCACCGGAATGCGGCATGCCGATCATCACAACACGCCCGCCGCGCCCAAGATAGCGCGGTGCCTGATCATAGGCCGGGATTGCGCCCACCGTGACAAGCACCGCATCGGCACCGCGTCCGCCCAATGCCTTATAGGCCGCCTTCCAAGGCGATTCCAGCGTGCCCAGAACGCCATGGGTGGCCCCGAACGACTTGGCGATCTCAAGCTTCTCTTCACTCATGTCGACGGCGACGATCCGGCGCGCACCGGCAATGTGCGCACCCTGAATGGCATTGAGGCCAACGCCACCCGCCCCGATCACCACAACATCCTGCCCGACGCGTAGCCCTGCGGCATTGACCGCCGCGCCGACGCCGGTGATCACCCCGCAGGACAGAAGGCAAGCCGCATCGCGGGCCATGTCGGGGGGGATTTTCACGATCTGGCGATGGCTGACGACAACCTTTTCGGCAAAAGCCCCGCAGGCCATCGCCTGATCCACCGGCGCGCCCTTTGTATCCGTCAAAGGCCCCGCCATGGTGTCATGCGGCGTCTCGCAAAGCGTCGGCTTGCCGCCCGCGCAGCTTGGGCAGTCTCCACAGGCTCGGATCAGGGTGACCACGACCGTGTCGCCCAGGGAAAATCCGGTGCAGCCTTCGCCCATCCCGGTGATCACGCCTGCCGCCTCATGTCCATAGACAGCCGGCAGATTACCGCCCCAGGCACCCTCGGCAAAGGTGATGTCGGAATGACAGATTGCCACCGCGTCCAGCGTCACCTCGACCTCTCCCAGGCCGGGCGGGGCGAGGGTTACCTGCTCAATAACCAGCGGTTCTCCGAATGCGCGGCAGACCGCAGCCTTGATTGTTGTCATGAAACTCTCCCCTGTTTCAGGTCAACGGTGGACCGGGGGTTTTCCCTTCGCAAGGCCGAAACCGCCAAAATCAGGTCGCTGCCAAACCTATCGTCGCGGAACGCGCAGGAAAATCGCCAGCCCTACCGCCATCAGACCCAAGGCCAGCAGGAAGGGCGCGCCAGGCAGGAACACGGGCGCGTCATCGCTGGTAAAGGCAGCAAAGACGCTGGCCATCATCAGCGGTGACAGGATCATCGACAGGGCTTGCACGGCAGACATGACGCCCTGCAATTCGCCTTGCTGGTCGTCGCCCACACGATGCGACATCATTGCCTGCAAAGTGGGGGTGACGACCGCTCCAAGCGCTGTGACCGGAGTGAACAGCAAGGCGAAGAGACCGCTGGTCACAAAGGCCAGCACGCCAAAGCCCAGAAACTCGAACAGATGTCCATAGATCACCGTGCGCCGCTCGCCGAACCAGCGGGTGATGTAGCGCAGCAAGCCACCCTGAACCAGCACAAGCGCGGTGCCGTAAACCCCCAGCGACAGCCCGATCATCTGCGGCGACCAGTCAAAGCGGGCCAGCGTGAAATAGGCCCAGATCGCCGGGTAGACATAGATCGCAATCGAATAGAGCAGATAGACCCAGAGCAGCCCGGTGATCCCCGGTATCTGCATCATGGCCCGGAACGCGCCAAGCGGGTTGGCGCGCCGCCATGTGAACGCGCGGCGGGTGGCGTCGGTCACGGTTTCGGGCATCACGAACCAGCCCAGCAAGAAGTTCAGCGCGGCCAGCAGGGCGGCGGCATAGAAGGGCGCGCGCGTACCCATCTCGGCCAGCAGCCCACCGATCATCGGACCGATCACAAAGCCGACGCCAAAAGCGGCGCTGAGCAGGCCGAAATTGGTGGCCTTTTCCTCGGGCTTAGATTGGTCGGCGACAAAGGCGGCCGCCGTGGCATGGGTGGCTGCCGCTATGCCACCTACAATGCGCCCGATCAGCAACAGCCAGATCGATCCCGCCACCGCCATGACCAGATAGTCCAGCGCCATTACAATGAGCGAGACCAGCAGAACCGGCCGGCGGCCATAAGCATCCGACAGGTTGCCCAACACCGGGCCGAACAGGAACTGCATCACCGCAAATACGCTGCTGAGGATGCCGCCCCAGATCGCGGCATCCCCCAGCGTACCGCCCTCAACCTCCAGTATCAGCGTCGGCATGATCGGAAAGATCAGCCCGATCCCCATCGCGTCAATGACCACCGTGGTCAGGATGAATACCATAGGAAGGCGCATCAGGGCGCAATATGCCCGATCTGTGTCAGAAAACCCGTCAGCAGCGCCGCGTATTCCTCGGGCCGTTCAACACAGGGCAGGTGACCTGCACGGCGGATCAGCGTGAACTCCGACCCCGGCACCAAGTCGACGGTTTCGCGCACCAAATCAGGTGGGGTGGAGCCATCCTCGGAGCCTGCAATGCCCAGCGTGGGCAGGCGCAAGCCGCTGGTTGGGGTATAGAAATCAGTGCCCGAGATCGCCGCGGAGCAGCCCAGAAACCCCTCCAGCGGCTGCCGGGTCAGCATATTGCGCCAAAGCGCCAGTTCCGGCGTGGCGCGGAAGGCGCGAGAGAACCAGCGCTCCATCGTTGCATCGGCCAGCGCCTCGATCCCGCTCGCGCGGGCGGCGGCGATGCGCTGGTCCCACATAGCAGGCGTGCCGATCTTGGCCGCCGTATTCGACAGGACCATCCCACGCACCAGACCCAGCCGCTTCACCGCCAGCCCCTGCGCGATCATCCCGCCGATGGACAGCCCTACAAAGACGCAGTCGCGCACGCCCAGATGGTCCAGCAATTGTTCGGCATCACGCACCAACGCGCCCATCCTATAGGGCCCCTCTGGTATCGAGGACAGGCCATGCCCGCGCTTGTCATAGCGGATGATCTTCAGCCCCTTGGGCAGATGCGGCAGCAGCGGGTCCCAGAGCCGCAGATCGGTGCCCAGCGAGTTGGCAAAGACCACCGGCACGCCATCGGGCTCGCCATCAATGCGATAGTGCAAATGCACCGCGCCAAGATCCGCCATCTGCATCACGCCGGGTCCCCTTCGTTCAGCCGGACATGCGCCATGATCTGCCCGTGATCCGAGGCCAGTTTGTTATATGGCGCTTCGGGATGGCTGCCATCAGTCAGGTGGTCGTTGAAGACGCTGAAATACTCCATCTCACCGATTGCCTTGCCATAGTTGCTGTCGAAATGGCGCGACATGAAGATCTGGTCGATGCTTTCGTAAACGCCGCCAAAGGCCGAGGTATAAACCATGTCACGCAGCGATTTGCGGATGAACATCTTTTCCGCCGAACGCAGGCGCACCCGATCCACCGCTTCGGTGATCTCGCGGTTTTCCTTGGGCGTATAGCGCTGATTGGGGCGTTTGGCGTCATGGCGCAGCATCCAGGAATAGTTCTTGAACGGCACCTCACCGGCAATGATCTCGGAACTGACCGCATGTTCGCCATCGTTGAAATCGCCCAGCACCATCACCGGATGGCCCTCGTCGAGTGCCGCTACGATCTCGCGCCGCAGCACCCAGGCCTCGGCCATGCGCCGCAGGGCGGCGCGCAGCGACCCCATGGCGCGGCCTACCGGATCGTAGGAGGTCAGCACCGCCTCCGGTGCAAAATCAGCGCCGTCGGGGCGCGGGTATTCGCCCAGCTTGGATTTCAGATGGCAGTTGAAAACCGTGATCGTTTGCCCGCCGACCGGAATGCGCACTTTGAGGAGCGGACGCGACAGCCTTTCCAACCGGAAATGGCCCGCATCGCCACCGCCCAGTGCTGACATCGGAATCTCCACCGGCGTGTCGAGCAGCTGGATCACCTCGGGGTCTTCGGCAAAGCCATAGCGCGACAGGACCGCCAGACCGGGCCGTCGCGCGCCCGGTTCGCCATCATTTACGTTTGGCGCAAAGGCCAGCATCGCCTGTTCATAGCCGTCAAAGGCCAGCTTGCGGAAAATCGCCTTGCGGTGATAGCGCTTTGAGGCGTCGGGCACCGTCGCCTCGTTGGCTGCCGCACCGCGCGCATCGGTCTCTTCGATCACCTCGCGCAGAGTCTCGTCATCAAAGATTTCCTGAAAGCCGACGATATCGGCATCCATGGTCAGCAACTGATCGGCCAGCCAATCCTTCTTCCACGCATGTTCCTCTTCGGTATAGCTCTGGAAGCGGTAGTATTCCTGATCCGCCCCAATCAGGTTCTTGACGTTGAAAGAAGCGATGGTGAACCGGGTCATGTCCTACTCCGCATAGCGTTCAAGCGCGTGGCGGAACTGTGTGGCGTCCACATTGCCGCCCGAGGCCACGACGATCACCGCCTCACCCTCGATCTCGCCCCGGCGCAGAAGTGCCGCAGCGAGTGCCACGGCACCGCCTGGTTCCAGCACCAGTTTCAGACGGGCAAAAGCCAGCGCCATGGCGTGTAGCGCCTCATCCTCGGACACAGCAAGACCCGGCCCGCAGAGACGTTTGATGATCGGAAATGTGATCTGGCCGGGCTGCGGCGTCAGGATCGCGTCGCAGATATTGCCGCCCTCGCGCGGGTTGCGTTCGATCCGGCCCGAGGCGAGCGAGCGGCGCATATCGTCGAAGCCTTCCGGCTCGCAGGGGCGCGCGCGCAGGCCCGGCGCATGACCCTCCAGCGCCAGCGCAATGCCCGAGGTCAGCCCGCCACCGCCGCAACAGACCAGCACATCCGCTTCACTCACACCTGCGGCCTTGGCCTGCCGCGCGATCTCCAGCCCGGCTGTGCCCTGGCCAGCGATCACCTGCGGCTCGTCATAGGGCTTGATCAGGGTCAGGCCGCGCGCTGCGGCCAGGTCCGCGCCGATCTCTTCGCGGCTTTCACGCTCGCGATCATAGAGCACCACTTCGCCGCCCAAAGCGCGGGTGTTGTCGATCTTCATGCGCGGCGCGTCCGAGGGCATCACGATGGTTGCGGGCACGCCATGCAGCGTCGCGGCATGGGCCACGCCCTGCGCGTGGTTGCCCGAGGAAAAGGCGATCACGCCGCGCGTGAGCGTCTCGGCATCCAGCGCGGAAATGGCCGACCAAGCGCCGCGAAACTTGAAGCTGCCTGTATGTTGCAGACATTCCGGCTTGATCAGAACCCGCCGCCCGGCGAGCTCATCCAGAAAGGGCGACGACAGTAGCGGCGTCTCACGGGCATGGCCCTTCAGACGGTCTGCGGCAGCTTCGACAAGGCTGAGATCAGTCATATCTGGTCCACCACCTGATGAATAATGTCGAGTGCTCCCGCTTCGTCCAGAAACGGCACGTGGCCGCGATCGGGCACTTCGGCTGAGACAAGGCCTGGATAGCTGTCCTGCATCTTCTGTAGCGTTTCACTGGTGAAGAGGTCCGAATTCGCCCCGCGTATCACCCCGGTCGGGATGGGTTTCAGCGCCTCGAACAAGGGCCAGAGGTCGGGTGCTGGTCCGGCCTGCGCCTGTTCGAGCAGCGCATCGCGCAGCTTTGCGTCATAGCGAAGGACCAGTCCCTCTTGGGTCTCGTCATACTGGAATTCGGCCTGCGCGCGCCAGCGTTCCAGCGGGACGCCGGGAAATTCGGGGTCCATGAACTTTTTCAGCCCTACCGCGGCCTGATCAAGCGTTTTGGAGTTTGGGGGCATGCCGACATAGCCCATGATCCGTTCTAACCCGCTAGGGGCAATCTCGGGGCCGATATCGTTCAGGATGACGGCGGCCAAACGATCAGGGTGGGTTGCGGCCAGCACCATCGACACCAGACCACCGCGCGACGTTCCCAGCAGCGCCACCTTGTCCAAGCCTAAATGGTCAAGCAGTTCGATCACATCCTGCGCCTCGCGACCGATATTGTAGTTGGCATAGGTGGGATCGTAGTCCGACCCGCCGCGACCACGAAAATCCAGCGTCAGCAGGCGCAGATGCCCCAGATGCGGTTTCACGAAATTGAAATCATCGCCATTGCGGGTGAGGCCCGGCAGGCACAGCAGCGGTATGCCCGCGCCGTCATCGGTGAAGTGCAGGCTTAGCCCGTCAGTGGTGGTGAAATGCGGCATCAGGCCCTCGCGAGTTCGGGTATAGAAGTCAGGTCGGACAAGATATGCGCAGGCCGCCAGGGCAGGCGGTCAACGGGCTCGCCCGCGCGGTTCACCCAAGCGGTGACAAAGCCATAGCCGCTGGCCCCGGCGGCGTCCCAACCGTTGGAGCTGACAAACAGCACCGCGTCCCGCGCGCCGCCGAACCGGCCCTGCACAAGATCATAGACCTTTGCGTCAGGCTTGAAGATGCCGACGCTTTCTACCGAGAGCACATCATCCAGCAGGTCGCCGATCCCCGCCGATTGCACCGCGCCGTCCAGCATTTCCGGTGAGCCGTTGGACAGGATCGCGGTTTGCAGACCGGCGGACTTCAACGCCGCCAGCATGGCGGGCACTTCCGGATAGGCCTGCAACTCCCAATAAAGATCCAGCAGCCGCTGGCGCAGGGCGGGGTTGCCGTCCAGCCCGCACGCCTCCAACGCCCAGTCGAGGCCTTGCTGCGTGACGGTCCAGAAATCGGTATGGGCATCGGTGATGGCGCGCAGCCACGTATATTGCAGCTGTTTCAACCGCCAATGGTTGGCCACATCAGCCCATTTGTCCGCCAGTGTTGGAAATTCAGGTTCTGCCGCTGCCTGTCGTGCGGCAGCGGCCACATCGAACAAAGTCCCGTAGGCGTCGAAAACGCAGGTTGTGATCGCCAAGATGCTGCCTCCCCTTTCGGGGCACAGTGGCACAGGTTTTCAACCGGTTAAAGATGTGAGCTTGCCTGGCTTCGTGCCTTAGTCGGCGCCGTTGCCATAGCCAAAGAAACCGCCCGTCATGTCGATCACCACGGCCAGCCGCGAGCTGTGATCGCTAGCTTCTACCGATTGGGTCGAGGCCGGATATTGCGCGATTTGCGACATGTCGGACTGAACCACGGAAATGACAAGGATCAACGCCACCGCTCCGCCTGCGCCATAGGTGGCGAGGCGGATGGTGCGCAGCAATCTGCTGAGCAGCGAGGGCGCGTGTGAGGGCGCGGGTTTGGTGAAGTCGAGAGCGGTCATGGGATCAGGGTGATTTACACTTGCGACAAAAAAACGGCATCGCGGTGACGATGCCGTGGTTTTTGCCGCTTTGTTGAATCAACGGAAACGATGTTTACATCGCTTCCGGCTGTGGCATGCCCAGCACATGGAACCCGCCATCAACGCGGATCACCTCGCCCGACGTGTAGGCGCCTGCATCCGAGGCCAGATAGACCGCCGTGCCGCCAACCGCCTCCAGCGTGGCATTGCTGCGAAGGGGCGCGTTCTGGTCGCAGAATTTCAGCGTCTTCCGCGCGCCGCCGATGGCCGCGCCTGCCAGCGTCTTCATCGGGCCGGGCGAGATGGCGTTGACGCGGATGCCGTCAGGGCCGAGATCATTGGCCAGATAGCGCGTCGCCGATTCCAGCGCCGCTTTGGCCACACCCATGACGTTGTAATTGGGAACAACCCGGTTCGAACCCTGATAGGTCAGTGTCAGGATGGTACCGCCATTTTCCTTCATCAGCGGATAGGCGCGGCGGGACACTTCGATCAGCGAATAGGCCGAGATATCCATCGAGTTCTTGAAATTCGCCCGCGTCGTATCCAGGAACCGGCCCGTCAGTTCGGACTTGTCGGAATAGGCGATGGCATGGATCAGAAAGTCGATGGTCGGCCAGCGCGCCGCAAGTTGCTCGAATGCGGCATCCAGGGAGGCATCATCGGTCACGTCCACATCGACCATGAAATCCGATCCGACGCTTTGTGCCAGCGGTTCCAGCCGCTTGCCGAACGCCTCGCCCTGATAGGTGAAGGCCAGTTCGGCCCCGGCCTCGTGCATCGCCTTCGAGATGCCCCAAGCGATGGACCGGTCATTGGCCACGCCCATGACGAGGCCCCGTTTTCCTTGCATTAATTGCGACATCATCTGTTACCCGTTGTATTTCGACAGGATCATCGACCCGTTGGTTCCGCCAAAGCCGAAGCTGTTGGTCATCACGCTGTCCAGCCCGGCATTCAGCACGGTCTGGGTGGCGATTTCCTCGGGCTTCAGTTCAGGGTCCAGCGTTTCGACATTGATCGACCTGGTGATGAAATCGTTTTCCAGCATCAACAGCGAAAAGATCGCCTCCAACGCGCCTGCCGCGCCCTGCGCATGGCCGGTCATGGATTTGGTCGAGCTGATCAGCGGCTGTTTGCGGCCTGCGAAAACACGGCGTACCGCCTCCACTTCACCCACATCGCCCACAGGGGTCGAGGTACCATGGGCGTTGATGTAACCCACTTCGCGCCCTTCGGGAAGGGTCGAAAGCGCCAGTTCCATTGCTCGCGCACCGCCTTCGCCCGACGGGGCAACCATGTCGTGGCCGTCAGAGGTGGCGGCATAGCCGGTGACCTCGGCATAGATCTTGGCGCCGCGCGCCTTGGCATGCTCAAGCTCTTCCAGCACGACGATACCGCCGCCGCCAGAGATCACGAACCCGTCGCGGTTGGCGTCAAATGCGCGCGAGGCCTTGTCTGGCGTGTCGTTGAACTTCGATGACATCGCGCCCATCGCGTCGAAAAGACAGGAAAGCGTCCAGTCCAACTCTTCACCTCCGCCCGCGAACATCACGTCCTGCTTGCCCAGCATGATCTGTTCGGCTGCATTGCCGATGCAATGCAGCGAGGTCGAGCAGGCCGAGGTGATGGAATAGTTGATGCCTTTGATCTTGTAGGCGGTGCTGAGGTTGGCGCTGATGGTCGAACACATGCATTTGGGCACTGCAAAGGGCCCGATCCGCTTGGTGGCACCCGATTTCAGAACAGTCTGATGCGCGCTCAGCATCGCGCTGGTCGATGGCCCGCCAGAGCCTGCGACCAGACCGGTGCGCGGGTTGACCACATCGCTTTCTTCCAGCCCGGCATCCGCAATGGCCTGTCCCATGGCGATATGGGCATAAGCGGCACCCGGCCCCATGAAACGCAGCGTACGCTTGTCGACATGTTCCTTGACGTCGATATCCAGCGCGCCCGCGATCTGGCTGCGGAACCCGTATTCGGCCATTTCGGCATTGGCCGTGATCCCGGATCGCCCTTCCTTGAGCGAGGCCAGAACCTCTTCAGCATTGTTGCCGATCGATGAGACGATCCCCAGACCGGTGACGACGACGCGACGCATAAGCGTTCTCCTTAGAATTCTGGCGCGGGTCAGCCGTCAGTGGCCAAACCCACTTTCATGTCTTTCACAAGGTAAATCTCTTCCCCGTCTGCCAGCACACGGCCATTGGCCACGCCCAGCTTGAGCTTGCGGTCGATGATCCGCGTGAAATCGACATAGTAGGTAAGCATCTTGCGGTCGGGTTTCACCATCCCCTTGAGCTTGACCTCGCCCACGCCCATAGCCATGCCTTTGCCCAGCATCCCGCGCCAGCCCAGGTTGAAGCCGGTCAGCTGCCACAGACCGTCCAAGCCCAGACAGCCCGGCATGATCGGGTTGCCGGGGAAATGGCAGGTGAAGAACCAAAGGTCGGGCTTAATATCGAACTCGGCCACCACATGGCCCTTGCCGAACTCGCCGCCATCGGCGGACACTTCGGTGATCCGGTCCATCATCAGCATCGGCGGTTCGGGCAGTTGCGCATTGCCGGGGCCGAACAGCTCGCCGCGGGCGCATTTCAGCAGGTCTTCCTTGTCAAAGCTGCTCGGGTATTGGGCCATGCGTCGGCGTCTCCTGCAATTGGTCTCATGCGTTCTATCTGGCCCCGTCTAACACCGGCGCGCGCCCTCCTGCAAGAGCGGCGCAACTGCGTGATTCCGGTCTGCAAGGCGTTGCGAATGAATTTCATTTGAAACTTTACCCCGCAGAGCCCTATATATTACATCGACTGTGTTCAGGTAAGCGATCATGAAGCCAGATAGCCAAGAGATAGCCACCAATTGGCTCGTAAGTGCCGGGTTGCGGCCCACGCGGCAGCGCGTGGCGCTGGCCGAGTTGCTGGTGGGCGATGGGAACCATCGCCATGTCACAGCCGAAAGCCTGTTCGAATCCTCCAAGGATGCGGGATCGTCGGTGTCGCTGGCCACGGTCTACAACACATTGCGCGCCTTTTGCGAGGCGGGTGTGTTGCAGGAAATCACGGTGGACGGGTCGAAAAGCTATTTCGATACCAACACCCATGATCATCCGCATTTCTTCTGGGAAGATGAAAGCCGTCTGTCGGACGCTCCCTCAGAGCAACTTGTGATACAGCAATTGCCGGATGCGCCTGCGGGGGCCGAGATCGCCTCGGTCGATGTAGTGATCCGGCTGCGCCGCAAATCCTCCTGATCCTGCCTTGCTGATGCTGTATTGAGTTCCCCCGCCGTTGGCGGCAGGGTCGCAGCATGACCAGCAACAGGTGATCCATGACCCATCCGCTTCTGACCCAATCCGACATCGACACCTATCAGCACGATGGTGTGGTGGTGATCCGTGGTCTGTTTGATGGCTATGTCGATCAGCTGCGCGCGGGCGTCGCGGCCAATATGGAGGCGCCAGGGCCGTATGCCTCGGAGAACGAGAAGGCGGGCGAGACCGGGCGGTTCTTTGACGATTACTGCAACTGGACCCGGATCGCACCGTTCCGGGAGGTGATCGAGACCTCTCCTGCGGCCGAAGTGGCCGCCGATCTGATGCGATCGACCCGGGTGCAGATGTTTCACGATCATGTGCTGGTCAAGGAACCCGGAACCTCGATGGTAACCCCCTGGCATCAGGACGGGCCATACTACTTTGTGCATGGCCAGCAGACGGTCAGCTTCTGGGCGCCGCTCGACCCGGTGGACGAGGCAACGCTGCGCTGCGTGATCGGCTCACATAGCTGGGAAAAAGAGGTGCTGCCGACCCGCTGGGTCACGCAGGAGGGGTATTTCCCCGACGAAGGGCAGTATCTGCCGGTGCCCGACCCCGATGCTGATGGGATGCCGGTGGCCGAGTTTGCGATGGAGCCGGGCGATGCGGTCGCCTTCAATTTCCGCACGCTGCATGGTGCGCGGGGCAACACCAGCGCCAGCCGACGCCGCGCGTTTTCACTGCGGTTGGTGGGCGACGACGCACGCTATGTCGAACGCCCGGGGCCGACCTCGCCACCCTTTCCCGGGCACGGGATGCAGGCAGGCGAGCGACTGCGCGAGGATTGGTTTCCGGTCCTCTTTGAGCGCTGAAGCGAGCGCCTGATCCGGTCGACCCCGCCGGGGGAACCTGATATCGGATTCTCACCCAAGCTCGCCAGAAACAGACCGGAGACGCGAATATGGATGACAACACACCAAAAGGCGAATTGACCCTGCGCACTCTGGCGATGCCCAAGGATGTGAACAACAACGGCGACATCTTTGGCGGTTGGGTGCTGAGCCAGATGGATATGGCAGCAGGAATCACCGCCGGGGCGCGGGCGCAGGGCCGGGTTGCAACGGTGGCCGTTGATGCGATGAAATTCATCCGCCCGGTACGGGTGGGCGATGTCTTGTGCGTCTACAGCCACTTGCAACGGGTGGGGCGCACTTCGATGGCGATCGGGCTTGAGGCATGGGTACTCAGGGATCGTGCGGGTGCGCGTCAGAAGGTGACCGAGGCAGTGTTCACTTTCGTCGCCATCGACGAGGAGGGCCGCCCGCGTCCGGTGGACAGTTAGGCGTTATTTGGGACGTCAGACGAACCCGAGGTTCACATCAGAACTGACCCAATGTGGACAAACGGCTCTCGTCCAAGACACCGCGAATTCGGACAGCAAGCCCAAAGTTCCGAATGCCGCGCCTTGCACAAACGACCGCATAGGCCGTTCCTGGCCCTGCAACTCATCGATTTTGGGCATCGCTTTGTGTAAACTATAGTCTCTAGCTGCCCACCAAAGTACACTTGAGAGGATTTAATGGGCGACAAGACTAGTCCAACTGAGGGAATGGTTGACTATGCGGTAAATTCCCTCCCGCAGAAACACTCTATTCAATCCCGTGCAGACGATGTTCGGGAGATGGCCGACAAGGTCTTGGCCTCATCAGACGAGATACACATTGCTGACTATGGCTGCGGCACTGGATCAAACGCGGTTTTGTCCGTTAAGCCTGCCGTGGAATCTTTCGCCGACCGCTATCCAGATTACTCCATCTACGTTCACCATGTCGATCAGGCGGAGAACGATTGGAATACCCTGTTCGATTGTGCTGCTGGCCAAGACGGTTACACAAACCTCGCTGCAAATGTTCGCTCTGCTGCAAGTGTGGGTAGTTTTTTCTCAATGGCTGCGCCGGCATCGTCCATAGACGTTGGAACTTCGTTTGGTGCGAGTCATTGGCTCAGCACACAGCCTGTTATCGCTTCTAAAGGCACGTTCTGGTTTGCAGACTTGCAAGGTGAAGCTCGCGTGGAGCTTAAAAGACAAGCGCAACGAGACTGGGAAAGCTTCCTGACCTTGCGACATCGTGAATTGCGAAGTGGCGGCAGGCTCATGGTCTCGACGCTAGGAGCTGTCCCTGATGCAAGCGAGCTTAACGGAATTTGCAGTTCTGGCCGACATACGTATCGCGCAATGTACGGCGTTGCCGAAAAAATGGTGAATGACGGACTGATATCTGTACGTGCGCTCGACGACTTTGTTATGCCAATCTGGTTTATGTCCATGGAAGAGGCGCTTGAGCCATTTCAACGCAACAAGAAATTGGCAGATGGCTTTTTGATTGAGAGAGCAGAGGTTGCTCCGGCTCAGCAAAACCCGGAGGATATCTTCGCAGACCAGATCAATGCGCCCGAAAAGTATGCTGCAAGCTATAAGGGTTTCGTTCGTTCCTTTACCGAGTCCACATTCAGGCAATCTTTGTTCCGCAGTGACTCTGCCCATGCGACCGAAACTCTACTGAACGAGTTTTATGACCGTTTTGAAGCGTCCATCAAAGAAGAAGGGGCCAAATACGCCTTTGAAATCTGGTTGTTGACGATTGAGCTTAGAAAGCAATGAGCGGATCTCGATGCCGGTCTACGTCAATTTTGTTCTATCGCAACGCTGTTCAAACAAGTTCGGAGTTTAGTTCGCACAGCCGTTGCAATCTTTATCGGAGTGTCAAAATGCGTTTTCTTACTGTACTGCTGCTTCTCACCCATGCCCTTCCGGCTTCAGCCGACAACACACCCGAATGCGGCCAATTTACCGTTTACTTGGAAGACCTGAAAATTACGTCTGGTGGCGACAGTGTCGGGGATGTAGCGGTCGGGCATGTCACGGTTTTCGACGAAGGGGGTCAGGTTATTGGTATGCAGGACGTCACGACGTTGATAGCTCCTGGCGCAAGTGAGGGTGAGACCCAGCTAATCGTTAACGCTTACCTGACACTTGCCGCCAACCAACTGGTTTATTCTGGTTCCTACCCAGCCCCCGACCAACCCGACACAGTGCCTCACTTTGAAACCCAATTGGCCGTTGTCGGCGGCACTGGAGTGTTCAAGGGCGCAATTGGCCAAGTAAAGTTCTTAAAAAAAGACGGCAAGCGAGCTGCGGAATTTGATGTCACGTGTTCGGGGTAACCATACGTTTCAAGCACTGAGTATGGTCAGAAGCTACACAAATTGCCGGTCATTGAGGCCCAAAGTAGACCAGTGCGATGTGTCTTTAGTCTCAGACGCCAACTGACCGCTACCCGTTGATGATGCAGGCCGCTGTCTAGGGGCAAGGAATCGTATTGGGTTGGATGCGTGCAAGCGAATGCTGTTTAGGGGTGGGCGAGCAGGTCAGCCCCTTCAATGAGCATGTGAGCGTTCCCGACAGTCATGGTGTTTGTCAAACCGCAAATTGGAAATCGAAACCCGGAATTTCCAAAGTCCTGGAACTGATAAAGGGTGAGTTGGCTCATTGGGTAAACTGTCCGGCAAAGGGATGTTCAATACATTGCTGCGAGCGGCGGCAATGTCCGCACTGCGCCGACCGACAACGTCGCGTTGGACGTCTCTTACGGGTCAGAAGTGATTGGCGTTTGGGCCAAATCGTATGTTGATGGCCGCTGATTTGGTTCGGATAGCTCCGCTAAGCTCGATAGGCTATTTTGAGATCAGAACCTTGCCCGGCTTCGGCTTGGGCCATTTGCCATTGCCCTGCTGGATCACATGAACCAACTCATGCGCCAGAAGCTTCTCGTTTTTGGCGTCGCCGGGTTTGGCCAGATAAATGTTGAACCCGTCAGTAAACGCCTTGGCCTTGACCTTCTTGCAGATCTCTTTGCAGTCACCGCCCACATGCAGACGCACCTTGTTCAGCTTTGCCTTGTTAAAGACCTTTTCAATGCCCTTCTTGACGCCGCCGGGCAGTTTCAACTCTTTGGTGCCTTGTGGCAGCGCATCGCATTTCTTCAACCGCGCCTTCTTGCCCTTGAGCGGTTCGGCGATCTTTTCGACATCTTGCGGTTTGAGGGCCATGCGAGGGTCTCCGGTTTCAGGTCAGTGTGATTGAGCTAAACCGTTCACACCTGTGGGGTCTGTGAATATTTTCACAGCCTTGCGGCGTTGGGGAAGACCGGGCAGGCGGCCGCCCGGTCGTCGCGGGCTTAGGCCAGCGTAATCTCATCGGCGCTTTCGCGACCGTCACGACCGGCGCGCAGCTCGTAATTGACCTTCTGATTGTCGGCCAGGCCGGTCAGGCCTGCGCGCTCAACCGCGCTGATATGGACGAACACGTCCTTGCCGCCATCATCGGGCGCGATAAAGCCGTAGCCTTTGGTGGTATTGAACCATTTCACGGTGCCTTTGGGCATGTCCGTGGTCTCCCTTTCACATGTTGCTGCCCGCGGGGGTGCGGCAGCCCGGCGTCGTTGTCTGGATCGATAGACTGAACGCCGGTGGTCGGAGACAGTGGTCGATATCAATAACGTAGCGCCCCTGATATGCCATCCGATCCGCCTTCGGGCAAGTCTTGCGGTGGGTTAGGCGTATCCGGCGGGAGCGAATGGGCGTCCTCGCGTCAGGCTGTGCGGCGGACAAAATCGGGGAAATCTGCTAGGATAATGTGGTCGCGACACACAAGGGGAGGGCGATATGACTTATGTGACAATCACCACCTGGGAAAATGCCGACGGGGTCGATTATGATCTGACTATTCAGAGTATCACCGAAAAACGCCTGCCTGCGCTGCGGGAATTGGGCGCGACCCGGGTGACCGTAGTGCGGACCAGCGAACGGACCAGCGCCGCGATCAGCGAATGGCCCGATGCCGCCACGCGAGACGCCGCCGAAACCGCCATTGCCGCGGTGCGCAGCAAAGTGCAGTCCGAAGACTTCTCACGCATGACCGGGGAAATGAGGGGAGAGGTTGTCGCGGATGTGTAGGATGGGTGTTGCCACCCATCCTCATAGTTTGCTCAGCCGGTTCAGGCGAGTTGGATGTTTGTCGCGCTTTCGCGGCCATCACGGCCTGCTTCGACGTCAAACGTCACTTTCTGGTTGTCAGCCAGGCCGGTCAGGCCTGCGCGCTCAACTGCGCTGATGTGGACGAAAACGTCCTTGCCACCGGTTTCAGGTGCGATGAAGCCGTAGCCTTTGGTGGTGTTGAACCATTTCACGGTGCCGTTGGCCATATCCGTGGTCTCCTGTTTTGATCTGCTGCCCGCGTCAGTGCGGCAACCTGGCGTAGTCGGTCTGGATCGATAGACTGAACGCCGTGTGAAGGAGACAGTGGGTCGAAAAAGAATAACGTAGCATTTCGTAGATGAGCGCGAACAGATTGGATTGCAAGAGTTTTTGCGCAACCCGCGCCAAAGCGGCGGTTTCCCCCGTCATTTAGGTATGCCGAGACGCGGCGCAGGCCTCTGCCTCGCCGATTTGTTTGTCTGTTTCCCTGTGTTTTTGGGCAGGGGAAAGGAAAGTGGCGGCGCCGCCAATGCGGAAGGTTGGACGGGTGATTCCCCCGCGCCATGAAGCTGTCATATGCGCCCCTGTGCCAGAAGGGGCCCGTTTCCTGTTTGGCCGGGGATGTCAGGCCCGGACCGGTGTCGCGACGGAGGGGACTGTGCCGCAGAACCGGTTAAAGCGCGGTGAGCCATGCGTGCGGTGCCCGCGGTGGCCTCAATTTTCGCTTCGCGCTAGACTGCCGATGTATTGCTGAACCCGATTTGAGGCCCCCTATGTCCCCACCGCATATCGTCACCTTGATCGGCTATTTCTCGATCCCTGCCGAAAACGCCGCCGCCTTCCGTGAAAACTGTGCCGAGATGGTGGCGCTGCGCGACAAGGAACCGGGCCATCTGGCCACGGCCTATGGATTTGGCGCAGATGGCACCGCAGTCTCGCGCGAGGATTACGACAGCGCGGAGGCGGTGCTGCGACATATGCAGGTGGGCAGCCACATTTTCGAAAGTACCCAAGCGCTGGTCTCGATCACCGGGGTTGAGCTGCACGGACCCGCGGATGAGCTAGACAAGCTGCGCGATACTTTTAGCGCCATGTCGCCCAGATGTTTCGTGACCGAATATGGGTTCAGGCGATAGCTTCGCCCTTGAGTATGTCGCGGCCCCGATCAGAGGGCCGCGACATGAAATCGATCAGAGCATCTGGTAGCTGACCGGCACGAAGCGGAAGCCGTCGCCGCGCTGCTCGACAAAGCCGGCGGCGGGGAAGGGCATGTGATAGCCGATCATTGGCACCCGGTCGGCGGCCAGCATCCCCAACACATCGCGACGCGCCTGGGTGGCGGCTGCTTTGTCCATGTCAAACCTCACCTCCCATTCGGGGTGAGCGAAGGACCAGACATAGTGGTTGGCCAAGTCGGCGGTCAGCACAAGTTGCTGCCCTCCGCTATCCAGCACATAGACCATGTGACCCGGTGTATGCCCAAACGCCGCCTTTGCCGTCACGCCCGAAGCCACGCTGCCGCCATCGTCGATGAAGCTCATCTTCTCGGCCATGGGCGTGACATTGGATTTCACCAGATCGCCGACCCTGTTGCCCTCTTCGGCCTTGGACCAGAAATCGTATTCGGCCGCGCCCGTCACGTAGCGCGCATTGGCGAAGGTCGGTGCGCCTTCTGTCATCATGCCGCCGATATGGTCGGGATGCATATGGGTCAACACCACCACGTCAACCGCATCGGGGCTGACACCGGCGGCGTCCAGCGCGGTGACGATGCCGCCCTGGCCCAGCCCGGTATCGAACAGCACCAGTTCGCCGCCCGCGTCCACGAGTGTGGGCGTGAAGAAGAATTGCGCGCTATCGGCGGGGATGAAATTTTCTTCGGACACTTTCTGGAAGTCTTCGTCCGAGGCACCGCCGCCAAAGATCTCCTTGGCGCCGTCCCGCGCGACGGTTCCGTCGAGCAATGTGGTGACCGTCATGTCGCCCAGTTTGAAGGTCCGCGCCACCGGGCCTGCGGCTTTACCGCCATGTCCTGCCGCCAGCGTAGGCGTGGCAAGCGCTGCGGCGGGCAGGGCAGCAGCGGAAGCAAGGGCGGCGCGGCGGGTGAGTTTGAGTGTCATGGTCTTCCTCCTGTTGGTGGCTTTCCTCGCGAGATAGGGCGCGAAATCGGACTTCCCAGCCCTGTTCTATCGCATCTATGTGATTGCGGTGCAGAATGATAAAAACTTAATCTATGACACAAAACAAAACAGTCCCGACCGACGCCGATGTCGAGGCGTTCCTGAATGCGGTCGAGCCCGCCTCAAAGTCCGCAGATGCGCGCGAACTGGACGCGCTGTTCCGCCGGGTGACCGGGTTCAAACCGCTGATGTGGGGGCCATCCATCGTGGGTTATGGCCGCTATCACTATCGCTACACCTCGGGTCGCGAGGGCGACTTTCTGGCCACCGGGTTTTCACCCCGCAAGGCGGCGCATTCGATCTACATCATGCCCGGGTATACGGATTTTGGCGCGATCCTGTCCCGGTTGGGCAAGCACAAGATCGGCAAATCCTGCCTCTATGTGAATAAGCTGGCCGATATCGACCTGGATGTTCTGGGCGAGTTGATCGGCGCAGGCCTGCGCGACCTGAACAACCATTGGCCGGTTGAGCCGACATGACTGCCATCTGACCGGACTCTTTTGCTGGTTCCCGTCTGGATGCCGATGGTTGAACTTGGTGCCTGTCGATGGCGGGATACTCATCGGCGCGCGTAGTCCATTGTTTTGATTGTTTGATTTTCCGCAGTCGGAGCAAGGGCCGTTTCAGGTTACTTTGAACGCGGCGCTGTGGCTTTGTCTTTGAGCCATTCGACAAGTTGCTTTACGTCCTTCCTGGAAGCCCCCAACCCTTGAACGTCTAGGAAGTAGCCGTGGGTCGGTGCGATGTCCTCGTCAAAAAGCCGCACAACCCGTTGTTCGGCAAGATCCTGATCGATCAATGGCAGCCATCCTACGACCACGCCTTGGCCTTCTGCCGCCCCTCGCATCAGCACATTGGCATCTTCGAAGATAGCCCCTCGTAAACCTCCGTCGACAGAGACACCCATGGCAGAGAACCAATCCAACCAACCCCAATGGTTACGTTGATGCAACAGCGGCAGTTCGGTCAGTTCCTTTGGATCATCAATCGGGCCATGTTGGGCCAGAAAATCAGAGGACGCGATGGCGACCGGCCTCAATTCGAGCAGTTTCGCAGCATGGTCCGGGAACTCGGCCATGCGCCCCCATCGGATCATCACATCCACGTTCCGGTCATCGCGGGTTTCGGGTTTGAAGGATGGCAGGACTTCCAGCTCGATCTGCGGATGCGCCGTCCAGAAGTCGCTGATCTGTGGCATGAGCCACCGCGCAGTGAAGATCGGTCCCGCAACGAGGCGGACCACGCCGCGCGTGCGGCGCTGCACTCTCCGGACTGCGCCGTCCAGAATTTCAAACGCCGCCGCAGTTGCTTCGGCGAGGCGCTGCCCATCTTCTGTGAGTTTAATTGAACGGCCGGTACGTTCAAACAGCGAAACACCAAGCTGATTTTCCAGCCCTCGGACGTGATGGCTGATCGCCGTTGGCGTGACCGAAAGCAGCTCTGCTGCGGCTCGAAAGCTGCCGAGGCGCGCTGCAACATCGAACGCGCGAAGTGCGGGTAGTGAGGGCGTCATCTCCACCCCATAGATGAGTTTTACTCACTTATTGCTGAATATTCCGCCTTTGTAAAAGCATACCTCTCCTGTGCAACTTGGCATAAGGAACAGTTGAGCTCATGAAACAGTGACGCAGACCAGCAGACGGCGCGGTCGAAAAGATCGGCTTGCCCAGACGAAACAGGCTGACCTCAACCCACCCGTTTGGCCAGGCGTCACCAGCGGGCGGTTCAAGCCGTTGTCGGAGAGCGAGGTTCAGCTGGTCGCAGAAACCGCGTTTTCGTTGCTGGAAACGCTTGGGCTAAGTCAGGCGACCCCGTCGATGATCGAGAAGGTCACCGCCGCCGGGGGGAGGCGGACCGATGAGGGTCGGCTCTTGTTCCCGCGACCTTTGGTGGATTGGGCGATCAATGGCGCGCAACGCGGTTTCACTCTGTGCGGGCAAGACTCTGACCGCGATCTGAAGATCGACGGCGCACGGGTTCATATGTCGACCGGCGGTGCGGCACCGGGGGTGTTCGATCTCGATACACACGCCTATCGCGAGTCCACCTTGCAAGACCTTTATGATGCGGCGCGTATCGTGGATCAGATGGAGAATATCCACCATTTCAGCCGGTCGGTTGTCGCTCGGGACATCGAAGACAACAGGGTCATGGATCTGAATACTGCCTATGCCTGTCTGGCGGGCACGTCCAAACATGTATCTGTCTCGATTACCGAGCCTCAGAATGTCCCTGACATTGCTCGACTCTGCTATGCCATTGCGGGTGGTGAGGCGGCGTTTCGGGCACGCCCGTTCCTGACCGTCATGGTCTGTCATGTCGTGCCGCCAATGCGTTTCGCGGAAGAGGCCTGCGATGTTCTGGAACTTGCCATCGAGGCTGGGTTTCCGGTGCAACTGATCAGTGCAGGCCAAGCCGGTGCAACCAGCCCGGCAACAATTGCGGGCTCTCTGGTCCAGGCGGTGGCCGAGACCTTGGCCGGATTGGTCTTTGCCCGCCTCGTTGATCCTGAGGTCAAAGCGATCTTTGCCCCCAAACCCCTTGTGGCGGATTTGCGCACAGGCTCGATGAGCGGGGGAGGTGGAGAACAGGCGATCCTGATGGCGGGTGCGGCACAGATGGGTCGACAATGGGATCTGCCTACCAGTTCCATCGCCGGGATCACGGATTCCAAGCGGCTGGATGCGCAATACGGGGCCGAGAAATCACTGGCCGTTACCATGGCCGCCCACGCGGGATCAAACATTGTCACTCAAGCGGCAGGCATGATGTCGAGCCTTCTTGGTGTGAGCCATGCGGCCTATGTCAGCGATAATGATTTGCTGGGCAACATCCTGCGAACAATCCGCGGGATCGAAGCAACGCCTGAAAACATCGCCGCTGACGTCATCAGAGAGGTGTGCCTGGGTGAAGGCCATTATCTGGGCGAAAAGCACACGTTCAGCCGTATGAAGTCGGATTACTTCTATCCCGAGATTGGCGACCGCCGTGCGCCGTTGGATTGGCAGGAGAGCGGGGCCCAGCGGATCGGTGATTTGGCCCGCGACAAGGCACGTGAGATACTGAGCAGCCACTACCCCGCCCACATCCCGGATGATTTGGATCGTGCGCTGAGGGCCGATTTTGACATCCGCCTTGCGCGAAGCAAAATGGGGCGTCCGGCGTGAGCAACACCGACCTCAACCTGCGCGCGCGTGCGTCGCTGCCTGGCGGGGTAAGCCATGAGCTACGCTATCGCGACCCGTATCCGGTGTTCATCGATTGCGCCAAGGGGGCAGAGAAATGGGACGTGGAGGGGTGGCGCTACATCGACTTCAAGATGGGCAGCGCCAGCCAAATGCTGGGCCACTGTCACCCTGCGATTGTCGAGGCAATCCAAGATCAAGCCGAGCGGTCGATCTTTAGTGCCGATTGCCACGAAGCCGAAACCCTCTGGGCGGAGTGGGTCAATCGGCTATACCCCTCTGCTGAGCGGACCAGGTTCACCGCCTCGGGTAGCGAGGCAACCATGCTTGCGCTGCGCCTTGGCAGGGCGTTTTCGGGCAAGGATCACGTGTTGCGTGTCGACGGTCACTATCACGGCTGGCACGATCATGTGCTGAAAGGGGCGAAGCCCGGCACTCCGCAGGCACATTCGCTGGGCGTTCCAGATGCGGTCAGCGAACTGATCCACGTCTGTGCCGCGCGTCCGGACGCGATGGCGCAAGCGTTGGAAGACGATCGGATCGGTACCGTTATTGTCGAGGCCTCTGGCGCGAATTACGGGTCCGTGCCCTTGGAGACTGCGACGCTGCGCGGGCTTCACGACGTCGCGCGGGCCGCGGGGGTGGTGCTGATCTTTGATGAGATTATCACCGGATTTCGCTGGTCGCCCGGTGGGCGGCAGGCCCGTGACGGGATCGTTCCCGACCTTACGGCCTTGGCGAAGATTCTCACGGGCGGGTTGCCCGGCGGCGCAGTTTGTGGGCGGTCCGACATTATGGAGCTGATGAACAATGCCACGATGCGGGACGGCATTGCTCCAGCTGTCAGTCACAAGGGAACCTTCAATGGCTCACCTTTGGTTGCCGCCGCCGCTTGTGCGGCGATGCCGTTGCTGGCCAGCGGCGAAGCGCAGGCGCAGGCGGATGCGATGGCTGCGAAGATGCGCAACGGCATGAACGCCGCGCTGGCCGATCATGGTGTGGCAGGTCTGGCTTATGGCGACAGTTCCATCTTTCATGTTTTCTTCGGTCGCACTTCTCTGGATGGGTTGAGCCCGGCGGAAATTCGCGGGCTGCCGAAGCAGACGGTCAAGGCCTATCGCGATGGGATGCTGGCGCGCGGTGTGGACATGATGGCCTATACCTCGGGCCTGACATCAGCTGCGCATACGCCCGCGCTGATCGATGAAGCGTTGGACGCGTTTCGCGCCACACTCGCCGACATGATCCACCAGGGGCTATTGCCATGACGCTGCCTGCACAAGCCCGTACGGTTATCATTGGCGGCGGTGTGATCGGGTGCTCTATCGCCTATCATCTGGCCCGCGAAGGGCGCAAAGACATCGTGCTGCTGGAACGGTCAAAGCTGACCAGCGGCACCACATGGCATGCCGCCGGACTGGTGCGGCGACTGCGGCCGTCGGCGACTCTGACCAAGCTCATCAACTATTCCATCGAGCTCTACGGCGCATTGGAGGTTGAGACCGGACAGGCCACCGGTTGGATCCAGACCGGATCGCTGACGCTGGCCACCAACTCGGACCGTCTGACCAATATCAAGCGTCAGGTCTCGCTCGGCCGAGCCTTTGGACTTGAGGCAGAGGTGGTCGATGCCGCGCGCGCCAAGGATTTGTGGCCGCTCATCGAGGTCGATGATGTGATCGGCGCGGTCTGGTCACCTGCCGATGGGCGCGTGAACCCGTCGGACGTGGCGTTGGCGCTGTCAAAGGGCGCGCGGGCACGCGGCGTTCGGATATTCGAAGATACCAGCGTGACCGGGTTGCAAAAGAAGGGTGGGCGTATTTCGGGCGTCGTGATCGGCGATCACGTGATTGAGGCAGAGGAGGTGGTGATCGCCTGTGGTCTCTGGTCGCGTGATGTGGCTGCCATGGCTGGCGCACATATGCCGCTTTACGCCTGTGAGCATTTCTACATCCTGACCAAACCGCTGGCAGAGGTTCAGGCGCTCGGCAAGGGCGCGCATCTGCCGACGTTGAACGATCAGGACGCCTATTTGTACGCCCGAGACGATGTCGAAGGGCTGCTGGTCGGCTCGTTCGAGCCGAATGCCAAGGGAATTTCTACCGAGGACCTGCCCGCCAATTTTTCATTCGATCTGCTGGATGAGGATTGGGACCACTTCATGCCGATGATGGAAAACGCCCTGCGCCGTATTCCGGCGTTGGAAAAGGCCGAGGTACGGATGCTACTGAATGGACCCGAGAGCTTTACCCTCGACAGCCAGTTCATGCTGGGCGAAAGCCCCGAGGTGCCGGGCCTGTTCCTGATAGGCGGCATGAACTCCACCGGTATCGCGCTGGCGGGCGGCGCAGGCAAGGCGATGGCGGAATGGATCGTTGCCGGTGAGCCGACGATGGAGCTTAACGAGGCCGATATCCGTCGGTTCAGCCCTGAAATGAACGTGCTGGGCGCGCTGGAGGCCCGCATTCCAGAGGTGCTGGGCCGCCACTACGACAATCCCTATCCGGGCCGATCCATGGACAGCGCGCGCGGACAGCGCCGTTCGCCTATTCATGCCGGGCTGGTGGCCACGGGTGCCCGGTTCGAGGGGCGCGGCGGCTGGGAACGTGCGGTGCATTTTGGTGGCGTGGCCGCGCATCTGCCTCTGACATTTGATGTGCCCAAATGGCGCGCTCAAGTGGGACGGGAGGTCGAAGCCTGCCGCAACGGTGCCGCCATTCTGGACCAGTCCGCCTTTGGCAAGATCATGGTGCAAGGGCCAGATGTCTGCGCCTTTCTCAACCGTCTCTGCGCCGCACAGATGGATATCAAACCGGGCCGGATCGCCTATACGCAGATACTCAATGCGCGCGGCGGGGTGGAAAGCGACCTGACCGTGCAGCGCCACGCGCCAGAGACTTACATGATGATCGTTGGTGCGGGCGAAGTGGTGCGCGATATGAAGCGTATGCGCGACAGCAAGGGCGAATTCCGTGTCGAATTCACTGATGTAACCAGCGGTTACGCCATCATCGGGCTGGCCGGAGCCAAAGCGCGCGAGGTCTTGCAGGCGACGTCGAACGCGCCGCTTCTAAACTTGCAACGCTTTGGGTTTGCCCCGGTCGAAATCGGTTTGGCGCGCGGCTGGGCCGGGCGGCTGAGCTTTACCGGCGAAGAGGGCTATGAGCTCTACATCCCTGCCGACATGGCGATGGCCGCGCATGAGGCATTGGTGGTGGCGGGCGCAGCCCCTGCCGGCCTCTTCGCCAGTGGCTCACTCCGGATCGAAAGCGGGTTCCGCGCTTTTGGTCACGAGCTGACGCCAGGAGTCACCCCGCAAGAGGCCGGACTGGGCGCCTTTTGCGCCTTTGGCACTGGTTTCGTGGGAGAAGAGGCGTTGGCAGGGGCCGCCGCGCCCAAGCGCCGCATCGTCTCGCTGCTGTTCGATGATCCGGACGCGATCCCGATCCAGGATGAGCCGGTCTACTATCAAGGCAAGCTTGTGGGTCAGATCACCTCGGCCGCGTGGAGCTATCGCTTTGGCCGCTCAGTGGCCCTGGCGATGATCGATGTGCCGCTGGACGGGCTGTGCGACGATGCCGTTCTGCCCGGCTTCGAGGTTGAAATCGCATGTGAGCGCTTCACCGCACAGGTATCCCTGAGGCCTGCCAAGGAGGCGTTCTGATGTCAGACACCCTCCGCACCACCCGTGTTGCCATCATCGGCGGCGGCATTATGGGCGTTGCTGCACAGTACCAGCTGGCCGAAAATGGCTGGACCGATACGATCCTTTTTGAGAAGGCGGAACTCACATCGGGCTCCACCTGGCACGCAGCGGGGCAGATCGCCCATGCGGTGGGCAGTCGGGTCATGGGCTGGGTCAATAAAACGTCGATCGAGACTTACAAGAAGGTCGAACAGGAAACCGGCCAGAGCATCGGCTGGCACGAGGTGGGCGGTTTCCGCATCGCCACCACGGATGATGAGGTCGACTGGATGAAGTCGATCATGGGGGTGGGCAGGTTGCTTGATCTGCCAATGGAACTGGTCGGTCCCGAAGAGGTTGCGAGGATCAACCCGTTCTACAAGGTCGATGACGTCAAAGCGGCGGTGCGGACCTTTGAGGACGGGCATATCGACCCGTCCTGCGTGACTATGGCACTGGCTGCGGCCACGCGGGCGCGAGGGGGCAAAATCGAGCGGCGCAATCAGGTTTTGGGGGCCAGCCGCAAGGGCGATATGTGGCTGCTGCGCACCGAAAAGGGCGATTTGTTGGCCGAGCATGTCGTGATTGCCGCCGGATCTTATGCCAATCAAGTGGGGGAATGGTTCGGGCTGAAAATCCCCTCTGTCAGTTGTTTGCACCACTATCTGGTGACGGACACGGTGCCGGAATTTCAGGACCGTCCGGAATTGCCGGTGATGCGGGACAACGCCTTTGGTGGTTATATCCGCCAGGAACAGAAATCCGGCCTGATCGGCATCTACGAAGGCCATGTTTGTCCGACCATCTGGGAAATGCCGGAGGGCGCGCCATGGGCGGCGGAGAATGAGCTGTTCGAGGCCGATTACGATTCGATCGGCGACTTCCTTATGGTGGCATTTGACAAGATGCCGGTTCTGGCGGAGTTGGGCATCAAGCGCGTGGTGCGTGGTGCGATTACGCACACGCCCGACGGCGGGATGCTGGTTGGTCCCTCGGGCGCACGGAATGTCTGGCTGTCCTGCGGTTCGTCCATCGGGCTGGCCTGGAGCGGCGGCGCGGGAAAGGTGCTGGCCGACTGGATGGTGCATGGCGAGGCGGCGATCAACAAGCGCGGCTTCGACCCGCGCCGCTATGGCGATTTCGCCAGCGATCGTTTCATCGTCGAGCGCACAAAGGACGAGTTCATGCGCCGTCATGATACGCCGTGCCCCGGCAAGCAGTTCAGCGCGTTGCGCCCGCTGAACCCGCACCCGCTTTATGACCGGCTGGCCGCAAAGGGCGCGGTATTCGGTGAGATCGCGGGATGGGAACGACCGCGCTATTTCGGTGCGGTTGGCGAGGTCGAGCATCTGGGCTGGGGCCACCAGACTTGGCACGAAAACGCCCGACGCGAAGCGCAGGCCACGCGCGAGGCGGCGGGGGTCATCGATCTGTGTGCTTTCGCGCAATTCGAGATTGCAGGCAAAGATGCGGGCGCGTTGCTCAATAGGCTCTCGGCCAACCGCGTGCCCCGCAAAAATGGCCGGATGAGCCTGAACCACCTGCTGACGGAAAAGGGCCGGTTCGAGACCGAGATCACCATCTGGCGCATTGCCGAAGACCGGTATTTCACCGGCTCTCCGATCGCACGGGCGAACCCGGATTTCGATTGGATCAAGAGCCATATTCGCGACGGCGAAGATGTGTATATGATCAACCGTAGCGCGGATTGGGGCATGCTGGCCCTGTCCGGCCCGGCCTCACGGCGCATCCTGTCCGAACTGACCCATGCTGACTTATCCAATGCAGCATTCCCGTGGCTTTCGGGGCAGGAAGTCATGGTGGCTGGAGTTCCCTGCTATGCGCTGCGCGTGTCCTTTGTGGGAGAGCTTGGCTGGGAGTTGCACGCCCCGCTCAACCGGATCGCCGAGCTCTATGATGCTCTGTTCGAGGTTGGAACGTCACATGGTCTGACGGATCTGGGGTCTTACGCATTCAATGGGATGCGCATGGAAAAAGCCTACCGCGCCAGCAGCGAGCTGACCACCGACATTGGTCCGCTGGATGTGGGGCTGGAGCGGTTTGTCGTCACCAAAGATCGTGATTTTCTTGGCATTGATGCGACGCTGGCACGCGATCCGAAGTGGGAGCTTTTCTACGCGGAGCTTCATGCCGATTATATTGACATACAGGGCGGTGAGCCGGTTTTGCAGGAGGGCCAAGTTGTTGGCCTGACCACCTCGGGCGGCTATGGCTACAGCATCGGCAAATCGCTCGGATGGCTGTTCGTGCGCAAGGGTACTCCGCGCGCTGGGCTGAGCGTGCAGATACTCAATCGTGAGTTCGCAGTGACAGTGCATGACGACGCGCTCTTCGATCCCAATAACGCGCGCCCGCGATCAGAGGCATGAGAATGCACCCGCACACAGCGCGCACCGTCACTAGATATACCGAGATTGTCCGCTCGCGTTCAGGAGGCAAGAAATGACCACGATACCGGGCGGTGCAATCGTCTACCGCATTCTGAGGGCCAACGGCATCGACACGGTGTTTGGTCTGTTGGGCGGCTCCATGCTGGAACTTTATGATGCGATGTATAAGGGCGGTGAGATTGCTTATGTCGGCGCGAGGGACGAACGCGCCGCCGGGCACATGGCGGACGCCTGGGCACGGATGACCGGCAAACCGGGCGTGGTTCTGGGCGCGCAGGCGGGGCCAGGTGTGGTGAACATCGTCACAGCCGTGGCGGAAGCGCACTTGGCCTATTCGCCACTGGTGGTCGTCGCCGGGGCGATTACGCGGGCCGATCAAGCCAAGGATACCTTTCAGGAGGTCGATCAGGTCGCTCTATTTGCCCCGATCTCAAAACGATCAGTCATGGTCACCGACCCGGCGCGATTGGCACCCATGCTGGAGGATGCGATCCGGTTGGCCAATTCGGGGCGACGGGGGCCGGTGGTGCTGCATGTGCCGCGCGATCTTTTTGCCGAGGAGGTTCCGGCGATTGATCCAGAACCTGTCAACATCGCCCGGCCAGGACCGGCAAGCCCCGACGACGTAGCAGCCATCGCCGAGATGCTGCGCGGTGCCGAGCGCCCGGTGATCTTTGCTGGTGGCGGGTTCAAGTGGAGCGGGGGCCGCGACGCGCTCATCGCTTTGGCCGAAAAGCTCGAAATCCCCGTCGTCGCTTCGACCGGCCATGCTGACGTGATGGCTCATCGCCATCCCTGGTTTGCGGGTCAGGCCGGGCCACGGGGCAACCGTGTGGCCAGTCGATTGACAAAAGAGGCAGATGTGATGGTTGTCCTGGGTGGACGGCTTGGTTTCAACTCAACCTTCCACAGCAACGATTATGTCGGGGTCGAGACCCGCATCGCTCATGTGGATATCGAAGCATCTGCCGTTGGTCGTTATTTCCCCGTCGAGGTCGCGGCGCAGGGGGATGCCCGCCTGACAGCCGAAGCCTTGACCTCAGCTACCACCAGACCGGATTGTGAGGCGTGGCGCGAGGCATTTGGGGCCGATATGGAAAGTCTTTGGGCCGAACGCGCTGAGGAGGCGGCAATCGAGACCCTTCCGATGCATCCGCGCCGCGCTTTGGCCGAGATACGTGATGTCTTGCCAAAGGATGCCATTGTCACACTGGATACCGGCAATACCTGCCTTCAAGCCGCTGACCGGCTGGCCCATTATGCGCCAATGTCGCTCATAACGCCGCTTGATTTCGGACTAGTGGGGTTTGGCCTTGCTGCGGCGATTGGTGCCAAGGCCGCCGCGCCCGACCGTCCCGTTGTGGCCATCATGGGGGATGGGGCCATCGGCTACACGATGATCGAAATCCAAACCGCAATCTCACACAACCTGCCAATCACAATTGTCGTCCTCGACAACGAAGCCTGGGGCGCTGAGAAGGCCTATCAGCAGGAATTCTACGGCGGGCGGTTGTTGGGGGCAGAAATCGCCAGCCCCCGATTCGACCGGTTTGCCGAGCTTTGCGGGGGCAAGGGCATCTGGGTGGAAGGCCCAGGCGGCCTTGGCCCGGCTTTAGCGGAGGCACTCGTCTCTGATGAGACAACGGTCATCCAAGCCAAGATCGACCCCGGTGCGCTGATGACGCTGCGCAAGGACCTGTTCAAAGCGCCGCAGCAATAGCAATCGACATGGCGTGGGGGACCGACATCTTTGGCGACGGGAAAGCCAAGTACCTCGCAACTCGTGGCATGCGATAGAAAGGCGTAACATCCTGAAGCAGCCATACCAACCATGTGGAGGTCGCCTTGCAGCGGGGCGGACCATCGTTCAGTGTGCAAATCTACCTGATTCATCTGCCACAATCTTGGGATGGCCCAACCATGCAATCCGTAGCACAATCCTGGCCCGTCTGGGCGCTACTCGCCGCTTTGTTTGCAGCCCTGACTGCCGTTTTCGCCAAAGTCGGGGTCTCGAATGTCAACTCTAACTTTGCAACATTCTTGCGTACTGTCGTTGTGGTCATCGCTCTTGGACTGCTGGTCTGGACGACAGGGGAAACTCAACCTCTTTCAACGCTTTCCGCCAAGACGAGCGTGTTTCTCGTACTCTCCGGTCTGGCGACCGGAGCGTCTTGGCTCTGCTACTTTCGCGCCCTTCAGCTCGGAAAAGTTTCGCAGGTCGCGCCGATAGACAAACTCAGTGTTGTGTTCGTTGCATTGATCGCGGCGGCGTTTCTTGGCGAAAAGATGTCTGCGACCGGCTGGGCTGGCGTAACTCTCATTGGCGTCGGCGCAGTTCTTGTCGCGCTGGCTTAGACTTGCAGGGAGAAGTCTGGGCCTGATACTGCCACGCGTCTCTGCTTTGCTGGACAAACCAGTGCCGCTGTGACAACAGACGCGGCAACAGGAGACACCCATGACCACCACCCGTTTCGCCCCCTCGCCCACCGGCTATATCCATGTGGGCAACCTGCGCACCGCGCTGATGAATTACCTGATCGCCCGCAAGGCTGGCGGCACCTTCATCCTGCGCATCGACGACACCGACCCTGAGCGGTCGAAGGAAGAATATGTCGACGCCATCAAGCAGGACATGGACTGGCTGGGCCTGTATTGGGACCGGATCGAGCGACAGTCCGACCGGCTGGACAGGTACGCCGAGGCGGCGGACAGGTTGCGCGAGATGGGGCGGTTTTATGAGGCGTTTGAGACGCCGACCGAGCTGGACCTCAAGCGCAAGAAGCAGCTGAACATGGGCAAACCGCCGGTCTATGACCGCGCCGCCCTTGGCCTGAGCGAGGATGAGAAAGACGCGCTGCGCGCTGAGCGCGGCAATGGGGTCTGGCGCTTCAAGCTGGATCAGGAACGGATCAACTGGAACGACGGCATTCTGGGTGACACCTCGATCGACGCAGCTTCGGTTTCTGACCCGGTGCTGATCCGCGGCGATGGCCAAGTGCTTTATACGATTGCGTCCGTGGTGGATGATACCGAAATGGGTGTCACTGATGTCGTACGTGGCTCGGATCACGTGACCAACACCGCCACCCAGATCCAGATCATCGAAGCGCTGGGCGGCGCTTGCCCACGTTTCGCGCATCACTCGCTGCTGACAGGCCCGCAGGGCGAGGCGCTGTCCAAACGTCTTGGTACGCTGGCGCTGCGTGATCTGCGCGAGGCGGGCGTGCAGCCGATGGCGCTGCTGAGTCTGATGGCGCGGCTTGGGTCTTCGGACCCGGTGGAACTGCGCGGCGATATGGCTGAGCTGGTCGAAGGGTTCGACATCACCCGCTTTGGCGCGGCGCCCACGAAATTCGATGTGCAGGACGTCTATCCGCTGACCGCACGGTATCTGCAGACACTGCCGCTCTCGGCCGTGGCCGACACGATTGCGGGGCTGGGCGTGCCACTGGCGATTGCCGAACCGTTCTGGTTGATGGCGCGCGAGAACATCACCACGCTGAACGATCTGGCCGGCTGGTGGGCACTTTGTCGCGACGGGGCCGAACCGCTGATCGCGGAAGAGGATGCGGCCTTCATCGCCCAGGCCATGACCCTGCTTCCCGAAGGGCCGCTGGGACCCCAAAGCTGGTCGGAATGGACCTCTGCGGTGAAAGAGGCGACCGGCCGCAAGGGCAAGGGTCTGTTTATGCCGTTGCGCAAGGCCCTGACCGGGATGGAGCGCGGGCCGGAGATGGCCACGCTGCTGCCATTGCTGCAGGTGATCCGCGCCCGGGCGTAACCCTATTCGGTCTTGCGCAGCACCATGCGCAAGCCGGTGCATGATAACTGGATGTCGTCGGGGAACCGGCGAGAGAGTATTGTCAGGTTCTTCTCCGACAGCTTTCGGTGGTCAAACCCGCCATGCGAGGTTGCCTCCAGCCAGTCGAACAGCGCCTGAAGGTTTTTGTACAGCAAGGGTGTTTCCGGCCAGTCCAGCCTTTCGACCGCAAGAGCGTGCGGCGCGATCAAGGCGCGCCAGCCGGGTTCGTCCAGAAAGGTGTTCTCCCCTAGCATCGTGGCGCCGTCGGGCATCATGAGCAAAAGCTCTATCAGGGTTTCAATTGGAGCGCCGAGAAACTCGGTGACCATGCGCCCGCCCGGTCGCAGGACCCGTTCAACTTCGCTGAACAGGCGATTTTGGTCGAGCACCCAGTGCAGGACATAGTTCGAGTAGATGAGATCAACGCTGCCATCAGACACCACCGACAGATCTTCGGCGGTTGTCTGGACGAACTGAATCGTTGGATTGGCCGATCCAAACTGCGCGCGCGCCTGGGCCAGACGCTGCGGGTCAGGATCAATCGCGGTGATACGACCATCGGGTCCGACCCGTCGCGCCAATTCGGCGGCCAGCTCTCCGGTACCGCACCCTATGTCCAGAACATGCTCTGCCTCTTCCGGCGCTGCCGTCTCGATCAGTCGGATGCCCCGGACCCGTTGCCAATGGCTGACCTCGGAATAGAGCCGCGCCAGATCGCGCGTATCACGGGACGATCCCGCAGGGGCGTCTTGCATATTGGATCTCCCTGATGGTTGCCGCGCGCGCTTTGCCTCTGCACTGCAAGCCCGTTCGCTACCGATGCCCTATTGGAACCACCCGTCCACGGTGGAGGCGTTCTCTTCCACCCATGCCTTGGCCAGCTCGGCGGGGTCCTGATTCTCGACCGCAAGCGCATAGGTCAGCGCGGAAAGCGTGTCGGTATCGAGCGATACCTTGCCCAGCATCGCAGCAACCTCGGGCTGGTCTGCCTCAAGCGACGCGGCATACCCGATATTGAGCGATGCGGTGTCCCAGGCGACGCCTGCTGTTGATTTTTCCAGCCAGCCGGGGGTGGGCGAAGGGGGCACGATCACCCATTGGCTTGCATCATAGGCGGGCTCCTTTAGCACCACCAGATCATGACTGACGAACATGTGGTGCGGCGTGTAGCAGAAGAAAACGATGTTCTGGTCGGCCTTGATTGCCGCCTCGACATCCGCAAGCGCTGCGTCTTCCTCCATCACCTTCAGGTCCATGGTTTTGTCGTAGCCATAAGACCGCGCTCGGATCTGTTCGATCGGGGTCGAACCCCAACCCTCCGCACCGATCCACACCTCACCCTTGCCGTTGCCGTCAGTGTCGAAGTTCTTGGCCATGGCCGGATCGCGCAGCTGCTTAATGTCAGTGATCCCGGTTCTGTCGGCGGTGCCTTTGGTGACGCACATTGCCTGCGTGCCCTCGGCGGCATGAGGCGACAGCTTGATGGATTTCTTACCGTCCACATATTGCCGCTTGAGATGGTCGAGATTGGGCATCCAGGCCTCGGGATGCACATGGATCGTACCCGCATCCATCCCTTCGAAAACGGCGGTGTTGGATCCATCCTGCAGGTCCACCTCCAGATCAAGCCGGTCTTCGACTGCGACCTTCAGAATATGCGCGGTGGCCTGAACCGAGGGCCAGTTGGGCACGCCTATCACCACATCTGCGGCCATCGCGGCAGGGCCGTGGGCCATCAGGGCGGCCGCGCAACAGAGCGTCATCAATTTGCTGGAAAACATATCGCACTCCTCTTCGAAGGGGTTTTCGATCAACGAAAGGACCCGGGAGGTGCCCATGACATCAACCGCTTATGTCATGATGATACTGGATGTGGCTGGAAATTTCCAACGGTTGCAGCGCGCGCTCTGTCACTAGTCAGAGCTTGTCGACCAGACGTACTCCAATCCGCGCCAGCCGCTCATCGACAAAACGGGTCTCCTCGGCGCTGAGCGCTTGGTGGCGGGCATATCGGGGGGCTGCACGGTCGTTCAGCACCGGGCCGGTCCAACCATCGGTCGTGGCGATGAACCGATCGACACCTTCGGGGCCATAGACTCGCAGATAACCCTGAAACACCACATCCAGATAGCTCAGTACAATGGGATGCGCGGCGCTTGCGGGCTTGTGCTGATGCTCGGGCACGGCATAGACGGCAATCTCGACCGGTTTGGTGAGCGGGTGCGAGATGGCGTGGGTGGCGGCAATCCGGTCATAGGCCCATTCCCGTTCATCGAGCGCTTGCCAGTCGTCACCCGGTACATGGGCAATCATGCCGTCGATCTCGGCTTGCGCGTCGGGGATCGCGGTCAGAAAGGCCACCGGGCGCAGGTCGGTATGCCGCCAGGCCCGCCGCCAGCCGCGCAAAGTGGCGCGTTGAGGATCGGGAAAGTCATGGGTGGCGGTGTTCACCAAGCTGCCATAGCCAAAGAAATAGGGGTCTGCCATCACTCGGTCCCGGTGGTTCTGCTGCGATTGATGTATGTCAAACCGATATTTTCCGAGCTGTGCAATACAGATGCATCACTTTCTTGCGAGGGTTTCCGATGCGCATCACCAAAAGGACGAATATCGCCATTCGATTGCTGATGTACTGCACCGCGCATCGCGACCGGCTGGTCACCAAATCCGAAGTGGCGGCAGCCTGCAATATCTCGGAAAACCATTTGGCGCATGTGATCAACCAGCTTGGCCAGCTTGACATCATTCACACCGTGCGTGGCCGCAAAGGCGGGCTGGCGCTGGCGGTGCCGCCGGAAGAGCTGCGCATCGGTCAGGTCTTTCGCCAGATCGAGGGTGATCTGCCCATCGCCGAGTGTTTTGCCGATGCCGATAACTCCTGCCCGCTGACGCAGGCCTGCCGGTTGCGCATCGCGCTACAGAATGCGGCGGAGGTGTTCTATGCCTCGCTGGACGAGATCACGCTGGATACGCTGGTCTGCGGCAACACTGACCTTTTGCGCTTGCTGCAACCCGTTACCTGCGGTCGGGGCGCTATTCGTGGGCGCGAAGAATCCGGGCAGGGCGGGCCGACAGAGGACCCCATGCAAAGCAAAGCCCGGCCAGAAGCGTTGCAAGAACTCCACCTGTGACGATGGCCAGTGCCGAGGGCCAGATCACGCTGAACCCGGTTTCAAGTATGTAGTGGCTGACCGCCCATCCGCTGGTGATGCCAGCGACCAGCGCCACCAGCCCCGCTGCCGCCCCCAGCAGCACTGAGCGTAGCGCAAAGCTAACCAGAATACGCCGCCGCGTTGCTCCCAATGTCTTGAGCAGGGCCGCCTCGTAGGTCCGCGCCGTGACCGATGCCGCCGCCGCACCCATGAGCACCAGGAACCCGGTGGCCAGCGCCGCGGCTGCCCCCAGTGACGTGGCTGCTGCCAGCCCCGCCAGCACATCAGCCACCCGGTCGATGGCATCGCGCACACGGATTGCGGTGATGTTGGGGTATTGCCCGGCCAGATCGCGCAGGATCGCCGCCTCGGCCTGTGGCTCGGCATAGACGGTGGCGATGAAACTGTGTGGGGCGGCCTGCAGTGCGGCGGGGTTCATCGATAGGATGAAGCCCATCCCGGCAGTCGAGAAATCGACCTCGCGTAAGGACGTGATCTCTGCCGTGATGTCGCGGCCAAGGATGTTGATGGTCAGCGTGTCGCCAAGGCTCAGGCCCATCTCGGCGGCCTCCTCGGCGGCGAAACTCACCAGCGGTGGCCCGGCGTAGTCCGCAGGCCACCATGCCCCTGCGGTCAATTTGGCGTTTCCGGGCTGCGCGGCGGAATATGTCACGCCCCGGTCGCCCTCCAACACCCAATGGTCGCCGGCGGTCTCGCGCGCGGGTTCGCCGTTGATCCGCGTGATGATGCCTCGCAGCATTGGCGCGCTTTCGACACGGCTGACCGCAGGGTCGCCCTCCAGCCGCGCATTGAACCCTTCCATCTGATCCTTCTGGATATCGACGAAGAAATAGCTGGGCGCGATGTCAGGCAGGTTGCCGGAAATGGCGCGGCGCAGATTGCCATCAATCTGACCCACGGCGGCCAGCACCGACAGGCCAAGCCCCAGCGACAACACCACCGCGCCCGCGCCCTCGCCAGAGCCCGAGATCGCCGCCAGCGCCCATCGCAGCGCCGGACGGCCCTGCGCGCGCGGCTTGGCGGCGCGGGCCGCGCGGCGCACGGCAAAGGCAGCAAGTGACAGTGCCAGAAGCGCGCCGCAGAGACCCCCGGCGGTCCAGAGGGTCAGTCTGGCCGAACCGCTGAACCAAGCGGCCAGCCCTACGAGCGCCGCCAGCCCGATCAGCGTGGCGAACACGTAGCGCTTTCTGGGCAGTCCCTGTAGGCCGGTCACCGCATCGCGGAAGAGGGTCGCAGGCCGGATATCCTCGGTTCGGGCCAGCGGCCAAAGCGTGAAGATCAGCGCGGTCAATATCCCGTAGATGGCGGCCTCGCCCAGCGGTGCGGGATAGATCGTGAAGTCTGCCGGGATCGGTAGGCGCGATTGGATCAGCGGACCAAGGGCCAGCGGCGCGCCCGCTCCGATCACCAGCCCGATCCCGATGCCAAGCACCGATAGCACGCCGATCTGGATGAAATAGACACCAAACACGGTGTTGCGATCTGCCCCCAACGTGCGCAGCGTGGCGATGGTCGCGGTCTTGTTATCCAGATAGGCGCGCACGGCGGCAGAGATACCGATGCCGCCCACCGCCAGTCCCGAGAGACCCACAAGGATCAGAAAGGCGCTCAGCCGTTCGACAAATTCAGCAATTCCCGGCGCCCCGTTGCGCGCATCCGTCCAGCGCATACCGGTGTTTTCGAACTGCGCCCGCGCCTGCGTGGCCATTTGGGCAAGATCGGCGTTTTCGGGCAGGTCCAGGCGGTACTTGGTCGAGTAGAGCGTACCGGGGGCCAGCAGGCCGGAGGCGGTCAGATTCTCTGTCCGCAGAAGTGTACGCGGCCCCAGCCGGAACCCGTCTGCCGCCCCATCCGGCTCGTGTGTGATTGCGGCGGTGAGGATGAAGTCTTGTGTGCCGAGCCGGAATTGATCGCCCACGCTCAGCCCCAGCCTGTCGATCAGGACCCGTTCCATCACCGCGCCGGGCAGGTCGTCGTTGCCCGCAAGCGCCTGATCCAGAGGCATTTCGGGGTCCAGCCGTACCGCGCCGATCAGCGGATAGGTGGCATCAACCGCCTTGATCTGCGTCAGCGCGCGGCTTGGCGTTTCGCCATCCACCACAGCCATGGACCGGAAATCGACCACTTCCGAGACCGCCTGCGCGACCTCGTCCATCCAGGCCCGCTCCTCTGGCGAGGCGAAGCGGTAGGTCAGTTCCAGCTCGGCGTCGCCCCCCAGCAGGGCGGCCCCTTCGCGGGCAAGTCCGGCATCGATCCCCGAACGCACCGAGCCGACCGCCGCGATGGCGGCCACGCCAAGCGCCAGACAGGCCAGAAAGGTGCGGAACCCTCTTATACCGCCACGCAACTCGCGACGGGCGATGCGCGCGGCGGCAGCAAGGCTCATTCCGCCGCCTCACGCGCCGCATCCGTCACGATGCGCCCGTCACGCAGGCGGATCACGCGGTCGCAGCGATCAGCGAGGCTGTGGCTATGGGTCACCAGCACCAATGTCGCCCCGTGCCGGTCGCGTAGATCAAAAAGCAGGTCCATGATCAGCGCACCGTTGGCTTCGTCGAGATTGCCGGTCGGCTCATCGGCCAGCAGGATCGCTGGACGCGGGGCCGAGGCGCGGGCCAGTGCGACGCGCTGCTGCTCGCCGCCCGACAATTGCGCCGGGTAATGATCGAGCCTGTGAGCAAGCCCCACCGCCTCCAATTCGGCGCGGGCGCGGGGCAGGGCGTCGTTGGCACCGGCCAGTTCCAGCGGCGTTGCGACGTTCTCCAGCGCGGTCATGGTCGGGATCAGGTGAAAGTTCTGGAACACCACCCCCATTCTGTCGCGCCGGAATCGCGCCAACGCATCCTCGTCCAGCGCGCTCAGGTCCTGCCCCAGCGCGGCAACCTTGCCAGAGGTCGCGCGCTCCAGCCCGCCAAGCAGCATCAGGAGCGAGGATTTTCCCGATCCGGACGGCCCGACAAGGCCCAGCGTTTCGCCGCGGGGCACTGTCAATGTGATGCTGCGCAGAATTTCCACCTGTCCCGCATTGCCATCCAGCGACAAACACGCATCTTCTAGGTGCAGTACGGGGTCGGTCATTGATCGAATCCTGTGACGGTTTCAATGGGATATGGAGCGGTTGGCGCCATGCGCAAGGTTCTGATGAGCGGTCTGATTTGTCTATGGGCTTGCGCGCTTCGGGCAGAGCCGGTGCAGATCGTGGCGCTGGGCGACAGCCTGACGCAGGGATACGGGCTGGTGCCCGAACAAGGATTTGTGCCGCAGTTGCAAGTCTGGCTCGACGCGCAAGGCGTCGATGCTGTGGTAATCAATGCTGGCGTTTCGGGTGACACGACTGCGGGTGGGGCAGCTCGGGTTGACTGGGCGCTCACGCCCGAGGTTGACGCGATGATCGTGACGCTGGGTGGCAATGATCTGTTGCGGGGTTTGGATCCGTCAGAGGCGCATCGCAATCTGACCGTGATCCTGGAGGCTGCGGGAAATGCCGGTATCCCTGTTCTGTTGATCGGGATGGATGCGCCGGGTAATTTCGGCCCGGACTACAAGCTGGCCTTTGATGCGATATATCCCGATCTTTCTGCGCAGTTCGGAACACTCTACGCCGAAGACTTCTTTGCCGGATTGGGTGTGGAAACCCCCGCGCAGGCGCGCGGGTTGATGCAGCCCGACGGGATTCACCCCAACGCCGAAGGTGTTGCCCGAATTGTCGAAGCGCTTGGTCCGCAGGTTGCGGAATTGGCGGAACTGGCCGAAGATCGGGGCAGCTGACGAGGTCGCACCGGAGCTCTGAATGCCGGGACGTTTCTTTCTGACCACGCCCGTTGCGCAGATTGCGCAGGAGCTTAGCGTGCCCGATCCCAGCGCGGCCGATGGCGCGCGCCACAATATACAGCCGGGGCAGGAGATCTGGGTGCTTACGCTGGGCGGGCTGCAACGGATGCGGTGGGGCATCATTCCGGTCGGACGGGTGAATGCGCGCGGGCGCCCGGTGATGGAGACGATCATCAACGCGCGGTCGGAAACCGTGTTCGACAAAACCGCCTTCGAGGGGGTGCGCCGCGTCGTGATCCCGGTGGATGGCTGGTATGAATGGACAGGCAAGACCCGTCGTAAAACCGCCTGGCGGCTGTCGTCCAATGCTGGAGAGTTGCTGCTTTTTGCCGGTATCGCCGATGTATGGACCGCACCGGGCGGTCAGGTCCTGCACCAGGTTGCTGCAGTAACCTGCGAACCCAACGCGGATGTGCGGCCTATCCACCACCGGATGGGTGTCATCCTGCGGCCTGAGGATGTCGGGTGCTGGCTGGGCGGATCACAAGAGGCCGCACGTAACCTGATGCGGCCCCTTCCGGAAGGAACGCTGGAAATTGCGCCGGCGGAGGGCATCGACTGGTCGAGTGCCTGATCTTCAGAGACCGCTCTCAAGGTCTTTCAACTCGGCGCGGGTATAGCTTTGCGCGATGATCCCGTCATCTCCGGCCTGAAAGAACGGATCTTGCGGCAGGCAGTTCAAGCCGCAAAGCTGTGTGACACGCCCGACGCTGCTGTCGATAAACCAGAGCCGCCCGCCCGGCGTAGCGACAAAGCCGTTGACCCGCTCGCGCCGGTCACTGTCTATGTCGATGACGGTCGGAAATTCGGCGGGCACTTCGGGGTCGTAGGACCCATGCGTGTGCATCGAGGCCAGCAGCGTCGATCCCGGTTGCGGCAACTCAGGGGTGCAACCGTTATGCCCGCCCTGGACCATCTCAGAGAATCCGAGGGTGCCATCCGGTAGCCTCAGAAGATAGCCGCAATACTCCAGATCGGTCGCAAAAGACTGTTCCTGTAGGTCGACAAAGCGCATTTTGACCGCTTCGACCTGTTCAGGTGTGGGCGGCGCCGGGTCTGTCGGGACCTGTCCGGCGGTACAGCCGAAGACGAACAGCAACAGCAGCCAGACCCGGACTGGATATCGTGAAGTGGAGATCAGAGCACTGTGACCACGGTGCCGATGGGCACTCGCTCATAGAGGTGCACCACATGTTCGTTCAGCATCCGGATGCAGCCATTTGAGACTGCATGGCCGATGGTCCGGGGTTGGGTGGTGCCGTGGATGCGGAAATAAGTGTCGACGCCGTTCTGGAACAGGTAAAGCGCCCGCGCGCCCAGTGGGTTGTCGGCACCGCCCGGTTGGATGTAGTCATTGTCGACAAATTTGGCATAGGCCACCGGATCGCGTTCGATCATCTCGGGCGTGGGCCGCCAGGTGGGCCACTCTTTCTTGACGTCGATCGTGGCGGTGCCGGTGAATTCCAGCCCGGCCTTGCCGACGCCGACGCCATAGCGGATCGCCTTGCGCGGCTCGGTCACGTAATACAGATAGAAAGAGCGCGGCAGGACCAGCATTTGGCCTGGCAGATATTCTTTCTTGATGCGCACCTCTTGCGGGGTGGGGTCAAATACGGCGGGTTCTTTGGCCAGGGAAACCTGCGGCAGGGTAGCCGCTGCGGCGGTTGCCAAAAATGTACGGCGGGAAAGCATTTTCTAACTCGTCGGTTGATGTCGATATGCCACAAGTGTTGCGAGGGCGCAGCGTTCGGTCAACTGTCGGGCGTGTATTCATGCTGCAATCGCGCGATTGTGTGTTCGCCCTGCACGTCTGGCGCGAACCATCTGGCGGCTCTGCTTGGATTGTTTCAAGCATGGGCCGGGGTTGCGGCGCCTCACTTGGGCTTTTGATCAAGCAGCGGATCAGACAGCAGTTCCTCGACAAAATAGCTCAACAGTTGCAGCCGTCCGCTAACCCCGGCCTTCTTGTAAACCGAGGCGCTCTGCGCCTTGATCGTGCCTTCCTTGGTTTGGCGTAATGCGGCAATCTCGGCCACAGAGAGACCCTTGATCGACATCAGCGCCACGTCCCGCTCGGCCGCGCTCAACCCCCACTCGCTGAACTGGCGTGCAATCACCTCGGCGAATGCCCCGCTGGCCACCTCAATCTGCCGCCGCATCTGGCGCTCGCGTGCACCCTGCGCCCGGATCAACGCAACCGTCGCGGCCAGCCCGCCGATCAGCGCCAGCGCCAGGACCATCTCGAAACTGTGTAGATGGCGAAACCCGGCAGCCTCGCCACCGGTCCAGTCGATCACTGCATCTGCCAGAAAGAAGGTGGCGCAGAGACCCTGCACCACCAGAAGAAACCACAGCAAAGACGTGTTTGAGAGCTGCATCAGGCTCCTTCGGGATCATGCCATCAATCGTCGTCGTCCTGTTCCATCTCGATGGCGGTCACCACGCCGTCGGTCCGGGTCAGGACCAACTCAGTCTCGACGCCATCCTTGAGAAGTTCAACCTCGATCTCATCATCTTCGAACTCGATCTCTTCGACGGTGTTACCCTGCGCTTCCATCGCGGCTCGGATCGTGGCCTCGTCAGTGCCCAGGGTATCGCCGAGATTCACATTTGCCATTGCCAATACCGGGGCGGCGGCGATCAGGGCGGTGAGTGTGAGTGTCTTGAGCGTTTCCATATCGCATCTCCATCATGCTGCGTGTCAGGTGAGACCGACCTGTGCAGCGGCGGGGCGTTCTGCGATTGGATTTCGGTTCATTTCGGCGCAATTGGACCAAGGTTTATGCGCGGCACCTCCGATCCCGGCCACCGTTTCGGTTGCAGCAGGCGTTCTCGGATGTAGGTTTCGGGTGGCACCGCAGGAGAGCAGATGTGATCGAGATCAGACGCGCAAGGCCAGAAGACCTCGACGCCTACTACCGTATCTCGCTCTTGACCGGGGATCGCGGCGGGGATGCGACGCAGCTCTATCGTCGCCCCAGACTGATGGGCCAGATATATTCGGCGCCCTATCTCCTGTATTCGCCTGCGCTGTGTCTTTCACTCGTCGCCGATGGTCGGGTCGCAGGTTACTGCGTCGGCGCGGCGGATACCGACACCTTCGCCAGCGTTCTGGAACGTGATTGGTGGCCCCCGTTGCGCGCCGCGCATCCGATGCCGGACATCGCGCGACGCGACCAGTGGACGGTGGAAGAACGGCGGATTGCGGCGATCCACAGGCCGAAACGACCTCCCCGTCGGCTGGTTGAATGCTATCCTGCTCATGTCCACCTGAACCTTCTGCCGGAATGTCAGGGCAAAGGCTGGGGCGCGCGATTATTGCGTGAATGGTTCAGTATTGCGCGAGTCGCGGGGGTTGGTGCCGTGCATCTTGGGGCCAATCCGGGTAACAGCCGAGCGATCGCTTTCTGGAACAGCCAGAGCTTTGAACATGTCCCGGTCGACGGAGACAGCCGCACCTATTGGATGGCGCAGAAACTACCCTCGGCCTGAGGCGGCCACCCCTAAACAAAAAAGCCCCGGCGCGGTGGCCGGGGCTTTCTGTTCAGTCAGAGGGGCAGATTACTCTGCGCTTGCCTCTTTCTTTTCTTTCTTCTCAGGCACGACCTCTTCGCCGGTTTCCTGATCGACTACTTTCATCGACAGGCGCACCTTGCCGCGGTCGTCGAAGCCCAGCAGTTTGACCTTCACTTCCTGACCTTCCTTCAACACATCCGACGGATGGTTTAGGCGGCGGTTTTCGATTTGGGACACGTGGACCAGACCGTCGCGCTTGCCAAAGAAGTTCACGAACGCACCGAAATCGACGATCTTGACGACTTTACCGGTGTAGATTGCGCCTTCTTCCGGCTCGGCCACGATCGCGTGGATCATGTCATAGGCTTTTTGGATGGCCTCACCGTTGGGCGAGGCGATCTTGATCACGCCATCGTCGTTGATGTCGACCTTGGCGCCCGACACTTCGACGATTTCGCGGATCACCTTGCCGCCCGAACCGATCACTTCGCGGATCTTGTCGGTGGGGATGTTCATGGTCTCGATGCGCGGAGCGTGGACCGAGAATTCGTTGGTCTCGGACAGCGCTTTGCCCATCTCGCCCAGGATGTGAATCCGGCCATCCTTGGCTTGCGCCAGGGCTTTCTCCATGATCTCGGGGGTGATGCCCGCAACCTTGATGTCCATCTGCAGCGAGGTGATGCCGTTTTCGGTACCCGCCACTTTGAAGTCCATGTCGCCCAGGTGGTCTTCGTCACCCAGAATGTCGGACAGGATCGCGTAGGAGCCGTCTTCTTCCAGGATCAGACCCATGGCGACACCGGCAACTGGTGCTTTCAGCGGAACGCCTGCATCCATCATCGACAGCGACCCACCGCAGACCGACGCCATCGAGGAGGAGCCATTGGACTCGGTGATTTCCGACACCACGCGAACGGTGTAGGGGAAGTCGGTCGCTGCAGGCAGAACCGCCTGCAGGGCACGCCATGCCAGCTTGCCGTGGCCAACTTCACGACGGCCCGGAGGGCCCACGCGGCCCACTTCACCAACCGAATAGGGCGGGAAGTTGTAATGCAGCAGGAAGTTGGATTTGAAGTTGCCATGCAGCGCGTCGATGAATTGCTCATCGTCGCCGGTGCCCAGCGTGGTCACCACGAGGCCCTGGGTTTCACCACGGGTGAACAGCGCCGAACCGTGGGTCCGGGGCAGCAGGCCGGTTTCGCTGACGATCGGGCGGATTTCGTCGGTCGCGCGACCGTCGATGCGCTTGCCGGTCTTGACCACGTCGCCCCGCAGGATGCCTGCCTCGAGCTTCTTCAGGGCCGAGCCGAGATTGGCGTCTTCCAGTTGCTCTTCGCTCAGCGCTTCCTTGATGGTCTCACGGGCGGCGGCAACAGCGGCGGTACGCTCCTGCTTGTCGGTGATCGCAAAGGCGGCGCGCATCGCGGTTTCACCCGCGGCTTTCACGGCCTCATAAAGTTCGCTATAGTCCGGCGGGGTGAAGTCGAACGGCTCTTTTGCCGCTTCTTCGGCCAGATCGATGATCAGGTCGATGACCGGCTGGATCTGCTCATGGGCGAATTTCACCGCACCCAGCATTTCCGCTTCGGTCAGTTCATAAGCCTCGGATTCCACCATCATCACGGCGTCTTTGGTGCCGGCAACAACCAGATCCAGACGCTGTTCGGGGTTCAGGCGCAGGTCCTGCATATCGTCCACGGTGGGGTTCAGGACGTATTCGCCATCCTCGAAGCCGACACGGCAACCGGCGATCGGGCCCATGAACGGCGCGCCCGACAGGGTCAGCGCGGCAGAGGCGGCTATCATCGCAACCATGTCCGGGTCATTGACCAGATCATGGCTGAGCACGGTGCACATCACCAGCACTTCGTTTTTGAAGCCGGGGACAAAGAGCGGGCGGATCGGACGGTCGATGAGACGCGCAGTCAGCGTCTCTTTCTCGGTCGGGCGCGCCTCGCGCTTAAAGAAGCCACCCGGAACCTTACCGGCGGCATAGTATTTTTCTTGGTAGTGCACGGTCAGCGGGAAGAAATCCTGACCGGGCTTTTGTTGCCGCGCGAAGGTCACGTTGGCCATGACGCTGGTTTCGCCCAGCGTGGCAATGACCGAGCCGTCCGCCTGACGGGCAACCTTGCCGGTTTCCAGTGTGAGCGTTTCCTCGCCCCACTGCATGCTTTTCGTCGTTACATCAAACATATGCGTATCCTAGATGGGAGCGCTCCCGCCCCTGCGGGTCTCCCGATTGCATGGCGGCCCCATTGCCGCCGACCCCTTACATCTTGTTTCCGAGTGCCGGGGTCCAAGGCACAACGTTTCAGATGGAGCGCGCATACAGCAGAACGCGGTCGATTGGAAGAGGGTGCGGATTTATGCGCGGTCATCCCCGATCGGGTTCGGCCCGGTATAGGTCCAGCGGTATTGCGGCGGGGTCGGTCCTTTGTTGCGCCCGCCCTGTTGGGTCTGTTCCCAGGCATGGGCAATCACACCCACGGATCGCGACAGACAGAACAATCCCCGAGCCAGCGGCCCGGCAAATCCTAGCTCGGCATAGATCACCGCGGTTGCCCCGTCGATATTCATAGGCACCGGTTTGCCTTTGCGACGGTTCAACTCACGCTGCAGCGCTCGACCGAAGGCGGCGAATTGCCCGCTGACGATGCCTTGAGAAGCGGCATCATCAACCAATGCCAGCAGTCGCGGCGCGCGCGGGTCTTCGGGCTTGTGAAATCGGTGGCCGAATCCGGGAACGAAGGCACTCCGCTCGTCCTGCCAGCGGTCGATCATGCCAGCAACCGCAGTATCAATCGCGCAGCCACGCGCAAGTGCATCGTCAATCCAGTGATAAAGCTCAACCGCCTGTTCACCGGCACCGCCATGCACATCGTCCAGCATGTTCACAGCCGAAGCCATCGCCCCGTTCAACCCCAACCCGCAGGTCACGGCCATGCGCGCGGCGGCGATCGACGGTGCCTGCGGCCCGTGATCCACTGCAGCGACCAGAGCGGCTTCCAAAAGTCTGGCTTGATCTGTCGACGGCAATTCGCCGCGTGTCATAAGCCAAATCATCTGCGGGAACGTCACTGTGCCGATCAACTCCTCAATCGGGTGCCCGCGCATGCGGATTTGCCCCGGTGCCATGTCGATAATCTCGGTCTGCCACCAATCCGACACATCGTTTCGCTCTGTCATATCACGCCCCGCTCTTTCAGCGCCCGAATCTCGTCCGGCGACACACCCAGTGCCCCCCAGATCTCTTCATTATCCTGTCCAAGCTCGGGGGGCGGGCGCTCTACCGTTGGGGCGGTGCCATCCAGCTTGATGCCTGTGGTCACGACCGAGATATCGCGCCCGACGCCCGGAACATCCGCATAGTTTTTCAGAAACCCACGCTCTGCCACCTGTGGCATCTCCAGTATCTCGGGCACGCTCAGCACTGCACCGGCTGGAACGCCGATCCGGTTCAATTCCTTGGCCCAGTCCCGTGCGGGACGTGTCGTTAGCACCGCTTCGAGTTCAAGCTTCAACGCCGCGCGGTTCGCCTTGCGTCTTTCGCGGGTTGCATAGTCGGGATGGTCCCGCAGGTTCTGCAAGCCCAGATGGTCAGTCAACAGCATCCACTGTTCGTCCTTGTTTGCCGCGATATTGATCAGCCCGCCACCGGCCTGGAACGCCCCGGAGGGCGCCGAGGTCGGGTTTTCGTTTCCATGGGCCTCGGGCGTTACCCCAGCGATCAGGTGGTTCGACACCACCCAACCCATTGTCGCCAAAACCGATTCCAGCATCGACACATCAATGAAGGTCCCACGCGGATCGGCATTCAGCGCCGCCGCAATCGCAAAGGCTGCCGTCATCCCGCCGACGGTATCCGCGACCGGATAGCCCGCGCGCATCGGTGCGCTGTTACGATCACCAGTGATCGACATCAATCCCGATGCCCCTTGAATGATCTGGTCATAGGCGGGTCGGTGCGCCCAGGGCCCATCCTGGCCGAAGCCCGAGATTGCACAATAGACCAGATCGGGTTTCTTCGACTTCAGAACGTCATACCCAACGCCCAGCCGATCCATGACGCCCGGGCGAAAGTTCTCGACCACCACATCCGCTGTTTTGATCAGCCTCAGAAACAGTGCCTTGCCATCGGGGTCTTTCAGGTTCACGGTGACCGACTTCTTGCCCGCGTTCTGAGCGAGAAAGGATACGCCCATGCCTTGCGCATTCAACTCCGCATCCGCGCCCAGTTGGCGCGCCAGGTCACCCCGTCCGGCCGCCTCGACCTTGATCACCTCGGCCCCCATATGGGCCAGCTGATGACAGCAGAACGGGCCCGCCAGTACATTGGTCAGGTCCAGCACGCGGACTTGGGAAAGTGGATGATACATAGCGACTGCCGCCTTTGGCCTGTGATCCGCGGCGACGATAGCAGACCTTTTTTCAAGCGCCACCTGCGGGGCATCTTGCAGATCAGCCTTTTATCAGGACCCGCGCCGGAGACCCGCTCAATCCGCTCAGATGCAAGGGCGTGGTGACGGCATCGCCGCTGTCGGGAATTGTGTCGATATGATCGACGCGCAGATCTTCCGCCAGAAACCGGCCCGTTCGGGCCAGATTGATGTGGAACCATAGCGGATCATCATCCGCGATGCGCAATTCTCCAGCAAGAATGCAGACCTTCGGAGATCGCTCAATCAGCCTGGTCAAGACATCTGGTTTGGCCAGATGGGGCAGCCGTGCATCAAGCAACAGATGCGTTTCGACGTCCCAATCTACCTGAAAGTCATCCTCTTCCAGATACTTGGCGTCCACGCGCCTGTAGCGACCGATCATTTCCGAGGGCATCAACGTTTCGATGGTCGCCCCACCTTCCACGAAATGGGCAGGGGCGTCGATATGGGTTCCGGTCTGGGTCCCAAGCGCCAATTGCCAGACTTCGAAGCGGATATCCGCGACGCTTGACCAGGGTATCGCAGCGAAGGGTGGATCCGAATAATCCTCCTCGGCGTAGATGGGCGTTTGATCATTCAAGCTAAGGGTCAGATCGATCCAGTTGGTCATTGCTGCGCTCTCGGGTCATTTGGTCCATCATCTTTGCGTCAGCGAGCAGTGTTCCTCAACGAAAAACGCCTGCTCGAATGAGCAGGCATTCTGAATGTCATGTATTCTGAGTTTAGCGACGCAGGCCGAGACGCTTGATGAGGTCTTGGTAGCGGGCCTCGTCCTTGCCCTTGAGGTAGTCCAGCAGCTTGCGGCGCTGGGCAACCATCTTCAGAAGGCCACGGCGGCCGTGGTTGTCCTTCTTGTGGGTCTTAAAGTGTTCGGTCAGCGTGGCGATGCGCGAGCTGAGAACAGCAACCTGGACCTCGGGCGAACCGGTGTCGCCGTCTTTGGTTGCGAATTCTTTCATGACGCGTGTTTTTTCTTCGGCAGTGATCGACATCGGGGTCTCCTTGCAAGGTTAGAGTGAATGGCGCAGGCCGGGATGTCGTCCAGCACAGGCCCATGGAGAGTGAACCGACCCGGTGATTCCGAGGCGGATGCGCGCGTATACGGAGAATTGTGGGCAATGGCAAAGGATTTGTGCGCCGCCCGCTGGCACGTAACACAAGCTCAGACGGATGGTGCGGCGCCGGCCAGGATATCCCGGAGGTTTTGAGTGTCGACCAGTAGGATGTCACCGGGGTCGACTGCCGCTTTAGAAAGAAGCATCGCCACCGGGACGCCATCAAGCAGAACGTGGCTCAGGCCATCCTGATCAGGGTCGGCTTCGATGGTGATCTCGGCATCTGTCTCTTCCGGGTTTTCAACAACCAGGACCAGACGATCTTCAAGCGGGTCAAAATCCATGATCCCGGTCTCGTCGCCCTGTTCGATGTCTGAATCGACGTAGATCTCATCCGCGCCGGCGCCACTTGTGACGATGTCATCTGAGCCGGCAAGGATGGTATCCGCGCCATCACCGCCGTTAAGGTAATCGGTGCTTTCCTCGTCGGTGTCGTCGGTTCCGATCACAAGATCATCACCCTGACCGCCAAACAGGCTGTCCTGCCCCTCACCACCGGTCAGCGTATCGTCATCATAACCGCCATGCAGTGCGTCATTACCGGGCCCACCTTCCAGGCTGTCGGCATCCTGACCGCCATAAATTGTATCCGCGCCATCTCCGCCTTGTTGGAGATCCTGTCCAAAATGACCGAACAGGCTGTCATCCCCATCGCCGCCCTGAAGGGTGTCGTCGCCGTCTTGCCCATGCAGGGTATCCGACCCCGCGCCGCCTAAGAGCAGGTCTCGCCCCTCAGCCCCGTGCAAATCGTCATTGCCCTCGCCACCGGTCAGCCTGTCATCGCCGCCATAGCCGTTGATCTGATCATCGCCTGCCGCCCCTTCGGTCAGGTTGTCGCCTGCATCCCCCAAGAGAATCTGGTTCAGCAGATCCGGCGGTTCCTCAGCCTCGGCTGTGCCTTCGGGCCCCGCGTTGCTTGGGTCCTCTTCCGGTGCCGTATCTTTGTCGGATGCAATAGCGTCTTCATCGGTGTCCTCGCCTTGCTCGGAGTCGATATTGGTCAGCAGCACAGCGCCGCTTGCCGCCATCAGTCCGACTACGCTGGCAAATAGAAACATGCTGCACCTCCGCCTGATGCCGTGCTGACTAGCTGCATCAGAACATACAGAGAACGATTGCGTCAAAACTATAAACCGAAACTGGTTAATACGAGATTAACCTGGCCAGGCTTCGGGCTGTTGGGCATAGGCCACGTAGAGCGGATGGCGCGGGTGCCCCTGTTTGGTCAGGCCCACATGATATAAGGTATGGCCTGCGCCGCGCAGTAGCGCCTCAACCTGCGGGCCACGCTCCAGATGCGCGCCATGGGTGCCCCAGGCTGCAACCACTTGATCGGCCCAACCCGCGCCCTCAAGGATAGCCGCGTCATTTTCCGGCCCGACCGGATCGGCGGCGGCGCGCATCTTGTGCGGGTTGGTCTCGCGCCAGGCGAAGATATTGGTGACCTGAAACGCGCCAAAGCCCAATGCCCGCGCTCGCCGCTCGCAGCGCTCAACAGTTGGATCGTTCTGCACTTCGGTTGCAGTCGAGGGGTTGAGCATCACAAAAAGCGCCTTGCGCCCGGCAGGGTCCCAGACCCGTGTCAGGCTGTAACGGTAGCGTTCGCAATCGGAGTAGATGGCGGTCGAAGGCGCATCGCCCTTGGTATGGGTGCGGGTGATCATTGTGGTCGCACGATTACACGTGACGGATGCAGTTCGCCCGCCTTGTAGATGCCGACCGCAACGGCCCGCCCGTCCAGCGAGGCCCAGGCCTCGTCTCCGTATTCGACATCGGCGGCCAGAACCATGCCGGGGTTGCCATGGCGCAGGCGAGCGGCGCCTTCGGGCGTGCATTTGAGTTCCGGTAACTCGGTCAGGCCCTCTTCGAGCGGGCGCAGATAGGTGTCCAGTTCGGGGCTGTGGGCCATCGTGTCGATCTGCTCGATGCTCAGCCCATCCTCTGTATCAAATGGACCAGACCAAATGCGGCGCAGCGATTGGACATGGCCGTGGCAGCCTAGTGCCGCGCCCAGATCGCGGGCGATGGAGCGGACATAGCCGCCCTTGCCGCAGGTCATTTCCAGCACCACGTGATCGGCATCCGGGCGGTCCAGCAGCACAAGTTCCTCGACCCAGAGCGGGCGGGCGGCCAGTTCGACATCTTCACCGTCGCGGGCCAGTTTGTAGGCGCGCTGGCCGTCAATCTTCACGGCCGAGAATTTTGGCGGGACCTGCATGATCTCACCCAGAAAAGGCTGTAGTGCTTCCTTGATCTGCTCGTCGTCGGGCCGCACGTCGCTTTGTGCAATCACCTCGCCTTCGGCATCGTCGGTATTGGTGGCCTGACCCAGACGCACGGTGAACACATAGGCCTTCAACGCGTCGGTGATGTAGGGCACGGTCTTGGTCGCTTCACCCAGTGCTACGGCCAATACGCCGGTCGCTTCGGGGTCCAGAGTGCCCGCATGGCCCGCTTTGCGCGCCTGCAGCGCCCAGCGAACCTTGTTGACAACGGCTGTCGAGGTCATGCCAGCGGGCTTATCGACCACCAGCCAGCCGGAAATATCGCGCCCTTTGCGTTTGCGTGCCATGGCATCTCTCGGGAATTCTTATGAAGCGCGCGGCCTAGCGGATCACCCGCGCTCTGTCAAACACGCTACTCGGCATCCACCACGATGCCGACGATGGGCCCTAGCGAAAAACCGGCATCGGATCGCCCGATTTGCGGCGCGTGCATGCGGGAGATATTGCCATCGAAATAAAGCGCATTGGGCGTGTTCAGCACGTCGCGGAACAGGCGGCCGAACTGGTGGAAGGTGACCGCGTTGCGGGAGATCGCAAAAATCACGCGCTGGCCGTCCGCGCTGGTGCCGACCCCGTTGCGGATATAGCGCGAGGTGGAATCGGGCAGGAAGCGCGGGTGCAACTCACCATCGATCACCAGCATCGGTCCGGATTGCGTGGCATCACGGCAGTCCGGCTGCTCGTCCTGATAGCTGAGTGTCTCGAACACGTCGGCGCGGGCTTCGCGGATGCAGAAGACACCATTGGGCAGCAGGCCGAAATTGCCGGGGCCTGCATTAGGGATCACACGCATTTCTTCTTCGCCGTTTTCGACGTAGTGGCCGACCGGCGACCGATCGTCGTGATACATCCCGGCGTTCATCGCAAAGGCCAGCTCTTTGCCCTCTTCCGCAAGCGCGGCATCGACGGTCTGAAAGTGCCCCAATATCTCGCCCGCGTCATCGCGCAGGAACAGGCGCAGATCCTCGGATCCGGCATTTGCCTCGCAGACCGTGAACCGGTTGCCCTCATGCTCGATATCAGAACAGGTCAGCGCTGCCGCCGGGCTGGCAATCAGCGTCAACAGGGTGACGGCGAGGCGTTTCACTCGTCCAGATCCCGGCGTACATCGTCTTGGCTGAACAGGCGGCGCGCCTCGTCCATCTGGTCGAAGGTCTCATCCAGCCGGAACCGCAGGTCAGGTGCAAACTTCAGACCCACCTTCTTGCTGATGACCCGGCGCAGCTCGCCCTTGTTGCGCGCCAGCAGTTTCAGCACGTCGTCCTGCCCCTTGCCGCCCAGGGGCAGCACAAAGGCGGTGGCGATCTTGAGGTCGGGTGAGGTGCGCACCTCACCCACGGTGATCGACATGCGGTTCAGATCGGGGTCATGCACGTCGCCGCGCGCCAACACCTCGGAAAGCGTGCGGCGGATCAATTCGCCGACGCGAAGCTGACGCTGGGAAGGACCGGGGCCATCGTGGAATTTGTTCTTTGCCATGTCCCACGATCTAAGCCGAACGAGAGGCTTTGCCAAGCGGTCCCCGAACAGGTAGGAGGCATTGAGCCGATCTGACGTAAGGATACCAATCATGACCCACATTCCCGGCATCGCCATCACCGGAGCATCGGGCCGCATGGGCCAGATGCTGATCCGCATCGTGACCGACAGCGACAAGGCGCGTCTGGTGGGCGTAGTGGAGCGCAAGGGCCATGATTGGGTCGGCAAGGATGTGGGCGAAATGATGGGTGGGGCGGCGCTGGACGTGACGGTCACCGATGACCCGTTGGAGGCGTTTGCCCCCGCGCAGGCGATCATCGACTTCACCGCGCCCGCAGCGACGCTGGAATTTGCCGCATTGGCAGCGCAAGCGCGGGCGGTGCATGTGATCGGCACCACCGGTATGACGGATGAGCAGATTGCAGCGTTGGAACCGGCGTCGCGCCATGCGGTGATCGTGCGAGCGGGCAATATGAGCTTGGGCGTCAACCTGCTGACGCAGCTGACCAAGAAAGTCGCTGCCGCTTTGGACGAGGATTTCGACATCGAGGTGATCGAGGCGCATCACCACCACAAGGTTGACGCGCCCTCGGGCACGGCATTGATGTTGGGTGAGGCCGCTGCCGAAGGGCGCGGCGTAGTGCTGGCGGATGTCTCGGATCGGGGTCGAGACGGCATCACAGGTGCGCGCAAGCGTGGCGATATCGGCTTCACCGCGATCCGGGGTGGAGACATCGTGGGCGAACATGACGTGCTGTTCGCCGCTGCTGGCGAGCGCATCACCCTGCGCCATGTGGCCACCGACCGGGCGATCTTCGCCCGCGGCGCGCTCAAGGCCGCACTTTGGGGGCAGGGCAAGCAGCCCGGGCAGTACAACATGGTGGATGTGCTGGGCCTGTAGGTTTCGGGTGTCAGGCCGCTGGTAATTGCTGCGTGGCGCAATGGATGCCGCCGCCAATCTCGCCGAGAGCGTCCACATTCAGGGTGACAATTTCGCGGGTCGGATAGTGCCGCTGCAAGGCCTCGCGCGCGATGCGGTCGGTTTCGCGGTCGCCAAACCGTGCCGCAATGACAGCGCCGTTGCAGACGTAGTAGTTGGCGTAAGAGGCCACGAAGTCGAGGTTCTTGACCCGGCGAAATTCGGGTTCGGGAATGACGTCGACGCTTAACCCTTCGGCGACAAGGTGGTCATGGGTGTCGAGTGCGGCCATGTGAAACAGATCATCCGGGTCGGGATCGTCTGGCAGGTTGATCAGCACGCGACCGGGGCCGGTAAAGCGCGCCAGGCTGTCGATATGGTAGTCGGTGATATCCTCGCCCCAGACGCCGTCGGCCCAGATCATCCGCTCCGCGCCATAAGCGTCGAGCAGGCGCTGCTCGATCTGGTCGCGGCTCAGCTCGGGATTTCGGTTGTCATTCACCCAGGAGCTTTCATGCGCCATTAGCAGGCCATGGCCATCCTGTTCGACCCCGCCCGCCTCACCAACAAGGCCGCTTGGGATCACATCAAAGCCCAGCCGCCACGCAACCTCGGTCGCGATGCTGCCGTCGCGCTTGTGGACCTGTCGGTTGCCCCAGCCGTTGAACCGGATATGGCTGACCACGCGCTGGCCTGAGGATGCAACAGCGATGAGCGGCCCGGAATCGCGACACCAGAGATCCTCGGTTGGGATGTCCCAGAGCGTAATCGCGTCCGACAGTTTCTTGCGCGCGCCCGGCTGATCGGCGGCGCTGGCCAGCATGATCACCGGTTCAAACTCAGCGATCGCGTTCGCGATGTCGGCGATGGTGTGCTGCAGCGTCTCCAGAAACACTTGGTCGGGGTGCACGCGGGGGCTTACAGGCCATTGCATGAAGGTTGCCTCATGGGCGGCCTCTTCCGGCGGGACGGCGAACGTGAAATCCGATGCCGCCATGGCGGATCCTCCGAACAGGCAAAACGCGCCCAACTGGGCCTGTGTTGCCAGAAACTCGCGCCGTTGCATTTGCCGCGCCTACCGGAACGCGGCGATGCCCGCCGGTTCGTTGCCGCCCGATGCGTCCCCTTCGACCTGGACAAAGAGCTGACCGAGGCGTTCATCCCATGTCGGGTATTGGCCGGATACCGCCAGCGTTAGCCGTTCAGCACCCAGTGAGACCCCCAGTGGTGCGGTTTCGCCTGCGATCACGATCTCGCCGATCTCGGTCCAGTTGTCCGAGGCGGGATAGCCGGACGGTGCGGGCTCATCGACATCGCCGATGCGGTAATAAACCCCCATCGTGACAAAGAAATCCTCGCCATTGGGGTTGGGAAAGAAGTAACCCGACCCGTCGCGCGCCTCAAATGCTTCCTCGGCGTCGCGCAGGATCACCTTTTCCGCATAGGGCAGGCCGATCTCATCCAGTACGGGGTGCATGTCTTCGGATTCGGGCACACTGACAAAGGCCAGCCGCGCCGGATCGAGCCCGAACTCTTCGGTCAGCAGGCGGATCAGCATGCGGGTCTGGTCGGCCTTGCCGAGGCTGTCGGGCGGGTGGCAGCCGACCTCGTGAAAGATCGGCAGCACATCGGCGCGGCCACGCTCCTGTACGTCCTCGACACGCGCCAATGGCTGGATCACGAAGCCGCCTTGGGGCAGGGTGGATTGGTCGAAATCATGGCGCAACCCGCCGTTATAGGTGGCATCGCCAGTGACGATCGGGTGCGGCGTGGCCTCTTCTAGGCCAAGCGCGCCAAACGCTTTGCGCAGGCGGCCCAAAACGTCCTGATACGAGGCTTCGAATGCCGCGTTTTGCGGGGTAGCCAGCGCCAGAGAGGGTAGAAGCGCGCCAAGACTTGCTGCTGTGCCCAGCTTTATCACCTCTCGTCGATCAATATCCATGGTCTGATCTCCCTCCGAATGCGCATTGGTCACGGCCAATATAAGACCGAAATCCCCACCTATCTCAATCTGATGTGAAGACTGTATTGCGCTTTCTTCATCGCACCGGTGAGGTCAGAGCGTTTTGATCCGGTCTTCATGCAGAGGACAGGCGAGGTAGACGCCGAATTCCTTGCCGATATCGGCGCTGACGCGCGCATGCACGGCCCCCTGGCGGTCGAGGAACCGCTGGCTGTCTTCGACCGGAAAGATCCCCTCATGCCAGATGCCGGGATGGATATAGAGCCCGCGCGTGCCGTCGCACCAGAAAGCTACCACCTTGTCCGGGGTCAGGTTGTCGCCTGGCAGTGCGGCGGGGATGATAAAAGGCTTGCGGTCGAGCGGAAAGAACAACTGCCCGCCATCGGGATGATAGTTCATATGCCATAGCAGCACCTGATCGCGCGGCGCGGTTCTGGTTTCGGCGCTGGCCCCTTTCGGGTCGGTGGACCAGCCCAGAACATAATGGCCGCTCACCGCCTCGTTCTCGCCATAGAGAACATCGCCTTTCCACTCGCCCTTGAACGTGCCCTCGACCCAGCCGCCCTCGTCGCCGGTGCCTTCGTCGATTGGGCGCCAGCCCTGTTGGGGCCAGCGCGTGATCTCGATCTCGAACCCGTCGGGGTCGTCAACCAGACAGCCATAGCCCTTGACGCTCTCTTCGGTGGCGCGGATCAGCGGTACCTCATGCCAGGGCAGGGATGGCTTGCTGCTGGCCTCGAAAATGTACTCCGGCGCGTTCATGTGGCCCCCCAATGCTGGTCGACGATCCGTTGCACCATCGGGGCGAAATGGTGGAAGTCAGGCGTTTCCATATCGTCGCGCTTGCCTGCCTCGTCCAGATAGCGCACCTGGATGATCTTTTCGAGGTTGGGGTTCTTTTCGAATTCGGCGACTTCCTCAGTGCTCATCGGGCCGCCTTGCAGGTTCAGTGAGTGGACCGAGGCCTCGGAGAGCCGTTCGAAATATTCTGGCTTGGTGGCGCAAAGGTAGCGCTTGGCGGCGACGTGGTAGAGCACGCAATCGGTGACGACACTGGGAAAGAACGGCGCCAGAATCTCAGCGCCCGCATCCTCGTGATAGCGGTCTTCGGTGTCGTCCATGCTGAAGGTGCCGAATTCAGAGGTGAAGTGACCGATATCGTGCAGCAAGGTGGCGACGATGATGTCCTCGGCCAGACCGTTCTGCTCCGCGATGGTGGCGCCTTGCAGCATATGTTCGGCCATGGTGACCGGTTCACCCAGATATTCTTCGCCGCCGCGCCGGTCGAAGATGTCGGCCAGGAAGGCGACGATATTGTCGCGGGTCAGATCGGGTTTGCCGGTCATTCCGCCGCCTCCGGCTGTGCCATCTCCAGTGCTGCGAGCGTCGAGAGCAGCCCGTCCCGGTCGGCGTAGCATCCTTGCAGCCAACGCGATCCCGCGCCGGAATACCCGGTGCGCGCATGTAACACGCGGGTGTTGTCGACGATGAAGCTTTCGCCTGGCTCCAGTTTGAATGCAACACCCATGGCGGGATCGTCGATGATCGCGGCGAAATGTCGATAGGCGGCGTAGTAGGCCTCCATCCGGTCGAAGGGGATGTCAACGAAGGGCGCGGAAGAACGGTTGTTGAAGCGCACCGCGACCAGTTCGCCATCGGGCGACAGCTCGATCATCGGGCGGCGTGAGCGCAGGCAGACGCCATCCGAGCCGCTATATTCGAACCGTGCCGGGTGACATGCCAATAGCGCGAACCCCTCGGGGTTTTCGTCGCGCAGGCGCTGCGCGGCGCGAAAGCCGTCCACCACTATGGAATCGCCGCCCTCAGCAGAGTTTTCCAGACAGTAGAGGATCTGCAGCCCCGGCACAGGGTCGCGGTAGGGGTTGTCGGTATGGGCCTGAAGGCCCAGCCCGGTATAGGCCAGATTGCTTGGATTGACCTCAGTCCGGACCTCAAAATAGCGGCCGTAGTTGGTCTGGCGCACATAGCCGAACAGGTCTGCAACACGTAACAGCGCCTCAGGTTCAGCTGGACCGCCGGTCAGCCGGGCAAAGCCGTATTCGGCAACCGCAGCCAGCCAGGCGCGCTTGGCTTGAGGTCCGGCATGGACTGCGCCCCAGTCGGCACTCGGCGGCGCCAGGGCGCAGTCCCAAGTCGTGATGCCGGGGGCGGTACGGCCAGCGTCATCTGGCCGGTCGCGATCATAGGCGTGTTTGGCCAGCCAGTCAGCGGGAAAGAGCACGGTCTTGCCTTCGGGCTGGAACGTGACCTCAAGATCGCCCTGTACGATCCGCGCGGCTCTGATCGTGGTATCGGCGGGAATGTCGCCAATGGTGATCAGCCGCTTCCCAGTGCCGGGCGCGCGGGTTTCGGGATCAAGCGCGTTGTCGCGCAGCCAGATGGCGTGAAATCGGGTGGCGACCCCGTCATCATCGGTGACAGTGACAACGGGGCCGGAGTGAGTGGCGGTGCGCAGCATATCGGGTCTCTCCTGATCGCGTCGCGGGACTGCTTGAGGGAATACAGGTGGCGTGGCATTAAGACAATTAATCCTTATTCGATCTGAGGCCCGGAAAATCTAATGAGTAAGCGCAAGGTAGGTCTGCCCCCGTTGGACTGGTTGCGGGTCTTTGAGGCCGCCGGGCGTCTGGGTGGGTTTTCCGCCGCCGCGCGCGAGTTCGGGCTGACCCAGGCAGCCGTCAGCCAGCGGATCGGCAACCTGGAGGCCTGGCTTGGTCGATCGCTGTTTATTCGCGAAGCGCGAGGTGTGTCATTGACGGTTGAGGGCGAAAGCTATCTGCCGCTGGTGCAGGACAGTTTGCGTGCGCTGGAACGCAACACCGAAAACCTCTTTGGCAAAAGCCCGACCGAGCTGCGTGTGGCGGGCCTCAATTCGCATCTTGGTGCGCTGGTGGTGTCGCGTCTGGCTGCGTTTCGCAAGGCCTATCCCAATCTGCGGTTGGTCGTGGATTCACTCGACCGCTGGTCGGGGTTCGACGAGGAAAAGACCTGGTTGCAAATCCGCTATGGGAGCGGGTCCTGGCCGGGTCGCAGCGCTCAGCTTGTTGCGCGTGAGGTTCTTGCGCCGATGGCTGCACCGGGGCTGACCTGGGGGGCACCGCTGATTGAGCTGCGCGGGCCGCGCCCGGGCTGGTCGGACTGGTCGGCAGAGACTGGCTTGCCCCTGCCCGATGGCGGCTGGTTGAGCGTCGATTCCATGGAACACGCGCTGGCTGCGGCGCGTCTTGGACTGGGTGTGGTGCTGGGGTCGGTCGCGCTGGCGCGCGATCCGCTGCAAGGCGATGCGTTACGGCGCCTTGATCTGCCCGAGTTAATCACCCGCGACGGCTATTGGCTGACCTGGCCCGAGGATCGGCCGATCAGCCGTAAGCAGCAGGAACTGGTTGAGGCTTTCGGCAAGGCAATCCATGTCGAAATAAAAGAGTGATCCAACCGGGCGGCATGTGCGTAAACCCAATATCCTTGCAACATCCCCCTGTGTCGCCATGTTCTTGCGGATTTCATGCTTTCTTGTGTCATGCACCCTCGCACTGCCTGCTTTGGCTGATTTCGCCAAGGTCCAGAACGAGGCGCAGTTCAAGGCAATCGTTGCCGGCAAGACCCTGACGCGACCACTGGTCAAGCTGCAGGTGTCGCCCGAGGGCAAGATCAGTGGAACCGGTCTGCGTTGGCCCGTTGAGGGCAATTGGGACTGGAAGAACGGCTATTTTTGCCGTGACCTTTACTGGGGTGGCAGCGAACTGGGCTATAACTGCCAGGAAGTGCGCGTGCGAGGCGGAAAGATCCGGTTCACCTCGGATCGCGGCCAGGGCGACTTCGCTGATTTCCGTTTGCGTGCAGACTAGGCGCGTCCTGCCATCCGGGTGTTGATCACCTGCACGATCCCGCCCAGAACCAACCCCCAGACAGCGGCGCTGAGGCCGATGATTGTCACACCGGATGCGGTGACCAGAAAGGTGACTGCGGCTGCCTGACGGTATCCGGCATCTTCGAACGCGGCGAGAGCTGAGTTGGCGAAGACGGGCAGCAGGGCGACCCCTGCCAGCGTGCCCAGAAGCAGCGGCGGGGCAAGGCCTGCAAATGCCGTGATAATCCCGGCAAAGAGCCCGAAGACGCAGTAGAACACCCCGCCGAACACCGCAGAAAGATAACGTTTGTCCTTGTCGGGATGCGAGTCGTCGTTGGCGCACATGGCTGCGGTGATGGCAGCCAGACAGGTTGCAGGGGCGCCAAACGGGGCCGAGAGCAGGCTTGCCCCGCCCACCGAAGAGATCAGCGGCGCGGGGGCGGGCTGATATCCGAAACTGCGGATGATGGCGAGACCGGGGATGTTCTGCGTCGCCATGGTGACGATGAATAGCGGCAGGCCGATCCCGATCAGCGATTGGACCGAAAAGACCGGCATCGTGAACACCGGCGCGGGAATGATCGCCCCGTTTAGCGCAAAATCGAAGTCTGGTTGGAATACGACAACCAGCGCTGCCACAATCACGGCGCAGGGCACCGCGATCAGGCGGTTTATCTGACCCGCGACGAACCATGTGACGATCACCGGCAGCGCGACCCATGGCGCTTGGCCCATTGCGCTGAACGGCTGTAGGCAGATCGACAGCAGCACCGCCGACAGCATGGCCTGCGCCAGCGGGGCGGGAATGGCCGCGATCAACCGGCTCAGCGGACGCCAGAACCCCGCGATGACGGTCAAAAGTCCGGCCAGCAGGAAGGCGCCCACCGCTTCGGCAAAACCCGCCTCGGGCACGCCAGAGACCGCCAGCAAGGCCACGCCGGGTGTGGACCAGGCCACGCTGACCGGAATCCTTGTGCGCAGGCTCAGCACGATCCCTGCCAGCCCCATTGCGATGGCCGCCGCCATCAGCCCCGAGGCCGCCTCGGCCTTGGAGGCGCCCACACCATTCAGCCCCTGCAAAACGATGGGAAAGGAGCTGAAGAAGCCGACAATCGCGACCACTAGGCCGGTCGATACGGTTTGAAGGGGAATTGCGTATTTGCCCACGGGGAAAGGTCCTTTGGCGTCGGGGCCGGGGCATTAAGACTACGGGGGTCCGGCTTTGACGCAACTTGGCTCTGAAATCGGCGCGACGCAAGCTGCGTTCGATCAGAAGTCGATCGCCAGCCCTTTCTTTTCCCAATCGCCATAGCGGACGGGCTCCGGTCCATCGCGGCCCCCCAACTCCTTGGCCAACGGCTTGGCCTTTGCCGCAGCTTCGCGGCGGCGTTCTTCGGCCTCGGCCAGGGCGCGCTGCGCGGCGGGGGGCAGGTCTTTGTGGGTCTCGCTCATGCCTCGGGTTCCTTTCCGGTCTGCGCCTTGATATACGCCCGCCTCTGCCCGTGGCAATGCGGGCATGACGTCACAGATCGGGATCAGGGTATGAACGACACCGCCACACGGGCGCGCCAGAGCGCGATCTATCTGCTGGATCAGATATTGGGCGAGCATCGGCTGATGTCGGAATGCCTGGCTGCCGGGGCCTTGGATCGGCTGGCGGTCGAGGATCGCGCCCGCGCCCAGCGTCTGGCGCTTGATACGTTGCGCGGGTTGGAGCGCGCCGACCGTATGCTGAACAAGCATTTGCAGAAGAAACCCCCGCTGCCGGTGCTGAACGCGCTGCGGCTGGGGGTTGTGGAGCTGGCCGGGGGTGAGGCCGCGTATGGTGTTGTCAATTCCATGGTCGAGATCACCGCGCGCTCGCGCCGTCACGGGCGGCTCAAAGGGTTGGTCAATGCGGTGCTGCGCAAGGTGGCGGTGGACACGCCCAAGCACTGGGATCTGCTGCGCGTGCCGCGCCTGCCAAAATGGCTGCACGGCCCACTGATGCAGGCCTGGGGCGCGGAAGCTGTGGCGGGCATGGAGCGGGCGCATTTCGCTGGGGCGCCGCTGGATTTGACCCTGAAACCCGGAGTTTCTGGACCGGAAGGTCTAATGTTGCCCACCGGATCGCTGCGCATTGATGGCCCGGTGCAAGTGACAGCCTTGCCGGGGTACGACGCAGGCGATTGGTGGGTGCAGGATGCTGCGGCGTCGCTGCCTGCGCGCGTATTGGCTGCGCAATCGGGCGAACGCGTGCTGGATCTGTGCGCAGCGCCAGGAGGCAAAACGCTGCAACTGGCGGCACAGGGCGCGCAGGTGACTGCGCTGGATGTCTCCGAGTCGCGGATGCGGCGGGTACGCGAGAACCTCGACCGGACCGGGCAGACTGCAGAGCTGATTGTGGGCGATGCGTTGGAACATCAAGGCAGCTATGACGCGATCCTGCTGGACGCGCCCTGTTCGGCCACGGGTACGATCCGGCGACACCCTGATCTGCCTTTTGCCAAAGACGGGTCCGAGTTCGGGGAACTGATCGAATTGCAGGCGCGGATGTTGGTCCATGCGCAAAGCTTGCTGAAACCGGGCGGGCGATTGGTCTATTGCACCTGCTCGCTGCTGCCCGACGAGGGTGAGGTGCAGATTGAGGACCTTCTTGAACAGGCCCCGGAGCTCAGCATCGATCGCGACGCATTGAAACTGCCGGGCGTCGATCCCGGCTGGCTCACCGAAGAGGGCGGGCTGCGCCTGCGTCCCGATTATTGGCCCGAGGGCGGCGGAATGGATGGTTTCTATATCGCTTGTCTGCGTAAAGCGGGTTGAGGGCGAGATCACCGGTGACTCGCATTGCCCGAACCGCTAAGCTCTGCGACAAACGCCAAAGAGCGTGAGAGGCAGTGAAAATGTCCAGTTCCGATACGATGGCGAGCCGTTGGGCACGGTTCCAGAACCGTTTCTACGCGCGCATGAGCCAGCGCCGCGCGGCGGTGACCGGTTTCGTATCGCAACCCGAACCGCGCACCATCGGGGTCTTTGCCCGGGGACGGCAATTGCTGGCGGGCAATCTGCTGTTTGCAGGATACCTTGTCGAATCGCGCGACAGCGGGCTGTGGGAGGTCGCCTCGCCCAACCCATCCTTCGATGAGGAACGGCACGGGTTTGTCTGGCTCGACGATCTGGCTGCTGTTGGCGATATGCGCGCACGGGCCAAGGCGCAGGCCTGGCTTTGGGGCTGGATCGAGCATCACGGTAAAGGGCGTGGGCCGGGTTGGACGCCTGAACTGACCGGACGGCGGATGATTCGCTGGATCAACCACGCGCTGTTCCTGCTGCGCGGGGTGGAGCCGGCGCAAAGCGACGCGTTCTTCCGTTCCCTTTCGCATCAGACGTGGTTTTTGGCCCGGTGCTGGAAATCCGCCCCACCCGGCCTGCCCCGGTTCGAGGCGCTGACCGGGCTGATCTATGCCTCGCTGGCGCTGGAGGGTTTGGAGGAGCTTGCCGATCCTGCGATCCGTGCGTTGGGGCAGGATTGCCGCAGTCAGATCGATGCCGAGGGCGGGTTGCCCACCCGGAACCCGGAAGAACTGTTGGAGGTCTTCACGCTGTTGACCTGGGCGGCGGCGGCCTTGCAGGAGGCCGGGCGCGGTGTTGGCGCCGATCACGCGGCGGCCATTCTGCGGATCGCACCCAGCCTGCGTACTCTGCGGCACAGTGATGGTGGTCTGGCCCGGTTCCATGGCGGCGGCAGTGGTGTCGAAGGACGTTTGGATCATGCGCTGGCGGCCAGTCAGACTAAGCCCACACCATTCGATCGGCTGGCCATGGGGTTTGCCCGGCTCGCAGGCGGGCGTACCAGCGTTATTATTGATGCCAGCGCGCCGCCCTCGGGGCGGGCCTCTTACAAGGCACATGCCTCAACTCTGGCTTTTGAGCTGACCTCGGGCCGCCGTCCGCTGATCGTGAATTGCGGGGCCGGCGACAGCTATGGTCCCGAATGGCGCCGTGCCGGGCGTGCGACGCCTTCGCACTCGACCCTGTGCCTGGATGGGTATTCCAGCGCCCGGCTTGCAGAGCCTGAGCGCGGCACCGGCAATGAGGCACTGATCGCCGCGCCGCAGGATGTGGTGGTCGAGTTGTCCGATCTGTCTGACGGACTGCGGTTTCAGGGCGGTCATGATGGGTATGAAGCCGTGTTTGGTCTGACCCATGCGCGCACGCTAGAGCTTTCCTTTGACGGGCGCGGGCTGGCAGGCGAGGATATGCTGCTGGCGATGAATGACCCGGCCAAGCGTCGTTTCGACAAGGCGATGGATGCCGCGAAATTGGCGGGAATCGGTTTTGATGTGCGTCTGCATCTGCATCCGGACGTTGATGCAGCTGTCGATCTGGGCGGCGCAGCGGTGTCGATGGCGCTCAAAAGCGGTGAAATCTGGGTCTTCCGCCATGATGGCAACCATAAATTGGCTTTGGCCCCAAGCGTTTATCTGGAAAAAGGCCGTTTGCAGCCACGCGCGACAAAACAGATTGTTCTATCCGGGCGCGCAATGGGGTATGCGACGCGCATCCGGTGGACGCTGAGCAAGGCGCAGGACACGGCGATTGCCATTCGCGACCTGAACCGGGATGAGCCGCAATTCGACTGATCCGCAAAAGGACCAAGACCACATGACCGACCTTCACCCCGTGCGCCGCGCGCTGCTGTCCGTATCCGACAAGACCGGACTGATCGAACTGGGAAAGGCGCTGTCGGCGCGGGGTGTGGAGTTGCTCAGTACCGGCGGGTCGGCCAAGACGCTGCGCGATGCGGGGCTTGAAGTCCGCGACGTGGCCGAGGTGACAGGCTTCCCCGAGATGATGGATGGTCGCGTCAAGACGCTGCACCCGATGGTGCATGGCGGATTGCTGGCGTTGCGCGATAATGAGGATCACCTCGCAGCGATGGATCAGCACGGGATCGGTGCGATCGACCTGTTGGTGGTGAACCTTTACCCGTTCGAGGAAACCGTCGCCAAAGGTGCCGATTATGACACCTGCATCGAGAATATCGACATTGGCGGCCCTGCGATGATCCGGGCGGCGGCGAAGAACCATGCATTTGTGAACGTGGTGGTCGATGTCGAAGATTATGATGCGCTGCTGGCCGAGCTTAAGGCCAATGATGGTCAGACCTCTTACGCGTTCCGGCAGGGGCTGGCGCAGAACGCTTACGCGCGTACGGCAGCCTATGACGCTGCAGTGTCGAACTGGATGGCGGGCGCGCTGAACCTGCAGGCCCCGCGCCGTCGCGCGGTGGCAGGCAGGCTGGCACAGACACTGCGCTACGGCGAGAACCCGCATCAGGAGGCGGCTTTCTACTTGGATGGCTCGGATCGCGCGGGCGTGGCCACAGCGCGCCAGGTGCAGGGCAAGGAGCTGAGCTATAACAACATCAACGACACCGATGCGGCGTTTGAATTGGTTTCTGAATTTGACCCGGCGCAAGGTCCCGCCGTGGCGATCATCAAACACGCCAATCCCTGCGGCGTTGCGCGGGGCGCGACCCTGAAAGAGGCCTATCAGAAAGCGTTCGATTGCGACCGCACCTCTGCCTTTGGTGGCATCATTGCGCTGAACATGCCCTTGGACGCCGATACAGCGCGGGAAATCGTGCAGATTTTCACCGAGGTGGTGATTGCCCCCGGTGCATCGGACGAGGCCGCAGAAGTCTTTGCCGCCAAGAAAAACCTGCGCTTGTTGCTCACTGATGGCCTGCCCAACCCGCAGGATAGCGCATTTACCACCCGCCAGGTCTCGGGCGGGATGCTGGTGCAGGACAAGGATGTAGGTCACCGCGACATGTCTGATCTGAAAGTGGTGACCAAGAAAGCACCGACGGACGCGCAGATGGGTGATCTACTCTTCGCTTGGAAGGTTGCGAAACACGTCAAGTCCAACGCCATCGTCTACGTGAAAGACGGCCAGACCGTGGGCGTTGGTGCTGGCCAGATGAGCCGTCTGGACAGTGCCACCATCGCCGGCGTCAAGGCGCAGCGCATGGCTGAGGCGCTGGAGCTGCCTGCCAGCCTCGCCAAGGGATCTGCCGTGGCCTCGGACGCGTTCTTCCCCTTTGCCGACGGGCTGCTGGAGGCTGCTGCCAATGGCGCAACCTGCGTGATCCAGCCGGGCGGATCGATGCGCGATGACGAGGTGATCAAGGCCGCTGACGAGGCCGGACTGGCCATGGTTTTTACCGGCATGCGGCATTTCCGTCACTGATGGTAGTTGCGCGCGTCATATGGGCCGCCCTCGCGGCCTTTCTGCTGGATCAGTTCAGCAAATATTGGGTCGTGCACGTGATGGAGGTGGACCGGCTGGGCGGCATTGACGTGCTGCCGCCGATCCTGAACTTCCGCTATGGCGAAAACCGCGGCATCAATTTCGGTCTGTTTCAGGGCGACAGCGACGCCTCCCGCTGGGTGCTGATCGGGCTGTCCTTTGTGATCTGTGCTGGCGTCCTATTCTGGCTGCGCCGCGCGCCGGGCACCTGGATCACTCAGGTGAGCGCCGGGCTGCTGATCGGTGGGGCGCTGGGCAATGTGGTGGATCGGCTGCTTTATGGTTATGTGCTCGATTTCCTCAACATGTCCTGCTGCGGGATCAACAACCCGTTTGTGTTCAACATCGCGGATGTGTTCATCTTCGCCGGGGCTTTTGGGTTGATCCTGTTTGATGGCAGCAAGAAATCCGAGAAAAAGGCCTCGTGACGCGGTGCGGCAAATGGGCTACAACACCGGCCAAACAGGCAGGAGGTGACCATGCGGGGTCCGCTGGGCGCGATCATGATTACGAGCGTTTTTGCTCTGACAGCGTGCGCTGACAAGGGCTTGCGGGTCATTCAGGCGCCCGGGCCAGGTCCGGATGAATTTGCCGTTCTGCCAGTCAAGCCGCTGACCGCCCCGCAGGATTACGCGGTTCTGCCTGCGCCCACACCGGGTGGTACAAATCTGACCGATCCGACACCAGTTGCCGACGCGGTCGAAGCGCTGGGCGGTCGGGCCTCTGCGCTGCAGCCGGGCGCGGTGCCGTCCTCGGATGCCGCGCTTGTTCGCACGGCCAGCCGCTATGGCGTACCAGCCAATACCCGCGAAGTTCTTGCGCAGGAAGATGCCGATTTCCGACGCCGCAAGGGACGTCTGGCCAATATCCGCCTCTTCAAGGTCGATCGCTACGGGGAAGTCTATGACAATCAGGCGATTAACCCCTATGCCACCGAAGAGGCGTTCCGCCGCGCCGGGCGCGAAACGCCCTCGTCACCGCCTGAAGTTCGTTAAGAAACCTCAATTTTCTGCCATCTCGGCTTGAACAGCCGCGTTTGCACCGTAGGTTGTGCGCAAGCTGGAACATATGGCGTGGTCCGGGCGCGTTGCGCTTTGGGCTTATGCCGGATGGAGGACACCCGATGATACGTTCCCTTGTTGGCGGGGCTGCGATGGTGCTGATGCTGCCTGTCTGGGCAAGCGCCGAGGACGAAGCTGTAACAACCTTTACGCTGGATAACGGGATGGATGTGGTTGTGGTCGAAGATCACCGCGCCCCTGTCGTGCAGCATATGGTCTGGTATCGTGCAGGCTCCGCAGATGAGCCGGTGGGCTCGTCCGGCGTCGCGCATTTTCTGGAGCATCTGCTGTTCAAGGCGACCGATACGCTCGCCTCGGGTGAGCTGTCGGCAACCGTGGCGGCCAATGGCGGACGGGACAACGCTTTCACGTCGTTCGACTACACCGCCTACTACCAGCGCGTGGCGGCGGACCGGCTGGATCTGATGATGCAGATGGAGGCGGACCGGATGCGCAACATCCGTCTGACCGAGCGCGACATCGAGACCGAGCGCGACGTGATCCTCGAAGAACGCAACCAGCGCACCGAGAACAATCCCCGCGCGCTTTTTGGTGAGCAAATGCGGGCGGCGCAATATCTCAACCACCGCTACGGCGTTCCGATCATCGGGTGGCGGCATGAGATGGAAGAGTTGGACATGGATGATGCGCTGTCCTTCTACCAGACGTACTATGCGCCCAACAACGCGATCCTTGTGGTGACGGGCGATGTCGACCCCGAAGAGGTTCGTGCGCTGGCCGAGAAACACTATGGCGTCATCCCGGCCAATCCTGACCTGCCCGAGCGCCTGCGCTCGCAGGAGCCGCCGCAGACAGCCGCGCGGAGGCTGACCTACAAGGACCCGCGCGTGGCACAACCCTATGTGCAGCGCAGCTACCTCGCGCCAGAGCGCAACCCGGGCGATCAGAAAACCGCAGCGGCGCTGTATCTGCTGTCAGAACTTTTGGGAGGCGGTACGACATCATACCTGAACGAAACGCTGCAATTCGATCAGAACAAGGCGGTTTATGCGGGCGCGTCTTATGGTGGGGTCTCGCTGGATGACACCACGTTCAGCCTGTTTGTGGTTCCGACCGAGGGCGTTTCCTTGCAGGAGGCAGAAGATGCGATGGATCAGGCCGTGGCCGATTTCATCGCCGCAGGCGTGAACGAGGACGACCTTGAACGGATCAAGATGCAGTTGCGCGCGGCACAGGTCTATGCGCGCGACAATGTGGACGGGATCGGAAACCGTTATGGCCGCGCATTGGCCAGCGGATTGACGGTCGAGGATGTGCAGGAATGGCCGGATATTTTGCAGGCGGTTACCGGCGAAGAAATCATAGCGGCGGCCCGTGACCTGTTCCGCCCCGAAGCCTCTGTCACCGGCTGGCTGATGCGCGATGAGGAGGTCACCCAATGAGAGCGTTTCTGACGACCTGTCTGGTCCTGTTTCTGGCGCTGCCTGCCTGGGCAGAGGTCGACATCAAGGAAGTGACCTCGCCCAAAGGCATCAAGGCCTGGCTGGTCGAGGATCATTCCATCCCCTTCGCAGCACTGGAGTTGCGGTTCCGGGGCGGTACCTCATTGGATGCGCCAGACAAGCGCGGTGCCGTTTATCTGATGACCGGGCTGATCGAAGAAGGGGCCGGCGATCTGGATGCGCGGACCTATGCGCGCGAGTTGGAGGCACTGGCGGCCTCTTTCGACTATGATGCCAGCGACGACACAGTTTCGATCTCGGCCCAGTTCCTGTCCGAGAACCGAGAGGAAGTGGCCGAATTGCTGCGCATGACGCTGCATGAGCCGCGCTTTGACATTGACGCGGTAGAGCGGGTGCGCGCTCAGGTCCTGTCGGGGTTGCGCTCTGACGCGAAGAACCCCAATGACATCGCTGGTCGTGCCTTTTCGGAGATGGCCTATGGTGACCATCCCTATGGCGCGGATGGTAAGGGCACGCTGGAGAGTGTCAGCGCCTTGACCCGCGACGACATCGTTGCGGCCTATGAGGGCGTCTTTGCCCGCGACCGCCTCTATGTTGGCGCTGTGGGGGACATCACAGCCGAAGAACTGGGCGCGCTGCTGGACAAGCTGCTGGCCGATTTCCCCGAAACCGGCGCGCCGATCCCCGGTAAGGCTGATGTGACCATCGAAGGCGGCGTCAGTGTGGTCGAGTTCGACACGCCGCAATCGGTGGCGCTGTTCGGGCATGAAGGCATCGATCGGCACGACCCGGATTTCTTTGCTGCCTATGTTCTAAACCAGATCTTGGGCGGTAGCTCGCTGGAAAGCCGGTTGATGCGTGAAGTGCGCGAGGAACGGGGGCTGACCTACGGGATCTATTCCTATCTGGTGCCCAAGGACTTGGCCTCGGTCTATATGGGGTCGGTTGCCTCGGGCAATGACCGGATCGCCGAGACGATCGCCGTGGTACGCGACCAGTGGGCGGACATCTCAGAAAATGGTGTCACCGAGAAAGAGCTGGTCGATGCCAAGACCTATCTGACCGGGGCCTATCCACTGCGCTTTGACGGCAATTCACGGATTGCCTCGATTCTTGCCGGAATGCAGATGGATGATCTGCCGATCGACTACATCGCCACCCGCAACGACAAGGTCAACGCGGTGACGCTGGAGGATGTGAACCGCGTGGCAGGCGAATTGCTGGACCCAGAGGGTTTGCATTTCACGGTTGTCGGAAAACCGGTTGGGCTGGACGGATAGGATCGGCTCCATGGGGCACCTGTGCGGGTGCCCCGAACATCTCGATATGGCGTGAGTTGCTGCCGATCAGCTTGTCGCGGGTGCTGCAGAAATGCGAGGCGAGCAGGGCGCTGTTGATCTCATGATTGCGTGTCATGAGCGCTGCCAGTTTCTGACCATCAAAGACGATGCACTTGGTGCTCTCATCCGCGACAACCTTAGCGGTCGCCTGCATACCTATGCCAAAGGTCAGCTCGCCCAGCATCTGCCCGTCCCCGCAGACATTGACCTGATGCCCCTCCATCCAGATGCTGACTTGGCCTTGCAGGATATAAATCAGGTTTTCGACGGTCTCACCTTCCCGGATCAGGCAGTCGCCTTTCTGCACGGTTCGGATCGAACTCGTATCCATCAGGCGCCGTGCCTGATGTGGGCGCAGGTCGGTGAGGTAATTGTCGATGAAGCGCTTTTCGTCCGGCGTGAATCGTACCGCACGCGTCAATAGGTAGATGCGCGTCATGCCGAACACCGAGATCGTGATGAATGAGACTTGGATGATCAGGGCTGCCAGATTGAAATTTGCAGTCAGGCTGAACAACACGCTCGATGCTGCGATAAGGTTCATCGAAGGGTAGAGAAACCCCTGACCCTTCACGAGGCCGGATTGCAGCGAGAAGTATGAACAGATATAGAGCCCGGCCCCAAAGACGCCACAGATCCGGGCAATCTCGGGGTTTGATAGCATCGATAGGTAATCCATCGCGCGCTTGCCTCCCAAATCCGCGTGTTTCGCGCGGCTACTATTAACAATTGAAGCGGTTTCGGCAAACTTGCGCCCAATCGGAGCCGTTTGGCAGCGACCAGATGCTATGGTCCTGAACGCCCTCTCTTCGCGAGCCTGCGACCCGGGTATGTTCCGAGTAGAGCGTCCGGATCGCTGCGGTTTAGGCAGTAATCCCGCAATGGTCCGGCCATAAACCGCTGGCTGACCCAAATGAGGGTTTCTCGGGCAGCCCTGCCGCACTACATTTGAGGAGAGGGCAGGGGCGCTGCCGCGCTCCTACTCCACCACTCACGATGAGCCCGGTTCCCGTGTTCATAGCGGCGTCGCCCGATCCCCCGGTCAGGGCGACCCGGAATACGGAACCGGGCGTTCTTGGCCTTGCTGAACCCTATGGCAGAATCGTGCGTTCCCATGCTAGGTTTAGCGGTATGGCGCACCCGAACCCCAATATCAGCGAAGAACGCCCCGTCATACGGCAATTGGACGAAGGCGCGATCAACCGAATTGCGGCAGGTGAGGTGGTCGAGAGACCCGCTTCTGCGGTCAAGGAACTGGTCGAGAATGCCATTGATGCCGGGGCACACCGGATCGCGATCGATATTGCTGATGGCGGCAAGACTCTGATCCGGGTCACCGATGACGGGTGTGGGATTGCGCCCGAAGATCTGCCGATGGCCCTGTCGCGCCATGCCACTTCGAAAATTGACGGCAGCGATCTGCTCAATATCCATACATTTGGCTTCCGGGGCGAGGCGCTGCCGTCGCTGGGTGCAGTGGGTCGCCTGTCGCTGACCAGCCGTGCTGCGGGTCATGAGGCGGCTGTCATTGCGGTCGCGGGCGGCAAGGCTGACCCGGTCAAACCCGCCGCCTTGCGCGCGGGCACGGTGGCCGAGCTGCGCGATCTTTTCTTTGCCACGCCTGCGCGGCTCAAGTTCATGCGCTCGGACCGGGCCGAGACGCAGGCGATCAGCGATACGGTCAAGCGTCTGGCCATGGCTGAGCCGGGCGTGGGATTTACCCTGCGCGATGTGTCGGGCGGGGGAGAGGGGCGGATCACCTTCCGCGCGGACCGCGAGAATGGCGATCTGTTCGATGCGCTTCATGCCCGGCTGGCTCGGATTCTGGGGCGCGAATTTGCCGAGAACGCGCTGAAGATCGACGCCACGCGCGAGGGCATCCGGCTGTTTGGCTACGCGGCCTTGCCGACCTACTCGCGCGGGGCTGCAGTGGCGCAGTACCTGTTCGTCAACGGTCGGCCGGTGCGAGACAAGATGCTGACCGGGGCGCTGCGAGCAGCGTATTTCGATTTTCTCAGCCGTGACCGGCATCCGGCAGCGGCGCTATTCATTGATTGTGATCCGACGCTGGTGGACGTGAACGTACACCCGGCGAAATCCGAGGTGCGGTTCCGCGATCCGGGGATTGCACGCGGCCTGATCGTTTCGGCCTTGCGCGCCGCATTGGCCGAGGCCGGGCACCGCGCCTCGACCTCCGTGGCAGGGGCAACGCTGGGCGCGATGCGGCCCGAGGCGGCGGGACCAGCGCGGGTCTACCAGATGGACCGCCCTTTACCGGCAGCACGCCGCGCGGCTTATCAAGCGCAGGCACCTGGATTTGCCGAGTTGCAAACCGCCTTCAGCGGTCAGGTGAGTGAAACGGCGCCGCCGGTGGCGGTGTCGACGCCAGAAGAGCCACCTGTCGAGCAGCTGCCGCTGGGCGCGGCGCGCGGGCAGGTTCATGAGAACTACATCATCGCCCAGACAGATGACGGCATCGTGATCGTGGACCAGCATGCGGCGCATGAGCGGCTGGTCTATGAAAAGCTCAAACGCCAAATGGCCGAGACGGGCGTTGCCGCGCAGGCTTTGCTGATCCCCGAGATTGTGGAACTGAGCGCGGGCGATTGCGCGCGTCTGCTGGAGGTTCGCGACGACCTCGCATCGATGGGGCTGACGCTTGAGGCGTTTGGCGGGTCGGCCATCGCCGTGCGCGAAACGCCTGCAATCCTTGGCGAGGTCAATGCCGGGGCGATGCTGCGCGATATCCTCGATGAATTGGCCGATCAGGGCGAAAGCCAGATGGTGCAGGCCAAGATCGAGGCGATCTTGAGCCGGGTGGCCTGCCATGGCTCGATCCGTTCGGGCCGCCGGATGCGGGGCGAAGAGATGAACGCGCTTCTGCGCGAGATGGAGGCAACGCCCCATTCCGGCCAGTGCAATCATGGCCGCCCCACCTATGTCGAACTCAAACTGGCCGATATCGAGCGGCTGTTCGGACGCACATGATCACAATTAGCGGCATTCAATACTCGCTGGATGATCCCGTCGTGCTGGCGGTCGGAGCCGCCGTCGCGCTCGCCTTGCTGATCCTGTTAATGCTTGTTCTGGCGCTGCGCGCTGCCAACCGTTCAGCTCGCATGGCAGCCCCCTTGTCGCAGCAGATGGCGGTCCTGGGTCAGCATGTGCAGCAACTTGGCCACGGGCAGGAGCAGTTGCGCGGCGGATTGAGCCATGTCTCGGACGCACAGGCCAATGCGCAGGTGCAGGTGATCCAGACAGTCGAGTCGCGGTTGTCGGATGTGCAGCAGCACATGAATGACCGGTTGGCCGACAACGCCATGCGCGCGCAGCGGGCGCTGACCGAGATGCAGGAGCGGATGAAGGAAACCCTGCATGGCTCGTCAAAACAGACCGCGACTTCGCTTACACAGTTGCAGGAGCGGCTGGCCACCATCGACAAGGCGCAGGACAACATCACCAAGCTCTCGGGGGATGTGCTGAGCTTGCAGGACATCCTGTCGAACAAGCAGACGCGGGGGGCCTTCGGAGAAATCCAGCTCAACGACATCGTATCCAAGGCGTTGCCCGCCGACAGCTATGCGCTGCAGCATACGCTGTCGAACGGCAAGCGCGCCGATTGCCTGATCCGCCTGCCGAACCCGCCGGGGCCAATCGTGATCGACAGCAAATTCCCGCTGGAAGCCTACGAGGCGCTGCGCCGGGCCGAAACGCAGGCGCAGCTGCAAGAGGCTGCGCGGATGATGAAGACGGCGCTGCGCGCCCATATCAAGGCGATTTCCGAAAAATACATCATCGATGGAGAAACCGCCGATGGCGCGCTGATGTTCCTGCCGTCCGAAGCGGTTTATGCCGAGTTGCACGCCAATTTCCCGGATGTGGTGCGCGAGGGGTTCGAAAAGCGGGTCTGGATCGTTTCGCCAACCACTTGCATGGCGACACTGAACACGATGCGGGCGATCCTCAAAGACGCGCGGATGCGTGAACAGGCCGGAGCGATTCGCAAGGAACTGGGTCTGCTGCATAAGGATGTGGAGCGATTGGGCGACCGGGTGGGTAATCTGGACCGGCATTTTGGGCAAGCGGCGAAGGATATCTCGGAAATCAAAATCAGCGCCGAGAAGGCAGGACGCAGGGCACAGCGCCTGGACAATTTCGATTTCGAAGAACTGGCGCCTGAGGATGCCTCTAACGTCGTCCCACTAAGTCAGTCAGACGGTTAGTAAAGCCGTGTCGAGATGATCGATCATGTGAATATTCCGGTGCGGCATCTGGCGCGTGCCCGCGCTTTCTATGAACCGGTGCTGGAGGTTTTAGGCTATCGTTTTTTGCTGCAGGACGGGCCGGTCATCGGGTTTGGTGATACGCGCTGGGTCTTTGGCCTCACCGAAACCGAGGCAGATTTTGTGCCCCTGCATCTGGCGTTTTCTGCGCGCTCCAAGGCGCAGGTCGATGCGTTTCATCGCATTGGACTCGCTGGTGGCGGGGTCTGTAATGGTTCGCCTGGACTGCGCGATCTTTATGGACCGGGATATTATGCGGGCTACGTGATCGATCCGGACGGCCACAATATCGAGGCTGTGATGCGCTGCGAGACCACTCTGGATGATGGCGCGTCTTCTTGAACACGGCACTCTAGCGATGCTCGCGTTTGGCTAACGACCCGCCATCCGAGCAGGTCAGATACGTAGGAACGGCTGCACCAGCTTCGGGATCAGGCTGTTGAATTTCAACGGCGCGTCGGTCACCGCAAGGCAGATGCAGTCGGCAGAGATATCGGCCACCGGCATATGTTCCAGATCCTCGTCGGCTATCTCGACATCGCCGCGCGCGAACCGGTCAACCTCATCCGAAAACGCGCCTTGCAGCACCATCGTCAATTCCACACCCTTATGACCGTGATCGGGTACAGCAGCCCCGGCAGGGATAAACAGCAAGCGTGCGGATGCGGCGGAGGACGTGGGCAGGATCGCCTGCTTCACACCCATCCCGACAGGTTTCCATTTGATGTCCGACACGCCACCCCCAACATAGTCACGCAGCGGTGCAGGCAAGACATCGCAGGATGGCCGCGCGGGTGTATCAGGCGCGGCTCCACCGGCAATCAACGCCATGGTCGCGGCCAGCGCGTCATCGGCCATATCGACCGTTTCAGCAGTATCCTGCAACATGCAGCCCCCCAAAGCGTCATAGCTTTCCGCCTGCGCGCGGCAGGTGTCGCACAGCGACAGGTGGGTGGCGACCATGAGGTTGAAGGCCTCGGGCAATGTGCCCGCAGAATAAGCCATCAGCAGCTCGTCGGTCAGATGATGTTTAATCTCGTTGCTCATCTTCGTTCACTTCATCGCATGGCGCAGCCTATCCAGCGCCAGTCTAATACGTGACTTGATCGTGCCAAGCGGCAACCCGGTCTGGGCGGCTATTTCGCGATGGCTGAGATCGCCAAAATAAGCCTTCTCGATCAACTCCCGCTGCGCCGCTGGCAAGGCCGTCAAGGCCATGCGAAGCTGCGCGGTTTCCTGTTGCAGGGAGACGATATCGGCCTGGTCCGGCTCGGCCTCGGGGCCCCAGGTCAGTTCCTCGGGCTCGGGTCGGCGTTCCTTGCGCAACAGGTCAATCCGGCGGTTCCGCGCAATCGTGTAGACCCATGTGGCCACCGACGCGCGGGACGGATCGAACAGATGCGCCTTGTGCCACAGGGTGGCCATCACCTCCTGGGTGCATTCCTCGGCCTGGCTCGGGGTTGAGCCGGACTTGATGAGAAATGCCTTTACCCGCGGGGCGAAGTGCCGAAATAGCTCGGCGAAGGCAGCCTTGTCCTGCGCGCTGCGTATGCGCAGTACGTGGGCCACCCACTCCCCTTGTGGTTTGCAACCATCGTCTTCCCTGTTCACCGCTGCTTTTCCCTTGCGGTTACTACTTTTTCTTTTCCGCATGACCTGCTGAACGGCCTCGGCCGCGCCACAGGTTTCAACGGGTTCCACTTCGGCGAACATAAACAGTTTACGTGCATGACCCCAAGTCGGATCACATGCCGCGACAAAAAAGATTTTCTTTTCATCCGAAGCCGTTGATCAATCGTAATGCACATCAGGAACGGAATAGTGTCGGAGAAACACGCAAAATGCCATTTGAACACTCTGCGGGCGCGCCCCGAAAGATCGCCGTTATTGGCGGCGGTATCTCGGGGATGGGCGCGGCCAACCTGTTGGCCGATACCCACAACGTCACGCTCTATGAGGCTGAGGGGCGGCTGGGCGGTCACGCCCGCACGGTCATTGCGGGCAGGAACGGGGATCAGCCGGTCGATACCGGCTTTATCGTGTTCAACCGCGCCACTTATCCGCGCCTGATCGGGCTGTTTGACAAGCTGGATGTACCCGTTGCCGAAAGCAACATGAGCTTTGGCGTTTCGGCACGGGGCGGGGCCGTAGAATATGCCTTGCACGGTGCGGACGCGATGTTTGCGCAGCGGCGCAACATGGCGCGGCCCGGATTTCTGCGGATGGTGCGCGATCTCTTTCATTTCAACGCCCATGCCGCGCGCCATGCGCAGGATCGCGAGATCACAGTGGGTGAGCTGTTGCAGCGTTTGGGTACCGGCGAGTGGTTTCGCAAATACTATCTTGAGCCCTTCTCGGGCGCGATCTGGTCAACGCCAAAAGACAAGATACTGGACTTCCCGGCCTGGGCGATGATCCGGTTCTTCGAAAACCACGCACTGCTGAACTACGACGGGCAGCATCAGTGGTACACGGTGCGCGGCGGTTCGGTCGAATATGTGCGTCGCCTGCAACTGGCGATGCAGCGCAAGGGCGTGTCTTTGCGTCTGGGTGCCCCCATAGACGGGGTGCGCCGCACCTCGCTGGGCCCCCTGGTCAAGGCTAGCGGGACTGAGTGGGAGCTTTATGACGAGGTGGTCTTTGCCACCCATTCCGACGACACGCTGGCGCTGCTTTCGGATGCGACACCCAGCGAACGCTCTGCGCTTTCTGCGATCCGCTATCAGCCCAACCATGCAGTGCTGCATGCCGATACTTCGCTGATGCCGCGCAGGCGGAAATGCTGGGCAAGCTGGAACCATACCGAGGACGCGCAGCCGCAATCGAACCGGATCGACCTGACCTACTGGATGAACTCACTGCAGCCGATTCCAAAGGACGACCCGCTCTTTGTGACGCTGAATTCGCGCCGCCGTATCCGAGAGGAATTGATCTACGAGGAAGCGACCTTTCGCCACCCGGTTTTTGACGCCGCCGCCCTTGCGGCGCAGGAGAAAATCACCAGGTTCAACGGCACGGCATCCACCTGGTTCTGCGGTGCGTGGATGCGCAACGGGTTTCATGAGGACGGGCTTGCCAGCGCGGCCAGCGTTGTCGAGGGCATCAACCGCGTTGCCCTGACCCCGATGGCGGCGGAATGACGGGTGCTGTTCAACATATCCCGGCCCATACTTTCCACGGGCGCAAGGGGGCGGTGCAGAACGGGTTCCGCTATTCGCTGGACTATGTCCTGCTCGACCCCGAGAACGACCAGTCCGAGCCGCTGCTGTTCTCGCGCAAGCGCCCCAGCCTGATGGGGTTCCGCAGCCGCGATCATGGTGGCACGCCCAAGCAGGGCGAGGGGGCCAAATGGCTGCGTCGGGTGTTTGAGCAATATCAACTTCCGCAACCTCAACGTATCGCGCTGCTGACCCAGCCGAGGGTCATGGGTTATGTGTTCAACCCGGTCAGTTTCTGGCTGTGCTATGACGAGGCGGATGACCTGACCGTGGTCGTGGCCGAGGTGACCAATACTTTCGGCACTCGCCATAGCTACATCTGCCACAAGCCAGACCTCACGCCGATCCAGCCGAGCGACCGTCTGACTGCAACCAAGCTGCTGCATGTCTCACCCTTTCAGCCGCGCGAGGGCGGCTACACGTTCCGCTTCGACATCAGTGATGCGCGGATCGGCGTCTGGATCGATTACGGTCGCGAAAGTGGCGGGCTGATCGCGACGCTGACCGGCAAATGCCAACCTCTGACCAACCGGGCGATCCTGTGGTCGGCCCTGCGCCATCCGTTAGGGGCGCGGCGGGTCATGGCGCTGATCCACTGGCAGGCGATCAAGCTCTGGTTCAAACGCGCGACCTTCCGGCGTGAGCCGGAGCCACATCAGCCGAATGTGAGCCGGGGATGAGCATGGCGCGCACGGATATCCAGGTGTCAGAGCGGCTCGGGGCCTATGCGCTCTTTGCCGCTCTGCTGTCGGCGGCGGGGTTGCCGCTCTATATCCATGCGCCAAAATTCTTCGTCGACAGTTATGGCGTGAGCCTGACCGCGCTGGGCGCGGTGCTGTTCGGGTTGCGCCTGCTGGATGTTGTGCAGGACCCGGCGCTGGGTTGGCTTGCCGAGCGGTTGCGGCACCATCGTCAGATTGCCGTGGGTTTTGCAGTCAGTGCGCTTGCCGGTGCGATGGTGGGGCTGTTTGCGATCACCCCGCCAGTAGCGCCGCTCCTGTGGTTTGCTCTGATGCTGACGATTGTCTTCTCAGCCTTCAGTTTCCTGACCATCTGTTTCTATGCTCAGGGCGTCAGCAAGGCAGATCATATGGACGGCATGGGGCATATCCGGCTGGCGCGCTGGCGCGAGACTGGAGCGTTGCTGGGCGTCTGCGCTGCGGCGATCGCCCCGGTCGGACTGGCCTCGTTGACTGATCAACCCTTTGCCGGTTTTGCGCTGGGCTTTGCGCTTCTGGCTTGCCTCGCGGGTTGGGCGATGCGGTCCGAATGGGTTGGGGGAACCTTGCGCAAGTCAACGGGTTTCGCGCCCGTATTTCGCGACCGCATCGCGCGGCGATTGCTGGTGATCGCCTTCCTGAACGCGGCCCCGGTGGCGGTGTCGTCGACGCTGTTCCTGTTCTTTGTCGAAAGCCGTCTGGCCGCACCGGGTGCAGAAGGCCCCCTGCTCCTGCTCTTCTTCCTTTGCGCTGCCTGCGCCGCGCCGATCTGGGGTAAACTGGCCGAGGCCTGGGGCGCAAAACGCGTGTTGATCGCAGGCATGTGCCTGTCGATCCTGTCCTTTGGCTTTGCCATAACGCTAGGGGCCGGGGATGTGGCCGGTTTTGCGGTGATCTGTGTGTTCTCGGGCGCGGCCCTTGGTGCCGATTTGACGCTGCTGCCTGCACTCTTTGCCACACGGATGGCAAAAATCTCGCCCACCGCTGCCGAAGGGTTCGGCCTGTGGGCGTTCGTATCGAAATTCTCGCTGGCCATTGCAGCTGTCGCGCTGCTGCCAGCGCTCGAATATGCCGGGTTCCGCTCGGGCGTCGAGAATACGGACGAGGCGTTGCGCCTGCTGTCGATCTTCTACGCGGGGCTACCTTGCATCCTTAAACTGGCAGCGCTGGCTTTGCTGGCGGCCACCGATCTGAAGGGAAACTGACCATGGAGGCGATCCTCTACATTTTACTGGGCGGCGCGATTGTGCTGGCTCTGGGCTTTGCGAAACGACGATTTATGTCCTTCCTGTCGCAAAGTCCCGATGACTATGTCGCGCAAGGCCCTGATTTTGATCTGCGCACGCATCTCAATGGAGCCATTCAGTGCGAGGGCGTGATCTACGGGCCCACCGGTCGGGTGACATCGCGCTTTGTTGGCGATTTCGACGCTAGCTGGCAGGGCAATCGCGGTGTGATGCGGGAGCATTTCCGCTATGACAGCGGCAACACGCAAGACCGTGAATGGTCTCTGGAATTGGATGGAGAGGGTCGCATTCGCGCAACCGCGCCGGATGTGATCGGTGTGGGCGAGGGGCGGCAAAGCGGCTCTGCCGTGCAACTGCGCTATCGCATTCAATTGCCCGAAAGCGCCGGATCTCATGTGCTGGATGTGGTTGATTGGATGTATCTCGCTCCCAATGGCACCATCGTGAACCGCTCTCAATTCCGCAAATTCGGCATTCAGGTGGCCGAGCTGGTCGCCACGATGCGCCCCGTCGAGGTTCAGATAGAGGAGCGCGACGCCGCGTGAGAGAGTGGGCCGGAAAACGCTACTGGCTGGTGGGTGCAAGCGAGGGGCTGGGCGCGGCGCTGGCCGGGATCATGAGCCGCAGCGGCGCGCATCTGATCTTGTCGGCGCGTTCGCGTGACCGGCTGGAGGTGCTGGCTGCAAACCTGCCCGGCCCGACTGAGATTGTCCCGATGGATGTCTCGGATGATGACAGCGTGCGGGCCGCAGCCGCTCAGGCAGGCGAGGTCGATGGGGTGGTCTTTCTGGCGGGCGTCTATTGGCCGATGGCGGCGCAGGATTGGGATTATCTTCAAGCCAATGCGATGGCGGATATCAACTTCACCGGGTTGATGCGGGTGCTGGGCATGACGGTGCCACAAATGGTGGCGCGGGATTCTGGGCATATCGTGGTGACAGGCTCGCTTTCGGGGTATCGCGGCCTGCCCGGTGCGGTGGGCTATGCCGCCTCCAAGGCCGGGACGATGGTTCTGGCCGAAGGTCTTTACGCCGACCTTCGCAAGACGGGCATTGAGGTTCAACTGGCCAATCCCGGCTTTATCCGCACCCGTCTGACCGACAAGAACGATTTCACCATGCCCGCGATCATGGAACCCGAGCGCGCCGCGCAGATCATGTTCGATCACATGAATACCAATCACTTCCAGCGCGCTTTTCCGGTTCCCTTCGCCTGGCTGTTCCGGCTGGGGCAATTGTTGCCTGACTGGCTCTATTTCCGTCTATTTGCGTAAGATCAAAGACCATCTGCCGCGCGCCTGATTGTGTTCACTCCGAGAACGCGGACAGGAGGCTAAAGCAGATGTTGGAAATTTCAGCGCGGAAAGTGGCGCAGGTGGCGATGATGGCGCGCGAATTGGAGCGCGCCGAAGGTGAGTTGCGGGCCTTCATCGACCGGATGGACGAGGATGAGCAGGCCGAGCTGGTTGCGATCATGTGGATCGGTCGCGACAGTTTCGACGTTCAGGAACTGGCCGAGGCGATCCGTACGGCCAAGACCGAGGCCTCGACCCCTTGCGCCGACTACCTGATCGGAACACCGCATCTGTCGGACCATCTGGAAAACGGTCTGGATGCGTTGGGGATTTCTGCCGAGGACGTCGAGAATGATCTGATGTGAGTTAGGGCGGCGCGCTACAGCGCGCCCAGATGCTCGCGGAAGGTCCGATGCGCCCGGCCCCAGACCCCTTGTTCGATTTCGCCCAGCGTCAGTAGCGAGGGCAGCAGTTGTGCCGCGTAGTCCTGCGAGCTTTCTACCGGGAGCATCGAGGGCAAGTTGTCGATCGCCATCACGTCCAGCACAGGATCGCTGGCCACCCGTAGCACCGGCTGGTCCCAGCTTGTGGCGCCGTCGTAAACCGGCACCGGGTTGTAGTCGCTATCGGGGTCGCAGGCGATATCGCCTATCGCCGTCAGGCGGCGAGGAGCCTCCAGTGCGGCTGGTGGGACAAAGACCGGCGTGCCGGGCCGGGCGAAGATGCAGTTCAGGAACAGATCATGGTCGAGGATTTCGGGAAATGGCCCGCCATTGGCGGTCTCTGCCATGTCCCAGCGGGTGACCTGAACCCCCATCACCTCGCACAGGTCAGCCGCCCCGCTGCCGACGCGGCCAAGGGCACCGACTACGATGGCTCTCGGGCGAGGCGATCCGGTCGTGTCCAACTCGGATGATAGCGCAGCGCTCAGCGCATCCTTGCTATGATAGGTTTCGGCAGGGCCGCAGATCGCCCCCCGTTGCTGGGCGGCCCAAGCCTTTAGCGTGACCGCAGCTCCGGCATATCCGGCCCAGTACCCAAAGGCCGCGACACGGCGACCATCCTCATCCACAAGGTACTCCAGATCATAAAGCCTGCCACCGCCTGCCTTGAACCGTCGTAGAAGGGCACGGCCCGTGCCTTGCCCTTTGAACGCATGGCCGAACATGATGTGGCGATGGGGCAGGGCGGTGCCATCCTCAGGCAATTCTTTGAGCCCGAAGATGATCGCGTCTTGCGGTGCGCGCGGCCAGCTATTGGCGGCAGCGATGCTACAACCTGCCTGAAGGTAGCCGTCAATGGAGATGGCGCGGGTCTCGCTTTCCTCAATGGTGACTTCGATCCCGGCAGCTATCAGCGCTGCCGCACCCTCGGGCGTCAACCCAACCCGTTCCTCATTTGCGCGCTGCTCGGCGCGGACCCAGAGATGTGTCATTGTCACAGCATTCCTGCGGCGGTTACGGCTTGCACAGAGCTGCGTGCAGCCATGGCTTCACGGAACGCGACGATTCTGGGAAAGGCCGAGACGTCGACGCCGTCGCCCTCCAGCCAACTGCAGACCACGTAGAGGTAGCAATCTGCTAGGCTGACATTTTCCCCCAGCGCGAAAGGCCCGCGCAGCCCGTTGGTCTCGATATAGGCGCAGCTGTCGCTCATGGTCTGCGGAACCTTGATCTTCATGTCCTCCCAGCTGCTTTCCTGATCTGCCCATCGATGGCCTCGCAGTCTATGGGCATGGTTCACATGCATGGTCGAGGCAAGGTAGTACATCACCTCGCGCATACGGGCGGCCAGAACCGGATCCTCGGGGACCAGCCCGGCTTGCGGGGCGATGGCGGCGACATAGTCCAGCAATGCGCCGGTTTCGGTTAGAATACCGCCTTCGACAGCAAGCGCCGGAACCCGTCCCTTGGGATTGATCTGCTGATAGGCGGCGCCGGTTTGCTCACCGCTCGCGAAATCCAACCTGACTGCCTCGTAAGGCAGTCCTGCCTCTTCCAGCGCGATGGCAACGGCGACTGAGATGGTGCGAGGGGCGTAGTAGAGCTGCATCATGGGGTGTTTCCTCAGAGATGGGTCTGGGCATAGTGGCGGTCCGGTGCTTCCAGATGCGGGACCGCGTTGAACAGGACCGGGCTCAGATCGGCGCCGATTGTGTGGAGGCGATGTAGCGAGGTGTTCATGATTGCAAGAGCGACGCGCGCCATCGAGCGCGTGTCCAGCCCCAACACCTGCCGCATCACCATCGAGATCAACCCGCCAGAGGTCACAACGATCGCCGGGCCGCTGCCCGCGCCGATCTCGGTGAGAACGTCGCGCACGCGGGTTTCGAACTGAGTGAATGTTTCGGGCGGGTTTGTGATCTCGCCCTGTTCCCAGGCAGCGAATGTGCGCGGCAAATGCTCTATAAAGCCCTCGCGATCCTGCGGGATGGCAACGCCTCTTTGCGCCTCCAGCAGTTGCGCCAGCGTGAAATATTCAATTTCATTCAGGCGCGCGTCCCGGACCGGGTCGGCAAAGCCCATGCTGGCGGCGGTTTCCACGTGGCGGGTCAGCGTGCCGCAGTAGATGCGCGGGTAATGCGTGCCGGTACCGCGCAGATGCGCGCCCAGCCAATTGGCCTGCTGGTGGCCCAGCGGGCTCAGCTTGTCATAGCTGGCCTCGTCGCGGGCTTCGGTATTGGCCTGCCCGTGGCGGACAAGGGTGATCTGGGACATAGTTGCTGCTCTCCGATTGGCCCTGTCTTAGGCCAGGTGGCCTTTCTGCGCCATATGTCATTTCGGGAGCCGCCGGATATGTCGCGTGTCTGGCGGGTTGGGGCGAAGGCCGTCAGAAACGCCCTGGGCGGTGTCTACGCTTCACGATCAATCTTTGAGAAAAAGTGAGAGGTTGGACATCGACCCAAGCGGGGCTCGTTGTGGCTGCTTCCTTCCGGACCTGACCAGGTTGGCGAGGCGCTCGCCCGCGCCAACCTCTCAGGCGTCGATATAGGCGGGTTCGGCGGATTTGGCAAGGTGAGTCGCCGCCGTGTTCCGGTGAGATTTTCGGGTCGCTCTCATGATCAGCATTGCTCTTGGTCGGCATAAGTGGCAGCCCTGTTGGCAACACGCGAACGGGAACGCAAATCATGAAACATGCCGAACAGGTGACCTTTGGCGGGTCGGGCCTCAATCGCTCCGCGCATCAGCGCACGGACCCTGCGGCGCTGGCGCAACTGGCGCGCCACGACGGTGCCAGATATCACCTGCTTTGGCGCGGTAAGGTGCTGATGCAACCCGATGCTGTGCCGGTTCTGCCCCATCTGGCGTCCGACCACCCGTTGATTGCCGGGCCTTCGGTTCCACGGGTTTTTCTGGGCACCGCCGAGGACGGCGCACCGCATTTTGCCTGCGACATCTCGGACTGGGCCCCAGATGCCGCTGAGATGGAGACGGTGGGTGCTTTCCACGACCCAAGCCAACAGCAACATCCCGACCTGCCTGAGGGGCAGGTTTTTTGCGAGTTGCGGCGGATGATGACGGCACTCGACCCGCGCGAGGCGGAACTGGCAGCCACCGCACGTGCGCTTTTCAGCTGGCACGAAACCCACCGGTTCTGCGCCCGGTGCGGGGCAGAAAGCGAGATGGTACAGGGCGGTTGGCAACGTACCTGCCCAAGTTGTGGCGGGCACCACTTTCCACGCACCGATCCCGTGGTGATTATGTTGATCACCCACGGCAACTCGGTGCTGATGGGGCGTTCGCCTGGTTGGCCCGAGGGGATGTATTCGCTGCTTGCTGGATTTGTGGAGCCGGGCGAGACGCTGGAAGCGGCTGTACGCCGCGAAGTGGCGGAAGAGGCCGGGGTTCCGGTCGGGCAGGTGTCTTATCTGGCGAGCCAGCCTTGGCCGTTTCCGGCCTCACTGATGGTGGGATGCGCCGGTGAGGCGCTGTCACGCGAGATCGCGATTGATCCGGCAGAGATCGAGGATGCGCTTTGGGTGACGCGATCCGAGATGCTTCAGATCTTTGCGGGGGAGAGCCCTGAGATCAAACCCGCCCGCGCGGGTTCAATCGCTCATTTCCTGATTCGTAACTGGCTTGCGGATAGGTTGGATTGAGGCAAAACTCGGCAAACCGACAGACGCAGGATCTTCATGCAGATTTCAGGAACCGAGGATATCGAAGCGCCGATCGACCAAGTGTTCGACATGTTGTCGGAGTTCGAGAGCTTTGAACGCAATGCGATCCGACGCGGGATTGATGTCCGGCGGTTGAACGATCATTCGCGTGCGATGCGCGGTCTGGAATGGCAGGCGGCGTTTCAACTGCGCGGCAAACCGCGCAACCTGCATCTAGTGTTATGCAGGTATGACAGGCCCAATCTGATGCAGATCGATTCGTCTACCAAAGGCATCGAAAGCACGATGCTGGTAGAGTTGATGCCTTTGTCTCCGCAGCGCACCCGCTTGCATCTGAAGCTCAAGCTGCGGCCGAACACATTGCCCGCGCGGTTGTTTGTGCAGTCGCTGAAACTGGCCCGGCGCAACCTGAATCGGCGGTTCAAGAAGCGGCTGGGTGAATTTGCCCGGGACATGGAAAACCGTCGCGCCCGATCAAGGTGACACCCCGTTCAGCCGCGCTGGCGCGTGGCGGGGTAGACGCCCAGGATCTCTAGCTCGGCGGTAAAATAAGACAGCTCGTCCAGTGCCAGCTTCACGTTTGCATCGTCGGGATGCCCTTCGATATCGGCATAAAACTGTGTCGCGGTGAAGGACCCGTCGACCATGTAGCTTTCCAGCTTGGTCATGTTGACGCCATTGGTCGCGAAACCGCCCATCGCCTTGTAAAGCGCGGCGGGTATGTTGCGGACCTGAAACACAAATGAAGTGATCATGCCATGATCGCCCCGGCGCGTCATATCAGCCTCACGCGACATGATCAGAAACCGTGTCGTGTTGTTGCCCTGATCCTCGATATGGCGTGCCAGTACATCGAGCCCGTAGATTTCGCCCGCCAATTCGCTGGCCAGCGCCGCAACCGCGGGTTCGCTGCGCTCGGCGATCTCGCGTGCGGCGCGGGCATTGTCGGGGCTCACCCGCCCGGTGATCCCGTGTTTGCGCAGAAAACCTGCGCATTGCGGCAGCAGGACCAGATGCGAATGCGCCTCGCGTACCTGATCCAGCGTGGTGCCGGGCACGGCCAGCAGGTTGATATGGACGCGTACAAAAGCCTCGTCGATGATATGCAGACCGCTATGGGGCAGCAGCCGGTGGATATCGGCGACGCGGCCATAGGTGGTGTTTTCAACCGGCAACATGGCCAGATCGGCATCGCCGCCACGCACCGCTTCGATCACGTCCTCGAAGGTGCGGCAGGGCAGCGGCTCCATCCCGGGCCGGGCGTCGCGGCAGGCTTCGTGGCTATAGGCGCCGGGTTCCCCCTGAAATGCGATGCGATTGGTCATTTGATAGGCTTCCATGCAACAAGCCCGTGAATTGGGCATTTGGTCGCGCTGTCTATACCTTGCCTCTTGCGAGGGGAAGCCTTAGACACCTGCGCAGACAGCTGAAATGGACTCGCGATCAATGTTCGACACGATGACAGTTACCAAGGCCGCTGCAGGCTTCTTTGGCGCCTTTTTGGTATTTCTACTCGGGAAATGGGCTGCAGAGGTGATCTACCACGTAGATGGCCATGGTGAGGCCGCCTATATTGTCGAGCCGCTGGAAGGCAACGACACGGTCAGCGAGGCCGAAGAAGTCAACTTCGATGAGATGATGATGGCCGCCGATATCGACAAGGGCGCGAGCCAGTTCAAGAAGTGCCAAGCCTGCCACAAGCTGGAAGATGGCGCCAATGGCACCGGGCCTTATCTTTATGGCGTCGTGGGCCGTCCGGTCGCATCGGCTGCCGGGTTTGGATATTCCTCTGCCATGCAGGGCAAGGGTGGCGACTGGACCGTGGAAGAGCTGGATGCCTTCATTGCTAACCCCAAGGCCTCGGTCTCGGGTACGTCGATGGCCTTTGCCGGCCTGAAGAAGCAAAGCGATCGTATCAATCTGATTGCTTATCTGGACAGTCTCGACAACTGAGCCGGAACAGATCGAGTTTTTTAGGGGTCGCTGCCGTTGCAGCGGCCCTTTTTCGTTCATTAACGCTTCTTCACGAAGTGATCACGTGTTCTAAACTTGAAACTTGAAACGCTGGACCATTTTCTAGCACAAGCAAGATTGGCCCTTAACGCCAACCAGACCGGAGAGGATGAGCCGATGAAGACCCGCTATGCCGCAGCCCGTGAGGGTGTCTTGGACGCTAGGTTAAGGTTTGCTGGTGTTTTGGGGCTATCGGTTGCTTTGTTCTTTGGTGGCGCGACGTTGTTGAAAGCCAATGACGAGGTCGTGCGCAGCCACGGGTATTCCTATTTCGGTAATCTGGACTACCCCGAAGACTATCCACATCTGAACTATGTGAATCCGGACGCCCCGAAGGGGGGCGAGATGTCGCTTGCGGCTTCTGGCACATTCGATTCGCTCAACCCTTATTCGCGCAAGGGTCGGGCCGGGGCGCTGACCTCGATCCAGTACGACAGTCTGATCGAAAGCAGCAGCGATACGGTTGGGCAATATTATGGTGTTCTTGCCAAGAGCCTCGAATATGACAAGGACCGCAACTATGTGATCTTTCATATGCGGCCCGAGGCGACATTCTGGGACGGCACGCCCGTGACGGCCCATGACGTTGTCTACAGCCATAAACTGTTCATTACCCAAGGCCTGCCGTCATACGCGCAGGCTGTGGGCCATATGGTCACCGGGGCCGAAGCATTGGATGATCATACGGTGAAATTCACCTTCAACCCCGAGGTCAGCCGCCGCAGTCTGATCGAAACAGTGGGCAATACGACCGTTTTCTCGAAGGCGTGGTTCGAAGCGGATGAATCCCGGCGTCTGGATGAACCGCGTTTGGAGGTTGCCGTTGGTTCCGGCCCCTACAAGCTCGACAGCTACGACATCAATCGTCGGATCGTTTACAAGCGGCGGGACGATTATTGGGGCAAGGATCTGCCTTTCAATGTCGGGCGCAACAATTTCGACACCATCCGGGTTGAGTATTTCGCCGATCAGACCGCCGCCTTCGAGGCATTCAAGGCAGGGGTCTACACCTACCGGATCGAAAGCGATCCCAAGATTTGGGCGACCAGCTATGATTTCCCTAAGGTCCAAAACGGACAAGTGGTCAAGGATGAGATTCCCGATCGCAGCCCGCCCACACCATCTGGCTTTGTCTTCAATCTGGGCAAGCCGCAATTCGCCGATAAGAAGGTGCGCGAGGCTTTGGCGCTGGCATTCAATTTCGAATGGGCCAATGAATCGCTGATGTTCGGCCTGAATTCTCAGCGCAACTCCTTTGTTCAGGGCACCCACTTGGAGGCAACCGGCACGCCCGAGGGCGACGAACTGGCGTTTCTGAAGTCGCTCGGGGATGTTGTGCCCGAGGAAATGCTCTCGGAACCTGCGCTGCTGCAGCATGAATCACGCCCCGCCAGACTGAACGACCGCCGCAATCTGCGCGAGGCATCGCGAATGCTCGACGAGGCCGGATGGGAAGTGGGCGCGGGCAACTTGCGGCGCAACGCCGAGGGCCAAACGCTGAAGGTTGAAATCCCTTACCCCTCCAGTCTGCCGACCTCGATCACCACAATGATCGAGACTTACGTACAGAACCTGCAGGCGCTGGGCGTGGATGCCAAGGCCGACAAGATCGATCCGGCGCAATACACGCTGCGCAGCCGCGAACGCGACTATGACATGGTCTATTCGAACCGCTATGGCGCGTTCTTGTCCACTGGCGGCGGGCTGAGCCAGATGTATGGCTCCAAGGAAGCCGAGTTCAGCCTGTTCAATCCGGCCGGCCTGGCAAGCCCGTTGGTCGACGCGATCATCGAGGCCTCTTTCGACACAACCAACCAGAACCAGCAGGATGCCGCGCTGATGGCGCTGGACCGGTCGCTGCGCTATGAGTTCTTTGTTATCCCCGACGGGTATGTGGCGAATTACTGGGTGGCTTACTACAACATGTATGAATACCCTGAAACGCTGCCGCCTTTCTCGCTAGGCCATCTTGATCTGTGGTGGGTCGATGAGGAAAAGGCCGCCAAGCTAAAGGCAGAAGGCGCGCTGCGGTAACATGGGCGCCTATATCCTAAGACGCCTGTTGCTGGTCATTCCGACCCTGCTGGGCATCATGATCATGAACTTCACTCTGGTGCAATTTGTGCCGGGTGGCCCGATCGAGCAGATCATTGCCCAGATCGAAGGACAGGGCGATGTTTTTGCCGGGTTTGCCGGCGGCGAGGGGTCAAGCCCCGAGCCACAGGGCGGGGATGAGCAATATATCGGCGCCCGTGGGTTGCCGCCGGAATTCATAGCGGAACTGGAAAAGGAATTCGGCTTCGACAAACCGCCGCTTGAGCGGTTCCTGGGCATGATGGGCAACTATCTGACGCTGGATTTCGGGCAGAGTTATTTCCGCTCGATCAGCGTCATTGATCTGGTGCTGGAAAAGATGCCGGTCTCGATCTCGCTGGGGCTTTGGTCGACCCTGATCGCCTATCTGATCTCGATCCCACTGGGTATCCGCAAGGCGGTACGCGACGGGTCCTCGTTCGATACCTGGACCAGCGGTGCGATCATCGTGGCCTATGCTATTCCTGGATTTCTTTTTGCGATCCTGTTGCTGGTCCTCTTCGCTGGTGGCTCCTACTGGCAGATATTCCCGCTGCGCGGGCTAACCTCCGACAATTGGGATAGTCTCAGCCTGACCGGCAAGGTGCTGGATTATTTCTGGCATATCACGCTGCCGGTTCTGGCCTCGACCATCGCGGCCTTTGCGACGCTGACGCTGCTGACCAAGAACTCGTTTCTGGACGAGATCAAGAAACACTATGTGATGACCGCCCGCGCCAAGGGGTTGAGCGAACAAAAGGTGCTTTATGGCCACGTGTTCCGCAACGCGATGCTGATCGTGATCGCGGGCTTTCCGGCGGTGTTCATCGGCGTGTTCTTTGGCGGCTCGATCATCATCGAGACGATCTTCTCGCTCGATGGTCTTGGTCGGCTGGGCTTTGAGGCCGCCGTAGCCCGCGACTACCCGGTGATTTTCGGTACGCTCTTCATCTTCGGCCTGCTGGGGCTGGTTGTCGGTATCATCAGCGACCTTATGTATGTGCTGGTCGATCCGCGCATCGACTTCGAAAGCCGGGAGGGGTAGATGGCGCTATCCCCTCTCAACCAGCGCCGCTGGCGCAATTTCCGTCGCAATGGCCGGGCCTATTGGTCGCTGATCATCTTTTCGGTGATTTTCGGGCTGTCGCTGTTTGCCGAGTTCATCGCCAACGACAAACCGATCCTCGTGCAATATCGCGGCGAGTATTATACGCCGATCTTCAAATTCTATCCTGAAACCGCCTTTGGCGGCGATTTCAGGACCGAAGCGATCTATAGCGACCCCGAGGTCAAATGCCTGATCGACAGTGGCGGTCTGGAAGAGTGTTTCGACGACCCCGAAGGCATCATTGACGACATCAAGGCGGGTACCTTCGAGGCCGAGGGTTTCGAGAAGGGCTGGGCCATCTGGCCGCCGATACCCTATTCCTTCAACACCTCTGTGGATCGGCCCGGTGCGGCCCCGCTGCCGCCCAATGGCCAGAACCTGCTGGGCACAGACGACACGAAACGCGATGTGTTGGCGCGGGTGATCTATGGCTTCCGCTTGTCGATCCTGTTCACCTTGCTGGTCACCGGGGTGGCCAGCCTGATCGGCATCTTCGCGGGGGCGATCCAGGGCTTCTTCGGCGGCTGGCTGGATCTGATATTCCAGCGGATTATCGAGATCTGGTCGGCGACGCCGTCGCTCTATGTCATCATCATCATGTTCGCCATTCTGGGACGAAGTTTCTGGCTGCTGGTGGCGCTGATGATCCTGTTCGGCTGGACCGGGCTTGTGGGCGTTGTGCGCGCAGAGTTCCTGCGGGCGCGGAATCTGGAATATGTGCGTGCGGCCCGCGCGCTGGGCGTGAGCAACATGACGATCATGTTCCGCCATATGCTGCCCAATGCCATGGTGGCGACGCTGACCTTCCTGCCCTTCATCGTGACCGGCACGATCGGTGGCCTGGCCTCGCTGGATTTCCTGGGTTTCGGCCTGCCCTCTTCGGCGCCCTCGCTGGGAGAACTGACGCTTCAGGCGAAACAGAACCTGCAGGCGCCGTGGCTGGGTTTCACCGCGTTTTTCACATTCGCCATCATGCTATCGCTTCTGGTCTTCATCTTCGAAGGCGTACGGGATGCGTTTGACCCGAGGAAGACCTTTTCATGAGTCTGCTGGATGTGAAAAACCTCAGGGTCTCGTTCCAACAGGACGGACAGCTGTCGGCGGCGGTCAAGGGGGTGTCCTTCACCGTTGACCGTGGTGAGACGGTGGCGCTGGTGGGTGAGTCCGGCTCGGGCAAATCGGTTACGGCGCTCAGCACGGTGTCGCTGCTGGGCGACAGCGCCAATGTCGAAGGCTCGGTTAGCTATGACGGGCAGGAGATGATCGGCGCTTCGAAACAACGCCTGATGGATGTGCGCGGCAATGATATCAGCTTCATCTTTCAGGAGCCGATGACCTCGCTCAACCCGCTGCACACGATTCAGAAGCAGATGGCAGAAAGCCTCGCCCTACATCAGGGTGTGACCGGTGACGCGGCGCGGGTGCGGATCGTGGAACTGCTGAACAAGGTTGGCATCCGCGATCCCGAGGAACGTCTGGATGCCTATCCGCACCAGCTTTCTGGCGGGCAACGGCAGCGAGTGATGATCGCTATGGCGCTGGCCAACAAGCCCGACATCCTGATCGCGGATGAACCGACCACAGCGCTGGATGTGACCATTCAGGCGCAGATACTGGAATTGCTGGCGGAGCTTCAGAAATCCGAGAATATGGGGATGCTGTTCATCACCCATGATCTGGGCATCGTCCGGCGCATTGCCGACCGGGTCTGCGTGATGAAAGACGGAGAGATCGTCGAGAGCGGCGTGACCACCAAGATTTTTGACAATCCGCAGCACCCCTATACACAGAAACTGCTCGCGGCAGAGCCGTCGGGGTCGCCCGAACCGGTTGACCCAAGCGCGGAAGAGATTGCCCGCACCGATCATCTCAAAGTCTGGTTTCCGATCCAGCGCGGCTTTCTCAAGCGCACGGTGGGCTACGTTAAGGCGGTCAACGACGCGACCATTTCGGTGCGTGCAGGTGAAACGCTGGGGATCGTAGGCGAAAGCGGGTCAGGCAAGACCACGCTGGCGCTGGCGATCATGCGGCTCATCGCGTCCGAGGGCGGCATCACCTACCGCGATCAGGATGTGCGCAAATGGTCGACGCGTGAGCTTCGTCGGTTGCGCAAGGACATGCAGATCGTGTTTCAGGACCCGTTTGGCTCGCTCAGCCCGCGCATGACTTGCGCGCAGATCATCTCGGAAGGGTTGGCCATCCACCAGGTCGATCCGCATCGCGCGCCCCGCGAGTTGGTGGCGGAAGTGATGGAGGAGGTGGGCCTCGACCCTGCCGCGATGGATCGCTACCCGCATGAGTTCTCGGGCGGACAACGGCAGCGGATTGCCATTGCCCGGGCGATGGTGCTGCGACCCAAGCTGCTGGTGCTGGATGAGCCGACCTCGGCGCTGGACATGACGGTGCAGGTGCAGATCGTGGACCTGCTGCGGGACCTACAGCAGAAATACGGGCTGGCTTACCTGTTCATTTCACACGACCTCAAGGTCGTGCGCGCCATGTCGCACCAGGTGGTGGTGATGAAGCAGGGCGACGTGATCGAAACCGGCGCGGCGGAGGCGCTGTTCGAAAACGCGCAGACCGACTACACGCGCGAGTTGATCGCAGCGGCGGGGTAGAGCGCAATCTGAAAAGTGTGCGCCGGTTTCTGGGTTGAATCGCGCGCAAGCAATGGAGGGGCCAAGCGGTTTGGAAACCGCTTGAAAGGCGTTTGCAAACGCCTTGTTCCCGTCCCAAGCCGGCTCAGGCGTTCGCCATATTGTCTTTTGCCGATTTAGGCGCCGCTCCACGCAACTCCTCGTAATGATCGAAACCCAGGTTGGCCCAGCCGGTGCCGCGCGTCGAACTTGCAATCGATCGGTGCAATTCATCCTGCGCCACGGCAGGGAGGAGAGCATTGAAAATCTCCCAGCCGGACGCATTTGGATTGCCCTCAAATCCGAGAACTTGACCCTGAAGCGAACTGATCGTGGGTACCAGGTCGCCCACAAATTGCGAGGGTAGATGGATTTCAGCACGCAGGATAGGCTGTAGGACGACGGGTTTGGCCATAGTGAGGGCTTCTCGTACGGCGGCCTTGCCCGCTGTACGGAAGGCGAAATCGGAACTGTCCACCGAATGGTGCTTGCCGTCTTTCAACGTTACCTTCACATCGACAACCGGATGACCTTGCGGACCCTCTGCCAACGCATCCTCGGCCCCATGTTCGACGGAGGGGATATGATTGCGCGGCACGGTGCCGCCTTTGACAACCTCGTCGAACACAAACCCCGATCCACGCGGCAGCGGCGCGATCGAGATCACCACATCCGCGAACTGTCCGGCACCGCCTGACTGCTTGCGATGGCGATAACGGTGTTCGACCGTTTTCTGGATTGTCTCGCGATAGGCGGTTTCGACCTGATCGGTGCTGATTTCGATCCCGAAATCCTCGGCCAGTTTCTGGGTTACCCGGCGCATGTGCTGCGGGCCCTGCGTGCCCAGCACCGGATGGCCCGAGCTTGCATCCTGTTCCAGGCTCAGCCCCGGGTCGATCTCAGCCAGCCGCGACAGCGCGTTTGATAGGCGTACATCGTCGCGTTCGTGGGTCGGGGTCACAAGTTGACGATGACCCGGTGCGTGACATTGCGCCCATTCGGGCAGGGGGCTGCTGCTGGTGCTGTCATAGAGCAGGCCGGGGTTGAGGTGATCGGATTTCACCGCCAGCCCGATCTGGCCCGCCTCCAGCGCACCGATCTGCGTCTTGGCATCCAACGCGGTCAGACTACCGACGGTCTCACCACCGAGCGCCTCATGTGCCTTGACGCCATCACCCAGCCCGCGCAGCACGGTGATCTTGCCGATATGTTTCTTCACATCGGCAAAGCCCGCGATGGCGCGTGCCCTCTCGCCCGCTTCGTCGCGATCAGCGGCGATGTCGAACTCGGGGGCCTCATGGCGCAGCGCCTTCATCATCCGCGTCAATCCGTTGCCGTGCACCGCGGCCCCCAGATAGGCGGGGATCAGCTGGTGATTCTGCAGCACTTTGGCGGCGATGTCGAAAACCTCTTCATTGCCGGGCTGCTTGTCTTCGATCAGTTGTTCCAGCAGCGCGTCGTCGAAATCCGAGAGGGTTTCGAGCAGCTCGGTGCGCGCCTCCTGCTCGCGATCCTCAGTGGATTGAGGCAGTTCGATCAGGGCCGAGGGCTGGCCCTCCTGATACTTCCACGCTCGTTCCGAAATCAGGTCGACCGCACCCACGATCTGGTCACCTTCGCGGATGGGAACCTGCCGCAAGGTGATGTGGTGGGTACAATAGGTCTGCAGGCCAGCAACGATATCGCGGATGCGGCCATTGGGGTTGTCCATGCGGTTGATGAACAGGAAGCAGGGAATGCCTGCCTCTTCCACCAGACGCAGATAGGGCGCACAGAGTACGGCTGCATCAGGGTCTGGCGGCACCACCACCACTGCCGCGTCAGACAAGGCCATTGCTGGGCCCACATAGGCCAGCGCATCGCCGCCACCATCCACATCAACGGCGCACCAGGGCTCGCCCAAGTAAGAAAAACCGTGCAAATGCACGGTTCCGGATACATCGAATTTGGTGGGCCGGTCGTCGAGGCGGCTGATCGCCTCGACGAGCGTAGATTTGCCGGATTGGGTAGGGCCTAGGACCGTAAAGACGCGCATGGTGAGTTCCCTCTTGGTGTGCTGCAATAGTTGTGTTCGCTGCACGGTAAGGGCCGAACGAATGCAGGTTCGTTCGCTTGCGCTGTATGTCTTGGCTCTGCCTCGTCGCGCGGGCGGCTGCCCGGCGCGCTCTCCACCAAGTGTGATTAATCCTGAGGTCCGACGTCAAGCCCCTTACGAGGCGAATGGCTGCCGTCGGCGGATTGCAGGGCCGCTGCGGCCTCGTCAGACGGCAGAACTGTGGCCTGACTTGCTCAGATCGTAGGCGTCGAAATGGCGCGCGATCATGCGTGTCAGCGGCCGAGCATGTTGCGGAATGAAAAGCCCCTCATCGGTGATCTGCAACAACCCGTCAAAGGCTGCGTCGGCGGCCTGGAACATGCCCTCCAATGCGTCTTGTGCGACGTCATAGCCGCTTTCGATCTCGTGGCGATTGATGCGGAAGTCGCACATCAGGGCCTCGATCAGGCGGCCGCGCAACTTGTCCTCGCCCTTGAATGTATGACCGCGTGCGACCGAAAACCGCCCATCGCGAATGGTGGCGGTATGCTGCGCCGTGGCTGAGGCGTTTTGTGCGTAGCCTTGCGGAAACTTAGAGATTGAGGAGGCTCCGACACCGATCAGAACATCCGATCGGTCGTCGGTGTAGCCTTGGAAGTTACGGCGCAGCCGCCCCTGACGCAGGGCGTGGCTCAGCCCGTCTTCCTGTGTTGCGAAGTGATCAATCCCGATCTCGTTGTAGTTATCCCAGACGAACAGCTGCCGCGCGGTTTCGAACAGGCCCAGCCGCTGTTCAGGGGTGGGCAACGCGTCGGATGGGATCATCTGTTGGCGCTTGGCCATCCAGGGGACGTGTGCATAACCGTAGAGCGCCACGCGGTCAGGGTTCAGCGACAATAGCTTCTGCACGCTTTCTGTGATCCGTGCCGTGGTCTGGTGCGGCAGGCCATAGAGGATGTCGGCGTTCAGGCTGTAAATGCCGCGCGCGCGCAGCATCTCGGCTGCATTTCGGGTCACCTCGTAGCTTTGCAGACGACCGATGGTTTTCTGAATGTTTTCGTTGAAATCCTGCACCCCGATTGAGGCGCGGTTCATACCAGCCTCGGCCAGCGCATCTAGGCGCGCTGCGTCGGTTTCGTTGGGGTCGATCTCGACCGAGAATTCTGCATCTTCGGCAAAGGGGGCCACATCGGCAATGGCACGCGACAGGTCGCGCATCATCTCGGGTGACAGCAGCGTTGGCGTGCCGCCGCCCCAGTGCAGCCGCGAAAGTGTTACACCCGAGGGCAAGTGTTCCTGCAACAGCCGCAGCTCTGCTTTGAGGGTCTCCAGATAGGCAGCCACGGGCGAGGCGGTCTTGGTCCCTTGTGTCCGGCAGGCACAGAACCAGCACAGACGGCGGCAGAAGGGGACATGCACATAAAGCGAAATGGAACTGCCCGGTGCTATGCCCGCGACCCAGGTGCCAAACTGATCTGCCCCGACGTCATCGCCAAAATGCGGCGCGGTTGGGTAACTCGTGTACCGAGGCACCCTTGCGTCAAATAGGCCTAGGCCCGCCAAATTCGGTTTCGTATTCATGGCACCTCTGTATTATCGGGTCTCAGTTCGAGGCTTTGACCCAGATCAATTAGGACGAAATATGACCAAGCATGCGAAGTTGGCGCCCTCTGCCTGTGGTGAGTGTCCGATTCGGCATCGTGCCGTTTGTGCCAAATGCAATGCGGATGAATTGGCAGAGCTCGAAACCATCAAATACTACCGCAGCTACGAGGCGGGCCAGACGGTCTTGTGGGCGGGCGACCATATGGAGTTCGTGGGCTCGGTGGTGTCAGGTGTCGCGACATTGACGCAGACCATGGAAGATGGGCGGACCCAGATGGTCGGCCTGCTGCTGCCATCGGATTTTGTTGGGCGTCCGGGTCGCGACTCGGCGGCTTACAATGTTGTGGCAACCTCCGACATCGTAATGTGCTGTTTCCGCAAGACCCCATTCGAAAACATGATGGCCAATACCCCCCATATCGCGCACCGGCTGTTGCAGATGACGCTGGATGAATTGGACGCGGCCCGGGAATGGATGCTGGTACTGGGTCGTAAGACCGCGCGTGAAAAGATTGCCAGCCTGTTGTCGATCATTGCCCGCCGCGATGCCACCCTTGGAATGGGAGTCGCCACGGGCCGGGTCGTATTCGATCTGCCGCTGACCCGCGAGGCGATGGCGGACTATCTGGGGCTGACGCTGGAAACCGTGAGCCGTCAGATTTCGGCCCTCCGCAAAGACGGCGTCATTGTGCTGGAAGGCAAGCGCCATGTGACCGTGCCGGATATGGATCGGCTGATGGAAGAGGCCGGTGACGACAATGATGGCGGCATGCTGGTTTAGGTCGGGCAGGGCAACGCGAAATCATTCAAAGGTGACGCCCCCTTGTTTCCGTGCTCTACTGTGACTTCCGAAACAAGTCTCAGGAGCTCGGAATGGAATTCAGTGGTCTTTTGGCGATGCTGTTTATCGGCGCGATCGCGGGTTGGCTGTCAGGGAAAATCATGGAAGGCCGGGGTTTCGGCCTGATCGGCAACATCATCGTGGGCGTCGTCGGGGCCTTTCTTGCTGGCACGATTTTCCCGGCACTTGGGTTTTCCTTGGGTGGTGGGCTGTTTTCCTCGATCTTCTTTGCGACGTTGGGCGCGGTGATCCTCTTGTTCCTGATCGGGTTGGTCAGGCGGGGCTGAACCGGATCAAGCCGCCCTTGATGGGCGACTTGGACTGATGGCGATCTGCGTGAGGCTCAATGCGCCAGAAAGATCGGTACCTTGGCGACTTCCAGCATGTTGCGTGTCGCGCCGCCCAGAATGGCCTCGCGGAAACGCGAATGGCCATAGGCCCCCATCACGATCATGTCGGCCTCCTTGTCGTCGGCGTGCCTGTTGAGGATATCTGACACCCGCGTCATAGATTTGTTCAGCACGTCGATCTCGCATTTGACGCCATGTCTGGCGAGCATCTGTGACAGCAAGCCACCCGGGTCAGAGCGGTCAGGCCCGTGGGTGGGCGGCGCAATCGCAACGATCCGGGCAATGTCTGCCGCCTTCAGAAAGGGCAGTGCCAGTCGAATGGCGCGCATCGCCTCGACGCTTTCGTTCCAGCCGATCAGCACACGCTGCGGTATGGCTGTTGAGGTGTTTTCATCCGGCAGCACGATCACCGGCGCATGCCCCTCGAACATGGCCGCTTCGACCACGGGTTCGGCCTCGGTTCCGTGGCTCGGTCCATAGGGGCGCGGCAGCACAACGAGGTCGGCAAAGCGTGCACGATGGGCCACGTGGCGTCCAATGTCGGCCATCTGAGCCACGCCTTCTTCAACCGACCACCGAATCCCCGACGGGGTCAGGATCGTTTCCGCCAATTGGCGTATCTCAGCCGCTTCGGCAGTGGCGCGGGTCAGGGTTTCCTGCAGGATCAGCGCATTGGCCCCGGCATAGTAATATCCGGTCTGGGTGCGGTCGACACCCAGGCACATGACCTCGACATGAGCGTCCAGCTCCTGAGCGAGAGTGGTGAGATGGTTGAGCACACCGTGCGCCTGCCCGGTATCGGTTAACACGGTCAATAAGGATTTATACGACATCTGCTCCTCTTAATGACGAAAGGTCGCACGCATGACGGGAAACTGCATCCCGTTGAGGATATGACTGCCATGGATTTCGGGTTATCGTCTTGACACAGATCAAGGAAAAGAACCTGTGCGAGATGCATTCAAGCGCCAAGTAAAACAGACCCGGCGCATGTAGGATTCGTACCGGGTTTAGTAAAGGGACGCGAAATGCTGAATTATATCAAGCTCGTAGTGCTTGGTCTGATTGCCTTGTTTTCGATGATGGCGATCAACTATGCGCGCGATGAGGCATACATGGTTCATGCCATCATCGTTTTGCTGCTGTCCGGCGGAATGTTCTTGTGGATATTGCGCAAGACCGATGAGCCAGACATTCCAATCGACTATTCCGGCGAGTATATGGACGGGGTCATACGCTATGGCGTGATCGCCACCGCCTTCTGGGGCGTTGTCGGCTTTCTTGTCGGAGTGTTCATCGCCTTTCAATTGGCATTTCCGTCGCTCAATTTCGAATGGGCGCAAGGCTACGCCAATTTCGGTCGGCTGCGTCCGCTGCACACCTCGGCGGTGATTTTCGCCTTTGGTGGCAATGCGCTGATCGCAACATCCTTTTATGTGGTGCAGCGCACGTCAGCGGCGCGGCTTTGGGGCGGCAATCTGGCCTGGTTCGTGTTCTGGGGCTATCAGCTGTTCATCGTGCTGGCCGCAACCGGTTATCTGCTGGGCGGTACGCAGTCCAAGGAATATGCCGAGCCGGAATGGTATGTTGATCTGTGGCTGACCGTGGTCTGGGTCGCCTATCTGGCGGTCTATCTGGGCACGATCATCAAGCGCAAAGAGCCGCATATCTATGTCGCCAACTGGTTCTATCTGGCCTTCATCGTGACCGTGGCGATGCTGCATCTGGTCAACAACATGACCATTCCGGTCAGCATCTGGGGGTCAAAATCGGTGATCCTTTGGTCTGGGGTTCAGGACGCGATGGTGCAGTGGTGGTACGGTCACAATGCCGTTGGCTTTTTCCTGACTGCCGGCTTCCTTGGCATGATGTACTACTTCATTCCGAAACAGGCTGGGCGCCCGGTCTATAGCTACAAGCTGTCGATCATTCACTTCTGGGCGCTGATCTTCCTGTATATCTGGGCCGGCCCGCACCACTTGCACTACACCGCGCTGCCTGACTGGGCGTCGACACTGGGCATGGTATTTTCGATTATCCTGTGGATGCCCTCCTGGGGTGGCATGATCAACGGTCTGATGACGCTGTCGGGGGCGTGGGACAAGCTGCGCACCGACCCGATCATTCGGATGATGGTGATCTCGCTGGGCTTCTATGGCATGTCCACGTTCGAAGGCCCGATGATGTCGATCCGTGCGGTCAACAGTCTCAGCCACTACACCGACTGGACTATCGGGCACGTGCATTCCGGTGCGCTGGGCTGGAACGGCATGATCACTTTCGGGGCGCTCTACTATCTGGTGCCGGTGCTGTGGAAGCGTGAGCGTCTCTATTCGCTCAGCCTTGTCAGCTGGCACTTCTGGCTCGCGACAATCGGGATCATCCTCTATGCCGCATCCATGTGGGTGACCGGCATCATGGAAGGCCTGATGTGGCGCGAAGTGGATGCAAACGGCTTCCTGGTGAACTCCTTCGCTGACACCGTGGCTGCCAAGTTCCCAATGTATGTCGTGCGTGGTCTGGGCGGGGTCCTGTTCCTGCTCGGAGCCATCATCATGTGCTACAACCTGTGGATGACCGTCCGTCGGGCACCGGCCAAAGAGGCCAGCCTGACCGTCGCGGTCCCGGCTGAATAAGGAGGGCCGGAGCAATGGCAATTCTCGACAAACACAAGCTCATCGAGACCAACGCGACCCTTCTGCTGGTGCTCAGTTTTCTGGTCGTGACAATCGGGGGGATCGTTCAGATCACACCGCTGTTCTATCTGGAAAACACCATTGAGAAGGTTGAGGGGATGCGTCCCTATACGCCGCTCGAACTGGCCGGGCGCGATGTCTACATCCGCGAAGGCTGCTATGTCTGCCACAGTCAGATGATCCGGCCCATGCGGGACGAGGTCGAACGCTATGGCCACTACTCGCTGGCGGCAGAATCGATGTACGACCACCCGCATCAATGGGGGTCCAAGCGGACCGGACCGGATCTGGCCCGTGTAGGTGGGCGCTATTCGGATGAATGGCATGTGGATCACCTGCGCGATCCCGAGGCGGTGGTGCCGGAATCGGTGATGCCCAAATACGCCTTCCTGGAAAACCGGATGATTGACGGGCGTTACATCCAGGATGTGATGAAGGCGAATGCCATGACCGGTGTGCCCTATAGCGACGAAATGCTGGGAGCGGCACAGGCGGATTTCCGGGCTCAGGCCGATCCTGACAGCGACTATGATGGCCTGCTTGAGCGGTATGGCGACAAGGTCAACGTGCGCAACTTCGATGGCCAGCCTGGCGTGTCGGAAACCGACGCACTGATCGCCTATCTGCAAATGCTTGGCACGCTGGTCGATTTCTCGACCTTCACGCCAGACGCGAACCGCTGAGGAGAGTGCAATGGAAGAATACACCCTACTCAGGCAATTCGCAGATAGCTGGATGCTGTTGCTGCTCTTTGTGGTGTTTGTCGGGATCATAGTCTGGGCCTTCCGTCCGGGCAGTTCCAAGACCCATGAAGACACCGCAAACATCCCGTTCCGGCATGTCGACGCGCCCATAAGCGATGACACCGAAGCCCAAGCGCAACACAACAAAGCCGCCACAGACGAGGAGGCACGGACATGAGCGAGCAAGAGGACAACAAAAAGGCCTCCAGCCACCAGCCGGGGGATCCAAACACGACTGGCCATATCTGGGACGGGATCGAAGAGTTTGACAATCCCATGCCGCGCTGGTGGTTGTGGACCTTCTACGCCACCATCTTCTGGGGCGTGATCTACACGATCGCCTATCCGGCCTGGCCGCTGGTCAATTCGGCGACCGCAGGGGTGCTGGGCTGGTCCACGCGCGGTGATGTCGCCTCTGAGATCGTCGCGGCAGAAGAGGCCAATGCCGAAATCAATGCGCGGCTCGCGGCCATCAGGATGGAGGACATTGCCGAAGACGCTGACCTGCACAACTATGCGGTTTCCTCTGGTGCTGCGGTGTTTCGCACCTGGTGTGCGCAATGCCACGGCTCCGGCGCCGCGGGTGCGGTGGGCTATCCGAACCTGCTGGATGACGCCTGGCTCTGGGGTGGGGATATCGAAAACATCCACCTGACCATTGCCCACGGCATTCGCAACGAGGAGGACCCGGATGCGCGGTACTCCGAAATGCCTGCCTTTGGCCGAGACGAGTTGCTGACGCCGGAGGAAATCGATAAGGCGGTGAACTATGTGATGTCGCTTTCGGGCACACCGCAGGATGCGTCGCAGGTCGAGGCCGGTTCGGTCATCTTTGCCGACAATTGCGCCTCGTGCCACATGGAGGATGCCACCGGCGATCCGGAACAGGGTGCGCCCAATCTGGCGGATGCGCTCTGGCTCTATGGCGGAGACTACGACACCCTGACAGAGACGGTGACCAACAGCCGCTTCGGCGTCATGCCATCCTGGAACAATCGCCTGACCGAAGCACAGGTTCGCGCTGTTGCAGCTTATGTGCACCAGCTTGGCGGGGGCGAATAAACAGAAAACCTTCGGGCGGCATACGCCCGAAGGCCCGGTGTCGGCTGCTTGATCTGTTCGCGCGTTTCCTGAGCAGCCGACGCCGACATTGCGACATTAAGGCCGACAGGTGCCTTGGTCCAGTTCACGCATCCCGGTCAGGTTCAGAGATCGTTGAGATCCACTTTGCTTGGTCGCTGCAACCACCAGTGACCCTTTGGCAACCAGCGTTTCGGTGGCTTGACCGTCGGCTCCGGCGCATCGCGGATCATCGGTGTGTCCATGCGGGTCGCTGTCATGAACGATTTGGCAAAGACGTTAAGCATGATCTGTCTCCTTTGCTGCGTGCTGTTGCCTTTAATGATTGCGATCCAGCGTGGGACATGCGACTCAATTCCTGTTCTAGACTGTAAGTCAGGGTTACATATGGACTGGATGAAGTTTCCCCCTCTTTCCGCCCTTAGGGCCTTTTCTACATTTGCAGAGAGGCGAAATGTAACCCAGGCGGGTGAGGCGCTGAATGTAAGTCACGCCGCCATCAGCCAGCAATTGCGCGCGCTCGAAAACCATCTGGGAGTTTCGCTGCTGGATCGCAGCGGAAAGTCTCTGAGCCTGACGGCAGATGGCGAACATCTAGCGCGCGCGCTTCAGCTCGGCTTTGGGGCGATCGGTGCGGCGATCGACGATCTGTCAAGATCGAGCGCGGATCGTCCGGTGCATGTTTCGCTTACCTCCAGTTTTGCCGCGTCGTGGTTGATGCCACGGCTTCCCGCTTTCCGCCGGGATCATCCCGAGGTCAGCCTGATTCTGGAGCCGTCACCCGACATTGTCGAACTGCGCCCCGGCGGCATCGACGTTGCGATACGCTACGGAAAGGGAGGATGGCCGGGGGTGCAGGCACAGTTGCTGTTCCGATCCCCCATGGTCATTGTTGCGGCGCCCGAATTGTTGGGGGGCAAGACCGATTGGTCACCTGACCAATTGGCGCATCTGCCATGGCTGGAAGAGATCGGGACCACCGAGGCGACGGCCTGGCTGGCCGGTCGCGGGGCGGTGCCCGACCCGGATGCAGCGCGCATTTCTTTGCCGGGGAACCTGATGCTGGATGGTCTGCGGGCCGGGCAGGGGGTCACGCTGACCGTGCGGCATTTCGTCCAGCAGGACATCCTGGCGGGGCGTCTGATTGAGCTGAACGTCGAACCCGATGAAAGCGGATACCATGTTGTTACAGGACAATCCGTATTGCGCCCGACACTCAAAACCTTTGTTGCATGGCTCAAGCGGCAAGCGAATTCCGAACAAAGATGATTATGCGATGCGCGTTTTGACCCATGTCAAAGTCTGATCTGCTATGATCTGTGAAAAGGCGCAAAATCCCATCCTCTCTTGACCGGAGCATTTGTGTGAACGACCCCCAGCCCGCCCCCAGCCTTTACGCTGCCAGGGAGCCGATCTTCCCCCGCCGCGTCTCAGGCCCGTTCCGCAATCTGAAATGGATCATCCTGGCGGTGACGCTGGGCATCTACTATCTCACGCCCTGGATCAGGTGGGACCGGGGCCCCAGCCTGCCGGATCAGGCAGTGTTGCTGGATATGGCAAACCGGCGCTTTTACTTCTTCTGGATCGAGATCTGGCCGCATGAGTTCTACTTCGTCGCTGGTTTGCTGATCATGGCGGGTCTTGGCTTGTTCCTGTTCACCTCAGCGCTGGGCAGGGTTTGGTGCGGTTATGCCTGCCCGCAAACCGTCTGGACCGATCTGTTCATTCTGGTCGAGCGCTGGATCGAAGGTGACAGGAACGCGCGTCTGCGCCTGCACCGCCAGAAAAAGATGGATATGCGAAAGGCCCGGCTGCGCGTGACGAAATGGGTGGTCTGGCTGCTGATCGGGTTGGCCACGGGCGGGGCCTGGGTGTTCTACTTTGCCGATGCGCCGACGCTGGCACGCGATCTGGTCACAGGCCAGGCCCACCCCATCGCGTATACGACCATGGCGGTTCTGACTGCCACCACCTTCTTTTTTGGTGGTTTCGCGCGCGAGCAGATCTGCATCTACGCCTGCCCCTGGCCGCGTATTCAGGCCGCGATGATGGATGAGGACACGCTGGTCGTGGGCTATCGCGAGTGGCGGGGTGAGCCGCGCGGCAAGGGCAGACGAACCGCGGATAGCGAGTTGGGTGACTGCATCGATTGCATGGCCTGTGTGAATGTCTGTCCAGTAGGGATCGACATCCGCGACGGCCAGCAGATGGAGTGCATCACCTGCGCGCTCTGCATCGATGCCTGCGATGACATGATGGCAAAGATCGGCAAGCCTCGCGGGCTGATTGACTATATGGCGCTGTCGGATGAGGCCAATGAGCGGGCGGGAGAACCACCTCGGAGCATCTGGAAGCACATCCTGCGCCCGCGCACGATCATGTATACTGCACTTTGGTCTCTGGTGGGTTTAGGGCTGCTCTTCGCGCTGTTCATCCGCTCGGACATCGAACTGACGGTCGCGCCTGTGCGCAATCCGACCTTCGTGACCCTGTCGGATGGCTCAATCCGAAACACTTATGATGTAAGGCTGCGCAACAAGCATGGTGAGGATCGGCCCTTCGAGTTGTCGATCAAGGGTGATCCGGCAATGCGCGTCGAACTTGAAGGTGTCGACGGGGTGTCGTTGAGTGTTCCTGCCGACACCGCTTATCTGCAGCGTGTATATATCGTGACACCCAAAGGCGCGGCGCCGTCGGAGCAGGCGAATACCCCGGTCCGTATCTGGGTCGAAGATCTGAGCAGCGGCGAACGCGCCTACAAAGACACCACGTTCAATGGGCAGGGGAATTGATCATGTCCGAACGCAAATTCACAGGCAAACACGCAGCGGCAATTTTTGTTGGCGCTTTCGGGGTCATTATCGCGGTGAACCTCGTTCTGGCCTTCAGCGCGGTCAAGACCTTTCCGGGGCTTGAGGTCAAGAACTCCTACGTGGCCTCGCAGCAATTCAATGAGAAACGCGATGCGCAAGAAATGTTGGGGTGGACCGTCGTGGCAGAGGCACAGGGCGGGTTGGTGGTGCTGAAAATCACTGACCGCAGCGGGCGTCCGGTCGAAGTGGCTGACTTGAGCGCGGTACTGGGCCGCGCAACCCATGTCAAAGAGGACATCACACCGGACTTCGCCTTTGACGGCACAGCTTACGTTGCCAAGGCTGAACTTGGTAAGGGCAACTGGAATATCCGCATGGTTGCCAAGGCCAGCGATGGCACAGAATTCAGTCAGCGTGTTATTCTAAGGGTTAAGGGGTAGAGGGTGACAGCTCAACTGCGCCAGTCTGCTGCGGCCTGTCCCGCCTGTATCGCCGCCCCGGCGCAGGCGGTCGAGCCGGTGGTGCCAGACGCCCGGATCGCGCTGTCGCTGCCTGGCATTCATTGTCAGGCCTGTATCTCCAACGTCGAGCGCGCGCTGAACGCAGTGCCTGGGGTTGAGCGCGCCCGGGTTAATCTGACACTGAAGCGGGCGCTGATCGAGGCCGCGCCTGACATGCAGGCCGCCTCGTTGATCCCGGTACTAGAGGCCGCCGGATACGAGGCGCATGAGTTGGACCCCGGCGCGATCTCGGCTACGCAGACCGACCGGGCGGGGCGTGACCTGTTGATGCGGCTGGCGGTAGCCGGATTTGCTTCGATGAACGTGATGCTGTTGTCAGTGTCGGTCTGGTCGGGGGCCAGTGACGCGACACGAGATATGTTCCACTGGATTTCGGCAGCAATTGCGATGCCCGCGATCGCCTTCTCGGCCAAGCCGTTCTTTGTGAGCGCCTGTAGCGCGCTGCGCGTGCGGCGGCTGAACATGGATGTGCCCATCGTGCTGGCGATCCTGCTGGCGCTGGCTACGTCGCTCTGGGAAACCTCGCTGAGTGGCGAGCATGCCTATTTCGACGCGGCGCTGACATTGACCTTTTTCCTGCTGGCGGGCCGCTATCTCGATCACCGGACTCGTGCTGTGGCGCGTTCCGCCGCCGAGGAACTGGCCGCACTTGAGGTCCATCGTGCGATCCGCCTGACCCCGGAGCGTGAAGAGCAGGTGCCCGTGGCGGAATTGGCCCCCGGCGATCTGGTTCTGGTGCGACCTGGCGGGCGGATGCCTGTCGATGGCGAGATCAAAGAAGGACGTTCGGAACTGGACCGGTCGCTGCTGACCGGTGAAACCCTACCTGTCTTTGCCGAACCGGGGCTCTCGGTCAGCGCGGGTGAGGTCAACCTGACCGGGCCGCTGACCGTGCGCGCCACCGCAGTGGGTCAGGAAACCTCGCTGCACCGGATGGCCGATCTGGTGGCCATCGCCGAATCCGGGCGCTCGCGCTATACCTCGCTCGCCGACAATGCCGCCAAGCTTTATGCGCCGGGTGTGCATATCCTGTCTGCGCTTAGCTTTGTGGGTTGGTACCTCTATTCCGGGGATTTGCGCACAGCGCTCAACATTGCTGCTGCCGTATTGATCATCACCTGCCCCTGCGCGCTGGGTCTCGCGGTGCCAGCGGTCACAACTGCCGCTTCCGGGCGTCTGTTCCGCAAGGGCATGCTGATAAAACACGCCACCGCGCTGGAGCGGCTGGCGGAAGTCGATACGGTTGTATTTGACAAGACCGGCACGCTCACCGCCGGAACGCCGCAGCTTGTGAACCTGAGTGAAATTCCCATGCGCGATGCAGAGATTGCCTTGGCGCTGGCTCAGGCCTCGTCGCACCCACTCTCCCTCTCCATCAGCGATGCCTTCAAAGAGGCCGGGGTCTCACCGGCGACGGTCAGCGATATCGAAGAGGTGCCGGGCTTCGGCACACAGGGTCTGTTCGAGGGGCAGCGGGTCCGGCTGGGCCGTGCCGCATGGGTCGGGGCCGCGCCCGGCACGCAGACTGCTGCCTGGCTCTCGGTCGGTGTCGAGGCGCCGCGCGCATTCCTCTTCCACGACGGGCTGCGACCCGGCGCTGCCGAGGCTGTCAGTGCATTGCAGAAGGCGGGCAAGAATGTTCTGCTGATCTCCGGCGACACAAGTCCTGCGGTCCAAGCGCTGGCCGAGCGACTGGGCATCGCCAATTGGAAGGCAGAGACGCTTCCCGAAGACAAGGCGCGTCTGGTCAATGATCTAACCGATCAGGGTCACAAGGTTCTGATGGTGGGCGACGGGCTAAATGACGCAGCCGCGCTGGCGGCAGCGCATGTGTCGATCTCGCCTGCCTCGGCGCTGGATGCCGCGCGCGTGGCCTCGGATATCGTGTTGCTGGGCCATGACCTGTCGCCGCTGGCCGAGGCTTGCACCACAGCCGAGAAGGTCACCAAGCGCATTCGCGAGAACTTCCGCATAGCCACCGTTTATAATGTGATTGCCGTGCCGCTTGCGGTGGCCGGATTTGCGACGCCTCTTATTGCCGCATTGGCGATGTCGGCCTCGTCGATTACAGTATCGCTCAACGCGCTGCGCCTGAGGTAAGTGATGAATATCCTGACCTATTTGATCCCGATCTCGCTGCTTCTGGGCGGTGCCGGATTGCTGGGTTTCATCTACACCGTCCGCTCCAACCAGTATGACGATCCCGAGGGCGACGCGCGCCGTATCCTCAACGACGATTGGGACGACCACCCCAAACCCTGACATACCTGCGTGATGGGCCGCATCCTGCCCTTGAAATCGCCGCAATGCCCGGCTATGTCCCGCCCATCCGCTAGCAGAGAGACGTGTGCCACATGGCTATCACCAACCCGATCCAGTTCATTCAGCAGGTCCGTGCCGAGGTTTCCAAGGTCGTCTGGCCGACCCGCCGCGAGGTGCTGCTGACCACGGTGATGGTGTTCATCATGGCCGCCCTGACGGCTGTTTTCTTTGCGCTGGTTGATCTTGGCATCCGCAGCGGGCTGCAGGCCATCCTGGGCGCATTCAGCTAAGCCAGGCCCGGTTTCTGCCCGATCCCCCTTGCGTATCGGAGGCACTCGGAGTAGGTCAGCGCCACCCTTCGGGACGGGCGTGCGGCGATTCGAGTTGCGCGCCGTTTTTGGTCCAGCGGGCAGGAATTCAATCACAGGTGTCGCTCGGCAGCCGATCGCACCACAGACAGGACAAGGACGGCAGGTTCATGGCGAAACGGTGGTACTCGGTCAGCGTTCTCTCGAATTTCGAGAAAAAGATCGCAGAGCAGATCCGCACCTCGGTCGCTGAGCTTGGTCTCGAAGATGAGATCGACGAGGTTCTGGTGCCCACCGAAGAGGTGATCGAAGTGCGCCGGGGCAAGAAGGTCACGACCGAGCGCCGCTTCATGCCCGGCTACGTGCTGGTGCATATGGAAATGTCCGATCAGGGCTATCACCTGGTCAACTCGATCAACCGCGTCACCGGATTTTTGGGTCCGCAAGGCCGCCCGATGCCGATGCGCGACGCGGAGGTCAACCAGATCCTGAACCGGGTTCAGGAGGGCGAAGAAGCGCCCAAGCTGATGATCTCCTTCGAAATCGGCGAGAAGGTCAAGGTCAATGACGGCCCGTTCGAGGATTTCGACGGCATGGTCGAAGGTGTCGATGATGACAACCAGAAGCTAAAGGTAACCGTCTCGATCTTCGGCCGGGAAACTCCAGTCGAACTGGACTTCACTCAGGTTACAAAGCAGACCTAAAGACGGTTTCAATCAGATTTGAAGCGCCGCGATGCCTATGGCAACGCGGCGTTTTTCTTTGGAAGCTCTGTGACACGCGCTAAAGCTATTCGCCATCGCGGGAGCGACAGCGTTCTAGTGGCATGTGCTGTCAGAGCTAACCAGAATGCGGCCTCAACACCTACTTGCCAGTGATGTTGATATTGCCCACGACCTTCGCGCCGCTTTCCGTGGCCATCGACTCGGCAACGATATCAGCCTGCACCTGCGAGCTTGAGGCAATCTTGAGATCCTCGCATTTCAGGCTGCCGCTGTGTTTGCCTTCGACGGTGATCATCTTTGCCGACAATGCCCCGTCGACTGATCCTTTCAATTGGACCGTGATTGCCTGGGCGTCGACATCCCCGACCACGCGGCCTTTGACCTCTACGCTTCCCCCATCTGAGCTGATATTGCCTTCAACAGTCAGATTTTCTTCGATTATTGAGCTAGCCAAACTGAAATCCTCTGAGTGAGTCACAGGGAGAACCCTAGAATGGATATTGGGTTTTGAACACCGCCGTCGCAGAGTGAGTCGTTCTTAGAGCAACAATGTGCCGCATCTGCTTGCGCCGCAGAGCGACTGCAAGCGGTCGGGCGCAAGACCAATGTTGCGTTGTCGCCGACAGGCGGGCGTCTTAGCCAATACTCCATTGCCTTGTCGGCATGCGTTGGGCAATCTGAGCCCGAGACAAAGAACAGATCGTGCCGCTCAGACTTGGTGTCGTTGCAGGCAAGCAGGATGGAGGCCGATCCGTGAAGATACCAGCGCCGATCCAACGTGTCAGTTTCTTCATCAGTCAGTTCTTTGTTGTCTTTGTAATCATATCTGCGCTTTGGAGCTGGTACCACCCAGCCGCCTTCGCATGGGCGGGCAACAAAATACCGTTTTTGCTTGGTATTTTGATGTTCGGTGCTGGATCGACGCTTACCATCCAAGAATTCAAAGACGTTGCCAAACACCCGCTTCACGTTGCTGCCGCGGTTGGGGCGCAATACATCATGATGCCGTTACTGGCCTTTCTGCTGGTCGAATTGGTCGATCTGCCGGACACGGTGGCTTTTGGCGTGATCTTGGTTGGCGCCTGTCCGGGGGGCATTGCTTCGAACGTCATCACGCTGATGGCTCGGGGCGATGTGGCCCTGTCTATTTCCATCACATCGGTCTCGACATTGCTCTCGCCGATCATGACGCCACTGCTTGTCATATTGCTCACCGGCTCGGACATCGATGTGCAGCCCGTATCGCTTTTTTCTTCGATTGTGATGATTATAATCATTCCAATCAGTTTAGGTCTGATTGCGCGGATGATCTTCGGCCCAAATCTAGCTGACCTTATGAAGGTCCTGCTGCCGCTCATGACCACTTTTTCGATCATGAGCCTGACAGGTGCAACCGTGGGCGCCAACAAGGAGGTTATTGCGTCGGTGAGCATCACCATCCTGTTTGTGGTGATGGCGCACAACGTCCTTGGATATCTCGGGGGCTATGGGGTCGCACGGCTGGTAGGGCTGCCTTCGCGGCAACGAAAGTCCTATTGTTTTGAGATCGGCATGCAAAACTCGTCGCTTGCTGTCGCTCTGGCAACGTTGCATTTTGCACCGGCCGCAGCTGTAGCAGCGGCCATTTTCGGGGTTTGGCACAATATTTCCGGTCCGGCGCTGGCTTCACTTTGGGCATGGCGGGACACAAAGCGGGGTTTGTCATAGCTGCTCGACACTTGCGGACCCGGGATCGGGACATTTCGGAGAGCGGGCCAGTCACATCTCATGTGCTGAAACAGGAACATTGGGTGACCGGCGATAGCCGTTAGATCGCGTTGTAGTGCCAGCCACTTGCCAACCCCTCCGCTCCGATGTAAATGCCGCCTCTATCGTCTTCGGGCGAGATTCTCTCGTGGGAGATTGCAGGGATCGCGATCCCGGGTCGGACCACGCAACATAAACCGGGTGGGACGCGTCTCACTTACGTTGAAAGGAAAACCAAATGGCCAAGAAGCTTGCTGGTACAATGAAGCTGCAGGTTCCTGCAGGTCAAGCGAACCCCTCTCCGCCGGTTGGTCCGGCACTGGGTCAGCGCGGCATCAACATCATGGAATTCTGCAAGGCATTCAACGCCAAGACCGCAGATCTGGAGCCCGGTGCGCCGTGCCCGACCGTGATCACCTATTATCAGGACAAGTCCTTCACCATGGACATCAAGACGCCGCCCGCGTCTTACTACCTGAAGAAGGCCGCCAAGCTGAAATCGGGTGCCAACAATCCAAGCCGCGAAATCGTCGGCACCGTCAGCACCAAGCAGGTGCGCGAGATCGCCGAAGCGAAGATGAAAGATCTGAATGCCAACGATATCGAAGGTGCAATGCAGATCATCCTGGGCTCCGCCCGCTCCATGGGCATCGAGGTGAAGTAAGATGGCAAAGCTCGGAAAACGCACCCGCGCCGCGCGCGAAGCTGTGGCTGGCAAGGACAACCTGTCGGTCGAAGAAGCCGTTGCACTGGTCAAGGCCAACGCAACCTCGAAATTCGACGAAACCGTCGAGATCGCTCTGAACCTGGGCGTTGATACCCGCCACGCGGACCAGATGGTGCGCGGTGTTGTCGGCCTGCCCAACGGCACCGGCAAGGCGATGCGCGTTGCTGTCTTTGCTCGCGGCCCGAAAGCCGAAGAGGCGCAGGCCGCAGGCGCGGATATCGTTGGTGCAGAAGACCTGATGGAAACCATCCAGGGCGGTACCATCGAGTTTGATCGCTGCATCGCAACCCCGGACATGATGCCCATCGTTGGCCGTCTGGGTAAGGTGCTGGGTCCCCGTAACCTGATGCCCAACCCCAAGGTCGGCACCGTGACCATGGACGTGAAAGCGGCCGTGGAAGCAGCCAAGGGTGGTGAAGTTCAGTTCAAGGCGGAAAAGGGTGGCGTTGTGCACGCTGGCGTTGGCAAAGCGTCCTTCGACGAAGCCAAGCTGGTGGAAAACGTTCGTGCCTTTGTCTCGGCCGTGGCCAAAGCCAAGCCGACAGGCGCCAAAGGCACCTACATGAAGAAAATCGCGCTGAGCTCGACCATGGGCCCCGGTGTGACCCTCGATGTGGCGAGCGCCTCTGGCGAGTAAGCCGAGGCAGTTACGTCAAATACATTCCCCGGAGCGCCAGAAGCGCTTCGGGGTTTTTTTGTGCGCATGGGCGGTGGTAGATCAGCCCGTCGTAACAGGGGCGGTCAGCGCTAGCCGCAACCGGTGCAAAATGCGCTGCGATCTTTGGGCCTCGAACTCTGTCGGCTCGTAGCCTTGTCCTGACGTCTCCAGCCAATCCTGCAGCAGCCGCCCTCTTATGCAGAAATCCAGCATCTCCATGTCGATCGGGTGGCGATAACGGCGAAAAAACATCTCTTTGTTGGTTTTGAGGATACCGCTGCGATCAACTTCCTTGCCGTGTTCGTCGCGGAACACATCTGCTTTCAGGAAGTCGACGATGTCGTAGATCGCCGGTTTCTCGATCACCTCGGTAAAGTCCAGTCCGACCGCAGCGCCTTGCTCGAGGATCAGGTTCAATCCGTGAAAATCGCCATGCGAAAAGACACGCAGAACAGATTTTCCGCGCAGCCGCCCAGCATCGGCTCGCATGATGTTCATCATCGTTTGAAAGTCATCCGAGGTATCGGGCCGGGCGGCTTTGGCCAGTTCCCGGATCGTTTCCATCATCCATTGCGGCCAGAACGGCATCTGCGTGGCGGTTCGAAATCCGTGCAGGTCATGCAGCCAGGATCCGGCCCGGCGATAGACTTGCGCGACCTTGCCGTCATCGGGGGAATTGTAGATCAGATCAACCGCAGTGGGCCGGTCGATGAAGGCAGTGACGAAAAAGGCATTGCCCGGAGAGTAATAGACCGGGCGCACGACCTGTGAGGTTTCGCTACATTTAAAATACGCCCAAAGGTCCTGCAAAACGCCAAACTCGGCTTTGAGGCGCGCGGTAAGTGGAGATTCGGTGTCGATCTTCAACGCATAGGTGCAGTCGGGGGCCTTAACCCGCAGGACCAGGCGGGTTTGGGGAAAATTGCTCGACCGATAAATGCAGTCATATGTCGGCCTAACTCCGCCGAGGCATTGCGCCGCAAATTCGGCCACATAGTTCGATGCAAGCTGCGTTTCGTTTGGAGACAGGGTCAGCATATGTGATCCGTAGTGCCGCTGCGGGTCAGGGGGCGTCGTTTGGGCCGCCGACCGTGTCGAGACCGCTCAGGCAAATGGACTGAACGTCCGCCGGGATGTCAACGGTGGTTCAATCCGCAATGACGCGCCATAACTGTCTTGAGGCTTTCGGGTACGCCCGAGGCGGTGCAGGATGGGCTCGGACATGCACGTCGCAATTGGCACATCGGAGGATCACATGAGCAGGACTACTCATCTGGCAGAGGTGCGATCCTTTTACGACAGCCATCCGATCAGCCTGCCGCAAATTCTGGAGAAGCTGGATCGTGACGGCGTGGATGTTGCCGCGCTTACCGAAGACACGCTCCAGGCCTATGACCAGGACCACTATTCGGGTGTGGCGGCAAATGACGCCTTGGCGAAACTGGCAGATATCGCCGAAAGCGATCATGTGCTGGACATCTGTTGCGGGCTGGGAGGGCCAGCGCGGTATCTTGCCCAAAACTACGGGTGCCGGGTGACTGGGATCGATTTGACCGCCAGCCGGATCGAGGGCGCAGAGAGGCTGACCGAGATGACTGGGCAGGCCGATCACGTACGTTATTGCTGCGCCGACGCGATGAATATGCCTTTTGCCGATGCCGAGTTCGATGCTGCCGTCAGCCAAGAGGCGTTCTGCCATATCCCCGCCAAGGGCAAGCTGTTAAACGAGGCCGCTCGCGTTCTGAAACCCGGTGGCAGGTTGGTTTTCACGGATATCGTCGCGACCGAGCGTACCGCGCCAGCCACACGCGAAAGGTTGGAGCGCGAAATGGCGTTTTCACAGCTCTGCGCGATTTCCGATTACTCCAAGCATCTCGCCGAGGCGGGCTTCACGGTGAAGCGGGTGGAGGATCTGTGCGAGGTCTGGCGCGACATACTGGTCGATCGCCTCGCGATGTATCGTGACCTCAAGGATCAGACGATCGAGCGGTTCGGGCAGGCACATTTTGACAGATGGGACAGCGCTTATGCCTTCTTCGTCGATCAGTATAAAACCGGCGAGTTGAGCGGCGCGCGGGTGCTGGCGATCCGCTCCTAAACCGGTCGATGCACCAACCGGCTGCGTTTTGCCGTCCGGCGGCACGGGAGCGGACCAACGCTGCAGAATTTGTTGGTTGTCGAGATTTTGGTAGAGTGATCCTCAGGGGAGTTCTTGCGCGATAGAGATTTAACGGGGGGATAATATGCAGAGACCGTGGGAAAAGTACTATTCACCTGCCGCTCTGGCATTCGACCCAGCCAGCGTAGAGAGCCGGACGCTGGCGCAAACGATCAGGTCAGCCGCGCAAGCATATGGCGCCCGACCGGCTCTCACCACAATCCTGCCAACAGGTGCCGATACCACGATCACCTTTGCTGAACTGGACACACTGTCGGATCAGTTCGCGGGGTATCTGCGCGAGGATCTCGGTCTTGGGGCTGGTGAAACGGTCGCCCTTATGTCCCCCAATTGCATCGGGTTCTGTGTGGCCTCGCTGGGCATTGCGAAAGCCGGTTGCATCGCGACCCATGTAAATCCGCTCTATACATCGCAGGAGCTTGAGCATCAGCTATCCGATAGCAATGCCAAAGCGCTCGCAATTATCGATCTGTTTGGCGACAAGGTCGATCAGGTGATCGGCCAGACCGGTGTCAAACATGTTATCACCTTGTCGCTGGTCGACTTCTTTCCAACGCTGAAGAAGGCATTGCTCGGGTTCGTACTCAAACGGGTACGCAAGGTGGTTCCGGTGATCTCGACCCCACATGTCACGATGTCTCAGGCACTGGCGAGGGGGCGGGTGTCGATTCAGGGTAAGGATGTTGGGGTCTATTCTGAACAGGTGAAGCCGAGTGATATTGCCTTGCTGCAATATACCAGCGGGACGACCGGGCGCAGCAAGGGAGCCGAGTTGTCGCACGAGGCCGTAGTACTAAATGCTCATCAGGCATTTCTGATGACCGAAAGCGAGATGGGGGAGGGGGGAGAAACGGCCCTTGTCGCGCTGCCGCTTTATCACATCACCGCCTATGTGTTGCTTTTCATCGCCGGGTTGAGAACCGGTGGTCACGGCGTTCTGGTGCCCAGCCCGCGCCCGGTCTCTAACCTGAAAACGGCGCTTGAGAAGTACAAGTTCACCTGGTTCATCGGGATCAACACGTTATACGCCGCCGCCATGGCCGAGCCTTGGTTTGACGGTAAACTGTTTGAAGACACGCGTTTCTGCGGGTCGGGTGGCGCTGCGCAGCAGGTTGGGGTCGCTGCCAAATGGCGGGACATGACCGGGATCAGCATCCATCAGGGTTACGGGATGACCGAGGTTGCGGGGGTTCTCACCCTCAACCCTGTCGGCGACAACCGTTTTGGCAAGGTCGGCATCCCTGCGCCGGGGGCCGACGTTAGGATTGTGGACGATGACGGCAACGATGTACCACTGGGCGAACGGGGCGAGGTTGTTTCGCGGACCCCGACACTGATGGCGGGTTATCTGAACCGCCCCGATGCCACGGAAGAGGCCATTCGCGACGGTTGGCTCTATTCGGGTGATATCGGCGTCATGGATGAGGACGGGTTCCTTGAAATCGTAGACCGAAAGAAGGACATGATCCTCGTTTCTGGCTTCAACGTTTCGCCCAACGAGATCGAGGATGTGATCTCGTCTGTGCCGGGTGTGGTTCAGGTTGGCGTGATCGGCATACCAGATGAGAAATCCGCCGAAGTTCCTGCCGCTTTTGTGGTCCGTGCCGATGACACTCTATCCGAGGATGCGGTACTTGCGGCCTGTCACGAGCAACTGACCAATTACAAAATACCGAAACAAGTGCAATTCGTTGACGACGTGCCGGTGACACTGTCCGGCAAGGTGCTTCGTCGAAAGTTACGAGAAGATTACCTGAAGTGATCCGCTTTGCGATTGTATGCTGCCCAAAAATTGCCGAAATAATCGGCATAGTAACTGCTTGGCCCCGAATCTCGGGGTGGTGTTTTGTGTCGAATGGTAAGGGGTTGACGGCGGTAAGATGGTTTTGCGCAGTTTTTTTGCTCAGGATAGTACGAGCCTGATCGTTACATCGAGCTCCGACGGATCGATTGTAGGCAATCCGATCGTCAACAATTCAAGCCTCCCGGATGGCACTGTATTTCAATACTCCTCGGGTACTGGCACCACCGTTACATTGGATGACACCGTCGACGCCGATGTTTTCGGCGACGACAACCCCTCCAATCACGTCATCACCGATGGCGGCGGGATCGTTGCGGATGGTGTTCAGGTTGAAGCCGAGTCGCGGATCAATATGCGCGCCCTTGATGATGATGGGAATCCGACTGGTCCCCAAATCACGGTGTATGTGTTCTCGCAAGGTGGGCTGTTTTCCGATGTGTGGGGCTATGCGACCAATGAGCCGCTGCAGGATGGCACATCTTATGTGAAGGTGAGCGGATCGAATTTCGGGTCATCCGCATATTCTAGCTTCGTCGCATGTTTTGGCGAAGGGACGCATATTGAAACCTCAGATGGGGACCGGATGGTTCAAACGCTCGCCCCCGGCCAGAAGGTCTGGACCAGGGGTAAGGGTTTTCAACCTGTACGGTGGGTCGGAAACAAGCTGGTTGAAGGCCGAGGGGCGCTTGCGCCGGTGGTCATCGAGCAGGGGGTAATCGGCAATACCAATGAACTTGTCCTGTCCCAGCAACACAGGGTTCTGGTGACATCACCGCGCGCCGAGATGCTGTTCGGGCAAGATGAGGTGTTCGTTGCGGCAAAGCATCTTTGTGGCATTCCGGGAATCTCCGTCCGCGAGAGAGAGACCGTGCGGTATTTCCATCTGATGTTCGACCGCCATCATGTGATCCGTTCCAATGGCGCGCTGACCGAAAGCTTCTTTCTGGAGCGTAACGCGGTCGATGCCCTGTCCGCGCCGCAACGCACCGAAATATTGTCTTTGTTTCCCGAGCTGGGCCGCGCCAGCGACGGTTTTGGTGCAACAGCTGTAATGACGATTGGTGCGCGTGAAGCGGCAGTTCTGCGCAATTATCTCTAGTGTTTTGGCGCTACGGGACGGTCTCGGGCGAACCTGTCCGAGGCGCCTCGAGCCGCTGGTTGAAACTTCGTCGAGCGGTCACTTTACCCCTTGGAAACCCCGCCGCTCTGGCCTAAGTAGAGCTGCGGAATAAAGCGTGCGATTCGTCGTGCGCTTTATTTTGTTTCGTCCAAGACGGTGGGTGGCCCCGCAAGGGTCTTAATTTCCTGCCTGAGACGGGTAAAGACCAATGAGATCGAGGGCTAGACCTTCGGGCGAATTTTGGCTCAACCCCGTAATAACGGACCTGAACGCCGGGGCTTTGGCCGCGGCAAATATGAGCCGGGATGTCTGACATCCCTAACTTGGAGAGAACTGTGGATAGAGCCCAGAAAGAGAAAGTGGTCGAGGAACTCGGCCAAATCTTCGAAAGCTCTGGCGTCGTGGTGGTTTCTCACTACGTCGGTCTGACAGTTGCTGAAATGCAGGATCTGCGCGCGCGTGCACGCGAAGCGGGTGGATCTGTGCGTGTTGCCAAGAACAGGCTCGCCAAAATCGCCCTTGAGGGTAAGCCGTGTGCAAGCATGGCCGACCTGCTGACAGGGATGACCGTTCTGACCTATTCCGAGGACCCCGTGGCAGCAGCCAAGGTGGCCGAGGACTTC
>JBFOME010000009.1:0-145508 GCA_040830705.1 Paracoccaceae bacterium | reverse complement strand
TCCGCATCCGTGTGCAGTTCGCGCGTGCCAAAGCCACCTCCCGTGGCGATCCGGAGGAAATCATCCGCCATTCCGGGCTTGATGTTGGAGAGACTATCAAAGGCCAGAACGTGATTGTGCCGGGCGGCGACCACCAAGCCTTGCTCGGAATTAGGCGTGCTGCGGGCCATCGAGTTTGCCGGGTCGATCAGGGACCGCAAGACACGGGCCGTGGTGCTTTTGGTGCTGCCCTGTTCGCCATTGAGGATCAGGATGGGGTAGGGGCCACGCGGGTGGAAACAACCCAGAAGCAATTGGGCAGCTTGATCTGATCGGTCCGATCTAATTGCTAGTGCATGACTGGCCTCTGGTCCATCTGGACGATGGTTTCTGTTGCGGGCGGCAGCCCAGAGCACTTTGGGGCCGTTTCCTGTTGTAGTGTTTCCTCCAGCCTTCGATGATGATCTTGGCTTCTTTGAGCGAGTAGAAGATTTCACGGTTCAGCAGCTCGTCTCGGTGCCGGGCGTTGAAGCTCTCTACATAGCCATTCTCTCTAAGGCTTTCCGGCTCGATATAGGCGGTCTTGGCGCCAATGGCTGCAATCCAATCTCGAACCGCCTGAGCGATGAACTCGGAGCCACTATCGCTTCGCACATATGCCGGTGGTCCACGCAGGATGAACAGGCCGGTCAGAGCGTCTATCACATCAGTCGAGTTCAACTTTCGCTTGACCCGGATCGTCAGGCACTCCCGACTGAACTCATCACTCGACAATTGTTCTCGAACCAATGGCGAACAAGGTCTCGTTGTTCAACGTGCGGAGCGTTTTCCCGTCATCGGTGCGGCAGTGGACGAAGTCATAGGATCACACGTGGTCACGTCGCTCTGGTCCAACGCGGACGCATGATCCATCGCTCATTACAATGGCTGCCTCAAATGCATCAATTGAAACGTTTTCGCTCTCCGACGTGTTCAGACTTAGCGAAAACAGGAACTTCTGGCAGCGTGTGCCTTTTGCGATGGCTTCAGTCAAGGAAGGCAGCGTCGAGATCATCACCGACAAATCCTCGGACTTCGTGAAGTTCAACATGATCATTGTCACGGTCATTCAGCAGGTGTCGGGACAACTGCGATCCGTTTCCGCGTATTGAACCCTTCAGAATCATCGCTGGACCATCAGTGCGGGGAGTAGATCGCGCCGTATCTCCTGAATGGCCGCACAGGTTTCCGCCAAATTGAGTTCGGTCTTCGGTGTGATGGGCAGAGAGCCCGTATTCACTGCTCTGGCAGTCTGGTTCAGATTGTTGGACAGACGCGATGTTCCAAGTGCAGCCAAGGTCAGGTAAACCAAGATGTAAGAACAGACTGGTCGTATACACAAGCCAGATTTTCTGGCTGTATGCTTCGATTGCTGATTTGAGGTTGTCAAAGACCTTGCAGGGAGGTGACCTTTGCCAAATCTAACGATCTCTATTCCAATGATTTTTGTCGTGGCGATGCCCGCAATTCTCGACCGATGCTCGGGATCCGATACGAGTGTGGCATTGGGTGTTCTAGCACGCGACCGGGTGGCATTGACCGCGACGGCCAATGAGGTTGTCGTGGATTTGCCTGTTGCCGAGGGGACTCTGGTCCAGGCAGGCGATACGTTGGTTCAACTTGATGGCACGTTGCAAACCGCAAAGCTGCATCTGGCACAGGCCGAACTCGAGAAAGCGCAGGCAACGCTCCTAAAGCTTCAGATTGGTCCCAGGCAGGAAGAGATCGCGATTGCCGAGGCGAAAGTGGCCGGAGCTGTCGCACGGTTGGCCGACGCCGAGGCGATTTATGACCGAAATTCCAAGCTGGTCGAGAATTCCGTTGTTACGGAAGCGCAGGTCGAAAAGGATTTGGCATTGCGGGATTCTGCTAGGGCCGAATTGGTTAGCGCACGCGAGTCCTTGAAGGAACTGCAAAACGGTACACGGCCCGAAGACTTGGCGGTTGCCGAGGCAAATGTTCGCGCGGCCGAGGCGTTGGTTGAAGCAGAGAATACCGTTCTGGAAGACCTGACGGTTGTGGCGACCCGAGACGGGGTATTGGACTCTCTGCCGTGGAATCTAGGCGAACGTGTGACCTCCGGTAGTCCCGTGGCCGTGATGGTTACAGGGCAGACCCCTTATGCGCGCGTTTACATTCCCGAACCGCATCGCGTGAAAATCAAACCGGGTGAGACGCTCCAAGTACAGGTCGATGGGCTGGACATGCCGTTGGACGGCGTGGTTCGCTGGATCAGCGACGACGCGTCATTTACACCCTATTACGGATTGAACAAGGATGATCGGACACGTCTGGTTTATCTGGCAGAGATAGACCTACCGGGCGCGTCCCCGGATCTGCCCGCCGGCGTACCAGTGCAGGTCCAAATGCCATGAACGATGTGGTTGTCTCGACGCAGGGGTTGACCCGGCGGTTCGGAGAAAACACCGCAGTCAACGACCTCGATCTGGAGATCCGCACTGGTCAGATCTATGGGTTTCTTGGCCCCAATGGCTGCGGCAAAACAACGACCATGCGCATGTTGACCGGCTTGCTTACCCCCAGCAGCGGGTCAATCTCGGTCCTGGGTCAGTCGATGCCAAAGGCAGCCGAGCCGCTGAAGAATGAAATCGGGTATATGACCCAAATCTTCTCTTACTACCGCGATTTGACGGTGCTGGAAAATCTCAGATTTGCCGCTGAAATCTACGGCATTTCTTCGAAGGCCGCCTCGACACGGATTGACGAGTTGCTGCACACCTATGAACTGAACGAAAATGTCCATCAGCTTAGTGGCAGTATGAGCGGCGGCCAGCGGCAAAAATTGGCCCTCGCGGCAACGGTTATCCACCGACCGAAACTGTTGTTCCTGGACGAACCGACCTCTGCGGTTGACCCCGAAACGCGCCGAACCTTCTGGGAGCAATTGTTTGATCTGGTCGATCAGGGCGCGACGATGATCGTGTCCACACATTTCATGGACGAGGCTGAACGTTGCCACCGATTGGCCATCCTGCAGCACGGCGTAAAAAAGGCAGACGGTTCTCCACGTCAGTTGATGGACGATCTGCAGGCGGACGTTGTCGAAGTTGAAGGCCCGGAGTTGAGGAAGGTCAAACACGAGCTGGACGGAGAGCCCAAAATTCTATCGACCGCACAAGTCGGTTCCCGGCTGCGCGTACTGGTCGACAAATCCGAGCCACAGCCAGTGGAGATGCTACGCGCCCAACTTGGCGCGTTTCCTGAGCTGTCGCTGACCCAACAGCGCCCAAACCTTGAGGATGTGTTTGTCAGCGCAACGCGGGGACCTGCGTCATGATTTCGCCGCGCCGCGTCGCAGCTGTATTGAAAAAAGAGCTGCTTCAATTGCGTCGAGATAGGATGACCTTTGCCATGGTCATCATGATCCCTCTGATCCAGCTTCTGTTGTTTGGCTATGCGATCAACACCAACCTGCGCCACGTCCCCGTTGCATTGGTGGATCTGTCGCGATCAGAACTGTCCCGGACATTGTCCCAGCTGGTCCAGGCAACGCAGGTGGTAGCCGTTACCGAGGAGCTTTCGACACCGCAGGAAGCGGAACGCGCGATTACCGAAGCGCGGGTGCGCGCCGCGTTAATCATTCCGCCGGATGTGGCCTATCGGGTTGCGCGCAGCCCCTCTGTCGGCTTGGGCCTACCCGATGCGACCGACCAGACCAGCAGTCGGCCGGTCGCGCATTGGATTGTCGACGGTTCGGACACGATGGTCGCCAGCGCGATCAAGTCCTTGCGGACCATGCCGCTGACGGAACTGCTGAAATTGCCGCAAAACAGGCAAGTTCCCACTTTTGAGGTAACGCTTTACTTCAACCCCGAACAACGATCCGCGGTTAATATCGTACCGGGTCTGGTGGGGGTCATCCTGACCATGACAATGATCCTGTTCACCTCGGCCGCCATCGTTCGGGAGCGCGAGCGGGGCAATATGGAGATGCTGATCAACACTCCGATCAAATCGATCGAACTCATGGTCGGTAAGATCATCCCATACATTTTCCTGGGGCTTATTCAGGTCGCGATCATTCTGGGGCTTGGGCACGTCCTGTTTGATGTCCCGATAAATGGCGGGTTGGGCACGTTGCTGGTGGTGACCCTTTTGTTCATCATTGCCAGCCTGTCGCTTGGACTGGTTATTTCCACCCTCGCTCAAAACCAACTTCAGTCCATGCAGATGACCATCTTCGTCTTGCTCCCATCAATCCTGATGTCCGGGTTCATGTTTCCGTTTGATGGCATGCCAAAACCGGTCCAAGTCATCGCCCAGGTTCTGCCTGCCACGCACTTCATGGATATGATCCGCGGTGTCGTTCTGCGAGATGCTTCTCTTTTTGAGCTGCGCTGGGACATCCTCTGGATGACCGGCTTTGCAGTATTCGGATTGGTGGTCGCAACGTTTAGATTCAAGAAACGGTTGGGCTGAAGGCGACCCAAGCCAGGCCCTGAACACGGTGCAAGAATGCCGCGGTGCGGCCCCAAGTGCGAGAAGCGTCTCTCGCTGCATTTGGCGCATGTCCAGACTTCTCAAACCACGCCGCCAAACGAGCGAGGCTAAAAGGCAAGTTCCAGGGTCGGGCTCTGTAGCGCCATTTCTCTGACGAAGTCACTCAAGGCCCTTTCAAACCAGATCAAAGGATCGGGCTTGGATTGTGAGACAGGATAAAGGAGGCCAAAGGTCATCCAACGTTCGGGCGCCACTGGCACAAGAGAAAGCCTGTCCAACCCCGATTGAGCGGCAACCAGTTCATCCGCGATTGTTATGCCCGCACCCTCTGCCACCAACGAACAGGCAAGCTGAGACGCCGCGACTTCGCAAGTCTGCCGGGGTGTGACGCCAGCCGAATGAAAAATGTCATCCAGTTGGTCGCGCAATAAAAGCCCGTGCATCAGGCGTATCACCGTCTCTTGCGCTAGATCAGCCGCTGCAAGCTCTGCCCGATTTGAAAGTGGGTGATCTGAGGGCAACACCGCTTGGGCTCTCACCCTCAACAATGGTCTGGTGACGATCCCCGGGTGATCGACCGGCAAGGCACCAATTCCGATATCGTACTCCCGGCCTGCCAGCCACTTTCCGGCCTCGCGTCTTGCTCGGACATCCAGATTGATGTTGGTGTCGGGGTGATCTTTCATGAAACGTGCGACAGCTGGGGCCGACAAGGATTGTGCAATTCGGGGCATCGTCACGATGCGCAGGGTTTCAGTTCGTCCTGCCTTGATCTCTGCCGCGATGCGCGGAACTTCATCTAGGTTGTCGAGAATCCGGCCAGCCTCTTTGTAGAAGGCCAGCCCTTCGGGCGTTGGTGTCAGGTTACGGCCGCTGCGATCAAAAAGCGTCAGTTTGAGTTCCGCTTCGAGGCCTGAGATCAATCGGCTGACGGCGGGTTGGCTGAGGTTTAAGATCTGCGACGCAGCAACCAACGAGCCTTCGGACAAGGTCGCACGGAACGCGCGGAGAGCTTTGATATTCATCTCACAAGGCTTTCATTTTTTGCAACAGTAGATAACACCTTTGCATTTTTTACAATTGATGAGATGGCGTAGATTGAACCCAAGTGAAATTGGGAGGAAACTCATGAAACGCAGAACGCTTATAAGTGCCGCAATTGCGGCCATCGCTGTCACCGCAACGGCCACCTCAAGCTTTGCGGCGGACTGGCCGAAACGCCCGATAAATCTGGTGGTGCCTTATAAGGCCGGTGGAGGCACCGATGCCTATGCCCGTGCCATCTCGGCTGCCGCTGAGGGTATTCTGGACGTTCCGGTAGTGGTCGTGAACAAGCCCGGTTCGGGCGGTCTGAACGGGGCCAATTCCGTTGTCGGCGCACGCCCCGATGGATACACGATGATGATGACGTCGGGCGGGTCGTTCCTGCTGTCAACCATGACCCGTGACACCGACATTGATGCTTTGGATAGCTTTGACTTCGTCGGTCAGGTGGGCCAATTGCAAACCTCGCTGATGGTGCCGCAAAGCAGCCCGTTCGAAACCGTTCAAGACGTAATCGACGCGGCCAAGGCCGGCCCGGGCGAACTGCGTTGGGCGCATTCGGGGCGCGGCGGCTTTCACCACGTTGGTGGATTGGGGTTTCTCGCCAGCAACGGTATTGAGGCGCAGGACGTTCCGTTTAAAGGCGGCGGGCCAACCCGTGCTGCTTTGATCGGCGAGCAGGCAGACTTTGGCTTTCTGGGCGTCCAGCAGCTTGCAGGGTTCGAAGAACAATTGCGCGCGCTGGCGGTCAATAGCCAAGAACGCGACGGTATCATGACAGATGTACCCTCCTTCGGTGAGCTTGGTATACCGTTTGCCGCTGTCTCGTCCCCAGTCATCGTCTTTGCCCCAAAGGGTACCCCGTCAGAGGTGGTCACTGCGATGGAATCCGCGCTTGAGCAGATCGCAGCGAAACCCGAGTTTGCGGAACTCCTCGCCTCACGTGGAACGGGGCCGGTCTATCAGAACGGCGCAGACGCCAAGGCAACACTTTCCGCAATGAAAGAAGACGCCGCTCCGTTGGTCCAAAGTCTGACCAACTAACGTACTGGTGGCCGGGTGAACTATTCCCCGGCCCTTATCCAATCACTGGAACCTGGGGGAAGTACCATGCGCGCCTATGCAGAAGGTTTCGTTCTTGCCGTAATTTCGATTGGTGCCATCTGGGGCGCCTGGCAAGTGCCCGCAGCATCGCCGGGGGATACTTGGGCCGGGATCGTGCCTTTCTCTGCCTCCGTTGCACTGCTGTTCCTGTCGGGCCTGATGCTTGTCGGAGCTGCGCGCCATGCAGCCAGTGGTGTGACCCAGAAAGAGGACGACAGCGCAACATTGCAGATCGTCGGTCTTTTCATCATCGCCTTGCTCTATCAGCAATCCTTCCGTTGGTTCGGCTACTTGTTGCCAACGGCGATAGTCGCTCCGGTCGTTCTTTACATCTTCGGTGTGCGTAGTTGGATCGGGTTGGGCCTGTCCGTCGTTCTGTGCCCGCTGATCTTCCACCTCATCTTTTTTGTCCTGCTCGGCGTGTTCCCGCCCTATGGCGAAGTGTTCGATTTGCTCAGCTGGATTCAGGGATAAACCATCATGGAAATCTTTCCGGCACTTCTTTCGGTGATCACCGACCCCATGCTGCTCTTTGCAATTGTCCTTGCTGCGGTCGTCGGCATGGTTGTCGGCGCGACGCCCGGCCTGACCGCTTCTGCGGCGATCGCGATGTTGCTGCCCATCACCTTCTATATGTCCCCGATCTTTGCCCTCGCGTTTCTCTATGTGATTGGAAAATCAGGTCGCTATGGCGGCTCGATTGCAGCCATCTTGTTCAACACGCCCGGAACGGCGGCCAGTGCGGCAACGCAGATTGACGGCTATCCCCTTGCGCGAGCCGGAAAGGCCGGCAAGGCGATGAAAGTGGCAACGATCTCGTCCATCATCGGTGATTTGATGGGTGATATTCTGCTGGTCATCGGGGTTGGCTTCATCGCCGCCATCGCGCTTAAGCTTGGGCCGCCAGAGACCTTTGCCATCTATTTTGCCGCCTTTGTCGTAATCGGTTCAGTCATCGGCAGCTCAATCATCAAAGGTCTGGCCTCGGCTCTGATGGGCATTCTGATCGCCATGGTGGGACTTGACCCGATCTCAAGCGAGGAGCGCTACACCTTCGGTTCGTTCGAACTGTCCAACGGTATCGGCCTTGTGCCGCTAATGATCGGTGTCTTTGTTCTGGGTGAGGTCTTTGCCCAATTGGAATCGCGCCGCAAGGCCACCGGAGCGACCAGAGAGAATGAAAGCTCAGAAGACGGCAACTCGCTGACCTGGGAAGAATACAAACCCTGCCTGCCATTTGCAGTACGCGGCGGCTTCATTGGTGCGGGGATCGGTGTTTTGCCCGGCTTGGGATCGGCGATCGCGGCGTTCATCTCGTATGGCGAGGGCAAGCGCCGTGCTGCAAATCCCGAGATGTGGGGTAAAGGCGCGCTGGAAGGTGTCGCGGCACCCGAGGCGGCCAACAATGCGGTGTCCGGCCCGTCGATGGCACCGCTGCTGACGCTGGGCATACCAGGCTCGACCATCGGGGCAATCCTGCTGGGGGTGTTTCTGATCCACGGTATCCAGGTCGGCCCGACCCTGTTCCTGACCGACAAGGAACTGGTCTACAAGCTGTTCGCCTGCGGGATGCTGGGTATTCTGGCCTACGGTCTGATCGGATATTTCGGAGCGACACAGGTTGCGCGCCTGATCCTGAAGATCCCAACCGATGTGCTCTATCCGTTGATCTTGCTAACGTCATTTGTTGCTGCCTATTCCGCGCGTGGCTCGATGTTCGACGTGACGGTCATGACGTTCGCGGGCTTTGCCGGTTGGCTGATGCGAAAGTACGACTTCAATGTCGCCGCATTCGTGATCTCCTTCGTGCTGGCCAAGGGGGCTGAGGAAACCTTCCGCCAATCCCTTCTGATGTCCGATGGTGGTGCGCTGATCTTTGTCGAACGCCCCATCGCTCTGGCATTCCTGATCGTTGGGCTGGGCGCCATGGCCCTTCGAGTTCGCGGTATCGTCGAAGAGCGTCGGATCGCGAAGGGAGAGTTGGAAGATGCTTGACTATGGGATCTACCGCGATTGCTTTTCCAGCAACGACATGCGCTCGACCTGGTCGGAACATGCGACGATTTCAGCGTGGCTCAAGGCGGAACAGGTTCTAGCTGAACATCAGGCATTGGCGGGGTTGATCCCGCGCGCGGCGGCCGATGCCATCACGTCGGTTTCCGTCTGCGATCTGAGTCAGAGCGCGTTGCAGGAAGAGATGAGGCTTGTCGGACGTCCGATCGTCGGTCTGAAGAAACAGCTCCGTAGCCTTCTCCCCGAACATGCGGCCTATGTCCATTTTCGAACGACAACGCAGGATATCATGGACACGGCGATGGCCCTGCAAATGAAGCTTGGGCTGGACCAAGTTGAGGATACCATTATCGCCACTATCAAAGCGATTGACCGTCATATCTCATCCCACCCTGAGACGATGATGATGGGGCGCACCAACGGTCAATATGCGGTGCCCATCCGTCTTGCGACGAAACTGACTGTCTGGCGGTCTGAGCTGCAGCGTCGATCAGAGGCTCTGAAAGAGGCGGCGAAACGCGGATTAAACGTTCAGATCGGAGGTCCCGTAGGTGACATGCGCGGTTACGAAAACGGCACCGGGCACTACATTAAACAGGGTGTTGCTGCGTCGCTCGGGTTGAATGTGATAGAACCCCATTGGCAGAACGCACGCGACGGTGTGGCCGAAATTATTACGGCGCTCGGGTTGCTTTGCGGGACGCTGTGCAAAATCGCCCATAACGTCAATCAATTATCGTCATCGGATATTGGCGAGTTCTCCGAAGCGCAGGAACCCGGCAAAGGGGTGTCGTCGGCAATGGCACATAAACGAAATCAGCGTGCCTCGGAGTTCGGCGAGGCCGTCGCTCGCCTTGGCCGTCAGCGGGCCGAGCAGATGGGGGAACTGACCCTTCATGAACACGAACGATCAGGCGGTGTCTGGATCGGTGAGTGGGTCATTGTGCCCGAGACGTTTCTTTTGACGTCAGGCGCGCTGCAGTGGTCGGAACGGATGTTCAGGTCACTGGTCGCTGACACCGTTGCGATGGAGAAAGTGGTGGCGAATGGAGCCCACGCGAGATCGTGACTCATCAATTTCATGATCTCTGCATGAGTTTGTCGCCGATGCGCTCTTGCTAGTCAGTTTTGGGTGGAAACTTAATTGTCACTGTTGACAATATACTCGCGAGTATTATTTGTCATTAACGACAATTTATGAGGCGCACATGCCCAGACCTTCACTAAAAGACCAACGGTCGCACGAAATACTCGATGCCTACCTGACCTGCGTCGCGCGGTTCGGATTGGAGGGCGCGACACAAGAACGGATCGCAAATGAAGCGGGCGTTAAACGCCCACTGCTGCGCCACTATCTTGGTAACAAGGATGAAATGATAACTTCCCTGACCAATCATGTGATCGCTGGTTTCTCAGAGGCGCTCGATGGTTTGCGCCAGACAATGCCGGGAGACGCCACGCCCTCGGACCTTGTTGACGCGCTGTTCGCTGACAACAGCGGAACCGATCCGCGGTTGATGCTGACCTATCAGGCGCTGGTGACGACTGTTCCCGACCGGCCGGATCTGCGACAGGGGCTGATGGACAGCCTTACAGATTTTTTCGACGTCGTGGAGGCGATCCTGCGCCGCGCAGCCCCCTCTGCGCCAGACTCAGACATACGCGCAGCCACACAAGGGATATCAGCCATCTTCGTCAGCATGGACGCGCTGTCGCCACTGGACCCGCCCAAGATCTGGCGTGAGGAATTGAAACTGGCGGCGTCCTTGCTGGCTTCCGTACTGGAGGCAAAGCAATGAGCCTAGCCAGATGCGCGAACTACATCGCCCTGCCTGTCCTCCTGGTCGCAACCGCGCTTGGCATCTACTGGGTCTGGGGGTTGCTGTTTGTCTGGTGGATCGTCCCGACACTGATAAATGGACAGGCATTTCTGGTCCTCGAGATCAACCGCGATGAGGACCCGCATCTGTTCTGGTTGGTTGTTGTTCTCTGGGCCGGGCTTGGCGGGATGATGATCGCGGCCAGCCTGTTTCCTCAATTCGCGCACGTCCTCGCCTAGGGTATTCAAATGACAAAAATGTATCACCACTTGCCGGTTGAGGCCTACACGTCGCAAGACTGGTTCGATCGCGAACAACATATGATTTTTTCGCGCACCTGGCGTTTTGCCGGGCTGGCCGAAGATATACCGGGACCGGGGCATTATCTTTCCGTACAGGCCGGGCTGAACAACCTTTTTGTTGTTATGGGTCGCGATCACCGTCTGCGCGCCTTTCACAACATCTGTCGCCATCGCGGAACCCAACTGATCCGCGCCGTTGGCAAAACCCAAAAGGCGCTGACCTGCCCGTACCATGACTGGACCTATGATCTGGAAGGGAACCTGATATCGGTTCCCGACGAGGCAAAAGAATTCCCCGGCGGCGTCGACAAATCCTGTCTTGGGCTCAAACCGGCCAGCGTGGATGTGTGGCGTGGCATGTTATTTGTGCATCCCGATCCGAATGCACCGACCCTGGTCGAATGGTTCGGAGAGGTTGATCCGCTGCTGGGCCCCCACAGGCCTGAGAAATTGGTCGAATATCCCGAGACACAGAATTCTTATGAAATCAGGGCCAACTGGAAGATCGTCGTCGAGAATTACATCGACGTCTATCACCTGAGCCATCTCCATTCGAATACGTTGCATATGTATGATCACGCCAAGGCCGAATACGGGTGGAAAGGCCCCCACTATCATTTCTGGGAACCCCCGTCGGCAGAATATGCAAAGAACCTCGAAGCTAATCTTCCCACGCCGCGCGTGATCCCCGAACCACATGTGGGGACATGGGTTCCGATGCTGTTTCCCGGGATAGGTATCGGTGCCGGCGAGGACAGTTGGAATCTGTTCATTATCACGCCGCTGGCCCCTGATCTGACCCGGGTCGAGAACCGGACAAAACTCGCCAATATGTCTGATTGGGCGTTCCAGAAACAACAGTGGAAAAGTTGGGGTTTCTGGAAGGATTTCGGGGGCGCGAAATATCCGGGGGGCGATGCAACAGGCGAAGATGATCCGATGGCGTCTGGCGATTTCACCGCCGAGGATATCTATGCCTGCGAACAGCAGCAGAAATCCCTGAAAAGCCCCTATCTCGAAATCGGTCCGGCCGGGATTGGCGAAAGCCCTATAACGCAGCATCAGAAAGCAGTGCTCACCTTTATGCAGGGCACCGCCGCCGCGGGAGACACACCATGAACCAGATTCAGGCATCGCTGGTCGGTGTCGTGCTTGCTTCAGGTCTGGTGCTGACGGCGCAGGCAGCCGCTCCAGAGGATGTCGTCGCGCGCATCCTGCAGGCGCAGGACGAACAAAGCCTGGCCGCTACATGGCGCGATTGGCATCCCAAAGCGGAGCACAAGGTCATCATAAAATACGGGCTTGGGCAAAAGGACGATGTCTTCTCGTACAGGCTTGCGGACGATGTTCCGGCTGAAGACCCGCAGTTTGCAAGAGCACTTGAGGGATATCAGGAGCTCAGTCGCTCTGCCCCGACCATTTCATCGGTGCATAATGATGGCGTGACACGCGTGACCGCCGCGACGCGCGTCCATTATGAATGGCAAGGATACAGCGGCGAAATGCTGCAAACGGATGACTTCGCCTTTACGGCCTACCTTGGTGTGTCGGTCATCCGGTCGCTTGTCACGACCTATGACTACCGATGACGGGGCAGCCCATGCAGCGCAAGTTTCACAATTTGACCGTGGCAGAAATTCAAAGAGAAATCGACGGTGAGGCTACGAACGTCACTTTCGGCGTGCCGACTGAACTGACCGAGCAGTTTGCTTGGCAGGCCGGGCAACATCTGACAGTCAGATTTCGGATCAACGGAGAGGAACACAGGCGCAGCTACACGATCTCTAACCCTCCCGGCGCGGCCTTGCGTATAACGGTCAAGCGTGTGAAGGGCGGCGTTGTTTCCAATCATATTGGTGACGCCCTCGCGCCAGGTGATCATGTAGACGTCATGCCGCCTTTTGGCCATTTCCGCCTAGAACCAAAGGGTCAGAGCCGCCGCACGCATTATTTGTTCGGGGCTGGCAGCGGCATCACCCCGCTCTATGCCATGATCGCATCGGTCTTGAAAAATGAACCACACTCATCTGCACATCTGATCTATGCCAACAAAAACGCCGCCAGTATCATTTTCCAGGACAAGTTTGAAAAGTTGCTGGCCCAATATCCGGAGCGCTTGACCATACGGCACATCCTGTCTCGTCCTTCGATCCTGAGCTGGTTCAGCCCGTGGCGTACCGGGCGGATGGACGCAAGCGCTATTCAGGCTGCAATATCTGAGACACCCCCAATCGCACAGGATACGCAGTACTGGATCTGCGGCCCAGGAAGCATGAACGCAAATGTCAGGGCGGCGCTGCAGGGTCTGGATGTTCCAAGCGAGCGCATCCATATGGAGAGCTTTGGTGGCATTGCCGAAAGCGACGTGAGCGTGACAGGTGTTGCTGCAACTGCTCGCATTGTGTTGAACGGCGAAACCACTGAAGTGCCGGTCGCTATCGGTCAAACCATACTCGAAGCTGCCCAATCAGCTTGGCTAGACCCACCATTCAGCTGCCAGTCCGGTGTTTGCGGGGCCTGCGTCGCCCGACTGACTGATGGCAGCGTCCACATGCGAAACCGCATGGCTTTGGAGGATGCCGAGATCGCGAAAGGACTGATCCTGAGTTGCCAAAGCGTTGCGACACAATCAGACCTTACTGTGAAGTTTGAATGGCGATAGTGGTGGGGCGCGCCTGCCAAGACAAAATTCCTCGCGCAAAGCCGATGCGCCGTTTCAGATCACTATCCCCAAGGTCCGCCGCTCGACGGTTTGACACTGCTTCTCGTCCCTCCGGTACCAGCGAGCGCGCGCAGCTTGGCGATGCGCTTTTCTATTGGCGGGTGTGTGGCGAACAGGCTGTCCACTGCCTGCATATGGAGCGGATTGACGATGAACATATGCGCTGTCGCCGGGTTGCGCTCGGCCGCAATGTTGTCGATCCGGCCAGAGAGTTGGCCCAAGCGGGCGAGTGCCGACGCCAACCAATCTGGACTGCCACAGATAGCGGCCCCTTCGGCGTCTGCCTCATACTCGCGCACCCGGCTGATCGCCATCTGCACCATGCCCGCGGCCAGGGGTGCAAAGATCATCATGGCAATGGTGCCGACAAGCCCCATTGGCCGGTCTCGCCCGCCGCCGAAGAACAAAGCGAAATTCGCCAGCATGGAGACCGCCCCGGCCAGCGTTGCGGTAATAGTCATCGTGAGCGTATCGCGGTTCTTGATGTGTGCGAGTTCATGGGCGACGACACCGGCAACCTGTTCGCGGCTCATGTTGTTCATCAAACCGCGGGTGACTGCAACAGCGGCATTCTCGGGATTGCGCCCGGTCGCAAACGCGTTGGGTTGCTCTGTCTCCATGATGTAGAGCGCGGGCATGGGCATGTTGGCGCCCCGGGCCATCGTCTCGGTCATCTGCCACAGCTCCGGGGCCGAGCGCGCATCGACACGCCGCGCACCATGCATCCGCAGGACGGCCTTGTCTGAATTCCAGTAGGAGTAGAAGTTCATGGCAAAGGCGATCACCAGTGCGATGATCAGCCCGGTCTCGCCGCCCAGCAAGAGCCCGATGACACCCACAAAGGCGGTCATCGCCGCCATGAGAACAAATGTGCGCACCATCCGATTTGGCCTCCTATGCCCTTTGCGCGGATATAGGAAAGGTGCGTTGCGACCACAATGACCGTATCAGCCAACTCGCTCTCTGACGTGTTGGCACCTAGTGGGGTGTCAACCTGTCAAGTGCCAGGCCATTGGCCCATGTTCCATGAAGTGTGCCATCGGCCATCACCACATATGCGACTGGATAGTCAGAGCCCCAATCGACCGTGACGACCCTACCGTCGATCGACCCGGCGCCGTTTATGACCTGAGTGCCGATCCGCCATTCGATATTCACGAATGATCCGTCCTGCGCGACGCGCGCTACACCTTGATAAATCTGGCCTTCGACATTGCGCCCGTGAACCGAATAGGTTCCGCTAATTGGCTCATCGGCCGCAAGAAACTGTGGTAACAGCAATGCGCTTCCTGCAAATGCAAGCGTGGCTATGAATCCTCTTCTCTTCATTTTATTTGTCCTGTCTTGAAAACGGGTATCAACCGGCCCCGCACCCCAACTAGGGTGCGGGGCGGCACCTTATGCGAAGACCGAAGCCTTGACTTGCTTGACAAGTTCCTTGTCGAGCGCCGCCTTTTTCTTCAACCGCAAGAGACGCGCTTTCTCCAGGCCTCCGATCGTTTCGTCGAGGACCTTTATGTCGTGCAACGCGCGTCGCACTTTTTCGATCGGCGCGCTTCTGATCGATTTGTTGTACTTGATCTCGCGCACTTCGAGTTCCACCAGATTACGCATGATTTGCGGGACAGAGGAGTTGCCTGGATTGTTTGCAGTTTTTTCCAACTCCAAAAACTTGTCGCGCACCACGTCCACGCCAGGGCTCGAATGGCGACGGCACAGCTCAAGGCTTTTCTTCATGCTCTCATCGTCAGCCTTGCGTAGTTGCTTGTAGCGGCTGATCCGCTTTCTGGTCTTTTCGACCGGACGAGGCATCGGTGGGTTTTCAGCCGCCTTCTTTTTGATTTCGGCAGCAAGATCGTGAACCCTGTCCGTAGTGTGTGTCCAGGCAATGGAAGCCTTAACAGATGCCTCCGCGAGCTTTTTTGCCTTCTTCAGAATACCGGGACAGTCGGCCGGCTTGTCGCGCTTGGCTTTGAGGAACGCGCGTTCAAGAACCACGACCGCGCGGGCAGGTTTGTCATGTGCCAAAAATTGGCGGGTGAGATTTTTCAGCTCCGCAAGCATCTTCTTTTCCAGCGCAATCATTTCGGCGGTTTTTATCTTTCCCGCGATGCGCAACGCCTTGTCGATGATCTCACGCGTTTCGAGATGGAGTTTTGCATTTGAGTCAATGGTTGGGTCCATATCGGGCCAGGGCCATTCAAGAGCCGGATCTTTCCGCTTGCTGAGACCCAGTGCGCTGAGCGTCTTTTCACCCACAATGCCGTCCTGTTTCAGTCGCTTCGCTTTCTGAAACGCCTTGACGGCAGCTTCGGTTTTGGCGCCAAAATCGCCATCGACTTTCAGCTTCGCCTTGGGTGGGGTTTTGTTCAGCGTGGTTTGCAGGGTTTTGACGTCGGACCCCTTGGATCCCTTTTTCAATTTTTTCATCTTACCATTCCTTAAATCGTACAAAATTCACGTGTCAGAGCACCGGCGATTTGAGCCGATGCAATCGCGCCAGTCAGGCGGCTGTGGCGTCGGCGTGCAGGCATGCCCTGCTGATTGCATCAATGTGGCGGTGGTCAGTGCCGCAGCAGCCACCCATCACTGTCAGATTTGGGAAACTCCTCGCCAACTGACGATACTGCCCGCCCAACTCTTGCGGGTTCCCCTCGTCCAATTCCTCCGCCGCATCCAGCTCGTCATGGCTCATGCGCGATGCGTTTGCCCGAACGCCCATAACCCGCGACAACCAAGCAGGATTGTCTGCCAGGACATTGGCAAAATGATCCGGATGCGCGCAGTTGATCATGTAATAGGCCGGATTATGCACGGATTGCGCATCGACTTGCTCAATCGCCTCGCCCAGTTGCTGACCGGATGGCAAACGCCCGTCCGTTTCGACAGTAAACGAGATAACAACCGGTATCTGCACATCGGCACAGGCATTGGTGATCCCGATTGCCTCGTCCACATAGGTCATCGTGATCGCCGAGATCATGTCGACGTCCAGCGCAGCGAACCAGTCCACCTGCTGTGAATGATAGGTTTGTGCCTCGTCGCTGGTCATGAACGCCTGCGGATTGTAGCCGTCATCCTGCGGTCCGATGACTCCGTTGACGACGAAGGGCGACGCAGGTGTTTCCAGGTCGGCACGCAGGGCATGTAACCGATCCACCGCCTCGGAATGAAGCCTGGCAAGCGTATCGATGGAGATTTCGATATCCTTGGCCCACCGCGCGCTAGCGCGCCAGGTTGGCGTATCAAGGATAAGGCCCCTGCCGTCGCGCAAGGCAATATCGGCGAACCGCCGCATGTAGCGATCCAACGCCTGACGTCCCGCGTCCTCCTGCAGCAGCGTGAAGGCGGCGAACATTGGCAGATCAAAGCCTTCGTTGAAGATCAGATGGGTTTCCAATCCCCCATCGCTCAGACATTGTTTGCCATGAAGCTGGGGCAAACGGTTTCGGTATTTTGCATTCATATCAGTTTCCTTTTCACCTACGCTCGAACCCTCGTTTTCGAGCCGAGCGGTGAAAGACCTAGACATGCTTGCGATCTGTCGCTTGAAGGGCATCTATAGAAATTCCATAGATTTCCTAGAATTTGTTATAAGCACATAATGAAATACAGATTTGGACGGTTCCTGTTTGATACCGAGACGTTCGAGCTAAGCGAAGACGGCAAGTTGATTGCTCTTGAACCGCAGGTTTTTTCGATCATCCGGCTGCTGATCGAAAATCGCCATCGCATGGTCTCAAAATCCGAGATGATGGATGTCGTCTGGGGCGGCCGCATCGTCTCGGAGGGGGCGGTGAGCAGTCGGATCAGATCGGCACGGCTTGCGCTTGGGGACACGGGCAAATCGCAGCACGTGATCCGCACGGTGCATGGCCAGGGACTGCGTTTCACTGCAGATGTAGAGGAACTGGATGATTTGGGCGGGGATACCACCGCAGCCCGCGTAACTACGGATGCCGTCCAGACCAGCTTTGACCTGCCGGATGCCGGGGACAGGCCGATGATTGCCGTGCTGCCCTTTGAAAGCTTTACGCAAGCCAGCGATGAGGTCGTTTTTGCGAAAGGCCTTACTGAAGAGACGATTTCCAATCTGGCCCGCTTCAGGGATCTGTTTGTCCTCTCGCGTCTGACAACCACCAAACTCGTCAACGAAGGCTCAGGTGTCATCGATCTCAGCCGATTGCTGGGTGCTGACTTCGTGTTGGAAGGCAGTGTTCGGCTGACAGGTGCGACCGCGCGGGTGAAGGTGCAATTGCTTGATGCTGCGACTGGCCTGAACGTTCTTGCCGAGCAGTTTGAGCGCGAGGTTAGTCTGGATAACCTGTACGAGATACAGGATCAGATTGCGCTGCTTGTCGCGGGGCGGATTGCGGACCGTTATGGCCCGATCGGCAAATTCATTGCCCGCAGCGATCGTGGACCTCAGTTTACCAAATGGAACACTTACCTGCAGATTTCGCGGTTTTACGACTATTACGAGACCCGGGATCCGGACCTTCACGCCGAGGTCAAATCTGGCCTCGAAGCTGCGACCTCAGAGGATCGAGGTTCGTCTGATGCCTGGGCTGCTTTGGCACTGCTATATGTGGATGAATACCGGCTGCCCTTTCATGATGTGCCAATGCCGGCACTGCTGGACCGCGCGCTTACATTTGCCGAAAAAAGCGTGGCCATCGATCGCGAAAACAGCTTCGCCTACCTTGCCCGAGCGCTTACGCGGTTTCACCGCAGGGAATTCGACGACTTCAACATTGCCGCCGAGAAATGTGTCTCGCTCAATCCGGGGCACGCCCACAATCTGGCGGAAATCGCATTCTGTTACTGCTTGATCAGCGACTTCGAGCGCGCGGTTCCGCTGGCCGACCGCGCCATCGAACTGAGCCCGGTACACCCCGGTTGGTTTCGCCTGACGCGCGCCTGTGATCACTTCGTGAACGGGGACCCAAAGGCAGCAATTGCCGAACAGAAAAAGACCCCGATGGAGGGGTATTTCTGGTATCACGCCTACATGGTCGCCTATAGCGCCCTGGCTGGAGATACGGAGCAAACCCGTGCCGAGGTCGAAACCATCAAATCGCTCTATCCAGATTTCGCGTCACGGATATTCACCGAGGCAAAGGTCTGGTGTGTGAACGGAAAGATGCCCCTGTTGATGCTGGAAGGGTGGCGAAAGGCGGGGTTGGAGGTTTTCTTCCCCGAAGAGTATTCTCACTTGTCGTGAGTGAAATCGGTTGTCTGGCAGAATTGATCTGCGGCAAACGATTGATATCGTTTGGAATCAACCAATGATCGATTGTCTGCGGTGCCATGCTCAATTGGGCCAAAGGGCGGTTTGAGGGTGGAACTGAGACCAGGCAAACCAGAATGCTTGGTGACTGCCCAGATCAGAGCCATCTGAGCCAACGGCTTTCACGCCACCGGCCTCGCGTTGCAGGCGAATGTTTTCGAAAGAAATCTCATCACCGCGCTTGAGTGCAGCAATCGCTTTGCTGCGCTGGAACGCGACTGGTTTGCCAGAGGCGGTGATCACGCCAATAACGTCTTCATGTACCGGCAATCGTGGATCGACATTGCCCACCGGAAAGATCGGGCCGTTGGCGTCACGACCATTGCGAAAATCGAAATCGCGGCCAAGCGCGAGTGCTTCGACAAGCACCGTCGTCTCAGGATGTTCCTCTTTCCAGGTTCCCCAATCGGTCGTCACAACTGTGGCCTGCTCGAGCTGCAGTTTCCTTTCCGCAAGCGGTCCCGTTACCGCGTGACCCAGGAACGTATCGAACACCGAGAATGTGTTGACGTCATACATCACCTTGTTGGACCGGATCAGCAGCCCAGAGGTACGCAGAACCGGTCGCTCAACACCATCGGGCAGCCTATCTGTGAAATAGGCCTGCGCCGCGCCGCACAATGTGCAGTAGGGTATACCAAGGTCACGCCCACCCAGAGTGTCGTTGACCATTTCGCGAACTTCCATGATGCGCCGCGGATAGGCGCGGTATTCGCCGTTCACCTCGATTCCGAATACAATATCGCCGTCCTTGAGCCAAGTTGCCTCTGCTGCGCTGCTCACTTCGGGGTTATCGACGGCGGGAATGCAATCGCAAGGATCATGGGTTCTGTTGTAGGCACGATCATCGATCAGAACACCACCCCACGAGACGTGCCGCCAGTCGATGGAACCCTCCGTAAAGATTTTGTCCCAACCCGGCAGCACGGTGGTGAAGATGGCGCGTTTTACAGGCAGATAGCCAGGCGGTGCGGGAATGTCCCAGGCAATGAGATGGTCTGTGATAACGCCCCATCTGTTACGCCTCGGGAGTTTCTTGCCCATAAGATCAGAGGCTGTTTTGGCAAGGGTTGCATTCAGATTACGTTCAGAGACAAAGCGAAGCATATCGCTGATGATCCAGACTAGGCGGGGATCATTTGAAGCAGAGATCGTTTCAAGTGCCCGCCTCTGATCTGGTCCCCAGGCGCCTTGGACTATGCTATCGACAAAGGCTGCCTGGACGGCTTCTTGCAACTCATCCGAAAGCGGTCCGTGCGGTATTGCGGGCGGTTCGCCGAATTCATCGATGACATAGGCAGGAAGTTGTGGCTCCTCCTCGGCTTTCGAAAGGCCGGGCCAGTTAAAAAGAAGAACCGCGACGGACGCAATTAAGAGAACGCGGGGGCTAAGGCTTGTTATCGGGATCATGGGTCACCTTTCTTCTAAGTACCTGACACCGCCTAAGCCAGAATTGGGCCAAACGGGTCGCAACACCAATCACGATGAAATCAAAATCCTGTGGTGTATGAAGCCACGTGGTTTCGGGGCGAACTCATCATGTAGAGTTCTTCAACTTATTGACCGGGTTCAGCTCTAAACAAACGTTGCCGCGGGATCGAGCGACCGTGGTCAAGCTTGACGCTCTTCGGGCGCGCGGATATGGCCCGGCCTATGGAAAAGAAGAAAAAACCCTCCCGTCAGCAGGTCTATACGCTTGTTGTCCAGATCGGACGCAAGGAAGGGGACGGGCTGCCGGATGGCGCTTCGGGCGCGGCTCTGATGTGTTTTGCCAGCGGCGTCGATGAGGCCGAAGCTGTGCGCGAGACGGTGGCTATCCTGAAGCAGGCCGATACTGCGCCTCTGGATGTGACCGGTTACGGCACCTTGGCCGAGCGAGAGGCCGAGGGGCACGAGATCAGCGGTGAAGAACGTGCACTGATGCAGCGCGCGCTTGAGGAAAACGCAGTGATCGTGGCGCAGATGACACCCTTTTTCGACGACGAAATTAACGAGAACTGACGGACCCTCGCTTCAGTTCCTGGACCCGAACCACTTGCGATAGATGGTGTCATAGGTGCCATTTTCGCGAAGGGTCAGCAGCGCCTGGTTGACATCCTCGACCAGCGGTGAGCCGGTGGGGAAGGCGATGCCGTAATTCTCTCGCAGGAATGGCGCGCCGGTCACGACCCCAACACCCTTGCCTGCGTGGGTCGTGTAGTAGGACAGGATCGGTGCATCGAACACGACGGCGTCGATCCCTCCAGCCTCAAACGCGGCAAGCAGCGGGTCGAGCCCGTCATAGCCCGTGTAGCTCAAATCGCGCCGGTTCAGAAACGCGGCGGCAGTCGAACCCTCAATCGTAGCGATCCGCTTGCCATACAGATCGTTGACCGAATTGACCGATGTAGTAATCGCCTCAACCGTCATGACCGAAGTGATCCGGGCGGTGAACACCGACACGACGAACAGCGACGAGATGACCAGAATCACGCCAAAAACCTTGCCAAAGCGGGTCCGCGGCACGCGTTCCTCGAACCCGCCATTGACCACGAGGTTCAACGCCCACCAGAACGAGGGGAACCAGGCGTCGTTGAGCTTGCGGTCGAAATAGGGCTGCGCGCGGCGTTCGAAGTACCACATCAGCATGCCGCCGGTTAGCAGGATCAGGAAAGCGATCCCGATCGCCATGAATAACTCGCGCGACATCAGCGCGTGCATCAACGAGGGCGTGCCCTGGTTCTCTGCCGGAATCATGATCTGCAATCCAGATTCAAAGATAGGCTGGCTGAAATCCATGAGCGTTTCGCGCTGCGCGGTGATCGAGATATTGGCGATGGCCATATCGGCCGTGCCGCTCATGACCGCGTCAAGCATATCGGCGAATTGTTCGCTGCGTTGAACTTCATAGCGCCAGTCGAGATCCTCCATCAAGGCGGCGAGAAGATCCATCGAAAAGCCGGTTTGGTCGCCATTTTCGACCATTGAAAATGGCGGTCGTGTTACTGTCGATACGTCGAGCTCCTGCGCCGAAATCTCCGTCGCGATGAGGCACGTGATCGAGGCCAGAAAGATAATAAGACGCCGCAACATTGATTCCAGACGGTTATGCTGCGCGCTCCCTAGCGCAGGTCGCGGGTTTTGCACAAGATGCGGGTTGTCGATCAGGCCGCCCGGCGCTCTGCCAACACCCTCGCGTCAAATGCGCCCAGCACCGGAATGCGCAATGTTCCGTGGTCGGGCAGGCGGCTGCGTTCCTGCCCGCAGAGGAGGCTGGCGGCCAGCAGTCTGGGCTTGCTGTGCAATCTGCCTATGTACTGGCTTTCCAGTGCCGACCCTGCTGCCAGCACTGCCTCGTGCCCCGGCAACAGCAATTGCGAATAGGTTACCATGGGGCCCCAGGGCACGGGTGTCACAACGCGGCTTCGTGTCAGATGGTAAGCCAGAGCCAGCACGGCATGTTTGCCAAACAGATACTCAACCTCGGTACCGGACAGCAGCAACCGCTGCGAGGGGGCGACGATGATATCCTGATCCAGCCCGAAATAGGGACTGCGAATGCAAAGCGGGCTAAAGCTGCCGCGCGCCGGGACCGTTCGTGTCAGGCGCTGCAGGACCGGCACGACCTCGCCACGCGCATTAATCACTGTATCACCGCGCTTGAGCGTGCTCAGGGGGCGATAACCCAGCGGTGTTGCGATCGGCGTTTCGGGATGCATCGAGGGCAGGGGCCCAATCGGTTCGACCGTGTCGGACAAGGCGACAAAGACGGTTTCGGGCGCTGCAAAGCGGTGTGACCCGTGATGAAACAGCGACTTCAGGTCGCCGATGCGCAGTGGGCAGGGGTCGGCAACGTCCTGTATCAGCACCTGCTCCCGGTCATGCTGCTCCAGCGCCAGTTGCGCACGGCGTGCCGGGGCGTCCCAGCTATAGGACAGGCGGAGCAGGTCGATGCGCCCGGTGTCGGGCAGGGTCATCGTTTGGTGAATCACCGTGCCGCCCTGGTTCAAAACAAAGATCATCCCGCGACCCGGGATGGCCTGCACCGAAAGATGAAAGGGCCAGTCGCCCTCGCGGTTGTAGTGAAACAGAGTATGGGTCTGGTTGGATTCCGGCAGGCCGGTTTCCAGCACCAGCGTGCCGCGTGCCAGCAAATCGTCATCGTCGTCGCCAATCAGGTCGGGCGCGGTCGGGTCGGCCCCCAGACCGGCGGCTGAGAACAGCTGCGTTTCGGTGTCGGCAAGTGCAATCCAGGTCATGTTACGCGGCCTTCTCTGCGGCAATCAGCAATTGTGCCTCATAGGTTTTTAACGTCCGGCGCGCGGCGGCGCTGTAGCCGAGGCCGGTTTCCGGGTCGAGCTCCGGGAAGATGGTGCAGATTTCGTCGATCACCGGTTGATCGAACAGGTTGGTGGTCTGCGGGCCGGGCAAGAAGCTTTCGGTTGGCAGGCCTTCGGAATAGATGACTTGATGGCGGTCGAACATCACGTGGAAATAGGTAACCTCACCCTTGGGCTGCCTCGTCACGGTTCGGCCATTGACCAGGTCTTTTGCCGCGACCAGAACCTCGGCCTCGCCGAACAAAAGCTCTGCAAGACTGTCGCGCACAAGCACCCGATGCTGGGGCGACACCATCAAGTCGCCATGCGTGCCAAAGGTGTTCGCCCGGATGTGGATCGGGGTCAGATCGCCAGAGGCTTCAATTGTGCGGCTGCCGGTCCATCGGAGCGGCTGTGGACCTTCGTCGCGGGTCACGACAAGATCGCCGGGTAACAGCATTTCTACCGGCGTGTCGCCCTCGGGCGTGGCAATAAGCGTGCCCGCGACAAAGCAAGGGATTGAGCTGGCATTGACGAAGCCGACATCCTGATTTGAGCCATTCGTCACCGTGTAGGTGAAGTTGAAATCCTCGATATCACCATCGCCAAAAACGGTAATCGTTCCGTTTTCGTTGAGCCGCAACGTCTGCCCGGTACTTAATACGACCGTGCTGTTCGCAGAGACCGCCTGTCCGTTGATATGGGTGATCGTCAGGGTCGATCCGGACGGGTTGTGATCATTTGCCAAAACATCGACGGTGTTGCGCCCATCGGGATTCACATTGACCGTGTCGGTGATCGCCACCAGTTCGGTCTGAACACTGTCGGCGGCGATCAGCAGGTTGGAATCGTAGCGGTTGTCCGCCACATCCGCGATGCCGATGCGGATCGTGTTCACCTGACCGGGGATGACGTTCATCGTCAGCGATAATGTGACGGTCAGTCCGTCCATCTCGGTGTTGTAGTCGTCGTCGCTATTGTCCAGAAACAGGTTCTGGTTAGAATTGCTGTTGATATTGCCGGGATCGGCATCTTCGCCTGAAATGCTTAGGTCAACCTGGGTACCATTGACCCAGACACCGACAAAATCCTGATAGATCGAGTTCTGGAACTCGGGGTATTCCTCGGACGAGAACACGAATTGCATCGTCATGTATTCCGAGGTCGGAATGAACGAGACGTCCAAAAAGGACGCATCAAAGGTGTTGGCACCGGCGGCGGCGTCAAAATCAGGGTTGCCGTTCGGACCGTTGGAACCGGTGGTGGTTCGGGTGGATATGTTGGGATCGCCCGAAGACCGAGTAAAACTGGTTGCGCGTCCCGTTGACAGGATCACGCCGCTGTCACCCGGCGTGGCACCAGGCGCCAGTGCGTCTCCGTTTCCGTAAATCGCCGAGGATCGGTTATCGCCGGTATAGCTGGCGCTGACCACCGTGGTGCCATCGCCGAAAATCGCCTGCGCCATCGCCAATGCGCTGGCATTCGTCTGATAGTCGAGTTCCGCCCCGGTCGCCATTTACTGCCCAAACCCGCTGTTTTGGAAGCAGTGCGCCGTTGCGCAGGTTGTGCCTGCGTATAAAACACCCGTGCCGCGTCTTTTGCGCGGTTACGTCTGTCTGCAGCCTATTGCGGCTTTTGTGCTCGGTGCCCTGCCTCGGGTCATTTATTAACCTCTCGTTAACACAGGTGTCGGGTTTGTGATAAGCGAAAATCCGCCTTTTGGGGTTGGCAGCGCGACTTTTTCGTCACAATTGTGACGCGAACAGGATCAACCCACATACCGCGAGGGCCCATGACGACAACCGACGCAGTACGACTTACCGCTGATTTGATCCGGTGCCCCTCGGTCACGCCGAACGAGGGCGGCGCGTTGCAATTGCTGGATGATTTGCTGTCAGGCGCAGGTTTCGATTGCGTGCGTGTGGACCGCGGCGGGGTCAGTAACCTCTTTGCACGCTGGGGTCGGAAGGGTCATGCACGGACGTTTGGCTTCAACGGCCACACGGATGTGGTGCCGGTCGGTGACGAAGCGGCCTGGACGATGCCCCCCTTTGGGGCCGAGGTGAGGGATGGCGTGCTCTATGGCCGGGGCGCGACAGATATGAAGTCGGGCGTTGCGGCCTTTGCTGCCGCTGCGATTGATCTGGTGCGCGATACACCGCCCGATGGCGCGATTATTCTGGCTATTACCGGTGATGAAGAGGGTGATGCCATCGACGGCACCAAAGCCTTGCTGGATCATATGGAAGAAGCTGGCGAACGCATGTCAGCCTGTCTTGTGGGCGAGCCTACCTGCCCCGACCTGATGGGCGAGATGATGAAGATCGGTCGTCGCGGCTCTATGACGGCGTGGTTCACTGTAACCGGCGTACAGGGGCATGCCGCTTATCCGCACCGGGCGAAGAACCCGTTGCCTGCGATGGCTCGACTGATGGATCGGTTAGCGAGTCATGAACTCGACCAAGGCAGCGATCATTTCGATGCCTCGACATTGGCGGTGGTCAATATAGACACTGGCAACGCCGCCACTAATGTGATCCCGGCGCAAAGCTCCGCTGCCGTGAATATCCGTTTCAATGACCTGCATTCCGGTGCCCGCGTGACCGAGTGGCTACAATCCGAGGTGAACCGGGTTGTCCGAGAGTTCGATGTCGAGATCGATATGCGCGTGAAAATCTCGGGTGAGAGCTTTCTGACACCGCCCGGTGCATTGTCCGATCTGGTGGCGCGCGCGGTTGAGGCGGAAACCGGGGTCGCTCCGGTTCTTTCCACCACTGGCGGGACGTCGGATGCGCGCTTCATCAAGGATTATTGCCCGGTCGTAGAATTCGGCCTCGTCGGGCGCACGATGCATCAGGTGGATGAATGCGTCGAGGTGGCCCAGATTGAACAGCTCAAGCAGGTTTATGCCCGCATTCTGCGGGACTACTTTGCATGACGTCTCGGATCGATGTGGTCGATGATCCGGCCCCGTGCTTTGCGCTGCGCCATGAGGTCTTTGTTGTGGAACAGGGCATTCCGCAGGAAGAGGAGCTGGACGAGTTGGATGCCGTTGCGGTCCACCTGCTGGCACGTGACGGCGCGCGCGCTATTGGTGCGGCGCGGGTGGTCTTTATCGAAGAGACCGCCAAGATCGGGCGCGTTTGTGTTCTGGCGCAGGCGCGCGGTACCGGTCTGGGCACGGCGCTGATCAAAGAAGCGATCGAGGTGGCGCGGGCACAAGAGGGCGTCACAAAGGTGAAGCTCGGGGCGCAGATCACGGCAATGGGGTTCTATGAAAAGCTTGGGTTCGCCGCGCTTGGGCCGATCTATCTGGATGCGGGTCTTGATCATCGCGACATGGTGATGGATCTGCCGTGACCCCAACACTGATTATCATGGTGAAAGAGCCCCGCCCGGGCCGGGTCAAGACCCGGCTGGGCCGAGATATTGGCATGGTTGGCGCTGCCTGGTGGTTTCGGCATCAGACCCGCGTCCTGATCCGCCGCTTGCGGGATCCGCGCTGGCGGATCGTACTTGCCGTTTCGCCCGACCGCGAGGGATTGCTAAGCCGATCCTGGCCGGCAGATCTACCGCGCGCGGCACAGGGGCGCGGCGATCTAGGCGCACGAATGGGGCGGATGTTGCGGTCAACGCCTCTTGGCCCTGTCTGTCTGATTGGTGCGGATGTTCCGGGGATTGAACGCGCCCATATCGCCCGCGCTTTCTGGGCGCTTGGGTCGAGCGACTGGGTTTTTGGGCCAGCCTATGATGGCGGCTATTGGCTGGTCGGCGCGCGGCGGTTGGCGGCAATCCCATCGGGAGTATTTTCAAACGTTCGATGGTCCAGCTCTGACGCATTGCAGGATACGCTGAATACGCTGCCGGGTCAGCGCATCGCGTTGATCGATACGCTGCGCGATGTGGATACTTTGGCCGATCTGACCGGCTGATCGTTTTGTCGATGACCTTGTCATCTGGCCGTGCTAGGGCGGAAACATGACGCGAATTCCCTCGAAGCAGGAGATCCTCGACTGGATCTCGGCGCATCCGACCCTCACCTCGAAACGCGATATCGCCAAGGCGTTTGGCATCAAGGGGTCCGACCGGATCGACCTTAAACGTGTGCTTAAGGAGCTGGAGACCGAGGGGCATCTGGAAAAGCGCAAAAAGACCTATCGTGACCCTGACCGGTTGCCACCCGTGAGTGTGCTGCAAGTCAAGGCGCCGAACGACGATGGCGATCTTTTCGCGCGCCCGTTGGAATGGCATGGCGAGGGCGTCGAGCCGGCGGTTCTGATCATCCCTCGCGCCTCTGATCCGGCACTGGGCGAAGGCGATCGCATTCTGGCACGGCTGAGTGTCGTCCATGAGGAAGATCACAATTACGAGGCGCGTTTGATCCGCCGGATCGGCACCAACCCGCGCCGGGTTCTGGGGGTCTTTCGCAAAGGCGCAGAAGGCGGCCGGATCGTGCCGATCGACAAGGCCTCCGGCAATGAGTGGCTTGTGTCCGATGGCGCAACACTCAACGCCAAGGACGGTGAGTTGGTCGAGGCCGAACAGGCCGGACCAAAAGGGCGGCTTGGCCTGCCCAAGGCCCGCATCGTCGAACGGCTCGGCGATCCTAGTGCCCCCAAGGCGGTGTCATTGATTGCTATCCACCAGCATGGCATTCCTGACGACTTTCCCGACGCGGTGATTGACGAGGCTGACAAGGCCAAGCCCGAGGGCCTGAGTGGGCGCGAAGACTTGCGCGACATGCCACTCCTGACCATCGATCCGGCGGATGCACGCGACCATGATGATGCCTGTTATGCCCATGCCGACGACGATCCCAAGAACCCGGGTGGGCATGTGATCTGGGTGGCGATTGCCGACGTTGCGGCCTATGTCCGTCCCGGAACGGCGCTGGATCGCGAGTCGCGCAAGCGCGGTAATTCCAGTTACTTCCCCGACCGCGTTGTTCCAATGCTGCCGGACCGTCTGTCGGGTGATCTGTGTTCCCTGCATGAAGGCGTGCCGCGGGCCTGTATCGCGGTGCGAATGCAGATCGACGCCGACGGCAACAAGATCGGCCATCGCTTTGTGCGGGGCCTGATGCGCTCTGCCGCGTCGCTGCACTACGCCGAGGTGCAGGAGGCTATCGATGGCACCCCGAATGACCGCACCGGCCCACTGCTGGAGCCCGTGCTGAAACCGCTTTATGCCGCTTACAAGGCACTCGTAGCAGCGCGACAGGCGCGGCAGCCGCTGGATCTGGACCTGCCGGAACGCAAAATCGTTCTGAGTGAGGAGGGCGAGGTTGAAAGCGTGGCATTCCGCGACCGGCTGGATGCCCATCGCCTGATCGAGGAATTCATGGTGCTGGCCAATGTGGCTGCCGCCGAAACGCTGATCGCCAAACGCTCGCCGCTTTTGTTCCGGGTGCATGAGGAACCAGCGCCCGAGAAGCTTGAATCGCTGCGCGAAACTGCGCAGGCGGCGGGGCTGAACCTTGCCAAGGGGCAGGTGTTGCAGACCCGACACCTGAATGCATTGCTCAATGCTGCCGCCGGCACCGAGGACGCGGAATTGATCAATCTCAGCACGCTCCGGTCGATGGCGCAGGCCTATTACAGCCCCGAGAATTTCGGACATTTCGGGTTGGCGTTGCGCAACTATGCCCATTTCACCTCGCCCATCCGGCGCTACTCCGACCTGATTGTGCATCGCTCGCTCATCTCGGCCCATGACTGGGGCAAGGACGGGCTGCAACCGGACGAAATCGACCGGCTTGAGGAAACCGCCGACCACATCTCGGACACCGAGCGCCGCTCGATGATGGCTGAGCGTGACACGACCGACCGCTACCTTGCGGCCTATCTGAGCGAGCGCGTGGGAAATGAATTCAACGGTCGGATCAGCGGTATCGCGCGGTTCGGGGCTTTCGTGAAACTGGATGAGACGGGTGCAGACGGGTTGGTGCCCGTGCGCTCGCTGGGTCGCGAATTCTTCCATTTTGATCGCGAGGCGGGGACGCTGATGGGGTCAGATACCGGCCTGATCATCGCAATTGGTCAGCGCGTCACGGTGCGGCTGGCGCAGGCCACGCCGGTGACCGGCGGGTTGGAACTGGAGCTCTTGTCCATCGAAGATCAGGCTATGCCCCGCTCTCGTGCACCCATCGGGCGCGGGGCAAGGCGCAAAGCGGTCAAAGGCAAGAAGAAGCGCGACAAGCTTGATCGCAAACTGACCCGCAAGCGCCGTCAGCGGTGATAGGTCAGCGCGCGGGCGATCAGCCAGCCATGCCGTTCGGCAGAAATCTCACCCTGGTCGTCGAACAGCACCGCGCGAGTACCTTCGATCCGGTCTTCGCCAGGAAAGGTTTCGGTGAATTCCGCGATCAAACGGGTCTGGCAATGCACGAACAGCCCGAACTGAGCGTGTTTGGGCACGCCCAGCCGGATTGTCGTTCCCTTGCGCGTCAGATAAGCGGGTTGCCCCCATTTCAGCTCCTCGCTGAGCGTCGCGGGTTCGGGCAGCGCGGCGGCGGTGTCGAAGATCAGATCGCGCAGGCGCAACAGCCCCCCGCGCGTCGCTGGCGGGAACGCGGCAAAGGCCGCTTCGATCTTGGGCGTTTGAAAAGGGGTCATTGCAAGCCAATCGCCTGATCCGCACGGTCCAAATATCCCGTAAGAAGCGGGTCGTTTGCAATACGCAGCCGCAATGCCGTGTCGGCAGGCGTCGCTCGCATGGCAGCCAGCATGGGGCCCACGCTCAGATCAGCGGCAGTGGGCCCGTCGCCCAGTAAGAATGGTCGGTCCGCCAGAAAGGCGCTGATGGCTTCAAGGTCGCGCTCAACCCGATCCAGTCGTTCCTGCGGCGAAAAGCGCGACACTCCCTGAGTATTCAATCCTTTTAGGACCGATTTGCGGACCGAGTTGCTGATCGGCCCCCGGATAAGCCTCGGGATTGCGTGAAAAAAAGTCTCGCGCAAAATCGGCCAGACCTGATCATTACCCCAGCGATCCAAGACGATCTGAAAATAGAGGTGCTCTTCAGCCATGCGAATGAGGGCGCGGGACTGGCCCTTTTGGACGTCGCTCAGTCCGTCATCGAACCTTGCCCCCTGCGCCTCAAGCCATTGCCGGATGCCGTCACTGTCGGGCAGCAGCCGTTCGGGCGTGCGCAGCACGGGCAGCTTGCGGTGGGGCATTTTGCCCGGATTCAGTAGATCGGAGCGTTGCCAGCGTTGGCCAGACAGGTGCAGCATGTAAGCCGCCTTAACGCAGAAGGGACTGGAGCTGAACTGACCGAACGCGGGCGGATAGGTAAGCAGGGTAAGCATGGGGGCACTCCGATACAGGAAACCCCGTCAGTCTAGGTCGCCCTGATGACAATTTCTGGCAGCAGCGTTAGAGTAAGTTTGACCATCCCCTCAGGAGAGGTGCGCAGCCGATGTCCCGGACTGCCCGGCTTTTTCAACTGATGCAGGCGTTGCGCTCCGGCCCGGCGCCAAGGACCTCGGTGCAATTGGCGCAGGATCTTGGTGTGTCGCCCCGGACGGTACACCGCGACATCGATACGCTGCGCGGCCTGGGCGCTGTCATCGACGGCGAGGCGGGGTTTGGTTTTACCTTGGTCGAGGACGCGACTCTGCCGCCATTGGGCTTTACCGACGAAGAGCTGGAAGCGCTGGTTCTGGGATTGCGAGAGGTCGAACAGATCGCCGATCCAGCCTTGTCTTCTGCCGCCTCGAACGCCCTGAAAAAGCTACAGGGTCGTTTGCCTGCGCGGCAATCGCACCGACTGAGCCACGCTGTGCTGACCGCTAGCGGTTCGACCGACCTGCGCTTCCCAGCATCGATGTGGGTGCCTTGCGGCAAGCGACATGGGACGAGCAATCGGTGAGTTTCGGCTATACGGATGTGCATGGCAGCGAGACAAAGCGCACGGTTGATCCGTTGTCGATCGTCTATATGGATCGCTCCAGCGTGTTGATCGCGTGGTGCCATCTGCGCCGCGACTTTCGCGTTTTCCGGCTGGACCGGATGCGCGATCTTTGTCCGACTGGCCAGTTCTTCCGACCCCGCCGCATTCCGCTCTTGCGCGAGGCACTTGCGCATCTGCGGGCTCAACCGTTTAAAACAGCGGAAGATTGCAAGACATCAGACTGATGCTTTGTCCGGGGCTGGTTTCGCGGTACACTTGGGGTGAGCAGGCAATCGGGATAATTCAGATGATAAACTGGAAGTCGAGCGCCGTCGGAACCATTATGGCGGCAATAGGGTCAACAGGCGCGGTGGCGGAAACGCTGCCTCCTCCAAATGAACAGGCATCCTTTCAGCTGGCCTTGGTCACCACATCGCTACGGCCGGTGGCGCGCCCGGCCCGCGATGCGGCACAGGAGGTGGTACAGGTGGTTGCATCCAGCGAGCCCTTTGCGGTCTGGCTGTCCGCTTTTCAGGACAAGGCGCAGCAACAAGGGATCAGCAGCGCAACACTGGATCAGGCCTTCGCAGGAGTAACCATCGACCCGGACGTGGTGCGGCTTGACCGCAATCAATCGGAATTCAGCAAAACGATCTGGGAATATCTGGATAGCGCAGTTTCGGATTTGCGCGTCAGGAATGGGCGGGCGTCACTGGCCAAGCATGATGCCGCCCTCACGCAGATCGAGGCGCGTTACGGCGTCGAGAAAGAGGTTGTGACGGCGATCTGGGGGCTGGAGAGCTCTTTTGGAGCGTTTCGCGGCGGCAATGACACGATCCGGTCGCTGACCACGCTGGCCTACGATCCACGGCGTTCGGAGTTTTTTGAAGCCGAACTTCTGGCCGCGCTTCAAATTCTGGAAGCTGGCGATGTTTCGGCGCGCGGCATGAAAGGCAGTTGGGCCGGGGCGATGGGGCACACGCAGTTTATGCCAACCTCCTACCATCGTTATGCCGTGGACTTCACCGGCGATGGCAAGCGCGACATCTGGTCTGACGATCCGCGCGATGCATTGGCCTCGACCGCCTCGTATCTGGCCGGTTTCGGCTGGATCGCAGGGCAGCCTTGGGGCGTTGAGGTACGTTTGCCCGAAGGGTTCGACTATGCCGAGGCCCGGCGTGATCTGAAGCGGTCCCCCACGGACTGGGCGGCGGCGGGTGTGCTCGACACAAATGGCAAATCGGTGCCGGATCATGGGGAAGCTTCCATCCTGCTGCCTGCGGGGGCCCAGGGGGCAGCTTTCATGATCTTCGACAATTTTGCGGTGCTTGAGAAATATAACACTGCAGACGCCTATGTGATCGGTGTTGGACATTTGGCCGATCGTATTGCGGGTGGCGGTGCTATTGCGGCGGATTGGCCCCGCGGTGATCGCGCGCTGACCTTCTCGGAGCGCAAGGAGTTGCAGCGTCTCCTCACCGGTGCCGGTTTCGATACCCAAAAGATCGACGGGCGGATCGGACCGCTGACCATCAACGCAGTGCGGTCCTATCAAACGGCCAATGGGCTCATACCAGATGGCTATGCCTCACCCCGGTTGCTACGGCGCCTGCGCTAGAGTTATCGGGGCAGCAACCCCGCATCGTGGATTGACCGGTATCAAACCGACTCCAGCAAAGCGCGTTCGAAAGGCAGCCCCTGCGCATATTCTTCGGAGCCGTTTTCGGCGCGCCACAGGCAATAGGCGGCCATGCGCCATGCGAACCATGGTTTCAGCGTCTCGTACCGCGCGACGATTTCCGTATCCGGATAGGCGGTTAGAAAGGCACGGATTTCGTTCGGGCGTAGCGGAGCGCCGCGATAGACCTGCATCATCGCTGGCGACAGAAACAGTGCCAGATCCTCCGCCGGATCGCCAATTGCCGGGCATTGCCAATCGATCAGAACCAGCGACGTGCCGTTCACAAGGATGTTGCCCGCAACCGGATCCCCGTGGATCAGTCGGGTCACAGGGGTTGGGAGCACGCAGCCGGTGGGTCGCAGATCCAGCAATCGCTCGCGTTCCGCCGTATGGCAGAGAGAAAGAATGTAAGCCCCCGAGGCCTCGAGAGCGGCGCTGCCATTTGACCCCGTGGGCAGTGCAAGCGTGGGATTGAGCGCATGGAGCTTTGCGAGCAACCGGGCAACCGGTGCGGTGTCGGTCCTCCAGGGTGTTCCCGCTGCGTGTTCATAGAGTACCCAAACCGCATTCGGGATTTCACCGGAGGCGCGGAATTTCGGACATAACCCCGTTGTGACCAACGCGTTCAGGCAGAGGGTTTCAAGCGCCGGGTCATTGCCGAAGAGCGGATTGGGAATTGCGCTCTGGTATAGCTTCAGCACCCGCTCAGGCCCAGACCCGACCAGCTTCCACACCCGATTTGTGCGCCCTCCCAGCAAGGGCCTGAAACTGCCCGCAGGTGCCATCAGCCCAAGGCGGAGCAGATCGGCCTGCAATTCTTCGGGCGGATTGTCTTGCTCCATGGGATGGGCGAACTCCGTTAGGACGGGGCGCCCGGTCTGGACAGGCCCTATAGAGATTTTGGGTCGCCGGACCGAACTGCGGTGACCAGTTGCGCCAAAATCGCCTGTCCGCCCTCAAGGATCAAGATCACATCGTCACCTTCGATCTGCGCTTCGGTCACCCTGTTGTAGGACGCGGCACTGTCCTCACCCAGCAGTTCCGAGCCACGATAGTTTTCGACCGAGAAGGAGTAATGGCCTGATGCCAGGGGTAAGCCATCGGCGTCCAGGCCGTCCCACGTTGAGGTTCTTTCGCCCATTACCAGCACCTGCCGGTCGACAACCTCAGCTGATCCGTTTCGCACGACGAGAGTGGCGCTATCGGCCTGATCACGCGGGACCGTGGATATCCGCACCGGCGCGCCATCAAAGAAGGCAGGTGCGGCCGCCCGGACTTCAGACCCGATCCATCCCGAAAGCTGAGTCATTTTTGGTCCGCCCAACAGCGTGGTCAGTTCCGATAGGGTTTCGTTGGTTCGAACCTGCTGCTCGACCATCGAAAACTGCGCCAGCTGCGCGGCGTATTCCGAAGAATTCAACGGCTCCAGCGGGTCCTGGTTGCGCGCCTGCGCCGTCAACATTTTCAGGAAGGTCTCGAAATCTGAGGTCAGCGCCGACGGCGCCGTTGCGCTGCTGGCCGCAGGTTTGCCTTGCGGCGATGAGGCGTTCGAAATGGGCGTGGTTTCGGTCACAGTCTCAAGTCCAATCCGGTTGAAAGATCATGGTTCGCCACAATCCGAGAGGGGGCCGCAGGCTCCGCCGTGTCCGTGCCATTGTGTTCCGGTGTTGCTGGGCCGGGTTCCGGGCTGTGCCTATCCTGACGTTCTCCGCCATCTGCCCCGGAAAGATCGACATGTACCGCGTTATAACCCATCTCCCGAAACTCCGACGCAAGCTGGTCGATGTGACGGCGCATCAGATCGAGGGTTTCATGCCGCTCGGCGACGATCGCCAATGTCATGACGCCTTCGCCCGGTTTCATCGCGACCCGAACCCTGCCAAGCTCTTCGGGATGTAGCGCAAGCTCGAAGCTGCCATCGCCGCGCCGCATTACAACTTCGTTGATTTGCGCAGCGATCAACCGAACAGTGTCGCCCTGCGCCGGTCGTTGCGCGTCGCGTGCGGTCTCTGTCCCAAAGACGGCGGCATTGGATCGGGTTGCGGTCGGAAAAAGGTCATCTCGAGCCTCAGAAAACAGCCTGGACGGTGATTCAACTGCAGATGTCGCGCTGTCGGCCATCGCAGGAATTGCAGCACCAGGTTCCTTTGTGGTCACGGCACTAATTCCCGGAACAACTGGTCGTGTGGTTGTTTGGCGGGGTACCGGAGGCGGTGCTGCGGTGTCAGGCTCTTCTGGCGAGGCCGCACTGGCTTGATCGACCCCCGGATTGGAGAATGCATCCGGTGTCCGAGTAGGGAGGGGCGTGTTTGACGATGCTGTCGTTGGCGTTATCAAGCTGGCCAGTTCTCCGCCAGCCTTATGGCCGAGGATTCCCCTACCTTCGTCTGGATTCTGCGTGACGGTCGAAGTGGTCGCCTCAGCCTCGCCAACCCCCGCGAGACGCGCGATTGTCACGCCGTGAGGTTGTGCGCTGCGTATGGAGTCGGCGTGAGCCGATGTCACTGCCTCCGGCGCGTCACCTGTGGCAGCGCGGGGCGCTGAACCTTCGGTTTCGTGCCCGCTAGAGGGGCCAACCCGACCGGAAACGGTCCCGAGGCGCCCTCGTTCCCTTGATATTGCATGCACCATCTGTGCGGTTGTCCCAGTGACATCGAGTGGTTTTGGCATTTTTGATGTCATCCCTGAGGCATCGCCCGTCATCGTGAGTATTTCAGCGTCATCCTTCTGTCCCGGCGCGGTATCGGCATCTTGATCGGCCTCGGCTTCCGGCAACTGAGCGGTATCCCGGCTTGGCTGGTCTGTATCGGGTTGCCCTCGCGACATCGAGGCGACCGAATCGGCAAAGTCCGCAGGACCCGAAGCCGGTGGTTCAGAGCTGTTAACGCCGGGCTCCGGTTTGGCCAGAGCGACCGACGCCAGGTTTCCAATGAGCATGTTGCACCAGATCGTTGTTGTCGCTGGAGACATTGAGCTGGATTCGGTTGCATTTTTTTTAACGGTTTCAAGGCATTTTGGAAAAAACGCTGTCAATTTGAGGGAATGCTCATGGATGCTGCAAAGCTGCAAAATGCCCGATTCGGATCTCCGGTCGTGTCGCGGGCACATGCTTCAGCCAAAGAAGCCGCAGTCCAACTAGAGGCGACGTTTCTGGCAGAAATGTTGAAATCGGCCGGGTTTGGTTCTGCCCGAAGTTCCTTTGGTGGTGGCACGGGCGAGGACCAGTTCTCATCTATGCTGGTCCGGGAACAGGCCATTCAGATGACGCGGGCGGGCGGGATCGGCCTGACTGAAATCCTGATGCATGGGCTGGTGGCCGATTATGATGGGTAAACGAACGCGGTTGCCTGCCATATCTCAAATGAACGCTTTGCTGGATCAAGAGCGGCAGTTGTTGATCGCGGGCGCGCTTGATCAGGTTGCCGCGCTGGCATCTGAAAAGGAAGTGCTTCTGGCTAGTATCGAGCAGGGGATGGCGACGGCAGCCGATCTGGATGCCATCAGGCGCAAGGCGGACAAGAATCGCGCCCTTTTTGACGCTGCGTTGGCTGGCCTTAGGTCGGTTGTCGAACGCCTGACCGAGCTCAAGAGGCTTCAGTCGGGCTTTGATACCTATGACCGAACCGGGCAGCGTCGACAGCATGAGCCCGGCGGTGCTTCCAAACTGGAAAAGCGGGCATGAGGCAGGTTTATCTCAAAGTCGATCCATTCCGGCTGCTGCGTTTAGCAAAGCATTAGGACATCGCGGGCGAATGTTGCCGTGCACCTTCAGAAGGTGGCGCGACACTTCGGTCTACGGATGCCGCAGCCGTCAGAAAGACGTTTTCAAACCGCCCGTTCGGGCGACGTGAACCGGGCAAAGGCCCGCATAGAAAGGATATGCTATGTCCAGCATTCTGACGAATAACGGCGCAATGGTTGCGTTGCAGACCCTGAAAATGGTCAACAAGAACCTGGGTGCCACCCAAAACCAGATCTCGACCGGTAAATCGGTTGCCAACGCCAAAGACAACTCGGCGGTCTGGGCGATTTCAAAAGTGATGGAATCGGATGTGCAGGGCTTCAAGGCAATCAAGGACAGCCTGAGCCTTGGTGAATCCTCGGTAGCCGTTGCGCGGAACGCTTCGGAGAGCATTACCGATCTTCTGACCCAGATGAAGGGCAAGATCGTTGCTGCGCAAGAGGAAAACGTCGATCGCAACAAGATCCAGGCTGATGTCGTGGCGCTGCGCGACCAAATCGCGACCGTGGTTGGGGCGGCGCAATTTAATGGGTTGAACCTTGTTGACGGAAACACCGCGTCCACCTCGTTTCTGGCCTCTTTGGATCGAGATGCAAGCGGTGGCGTGACCCCCTCGTCGATCAGCGTGACCGGGCAGAACCTGTCTACAGGCGGATATACGGCCAAGGCTGTTTTTGCCGGATCTGATGGCGTTGCTGCGGACAGCGAAGATGCCTTCGCGTTTTCTCTGGACGCAAACGGCGGCACGGATGACGGCGGCAGTATCGTGATCGCGGATCCGGGCACGCTGGCGGCGGGTGATCGTTTGGCTATTCGCTTGGGAGAAGAGGAAGTGTCCTATACCGTCACCGCGAACGATATCGCGGGCGGGAACGCACCTGAGGAGATCATTGCGGCAGGACTCAAGGCTGCGATTGAAGCATCGGGTGCAAACGTCACGGTGGCATATGATCCGGGTGCAAACGCGGGTCAGTTGGACATTACCAACCAGGGTGCGGATTCGCTCTTCATCAGCGGACAGTTCACCAACGCGAATTCCGGCGGTTTGGGGGCATTGGCCTCTGTTGATGTTTCAACTTCCGGCGGTGCAAGCACGGCACTCGGCACCATCGAAACGTTGATCGGCACCGCCATTGATGCCTCAGCGGCTTTCGGTTCCGTTGAGGGTCGAATCTCGACCCAGAAGGACTTCATCAGCAACCTGTCCGATTCGTTGAAATCCGGGATCGGCGCGATGGTGGACGCCAATATGGAAGAGGTTTCTGCCCGGCTGCAAGCGCTTCAAACGCAACAGCAGCTGGCAGTGCAGTCGCTGTCGATTGCGAACCAGGCGCCGCAGACAATCTTGTCGCTGTTTGGCTAAGCTTTTGGTGGCCGGGGTCGTTTTTGCCCCGGCCGCCTATTTTCAGACCCTCATCAGGTAAGGATCGACAGTGAACGCGCTTGCAACCGCCCGACAGGCCTATTCGAGCAATTCGGCCGCGACCCGCACTCCGAAAGATGCGGAATATGAAACACTTGCGCGGATCACCCACCGCATTCGCGCATCTGCAGATGGCGAGGCCGCAGACTATCCCCTGCTGGCTCATGCTCTACACGACAACAAACGGCTCTGGACGATATTTGCGACAGATGTGGCAAGCCCGGAAAACGGATTGCCAACCGATCTGCGGGCCCGTTTGTTCTATTTGGCCGAGTTTGTGGATCACCACACCAGCCTTGTCCTGGCTCGAAAGGCAAGCGTTGCACCGCTGCTTGAGATCAACACATCCATCCTGCGCGGATTGCGCAGCGGGGCATCCTGATATGGCGGGCCTTGTTTTGAAACTTGCACCCAAAGAAAGGGTGTTGATCAACGGTGCCGTGATCGAAAATGGCGACCGGCGCGGGCGCTTGTCCATTGTCACACCCGATGCCAATATTCTGCGCTTGCGCGATGCGATACATCCGACCGATGCGACAACCCCGGTGCGGCGTGCCTGCTATGCCCTGCAGCTTGTTTTGTCCGGCGATTGCGATCCGGGCGACGCGAAACATGCCTTGCTGCGCCGGATCGAAGAGCTGAGCCAGGTCTTTACCGATCACGATAGCCGTTCGGCGCTGGCCGAGGCCACAGACGCGCTGATCGGTGAGCATCACTACCGTTGTCTGAAAGCCCTGAGGGCGCTTTTGCCACGCGAAGACCGCGTGCTGGCGCTGCGGCAACAGTGACGTTCCGTCCGGTTGTTCCCTTTGGCGGAATTACCGGATGGCAGTTCCTGCAAAGGACACAAACGCATCAACAAGAGGCGCTTGCCGCTTCGCCCCAGATCAAGCGCGAAACGCAGCACTTTCTGAAGGAAATCGCCAATGTCAGTTCGGCACGGGAACTGGTCGCGGATCGTACGCTTCTGAAGGTCGCGCTCGGGGCATTTGGGCTCGAGTCCGACTTGAACAATAGGTTCTTCGTGCAGAAGATTCTGGAGGACGGAACGTCGGCTCAGGACGCACTGGCCAACCGGTTGGCTGACAAACGCTACCGCGCGTTTAGCGACGCCTTTGGGTTCGGGCCAAGCGCATTTCCGAAAACGGCTTTGACGACCTTCATGGAGGACGTCGTCAACAAATACCAAACCCAAGCCTTTGAGACCGCGATCGGAGAAAGCGACGAGACCATGCGGATCGCGCTTTATGCGCAACATGAACTGGCGGAAATTGCTGCAGGCGGCGGGTCTGAGACCACAATGTGGCTGAACATTATTGGGTTGCCTCCTTTGCGAACAATGTTCGAAACGGCACTTGGTTTGCCTCGCAGTTTCGCTTCGGTCGATCTCGACAAACAGGTTGAAGTGTTCCGGGACCGGTTTACATCCGCAACCGGTCTCAGCGATCTGGCGGAACTTTCGGACCCAGAGGCGATGGAAAAGACAACCCATCTCTATCTGGCGCGGGCGCAGATCGCATCTTTCGCGGGCCAGCAATCCTCGGCCGCAATTGCGCTCAGCTTGCTGCAGGCGTGAGCAGTTGGCGGGTCGAACGCCAAAAGGCCTGTGGGCTATTCTGGCGCGCAGTGCATGGCCGTATCTGTTGCTGCATAGGCAAAAGAGTTCACTGGCTGTGACACGTTGTGCAGTTTCAGCGCACCCAGAGGGTGGCAGTCTGTTTCAGGCGGAAGCATGTCCTCTGCCACTACGATACGGTGACCGATGGTCTTGCCATGATCGCCAAGCCGTGCCGCGACATTTGCGGCCTGACCGATGACGGTGAAATCCAGACGCTCGCGCGAGCCTACATTGCCATAGGTCACGCGCCCATAAGCTAGCCCGATGGCGCAATCGTATGATGCACCGGTATCGGCGATGCATTCCCGCCTTACGCAGCCCACGATTTCGGCCGCGGATTCTAGTGCGTCGCGGCGTGCCTGTTCGGCGTCATCGCCAGCCGGAAATACCGCAAGGACAGCATCACCGATGAATTTCAGAACCTCACCGCCATGTTGATGCACCACTCCGGACACCGTTTCGAAGAAGGTGTTCAGCAGCGCGATATAGTCGTCCCGCTCCATCTCTTCTTCCAGCCGGGCAGAACCGCGCAGGTCGCAGAACATGATCGCGGCGTCGATCTCGTCGCCGTCGCCGCGCCGAATCTCGCCGCCCAGAACGCGCGCGCCCGATCGCTTGCCCACATAGGTTTCAAGCAATGCCTGCGCGTTCTCGCGCTGCATGAACACTTCATAATAGCGACCGATCACGGTGGAACACTCAAAGACCAATCCGAGATTGGCGGTGGTCAATCCATCGGGGTGATCGCTGGTCAGGGTCAGTACATTGGTCCGGCCATCCGAAAACGGCAGTGGCATCGCGACATAGTCGGTCGCACCCTTCCGGCGCAAGTCTTCCATGATTGGAAAACTGTTTTCCAGATGCGTGTCGGTCAGGCGCTGGCGAACCCCTCCCGCGCCGTTAGACACATGGCGCAGCGGGCTGTTCTGATAGGCCGGGTGATCGTAGATTTCGTAGGTTGGCGCATAGGTCGAGATCTCATCCTCGTCCCTATCCCAGATATAATGCTTGCAGGCGATTAGCGGATGGAGCGACCAGACAAGGATGCTCAAACGCGACACGGCGATCCCGTGCTCGCACATTTTTTGGGCCAATTCGCGCGTGAAATCCTCGGGTGTCTTCAGCGATGAGGCACCGCGCATCAGCCAGTCGATCAGCGGGCCGCTGATATTGCCATCGCCGCCGCCACGCAATCTGTTCTCGCCCAGATCGACCTTGGTATAGGCATCTGGCAGGAAGCCGACGCACCCCTGGATCTCGCGGCTCTCGGGCAGCGCATCCTCGTATGCCCAAACCGAGTCCGTCAGAACTTCGCCGGGCAGATGGATGTCGTGATAGGTTGCGGTGCCCTTGAAGGGGCAGAAGGTCTGTAGTTCCGTGACCTCGCTCAGCGGCACCTTCACATCCTCACGCGGAAAATAAAGCGCAGGCGGCAAGCGCGTCTCATACATGACTCGGGCGCGCGTGCTTGACGCCAATTCGATACCATCGCGCCATAGGGTGACCCGACCCGGCAGTCTCTCGATTTCGATGCGGTATCCGTCTGCGTTTGGCGAGGCGTGTACGTTCATTGTTCGTTCTCCCTGTCGCCCAGGTCCATAAGGATGGGGGCAGGTCGGAGCGAATCCAAGTGCAACGGCCAGTTTTTTTGTCGCTCAGACCATCTGAATCACGTCTTTTTCTATAGCCAGCATATAGCCGCGCCGGGCGATGTTCTTGACCAACAGCGCGCTGATCATCTGGTTGCCCAGCGTGTCACGCAGCCGTTTTATGCGGGTGGCGCCGGCAGCTTCCTCGCAATCGGCGGCATTTCGGCCCGAGATCACGGCCTCGATCTCGGCGCCAGACAGTACGTCATCATCCAGCCGCGCCTCTGCCAGAACAGAGAGGGTTTCGATGGCCGCCGGGGTCAGCTTGAAATCCATGTTGTTGAGATAGACGGTGTTTTCCTCGCGGCTGATCAGCAGTGAATTGACCTGAATCCCTGCGCGCTCGATCTGTGCCATGCGGCGGTTGAACTGGGTCAGCATGACAAGAAAGATCAGCGCGGCGATCAGCATGGCGCTGGCAAAGACCAGCAGCACAAAGATAACCATCCGGTAGCTGGCAAGCGTATCGCCAAAAGCGGTGCCGGATTGGGCCAGGATCTCAAGCAGTTTGATCTCGGCCTGCGTGGTCAGATCGTTTTCGACAAAAACCCTCTCGACCCGCGCGTTGAATGCGTTGGCATCTGGCAGGGTCAGGATCAGAAAGACCGCAGCGGTGGCGAGGATGACGACGATGGCAGCGATCCCGAATCCGACAAGGCGTGCGCCGGAGCGGCGAGTTTCAGAAACTGAGATAGTAGGGTCCGGCATCAGCCTTCCTTTGCTGCAGCCCATCGGGGCCGAAAACGGATATCACGTTGAGCAGCGTCCAGCCATTGGCCGACAGGCGCTGCGACAGTTCGGTCTGGGCTTGTGCCGCTGAGCAAGGGCCGCTGACCTGCATTACGCCGTAATGCAGTTTCAGCGGGGCGTCCTGCTTAGCCTTGTAGTCTGCATAGCATTCGGCCGCCTGGCTGGCGCGGGGCAGGGCGGACAGGGCCAGAACGAGGGTCAGGAAAGCAATCTGTTTCATGCATCCCATCCTGCGTGTGCCGGGGCGGTTATTCAATAACAACAAGGCGCTGGGCCGGCTGATATCGGATAACAGACGGGCGATATTGCTTGGCCGGACCCGCCCGCCCCAATTTCGGGACATCACCGCTCGCGTCTTCCGGCGCCGGCATGTTCGGACTGAAAGGACCCCTCTGATGCACCGTAAATTCATCGCATTGATTGTCTCTCTGGCGCTTGCCATCACAGTGATTTCTGCTGCACCCGCCCGCGCTGACGATACGGCAAAGGTTCTGGGCGGGCTGGCTGCGCTGACCATTCTGGGGGTGGTGCTGCATCGCAAAAACGAAAAGAAGAAACGTGAGCGCGCAACGGTTACGCGGAACCAAGTACCGCAGGTCCCGCAAATCCAATCGGTCCGGCCCTTGCCGCCACAAGTGGCGAAATACGATCTGCCGCGCCGTTGCCTCAAAGCCGTCAATGGGTACCCGTCGAACGCTCCGCTGATGAAACGGAAATGCCTGCGACGCCACTATGAGCACGCCGCTTCTCTGCCACAGCAATGTCAGATCACCTACTGGAACGGCGAGCGTACACGCAAAGCATATGAGCCGCGTTGCCTGCGTCGGAGTGGTTATCGCATCGCGGACTGATCAAGAGTTATCGAGCAGTGACGGCCTGATGAAACAGGCCGCACAGGCGGAGAGAGAGGCATCCCCTCTCTCCATTTTGCTTGCGTCTGGACGGCAAACACGCTTTGCCATGCACATGTCACTACCGGATTTTCAGTTGGAAGAGTTCCTGCGCGGGCGCGGATATCACCGTATCGCAGGTGTGGATGAAGTCGGGCGCGGCCCGTTGGCCGGGCCGGTCATGGCGGCTGCGGTCATTCTGAACCCCGATGACATACCCGACGGGTTGAACGATTCAAAGAAACTGACCGAAAAGCGCCGCGCGGCGCTGGAGGAGCAGTTGCTGGCGCGTGCCGAGGTTGCAGTGGCAGAGGCGAGCGTCGAAGAGATCGAGATGCACAACATTCTGCGTGCGGCGCATCTGGCGATGATGCGAGCGGTTGCAGCCATGGACCCGGCGCCCGACTATTTGTTGATCGACGGTAACCTGATCCCCAAGGACCTTGCCCTGCCGGCGCAGCCGGTGATCAAGGGCGATACCCGCTCGGTTTCGATCGCCGCTGCCTCCATCGTGGCAAAAATGCACCGTGATCGGGTGATGGTGGATTTGGCGCAACAGCACCCGGAATACGGGTGGGCCCGAAACAAGGGATATCCGACGAAGGAGCATAGAACGGCGCTCCGAAATCTTGGGCCAACCCCACATCATAGACGTTCCTTCAAGCCGGTACACAATATCTTGTATCAAGAGTAAATCGTAACCTCTTGATTCAAAAAAGAATTTGACGCCGAATCCGCTTTGACTCATCCTGATCACAACCAGATGAGCGCAAAAATGCGCCGCGGAACTTGAGGCAGAAAATGACGAAAACCAAGACGAAGGGCGCAGTTGCGCTCCCTTTAAACTCGATCATTGCCGGGGACTGCATCGATGTGATGAACAGTCTGCCGGAGGGGTGTGTCGATCTGATCTTTGCTGATCCGCCCTATAACTTGCAGCTCAAAGGTCAATTGCATCGCCCCGATAACAGTCAGGTTGATGCGGTGGATGACGATTGGGATCAGTTTTCCAGCTTCCGGGCCTATGACCAGTTCACCAAGGCGTGGCTGAAGGCGGCCCGCCGTCTACTGAAGCCCAATGGCGCGATCTGGGTGATCGGTTCCTACCACAACATCTTCCGCGTAGGGGCGACCTTGCAGGACGAAGGTTACTGGATTCTCAACGATGTGGTGTGGCGCAAGTCGAACCCGATGCCGAATTTCCGGGGCAAACGTTACACCAATGCGCATGAGACAATGATCTGGGCCTCCAAGGCCGAAGGCGCGAAATACACGTTCAACTACGAGGCGCTCAAGGCGCTGAATGAGGGTGTTCAGATGCGCAGTGATTGGGTGCTGCCGATCTGCACTGGGCATGAGCGACTGAAAGATGACAAGGGCGATAAGGCGCATCCGACGCAAAAGCCGGAAGCGCTGCTGCACCGGATTCTGGTGGGCTCCACCAATCCCGGTGATGTGGTGCTGGACCCCTTTTTCGGCACTGGCACAACCGGGGCCGTGGCCAAGATGCTGGGCCGTGAGTTCATCGGGATTGAGCGTGAGGAGGCCTATCGCAAGGTCGCGGAAAAGCGGATCGCCAAAGTGCGCAAGTTCGATCGCGATGCGCTTCAGGTCAGCGCTAGCAAACGCGCCGAACCGCGCGTGCCCTTCGGACAACTGGTCGAACGCGGCATGCTGCGCCCGGGCGAAGAGTTGTTTTCGATGAACCAGCGTCACAAGGCCAAGGTACGGGCCGATGGCACGCTGGTCGGCGACAATATCAAAGGGTCGATCCACCAGGTTGGTGCCCATCTGGAAAATGCGCCTTCCTGCAATGGCTGGACTTATTGGTGCTTCCGTCGTGATGGCAAGACAGTACCGATCGATGTGCTGCGCCAGCAGATCCGCGCCGAGATGCAGAACTGACCAATCACACCAACAGAATACCGCCGGTGCCTGTGGCCTGACACAAGGCACTAAACCTTGCCCCGCCTTTATGGCGGGGCTTTTTTGCGAGACTGATCTTGTTGCCCTGCGCCATTCGCCATGGTGGTATGGCAGTCAACGGAGGTATTGCCGTGACCGATCAGATGGCCCAGGTCCCTTCCCCGAACGGGATTTCTCCTGCCGTTCCGCCCGGAACCGCCGAGATGGCACCGACCAAATACACCGTAGCCGCATTGGAACGGCATAAGCGTGAAGGGCTAGAGCTGGCCGTACGCGCGCGCTGGATCACTATGGCCATCGTTGCTGTGTTTTTGGTCTTTCTGAACCCCAACTGGGAGGTGGTCTATTACCACTTCATTCTGGCGCTCCTTTGCCTCAACGGATGGCTGATCCGACGGGTTGGCCGCGTGGGCCAGTCCCGCACTGAAATTGCGCTGATTTTTGTGGATCTTGTGCTCATGACCTTCGGTCTGGTGGTGCCCAACCCTCTGGCGGCCGACGCGATGCCCCATGCGATGCAATACCGCTTCGACAATTTTCAATACTTCTTCCTGATCCTCGCGGCCGGGACGCTGGCCTATTCCTGGCGTACTGTGCTGGCGATCGGAGCCTGGACCGCCGGGATTTGGACGATCGGTTGGATAGCTGACATGTGGCTGTCGACACCCGCACCAGGGCTCACGGAGCGCGCGCAGGTGGCCTTCGCAGGATACCCACAGCTCATTGCCTTTCTGGATCCCAACAACTTCTTGATTCGCCTGCGAATTCAAGAGGTTGTGATCTTCGTCTTGGTGGCGGTGACGCTTGGGTTTACCGTCCGGCGCTTCAATGCTCTGCTGATGAGTAATGCCAGCCTCGAACGCGAGCGCGCCAATCTCTCGCGCTATTTCTCGCCCAACGTGGTCGATCAGTTGTCGCAGAATGACGAACCACTCAAACAAGTGCGCAGCGAAAATGTGGCGATCCTGTTTGTTGATATCGTTGGATTCACACGGTTCGCCGCTGGGCGGGACGCCTATGAGGTCGTGGATATGCTCCGCGCCTTCCACGCCCGGATGGAAACCGAGGTGTTCCGTCACCACGGTACGCTCGACAAATACTTGGGCGACGGGCTGATGGCCACGTTCGGGACGCCTATTGCCGGTGAGCGGGATGCAACCAACGCCTACCACTGCGCTTTGGCCATGATGGCCGAGATCGACCGCTGGAATCTCCAGCGCCATCGTTCCGCATTACCCGAGATCGAGATCGGCATCGGGTTGCACTATGGCCCAGTTGTGTTGGGCGATATAGGCGCGAACCGGTTGGAATTTGCCGTGATCGGATCGGCGGTCAATGTCGCTTCTCGGCTGGAGTCGCTAACGCGCCAGCTGCCCGCGCCGTTTGCGGTTAGCACCGAGGCCCGCGCGCAGATTGTCGCGGAAAACGGCGGTGTGTCGGGTACCGTAGATGGCTTGGTGGAGTATCCGAACCAGACGATCCGGGGCCTCGACGGGCCGGTCACGGTCTGGGCGCGCTGACCGTTCAGCGCGGCAATGGGTTTTGCGCTTCGTTGTAGGGAGTCCAGTCGGTGATTTCGGGGTAATAGTGTCGCCGCCAGGCGCGTACACGCGGATTCATGACACGCCGCCAGAGCGGCGGGATCATCGCCGCAACCGTCATCACCGGGTAGCCATAGGGCAGTTGCGGGGCGTCAGCCTGAGTATGGTTCTGCAGTAGCGGAAAGCGCCGGTCGGGTTTGTAGTGGTGATCTGAGTGGCGTTGCAGATTGATCAACAGCCAATTCGAGGCCTTCTGCGCCGCGTTCCAGGAATGACGCGGTTTCACATGCTCGTATTTCCCGTCGCCCAGATATTTCCGGGTCAATCCGTAATGTTCTACATAATTTACCAGTTCCAATTGCCAGACCGCGATGCCTGCCTGCAAAAGGAACAGCCCCAATCCCGACCATCCCCCAAGCAAGATCGCCAGCAAAAGCATACCACCTTGCAGCGCCCAGTAGCGGAAGAACGGGTTGCGCCTGTTGGTCCAGGGCTGCCCCTTGCGGGCCAGCTGCGCCTGCTCGGCACGAAAGGCGGATCTCAGAGATTGCACAAGCACCCGCGGGTAAAAGCGATGAAACCCTTCATTGTAGCGTGCGGTTACCGGATCGCGCGGCGTGCCTACATGGCGGTGATGGACCAGCAGATGCTCCGACCGGAAGTGGGAATAGAGCACCATCGCCAACAGAAGGTCGCCCAACCACCGCTCGAACCGGCTTCTTTGATGCATTAGTTCATGCGCGTAGTTGATGCCGATGGAGCCGGTGATCACCCCGACACCGACGAAAAGTGCGATCTTGCCGCCGCTGCTCAGATGGTCACTTTGGGTGGTATAGGCGATCAGGCCGAAGAGGGTGAGGAATTGTAGCGGCACCCAAAGCTGAGTCAGAGCGATATACCAGTGCAATTCGTCGTCACCTGTTTCGGGGTCGGCGTTTTCCAGGTTGAGGCCCAGAGCCTGGTCTAGAACCCCAAAGGACCACCACGTTGCCACCGGTACAGCCGCCAGCCAGAGCCCGCCTTTCAGGGCTGCGATCCAGACCAACGGGATCAGCAGGAAAGAGATCCAGAAGGGCATTGCGCTCTGCCAGCGGGACAGGGTTTCGTTCGCGATCATAGGGGCCTCGGTACTTACACTTGAAGCCTAGCGTTTTGGCGCGGACCCGCAACCGCCGCTATCAGCTCTGCCAGAGGTCATGCGCCTTACGCATCACGGTTGGCAGGTCGCCGGGGCGGAATTGGTGTTTGGCGATCACTTCGATGCCCCGCGCTGTCGGCGCTTGCGACAGCGTCGCGACCCGCAGCCGAAGGATCAAGTGGAAATGGGTGAATGTATGCCGGACCTCGCCGGGCAGCTCAGTCCAGTCACCGGGGAAGGGCGGCGTTGCGTCGGGTGTCTCTGACCATTCCGGCCCCGGCCAGCCCAGCATCCCCCCCAAGAGCCCTTTGTCGGGCCGTCGCTCCAGCACCCATGCGCCGTTTTCAAGCCGAGCCAGATAAGCATAGCCATAGCGCGTGGGCTTCGGTTTCTTTGGTGATTTGCGCGGCAAGTCCGGGGCGGTCCCGGCAAAGCGGGCGGCGCAGATATCCATCACCGGGCAGATGACACAGGCCGGGGATTTCGGCGTACAGATCGTCGCGCCCAGGTCCATCACCGCCTGCGCGTAATCACCGGGCCGCTCTTGCGGCGTCAGCCCGGTTGCATAGGCCTTCAATGCGGGCTTGCTGCCGGGTAAGGGATCGTGCAGGTCGTAAAGCCGCGCCATCACACGCTCGACATTGCCGTCCATCACCGTTTCTGGCCGGTCAAACGCGATCGAGGCGATGGCGGCGGCGGTGTAAGGCCCGACACCAGGCAATTTCAGCAGATCGTCATAGCGGTCAGGGAACACCCCATCCAACTCATCCGCAACGACGCGTGCGCATTTCAACAGGTTGCGGGCTCGCGCATAATAACCCAATCCGGCCCATTCTCCCATCACATCGGCGTCTCGCGCTGCCGCCAGATCGCCGACCGATGGCCAGCGGCGTGTGAAGCGTTGGAAGAAATCTGTGACAGCGGCGACCGTGGTTTGCTGCAACATTACCTCAGACAACCATACCCGATAGGGATCGGGCCGAATGCCCGCCGCCCGCTTTGCCGGACCTACCCGCCAAGGCATCTCGCGCGCATGGGTATCGTACCAGTTCAGTAGCGCTCCGCTCACATCGGCCTGTGGCTTTAAGTCACGCAAGTTTTATGTCTCCGATTGTCCGGTTTCGCTGGCGCAGCACCGTGCGGGCCTTACAATAGCCCGCAAGGAGGCGGATACCAGATGCCGGTCAGACGATCCACGACCCGTGGCTTCAAGCTAACCTCGAACTTGCTCAACGATCAGATTCGCCGGGCAGGCGAAAGCCGTGGCTTTGCCGTCTCGCGGGTGATCACCCATTGGGCCGAGATCGTCGGGCAGGATATTGCCGCGATCTGTCGGCCAGTGAATGTCAGCTACGGGCGCGGCGGGTTCGGCGCGACGCTCTCGGTGCTGACGACCGGCGCGCAGGCCCCGATGCTGGAGATGCAGAAGGAACGTCTGCGCGAAAAGGTCAACGCGGTATACGGCTATAACGCGATAGCTCGTGTCCGCATCACCCAGACCGCGCCAACCGGTTTCGCCGAGGGGCAAGCCAGTTTCGCGCATCAACCGACGCCCAAGACCAAAGAAATCCCCGCCGAGGTCGTCACCGAGGCGACCAAGGCTGCGCGAGGCGTTGAAAATGACGAATTGCGCGACGCCCTCGAACGATTGGGGCGCAACGTATTAACCAGGCAGAAACGCTAAGGAAGGGCCTAGAAAATGACCCGTATCGCACCCGCAATTTGCGCCGCTGTGGCGCTGGCCGCTGGAGGGCTGTTGCTGAGCCAGACATCAAGTGTCTCGCTGATCGGCGCAGCAGAGGCGCAGGAAGTCGACACCTCAACCGTCGTCGAAATGGTGCAGGGGGCAGAGGATGCGCCCGTCGAAATCATCGAATACGCCTCTTATACCTGCCCGCATTGCGCCAATTTCCACGAAGGACCGTACAAGCAACTCAAAAAGGACTTCATCGATACCGGTAAGGTCAAGTTTGTCTATCGCGAGGTCTATTTCGATCGCCCTGGTCTTTGGGCGTCGATGGTTGCGCGCTGTGGTGGACCCGAGAAATTCTTTGGCGTGACCGATCTCATCTTTGAGCGGCAATCCGACTGGGCACGCGCAGGCGGCCCATCCGAAATTGTGCAGGAGCTCAGCAAGATCGGGCGTCTGGCCGGTATGAACGATGAGCAGCTGAACGCCTGTTTGCAGGATGCCAACAAGGCGCAGACGCTTGTGGAATGGTACCAGGAAAACGCCGAGCGCGACGATGTGCAGGCGACGCCCAGCTTTGTGGTGAATGGCAAGAAGGTCGCCAACCAATCCTACGCTCAGTTCAAGCAGATGATCGAGGACGAGCTGGGAAGCTGAACGGTCATCTAGTGTAATCGACAACATCCCGGCAATGTCCGGGGTGTTGTGTTTCAGGGTGCAGGCGCTTTTTCCAGCATCCGGGCACGGATGCTTTCGGCCCCCTCGATCTGTAGCCGGACGGGCAGAGTGATCACCTTGCGCCGGAACGTGGCGGGCAGCCGCGCGGCGTCTTTCTCGGTTGTAACAAGCTGCGCGCCCAGATGCCGCGCCTCTTTATCCAGCCGTGTCAGAAGCGCCATGGTCAGCGGCTGGTGATCGTCCAGCGCTTCGCCGCGTTTCAGGTCGGCCCCCTGCGTGCGCAAAGTGCGAAAGAATTTTTCGGGATGGCCGATACCGGCGAAGGCCAGAACAGGCATTCCGGTCCAATCCATGCCTGTCTGCAGCGGCTTCAGCGCCCCGCGCGCATGAGGCACGCCCAATGTCGCGCCCCAGTTTGTGACAAAGCTGTCCTGTGCGTCAGCCTCTCCGATCGACAGCACCAAATCGGCCCGTTTCAGCCCTGCATCAACCGGTTCGCGCAGGGGCCCGGCGGGCAGGCAGAGCCCGTTGCCAAAGCCGATGGCAGCATCCACCACCACGATTGAAAAGTCCTTTGCCAGAGCGGGGTTCTGAAACCCGTCATCCAGAACGATCACTGTCGCACCTGCTGCAGCGGCGGCTTGCGCTCCGGCGGCTCTGTCGCGGGCGACCCAGACTTCGGCAAAGGCGGCAAGCAGTAGCGGTTCGTCGCCAACTTGGGCTGCGCGGTGGCGCGCAGGCTCGACCCGGACCGGACCGGTTAGGCTGCCGCCATAGCCACGGCTGACGACATGCGGCTCGTGTCCTGCATCCCGCAATTGCTCCACCACCCAGATTACCGTGGGGGTCTTGCCTGTGCCGCCCGCGTTCAGATTGCCGACGCAGACCACCGGAACACCTGGCGCCACACCGGTTCCCTGCATCATGCGGCGCGCGGTCATCCAGCCATAGATGGCCCCCAGAGGGGCGAGCAGCCGCGCGCGCCAGTCTTGCGCATTTGGTGCCGTGTTCCAGAACTCAGGTGCGCGCATGATCGGCTCTGCTTTCGTCCAACTGGTCCTGGATCAGGTCGATCAGCTGATCGGTCAGCTGCGCCCCTTCGGTCACCACCTGCCAACCAGCCAGCGCCATTTCTGCGGCGTGATCGGGCGACAGGAGGCGCACGATGCCGTCCCCCAAAGCGCTGGCATCTTTCACTGATTTGGCGGCGCCCACCGCTGCTAGTCTTACATAGCTGCTGCGCTGGGTGCCGACATTCGGCCCGTACAGTACCGCAGAACCAAGCGCCACCGCAGTCAGCGGGTCCCGCCCGCCCGCGCCTGACACAAGCGAACTGCCCATGAACGTCAGGGGCGCGATCCGGTACCACAGGCCCAGATCGTCCGGTTCCGCAGTCAGGATAACCTGCACGTTGTCTTCGATCTCGTCGCCCGCATCCCAGTCGGCGCAACGCAGGCCCGCCGTTTCAAGCTGGGCGCGCAACGCCGGTGATTCCTTGGGATTGGCCACGTGCAGCACCAGAAGCAACCTGTGCAACAGGCGCAGCGCGTTGCGATGGGCTGTCTCGACATAAGGAAACTCGCTTTTCTGGGTCCAGGCCGACAACCAAACCGGCCGCCCGGCGAGAAGCTGCGTGGTCCTCACGAGCTCTTCTTCGGGCCACGGGGTGGGATTGGGACTAGACCGAAGCTCTGCCGAGATCGACACTTTCCAACCCGCTACGCCCAGCCGCCTGATATCGCGGGCAGTGCGTTCGCCATTTGCCAGGATGCTGTCGAAACATTCCAGCGTGGTGCGCATCAGATCCGGCACCCATTGATGCCTGCGCAGGGTCAGCTCTGCCTCGTTGACATCCAGCAGCACCATCGCCGTCTTGCGGCTTGCAGCCAAGCTGATCAGGTTGGGCTGTAACCCGCCCCCTGCCCACAGGCACATGTCCGGCTTCCAATGGTCCAGAAAGCTGCGGACCGCACCCGGCTGGTCCGATGGCAGAGCGATCATGTTTGCGCCAATACCGCCCCAGGCGCGGATTTCATTCTCGGTCGGCGCAGTGAACAGCACATGCAGGCCCGGTCGCTGCGATAGCAGCATGCGGCACATTTCAGCGAGTACCATAAACCGGTTTCGTGTGGTGACATGCACCCACAGCAATTCGCCTTCGGGCCGGGGCGGCAATTCGCCCTCGGACACCTGCCCGCCGCGCCAGGACAAGACGCGATAGGCAGCAAGGCTGAGCGAGCGGGCCAAACCCTATCCCAGTTCTTCCGTCGGCGAGGCCTGGGCCTCTTCGTCACGCAGGCGATGAATATGGGCGATGAAATAGCGCATATGGGCATTGTCGACGGTGCGCTGCGCCTCGGCCTTCCAGGCGTCATAGGCCGATTGATAGTCGGGGAACATGCCCACGATGTGGATGTCATCGACATCCTTGAAGACGCTTTTGGTGGGGTCAACAAGTTCGCCGCCAAAGACGAGATGCAGTCGCTGAGCCATGCGAAGTTCCTTGTGTCATGGTCACGGTGGTCGCCCGGCAACCTAAGGAAATCATAGGTCGGGTCAAGCGGATCGGCTGTTCGTGGGTCGGATGTCAGGTCGTCGGTTTTAGGGCGCGGGTCAGGCTCCGATGCACCGAAACGCCGCCTGCGACGACCCCGTCGACCTGCGCCGAGGCGGAATTAAACCTCAGCGCTGCGCCATTGCGGTCGGTGCATCCGCCCCCCGCCTCGCGCAGGATCAGATCGCCCGCTGCGATATCCCACTCCCAACTGGGGCGCAGTGTCAGCATACCGTCGAAGCGCCCCTGTGCCACCAGCGCCAGTCGATAGGCCAGAGACGGGCGGTAGCTGCGTTTGAACGCGGGCGGGTGCCCCGTTTCCCAGTGCTGACCGTTCATGTTCGGGCGCGCCGACAGGATATCTGCCTGTTCCAGCGGGCCGGTCTCAGACACTGAAATCGGTTCGCCATTAAGCGTCGCCCCCTGACCGGCGGCAGCGCAGTAGAGCAGGTCTCGAAGCGGCAGGTAGACCACTGCGGCGGTCACGATCCCGTCCTGTGCCACAGCAAAGGAATGCGCCCAGGTCGAGGAGCCTTCGGTGAAGCTACGGGTGCCATCGATCGGGTCGAGGATAAAGACACGCCGCTTGTGCAGCCGATCCTCGCTATCCTCGCTTTCTTCGCTGAGCCAGCCATAGTCGGGTCGCGCCGATTGCAGGGTTTCCTCAAGCATCCGGTTCACCGCCAGATCGGCTTCCGTTACCGGTCCGGCGCCATCGGGCTTGTCCCAGCGTTGATGGTCGCGCTTGTGGTAGCTGACGGCGATCCGTCCGGCCTCATGGGCGGCGCGGAACAGCAGGGACAGGTCAGTTTCCGGCAAGAGTCATCCCTTCGATCAGCAGGGACGGCACCACGCGCGACAGGTAGGTCCGCGCATCGTTGGCCGGGACGATGCGCAGCAGCATGTCGCGCAGGTTGCCCGCGATCGTGCATTCGTTGACCGGATAGGCAATTTCGCCGTTCTCCACCCAGAAACCTGACGCGCCACGTGAATAGTCGCCGGTATTGGGGTTGATGGTCGACCCGATCATTGAGGTTACCAGCAGCCCAGTGCCCATGTCCCGGATCAGTTCGTCGCGAGTCGCTGCCCCTTGGGTCAGTGAGAGGTTCCAGTTGCTCGGCGACGGTGGCGACGATACGCCACGCGTCGCGTTGCCGGTCGAACGCATGCCGAGTTTGCGGGCGCTGGAAAGATCGAGCGTCCAGCCGGTCAGCACGCCATTTTCGACAACCACGCGGCGGTGGGTGGCCAGACCTTCGGCATCAAAGGGGCGCGAGCCGGAAACGCGCGGGCGATGCGGGTCTTCGGTCAGCGACAGGCCTTCGGGCAACACCTGCGTTTCCAGCCCGTCTTTCAACCAGGATGCGCCGCGCGCCACGGACGAGCCGTTGCAGGCCGCCATCAGGTGGCCGATCAGTGAGGATGAGATGCGTTCATCGAATAGAACCGAAAACGTGCCGGTCTGCGGTTTGCGCGCGCCTTGGATGCTGACGGCGCGTTCGCCGGCCAGACGCCCGATCTCTTCCGGCTTTCGCAGATCGCTCTGGTGCGTGCGGCTGTCGCCATCATAGTCGCGTTCCATCCCGGTGCCGGTGCCCGAGATGGCCACGCAGGAGAGTGACCTTCCGGTGCGCATGTAGCCGCCGGAAAAACCGTTGCTCGCGGCCAGGTGCACGCGATGTTCGCCATAGCCAGCGGCCGCGTCCGAGACCTGCGTGACCCCGTCCACCGCCATCGCGGCAGCTTCGGCGGCCAGTGCGTCCTGCATCAGCGCCTCCGGCAAGGGTGGATCGGTGGGGTCGGCCAGCTCCAGCGTATCCGCCGAAACATCGCTGGCCAGATCATCAGCGCTCGCCAACCCGCAAAACGGATCCTCCGGTGCCTCCCGGGCCATGGCTACCGCGCGCTCGGCCATCATCCGCAGCGCCTCGGGGCGCATATCCGATGACGAAACCATCGCTTGCCGCTGGCCCAGCAGAACCCGCAATCCCAGGTCGGCATCTTCGGAGCGTTCCGCATGTTCCAGCGCGCCATTGCGCACCTCGACAGAGACTGAACTGCCCTGCAGCACGATCGCGTCTGCCGCATCGGCACCGGCAGCGCGTGCCGCCTTTAGCAGGTCTTGGCAGATATCCCCGGGGTGCTGTGTCATCCGATGACCTTTCACGTTTGGTATTCCACGGACCTAGCCTTGGGCTCGCTTATCTTCAAGACAGCCCGGGCTCGGAACGGGAAACGGGCCGCGCAAGCGGCCCGTCCGGTGTCATGGTATGCGGATCACTTGATCCGCTGTCCGTTGGCCGAGATATGACCTTGCTTGTTGATCTCGATCTCTGATTTCAGAGTGTCGGGCGCATCACCGGGAACTGCCAGCATACCCATCATCATCCGCGCGCCCATGGCATCCTGTTCTGCCAGGATGCCCATGCCGATCAGCTTGTCGATCAACGCGTTGGCCCCGGTCAATTCCAGATTGGCCACGCCCGAGGGCGCGGGCATGCCTCCGAATTCTTCGGTGTTGGTGTTGTCAAACTCGAACGACCCGGTGCCCGAAAGTTTCGCGCCAACCATCGATATCAGCAATTGCTTGATGTTCAGCGTCTCAAGCTGGCCCGGCACCGCTTCAGTCGCCTCCAGCGTTTCCGCCACGGCGGGGTCCATGAAATTCACCAGAACCGTCGCCGTGCCCTCGGTATCCAGCGCCACGGTCGCAGGATCACGCGGCAAGGCACCTGCGGGGTCGAACATGCTCCACAGAATGTCTGACATCGTAAAGTCCGTCAGGCTCATGCCAAAAGCAAACGGTTGCGGTGTGTCGCCGGCCTGAACCGGGAATTCAAATGTCATTCCCGCTCCTGTCATCGCCATTTCCAGCGGGAAGGGCAGATCGCCCGATGTCACCGCTAGTTTGGTGTCGTTCTGCTTTACATCATATTTGACCTGCGAGTCGGTCATCGCGATATCGAACGCGCCGCCCTGAGAACTGCTGGCAAGCGTGAACGGGCTGCCCTCGGCGACGCCGCTGACATTGGTGCTGCCGTTTTCGAAAGTGAATCCGCCAGCAAAGTTGAAACCCGCCTCCATGAGGCTCTGGTAGTCCGCAGTGTCCCATTCCTTGGGCAGTACGCCGCTGCCGGTAAAGCCCAGCCCCTCCATCTCACCGGCGATCAGGGCATTTTCGCCAGTGTTGGGGTCTTCGAACTCGAAATTGTAATTGAACGTTGCGGCTTTCATGGTCTGGGCCACGTCACGCAGGTCACCGATTTTCATCTGCGAAGAACCGGTGACCCCGCTCACCGCTATCAGCGCCTTGAGCGCGTCGGGCGGCATGACCTCGTCCGCATCCTTAAGCGAGGTCAGTTCAACCGTGACCGTATCGGCGGCATAGTCATAGGTCATGTCATCCGGTGCGCCAGATACCGTCATCGCGAGGTTTTCCTGCGAATAGGTCAGTTCGATCTGGACGTCGCCCTCTTCAGTGGATTTGAAGTCGAGGGTCAGCGGGAAAGAAGCAGGCAGGCCGATGGCGACCGTGCCGTCACCGTTTTCGGTCAAGGTCATTTCCGGGATGGTCATGACGAAGGCGCCCTCTTCCTCGGGCAACTGCATCGACATCGCCAGATCAGAGATGGTCGTGACCGCACCAGAGGTGGTTTCCGAGGCGCTGACCTCGTACCCCATACCGCCCATATAGGCCTGCCAGTCGGCCCAGACGTCTTGGGCGGTCAGATCCGCCGATGCGCCTTGGGCGGCGATGGCATAGACAAAGGCGGCTCCGCATGTGCGGCGCAGAAATACAAACATCGAGGAACCTTTCCAGATCAATTTTGCGCGCATCGTCTGTTCTTGATGGGCGGGCGTCAAGGGGGGGTGGGGCTGGACCGTCCCCTGTCGGTGACGTAAGTGTTTGCCAGACGCCGCGAGCAGGAGGATAGCGTGCCAGAATTGCAGGGAAAAGCCGTATTGATTACCGGGGCCAGCCGGGGCATCGGGGCCGAAACCGCGCGTGTTTTCGCCGAGGCCGGGGCCAATCTGGTGCTGGCGGCGCGAACCGGCCAGCATATTGAGGAACTGGCTGCCGAAATCGGTCATCGCGCAGTGCCTGTCATATGCGATGTATCAGACTATGCGCAGGTACAGGCCGCTGTTAACACCTGCATGCAAAGCTTCGGGCAACTGGACGTTCTGATCGGAAATGCCGGTGTGATCGACCCGATCTCGCATCTTGCCGAGGCCGAACCGGCGGCCTGGGGTCATATGATCGACATCAATCTCAAGGGTGTGTTTTACGGGATGCGCGCGGCGGCCCCGGTCATGCGGCAAACCGGTGGCGGGACCATTATCACGGTTAGCTCCGGTGCGGCTCATAACCCGATTGAGGCTTGGAGCCACTATTGCGCCTCGAAAGCAGGTGCCGCGATGCTGACAGGGTGCCTTGATCTGGAAGAGCGTCACAACGGCATTCGCGCCATGGGTCTGTCCCCCGGTACCGTTGCCACCCAGATGCAGCGCGAGATCAAGGCGTCAGGCATCAATCCGGTCAGCCAGTTGGATTGGGATGTGCACATTCCACCGGACTGGCCCGCGCGGGCGATGTTGTGGATGTGCTCGACCGATGCCGATGAGTTTGTCGGCACCGAGATCTCCCTCCGGCAGGAGGCCATCCGCAAGCGGGTCGGACTGATATGATCGAGGTAGAGCGCCGGAGCGGGCTCTGGACCGTAACGCTGGACCGGCCCGACAAGGCCAATTCGCTAACCGGTGAGATGTTGACCGATCTGGTCGAAATCGCCGAGGCCGCCTATGAGGCGCGGGCGTTGATCCTGACCGGCAAGGGCAAGGTATTCAGCGCAGGGGCTGATCTGGATGAAGCCAAGGCCGGGCTGGCCGTCTCGGACCTGTGGGAAAAGCTCTCAGGCGCCATTGCGGCGCTGCCTTGCCTGACGGTTGCGGCGCTCAACGGCACGCTGGCGGGTGGTGCGCATGGGATGGCACTGGCCTGCGATCTGCGGATTGCCGTTCCTTCGGCCAAGTTTTTCTATCCAGTGATGAAGCTGGGGTTCAAACCCCAGCCGTCCGACCCGAAACGCATGGCAGCGCTGATCGGACCGGCCCGGACGCGCATGATTCTGATGGCGGGGCAGAAGATCACCGCGCAGGAGGCCTATGCGTTTGGCTTGGTGGACCGGATCGTCGAGCCTGACGCTCTGATGCAGACGGCGCAGGATCTGGTCGCTGACAGCGTAGCGGCGGACCCGGTCATCGCCAAAGCCATTGCAGAGCTTTGTCCATGAGGCTGTCGGGCCTGCATCTGCGTAGCGCCGATCCTAGCGCTCAGATTGATTTCTATACCGATGCTTTGGGCATGCGGGTGCTGGGCGGCGGGCGCATTGGCTATGCCGGAGAGGATGCCGATCTGGTGCTGCACTCTGGTGGCGGTGGCTATACCCACGACCCCGGACAGCGTTACTGGAAGATCGGCATCACCTTACCTAATCTCGACCATGCAGTGCGCGCGCTCCGAGACGGGGGTGTCGAGGTGACAGACCCCAGGCAATTTCTGGATATCGGCTACTTGTCGCATCTGACCGATCCTGCGGGCTTCGTGATTGAGTTGCTGCAATGGGATTTCGAGGGCAACCGTCCGGCGAATGCGGGTGATCCGAATTTACCTTTCGCCGAAGCCCGGATCGGCCAGATCACCCTTCGCAGCGGCGACATGATCGCAGATACCGCCTATTGGACGCAGCTTGGGATGAAGTTACTCTCGCTGCAAGATGTCAGCAGCTACGGGTTCGACCTGCAGTTTCTGGCCTTTACGGGCGAGGAGCCACCGCTGCCCGATCTCTGGGCCGCGGGCAATCGCGAATGGCTGTGGCGACGGCCTTACACTTTGCTCGAATTCCAGCATATAGAAAGCGCGGCGTTCGCACCGGTGCCCGACCTGCTAGGGATCGAGGTGGTGGGCCTGAACGATACCGAAACCGAACCGTCCGGAATACTGGTTCTCCCAGGCTGATCACCGCATGCGACGCTTGCCCGGCACTTTCGAGCGGAAGCCGGGCGGGCGTTTGGCAACCCATGCGATGAACTTCGCCAGCCGGGGATGCGCCCGCAGGGCGGCAATCGTGTCAAAGGCGCGGGCCAGTTCTGCTTCAGAAAGGGTCGCATGAATCTCGCGGTGGCAGATGTCATGCAGCAAAACCGTTGGTCCGCCCTTGCCCCCTTTTAGTTTTGGGATCAGATGATGCAGGCTGCCCGAACCGGGCGGGATCGGGCGATCACAGAGAGGGCAGACGGGATCGGACATGGAGGCTCGAATGGTTGATCTAGGAAGTGGAGCATCCGCGAGCCTGTCGCGGCGCGCAAGAGGGTTGCATGGCTGAGGCAGTGGTCATCGGGGCAGGGCCCGCCGGATTGATGGCTGCCGAGGAATTGGCGCGCGCGGGGCACGAGGTGCTTGTGGCAGATGCCAAGCCATCCTTTGGGCGCAAGCTGCTGATGGCAGGTAAATCGGGTCTGAACCTGACCAAGGATGAACCCTTGGAGACGCTGCTGGCGGCCTATAGCGAGGCGGCCGATTGGCTCCGACCTATGATTGCCGAGTTCGATTCCGTGCAGGTGATGGACTGGGCACGCGGGCTGGATCAGGACCTGTTCACGGGCTCTACTGGCCGGGTCTTTCCGACGGTTATGAAGGCGTCGCCACTGCTACGGAACTGGCTTGCGCGGTTGGACGGTCTCGGCGTGACCCGCCGCACCCGCTGGCGTTGGAAAGGGTGGCAGGATGGGCAAGCGGTTTTTGAGACGCCTGAGGGTGATCGACGCCTCTCTGCGAGCGTGACGGTTCTCGCGCTTGGCGGCGCAAGCTGGGCTCGGTTGGGGTCCGACGGAGGTTGGGCCGATATTCTCCGCGGGCAGGGCGTGCCGCTCACCCCGTTTGCACCGGCAAATGCGGGGCTGGTTGTGGAATGGTCGCCCCATATGGATGCTCATCTGGGTGAGCCACTGAAGGGCGTGGCGTGGCAAGCGGGTGATACCACCTCGCGCGGTGAGGCGGTGCTGTCTGCGCAAGGGCTTGAAGGCGGCGGCATTTATTCGGTTTGCAAATCGGTGCGCCAGGGCGCCGAACTGACTGTCGATCTGCTGGCCGGGCTATCGGAGGAGGCTATCCACAAACGCCTGTCCACGCCACGCGGCAAGGCCAGCCTGAGCAACCACTTGCGCAAGCGTCTCGGTCTGGACGCGGCCAAACTCGCGCTGTTGACGGAGTTCGGTCGCCCTCTGCCCGACGATGCAAGAGCGCTGGCGCAGGTGATAAAGGCGCTCCCGATCCGTCCTGTGGGGCTGCGCCCCATCGATCAGGCGATCTCGACAGCGGGGGGCGTAGGTCGCGAAGCGCTGGACGACACGCTTATGCTGACTGATATGCCGGGTGTCTATTGCGCCGGAGAGATGCTGGACTGGGAGGCCCCGACGGGCGGCTATCTGTTGACCGCCTGTCTGGCCACCGGGCGCTGGGCGGGTCGCGCTGCTGCGTCGCGGCTGGGTTCGCAAGCCTAGTTGGCCATGGCCCTGACCCGCTGAAACGCCTCGCGGGCGCGGATGGGTTTGGCGTAGTCCGCGAGCGTCTGGTTCGCGGGCGGAAATTTCGCCCCGATCGCCCAGTTTAGGCAGTGCACACAAATAATATCGGCAATCGTCATCTGATCTCCGCAAAGAAACGCGCCATCAAGTCGCTCGGCCAATCTGGTCGCATTGTGCTCAAATTCCCATTTCAAGCTGTCCTTGACCTCGGGCCTCCGCTGCTCTTCGGGCAGGATGAATGAATGCCGCGCCGCAGTCCAAAGGACCGCGTCCAACTCATCCAGCAGCAATTGCGTTACTGCGTCCTGTTGTGCCCGGGCAATCGTGCCTGACGGATGGGTCAATGCGCCATGTTTGTCGGCCAGGTAGGTCAGGATGGCGGTGGAGTCGGTGACATAGTCTTCCCCCACCTGCAGCACCGGGACCTTGCCCGAAGGGTTCAGTGCCGTGATCTCGGGGCTGCGCGGCGCGGCTTGTATCAGTTCATAATCCACGCCGATTTCTTCCAGCATCCATAGAACCCGGAAGGTTCGCGTCATCGGTTTTCCGTAAACCTTGTACATATCGGTTCCTTTTCATCTGAGGCCGATACTGGCGTGATCCCGCTCTGGATCAAGCCGAAACGCGCCTTACCTCGCCCGTGCCAGCATGGCCAACCGGATCAGCGCCCTTTCAACCAGCGCCATCGCTGGGGCGGTTTGCCCGGCTGAGCGCAGTTGCAGATCAGTATCAGTCAGCAGTGTCAGCGCGGTTTCCAGCCTTGGCGCGCCCCAATTCTGGGCCTGTCGCAAGATGCGGTCGCGGCGTTTGCCGTAAATCGGCGGGCGCAGCCGCCCGATCCCTTGCGCCGGACCGCCGGGGTCAGCGGCACAGGTATATAGCGTGCGGAAATGCCGCGTCGCCCCGATACAGAGCGAAACCGCCGTGGTCCCCTGCGCCACCAGACGCCGCATCAGCGGACCGATATCGCCGGGGCGCCCTTCGGCCACCACGTTGAGAACATCGTCCAGCCCTGCCTCGCTGGATTGCGGGGCGCAGGTCTGGATGTCGTCCAGCGACAGCTCGGTTTCGTCGCCGCGCTTGTAAAGCGCCAGTTTTTCGACAGTGCGGGCGAAATCGCCCGGCCCAAGCTCGGCCGCCAGATCGACCAGCGCTGACATCGGTTCGCGTGGAACGTTTCGGATGCCCGCCTCGGACAGGATACGTTCAATCTCGGAGCGTGTCGGCGGGTCATCATAAATCCCGACCGCATAGGCGTTGGGATGGGTCTCGAACGCTTTGCGCAGTTTGGAGGATGGTTTCAACTGTCCGGCTGTGACGATGATCTGCGCATCGCCCTCCGCCCAATCCGTGAGGGCCGAAACCACGGCAGGGGCTGCGGCATCGCTGGCCTCTTCGACAAAGGCGCCGCGCGGTCCCGGAAAGAACCCGACCGCCTTGACCGCGTCCAGAAGCAGCGCCGGATCCGAGCGCAATGCGTTACCAGCGAGACGGGTCAGCCGCATTTCTTCTTCGGCGTTCTGCCCCAGAAGGGCTGCGAGAATCTGCTGTCGCTTCAGCGCCACCCGCATGGCATCGGCGCCATAGATCAGGATGCCGGTCTTGGACGCATCGGGACGTGCAAAATAGCCCTCGGCATCGCGCGGGCTGAGTTTCATGCGGAAAGGTCCGGCAGGGTGTAGAGCTCTGTCGTCAATTGATCGGCCAGAATCACCATCAGCCGCTTGTTGGCATCTTTTTCGCTCGCAAGTGTCTCGACCGTGGAACCCGTCGCTGAATAGCCCACGAAATTGGACACATCGCCGGATGAAACGACCTCGCCAGTGGCGACTTGGATCAGCGAATAGTTCACGCGCCCAATGATCGAGTAGCGCAAGATCGAGTTATCGGCGGTGATCGCCTGGCCCTGATTCCGGGTCGCGAGCGAGATGTTCAACCGGTATTCGGGGTTCGCGGCGCGGCCCAGATTTCCCTCAAGGTTGCGCACCAGCATATAGGTATTGGGCGAATCTGGGGGCGACACCTCGATCCGGCCATCTAACGCATCGCCATTGCCGCCTGGCGCATAGACCGGAGAGAAACCGCAGGCGGCAAGCGCCAGCGGCAATATCAGCAGGGCTCTGCGATTAAACAACGACATTCACGATCCGGCCCGGGACAACGATCACTTTCTTGGGTGTGGCCCCGTCCAGCACCCGTTGTACAGCATCCGTGGAGAGCGCGAGTTTTTCAACCTCTGCCTTATCCATGTCTTTCGGAACGCTGATTTCCGCGCGGCGCTTGCCATTGACCTGAATGGGCAGGGTAACGGTGTCATCGACCAGCATCGCCTCATCCGCCACTGGCCATGTCGCGGTGGCCACTAGGCCGTCACCATCCAGCAACTGCCAGATTTCCTCGCTCAGATGCGGGGTCATGGGGGACATCAACTGCGCCAGCACCTTGGCCGCCTGCGCCTTGGCCCGGGTGCCCGCCTTGGATTTGGCCAGCGAATTGGTGAAGGCATAGAGCTTGGCGATCGAGGCGTTGAAGCCGAAGCTTTCTACGCCACCGGTTACGTCATGGATGGCCTTATGCATCTCGCGCAGCAGCGCCTCGTCCTGATCATTTGCCGGGTCGTTTGCCCCGGCAATCTCCGAGGCGATCCGATAGACGCGGGACAGGTGCTTATGCGCAGCCTCGGCGCCCGCTTCGGTCCATTCCACGTCGCGTTCCGGAGGAGAATCAGACAGAACGAACCAGCGCGCCGTATCGGCACCAAAGGCCGAGATGATGCTGACCGGATCGACTACGTTTTTCTTGGACTTCGACATTTTGGCCGAGGGGATGATCTCGACCTCTGTTCCGTCGGCCAGTTTGCCGTCGGTGACGTCCTCGGGCAGATGATAGACCGGACGACCATTGGCATCGCGGGTCTGGTAGATCTCATGCGTCACCATGCCCTGCGTAAACAGAGCGTCGAAGGGTTCGATGGCTTTCTTGGGCAGGTGACCGGTGATGTTCATAGCTCGCGCAAAGAAGCGGGAATAGAGCAGGTGCAGAATCGCATGCTCAATGCCGCCGATATACTGGTCGACATTCATCCAGTATTCGGCCTCTTCCATAACCGTGGGGGTTTCCGCGTGCGGTGCGGTGAAACGGGCAAAGTACCATGACGAATCAACGAACGTGTCCATCGTGTCGGTTTCACGCATGGCTGGCGTACCGCAGGACGGGCAGGGGACGTCACGCCAATTGGGGTGGCGGTCCAGAGGATTGCCGGGGACCGAGAAATCAATGGGTTTGCCGTTGCCATCGTCGTAAGGCAATTGGACCGGCAGATTCTCTTTCTTCTCTGGCACCGTGCCGCATTTTTCGCAGTGAACAACCGGAATCGGGCAGCCCCAATAGCGCTGGCGGCTAAGTCCCCAGTCGCGCAGGCGGAATTTGGTCACGCCCTCGCCCCAGCCCGCCTTTTCGGCAAAGTCGATGGTGGCGTCGATGGCCTCTTGCCCGGTGGCCTCGGTCAGACCGGCGAAGTGATCGACCCACCGCACTTTCTGCTCTTTCGGCGGTACGAAGGCTTCGGTCGCGACCGGCGTGTCATTATCCAGCGCAAAGAATGTGTCGATCACAGGCAGGTCGTATTTGCGACAGAAATCGAGGTCGCGCTGATCATGGGCCGGGCAGGCAAAGATCGCGCCAGTGCCGTAATCCATCAGGATGAAATTGGCGATCCAGACCGGCAGTTCCCAATCGGGGTTCAGCGGGTGTTTGACCCGGATGCCGGTGTCATAGCCCAGCTTTTCGGCGGTCTCGATGGCTTCCTCTGTGGTGCCACCCTTGCGGCATTCGGCGACAAAGGCCGCGATTTCGGGGTTTTCGACCTCCAACCCGCGCGCAATCGGGTGGTCGGGCGAGATTCCGACAAAGCTCGCACCCAGCAAAGTGTCAGGGCGGGTCGTATAGACCGTGATCGGGTCGCCGTCATCACAACGTTCGAACGCAAATTGCAGCCCGCGCGACTTGCCGATCCAGTTCTCCTGCATCAGCCGCACCTTAGCGGGCCAGTTGTCGAGTGTGTCCAGCGCATTCAGCAATTCTTCGGAATAGTCGCTGATCTTGAAGAACCACTGCGTCAGTTCGCGCCGTTCGACCAGAGCGCCGGAACGCCAGCCGCGCCCGTTTTCGACCTGCTCATTGGCAAGAACGGTCATATCGACCGGGTCCCAGTTGACCACGGCGTTCTTGCGATAGACCAACCCGGCATCGAGCATATCAAGGAACAACGCCTGCTGCTGGCCGTAATATTCCGGGTCGCAGGTGGCAAATTCGCGCGACCAGTCGATGCTGAGGCCCAGCGGCTTCATCTGGCCGCGCATGTCGGCAATGTTGCCATAGGTCCAGTCCTTGGGGTGACCCCCGATCGCCATGGCAGCGTTTTCGGCGGGCATGCCGAACGCGTCCCAACCCATGGGGTGCAGCACATTGTGGCCGGTGGCCAGCTTGTGGCGCGCGATCACGTCACCCATCGTGTAGTTGCGCACATGGCCCATATGGATGCGACCCGACGGGTAGGGGAACATCTCAAGCACATAATACTTGGGTTTGTCCGCGCTGCGTTTGGCGGTGAAGATACCGGCCTTGTCCCAGGCGTCCTGCCATTTGGCTTCGATTTCAGCAGCGGAGTAGCGCGACATGTGGTGCGGTCCTTGGTCAATGAAAACGCCGGGCGATTGGCCCGGCGCGTTGATACTGCCTATGGGTCCGGGATTCTAGAGCCTGCCATCAGCGATACGTAGCTGCCGCGCGCGCGAAAGAATCGCATCCTCGACGGCGCGGGCGGTCGCCTGGCTGACCGGGCCGCTCCGCGATTGCAACGCCACGTTCAAAGAGCGGGCATCAAGCGCGGGATCGCTGATATGCACCGTGGCGCGATATGCGCGCCCGCCGCCGGGCGGCGTGCCAAAGCCCGTCGAGATTACACCGGTGAAGGGATCGACCGCTTCGACGGGCAGGAAATTGAGCACATCCAGCGATGCTGCCCAAAGGTATTTGTTCACGTCGACAACGTTTTCGGTGTTGCTCGGTTTGAAAATGTCCCAGATGGTCGAGCGGTTGGGATCGTTCAACGCCACGTCGTCAGGATCACCGCCGATAAAACGGTCATTGTTGTCAGGCCCGCTAGAGCTCAGCGCAGAGGGACCACCGCAGGACACCAAGGCCATAAGGCCAGTTGCAAGCAAGGCAAATCGAAATGGGCCACTGGTCATTGAGCGTTGTCCTGATAATCCGGTTGGCAGAATTTTAGACAAGCCGCCGCAATGCAACAAGGCCGTATTTTGAGAGCTTATTTCATTATTTTCGCTTTGGCGTTGCTAGGGCGCCGCGATCACTGTGGCATCCTTGCACCATGTCGGGGAACAATTGGCCGAACGCGGGTCGCGATACTTGCGCAATCAGGTCGAAACGGGCGACACGATGCCCATGCTCAGGCCAAAGCTATGGTTGCGATGAGCTTGAGGCACTAAAGGAAACCCGAGGGAAAAACGATGAAAAAAATTCTCTTCGCAACGACTGCGCTGATCGCGACCGCCAGTGTCGCAGCCGCAGACGTGAACTTCAGCGGTTACGGCCGCTTCGGTCTGAAATATGATGGCAACGCGACCGGTGACGAAAAAGAAACATTCCTCACCAGCCGTTTCCGTCTGAACATCGACGGTGACGCAGAAACCGACGGCGGCGTAGCCTTCTCGGCACGTGTTCGTATGCAGGCTGATGCCAACCAAGATGGTACTGCAGGTACGGCGCAGCTGAGCGGTGCGCGCTTCACCACTCAATACGAAGGCTTTCGCGTTGACGTTGGCAACATCTCCGGCGTTATCGACAACCTGCCGAACTGGGCTGGTTACGAGCCTGGTCTGACCTTCTTCCTGTCGCAGAACAGCGCGTCCAATTTTGCCGATGATTCGTTCTCGTCGACTGGTGCGGGCGTAAACGGTGTCTTTGCTCAGTACGCCGTTAACGACTTCGCGGTTTCGGCGTCCTACTCGCCTTCAGAAACCGGTGCTGGCGAACAGTGGGGTGTCAGCGGTCAATATGCTGGCGACACTTTCAGTGTTGCTCTGGCCTATGCCTCCAACGAGCCTGACAATCCTGGTGCCGGCGACCTCGGTGACAGCGACATTATTGCTCTGACCGCAGCCGCCACATTCGGCGCGTTTACCGGCAACCTGGTGGTTGGTACGGAAGATGCCGACAACGACACCGATGACGAATTCGACACCTTCTGGGGTTTGTCGGCCAGCTATGAGCTCGGCACCGCAACCGACCTCGTCTTCGCCTATGGTGACGGTGCAGGCGACGGTGACGTGCAAGTCTTCGGCATCGGCTTCATCCAGGATCTGGGTGGCGGCGTTTCTTTGAAAGGCGGCATTGGCTCCGTGAAAGAGCGCCCGAATTCCGCCGAAGCCGTTGCTGACCTGGGTGTGAACTTCGCGTTCTAAGCGGATCACGACCTAACGGTTACAGATTTGGGCAGGTCTTCGGACCTGCCCTTTTCTTTTGCGTCGACATGGTGTTTTTCGGGGTCCAGCAACGGATCGAGGCAGCATATGTCCCTTCAGGAAATCACTGACAGAATTCACAAATCCGAACGTGCATCAGGCAGGGCCGAGGGATCGGTCAAACTGATCGCGGTGTCCAAGGTTCAACCCAATGACAGAGTTGCGGCGGTTCTCCAGCAAGGGCATCGAATCTTTGGTGAGAACCGGGTTCAGGAGGCGGTCGGAAAGTGGCCTGCTTTCAAAGAGCAATATCCTGATATCGATCTGCATTTGATCGGACCGTTACAAACCAACAAGGCCCGTCAGGCAATGGAGCTGGGCAACGCGATCCATTCACTCGATCGCGCCAAGCTGGCCAAAACCATTGCGCGGCTGGCGCAAGAGACCGGCGCGTGCCCGGACCTTTTTATTCAGGTGAATACCGGTGAAGAGGAGCAGAAAGCTGGCGTGCTGCCCGCAGATACGGATGCGTTTGTGGCAGAGTGCAGGGCGCTTGACCTGCCCGTACGGGGCCTGATGTGCATTCCACCGATCGACGAGGAACCAGCGCTGCACTTTGCGTTTCTGGCCAAATTGGCCAAGCGCAACGGGTTGGAGGGGCTATCCATGGGCATGAGTAGTGATTTCGAGACTGCCATCGCGCTCGGGGCAACGCATGTTCGGGTCGGGTCCGCAATCTTTGGGGAACGGGTCAAACCGCAGGGATGATCACGCGAGTTCCATAGTCAATCTGCCTGGCGATCCAGTGCAGATGCTTACGTTGCAGTGCTATGCAGCCTTCGGTGGGATAAACCGGTCGCCGCCATTGATGGATGAAGATCGCCGAGCCTTCGCCCGGAGTGGCATTCGGCCAATTCCAATCCGTCACCAGAACCAGATCATATAGCGGATCTGCGCGACGTAGCGCTTCGTGGCTGAACCCGTGCGGCTCGCGAACCCACATATTGTAGGCTGGATCAGCGACATCATCTGACCAAAGATCACGCGGACCCACCCCCTGCGCCCATGGCACAGGAGCGCTGATGCGGTCGGGGCGATAGAACATACCAACGATCCTGTGGGTTCCAATCGGAGTGCCGCCGTCGCCTTCTCGCTTTTGCGCGGTCAGCCCGCCTCGCCCGATTGTGCAGGGAAAACGTTTCCCGCGATAGCGCAGGCCGGTAGGCGTCAAAACGAGATCGTGAGGGTTCACAACAGATGCCCGGACTTCGCCGCCTTGGTGGCCAGATAGTTTCGGTTATGAGAGGTTTCTCCCACCTTGAGCGGCACGCGTTCGGTGACACTGATGCCCGTGCGCTCCATCATGGCAATCTTGGCCGGGTTGTTGGTCAGCAGCCGTACCGAAGAGAACCCGAGTGATTTGAGGATGTCAGAGCCCAGCCGGAAATCGCGCTCGTCATCTTCAAACCCCAGCCGGTGATTGGCCTCGACCGTATCAAAGCCTTGATCTTGCAGCGAATAGGCACGCATCTTGTTGGCCAGCCCGATGCCGCGCCCTTCCTGATTGAGATAAAGCAGTACACCGGCCCCTTCGGCCCCCATCTGCGCCAGCGCGCCACGCAATTGCGGGCCACAATCACATTTCAGGCTGCCCATAAGATCACCGGTGAAACAAGCCGAATGCAGTCGCGCCAGAACTGGCGCTTGCCGGTCGGGTCGCCCGATCTCGAAGGCATAGTGCTCCTCGCCGCCATCTTCGGGACGAAAGACATGCAGGCGCCCGGCCTCGGACACCTCGGTCGGCAGTCGGGCCGCCACAACCTCGTGCAGAGGGCTGCGCGCCGTCATGAAGGTTGCTGCTGCGGTGTAGCTGACCCGCGTCAGACCATCGAGCGTGTGAGCGTCGGGAAGTGGCGTGACCACGGCTGCGGGCAGCAGGCGCGCGGCTTTCATCAGAGCGATGGCCAGGCGGTGCAGATCGGCCTGCCCGTCGCGGAGTGACCGCAATGGGCCTTTCATAGGTGCATTTAGATCGTCAGAGGGATCAGCAATGGCCGCAATCCAAGCCAAATCGACATCATTTGGGACGGCAATTCGCGCTAGGTCACCATAATAGGCGCGCGCCTTGAGCGTTTCGGCCCGCCGTGCGGTGATGGCGATGCACAACTCACCACCTAGATCACGCAAGGCGGTTAGGCGCGTGGCGTTCAGCGTTTCGGTGGAAGCAATGAGAATGTTCCCCTGTGTCCGGTCGGTCAGTACCACCGGCACGCCCATGCGCAGATCGGCCCGCGCGCGCGCCATCAATTCGGTGATATCGGGAAGAAGAGGACTCATGGGCCGTTTCCTGTAACGTTCAGCCTCTTGCTTAGTCGCGCTTGCTGCAAATGTGAAACATTTCCCCGGCCTCGGACACGAGGGCGTGAAAAAAAGGCGAGAAATCTTGTGGATGTCCCAGTGCGGTCTCAAATTCAAGGAAAGTTCAAGGAGGACGGCGCGATGGCACAGCTTAAGAAAATCCTGTTGGTCGATGACGATGAAGACTTGCGCGAAGCGCTCAGCGAGCAATTGGTCATGACCGAGGATTTCGACGTGTTCGAGGCCAGCGACGGCCAGAATGCGATGGAGCGGGTGAAAGAGGCGCTTTATGATTTGGTTATTCTGGATGTGGGTCTGCCCGATACCGATGGCCGCGAGCTGTGCCGCCTAATGCGCAAACAGGGTGTCAAAAGCCCGATCCTGATGCTGACTGGCCATGACGGGGATGCCGATACCATCCTGGGGTTGGATGCCGGGGCCAACGACTATGTCACTAAGCCCTTCAAATTCCCCGTTCTTCTGGCCCGTATCCGGGCGCAGCTGCGCCAGCATGAACAATCCGAGGATGCGGTGTTCCAGCTTGGGCCCTATACGTTCAAACCGGCGATGAAGATGCTGATCACCGATGATGATCGTAAGATCCGGCTGACCGAGAAGGAAACCAATATCCTGAAATTCCTTTACCGCTCGACCGATGGGGTTGTCGCGCGTGACGTGCTGTTGCACGAGGTCTGGGGGTACAATGCGGGCGTTACCACCCACACGCTGGAAACGCATATCTATCGCTTGCGCCAGAAGATCGAGCCCGACCCTTCGAACGCGCGTCTGCTTGTCACCGAATCCGGTGGCTATCGTCTGGTGGCCTGATTTCCGCTCACTGTGTGACAAATGTCATATTGAGAGGCGGCCGAATCTGTTAATGTTAATCCAGCCCGCGCATGTCCGGGTTACGACATGCATCCTCCCTGTTGGACTGGCCGGGCCTCGCGCCCGGTCTTTTTTTGTCCGCAAGCCTCAGGTCGTTGCGGAAGCAGCGACTCAGGCATGCACGGTGACGGAGATTGCAATATGGGTCGCTACGATGGTTACAGAAGCCGCGCAGATCGGGGTGGTGCCACCCTGTGCGTCTAACAGATCGCCGTCCGAAATTTCGCCCTGCTGCGGCGGGGTCGGGATGCGAAAATAGCGAAGCCGCTCGGAATCCATCACAACCTTGATTTGCAAATCACCTGACACTTGCACACCAATCTCTGCGAGAGCTGCGTGTGGGGTTTCCTCTAGGCGGGCGCCATAGGCTTCCCCGGCCCAGACTTTCGTCAGAAGTTCTGATTTTCCGGGTTTCTCTGCTATGTCGGTCTTCTTGCTCATGAGAGGAAAGTGGGGATGCAATATTACTTTCCGACCTAACCCGAGTTAAGCCGACTTAATGGGGGGCGCCAACCATCCGGGCTGTTGGGGATGGCGCAGGGTCGGGCAGCGCGATAGGGTGCGCCGAAACCGTCCTGTCGAGAGTTTTTCCCATGTCCTTTACCCTTGCCACCTGGAACATCAACTCGGTGCGCTTGCGCGAACCTATCGTGCAGCAGTTGCTCAAGGAAGAAGGGCCCGATGTGCTGTGCCTGCAGGAGTGCAAATCACCGGTCGAAAAGATCCCGACCGAAGGATTCGCCGCATTGGGTTATCCGCATATGATCGCGCGCGGTCAAAAAGGCTACAATGGAGTCGCCATCCTGTCGCGCCTGCCGATCGAGGATATCGGCGACAAGGACTTTGCCGGTCTGGGTCACGCACGCCACGTGGCCGGGCGGTTGGAGAATGGTACCGTGATACACAATTTCTATGTCCCGGCGGGCGGTGATGTGCCGGATCGCGAGGTGAACGAGAAATTCGGCCAGAAGCTCGACTATCTCACCGACATGCGCGACTGGTTTCGCGACGAGAAACCCGAGAATTCAATTCTTGTGGGCGATCTGAACATCGCGCCGCAGGAGGATGACGTGTGGTCACACAAACAACTGCTCAAGGTCGTGTCGCACACGCCGATCGAGGTTGAGCAACTGGCCGAAACGCAGGACGCCGGTGGCTGGGTCGACATCACCCGTCGCGATATCCCCGAAGGCAAGCTATTCAGCTGGTGGTCCTACCGGGCAAAGGACTGGGACGCCGCCGACAAGGGCCGTAGGCTGGACCACGTCTGGGCCACGCCCGATATCAGCAACGCTGCTCATTCCAGCCGCATCCTGCGTGACGCGCGCGGCTGGGAAAAACCAAGCGATCACGCCCCGGTCTTTGCCACGTTTGATCTTTGATCGTGACGGGCTGATCCTGCAAAAAACCAAATCGCCACTTGGCTTTCGCCGTTCTGATTCCATATAGATGCGGCACAAGGACAGGAGCACCGAGCCATGGACATTCTGAACGGGGCAAGCGCAGCGCCAGCGGGCGATCTGATCAAGGACGGGTCCGAGGCGACCTTCATGGCGGATGTGGTCGAAACTTCGCAAGAGGTGCCGGTCATCGTTGATTTCTGGGCACCCTGGTGTGGCCCGTGCAAGACACTGGGCCCTTTGTTGGAAGAGGCGGTAGCAGCGGCCAAGGGTGCCGTAAAGATGGTCAAGATCAACGTGGACGAGGCGCAGATGATCGCCTCGCAATTGCGGGTCCAGTCCATTCCAACAGTTTTTGCATTCTACAAAGGCCAACCTATTGATGCGTTTCAGGGCGCACTGCCGGGGTCCGAGATCAAGGCGTTTGTCGACAAAGTGGTCGCGGCCGCAGGCGGTGAGGCCCCAGGCGGCCAGTTGGATGAGGCGGTTGAGGCGGCCGAAGAAATGCTCGCGCAGGGTGCGGTCGTGGACGCCGCCCAAACCTTTGCGGCAATTTTGGGCGAAGACCCCAACCATGCCGCTGCTTATGGCGGTTTGGTGCGGTCTCATATAGCGCTCGGCGATCTGGATCAGGCCGAGGCGATCCTGAACGGTGCCCCGGCAGAAATTTCCACCAGCGCAGAGCTTGAGGCCGCTTTTGCCCAGCTGGAACTGGCCAAACAAGCCGCCGATGCGGGCCCTGTGGGCGAGTTGCAGGCTGCCGTTGACGCCAGCCCCGATGACCATCAGGCTCGGTTCGATCTGGCGCTTGCACTCCACGCGGGTGGGCAGGTGCAAGAAGCGGTTGATCAGTTGCTGGAGCTGTTTCGTCGGGATCGCGAGTGGAATGATGGGGCAGCCAAAGCGCAGCTCTTTACCATCTTCGACGCGCTCAAGCCCAATGATCCGGTTGTTCTGAATGGTCGCCGCAAGCTGAGTTCGATGATATTTGCCTGAGGCGGCATCAGAGCTACACTTCAGGACATGATACAATCCGCTGATCTGCCGGACACGATTGCGGTGTTCCCTCTTCCCCGGGCGCTCTTGTTGCCGCGCGCGCGCCTGCCGCTGCATATTTTTGAACCGCGCTATCTGCAGATGCTGGAAGATACGCTCAAAACCTCGCATCGCATGATCGGCATGGTGCAGCCCAACCCGTGTGACCGCGATGCAGACAAATTGCATAGAATTGGCTGTGCAGGCCGAGTGACGCAGTTTTCGGAAACAGAGGACGGTCGATACATGATCACGCTCTCTGGTGTGTCACGCTTTCGCATCCGTGAAGAAGTTGAAGGCTTCACACCCTATCGGCGCTGCGCGGTAAGTTGGGCCGGGTTCGACCGAGATCTGGGCCGTCCCGAAGCGGACATGCAGTTCGATCGTCCCGAATTCCTCGACCTGTTGCAGCGCTTCTTCAGCGCACGCGAATTGTCGACCGATTGGGACACGCTGAAAGATGCCGATGATGAGTTGCTGGTGAATTCTCTGTCGATGTTGCTGGATTTCGATCCGGAGGAAAAACAGGCCCTGCTCGAAGCACCCTGTCTGGCTACGCGCCGTGAAACGCTTATCACCCTGATCGAATATTCGCTAAGGGGCGGGACGAGTGAGGAGATTCTGCAGTGAACGACGCCAACACCAGCGGTTCTGACATCGCATTCGACCGTCACATGCTTGAGGCGCTGGTCTGTCCACAAACCCAGACCACGTTGCACTATGACGGCGATCGTCAGGAACTGGTGTCAAAATCTGCAGGACTCGCCTTTCCGATTCGCAACGGTATCCCAGTGATGCTGATCGACGAAGCGCGCGTGTTGGAATAGCGCCTGCTTACGTCGGTAACCTGCAATTGACGGACGCCACTGCCCGGCAATTCTGTGTCGCCGGTGCCTAAAGCATTGCAAGATGCGCCCTAGCGACAACGCCCGATGATGGTCTGCTCGCACAAGCCGGTTCTCTGGTGGTTCCTCAAAAAACCAGCCTCCTAATGGCGAGGGAAGGGTTTCCCTTGCAATACGTTCGGTACCGTTGAACGCTAGGACTTGCGGGAGGGGCGGAATGGACAGAAAAGGCACCCTGGGCGTTGCCGCACTTATGGTGACAGGCTTTGCGGTCGGTATCGATTTCACCGGTGCGATGCTGCTGGTGCCGGCGATCGAACTGTCTTTTAACGCGGATATTACCTCGACCCAATGGGTCCTGAACATTTATGCGTTGTTCTTTGCCATGACCATGGTGACCGGCGGGCGGCTGGGCGATATGTATGGGCACCGCCCGGTGATGATGATCGGGCTGGTGATCTTTCTTCTGGCATCAACTCTGTGTCTGGTTGCGCCGGACCTGACGGTCCTGATCGGTGCCCGCGCTCTTCAGGGGATCGGGTCCGGCTTGATATGGCCTTGCACGCTGGCTTTTGGCGCCACGCGAATTGCCAAACCCGAGGAACGGGGCCTGGTGATGGGGTTGATCCTGTCGGGTGTCACCATCGGCAACGTGATCGGTCCCTTGATCAGCGGCGTTGCCGTCACCCTTGGCGATTGGCGCTACTTCTTTGTGGCAAATGTGGTGCTGGCAATCGTTTCGATGATCACCATTCGAATCCTGATGCCTCGGGAAGAGACCCACAAAACGGGCGAGCATCTTGACCTTATGGGGGTGGCGGTTCTGTCCATTGCCGTGCTGCTGCTGCTCTACAGTCTGGATGTGGGGGCCGATCTGGGTTGGTCGTCAACCCCGATCCTGGTGATGATCGGGGTCAGCTTTATGCTGGTGCTGCTGTTCCCCACCATCGAAAGGCATGTAAAAGAGCCGCTGATTATTCCACAGATGCTGCGCAATCGTGAATTCATGATCACCCTGTCGCTGAATGCGCTGCAGGTCCCCGCCTTGTTCATCGCGTTACTCTATTTTCCGCAATACATGCAGAAAACGCTCGGGTGGTCGGCAATGGCCTCGGCTTTCGGGCTGGTGCCCATGACGGCGCTACTTTGTGCGGGATCGGTGATTTCCGGGCGGGTTTACGAAGATTTCGGACCGAAACGGCTGCTGTTGTCCGGATATGTCATGGCCGCCATTGGAGCGGTGCTAGTGGTGATCCTGCCAGCGACGCTGGGGTATTTCCAGATCTTGCCGGGGATGATCCTGATCGGGATCGGTTCAACCCTGTCCGTTGGCCCGGCAGGCACCGCCGCCATGAGCGCGGTCAAGCCCGAACGTGCCGGGCTTGTCGGAGGGCTAAGCTTCATGGTGCATCTGGTCTATGGCGCTATCGCGGTCGCTGTTGCGACGGCACTGATGTACACGGCAAGCCTCTCGCGATTGGCGCATCAATTGGCCGCCGACAAGATCGATATGTCCGATGCGGATCAGCGTATGATCAATGGCAGTGCGCTTTCCACCGATCGGGCAAAGGCGGTGATCGACCATTTCGATCCTGCGCAGGTCGCGCAGATCAAAGATGCGCTGGGGCTTGCTTTCAACGGCGGGATGGACATGGCTTTTATCTTTGCTTGCCTATCTGCGTTGGTTGGCGCGCTGCTATCTGCGACGCTGGACGAGAAAAAATTGCGATCTTCCAACACCTGAGCGGATCAAGTTATCGCGTTGGTCTTGGTCGGCTGCCTTAAAACAAGGCTCCAATGACAGGTGAAACCGAGTGCATTGGGCGATCCTAGATTTGTCGCCCTTGCAACAGCAGCGGTAGATCGCCCGACAGTCCCGCCGCCTCGCGCATGAAGCCACGGCGCAGGCTGGGAACCGATCCGACCAGCCCCATGCCAATATCACGCGCCAGCCTCAGTGCGGGATTGTCATTCGAAAACAGCCTGTTGAACGCATCGGTCGCCATTGCCAGTGTTGCCGTATCAAAGCGACGCCATTGCTGATAGCGCTCCAACACTGGCGCGAAGCCGATATCCTCGCCGCGGCGGCGCGCCTCGGTCAGAACCTGCGCCAGCGCTCCGATGTCACGCAGGCCCGCGTTCAATCCCTGACCAGCGATCGGGTGCATCCCGTGAGCGGCATCGCCCACCAGCGCCACACGTTCAGCGATGAACGCATTTGCGATGGTCAGGTTCAGCGGATAGGTGAACCGGCCACCCCGCAGCCGGATGTCGCCCAGAAAGTCACCAAAGCGAGGACGCAGCACATGAAGGTAATCCTCTTCCGGCAAGTCATTGATACGCAGGGCCAGATCAGAACGCTCGCTCCAGACGATAGAGCTGCGGTTGCCAGTCAGCGGCAGGATCGCAAGCGGTCCCGGCGGCATGAAGAACTGATGCGCAATGCCGTTATGGGGCAGGTCGTGTTCGATGGCGCAGACCAGTGCGGTTTGCCCGTAATCCCAGCCGGTGCGCTTGATACCGGCGCGCTCTGCCGTGCCGCTGGCGCGCCCGTCGCAGCCCACCAGCAGGTTGCCGCGTAACTCGGCACCATCGTCGAGTTCGACTACGACCTCGGTTTGTCCGGCGATCTGGGCAACGACACGGCGTTCATTGATTACCGTGATCCCGTCGGTTGCGGCCATTGCGGCCAGCAAGGCAGGTCGTAGGTGGCGATCTTCGACCATGTAGCCCATCGGTCCTTCTTCGATCTCGGCGTGATCGAAATGCAGGAAAAACGGCGATGGCCCGTTGCCCGCATGGCCGTCAGTGACCTTGATCTCAAGCATCGGCTGGGCGTGTTCGATGAGGTGGTCCCAGGCGCCGATTGCGGCCAGCAACCGCTGAGAAGCCAGCGCAAGCGCATATCCGCGCCCGTCAAACCCATCCTGGGCTCGGGCCAGTTCCGGTAGGGCATCAATAACGGCCACCTTGTGGCCGGCCTGCGCAAGCGCCAGCGCCAGAACCGGGCCATTCAGTCCGCCGCCCACAATCAGGATATCTTGCGTCTGTGTCATGCGCTGCAATATGCGCGACTGATCGGGATTGTCCATGTGCGGTCCTGTCGCTACCGTCGCTTTCAATACCAAACGGAGGGCGTGATGCAGGACTGGCTAACAATGACGGCAAGCGATCTGGGGCGGGGAATCGCCGCGGGCGAGATCGACCCGGTGGCGCTGACCGACTGCTATCTCGATGCCATAGATGCGCATCCGCATCGCGACCGGATTTATTCCAGCGTTACCCATGACCGGGCGAGGGCAGAGGCCACCGCCGCCCGCAAGCGCGCGCAATCGGGCCAGCGTCTGTCCCTGCTCGATGGGGTGCCGATCAGTTGGAAGGACCTGGTTGACAGCGCCGGGACTGCCACCGAAGCCGGATCGGCGCTGCTGAAGGGACGGGTGCCGGATCAGGACGCTTCGGTGCTGACCAATGCCACCGCCTCGGGCAGTGTCTGCTTAGGCAAGACACATATGAGCGAGCTTGCCTTTTCGGGCCTTGGTCTGAACCCGATCACCGCCACACCGCCCTGCGTGAATGACGAAGCGGCCGTTCCCGGCGGGTCTTCCTCGGGGGCGGGGACATCGGTGGCGTTCAATCTGGCGGCTTCAGGAGTCGGATCGGATACTGGCGGTTCAGTCCGTATTCCAGCGGCTTGGAACGATCTGATCGGGCTCAAGACCACATCGGGGCGGCTGAGCCTTGAAGGTGTTGTGCCGCTCTGCCTGAAGTTCGACACGATCGGGCCGCTGACCCGCTCCGTCGAGGACGCAGCCCAGATGCTGGCATTGCTGGAAGGCGGCAAACCCGCCGATCTGCGCGGCGCATCGCTCACAGGTCGTCGGTTCGCGGTGTTGCAGACCGTTGTCATGGACGATATCCGCGATGCCCCGAGCAAAGCCTTTCACGGGGCATTACAGGCCCTATCGCGCGCAGGTGCACAGCTTGTGCCGCTTGAAGTGCCTGAACTGCCCGATGCGATGGCGTTGAGCGGTGTACTCTATACCGCCGAGGCATATGGGCTGTGGCGCGATGTGATCGAAGCGCGACCAGACGCGATGTATCCCGAAATCCTTGAGCGGTTCCGGCAAGGCAAGAGCTTTTCCGGTCCCGACTATGTCGCCGCCTGGGCCAAGCTTGAAGCCTGCCGCGCCGCATGGGATGCGGCCACCGCCGGTTTTGACGCGGTTGTGGCCCCCACCGCGCCGATCCTGCCACCCGAGCACGAGCGGCTGCTCAGTGATCACGACTACTATATCGCCGAGAACCTGCTCGCCCTGCGCAACACCCGCGTTGGCAATCTGATGGGGCTTTGTGCGTTGACCTTGCCCACCGGGACGCCCAGCTGCGGGCTGATGATGATGGCGCCGCCCGGCCAGGAAGAAGCGTTGCTGAGGGTGGGTTCGGCGGTTGAGGCCGCCTTGACCTGAATGCCACAATTTCCAGCCCGGGCAATGCTTTGTCTGGACTGGCTTGCACCACATCTGTAACTTGGCTTCAAAACGGGGCGTCAATGATCCCGTGTTGAGGCAGTTGATATGAATTTCCCCGAGCGGTTCTCGAACCTACCGGCATATGCATTTCCGCGTCTGCGCGCCTTGCTCGACCATCATGCGCCGGGCGGAGAGCCCCTGCATATGACGATTGGTGAGCCGAAACACGCGTTTCCCGATTGGGTGACGCAGGTTATCGTCGAGAATGCGCACAAGTTTCAGGGCTACCCACCCAATGAAGGTTCGCCCGAGCTGCGCAGCGCCATCACCAACTGGATTTCGCGGCGCTATGGTGTGACGCTGGATGCTGACACGCATGTGATGTCGCTGAACGGAACGCGCGAAGGGCTTTATAACGCTGCGATGGCGCTTTGCCCGGAAGAGAAGAACGGCAAGAAGCCGATCATTCTGACGCCGAACCCATTCTACCAAGTCTACATGGTGGCGGCGATTTCGGTTGTAGCAGAGCCTCATTTCGTAGCGGCAACCGCGGCAACCGGGCATCTGCCGGATTACACCAGCCTGCCCGCGGACATCCTGAACTGCACCGCTGCGGCCTACATCTGCTCACCCGCCAACCCGCAGGGCGCGGTGGCGAGCCGTGACTACTGGGCCGATCTGATCCGCCTGGCCGAGCAATATGATTTCCGCATCTTCGCGGATGAGTGTTATTCCGAGATTTACCGGGACGAGGCTCCCACCGGCATCCTGACCGTGGCGCAGGAGCTGGGCGCGGACCCGGAGCGGATCACGCTGTTCAACTCGTTGTCAAAACGGTCGAACCTGGCCGGGCTGCGCTCGGGCCTGATCGCGGGCGGGCCGGAATCGATCAAACGCGTCAAGCAGTTGCGCGCCTATTCCGGTGCACCGCTGCCGGGGCCGCTGCAGGCCGCTGCCGCACGGGTCTGGGCTGATGAGGCGCATGTGGAAGAGAACCGAGCGCTGTATCGCGAGAAGTACGAGATCGCGGATCAGGTTTTTGGCTCTGTGCAGGGCTACATGTCGCCAGAGGCTGGGTTTTTCCTGTGGTTGCCTGTGGAAGATGGGGAAGAGACGGCATTGAAGCTCTGGCAGCAGACGGGGGTGCGGGTGCTGCCCGGTGCATACCTGTCGCAGGACGGGGCAGGGGGCAATCCGGGCAAATCGTATATTCGGGCCGCTTTGGTGGCCCCAAAAGAAGAATTGCAGCGCGGGCTGATCACGCTTCGCGACTGCGTGTATGGATGAGGGTACGAGGTTAGGCATGGCATATAACACGCGCAGCCGCGATCCGCTGTTGGACAGCAACATGCAGGCGGCGATCGAGAAGCGGGGCAAGGAACTGATCGGTATCGCGCTGATCGCGCTGGGGCTTTTGGCCGCTGCGATGATCGGGTCGTACACTCCAGACGATCCCAACTGGATGGTCTCGACTGACGCGCCGGTTCAGAACTGGACCGGTCGGCTTGGTGCCTCGATTGCCGCGCCACTCTTCATGATTGTGGGTTGGGGCAGTTGGGGGATCGCGCTGGTGCTGATCGTCTGGGGCCTGCGTTTTGCCATCCATTCCGGTGAAGAACGCGCCATTGCCCGGCTGATCTTTGCTCCGATCTGGATTGCGATTGTCTCGATCTATGCCGCGACCCTGGTACCGGGTGCCGAATGGAAGGCGACGCACAGCTTTGGTCTGGGTGGCCTCTTTGGTGATACGGTGATGGGCGCCTTGCTGACGCTCTTGCCGATTGGCTCGCATTTCATGGTCAAGCTTATGTCGTTGCTCATGGCGTTGGGCATGGTGGCGTTGGGTGCGTTCGTGACGGGCTTCACCTGGCCCGAGATCAAACGCGGTCTGCGGGCTGTGGGGATCAACCTGATTTTGGGTTACGGGGCGCTGATGACGCTGCTTGGCCGTGGCGCCGCCGCCTCTGTGCAGGCAGCGCGCAACCGTCAGGCCCTGCGTGCCGAGCGCAAGGCAGATGTCCGTCTGACTGCAGATCAGGTTCCGGAGATTGCCCATGCCGACGAAATCGATCCTGTTCTGGAAGAGCCGGTATTCGATGATTTCACCCCTGAACCCAAGGTTGGCCTGCTGTCCCGAATGCCGTCGCTGATCCGACGCGCCGATCCGATGCCCGAGCCCGAACTGGTCGAGGCGACGCCGGTTGCCCAGCTGGACGAGATGCCCGGAGATGACCGCATCAGCGCCAAGATCGCCGACGCCGTGCGCATCCGCAAAGAGGCCGCCGGTGCCCCACCGCCGCCCGATCCGACGCGGCCCCTGACCAAAGGCCGTGGTCGTGGGCCCGATCCGCTGGTGCTGGATAGAAGTGAGCCGCATGGTCTGCCGCCGGAACCGCCGTTGACGGCGGGAATGGGGCTGCCGCCCGAGCCGCCTTCGATGGTTGCGCCGGACTATCCCGCGGGGTCTGACCTCTCGGGGGAACCTGCCGGGCCTTTGGACTACGATCCGGACGATTACCAGCCGGCTGATGACGCACCGCTCGAGGCGCTGTCTCTAGGCACGCCTGACCCTGCGCCCACCCTGCCCAAGATACCGGTCGCGGAGCCGCGCAAGGCGGTGGTAGAACAGCCAGTCCGCAAACCTCCGCTACCTTCGCGCCGGGCGCAGGCCGAAGCGCAGCCGACGCTTGCCTTTGAGGAAGACGCTGGCGAATTCGAACTGCCGCCGCTGAACCTGCTAACCAATCCCAGCAGCATCCAGCGCCATCATCTGAGCGATGAGGCTTTGGAAGAAAATGCGCGGATGCTGGAAAACGTGCTGGATGACTACGGCGTCAAGGGTGAGATCGTGTCGGTTCGTCCCGGTCCCGTGGTCACCATGTACGAGCTGGAGCCGGCTCCCGGCCTGAAGGCCAGCCGGGTGATCGGTCTGGCCGACGATATCGCGCGGTCGATGGCGGCGCTGTCGGCGCGGGTGTCGACTGTGCCGGGCCGCTCGGTGATCGGCATCGAGCTGCCCAATGAGAACCGCGAAAAGGTCGTGCTGCGCGAAATCCTCGCGAGCCGTGGTTTTGGCGATAGCAACCTGAGCCTGCCATTGGCGTTGGGCAAGGACATTGGTGGCGAATCCGTTGTCGCAAACCTTGCCAAGATGCCCCACCTGCTGATCGCGGGGACCACGGGTTCGGGTAAGTCGGTGGCGATCAACACGATGATCCTGTCGCTCCTCTACAAGCTGACACCCGAGGAATGCCGCCTTATCATGATCGACCCCAAGATGCTGGAACTTTCGGTTTATGACGGCATCCCGCACCTGCTCAGCCCGGTTGTGACCGACCCGAAAAAGGCCGTTGTGGCGCTGAAATGGGTCGTGGGCGAGATGGAGGACCGCTATCGCAAGATGTCCAAGATGGGCGTCCGCAATATCGAGGGCTTCAATGGCCGCGTCAAAGAAGCCCTGTCGAAGGGCGAAATGTTCAGCCGTACAGTTCAGACGGGCTTTGACGACGACACCGGCGAACCCGTGTTCGAGACCGAGGAATTCGCGCCCGAGAAGCTGCCCTATATCGTGGTCATCGTCGATGAGATGGCCGACCTGATGATGGTAGCGGGCAAAGAGATCGAGGCATGCATCCAACGTCTGGCGCAGATGGCGCGGGCCTCGGGCATCCACCTGATCATGGCCACGCAGCGCCCCTCGGTGGACGTCATTACCGGGACGATCAAGGCCAACTTCCCGACCCGGATCTCGTTCCAGGTTACCTCGAAGGTCGATAGCCGCACCATTCTGGGCGAAATGGGCGCCGAACAACTGCTGGGCATGGGCGATATGCTCTATATGGCGGGCGGGGCAAAGATCACCCGCTGTCATGGTCCGTTTGTGTCCGACGAAGAGGTCGAAGAGGTGGTCAATCACCTCAAACAGTTCGGGCCAGCGGAATACATCGGTGGCGTGGTGGAGGGACCAGCTGAGGAAAAGGCCGACAATATCGACGCGGTTCTGGGGTTGAACACCGGCGGCAATACTGATGGCGAGGACGCACTCTATGACACCGCCGTGGCGATCGTGATCAAGGACCGCAAGTGCTCAACCTCGTACATTCAGCGGAAACTGGCCATTGGCTATAACAAGGCCGCGCGTCTGGTTGAGCAGATGGAGGATGAGGGTATCGTGTCGCCTGCCAACCATGTTGGCAAACGTGAAATCCTTGTGCCCGAGCAACAATAGGTGTTCACATCAGGGGCAGAGACCTTATCTGAGGTTTTATGAAACAGATTGCCTTTGCCCTCGCCCTCGCCCTCGCCCCAATTCTGGCCCTGGCCGCGCCCGCGGCTTGGGCGGCGGAAAAACTGCCGCTGAATGCGATATCGAACTACCTCAACGGTTTGAAAACCGTTGAGGCGAGCTTTTCTCAGATCAACGACGATGGCTCGCTAAGCACCGGAAAGGTATGGATCGATCGGCCCGGCAAGATGCGGTTCGAGTACAATCCGCCTGACAGCGCGCTGGTTCTGGTGCGCGCGGGTACGGTGTTTGTCGATGACAAGAAATCCAACCAGCCGCCCGAACAATATCCGCTCAGAAGAACGCCCTTGTCGCTGATCCTGGCGCGCAACGTGAATCTAAGTCAGGCCAATATGGTGGTTGGACATGGGTTTGACGGGACTGCGACCGTGGTGACGGCTCAGGACCCAAAAAACCCCGAATACGGCAAGATCGAGTTGATGTTCACGTCCGACCCGGTCGAGCTGCGCAAATGGGTCGTGCATGACAGCAGCGGGGCCAAGACCACCGTGGTGCTGGGTGAGCTGGAAACGGGCAAGAAGCACAATACGCGCTTCTTCTCGCCGACCTCCGACAATAACCGCTGAGCCTTATGGCTCAGCGGCAGAAGGCCAGTTGTTGGCGGTACATTTCACCGCGCGCATCCACCTTATTGGCCACCCGCAGCAGCCAGGTCTTGGAGTTGTGCGAGCCACGGGCGTAACCGGTATGCCCTTCGTGATAGGCCAGATATTGGTTGCGCGTGTCGTGTAGCGGGATCCCGTTCCGGTTCAGGCTTTTATTCATGTACCAGCCAATGAAGTCCGACGCATCGCGCATCCGGTTGCGTTTGGCGCTGCGTTTGCGGGTTTCGCGTTTGTACTCGTCCCAAGTACCGTCCAACGCTTGGCTGTAGCCGTATGCGCTGCTCTGACGACCCATCGGAATCACACCCAAAGCGTATTTGTGCGGGGTGCGCGCGTTCGACTTGTAGCGGCTTTCCTGATAGATCGTGGCCATCTGCACGTGGACCGGCACGCCCCATTTGCGTTCGGTCTTTTTGAACGCCTTCATGTATTCCGGGCGCTGTTTCGCGATGCTGCAGGCGTTGTCGAGATTGCGTGGCGGGGTCGAGGACCCACCCCCACAAGACGCCAAAAGAAGCGCCAGCATCAATGCGCTGAGATATCTGCTCATCTGCTCTTGCCTATTTTTTTCGGCAATCATACCGCAAAAGGCACGCATAGGAAATCACATTCGCCGTGAATTCGCCGATGATTCAACGAGATGGCCGCCGCCGGGATCGATCTTGTGCCCATAGGTTCCGTTCCGGGCAGGCGACCACCCGCCGAACCTGGTTCGCAAGTGCATGTCGGCCGCATTTTTCGCTCGATTTCTGGTCTCAACGGCGTAAAAGCCACCCTGAACAAGACGCGCAAGCCCGGCAATCCGGTCACTGTCCAGACAAGGTTCACAGTCTGTTTCCTTGAAAAACGGGCACTTCTGTTGGACAAAACGCGCCGGTTTCGGGATACTGGAACGCAGTAGGGGCAATTTTAAAATGTTAAAGACACGCGCCAGATATCATTTGGGACAAGTCGTGCGTCATAAGAAACACCCGTTTCGTGGTGTTGTTTTTGACGTAGATCCGGAATTTTCAAACACCGAGGAATGGTATCTCGCCATTCCCGAGGACAGCCGTCCTCGAAAGGAACAGCCGTTTTATCACCTTCTCGCTGAGAACGACCAAAGCTATTACGTGGCTTATGTATCAGAGCAGAATCTGGTCGCCGATTACTCCGGCGAGCCGGTGCAACACCCTGATATTCCAGACATGTTTGGCCCGTTCGAGGATGGTGCCTATCCGCTGCATTTCCAGTTGAATTAAGCGCAGGCACTCATTGCGGTCAGTATCCCAGGGCGCAGCCGTCCTTTCTGGGATCGCTTGCGCCTTCCAGAACGCCATCATCTCTGATCCGAATGGCTTGCGCGCCGCCAATGGCCACCTCCGGGACACCGACCATATGTCCGAGATCGGCCAGTTCCTGCCGTACCGCATCGGAATATCCGCGTTCTACAAGCAGCTTACCCGAATCGGAAAAGCATCTTGGCGCGTCCAAAGCTGCCTGCAATCCCATGCCATAATCGACCAGATTGGAAACAAAACGCGCATGGCCGGTCGATTGATAGGCGCCACCCATCACACCGAAGGGCAGGGTGATCCGGCCATTTTCACGCAGCATGCCGGGAATTATCGTGTGCATCGGTCGTTTGCCACCGCCGAACTCATTCGGGTGGCCCGGCTCAAGCGTGAAGCCCGATCCGCGGTTCTGGAACAGAATGCCGAACTTGTCCGACGCGATGCCGGAGCCGAAGCCACGGAAGATCGAATAGATTAGCGACACGGCCATCCCGTCGCGATCCACGACGGTGATATAGACTGTGTCCTTGTGCACCTCTTCGCTCAGGGGCGCGGGGTCTGGCATCGCTTGTGATGGGTTGATCAGGACCGCCAGCGCGCGCGCGGTGGCGGGATCCAGCATGTGAGCGGTGCGGTGGGTATGGTCGTGGTCGGCAAGGAAGCGGTTGCGCGCGTCATAGGCCAGCTTGGTGGCCTCCGCCTCGATATGAGCGCGCTGGCTGCCGAACGGGTCCATCGAGGGCAGGTCGAACTCGTTCAGGATGTTGAGCAGAAGGATAGCCGTGGCTCCTTGTCCGTTGGGCGGATGCTCGACCAGATCAAGAGATTTGTAGGTGCCGTCGATGGGTGTTGTTTCTGTGCAGCGTGTGACGGCAAAATCATCCAGTTGATGGCTGCCGCCCAGCTTTTGAAGTGTCGCCACCATGTCCTCGGCCACTTCGCCGGCATAAAACGCGTCGCGGCCCGACCGGGCGATGCGGCGCAGGACTTCAGCCTGCTGAGGCGACCGGAAGGTCTGTGCAGGTTTTGGAGCTTTGCCATCGATCAGATAAAATTTGCGCGCTGCGCCTTGCAGATGCGCGGCGTCGCGTTGCCAATCAAATGCCACGCGCGCGGCCACCGGTACGCCGTGTTCGGCATATTGGATTGCAGGATCCAGAATCGCGTCCAGTCCGATCCGCCCCTCTGTTTCGGACAGGTGGCAGAACGCGTCGATCGCGCCGGGTATTGTAACCGCATGAGCGCTGCCCGGATCGACCTTGCTTCCGCTGTCTCTTCGCAGTGCAGTGGCGTCCGCCTGCCGAGGCGCACGGCCGGATCCGTTCAGTGCATGGACCCGCTGTGATCCGGGCCGGGTGTATAGCACGAAACAATCGCCGCCGATCCCGGTCATCTGGGGTTCGCATATCCCCAGCAGAACGGCGGCCGAAATGGCTGCATCCATTGCGTTGCCACCGCGTTTCAGAATGTCGATGGCGGTTTGCGCCGCCAGCGGGTGCGAGGTCGCGCACATGCCGTTTGTTGCCAACACCTCGGAACGGCCCGGCACCTGAAAGTCACGCATTTGGTCTTATCCCCTTGTCCGCGCAGTGCCTGCGGTGAGCTTCAGCTTTTGTTTGCCGGGCCCAGTGAATGGCGCTCGACGATTTCTGTTTGCAGGCGGATGGTATTGCCAACGGTGCTCTTTTCAACCATTTCAATCAGTTCAAGCGCCGCTTTGCCGCCCATTTCGCGGTGCGGCACATGTACCGTGGTCAAGGCAGGGCTTACAATACGCGCAAGCTCGATATCATCAAAACCGGTGATCGAGACATCACCGGGCACATCCAGGCCCATGTTTTGGGCCTGTCGCAGTGCCCCGGCGGCCAGCACGTCATTGCCGCAGAGGATAGCGGTCGGTCGTGGGTCCTGCGAGATGAGCCGGGCGAACGCCTCTGCACCGTTTTCGATCTCGTAGGAGGTTTCGATGATGGAAAGTTCTTCGGGGTGCATGCCATGCATGCGCAGTGCGTCGCGGGCGCCTTCGATTCTGAGCCTCGCACGATCATTGCCCTGACTAATGCCCGAGATCATTGCGATTTCGGTATGGCCCAGGCCGATTACCCGGTCCGCCAGCGTCTGCATCGCCTGTCTGTTGTCAAAGCCGATCGAAGGCGCGCGAGTGTTCGGAATGTAGGACCAGGCGACCAGAGCGGGCACTTTCTGGCGGTCCAGATAGTCATAGATTTTTGGATCGCGGTCGTGACCGATCAACAGCAAGCCATCCGCACCTCGCGCGACCAAAGTACGAATTTGTTCCTCTTCCACCTCGGGGCGATAGGCCGAGCTGGATACCAGCAAGGTATAGCCACGCTGATGCAGTTCCTCCTGAAACGCCTGCAGACCCCGGGCAAAGATCGCGTTCTCCATGGTTGGGATGATCGCGCCAATGGTGAAGGTCCGCTTGGCGGCCATGACGCGGGCTGCGAAATTCGGGGTGTAGCCCAGCGTATCGACCACTGACATGACGCGCTGTCGCGTCTCCTCCACAACGCGGTCGGGGGCGTTCAGGCACCGTGACACAGTCGCTGTCGAGACCCCCGCCTTTCTGGCGACATCGTTGAGCGTTGGCGCAGATTGTAGTTTCGACATTTCAAAACCCGTGCTTCGTAATTGCTTAACTTCTAACACATTGCAGCGGTTTTGAAAGCGACGCATGTAAGCGCTTGCATTATCCATGTAAGCGCTTACAAAGGGAAAAGAGCCGAATCTTTCCGGAGCCCTGAAATGTATCTCGCTGCATCTATTGTCGTGTTCGTCATCTATTTCACGAATGTCGCGCTGGGTGCGTTCGCGAACAGCGCGTTTCTGGGCGACGTGGGTGAGATGCTGGTTCTGTTCGCGGCGTCGATCCTGTTCGTTGTCGCAATTCTAAAAAGAGAAGCTGACCGCAACGCCAAAGACGGAAGCTGACTTGTCCAATGGGAGGGCAATTGATGGACAACGAAAACCAAGAACTTGCATCGGCAGAGCGCCGCAACTTTCTGAAACTTAGCGCCAGCGGGGCCTTTACTGCGGCGCTTGTGGCCGGGGCAGGCGGTGTGCTTTGGTCGTCGGAGGCCGCGGCGCAAACCGCCAAAGAAGAAAAAGATCGTGAAAAGGCGGCCGAACATATCATGACCGTCGCGACGGCCTATGTTCTGGGGGCCTCGCGTAGCTATCCGATCATGCAGCTGGACCTGAAGGAAAACATCCAGAACGCCACCAACGGCAAAGTCTATGTCAAGCTGGCACCGGGCGGGCAGCTAGGTGCAGGCGGTTCGCTGGTGCAGAAGGTGCAGGGCGGCACGATCCAGGCAGCCCAGCATTCGCTGTCGAACTTCGCGCCCTTCGCCTCAACCGTCGATCTGATCAACATGCCGTATCTCTGCGGTTCGAACCAGCGCTTCACCAACCTTGTGCATTCCGACACATGGAAAAACGAAGTGCATCCCAAGGTCGAGGCCGCAGGCTTCAAGGCGCTGTTCTATGTGGTGATTGACCCGCGTGTGGTGGCGGTACGCCAGGGCGGCAACGCTATTCTGACGCCGTCTGACATGAGCGGCGTGAAGTTCCGCGTTCCGGGCTCGAAGATGCTGCAGCAATATTACCGCATGGTCGGCGCCAACCCGACGCCTGTCGCTTGGGGCGAGACACCTTCGGCGATCAAGCAGGGCGTTGCTGACGCGCTCGACCCGTCGGTGGGTGCGCTTTTCGTCTTTGGTTTCAAGGATATCCTGAGCAACGTGACCTTCACGCAGGCAGTGCCGGACAGTCAGGTCTATTCCTGCAATCTGGAATGGTTCAACTCGATGCCAGCCGATGTGCAAGACGGGATCATGTGGGCGGCTGAAATGACAAGTCACCAGAACCTGTCCAAGGTACCTTCGGCCCGCGCCTATGCGATGGCCGAACTGAACAAAGCCGGTGTGCAATTCCATTCGCTCAGCGACGATCAGCTGGCGGAATGGAAAGATGCGGGGGGCTACCAGCGGTCGGAATGGGATCCGTTCAAGACCGAGCTGGCCGGGTCGATGGAGGCGTTCGACAAACTCGTCGAGGCTGCCGATACGCAGGGCAAGTATTACGTCCACGACGCATAAACCATCTGAGCGGGTGCCACGCGCGCGCCCGCTCTAGTCGCCATCATCAGCAGCACCTGCCGACAGCCCGTTTCCGCGGCTGAACCGTGACGTGTTGCCAGGGACAGAGGCAGGAGATGACTGTACTTCAGAAAATAGACCGCGATGCCGAGCGTTGGCTGCTGCTGGTGTTCTACGTCATGCTGGTCATCACGATGGCGATCGAAGTGCTGCGGCGCGAAATCTTCGCCTACTCCTCGATCTGGGGAGAAGAGATCGTTCGCTATTCCTTCATCTATCTGGCGTGGATCGGCGCTGCCGCCGCCGTCAAGGAGCGCGCGCATATCCGCATCGACGTTGTCATGCATTACCTGCCGCCCCGGCCCAAGGCGTTGCTCTACATCTTCGGCGATCTGGTGATGTTTATCGTGGCGATCATCGCGCTCTACTGGTCATACGAGGCGGTGCATGTCTCGGCCAAGTTCGGCTCGGTCACTGACGGTCTGCGAGTGTCCAAGGTCTGGTTCCTTATGGCGGTGCCGACCGGATTCGCTCTGATGATCTGGCGTCTGATCCAATCATTTCTGCGTGATTTCAAGTCCTTGCGAGACGGCACTCCCGTCTTCGAAGGCGACAAGCTGTTTGATTGAGGGGATAGACGATGCTTTGGAATTCTCTCAATCAAACGGTTGAACTCGGCTGGGACTTCTATGTGCCCGTCCTTATGTTCGTGGCGCTCATCGCACTGGCCGTGCCCGTTTGGGCCGCCATTGGCTCCGCCGCGATTGTCATGCTGATTATGTCCGGTGACCTGCCGCTGAGCCTTGTGGGCGAAAGCCTGTTTACCGGCATCGATGCCTTTGCGCTGACCGCTGTACCGCTGTTCATCCTGACTGGCGACGTTCTGGTGCGCACCGGATTGTCACGCAAGTTTCTGGACGTGGCAGAGGCATTGACCTGCTTTGCCAAGGGCGGTTTCGGCTCGGCCACGGTTCTGGTCTGCGGTATGTTCGCGGCCATCTCGGGTTCGGATGCCGCCGGTGCTGCTGCGGTGGGCCGCATGACCATCGACCGGCTGGTCGAAAGCGGCTATCCGCGCCCCTATGCCTGTGCGCTGGTTGCGGCGGGTGCCTGTACCGGCATCCTGATCCCGCCCTCGATCGCCTATATCATCATCGGTCTGGTGCTGGGTATCTCCGCTTCGACACTGTTTCTTGCGGCGCTGATCCCCGGTCTGGCCATTCTGGTTTCGATCCTTGTGACCAACATCATCGTGAACCGTCTCTATGCCTATGAGGGTGGCGGCATGATGACCTGGGGCGAGTGGCTGGCCAATCTGGGCAAAGCGCTGAAATCCGGCTGGTATGCCTTCATCGTGCCCGGCATTATCTTCTACGGCATTTTCTCGGGCCGCTTGACACCCACCGAGGCCGGGGCCACCGCCGTGGTTGTCACTATCATCATGGGGTTCATTCTGCGCACGCTGACACTTGCGGATTTCCCGTCGATGCTAGTCAGTTCGGCCAAGGTTAACGGCGTCATCCTGCCGATCATCGCCTTCTCGGCCCCGCTTGCCGAGGCGTTGGCGATCATGGGCGTGCCGCAGGGCTTCGTGGCCTCGATCACCTCGCTCACGGATGATCCCTATCTGCTGATTCTGCTGATGATCGGCATCCTGATTGCGGCGGGCTGCGTGATGGAGACGACACCGAACATCGTGATCCTGGCACCGATCCTGAAGCCACTAGCGGACAATATCGGCATGAACGAGATCCAGTTCTGCATCATGATGATCACCGCGCTGGGCGTTGGATTCATTACGCCGCCGCTGGGTCTGAACCTGTTCGTCGTATCTGGCATTACCGGTGAGTCTATTCTGAAGATTGCCGCCCGTGCTGTGCCCTTCGTATTGACTATGCTGATCGTGGTGCTGTTGATCGCTTACGTTCCAGCGGTTTCAACCACCCTACTTCCAGAAATCTACCAATAGGACTTGCTGAATATGCCTCGTGAATACCTGAAAAAGGCAACCCTGACCGCGCAATCCCATGCGTCCGAGGTCCATGACACGGTGAAAACGATCCTCGAAGAGATCGAAGCGGGCGGTGACGACAAGGCGCTGGAATATGCCAAGAAATTCGATCGCTACGAGGGCGGCGTATTGCTGACGCCCGAAGAGATCGAGGCCGCCTGTGCGCTGGTGCCTGAGAAGCTGAAGGCGGATATCCGCTTTGCCCATGATAATGTGCGCCGCTTTGCCGAAACGCAGAAAGCGACCGTGTCGGATGTGCAGATGGAAATCGTGCCCGGCTTTGTCGCGGGCCAAAAGGCGATCCCGGTGGATGCAGCCGGGTGTTATGTGCCCGGCGGTCGCTACAGCCATATCGCCAGCGCGATCATGACGGTCACGACGGCAAAGGTCGCGGGTTGTCGTCACATCACGGCCTGCTCGCCACCACGGCCCGGCGAAGGCGTCGCGCCTGCGATTGTCTATGCCGCGCATATCTGCGGTGCCGACAGCATCCTCGCCATGGGCGGTGTGCAAGGCGTTGCTGCAATGACCTATGGTCTGTTTGGTCTGCCGCGCGCCAATATCCTCGTGGGTCCTGGCAATCAATTTGTGGCCGAGGCCAAGCGCATTCTCTATGGCAAGGTTGGCATCGACATGATCGCGGGCCCGACTGACAGTCTGATCCTCGCCGATGGGCAGGCCGATGCCCATGTGGTTGCAACCGATTTGGTCAGCCAGGCCGAACACGGGTATAATTCACCCGTTTGGCTGGTGACCGACGACCGGAAGCTCGCCGAGGACGTGATGGGGCTGGTGCCTTCCCTGATCGACGATCTGCCCGACCTAAACCGCGAGAACGCCTTTGCCGCTTGGCGGGACTATGCCGAGGTCATCGTTTGTGCCGACCGCGAGGAAATGGCAGCCTGTTCGGACGACTACGCGCCCGAGCATCTGACGGTTCAGGCCGAAGACCTGGATTGGTGGCTGGGCCGGCTGACCTGCTATGGCTCGCTGTTCCTGGGTGAAGAGACGACGGTGTCTTACGGCGACAAGGCCACAGGCACCAACCATGTTCTGCCCACCTCGGGGGCGGCCAGCTATACTGGCGGTTTGAGCGTCCACAAATACATGAAGATCGTCACGTGGCAGCGGGCCACGCGCGAAGGCTCGAAATCCATTGCAGAGGCCACGGCCCGCATTTCGCGTCTAGAGGGGATGGAGGGGCATGCCCGCGCGGCGGATGTGCGGCTGGCCAAGTACTTCCCGGACGAACAATTCGATCTGACGGCAGATGGCTGACCCAAAGGCGCTCTTTGACCTGCAAGGTCGCGTTGCCCTTGTGACCGGCGCAAGTTCCGGTCTGGGGCGGCGCGCGGCGCAGGTGCTGGCCTCGGCCGGTGCGCGTGTCGTCGGCCTTGCCCGGCGGCAGGATGCCTTGGATGACCTGTGCGCCGAGATCGGCCCAAACGCGGCCAGCCTTGCCACGGATGTGTCCGATCGCGCGGCTTTGGCCTCGCTGGCAGACCGGGTGAGCGCCATCTTCGGCGCGCCGGATATCGTTGTTCACGCGGCGGGCGTTAATACACGCCAGGCCGCCGATGATGTGACCGCTAATGGCTGGGACCAGACATTGGCGCTGAACCTCACCGCGCCGTTCTTTCTGAGCCAGGCTCTGGTCCCGGCAATGAAGGCGAAAGGCTGGGGGCGAATCGTCAACTTTGCTTCCCTGCAGACCACGCGGGCTTTCCCCGGCGGTGTGGCCTATGGCGCATCGAAAGGGGGCATTGCTCAGTTGACCCGCGCCATGGCTGAGGCGTGGTCGGGTGTCGGCATTACCGCGAACGCAATCGGGCCGGGCTTCTTTCCGACCGAGCTTACACAGGCGGTGTTTGACGATGCAGACCGTGCGGCCCGCAACGCGGCGCAGACCTGCATAAAGCGCAACGGTCGGATGGAGGACATCGACGGGCCGATTCTGTTCCTGTGCTCGGACGCTTCCAGCTATGTGACCGGGCAGGTGCTGATGGTTGACGGGGGGTTCACCGCGAAATGAAGGCGCTTGTGTATGACGGTGTTGAACAGATGGGTTATCGCGAGGTGCCCGACGCGGTTCCGCGTGACGGAGAGCACCTGATCCGGGTCGAGGCCGCTGGTATCTGCGGCTCGGATATGCACGCCTATCTGGGTCATGACGCGCGCCGACCCGCTCCGCTGATCCTTGGGCATGAGGCGGCGGGCGTGATTGTCGGCGGCGCGCGCGACGGGACGCGTGTCACGATCAACCCGCTGGTCTGTTGCGGCGTCTGTGCCGCATGCCGGACCGGACGCGAGAATATCTGTGCCGACCGTCAGATCATCTCAATGCCGCCACGCGAAGGGGCGTTCGCTCAATTTGTCGCCATGCCGGACAGCAATCTGGTCGAGGTGCCCGAGGATGTTCCACTGGCTAAGGCGGCGCTGGCCGAACCGCTGGCGGTGAGCTGGCACGCGGTCAGACTGGCTTTGGAAAGTTTGCATCCCGGCACTGAAGCCCGCGCGCTGGTGATCGGGGGCGGCGCGATCGGTTTGGCTGCCGCGCTGGCCCTGAAGGCGATGGGGGTCGAAAATGTGGTGATCACCGAGCCGAACGAGATGCGACGCGCCTATTTACAAGACAACTGTAAGCAGGAGGCCGCCGCGCAAGCTGGGGGTCTTTATCCGGTTGTGATTGATGCGGTTGGTTACGCCGCGACCCGCGCGACGGCCTCTGCCCATGCCGCGCCCGGCGGTGTCATCGCGCATGTGGGTCTGGGCGAGGATCGCGGCGGGCTGGATATCCGCCGGTTGACCCTGCAGGAAATCCGCTTCATCGGCACCTATACCTACACCGCGCAGGATTTCCGCGATACGGCGCAGGCTATCTTTGATGGCCGACTAGGTGCGCTGGACTGGATCGAGGAACGCCCCCTGGCAGAAGGGTTCGAAGCGTTCCGGAACTTGCGGGCGGGTACGGTGGCGGCCCCGAAAATCGTGTTATCACCTTGGGCATAGACCTGACCGAAAACCCAATGGAGGCGATATATGTATACTAAGATTCTGGTCCCGATGGCGCTGGATCACGACATTTCCCAGCATACTTTGAAAGTCGCAAACGCTCTTGGCGGCGGGTCTGGCGAAATTATCGCGCTGCATGTCTATGAGACACCGCAGGGCTCGGCGAGCGCTTACTTGGATAAGACCCTCGTCAATGAGGGTTTTGCAAAGGCGCGAAAACTGCTGGAGGAAAAACTCGCCGGCGTCGAGGGCGTTACGCCGGAGATCACCAAAGGGCACACAGCGCGCACGATCATCGACTATGCGAACGCAAATGGCGTCGATTGCATCGTGATCGGCTCGCATAAGCCCGGCCTTAGCGACTATTTCCTCGGCTCCACCGCCGCGCGCGTGGTCCGGCACGCCCATTGCGCGGTGCATGTTCACCGCAATTCTCAACCCTGAAAAGGCGCGCTCTGCGCCTCGAACCAAAAAGGCAAATCAGACAATGAACATCGACAAGAAGATCGCGGATGATCTTGTCGCCAATGACATCTCGTTCGTGACCACAGTGCCGTGCAAACAGCTGGCTGGCGTGATCGAAGAGATTGATCAGCGCGACGACATCTTCCACATCCCCTCGAACAAGGAAGACGAGGGCATGGGGCTGTGCGCCGGGGCCTGGATGGGTGGCAAGCGCCCGGCGATTATCATGCAGAACACGGCGATCGGCGTGACGTTCAATACGCTGGCGACGCTGATTCAGTATTACCGGATGCCCTTGCCGATGCTGATCTCCTATCGCGGTGAGCTGCGCGAGCCGGTCGCCTGTCAGGTCGAGATGGCGATACACACCAAGGCACTGTTGGCGCAGATGAATATCCCCACCTACCATTTCCACTGGCAGAAGGATGTCGAGGAACTCGACAACATCCTGAAATACACCTTCATGTGCAACAAACCCGTGGCGATCCTGACCGATGCCAATTTCTGGGGAGGCTATGGCGACCAATGATCCGTTCCGAGATTTTGAATGAGATTGCCCCGATCCTGCGCGACCAGCTGGTGGTCTGTAATATTGGTATCCCCAGCCAGGAGCTGCACGCAATCGACGATCAGCCCACGAATTTCTATATGCTGGGCACGATGGGACTTGCCTCGTCCATCGGACTTGGGCTGGCGTTGGCGCAGCCCAAACCGGTGATCGTCATCGACGGCGACGGCTCGATCCTGACCAATATGGGCACCTTGCCGACCATCGCTAACAATGTGGCCGACAACTATATCCTGATGATCATCGACAACGGGTCTTATGGATCGACTGGCGATCAGCCGACATATGCGGGCCTCAAGACCTCGCTCGCCAAAGTGGCCGAGGCCTGCGGTTGCGAAAATGTCATCGAATGCCGGGATGTGGAAACGGGTGAGGTTCTGCAAAAGGCGCTGGATAGCGGCAAGATGCATGTCATCGTCGTGAAATGTGACAGCGGAAATGCCAAGAACCCGGTGATCACCATGGATCCGGTGGTGATCCGCGACCGCTTCATGAAGGCCGTTCAGGCCTGATGTCAGCAAGCGCCATCCACAGCGCCGAGGACGCACGCCGTCTTGCGCGGCGGCGTCTGCCGTGGATGGTGTTCGACTATATCGACGGCGCGGCCGGGACGGAAACGGGCGCAGCCCGTAACCGGTCTGCTCTGGACGACATCGTCCTGCGTCCACGTATCCTTCGCGATGTCAGTGACAGGTCACTGTCCTCGGCCGTCTTTGGCAAACCCTCGCAGTGTCCCTTTGGCATCGCGCCGATGGGCATGTGCAACCTTGCCGCGCCGGGGGCGGACCTGATGCTGGCCCGACTTGCGGCGCGCTATTCGGTTCCTTTGGGCGTCTCGACGGTCGCCTCCACCCCGATGGAAGAGCTGATCGAGGCCGCCGAGGGCAACGCCTGGTTCCAGCTTTATTTCAGCGGCGATGGGTCAGGCAGTTTCAAGCTGGCACAGCGGGCGCGCGATGCAGGCTATGAAACGCTGGTTTTGACGGTGGATGTGCCGGAAGTAGGCCGCCGCCCGCGGGAGTTGCGCCACGGCTTCACCATGCCATTCCGCATCGGCCCGCGCCAGTTTCTGGATTTCGCACTGCATCCGCGCTGGTCGCTTTCAACCCTGTTCCAAGGCAGGCCTCAAATGGCGAACTTCCAGATGTCAGGTTACAGTTTTGACCGGACTGAAAGTCGCGCCAGAGCAAATTGGGATACGCTTGCCCGGTTGCGGGAGATGTGGAACGGCAATCTGGTGGTGAAAGGTGTGCTTGATCCCGAAGACGCGGTGGCCCTCAAAAATGCGGGCGTTGACGCGATTCAGGTCTCCAGCCACGGTGCCCGCCAGCTAGACAGCGCGCCCGCGCCCATTTCGGCACTCACCGAGATTCGGCGGGCGGTCGGAGCGGAGTACCCGTTGTTTTTTGACAGCGGGCTGCGCTCGGGCGAGGATGCGCTGAAAGCACTGGTCGCTGGTGCAAATTTTGTTTTCTTTGGCCGGGTCATGCAGTTTGCAATAGCGGCAGGTGGTGAAGCGGGCTTGCATCGGCTCTGGGATGTGCTGAGCGATGAAATGTCCATTGCCTTGGCGCAGGTTGGCGCCACAACTGTTGCGGATGCGACGATCGAAAACCCGAGCATTTCTCAATAAACACAGCCCAATAAAAAACCCCCGCTTTCGCGGGGGCTTTCATAGCTTTCCAAAGACGTCTCGATCAGAGACCGGTGGACACGTCGATGGTGTTGCCCTCTTCGAGGGTCACATAGGCTTTCTTGACGTCTTTCCGCTTGCCCAACTGGCCGCGGAACCGCTTGACCTTGCCTTTGGTCACGGTGGTGTTCACCGCTTTGACCTTCACACCAAAGAGCGCCTCAACGGCTTCCTTGATCTGCGGCTTGTTGCTGTCAATCGCCACCTCAAAGACAACCGCGCCGTTCTCGGACGCCATGGTCGATTTCTCGGTGATGACCGGCTTGCGGATTACGTCGTAATGTTCTGCTTTCGCGCTCATTTCAGACGAGCCTCCAGTGCTTCGACACCCGCCTTGGTGAGCACCAGCGTGTCACGCTTGAGGATGTCATAAACGTTTGCACCCATCGACGGCAGGATATCCAGACCTTCGATGTTGCGCGACGCCTTCAGGAACCCTTCGTTCACGGTTGCCCCGTCGATGACCAGCGCGCGCTTCCAGCCCAGGTTTGCAACCTGTTTGGCCAGAGCACCGGTCTTGCCTTCGGCAGCAGCGTCTTCGATCACGACCAGTTCGCCTGCTTTCGCCTTGGCGGACAGGGCATGCTTCAGACCCAGCTTGCGGAACTTCTTGGGCAGGTCGTGGCCGTGCGAACGCGGCGTTGGACCTTTGTAGATGCCACCCTTGCGGAAGATTGGCGCGTTGCGGTCACCATGGCGTGCGCCACCGGTGCCTTTCTGGCGATAGATCTTCTTGGTCGAGTAGCTGGTTTCCGAGCGGGTCTTGACCTTGTGGGTGCCGGCCTGCGCGTTGTTGCGCTGCCAACGGACCACACGGTGCAGGATGTCCGCACGCGGCTCTAGGCCGAACAGGTCCGCATCCAGCTCGATGTTGCCGGCCTTGCCGCCGTCCAGTTTGATTACATCAAGTTTCATGCTTCACCACCTTCCGCGGGAGCTTCTTCCGCAGGTGCCTCGGTTGCAGCCGATTTGATCGCCGCCGGGAAAGGCAGACCTTCGGGCGCTTTCTTCTTCACAGCGTCCTTGACGGTGACCCAGCCACCCTTAGAGCCGGGAACCGCGCCTTTGATCATGAGCAGGCCACGATCAGCATCGGTCTTGACGACTTCGAGGTTCTGAGTGGTGACACGGGCAGCGCCCATGTGACCGGCCATTTTCTTGCCTTTGAACACCTTGCCGGGGTCCTGACACTGACCAGTCGAGCCGTGCGAACGGTGGCTGATCGACACACCGTGCGAGGCGCGCAGACCGCCGAAATTGTGTCGCTTCATGGCACCGGCGAAACCCTTACCGATCGAGGTACCGGTCACGTCCACTTTCTGGCCTTCCAGAAAGTGCTCGGCCGAGATTTCGGCGCCAACATCGATCAGACCATCTTCTTCGACGCGGAACTCAACCAGCTTACGCTTGGGCTCAACCTTGGAGGCCGCGTAGTGGCCACGCATCGCCTTGGAGACACGCTTGACCTTGGGCGAACCTGCACCAAGCTGAACGGCGGTGTAGCCGTCTTTCTCGGTGGTCCGCTGGGCAACGACCTGCAGGCCGTCCAGTTGAAGAACGGTGACAGGGATCTGCTTGCCGTCTTCCTGGAACAGCCGGGTCATGCCGACTTTCTTTGCGATAATACCGGAACGCATTCTCATACCCTCCGATTACGATTGCAGCTTGATCTCGACATCCACACCAGCGGCGAGGTCGAGCTTCATCAGCGCGTCCACGGTCTGGGGGGTCGGATCGACGATGTCCAAGAGACGCTTGTGCGTGCGGATCTCGAACTGATCGCGGGATTTCTTGTCGACGTGAGGGCCACGGAGAACCGTGAACTTCTCAATCTTGTTCGGCAGCGGGATCGGGCCACGCACCTGCGCACCGGTCCGCTTGGCAGTGTTGACGATCTCTTGCGTGCTGGCATCCAGGACGCGATAGTCAAATGCCTTCAGCCGAATACGGATATTTTGGCTTTGCATTATAACAGCCTTTATCTTCAGGCGTTGGAGTTGAGAGGAGGACAGGCGCCCATCGCCCACCCTCATCGAACCCAAAAGGCGGGAATCACCCCGCCTTGATGTTCTTGATGAGAACTCGCGCGCTATACAGGTGCACGGGCGACGTGACAAGAGGGTATTCACCGCGCTGATCCATCAAATAAGACCTGCTACCCTGATTGAGTTTCCGACAGTCCGACAGGTGCCATCGCGCAGAGGCATCTCGGTGGCGCAACATGGTATTGAGGATCGTAGAGCGAGGCGGAGGCGCAGCTCTGCGGGGTGCCCGATCAACAAGATGCAAAAACCTGACGGGTCGCCGATGACAACCATGCAAAACCCGGCTAGACAGCTGCCAAGGCCCCGTGGCTCAACTGGATAGAGCAGCCCCCTCCTAAGGGGCAGGTTGCAGGTTCGAATCCTGCCGGGGTCGCCACTTCAAGCCCTGCCCTGATCAACCATCGTTTCACAGCATTCTTGCAGGGTGATGTCCCCAAACTGCGATTGGTGTGTCCTTGCCAGCTAACCTCCCTAAGGCGCCAGCCCGCCGGGACGGGCAGTCGCTGGCGATGCGGCTCCCAGTCTTGATTTTGTTCCGGGCATATGCTCGTTTTTCTGCTTCGCTGGAAGGCAGTATTCTTACACCGTTGAGGCATCTGTTTTGAGTGATGTGCCCAAGGATTGATGAATTCCGACCTTAGTGCTAGCTTATCAAACGCTCGGAGCTGAGCATTTTTTATTGTGCAGCAAGATTTTTTTGGAAACATCGTTCAGGCGTTAGGCTCCGTTTCTGGATCCAATAGGCGTATTCATGAGTGGGACACCGATATCTGAGTCGACCAAAAACTGGGTTCAAACTATTGCAATTTGCCTCGCTGGCTTCTGGGCACTCTATGAGTTTGTTCTTTCAGAAGAGCGCCTTGATCTAGGGTTGGCCCTTTTGACAGAGATTGAGGTCAAAGAGCCCGTGTTCTCGCCAAATGTTTCCGGTTCCGTGGTCCCGGTTGATTTCTCGATAGAAGTGGAAAATACCGGTGACAAGACGGGGCAAATCTTGATCGCCTACCTAGTGATTTTCGGCGCAAACTTCGCGGATTCAGATGGTTATTCGGCGCCGCACTATCAGCCGGAGAGCGATATCAGCATATTAGATGTTCGTGATCTGGATTGGATCGCTGAAGTGGAAGAGATTGGGCGGGCGTTTGTGCTGCCCGGTCAAGTGTTGCCGAGCAAAGGTAAAGTAGTTGCAAGGCCTACTCTGCTCATAAGCGATGCTGCCCAATACGATATTTTCCTCTATGATGTGGCTGTTTGGGCGCTTGAGCCGTGCCAAGGCACATTTCCCTTTGAGTCATGTAGCGCGTTCCAACTCGCAGTGGACGGGTACTCCGGGGAGGGCTGCGAAGGTGAAGCTCTTTATTTGTTCTTGTGCGGGAGGTTTTCTAAGTATGAGAAAGATATCTCGGAGGCGGTTCGGGTCACCTTTGCGCAGTTAGAAAAGGAAAACGAAGCGGTCGTCTGGACTGACGCTGGTTTCTTTTATATTTCGACCTCCGATGTGAAAACGGAACCCAACGAACCACGCAACGCTTCGAATGTTGATGATCAATAGTCAATATTTGGGATCAGCTGGCGACAAACGCCTGACGAGCCGCTGAACCACTCTGCATGTTGGTCTGATCTAACGAGTTAGTTGAGTTTATGGGAGCGTATCCTATAGACACCTACCCCCAACCCTGCTACATCCGCGCAATCTCACGGCCTCGGATTCGTTCCGGGGCTGTTGATATTTGGAATCGGGGACCTTCGGGCCCCTATATCTCAGGCACCTACGGGGGCCTTCAACATAGCGGGTCCAAAGACAAGAACCTAAGGATCTCGCACGCTAAACGGAAGACAGAAAGCATGGCACTCAAGTCGTATAAGCCGACGACGCCGGGCCAGCGCGGGCTGGTGCTGATCGACCGTTCGGAGCTCTGGAAAGGACGCCCCGTCAAATCCCTCACCGAGGGTCTGACGAAATCGGGCGGCCGGAACAACACCGGACGGATTACCTCGCGTCGTCGCGGGGGTGGCGCCAAACGCCTCTACCGGATCGTTGACTTCAAACGGAACAAATTTGATGTGGCGGCAACCGTCGAACGGATCGAGTACGACCCGAACCGGACCGCATTCATCGCACTGGTCAAATATGACGATGGCGAGCAGGCCTATATCCTTGCGCCCCAGCGTCTGGCTGTTGGTGACAAGGTTGTCGCCTCTGCCAAAGCCGACATCAAGCCGGGCAACGCAATGCCGTTCTCGGGCATGCCGATCGGTACCATTGTCCACAACATCGAGATGAAGCCCGGTAAGGGTGGTCAGATCGCGCGTGCCGCTGGCACCTATGCCCAGTTCGTGGGCCGCGACGGTGGCTACGCCCAGATCCGCCTCAGCTCGGGTGAACTGCGCATGGTGCGTCAGGAATGCATGGCCACCGTTGGTGCCGTGTCGAACCCCGACAACTCCAACCAGAACTACGGTAAAGCCGGTCGTATGCGCCACAAGGGCGTGCGTCCGTCGGTCCGTGGTGTTGTCATGAACCCAATCGACCACCCCCATGGTGGTGGTGAAGGCCGGACTTCGGGTGGTCGTCACCCGGTGACCCCATGGGGTAAGCCGACCAAGGGCAAGCGCACTCGCAACAAGAACAAAGCGTCGCAGAAGCTGATCATCCGCTCGCGCCACGCCAAGAAGAAGGGACGTTAATCTATGTCTCGCTCTGTATGGAAAGGTCCTTTCGTCGACAGCTATGTGCTTAAGAAAGCCGAAGCTGCGCGCGAGTCGGGCCGCAATGAAGTGATCAAGATCTGGTCGCGCCGTTCCACCATCCTGCCCCAGTTCGTGGGTTTGACCTTTGGTGTCTATAACGGTCACAAGCACATCCCGGTAAACGTCTCGGAAGACATGATTGGTCAGAAGTTCGGTGAATACTCGCCGACCCGGACCTATTATGGCCATGCCGCTGACAAAAAAGCGAAGCGGAAGTAAGTCATGGGCAAGGAAAAGAACCCCCGCCGCGTGGCAGACAATGAAGCAATGGCAAAAACCCGCATGCTTCGCACCAGCCCGCAGAAACTGAACCTGGTGGCACAGATGATCCGTGGCAAGAAGGTTGAAAAGGCCCTGACGGACCTGACCTTCTCGAACAAGCGGGTCGCGCAGGACGTGAAGAAGTGCCTTCAGTCCGCCATCGCCAATGCTGAAAACAACCACAACCTTGACGTTGATGAACTGATCGTCGCCGAGGCCTGGGTCGGCAAGAACCTGGTCATGAAGCGTGGCCGTCCGCGGGCACGTGGCCGGTTCGGCAAGATCATGAAGCCGTTCTCGGAGATCACCATCAAGGTGCGTCAGGTAGAGGAGCAAGCCTAATGGGTCATAAAGTAAATCCGGTCGGCATGCGCCTCCAGGTCAACCGCACCTGGGACAGCCGTTGGTACGCCGACACCAAGGACTACGGTGATCTTCTGCTGGAAGATTTGAAAATCCGTGAGTTCATCAAGGAAGAGTGCAAGCAGGCCGGCGTGGCCCGTGTGATCATCGAACGTCCGCACAAGAAGTGCCGCGTGACGATCCATACAGCGCGTCCGGGTGTCATCATCGGCAAGAAAGGTGCAGACATCGAAGTCCTGCGCAAGAAGATCGCGCAGATGACCGACAGCGAATTGCACCTGAACATCGTCGAAGTGCGCAAGCCCGAGCTTGACGCGCAGCTGGTTGCCGAGTCCATCGCTCAGCAGCTGGAGCGCCGCGTTTCGTTCCGCCGCGCGATGAAGCGGTCGGTTCAGAACGCCATGCGCATGGGCGCCTTGGGTATCCGGGTGAACGTCGCTGGTCGTCTGGGCGGCGCCGAAATCGCACGGACCGAGTGGTACCGCGAAGGCCGCGTGCCTCTGCACACCCTGCGTGCCGACATCGATTACGCACATGCCGAAGCGATGACCCCCTACGGGATCATCGGGATCAAGGTCTGGATCTTCAAAGGTGAGATCATGGAGCACGATCCGCAGGCACGTGACCGTAAAGCACAGGAACTCCAGGATGGTCCGGCACCTCGCGGTGCAGGCGGCCGCCGTTAAGGAGGATTTGAGATGCTTCAACCAAAGCGTACTAAATTCCGCAAGATGCACAAAGGCCGGATCAAGGGCGAAGCCAAGGGCGGCTCTGATCTGAACTTTGGCGCCTACGGTCTGAAAGCGCTGCAGCCCGAGCGTGTGACTGCACGTCAAATCGAAGCTGCACGTCGTGCGATGACCCGTCACATGAAACGCCAGGGCCGCGTCTGGATCCGGATCTTCCCGGATACCCCCGTGACCTCGAAACCGACCGAAGTCCGTATGGGTAAAGGTAAAGGTTCCGTGGATTATTGGGCGGCCAAGGTCAAACCCGGCCGCGTGATGTTCGAGATCGACGGCGTCGATGACGACATTGCTCGCGAGGCCCTGCGCCTTGCCGCGATGAAGTTGCCGATCAAGACCCGCGTTGTGGTTCGCGAAGACTGGTAAGGTGATGGGGTGAAACCCCATCCTACAAAATACGGAACCCTCGCCAGTTTTCTGGCGAGGGTTTTTTGCTGACCCGACCGGGATCAAAAAAGGGCTGCATCATTGATGCAGCCCTTACTTCGGAAGGAGTTCGTTGACCCAAGAGGTCAGCCGAGCAGTCGCCGTGCAATCACCTGCGCCTGAATCTCTGCGGCACCTTCAAAGATGTTCAGAATTCGGGCGTCGCACAGCACGCGGCTGATCTTGTATTCCAGCGCAAAACCGTTGCCGCCATGGATCTGCAACCCGTTGTCGGCCGCCGCCCAGGCCACACGGGCGCCCAGCAGCTTGGCCATGCCGGCCTCAAGGTCGCAGCGGTGGCCATGGTCCTTTTCCCAGGCGGAGAAATAGGTGAGCTGGCGAGCGATCATGATCTCGACCGCCATCATAGCCAGTTTGGCCGAGACACGGGGAAACTCGATCAGCGACTTGCCAAACTGTTTGCGGTCCTGTGCGTATTGCATGGCGATATCCAGCGCGCACTGCGCCACACCGATAGCGCGAGCGGCGGTCTGGATGCGGGCGGATTCAAACGTCTCCATAAGCTGTTTGAAACCTTTGCCCTCTTCACCGCCCAGCAGGTTCTCGCCTTTGACCTCAAACCCGTCGAAGCCCAGCTCGTATTCTTTCATGCCGCGATAACCCAACACCTCAATCTCACCGCCGGTCATGCCGGGGGTGGGGAAGGGGTTGTCATCCGTGCCGGGCGTTTTTTCGGCCAGGAACATGGAAAGCCCGCGGTGATCCTTGGTCTCGGGGTTGGTGCGCGCCAGCAGCGTCATCACATGGGTGCGGGCGGCATGGGTGATCCAGGTCTTGTTACCGGTGATCTGGTAATTGCCGTTGTCATCTTTCACAGCACGGGTGCGCAGCGAACCCAGATCGGACCCGGTATTGGGCTCGGTGAAAACGGCGGTGGGCAGAATTTCGGCGCTGGCGATCTTGGGCAGCCAGTTGGCCTTCTGCTCATCGGTGCCACCCGCGATGATCAACTCGGCAGCGATCTCGGAGCGGGTGCCCAGCGAGCCGACGCCGATATAGCCGCGTGACAACTCTTCCGAGACGACGCACATGGAAGCTTTCGAAAGGCCGAAACCGCCGAATTCCTCTGGGATGGTCAGGCCAAAGACACCCATTTCAGCCAGTTCCTCGATCACTTCGATCGGGATCAGCTCATCGTTCAGATGCCATTCATGGGCAAAGGGCTCGACCTTTTCGGCAGCATAGCGGCGGAACTGGTCGCGGATCATCTCAAGCTCGTCATCCAACCCCGAGGTGCCGAACATGGCCGATGCTGTTTGATCCTGCATCAGTTCAACCAGTCGCGTGCGCGCGGCTTGAGTGTTGCCGTTCTGGGTCAGCGTCATGACCTCTGGCGCCATCATGGCGCGCATATCATCCTGGCTCAGGCCCAGATCTTGCAGGCGCACAACCTCGCCCTGGTTCATCTGTATGCCGCCATAGATCTGCCAGAGGTATTCTCCGAATGCGATCTGATGGATCAGTTGCTCCAATTCCCCGAACTTGCCCTCGCTATCCAGCTTCTCGGCCCAGCGCTGCATCTGGGTCAATGACTGGTGATAGGTCGCCAGCCATGCCAGCCCATGCGCTGAGGTCTGGTTGGCCTCGATGAGGCCAGACGACACACGGCCATCGGCGCTGACGGTGGTGCGCACGCGGTCACGGGCCAGTTCAAATACGGCATCTACAGGCGCAAGCGCGGCCCGCGTGACCGAAAGGAGGTCGGGGATCAGAACGGTGTTTTGCATCGCTGAAATATCCTGTCCATCATGGGGCATATGTGATTCCTCCTAGCTTCGCACGGTGATATCATTTTGCACGTGCAGCGCAATAAAAATACGCATAAGCATCAATATTTGTGCGATAGTTGCGTGATGTTATTTGCAGTGCAGCGACGAACAGACGTGATATGAGGGCGGAATGGAGCCGCTCTTTTTGATCCTGTCAGGGTATGAATTCGTCCTCGTTTTGGCCGTTGCGACGCTGGCTGGTTTGGTCAAGGGTCTGGTGGGTTTCGCCATGCCGATGATCCTTGTTTCAGGGCTCAGCACATTCCTGCCTCCTGATTGGGCGCTAGCGGGATTGATCCTGCCGACACTGGTGACAAACGGGTTGCAGGCTCTGCGCCAAGGGAGCGACGCCGCGATTAGATCGATACTGCAGTTTCGGGTGTTCCTTCTTGTCGGGTTGGTTTGTCTGCTAACCACATCGCAGTTGGTAACGCGCATACCGGCCCCGGTCTTCTTGTTGCTGATAGCGATTCCGGTAGTCGTCTTCGCCACGTTGCAGCTTTTGGGACTTCGCCTAAGGCTAAACCGCGCCTCCATGCGAACCGAGGCGGCGGTAGGGGCGATCGCGGGCTGTATCGGTGGCGTGTCGGGTGTCTGGGGGCCGCCGACCGTGGCTTATCTGACCGCGCTCAATACGCCCAAGCAAGACCAGATGCGGATTCAAGGAGTGATCTATGGCTTGGGCGCGGTGGCGCTGGCAGTCGCGCATCTGGGATCGGGCGTGCTACGGGTCGAGACCGCTCCACTGTCTCTGGTGCTGGTTGTGCCCGCTGTTGTTGGAATGTGGCTCGGCGGCCGCTGGCAGGATCGGATTGACCAGACCACGTTTCGCATGCTCACCCTGATTGTGTTGCTAGTAGCCGGTTTGAACCTGCTGCGGCGCGCGGTTTTGGGGTAGCCCGTCAGGCGTCCGGCTTTTGGTCGCCGAAGAACCGGAAGAAATAGAGCAACCCCAGCATCAGAAAGAACAAGCCCGCCACGTCGCCGATTAGGAAAGCAACGTATTCGGACAGAGTACTGCCCAAAGCAAAGTTTGTCGGAGCCGAAATCAGCAACGCTGTCACCACGCCAACTCCCATGACGCAGGTCCAGCAAGGTTGTTTGCCTGCTTGTGGAAACAGATCCCAGCCCAGCGCCTTGAGCGTATAAAACACCGCAGGTGCGGCGCAAGCGGCCACAATGATCGCGGCCAGCCGACTGGGCAGAAAGACATTCATGCCACCGAGGTCGGCAAAGGTCAGAAAGACACCCGGAAGAAGCGCCGGTATTGCGCGCCAGCCCAACAGCCATGCGGCCAGCACGCGAACGCCATGCGGCAGAAACAGTAGGCTGGCGCGGCTGCCATATTCGGGGAAAAAGCTATCCTGTAACGGCATCAGCAATCTGAATGTTACCAGATAGGCCACAAAATATGCTGTTGAAGCCACCACGGCTTCGCTCAATCTGGCTCGCAGCATGAAATGTCCGGGGTTTAAGGGGGGAGTCAGGTCCTAGGTTGGTGGACTAGGTAGCGGCCCCTGTTCGAGGCGCGGCCCTGCGACAGGTAACCTTTGTTCACCAGCGACTTGAGCGCGCGGAAGAATGTGGGTCGCGACACGGTTTGCAAAAGGCTGTGTTCGATCAGCAGGACCGTTCGGACTTCTTCGTCTGATTTCGAGATCTCACTTGCCGCATAGTAAATGTCGCGTTCGACGGGCGAGAGGTTTTGTAATCCCAAGGACCGCTCCATGCTCTGAAGCAGTTTTCTTAGTTCAGCTAGTTTTGAAATTTCCATCATTGCCTGCGCCGCTACCTGTTCCGTATTCAATCCTGGCCGGGCCTGTCCATTTTGCAGGCCGGCGGTTTGCAGTTCTTGAAGTGTCATGTTGACACCGATCTATTTTCTCGTAATGTTTGCATTCTTGGGGCTGCCCGTTAGTGAGTGGCGGCAGCCAGAAGCCCTTTTGCATTGTGTCGCCCGGTGCCTTTGCGCGCCGGGCTTTTCCCATTGATAGGGACAGTATGCTTAAAAGAGCGATTTCGGCAATTAAATTGTTACATAACTCACGCGCATATCATTCCTGGTAACGCATTCCGTTGCGTCAACTTCGGCTGTGTCGCAACCAACTAGGTTGTCAGCTGCATGAAGGGCCTGTCGCCGTCGATGCGTATGGTCCGGCAAGCTGTACGGCAACACGCTACTGGTAAAGTCTTTATCTGTTACCGTCAGAAGGGCGCCCGGGTTAACGGACGCCCTCTTTTTGATACCCCGCCGTCGCAGGCGTGTCAGGTCAGTTGATTGAGACGGCTTTGACGTCATCGTCGATGAATGGCAGGTATTGCTCGAAATTGTCGGCAAACATCTGCACAAGTTTGGCCGCCTGCCGATCGAACGCTTCCTGGTCATCCCAGGTGCGGCGCGGGTCCAACAAGACCTCGGCCACGCCGGGTGCGGACACCGGCACGTCAAATCCGAAATTAGAATCCTTGCGGAACTCCACTCCACTCAGCGAACCATCGAGCGCGGCAGTCAGCAATGTTCGGGTAGCCCGGATCGGCATCCGGCTGCCAACACCATAAGCACCGCCAGTCCAGCCGGTGTTGACCAGCCAACAGGTCGCACCATGCTGGGCGATCTTTTCGCGGAGCAGGTTACCATAAACCTCGGGCCGACGCGGCATGAAAGGCGCACCGAAACATGTTGAGAAGGTGGGCTGGGGTTCGGTCACTCCCCGTTCCGTGCCCGCAACCTTCGAGGTGAAGCCCGACAGGAAATGATACATAGCTTGTGCCGGGGTCAGTCGTGCGATCGGAGGCAGTACGCCAAAGGCGTCGCAGGTCAGCATGATGATGTTCTTGGGATGCCCGCCCAACGCGCTGCTGGAGGCGTTCGAGATGTACTCCAGCGGATAGGCACAACGCATGTTCGCGGTCAGCGAATCGTCGTCGAAATCCAATTCCTTGGTCTCGGGGTCGAACACCATGTTCTCGATCACGGTGCCAAACTTCGAGGTGGTCGCGTAGATTTCCGGCTCGGCCTCGGGGCTGAGGTTGATGGTCTTGGCATAGCAGCCACCCTCGAAGTTGAAGGTGCCGCGATCGGACCAGCCATGTTCGTCATCGCCGATCAGCGTACGCGCTGGGTCAGCCGACAGCGTTGTCTTACCGGTGCCACTCAGGCCGAAGAAAACAGCCGTATCGACCGGGTTGCCATTCGCATGGTTGGCCGAGCAGTGCATCGGCATGATGCCTTTTTCGGGCAGCATGTAATTGAGAAGGGTAAAGACCGATTTCTTGTTTTCACCGGCATATTCCGTGCCACCGATCAGGATCAGCTTCTTGTCGAAATTCATCGCGATCACGGTTTCCGAACGGCAGTTGTGGCGTTCGGGCGTGGCCTGGAAGCTGGGGCAGTTGATCACAGTGAAATCAGCCACGAACTCATTTAGATCCTCGCGGTCGGGGCGGCGCAGCAGGTGCCGGATGAACAGGTTGTGCCACGCCAGTTCTGTAACCATGCGCACATTGATCGAATGTGTCGGGTCGGCACCGCCCACAAGATCCTGAACGAAATAGTCGCGACCCTTCATGTGTTCCAGCATGTCGGCATGCAATGCGTCGAATCCTTCAGGGCTCATTGCGGCGTTGTTGTCCCACCAGATGCCTTCCGCGACGCTGTCGGTCTTGACCACATGCTTGTCCTTGGGCGAACGACCGGTGAACTTGCCAGTGGTGACCAGAAAGGCGCCGCCTTTGCCCAGCGTGCCTTCGCCCCGCTTGAGTGCTTCTTCAATCAGCGCGGGTTCCATGAAGTTATAATAGACATTGCCCAGACCCTCGATGCCCTGATCTTCGAGGCGGAATTGCGGGTTAACCCGTCCAGATGTCATTCGTTCAGTCTCCTGTGGCGGCTCGTAAGCCATGCGAGCGCTTGCGCTCTAAGTGGGCGAATTCGACCGGATGTTCGTCCGGCATGGGCGGTCTTAACACGGGGCTTCGGGGCATGAACAGGTGGCCAACCCCTAGTTAGCGCAACCAAGTTTCAGTTTAGCGCAACCATCCAGTGTACGGCCTGTCGACACCGCAGATGACGGTCTGTAGGACCGCTTTTTTGCAACCTTGCAAGGGAAAGGCCGGAGCGATTCGCACTTATTGATTGATTCGGACCGGCAAAACGGCCATGAAGGTAAGAAAAAAAGGCAATGCAGAGCAGAGTAGGGACGAAATAATGTCGAAAATTGCGCTCGTAGATGACGACCGGAACATCCTGACCTCGGTGTCGATGACCCTTGAGGCCGAAGGGTTTGAGGTTGAGACCTACAATGACGGTCAGGCCGCCCTTGATGCGTTCAACAAGAAACTGCCGGATATGGCCGTGCTTGACATTAAGATGCCGCGGATGGACGGGATGGATCTGTTGCAGAGATTGCGTCAGAAGACCCAGATGCCGGTGATCTTCCTGACTTCTAAGGACGATGAGATCGACGAGGTTCTCGGTCTGCGCATGGGCGCGGACGACTATGTCAAAAAGCCGTTTTCGCAACGTCTTCTGGTCGAACGTATCCGCGCGCTACTGCGTCGTCAGGATGCGATCGCGGGTGACGAGGCGGGCGACGCGCCGGTCGAAGCGAAGGTCATGGAACGTGGCCAGCTGCGGATGGACCCGCTGCGTCACGCGGTCACTTGGAAGGGCAAGGATGTGTCTCTGACCGTGACCGAGTTCCTGCTGTTGCAGGCATTGGCGCAACGGCCCGGTTTCGTGAAGAGCCGGGATCAGTTGATGGATGTGGCTTATGACGATCAGGTTTACGTTGATGACCGGACCATCGACAGCCATATCAAGCGGCTGCGCAAGAAGATGCGTACTGCAGACAGTGATTTCACTGCAATTGAGACACTCTACGGCATCGGGTACAGATATAACGAAGAGTAACCGTCTTGATTGACGGTTCGGGTCCCAAGACTGGGGGGCATCGTGCGCGATTCAGGTGCGCCTGAGATGAAACTCCGTGGCGACGTGGTGCTCGGGGATGACTGGGTCACCCCGAATGATGACCTGTCGCACGAATTGCGCGCCAAGCGTTCGCGCCGCAGCCTGTTTGCGCTGCGTACCTCGCCTTTGACCCGAAAGATTATCACCTTCAATCTGCTGGCGCTGATCATTCTGGTTGCTGGCATCCTGTATCTCAACGACTCGCGGAACGGACTGGTTGTGCAGCGCGCCAACGTTCTTGTTGGTGAGGTGCAACTGGTGGCCGACGTTTTCGAGGTGCAGTTGCCGGATGGTTTTGCGGTCAATCTGGCCAGCAGGGGCGGCATCAACGTCGATGATACCCTTTCGGGGCTCAGCCTGCGGCCGGGGGTCGAAGTGCTGGTATATGACGGCACCGAACGACTGGTTGGGCGGGCCAAAGGCGTCGAACTTTCCCCCGAGGCACAGGCAAAGCGCCAAGGGCAGACGGTTATCAGCGACACGTTGGCAGCGGTCTGGGGTCTTGTCTCGTCGGTGTTTGCGCAGGCACCCAACGTTGCGGCCCCGAGCGTCGAAACGCAGTTGCGCAGGCTGTTGCCCGCCGCGCTCGCGCAAGGCACCCGCGTTGATAGGCTGGTCGATGTGCAGGGTGGGACATTGGTTGCAGCGGCCACTCCGGTTCTGCAGGGAACGACACCGGTTGGCGTAGTTGTGATGCTTAGCCCGGCTGGCGAAATCGACGCTCTGGCGCGGCAGGAACGCGAGCGGGTGCTGCAGATGTTCATCGTGGCGCTTCTGGTGTCCGTCGGCCTCAGCCTGGTATTGGCCTCGACCATCGCAAACCCACTAGCCGATCTGGCTGCGGCGGCAGAACTGGGTCGCGACCGCGACACGCGCAAGATTAACCCTGGCCGTATCCGAATTCCCGACCTGACAGCGCGCCCGGACGAGATCGGGCGGCTCAGCGGAGCTTTGCGTGGGATGGTAGGCGCGCTTTATAGCCGCATCGATAGCAACGAACAGTTTGCAGCGGATGTGGCACATGAGATCAAGAACCCCCTAGCCAGCCTGCAATCGGCGGTAGGCACGATGCGCATGGTGAAGCGCGATGATCAGCGCGCCAAGCTGCTCGATGTGATCGAGCATGACGTTCGCCGTTTGGATCGTCTTGTCAGTGACATTTCCAATGCCTCCCGACTGGATGCAGAACTGGTCAAGGAGGATGAGCAGCCCTTCGATCTGATGGCAATGCTGAGCAATCTGAACCAATATTTGGGTGAAGATGCGCGGGCGAAGGGCGTCGACTTTATTGTCGATACGCCTTCCGATCCGATCATCGTATTGGGACTTGAGGCGCGGTTGGCGCAGGTTTTTGTGAACCTCATTACCAACGCCATTTCTTTCTGCGAAGAGGGGGATGCGATCCGGGTCTGGGCAAGGCATCGGTCTAACCGTGTCCTGATCGTGGTCGAAGATACCGGGCCGGGCATTCCTGATGAGGCGTTGAGCAAGATCTTCAAACGGTTCTATTCGCAACGGCCCGAAGAGCATTTCGGCAATAATTCCGGTCTGGGATTGGCGATTTCGAAACAGATCGTAGAGGCGCATGGCGGTGTGATCTGGGCCGAGAACATTCGCCCCACCGAGGCGGACGTTACCTCTGAGCCCTTGGGTGCACGGTTCGTTGTGGGCCTGCCGGTCTGATCCATGGGCCCAGACGCCCTTGCCCCTTTCGCAGCGGCCAGCCAGGCCAATATTCACGGCAGTTGTGTCACGGTGGAAGGTGGTGCGTTATTGATTGTCGGGCGCTCGGGCGGCGGCAAGTCGGCGCTGGCGCTTGAAATGATGGCGCTTGGCGCCGAGCTTGTGGCCGATGACCGCGTCGAGTTGATCCGCGATCAGGCGCAGGTGCTGGCCTCGGCCCCCGCGCCGATCACTGGATTGATCGAGGCCCGTGGGATCGGACTGCTGCGCGCGACACCATCTGCCCCTATGCCCGTGCGCTACGTCCTCGATCTTGACCGGGTCGAGGAGGCGCGGCTGCCGGAGCAGGCGGAAACCTTGCTGCTGGGATGTCGATTGCCCTTGCTCGCCGCGCCGGATGCTCCACATCTTGCGGCAGCGCTAATACAACTTCTGAAAGCGGGACGGGTGTCGCCGGAATGGCCGAACACATGAGCGGAAAACAGCAAATCGTTCTTGTCACCGGGCCGTCTGGTGCCGGGCGCGGCAGCGCCATCAAAGTGCTTGAGGATTTGGGGTATGAGGCTATCGACAATCTTCCCATGCGGTTTTTGAACCGGTTGTTTGACAGCCCTGCCAGTGATCGGCCAATGGCGCTGGGTCTTGACCCGCGTAACCGCGATTTTTCAACTCATGGCTTTCTGGAGATGGTCGCCAAACTGTCCCGGATCGAGGAACTGGACCTCACAACGCTCTATCTCGACTGCAGCGAAGAGGTGTTGCTGCGCCGCTTTTCTGAAACCCGGCGCAGGCACCCTATGTCCGACGGAGCCAGTCCGCTGGCTGGCGTGCGTCGGGAAACCGAATTGCTGCGCCCGATCCGTGATATAGCGGATGCGCTGATCGACACCACCGCCCTTAACGTACACCAACTGCGCGACGAAGTTGAAAGATGGTTTGCCAAGGGCGAAGGGCGGGAGCTGGCGGTTTCGGTCGAATCATTCTCTTACAAACGGGGTCTGCCGCGCGGCGTCGACATGGTATTCGATTGCCGATTTCTGGCAAATCCCCATTGGAGCCCCGACCTGCGCAGCCTGGACGGGCGGGACCGGCCGGTTGCCGACTATGTGGCACAGGACCCGCGCCATGAGCCGTTCTTCGAAAAGGTTCGCGATCTGCTGCTGTTTCTGCTGCCGGCCTATCGCGATGAGGGTAAGACACACCTCTCGGTTGCGTTCGGATGTACCGGAGGGCAACACCGTTCCGTGACCTTGGCAGAAGCCGTTGCAAAGGTCCTTGCGGAGCAAGGCCAGCAGGTGTCAATAAGGCATCGCGAACTGGAACGCCGCGTGGCGGGTGAGAGGCAGCAGGATTGATCGGGATCGTGATCGTGGCGCATGGGGGGCTTGCCAGAGAGTATCTGGCCGCAACTCAGCATGTGGTTGGCAAACAGCCGGGCCTCGTCGCCATCGCGATCGAGGCAGATCACGATCGCGACGAGAAGCAGCGCGAAATCTGTGCCGCCGCTGACTCCGTGGATACGGGGGATGGGGTTGCTGTGGTCACCGATCTGTTTGGCGGATCACCTTCCAATCTGAGCCTTCGTGCCTGTGCGCCTGCCAACAGGCGTATTCTGTATGGCGCAAATCTCCCCATGCTGATCAAACTGGCAAAGAGCCGCCATTTGCCGATCGCCGACGCGGTGCGGGGCGCGCTTGAGGCCGGGCGCAAGTATATTAACGCGCAGAATGTGACCATGGATTGAAGATAAATGGAACTGAATGATTCAACGCAGTCTTAAGATCGTAAATGAAAAGGGCCTTCATGCACGCGCTTCGGCCAAGCTGGTGGAGGTCGTTGAAGGGTTTGATGCCACCGTAGAGGTCTCGCGCGACGGGCTTTCCGCCGCCGGTGACAGCATAATGGGGCTTTTAATGTTGGCAGCGTCGCGCGGAACCACTATTGACGTTGAAACGTCCGGCCCTGATGCTGAGGCGTTGGCAGATGCGCTCGAGGCTCTTGTAGCCGACAAGTTCGGCGAAGGTTTCTGAGCGCCGCCCGAGTGGCGCAGAGGACAGAAAGACCAGAACGTGGCCGACACCGCGCATAATGAAAAGACGGCAATCCTGCCCGAGGCGGAGACCGCCGAGGGCGAGATCTATGATCGCCGCACGCTGACCTACGCCAACTCGTTTGACGACCGCTGGACCGCAACCGCGATCCGGGCGATCGAATGGATGACTGGCAAGATCACGATCCTGCGCATGGTCAACAAATTCGAAAAGCAGAACGAGTATTACCGGGGTCAGAAATTCTGGCGTGGTGCTTTGAACATTATGGGGATCGACCTGCAGACCCCACCTGAACAGATCGCACGCATCCCGACCAAAGGCCCGGTTGTTGTAGTGGCCAATCATCCGCATGGCATGGTCGACGGCATGATCTTTGCTGATCTGATCGGGCGTGTGCGGCTGGACTACCGTATCCTCACCCGATCCGTTCTGACCGGTCTGGACGAAGCTGCAACATCCTTCATGATCCCGGTCCCGTTTCCGCACGACCCCGAAGCGCAGACCAAGATGCTGGAAATGCGCGGCAAAGCAATGGCGCACCTGAAAGAGGGTGGCGCGGTTGCTCTGTTTCCGTCGGGCGTTGTGATGTCATCGGACACGTGGTTCGGCCCCGCCATCGAACGCGAATGGAGCGCTTTCACCGCCAAGATGATCCGCCGCTCGGGCGCACGCGTTGTGCCGATCTATTTCCCGGGTGCAAATTCCCGCTGGTACCAGATCGCCAATCAAATTTCGCCCATTCTACGGCAGGGGTTACTGCTCAGCGAGATCGTCCGCTCCTGCAACAAACCGCAGGCGCCGGTGATTGGTGAGCCGCTAAGTGATGAGCAGATGCAGCTGCTGGAAGAGAACCCGCGCCAGTTTATGTCCTGGCTGCGGGAACACACGCTAGCACTAGGCAAGGAAGGCTGACCTTCCCGTCATCCGGCTGAAGATATCCAGGCGCTGAATTGACCGTGGCCCAAGAAGGGGCTGTCCCCCTGTTATCGCGTCGGTACCGGCGTTTCCCCGCGATAATCGTAGAATCCTCGCTGCGTCTTGCGACCCAGCCAACCGGCCTCGACATATTTGGTCAGCAGTGGGCAGGGGCGGTATTTGGTGTCCGCCAGCCCGTCATGCAGGACGTTCATGATCGCCAGGCAGGTATCGAGCCCGATGAAATCCGCCAGTTCCAACGGCCCCATCGGGTGATTGGCCCCCAGTTTCATCGACTGGTCGATAGACTGCACTGATCCCACCCCCTCATAGAGCGTATAGACCGCCTCGTTGATCATCGGCATCAGGATGCGGTTCACGATGAAAGCCGGAAAATCCTCGGCGCTGGCAGCGGTCTTGCCCAGTCGGTCGACCACTTCCTTGCAGGCTTTGAAGGTGTCCTCATCGGTGGCAATACCGCGGATCAGCTCGACCAGTTGCATGACGGGCACCGGGTTCATGAAGTGGAACCCCATAAAGCGTTCCGGACGGTCAGTGCCGCTGGCCAGACGTGTGATCGAAATGGAGGAGGTGTTCGAAGTCAGGATCGTATGCGGAAGCAGATGCGGTTGCAGGTCTTCGAAAATCGCCTGTTTGATCGTTTCGCGTTCGGTGGCCGCCTCGATCACCAGATCGGTTACTCCAACCTCGGACAGGTTCAGCGTGGTGTGGATGCGCCCTAGCGCGGCCTGCATGTCAGCTTCGGTGATCTTTCCGCGCGACACCTGCCGCGCCATGTTCGCCTCGATCAAAGTACGCGCGTTGTCCAGTGCATCCTGGTTTACGTCGGACATGATGACCTCGTAATCGGCCAAGGAAAGCACGTGTGCGATCCCATTGCCCATCTGACCTGCGCCGATCACGCCAACCTTGCTGATGCTCATGCCATCCACCTTTCGCCCGAGTATCGCCCGGACCATATCGGCATTGCCCGCCCGGCGGAAGAGGGCGGGACCAAGAGGATTTGCTGCAAATTGGCGCATTAGCAGAATCGCAACATTTGGATCTGCAAACTGTCCAACGGGTGAAGACAAAACATTGGTGGGTGCTATGAGCTATCAGGTGTCGGGCGCAGCGTCGCCTGCAGAGATGACGTGTTTTTATGGGAATTCCAGACTGCCGGTGCGTGGGCCGAGGCGCGATCTGGACGCTCGCTATCTGGCCTGCCTCGGTGGGGCCGAGACCTTTGGCCGCTTTGTGCCGTCTCCCTTCTGCGAACTTCTAGAGCGGCGGCTCAAGCGTAAGACGGTCAATCTGGGTGGTGTGAATTGCGGGTTGGATGCCTGGCTCGCTGATCCCGACCTGATCAGTGTTGCCAGCGGAGCCGAGCTTTGCGTGCTGCAATTGCCTGTCCTGCACCAGCTTTCGAATCGCTTCTACCGCGTGCATCCGCGCCGAAACGACCGGTTTTTGCGCGCCTCGGAGCAGCTACAGGCCCTGTATCCCGAGGTCGATTTTACCGAGTTCCATTTCACAGGACATCTGATGCACCGGCTGAAAGCGGTGGATAGCGGGCGCTTCTTAACCGTGCAGACCGAATTGGAACGTGCCTGGCAAAGCCGTATGCAGCAATTGATCGCGGTACTCGATACCAGCGTGGTTCTGTTGCGACTGCAAACTCTGACCGAGGAGGCGAGTGGTGATCCGGTACCGCTCAGCGCCCAGATGCTGGCGCGAATTGCTCCCAATGCACAGGCGGTGCTTGACGTACCCGTGCACCCCGCCGCGGAATCGATGGAATTGGGCGACATGATTTTTGGCACATTGCAGCAGCCTGTGGCCGAACACATGCTGGGCCCGGCCACACATCAGATCATTGCCGACAGGCTGGTCCGCACCATTCGCGACCTGGATTGAGCGGCGCGCGCCCGGCGGTTCAACCCGAAAGCCGCGCCAGATCGGCACTCAGCGCCTTGGCGTCGGCGATGCTGCGCTGCAGGGCGGCCAGTTTCTCGGTATCAGTGGCGCCTGTTGGATTGCTATTCAGCACCTGGTCGATGCGCCGCGCGGTGCCCGTGTCCATTCCACCAATCGCGTCGCGTTGTTGCAGGATCTTCAGCTTCAGCTGCGCCAGCTCCGATTCCGAGCCACGGATCTGCGCCGCGAGCGCATCGTTGCGCGCCTGAGCGCTAGCCACATCCGCCTCGGCAGCGTCAATTCGGTCGTCATAGGCACCGGTTGCGATGCCGGACACGCCGTTAAAAAACCCGCCCTCGGCCGGGTCAGTGGTGGTTTGGCAACCAGCCATCACGAGCAGCGACAAGGAAAGCAGTACCCTCATCATCTCCTCCTCAGATCGCGGTGGCCAGATCATTGGCAATCGCGCGCATCTGCCCGATCTGGTTCTGTAGCGCGGCCAGATCTCCGTCAATCGGCGAGGCGCTTTGCCCGCGTTTGACCGTCAGGCCACGGGCCTCGGCAAATTCACCCTGCCGCTTGGTCGCGCCGTCTATGGCGATCTGCATTTGCGCCAGATTGCCATTGGCCTCGGCGACTTCCTGCTGCATCTGCGTAGAAGAGATCTGTCCAGCAGCAGATTGCGCCTTGAGCGCGTCCAGCTCGGCCTTCTGCGCCGCAAGCACCTGATTCATAACGTTGATCGTGGTCTGCATTTCGGCGGCATTGGCATCCAGATCCTTCTTGATCTGCTTCAAGCGCGACTCGCGACCGATGTATTTGCGCTGCACGAACGCCACATAGCTTCCCGCAGCCGCGCCCGCGCCCAGCCCGATCGAGATGCCGCTGCCCACGTCATCGCTGCCGCCCAGGCCAAACCCAATCGCACCTCCGGTCGCGCCACCGGCAAGTGCCCCCTGTAGAACGGTCTTTTGCAAGGCCGCCGCCTGTTTGGCCAATTGCTCTTCTGCCTGGCTGTCGCCCGTCTGGCCCGCAGCCAGCGTCGATTGCGTGTCTGATCCGCCATCGCCGCAGGCTGACAAGGCCAGCGCCGATGCCAGCATTGCCGCGATTACTCTTGGGGTAACAGGTCTGCCAACCATTGGTAGCTTCCTTTCTTGCTGTCATCTGCCTGAGCGACATGCGCCAGAAACAACGCTGCATCCTCGGTCAGGCGCTGCCCGGATTGTTGTAAGTTCCTGAACCTGTCGTCACCGCCAACCCAGGCAATCGTGGCGTCTGGTGGAAAGAACAGGACCGCGCGGTTCAGGACTTCGTCATAATAGCTGCGGCTTTGATCCAGCCGCCGCAGGATCACACCACGTGAGCGGTGAATGTCGTAGACATCACTATGGGCCTGTCGCAGCACCGGCAGCGCATCGGCATTGGTTTCGGCAATTGCGGCGATCTGCGCAAGCGCGTCTTCGGCGATGGCGAGGGTGCGCTCGATGCTGCGCAGTGCCACCAGATCGGTGCGCAACCGTTGCAAGGTGGTCGCGGCCAGAAACATTGAAACCCGCGCCGCGTCGCGATAAAGCCCCTCGGCGCTGACCTCGTCTCCTGCGGAGTGTTGAATTCTATATCCTGCCAGCGCGGGCCCAAGGTCGGGCGGCACTGTGCGGGCGGGTCCGGCATCCATCAGGCCAAGCGCCGTCAGCGCTGCCGCCATGCGCTCTGGCTCAACCGAGGCAAGCAGTGTTTCGGGTGGGGTAGCATCACTTGCGGCTGCCTCAGTAGTCAGCATCTGCAACCTGTCCTGTGCGATGCTGGCGAACAACCCGCTGGGATAGTCTTGCAGATACGCGCCGAAATCACTCGGATCGCCGGATGAGGCGATGCTGCGCCAACGTGCCAATTCACTGGCAGTGGCATCATCGGGCGTGTCATCGGGCTGTGCCGAGGCAAATGCATGCTCGCTTAGGACAGCCTCTTCAACCCAGGGGACCTGACGTCCGCCGGTCTGCATGACCACCTGCTGGCGCACCCGCCCCAGCATCAGCCGCGTGTCCAGACCGGGGGTCGCTATATGATCCAGCAGGCTGCTGGTGAACACACTATTCTCGCCGGTTCCGTCATAGGCGACATTGCCCGGATCAGTTGCGTAGGCGATCAGCAAGCCTGCCCCGCCCTTGGCCCGCACCAACCCTTGCTCAACCAGCCCTTGGTCGGAGAACGGGTTGTTGCGGCAGGCATCCAGCAGTAGGATGCCGATTTCGGGCCCTGCGCGCGAGATTGTGTCGCGCACCTGTGCCATGGTGATCGAACTTTGCCGCAGCGCCGCGACATCGCTGCCTGAAAAATCGGTACCAATCAGATGGTTTTCGCCGCCGATCTGCACCCCGTGCCCGGCATAGAAGAACACCGCCATTTCCGCACCTTGGGCGGCTGCGCCAAAGGCTTTCAGGGCGGTTTCCATGCCGGGCGCATCCTGATCAGTCGCCTTTGCCACGACAAAACCAAGCTCCCTCAGTGTCTGCCCCAGTGCATCAACGTCGTTCACCGGATTGCGCAGGCTCATCTCGGGCGTGGAATAGTCCGAATTGCCAATCAGCAACGCGACCCGTGCACCAGCCTGCGCGACGCTCGCCGCAACCAGCAGCACTAGGGCTGAACAGAGCCAGACAGCAGGAAAAAAGGGAGATCGTAACCTCATGCGGTGACGTTACCGCACTGGCGGGTGAAGTACAGATGTATTGAGCTGGGTGAGATCACCCGGCGCAACAACAATGGTCGCGCCGGGTGTAGTTCTTATTTCTTTCCGGCCACAATGCGGTCGAGGATCAGTGCGCAGAACAATATCGCAAGACCCGCCAGTATGCCTTGCCCGGCAGCTGCGTATTGCAGCGCTTCAAGCACGTCCTCACCCAGACCCTTGGCGCCGATCAGCGAGGCGACGACAACCATTGCCAGCGACATCAGGATGGTCTGGTTGACGCCCGCCATGATGGTCTTGTGCGCCAGTGGCAGATCCACGCGCCAAAGCAGGTAGCGGGGCGTTGCGCCAAAGGCGAGGGCCGCCTCGCGCACGGTTTCGGGCACTTGCTGCAGGCCCAGAACTGTGAAGCGGATAACCGGAGGGCTGCCGAAGATCATGGTCGCCACTACGCCTGCCGGTTTGCCCGAGCCGATGAAGGCAACCACCGGGATCAGATAAACAAAGGATGGCATCGACTGCATGAAATCCAGTATTGGTCGCACGATGGCAAAGGCGCGCGGGCGGCGGGCGCAATAGATACCCAGTGGAATGCCCAGCGTGATCGAGATCAGAGCGGCGGCACCCAGAAGGGCAATCGTTGTCATCGCTTTTTCCCAGAAATCCAGCAGGCCCAGATAGGCCAGTGCTGCACCGGTGAAGATGGCCACGCGAGCACCTGCGGACAGATAGGCCAGCATGATGATCACTAGCGCTACGACCGGCCAGGGCGTATCGACCAGCAAAACCTCGATCCAGTCCAGCAACGTGCGCATGCCGAAAGTCAGACTGTCAAAGAACCCGCGCCCGGCGGTCTTGGTCCATTCGAACACCGCCTGCACACCGTCGCCCACATTCAACCGCCAGTCGCGATTGGTGGGGAATGTCTTGAGCAGGCCCACAGCGTCAGGCTGTGCGAATTTGATTGTGGTCAGGATCACTACCGCCGCCGTCAGAACCGATGAGATTATCAGTCGCGGCTGCGACCAGCCATGCGCGACCGAATGATCCGACCGCCAACGCGCGAATTGACCCTCAAGCGTCCAATTGGCAAGGGAGGCCGCCAGGAACTTAACCGCCAGCAACAGCACGATGCCAATGACCAGATAGGTGACCCCTGTTGAATCGGCGTTCCTTGCGGCGTCCTGAGCGCCAGCCAGCGCGCTTTCCAGCGACTCGGCTGCGCGTTTCAGCGAGTCAAGCGAGGCCGCCCCGGATTGCTCTGCCGCCGCGATCTGCTGTCGCCGTAACTCCAGTGTTTGTTCGATCTGCGCGGCCCGTTCCCGGAAGTCGCGCCCCAGATCGCCAAAGATCCCCAGTCCGATCTGGATATAGGCCAATGTCTCCAGTAGCAGGAAGCCCAGAAACCAGGACCAAAGCCCGCGCGCACCGAACCAGATCGGGCCAAGCAGCGCGGCGGCCTTGTTCAGTGTAAAGCGATAGCCAGGTGCCTGCATCATGTAGGAAAAGGTCTGCTGGTAGTATTCCTTGCCAGTGCCGACAAAATCCCCGATCAGCCCGTTCAGGCGGTCGGCGGTCTCCGGTTTGATTTGTTGTTCGTCAACATGTTTCATGTCCGCCTCCTTAAGCCTGGCTGTCCTGGATGGCGCGGATCAGCCCCGCGCGGTTGATGACGCCGACCGTATTGCCGTTCTGGGTGACCGCGACGACCCCATGTCCATCGACGCAGAGGTTCATCAGATCAGACAGGTCCATTTCCGGATGCGCCTCTTTGGCATCGTCGGGAACCTCGCCATGATGGGCCTCGAACTCGTCCACGGGTTTCATCACCGAATGAGCGAATATCATGTTGAGCTTGGAAATCCCGGCCACGAAATCAGACACGTAATCGTCGGCAGGGTTCAGGATGATCTCTTCGGGTGTGCCGATCTGCACGATGCGGCCATCCTTCATGATTGCGATGCGGTGGCCGATGCGGATCGCCTCGTCCAGATCATGGGTGATGAACATGGTGGTCTTGTTCAGCTTGTGGCTGAGGTCCATGAACTGGTCCTGCAGCTGTTTCCGGATCAGCGGATCGAGAGCCGAGAATGGCTCGTCCATCAACAGCACCTCGGGGTTCGAGGCGATGGCGCGAGCCAACCCGACCCGCTGCTGCATCCCGCCGGACAGCTCATGGGCGTATTTGTCCTCCCAGCCGTTCAGTTCGACCAGTTCCAGCACCCGGTCGGCCTCTTCCCAGCGGCGCGCCTTGCCGGTGCCGCGGATTTCCAGTGGCATGGCGACATTGTCGCGCACGGTGCGGTGCGGCATCAGACCGAAATTCTGGAACACCATCGCCACGCGGCGATTACGCAGGTCGCGCAGCCCCTCGGCGTTCAATTCCATTACATCGTCGCCGTCCAGGTAGATATGACCATCGGTCGGCTCAAGCAGCCGGTTGACATGGCGCACCAGCGTGGATTTTCCCGAGCCAGACAGCCCCATCACACAAAATAGCTCGCCACGCTCAATCTCGAAACTAGCGTCGGCAACGCCCACGACACAGTTGTAACGGTCGAGAACTTCGGCCTTGCTCAGCCCTTCTGCGTGAATGGCCTTCAACGCCTCTGGTGCCCGCTCACCGAACACTTTCCATACGCCACGCGCATCAATTGCGATATCCGCTGTCATACTGGCCTCGCTGTGGTTGATGTCTGTTGGTATTGGACCCCGGCAGTGCCTGCCGGGGTCTTGGTTTCAAGCTCAGTTGGTGTTCAAACCCAGCCAGCCATCTACGATGTCGCCATTGTTGCCGATCCATTCGGTGACGACCTCGTCAATCTCGCGGCCCTTGACCACAACTTCGTATGTCAGCGCGCTGAGTTGGCCCGCATCCATGTCGATATTGGCCAGGAAGGACGCCGCTGCCGGGTTGCGTTCTTCCAGTGATTTGGAGTGGGCCACCGTAACGGTCTTCACGGGCTCGCCAGTGCTGACGGTGGATTTGTTGTACCAGTCCGCGTCCTGATCGGGCTGCACCATCTTGTAGGTGGCCGCGTCATGCTCAGGCTCTTCCAGAATCGTCACGTCATAAAGTGCGTGCACGTAATGCGGTGCATAGCAGTAGAAAGCCGCGCCTTTTTGCTGGTCGATCAGGTCCTTCAACCGCGAATAGAATACGGTTTCATCTTCGGTGGTCGGCGCGAGGAAGGTTTCGATGCCATAGTCGCGCACCCGAACCTTGAACGTGTTGGTCGAGGCCCAGCCCGAGGCACCAACCCATACCTCGCCCATGCCGTCGCCATCGGAATCGAACAGCTCCTGCGCGGCGGGGGTTGCCAGATCGTAGATGGATTTGATGTTGTGCTCGTCGACCATGTAGTTGGGCACGCAGATGCCCGCGCGGCCTTCATAGCTGCCTTCGGACAGCGCGACAGTGCCTTTCTGATCAACGTATTCGTCGGTGAAAGACGACTGGTTGGGCAACCAGACATCCGGATGCACGTCGATGTCGCCGCGCCCGCCATCCATAGCGGCGAAGATCACTGCGTTTGCGCCCGGCGCATAGCCCACCTCGCCGCCCAGTCGGTTTTCGATCACCTGACCGATGACCCGGCTCATGATCTTCGCGCCGGGCCAGCTGGGCTCGCCTACCATCACCTTGTCCTGCGCCATCGCGCCGGTGGCTACGATGGCGAGTGCCAGTGTTGCTGTTAGTGTTTTGAAATGTCTCATGCATTCTCTCCTGTTGAGGTTTTGTCTGCGCGTTCAGGCGCGTGCCCGCTTGCGTTGCGGGTCTATAAAGGGGATATCGGTGACAGTTCCTGACAGGCGCTTCATCCGCCCGTCGAGTTGGCCGATCTCAAGCTCGGTGCCCGTGTCCGAATGTTCGACCGACAAACGCACCATCGCGATGGCGCATTCCAGTATCGGCGAACGCGTGGCAGAGGTCACCGTTCCAACCTGCCGTTCGCCCGCATAAACCGGTGCCCCGTGGGTGGGCACATCGTCGCAGGCCAGCTTAAGGCCCTTAAGCACCCGACGCGGCTCGCGGGCATTGCGTTCCAGCGCATCTTTGCCGGTAAAACCCGCCTTTTTCAGGTCGACGGCAAAGCCCAGCCCAGCCTCGAAGGCATCCACGCCCGGCGCGAATTCGGCACCTGCAGCAGCCAGTCCTGCCTCAATCCGGACAATCTCCAGCGCGGCGGAGCCCATGGGGGTGATGCCAAACTCTGCCCCAGCCTCCATCAATGCGTCCCATATCGTGAGCGCGTCCGCTTTCGCGCAGAAGATCTCATAGCCCAACTCGCCTGTATAACCCGAGCGGGACAGCATGAAGGGTGCTCCCTCGCGGTCATTCAGCCGGGCCACGGTCACGCCGAACCATTTCAGGTGATCGAGCGAAGGCATATGCGGCTGGGTAAAGACGAGCTTGCGCAGCACATCGCGCGATTTGGGTCCTTGCAGTGCAAGGTTCGGAAGCGCCCCTCGCATGGCGTGCACCCGCACTTGCAAACTGTGCGCTTCGGCCAGCGCGTTTAGTACGCGGCCGCTTTCCTCACTGCCGCAGCACCAGCGGAACAGGTCGGGGGCTAGGCGGAACAGAGTGCCGTCGTCGATGACGGTGCCGCTCTCGTCGCACATGATTGTGTAAGAGCCACGCCAGACCGGCAGCTTTGTGACGTTGCGCGTGGTCGCCAGTTGCAACAGCTTTTCAGAATCCGGCCCGATGATGTCGTATTTCCGCAGCCCGCTCATATCCTGAAGCGTCACCGCCTCGCGGCAGGCCCAGTATTCACCAAGCGTCCCGTGCGAGGGGTAGCTGACCGGCGCCCAGAGGTCGCGGGCAGGGGCAAAGTGCTCGGTCAGCGGGGCGAGCCGGTCGTGAAACGCGGATTCCTGACTGATCGACATTGGGGCGTCTTCCTTTTCGCGATGGGCGACCGCGCGCCGGATCGGTGTTTCGGGGCGGTAGATGCGCACATGCACATCCGTGGGGTTCCAGCCGTTGATCGGGTCGATATCATCGGGGCATGCAGTCGAAACGCAGACCAGGTCCTCTAGCGCGCGCATTGCCACATAGTCACCTGGGCGAGAATGGGACTCGGCAGTCATCAGATGCTGAGTGTGCGGATCGACCCAGGTGTTCCAGAAGAAGTTGATTGCCGGCCACGCCGAGCGCCGCGCCACGCCGTATGGCGCGAGCGCCTCGGACATGTTGTCGGAACAGTTCACATGGCCGGGAAAGCCGCGTTCCTCATAGCCGCGCGCGGTGCAGGCCAACCCGAATGTGTCATGTCGTCCGCATGTGTCCTGAATGACGTTCAGGATGGGGCGCATCTCGCGGTCATAGAACTTGTCCAATAGGCCGGGGCCGGGGAAGGCGCGGCGCACCATCGAACGAGTGGCAGTGGAATCGATCATCCATTCCTCGCCCCGGTCCAGCCCGCGGGCGCAGAAACCCATGAAATCCGAACATTGCTGTCCCTCGACATCAATGATCTGCAATATCTCGCCAGCCTTGACCTCATAAGCGAAACCTGTGCCACGCGGTACAGTGAATTCATCGCGCACATCACCGAGGGGCTGCGGCAGAAGTGGTCCGCTTTTTGCGGCAGGCTTGTGTGACACCACAATGCTGCCCCCACTGCCGCCCTGAACCAGCGCGGGCGCTTCGGCAGGGCGAATCAGCCACAGACTCACTGGCTGGTCTGTGGTCAGGACGAGCGGAGACATCTCATGCGACAGGCAATTGCAGGGCACCGGGGCATCCCGGTGTCCGCCATTGGCAACCAACCAGCCAACGAACCGCGCGCTGTCAAACGCGCCTGTTGCCACGCTGTCATCTGCGCTCAGTCCCAACGCCGCCAGAGCCGACGAACCGTTACCGTGAAAAGCCGCAACACTTAGCGGTGATTGCGTCGATACGCCCTCGACCGAGATCAGATCTCCGGCTGAAAGATCGAGATGTATTGCTTCGCGCGGTGCCAGCATATTCGTGGCGGTGCCCGCCAGCGCTGGAAACCCCGGAAAACGACGTCCGGGGCCTTCAAATCCTACGTTTGTGAACTCATGCAGGATGGTGGGGCGTGTCATAGGTACGGGTGTCTGCTGGCAATGTAACTAGTTACACGAGGTTGATGTAACTGGTTACATGTGTCAAGTTTTTCCTTGCCCGATGTTGAAAATGTGGAAAAGCTTGCCCCTTATGACAGGCGTTCAGAACAAAAAACGTGCAAACTTGCGCGATGTTGCCAAAGCTGCGGGTGTTTCGGTGGCGACCGTTTCGCGCGTGCTGAATGCGCCGGGTGCGGTCAGCCCCGCAACGCGCGAAAGGGTCGAAGCTGCCATCCGCACCCTGCGCTTTGTTCCGAGTGCCGCGGCGCGTGCGATCAATTCGGGGCGCACCCGATTTGTTGGTGCGCTTGTGCCCACGTTGGACAACGCCATCTTCGCCAGCTTCCTCGCTGCGCTTGAACACAAGCTGGGCGAATACCAACTCTCTCTGGTTGTGGCGACGACACATAATGATCCCGCCATCGAGGCCGAGAAAGCAAAGACGTTGGTTGATATCGGGGCCGAAGGTCTGATCGTATCCGGCATCACGCATGACCCCGCATTGGATGACTTGATCGAGCGTTGCCATCTGCCCGCAATCGCAACCTCATTTCATGCGCCTGATTATTACCTCCCAACTGTGGGTTATGACAATGCGGCTGCGACCGCGATCGCGCTGGACTTTCTTGCAGGTCAGGGCCATCGCGATATTGCAGTTGTGCACGGCCCGCTGGCCAATAACGACCGGACCCGCGCCCGCCTTGACGGGTTGAAGCAGTCCGCGAGCGCGGTCGACTTGCGGTTTTTCGAAACCGAGATCGCAATTTCCGGCGGTTGCCAGGCCGCCAAGTCCATTCTTGCGGCGCCTGACCCGGTCAGCGCCATCTTGTGTTGTTCTGATGTTTTGGCGCTGGGCGTGTTGTTTGAGTTGCAGCGCAAAGCCATTCGGGTGCCCGACGACCTGTCGCTGATGGGGGTTGACGACCTTGCCGCATCGGCCCATGCCGAGCCGGGCCTGACCACGGTGCATCTGCCGGTCTCGCGGATGGGCGAGGCGACCGCCGCCGCCATTGCCAGCTGGATCGAAACGCAGGAGCGACCGGAACCGGTGCTGTTAGAACCGGAAAGGGTTATCCGCGGATCGACACGTTCATATTCTGCGGGCTGACCCGCGATAACAAGGTTTGCAAAGAATCCTGACAAACCCCCTTGCCACTTTGGCGCCAGTTGCGTAAACGGCGGCTCTTATCGCGTGGCCGGCCGGAAGTGGCATGCCGAGTCGCGTGTGAACCGAACCCGAAGAACAGGAGACGGAAATGCCCAAGATGAAGACGAAATCAAGCGCCAAGAAGCGCTTCAAGGTAACAGCGACCGGCAAGGTCCTCGCGGGTCAGGCCGGCAAGCGCCATGGCATGATCAAGCGGACCAAGAAATTCATCCGTGATGCCCGCGGCAACACCACCCTTTCTGCCCCCGACGCCAAGATCGTCAAGGGCTTCATGCCCTACGACCGTTAAGAGGAGATACCAGTATGTCCCGCGTTAAAGGTGGAACCACAACCCACGCCCGCCACAAGAAGATCATCAAGGCCGCCAAAGGTTACTATGGTCGCCGCAAGAGCACCTTCAAGGTGGCAACCCAGGCCGTCGACAAGGCTAACCAGTACGCAACCCGCGACCGCAAGAACCGCAAGCGCAACTTCCGCGCGCTGTGGATTCAGCGGATCAACGCCGCTGTGCGTTCGCATGACGAAGCACTGACCTATTCGCGCTTCATCAACGGTCTGAACCTGGCTGGCATCGAAGTGGACCGCAAGGTTCTGGCTGACCTGGCCGTGCACGAGCCCGACGCGTTCGGCGCCATCGTCGCCAAAGCTCAGGCCGCTCTGGCAGCCTGATCCGGCAAAGACCACTAGATTGCAAAGGCCGCTCCATCGGGGCGGCCTTCTTCTTTGCTCAACTCCATTTCGGGCCGGTGGTCTTTATTTCCACGTCGACGGGATCGCCCGCCACCTCAACCTGAGGGCTGCCCGGTTCGTTCCAGCGAAACAGGATCAGGTGCCATCCGTCCCGAATATGCCGGGACCGGTCGATGATACCGTCGCAGGGCAGGGACCTCGCAATATCCGAGTTCGCCCAGGAGGGCGGCGTCGCGCCGTCCGCGAGCGGCTTGCGCCAAGGCAGATTGGAGCTGTCTCTGTCGATGCCAGCGGCGCTGCAGGCCTCTGCGTTGCGCTGATCCAGAACAAGAGCCCCGCAGACCGTCAAGGGAACGATAGATCGCGGAAGCCCGTCTTCCCGCATGTAACCGGATACCGCGATCCGGGCCCATTCGATCTGGGGGCTCATATAGAGGGCGGGCTGGCCGGGCCTGTGATACCGGCCCGCGCTTTCGGGTGACGGGGCGGCGAGAGGCTGGTCGAGGCGGCTTTCGGGAACGGCCCGGAAAAACCGACCCCTGATTTCGGTAAACGCGATCATGCTCCCTTGCTCCGATCCGATTGCCCCGCAGTCAACACGTAGCCGACCATGCCCTTTGTGTTTAGCCAGTGGGGCAACAGGGCGCATCCCCAAACATGCACCGTGGGAGGCGCCCGGCAATCCCGCTTGCTTTCGCGCGCGGCTGTGGTAGCAGGGCGCAAGCAGAATTCAGGGAACCGTCATGGACGATCTTAAGGCAAAATATCTGGGTCAGATCGCGGAGGCGGGTGACGAGGACGCGCTGGAGGCGATCCGCCTCGCCGCGGTGGGCAAGAAGGGCGAGGTCGCGCTGAAAATGCGCGAGCTTGGCAAGATGACCCCCGAAGAACGTCAGGTTGCAGGCCCTGCGCTGAACGCCCTGAAGGATGAGATCAATTCGGCGCTCATCGCCAAGAAGTCCGCGCTGGCCGATGCCGCGCTGGATGAGCGTCTGCGCACCGAATGGCTGGACGTGACGCTGCCGTCGCGCGACCGCCGTCAGGGCTCGATCCACCCGGTCAGCCAGGCCAGCGAGGAGCTGACCGCGATCTTTGCCGAGCTAGGCTTCTCCGTCGCCGAAGGTCCGCGGATCGAGACCGACTGGCACAATTTCGATGCGCTGAACATCCCCAGCCACCACCCCGCGCGTGCCGAGATGGATACGTTCTATATGCACCGCGCCGAGGGCGATAACCGCCCGCCGAACGTGCTGCGCACCCACACCTCGCCCGTTCAGATCCGCTCGATGGAATTGCAGGGCGCGCCGATCCGGGTGATCTGCCCCGGCGGCGTCTACCGCGCCGATTATGACCAGACTCACACGCCGATGTTCCATCAGGTCGAGGGGCTGGCCATCGATAAAGACATCTCCATGGCCAACCTGAAATGGGTGCTGGAGGAGTTCGTGAAGGCCTTCTTCGAGGTGGACGGGGTCGAGCTGCGCTTCCGCGCCTCGCATTTTCCCTTCACCGAGCCATCCGCCGAGGTCGATATCCGCTGCTCCTGGGAAGGCGGCCAGCTGAAGATCGGTGAGGGCGACGACTGGCTGGAGGTTCTGGGTTCCGGCATGGTCCACCCCAAGGTGATCGCCGCTGGCGGGATCGACCCAGAGGTCTATCAGGGCTTTGCCTTCGGTATCGGTATCGACCGTCTGGCGATGCTGAAATACGGCATTCCCGACCTGCGGGCATTCTTTGATTCCGACTTGCGCTGGCTGCGCCATTACGGGTTCGCGGCGCTGGATATGCCGAACCTGCATGGTGGTTTGTCGCGGTAGATGGAAAGTAATCCTGCGGTCGAGAATCTAAGGAACGATTTCGGCTGGATTCCTGAGCTTTTAAGTAACTTCGCTTCAAATCCGGTTTTTGCGTTGTTCTTGGGCTTCGTGATGTCACTTTTCTTGTGGCGTCGTCAAACGAGGCTCAGCCATGACCTAGTAAAGCAAGATGAGCTGAGAAGCCTCTACCGGCAGTTTATTAGGCAGGTAGAACCAACGGTTTGTTCTATGAAGCTTGATCTGCCAATGGAAGAGAATAAGGAGTTACTAGAACTCTATTGTTTGGAGCGTGAAATAGATCTCGTTGGTGGTGCGGAAGCCATTGAGGCGGCGCAAAATGTTGTTATCTGCGTAAATGATTTGCTTCTTCAGGTTGATGGATGCCCAACCGATTCCAATGGTAACAAGTGCACTCCTTTGGAGAAAGTCTTCTCCGAACTACGGGAATTTACAGCCGTTGCAAGAGATGACCTCTCTGAATAGGACGAGCCCCAATCCAACACGCGGAATGAAGGCCGAAGGCCGCCGCGCCATCGCCAGATCGCCCGGACGGGCTGGCGATTTGGCTGCCTCCAGCGCGCCCTCCGAATTCACATGGGTTTGGCTGGGATAAAGTGCCCCGCTTAAATGTTGAATCGCCATCCCGCGGTCTGGCGATGGCGCGGCTTCGCGCGTTGGTCCCCACGGGGTTGTGACGTGACATTGAGTGCGTGGCGGATAGGCTCCGCCTCATGATCCGGTTGTTTCTCTGCCTCTTGCTGCTCACCGCTACCCATGCCGTCGCCAATGGTTGTCAGGGCGAGACCGCCTGTCCGTTGGGCGACCGCTCTTATCATGTGTTGGCGCCGGAGGATTGGGACGGGGAAACACCGCTACCGGTGCTTCTGCATTTCCACGGCTGGGCGCGGCAGGGGGATGTGGTGGTAGGTCACGAACGTATCGCGGGCGCGACCAAGAAGCGGGGCGTGCTGCTGGTGGCCCCCAATGGCCGCCGCAAGACTTGGGACTTCTGGACCTCGGACACGGACGATGTGGGCTTTGCCAATGATGTGTTGGCCGATGTGGCGAAACACTATCCCATCGACCCTGATCGCATCTACGTCTCGGGCTATTCCTACGGTTCGGCGATGGCCTGGCGCTATGCCTGCGAGTCCGGCAATGGCGTGGCCGCGCTGCTGGCGGTTGCGGGCTCGATCAGTCAGCAGGAAGATTGCGCGCAAGCCCCGCGCGAGGTGCGCCATGTGCATGGGCTCAAGGACCGGGTGATGGATTTCCCCATGGGGCCGGGCGGGGATACGACTTACCCAGTGGCGCTGTGGCGGGCGAAGCTGGGTTGTCACGACGCCAGCCCGCAAGGTGACTGGAGCGTTGTTCCTTTCCTGACTCATTCCCGTATCGCGTGGACGAATTGCGAAACGGGGCAGGTCACGCTGGATCTGCATCCGGGCGGGCATTTCATCCCGCATGGCTGGATCGGCTGGCAATTGGACGAGTTGGCCGGGCGCGAACCAACCTATCCCTGAATTTGACTTTCCCGTAGCGCAGACGCCAACTGGTCATAGCGCAACAGGGCAGGGTCAGATGAATCATATCCTTATTGCAGGCGCGTTGGCGCTTGCCGCCACGCAGGTCGCCGCCAAGGACACCTATCCGCCGCTCGACCTGCTGCTCAAGACCGACAAGACCGTGACCGGCCAGCCGATCCGCTACCCAGAGGGGCAGGCCGAAATCACCATGGCCATCGTGACGCTACAACCGGGTCAGAAGACCCCTTTGCACCACCATGAAGCGCCTCTTGCCGGCTATATCCTCGAAGGGGAACTGACAGCCGATTATGGCGCTGAGGGCACTCATGTCTATCGCACCGGCGATGCCATCGTCGAGGCGCTGGGCACCGAGCATGCCGGCACCAATACCGGGGATGATGTCCTGCGCATTCTGGTGGTTTTTGCAGGCGCGCAGGGAACACCCAACACGGTCATTGACGAGTAGCCCTGCGCGCCCCTTCCACAGGCGAGAAATATCCGCTACACGGCGCAGCGACACGACCAAGCAACCGGCGGATCACGACCAATGAAATTCACGCTTTCCTGGCTCAAGGACCATCTGGAGACCGATGCCTCACTCGATGAGATCACCGAGGCGCTGACCGATCTCGGGCTGGAGGTTGAGGACGTGTTCAACCCTGCCGACCGGCTGAAGGACTTCAAGCTGGGCTATGTGACCCATGCCGAGAAGCACCCCGACGCCGACAAGCTGCGAGTCTGCAAGGTCGACACCGACGAGGGCGAGTTGCAGATCATCTGCGGCGCGCCCAATGCGCGCGAGGGGATCACGGTCGTGGTCTGCAAACCGGGCATGTATATTCCCGGCCTCGAACTGACCATCAGCGTCGGCAAGATCCGCGGTGTGGAAAGCTTCGGCATGATGGCCTCGGAACGCGAACTGGAACTCAGCGACGAGCATGACGGCATTATCGAACTGCCTTCGGGCGCAGTGGGTGACAGTTTCGTGGACTGGCTGGCCGAGAATGACCCCTCCAAGGTTGATCCGGTGATCGAGATTGCCATAACCCCGAACCGACAGGATGCACTGGGCGTCGTGGGGATCGCCCGCGATCTGGCCGCGCGCGGCCTTGGCACGCTGAAGCTGCGCGATGACGTGACGGTGCCCGGTGACTTCGAATGTCCGATCAAGGTCAGCATCGACGAGGACACGCTAGATGGCTGCCCGCTTTTCACCGGCCGTCTGATCCGGGGCGTCAAAAACGGCCCCAGCCCGCAATGGCTGCAGGATCAGTTGAAGGCCATCGGGTTGCGCCCGATCTCGGCGCTGGTCGACATCACCAACTATATGACTTTCGACCATAACCGCCCGTTGCATGTGTTCGACGCTGACAAGGTGTCCGGCAATCTGCGCATCCATCGGGCCAAGGGCGGCGAAACGCTCAAGGCGCTGGACGAGAAGGACTATACGTTCGAGCCGGGCATGATGGTGATCTCGGATGACAATGGTCCCGAAAGCATAGCGGGGATCATGGGTGGCGAGGGCACCGGCTGTACTGACGAGACAGTCAATGTGTTCCTCGAAAGCGCCTATTGGAACCATGTTCAGATCGCGCTGGCGGGCCGTGCGCTCAAGATCCATTCCGACGCACGCTATCGTTTCGAGCGCGGCGTTGATCCGGAATACACAAGGCCTGGGCTGGAACACGCCACGCAGATGATCCTCGATATCTGCGGTGGTGAGGCGTCAAATGTTGTGGTTGCGGGCAAGGTTCCCGATCATTCCCGCGCCTACAGGCTGGATAGCGACCGTGTTCAGTCGCTGGTGGGCATGGAAATCCCCGAGGCTGAGCAGCGCCAGACCTTGACCCGATTGGGCTTCCGTCTGGAAGGCGACATGGCCCATGTGCCCAGTTGGCGGCCCGACGTCATGGGCGAGGCTGATCTGGTCGAGGAAGTGGCTCGTATCGCCTCTCTGACGAAGCTTCAAGGCAAGCCGTTGCCGCGCGTGACCGAAGGGTTGCCGAAGCCAGTGATGACCGCGAAACAACGGCGCGAAGCGATGGCGCGGCGCACTTGCGCGGCGCTGGGCTATAATGAGTGTGTGACCTATACCTTTATCGATCAGGCTTCGGCAGCGCTGTTTGGCGGTGGCGACGAAACGTCGATGCTGGAAAACCCAATTTCGTCTGAGATGAGCCATATGCGTCCGGCATTGTTGCCTGGCCTGTTGCAGGCTGCGGCCCGCAATCAGGCACGCGGGTTTCAGGATCTGGCGCTGTTCGAAGTCGGTCCGGCCTTTCACGGCGGTGAGCCAGAAGAGCAGCACGCGCTGATTTCCGGCCTGCTGGTCGGTCGCACCGGTCCCAAGGATGTGCAGGGCGCATCGCGCTCGGTCGATGTTTATGACATCAAAGCCGATGTCGAAGCCGTTCTGGCCGCCATCGGCGCACCCGCCAAAGTACAGATTTTGCGCGGCGCCCGCGAATGGTGGCATCCGGGCCGGCACGGCAAGATTTGCCTTGGCCCTAAGAAGGTTTTGGGCGTCTTTGGCGAACTGCATCCGCGCGTCTTGCAGGCGATGGGGGTCAAGGGGCCCGCCATGGCCTTCACCATCTGGCCGGACGAGGTGCCGATGCCGCGCAAATCGGGCGCGACCCGATCGGCGCTGGAACTGCGCGATCTGCAGGCGGTTGAGCGAGACTTCGCCTTTGTTGTTGATTCCGATGTCGAGGCGCTGACGCTCGTCAACGCAGCTGCCGGGGCCGACAAGGCCCTGATCGAGAATGTCCATGTCTTCGACGAATTCATCGGTGGCAGTCTGGGCGATGGCAAGAAGTCCCTCGCCATCACCGTACGGCTGCAACCGAGCGAAAAGACGTTGAAGGAAGCCGATATCGAAGTAGTCAGTGCCAAGATCGTCGAGAAGGTGGCCAAGGCAACGGGCGGCGTACTGCGCGGCTAACACTGCCTGCCACGCTAAGGTTCAATACTAGATCAGCCGGACATCATGAGCCGGAACCCGATACTCAATCGGCTTTGTATTTCTGACTCGGTCTAATACCTTAGTATATTTCCGGTATCGTGACTGGAAGCGTTTCCGGTTTCCGTGGCAGGCTGCCTTCACTGTGTGGCGCAAGTTCTGCGGCACCAAGGAACAGGAGAATAGCAATGAGCGTTTATCTGATTGCAGAGATCAAGATAACCGACGATAGCTGGGTCCCGGACTATGCCGCTAATGTCCACAAGCTGGTTGAAAAGCATGGCGGGAAGTATCTGGCGCGCAGCGGCAATATCGACACGCTGGAAGGTGAAGAGCGCGACAGTACATTGATTGCACTGCTGGAATTTCCCACGCGCGCCGCTCTGGACGCGTTCGCCACTGGCCCCGAATACGCGCCCTACGGGCAGGCGCGCCAGGCCGGGAGCATTTCAAGCTTCCGAGTCATAGACGACACAGACATTGCGGGCGCAATCCCTTATCTGCAGAAAGGCTGATCCCATCGCGAGCCGAGCCGGGAGTTCTAGTAGCTGCGATGCGCGTATCGCGGCTTCGATTGGTCGATCCTGTTTTTGGCACAGCCGACCCTGATGAAGTTGGGGCGTGCAAAAACTAGCTCGGCTACGCGGGGCGCACCGCTTCGGGGTGCGCCGCTGCAAAAGCAGAGTGCGATTTGCAGGTGGCCTCAACGCCCAGCAAGCGTGGCATGTCCGAGATGTCGACCTCCCACCGGCGGGCGTTATAAAGCTGTGGCATCAGGCAGATATCGGCCAGTCCGGGTGTGGCGCCGCAGCAATAGGGGGTTTGTTCGAACCCGCCCAGCAGCACTTCGAAGGCCAGGAGGCCTGGACGAATGAAATGCTGCATCCATGTACCTGGCATCCCTTCGGCCCCACCCGAAAGCACCGTGGCATGCGCCGCAACGGAGCTATTGCAAACCGGGTGGATATCAACCGCGATCGCATGAGCCAGAGCCTGGGCGCGGGCTCGTTCGGCCGGGATGTCCGGCAGCAGGCCCATATCTCGGGTCCGGTCGAGATAATCGAGAATCGCAAGCGATTGGGTCAGCCGCAGATCGTCTATCTCCAGCACCGGCACGAAACCTTGTGGATTGCGGGCCAGATGCGCCGCCCCACTCTGTTCGCCCTTGACCAGATCGACAGGCACCGAGCGATAGCCGATCTGCGCAAGGTTCAGCGCGATGCGCACCCGGTAGCTGGCCGACGATCGCCAGTAGTCATAGAGGACAACATCACTCATATGGAACCAAAGGCCGCAGCCTGCAGGGCTTGTTGAAGCACTTTCTGGTCGCCGATATGGTTCGCCAAGACCAAAACCAGCCGGGCGTTCAGGGCATCGCTGGCCGCTTTGTCCATGCCTTCATGCGTTTCCAGCAGATCGGCGTAAAAATCGTCGGCCGCCTCGAAATTCGGTGTCAGGATCAGATCGGACATGGGGTTACTCCTTGCCTGTGGCGCGGCGGATCGCGCTGCGGAACAGGTTGTCGTCATAGCTGGGACGCCGCGCCGCGATATACTGATCGGGTCGGATCAAATAAACCGCGCTTTCGTTGCTACCCAGATACCGTGCCTTCAATTGCATGCTTGGGTCGTCCTTGAAGGACAGCGCCAGCCGGTTCACCGTAATCCCATCTTCTTCGATAACATCGGGTGCATCCGCGTCGATGGTCAGCAGGGTAAAGCCGTCACCCAGTTTCGACAGAAGAAACTCATCACCCAGCGGTGCGTCAGGGCAGGGCGCACCGGGTCGCGACCGTGCCGGGCCATCCAGCGCATCCGCAGAATTGAGCGGCGAACTTGCATAGATTGTAGGCGTCGACAGACGGCCCGAGTTCACAAGAGGTCGGGCAAAATCATAATGCTCGCTCAAGTCTAGCACCGCATCGCGGAACAGGCGCGAGGTTTCGGATTTCGGCGTGATGAAATCGGTAGAGCGGGTGGAGTTCAGGATGTTCTCGTCTGCCCCCTGCATCCGTTCGGTATCGTAGCTGTCCAGCAGGCTCTCGGGCGCTGTGCCATCAATCACCAGCTTCAGTTTCCAACTCAGGTTGTCAGTATCCTGGATACCGGAATTGGCACCGCGTGCGCCAAAGGGAGACACCTGATGTGCGCTGTCCCCGGCAAAGATCACACGGCCGTGGCGGAACTGCTCCATCCGGCGGCACTGGAACGTATAGATACTGACCCATTCCAGCTCGAATTTTACATCTTCGCCCAGCATCGCCTTTAGCCGGGGGATGACGTTTTCGGGACGCTTTTCGCGTTCCTTGTCGATGTCCCAGCCCAGTTGCAGGTCGATGCGCCAGACGTTGTCCGGCTGCTGATGCAGCAGTGCCGATTGACCCTTGTTGAAGGGGGGATCGAACCAGAACCAGCGCTCGGTCGGGAAATCCGCATCCATCACCACATCGGCGATCAGAAAGTTGTCTTCGAACACGCGGCCCACAAAATCCATGCCCAGCATTGCGCGAGTCGACGAGGCGGCCCCATCGCAGGCGATCAGCCAATCGGCCTCGATATTGTACGAGCCTTCGGGCGTGTCGACCTCTAGGGTCACATGTTCGGGATGCGTGCCGATGGCCGAGACCTTGTTGCGGCCTCGGATCTCGATCTTTGCGCCTTCGCTCTGTAGCGCGCGAATGCGCTCGACCAGATATTCTTCGACGTAATATTGCTGCAGGTTGATGAAGGCGGGATATTCATGGCCTTCTTCGGGCTGCAGGTCGAATTCATAAACCTTGCGATCATCGAAAAAGACCTTGCCCCGGTTCCAAAGGACGCCCTTGTCGATCATCGGCCTGCCGCAGCCCAGCCGGTCAGCGATTTCAAGCGTGCGTTTGGAAAAGCAGATGGCGCGAGAACCGAAGCTGACCTTGTCATTGTCGTCCAGCACCACAACTTCGATGCCCTGTTGCGCCAGATCGATCGCCGCCGCAAGGCCAACGGGGCCTGCGCCGATCACCACCACCTGATGCCGAACCGGGGCAGGCGTTCCCTGATCGGGGCTGTGCTCATAGGCATAAAGCGGCGTTTCAAAGATCTTGTTCATGGGTCTCCTCCCCATTGAAGCGGTTTTGCAGCAGCTTGGCACCGATTCCCGCCTGCCGACACGATCTGGATCAAGGTCGTGTTTGAATTCACTACCCCTGCAACGCTTCCCACATCTCCAAATCACGCTGCGCGGTCCAGATGCGTGGCGTGTCAATACCGCGTGCCTCGTCATAAGCGCGGGCGACATTGAAGGGCAGGCAATGTTCATAGATCGCATAATCGGCGAATTTCGGGTCGCATTCCGCGCGCACTGCGTCCCAGGCTTCTTTAAGCGTACCGTTTCGCGCCGCAACCCGTGCGGCGGGGCGATAGGTGCTTGCGACGAAGTCACGGGTGTTCTCGATGGCGGCGTTCACCATGTCCTTGCCGATCAGCGCGTCCCCACGCCCCGGTGCGATGGCATCCACATCGAACACTTTGATCGCATCCAGCGTATCGCTCCAATCACCGAAATGCCCGTCGCCGCAATAGCAGGCCGAGTGGTATTCGACGATATCGCCGGTGAACATCACGTTCTGATCCGGCACATGGATCACGATATCGCCTGCCGTATGCGCGCGGCCCAGATGCATCAGATCCACCCGCCGATTGCCCAGATAGACCGTCATCGTGTCGCTGAAGGTGGTGGTGGGCCAAGTCAGGCCCGGAATGCTCTCATGCCCTTCGAACAGGCGCGGGAAGCGCTGGAATTCGCTGTCCCAATCCTCTTGCCCGCGTTCGAAGACCATGGCGCGGGCCATGTCGGACATAAGGACCTCTTGTGCCCCAAATGCGCTGGCGCCCAGCACACGCACCGCGTGGTAATGGGTCAGCGCCACATGGGTGATGGGCTTGTCGGTCACGCTGCGCACGCAATCGATTACTTTTTGAGCCAGACGCGGGGTCGCCTGCGCCTCAACGATCATCACGCTGTCATCGCCGATGATGACGCCCGAGTTCGGATCGCCCTCGGCGGTGAAGGCATAAAGACCTTCTCCCACTTCGGTGAAGGAAATCTCCTTCTCCGACATGTCTCCTTGGGACGCGAATGCTTTGGCCATGTGTGTTTCCTTTTTCGAACGCGGGGCCGATTGCGGGGTGTTATGCCTCCGGCGGCCGTATTTTGACGAGAAGAAGTGGGATCACCTCTCGAAGGGATCGCCGAGTGCGGGCAGCACCCTGCCCGTGCAGTCGCCGAACCCGATGGTATAGCCATCGCCCTTCGCGGAACCCTTGAGTGTAAGTGTATCCCCATCCTCGATGAAGCTGCGGGTCTCTCCGGTGTCCAGCGTCAGGGGCTCTTTGCCGCCCCAGCTGAGTTCCAGCAGAGATCCGCGCTCTGGCTTGGTCGGGCCCGAGATGGTGCCAGACCCCAGCAGGTCACCGGCATGCATCGGGCAGCCCGAGGTGGTGTGATGGGCCAGTTGCTGGGCCGCGGAGTAATACATCTCGGAGTAATTGGTGCGGGCGATCGTGCTGGCGGGTTGGCCCTCGGGCGCCATGGTCACCTCAAGCTCGATATCGTAGAGCATCGGGCCGCAATCTTTCAGGTGATCCAGCAGTTCGACCTCGCGCGCGGGGGTGTCGCGGCGGAACGGTTCCAGCGCGGCTTTGGTCACGATCCAGGGCGAGATCGAAGTGGCGGTTGCCTTGGCCTGAAACGGCCCCAGTGGCTGGTATTCCCAGGCCTGAATGTCACGCGCCGACCAGTCGTTCAGCAGGACATAGCCGAAGATGTGATCGTCAGCCTCCTGCACCGAGATCGGCCCCTCTGAGGGCGTGCCGACGATGGCGCCCATCTCAAGCTCGATATCAAAGCGGGCGCAGGGCGCGAAGCGTGGCTTCGTGTCGTTGGGTCCTTTGAGTTGGCCCCAGGGGCGGCGAATCTCGGTGCCCGAGACCACGACCGAGGAGGCACGGCCGTTGTAACCGATTGGGATATGCAGCCAGTTCGGAGGCAGCGCGTTCTCCGCCCCACGGAACATGGTGCCCACATTGGTGGCATGATGGCGACCGGCGTAGAAATCGGTGTATTCGCTGACGGCGAAGGGCATTTCCAGCTCGATCTCCGACAGCAGGACAAGATGAGGTTCGATCTGGTTCTGGTATGGCGAGCCTTCTCGCAGCATCTCGATGAGCTTTTCACGAAACTTATTCCAGATTGCAGGCCCCAGCTCCATGAATTCGTTCCAACACCCACAATCAAGCACGGGCTCAGCGCTGTACTCAAAATACTCGCTTTCCAAGCTGGTCACGTTGAGAACCATGTCGCCGATTGCGACGCCACAATAGGGCGCACCAGAGACTAGAGACTCTGGATTGTTGGGTTGCCAAAACACACCATAGGGCAGGTTGTTCAGGGGAAACGGGTTTCCGGCCACATTGGCAGAGGCCACCCAGGATTTAATCAAAGGCATTTGGTATCCTTTTGTTCGGTCTGGATTACTGAGCAGACCTGAGTGATTTTAGTCCCAACAGAAAAGCCGCTAGAATCATGAAGCTGCCCCCGGCCCGGTCCAGCCAAAGTCGCGCTGGCGCATTGAGGCGATTTGCCAGCCAACTGGCGCCTCCGCCATAGGCCGTCAGGAACAGTCCGTCGAGCACCAGGTAAGTGGCGGAGAGCACCGCGAATTGCTGCCAGAACGGAAGTTCGCCGTCAATGAACAGGGGAAATAAGGCAGCAAAGAACACCACCGCCTTTGGATTTGCCGCCGAGGTGACAAAGCCCTGAAGCCACAGCGCCTTTCGGCTGGTTCGTACAGGCGTGCATGAAGATTTGCTTTGGGCTTTCACGATCATCCGCAGCCCGAGAAACACCAAGTAGGCAACACCAAGCCACTTGATTACTGCCAGCGCCGTGCCCGATGCTGCGATGACCGCCGCCAGGCCGAAACCGGCAGCCAGCATTTGCAGCAGGTTTGCGGCCAAGTCACCAGCCGCCGTGAACAGCCCGCGTTTCAGGCCATTTGCTGCAGAATTGGACAGCATCAGCAATTGGCTGGGGCCGGGAGTGCTCATCATCAGCAACACAGTGGCGACATAAGTAATCCAGGTTTCGAAGCTCATTGCAGGCTCATTTCTTTCCTGGCGTTCCGTCGAATTTCTTTTCGATATCGGCCCAGCAGTCAATGTAGTCATCCTGCAGCGGTGCCTCCTTGGCGGCAAAGGCGGTCAGATGCTGCGGAAAGCGGGTTTCGAACATGAAGGACATGGTGTTGTCGAGCTTGTCGGGCCCCAGATTGGCGTTCGAGGCCTTTTCGAAGGCCTCTCGGTCTGGCCCGTGCGGCAGCATCATGTTGTGCAGGCTGGTGCCGCCGGGAACGAAGCCCTGCGGTTTGGCGTCATACTGGCCATAGATATTGCCCATCAGCTCGGACATGATGTTCTTGTGATACCAGGGCGGGCGGAACGTATCCTCCATCACCATCCAGCGCTCGCGAAACAGCACGAAATCGATGTTGGCCGTGCCCGGCACGCCCGAAGGTGCGGTCAGCACGGTAAAGATCGACGGGTCGGGATGGTCGAACAGGATTGCGCCGATCGGGCAGTAGTTGCGCAGGTCATACTTCACCGGCGCGTAATTTCCGTGCCAGGCCACGACATCCAGCGGGCTGTGCCCGATCTTTGTCTCGTGGAACTGGCCGCACCACTTGATCGTGACGGTTGAGGGCACCTCACGATCTTCGAATGCAGCGAAAGGTGTCTTGAAGTCGCGCCGGTTTGCCATGCAATTGGCCCCGATCGGGCCACGGCCCGGCAGTTCGAATTTCTGACCGTAATTCTCGCAGACAAAGCCGCGCGCGGGTCCTTCCAGCACTTCGACACGATAGAGCAGACCGCGCGGGATGATGGCAATTTCCTTGGGCTCCAGATCGATGATCCCCAGCTCGGTGCAGAACCGCAGGCGGCCTTCCTGTGGGACGATCAGCAGCTCGCTGTCGGCGGAAAAGAAATAGCTGTCGAGCATCGACTCGGTGGCCAGGTAAATATGGCAGGCCATCCCGACCTGCGTATTAACGTCGCCAGCCGTGGTCATGGTGCGCATGCCCGTCAGCCAGGTCAGCCCCTCATCGGTATGAGGCACCGGGTCCCAGCGATATTGGCCCAATGAGATCACGTCATCCAGAACATGTGGCGCGGATTTCCAATAGGGCAGGTCGATCTTTTCGTAGCGGTGCGAATGCTTGACCGACGGGCGGATGCGATAGCACCATGTCCGCTCGTTCTGATGGCTGGGCGCGGTGAAGGCCGTGCCGCTGAGTTGCTCGCCATAGAGCCCGTAGTTACACTTTTGCGGACTGTTCATGCCCTGCGGAAGCGCGCCGGGCAGCGCTTCGGTTTCAAAGTCATTGCCGAAGCCGGGCATATAGCCCTCGGTGGTCCCGGTCGGGCTGTCTGCCTGTGTGAACTGATGCGGCGCGCTTGGACGATTCATGACCTCTCCTCCGGTTGCTGCTTGTGAAATATTAGTTGTTTTTGTAACTAACAAGGCAAGGAGGCATGAAAATGGCAAAAAATGATGAGTTCGATCTGCAGAATTTCCTGCCTTATCTGCTCAATCAGGCGGCTGAGCAGAGCTCGCTGGAGTTTCAGCGCATCTACAAGGACCGATACGGTCTGCTGCGCACTGAATGGCGGGTTCTGTTTCATCTGGGCATGTATGGCGATATGACCGCGAAAGAGATTGGCGCGCGTGCCTTGACGCACAAGACCAAGATCAGCCGTGCGGTGTCGCGGTTGGCGCAGCGGCGCTACATCACTCGGACCCGCAGCGAAAACGACCGCCGTGCCGAATTGCTTGCGCTGACGCAGGCCGGGCGGGGCGTCTATCAGGAATTGCGCGGGATCGCCGAGGACTACGACGCGAGGCTTGCCCAACAGTTTTCGCGTGGCGAGGGAGCGTTGCTGCGCATGATGCTGCGACGTTTGGCCGGTATCGAGGATTGAGGTGGAAAAAGACATCGCTCATGCTCATCTGGCATAGTGCACGCGTGGCTTTTTCGGAGACCTCATTTGACCCTGACATCCCCCACCGTTGAAGGCGCGGATCATAGACAGCGCACCCTGACCTCCTGGCTGTTGCACCGTGGGCAGGTCGGGGATGAACAGGAGCAACTGCTGGAAGGGTATTGCCGCCTGCTTCTGGAACTGGGCGTTCCGGTTTTACGCCTGCACGTGGCGCAAAGCGCGTTTCATCCAAAGTATGGCGGTCTCGGCTTTGACTGGTTGCGCGACGAAGGCATGTCCCGCCAGACCTATGAGCACAACCCGACGCCAGGTGACGATTGGTTGCAAAGCCCGCTCTACTATCTTCTGACTTCGGGAGAGAACGAAATACGCGAACGAGTTCCGCAGGGCGATGCAGTGGCACGGTTCCCGATACTGAATGACCTGAAAGCGCTTGGGGCAACCGACTACTTTGCCGTGGCTGTCCAACTGGCGGAACACGAACCAGGCCAGCCCGTTGACACCGACAACACTCCAGAAGGTGTCTTGATCTCATGGGTGAGCGACGCGCCTGGCGGCTTTGCAGAGGATGATCTGGACCTGATCCGTGCCGGATTGCCTGCTCTGGCGTTGGCGCTGAAATCGGCAGCCAACCGACGGATCGCCGAAGACCTGATGCGGGTTTATCTGGGGCGCGACGCGGGCACCCGAGTTTTGTCCGGTGAGATTCAGCGCGGATCGTTGCAAAAGATCGATGCGGTCTTGCTCTATTTCGATCTGCAAGGGTTCACCAAACTGTCCGAGCAGGTTCCCGGCGATGATCTGATTGCCATGCTCAATGCCTATTTCGGGGCCGCCGTGAGTGGCGTTCATGCCTTCGATGGCTCGATCCTGAAATTCATGGGTGATGGGATGATGGCGATGTTCAATCTGGATACGGCTGCCAGTTCGGCGGCAGCAGGGTTGGGCGCGGTGGCGGAGTTGCGACATGCATTGGCCGAGCTACAGGCTGAGCGCGAAGCAGAGGGATTGACCAACACGGGCGTTACCTTTGCCCTTCATGCGGGTGAAATTCTCTATGGCAATATCGGTGCGGAAAATCGGCTGGATTTCACGGTGATCGGGCCGGCGGTCAACCTGACGGCGCGGCTCTCGGGGATGCACCGCGCGGTTGGGCAGGATGTGATCGTGTCGGATGCGATCCGGTGCGCGGCGGGGCAGACTGACCATGATCTGGTCAGCCTTGGCCGTTACATGCTGCGCGGAGTGTCAGAGCCGCAGGAACTTTTTGCGCTCTATGAAGCTGCGCGGTAGGCGAGATCAGAAGTCGATTTCGACGCCGGGCAGGCTGAGGGCCTTCATCATGTCGCGCAGCTCTTGCCGTGCGGCGACGTTCGAGATGTTGAGCTGTTTGACACCGATATCCTTGAGGTCCAGCAGCGTCAGCCCGCGCGGGAACAGCTCGCGGAAGATTACTCGCTCGGAAAAGCCAGGCGCAATGCGAAAGCCGATCCGGTCGGACAGCATTTTAAGCGCGCGTTCCATCTTTTCCTTGTTGACCATGCGCTGGGTGCCGACACGGTTGCGCAACACAACCCAGTCGATCGGTTTCAGCCCGGCCTGCGCGCGCAACTGGCGGGCATTCCAAACCATCTCGGAATAGACCGACGGGCCGACGATGGCCTCGCCCTTTGAATCTGTGCGGGCCAACAGATCGAAATCGATGAAACTGTCATTGAGCGGTGTGACCAACGTGTCAGCCAGTGAATGCGCCACCTGGCTCAGCCTTGTGTGCGAACCGGGGCAGTCGATCAGAATGTAGTCACTGTCGGCCTCCAGCGAGCCGACGGCAGCCGACAGGCGGTGGTCATAGATGTTTTCGCCAGGTTTCAGGGTCTGCGGATCGATCTCGGGCAGGTCATGGTTGATCGGCCCGGGCAAGTCCAGTTCGGCATCTTTGAGAAAGCTGCGACGGTTTTCGAAATAGCGACCCAAGCTTCGTTGGCGCAGGTCCAGATCCAGCGTGTTGACCTTGTAGCCCATGCGCGCAAGGGCAGTTGCCACATGCATCGAAACCGTAGATTTCCCCGCGCCGCCTTTTTCGTTTCCGACGACAATGATATGTGCCATGCCTGTCTGTCCCACATTCCCGCGCGATTGTCTTCGCGCTGTTGGGCCACACTATATGTTGTGGGCCATGCAAAGGGAAGCGCTGTTGCGCCTGTTTGCATCTGCAATGTTGCCTTCGGGTGTCTTCGGGCTGGTGGTGATTTAACCTGCTGGCCACCGCCCGGAGCTGTCGATCTTGGTCTGCCTCTGTCGTCAGCGGTCTTATTTTACAATTCATGCGAAGCTGTTAGTCTCGTGACCATACAGGAAGTTGTATTTCAGCGCCGGACGGTGCGATTGGGCACCAAGGCTTGCCCCCTGCATTGACCTATCGGTGCGCCTGACGTGCTGAGTTATCTGGGAGGAAACGCGTCGTGTCTTTTCTTCAATCCATCTTTGGACTGATCGGTGATCTGACCTGGGGCTTTGCCCTGATCCCGATGCTTGTTGTGTTTGGGGTGTTCATCACCCTGATGACCCGCTTTGTGCAGTTTGAGTACTTTACCCGCATGTTCCGGGTGTTGTCCGGAAAGAACAAACCCGGCGATCCCAACGCGATCTCGGCGCGCGAGGCGCTACTGCTGTCTGTCGGGGGACGTGTCGGTGGCGGCAATATCGCGGGCGTCGCCGTGGCAATCAGCCTTGGGGGTCCGGGCGCGGTGTTCTGGATGTGGGCGATCGCTTTGCTGGGCATGGCCACCAGTCTGGTGGAATGCTCGCTGGCGCAGCTTTACAAGCAAAGACAGCCCGACGGGATGTTCCGGGGCGGCCCCGCGCGGACGATCATTCACGGACTGGGCGGCGAATATCGCTGGCTTGCAGTGGTCTATGCTGTGTGTCTGATTGCGTCCTTTGCGTTTGGGTTCAACGCCTTTCAGGGCAATACCGTTGCTGGCGCGGTGCAGGACAGCATGGGCATCGACCGGCTTTGGACAGGGCTTCTGCTGGCGGGCATCTCGGGTTTCATCGTTTTTGGCGGCATCCACCGGATCACCAAGGTCGCCGATGTTGTCGTCCCGATTATGGCCGTGGCCTATATCGCGATGGCGCTGGTGGTAATCATCGTCAACATCGCCGATGTCCCGGCTGCAATCGCGTCCATTGTGGCAAACGCCTTTGGCCTTGAAGAAGCGGTCAGCGGCGGCATGGGCGCGGCCCTGGCCCAAGGGTTGCAACGCGGGCTGTTTTCCAACGAGGCGGGGCTGGGATCCGCACCTAACGTTGCTGCAACCGCCGATGTGCGCCATCCGATCAGTCAGGGCATCACCCAGTCGTTTTCGGTGTTCATCGACACGATCTTCATCTGTAGCTGCACCGCATTCGTGGTGCTTCTGGGCGATGTCTACGTACCCGGAGCAGAAGGCGTGGACGGTATCGCGCTGACCCAGCAGTCACTGGTCTCGCATCTGGGCGCATGGTCGCAATACCTGCTGTCTTTCATGCTGCTGCTCTTTGCGTTCAGTTCGATCATCTACAACTACTATCTGGGCGAGAATGCGCTGAGCTTCATCACCAAAGCGCGGAACGCGCTGCCGATCCTTAGGGTCTGCGTGATACTGGTGGTGCTTATGGGGGCCATTGCACCCGGCGCCACGGCGGTCTTTTTCTTCTCGGATCCGCTGATGGGGCTGCTGGCTGTGGTGAATCTGGTGGCGCTGATGATGCTGATGCCCATTGCGCTGCGGCTTTTGGCGGATTTCCGCAAGCAATTGAGCGCCGGGGTGGAACGACCCGTCTTCGACCCCGAGGCTTTCGCCGATCTTGATATCGACCGCGATGCATGGTCTGGCGCGCGCGACGCGGATGGCGGCTGATCCTTGGCCAAGGATCACGCTAGACAGTCCGACCGCCGAAGCGTCGTTCTCAGTCATGGCCAAAGGGACGAGGGGCTAGTAGAGCGCCCTTTCAATCGGCTGGGTCGGGCTGGGCACCATACCCCAGCCGGTCATCTGGCGCAGATCAATCTCGATGTTCCGGCAGAGCGCGGAAATCGGCACATCGGTCACGCCGCCGTCAAACGGGTCTTCCATCGAGGCGCTGACCTGCTCTGTCACGTAAAACACCCAGCAGACCAGCCCGCCGATGGGTGCGAGGCTCAACCAATCGTGGAATGCTGAAAGCAGGAACGTGAGGTTGAAATCCCACGCTATGTCTCGTTGGTCATGAAAGGCAAACGGGAGCAAAAAAATGAATATCCAGCTGAAAATGCGCCCAACCTCGGCGATTTGACGCGGAAAAGGTGTGTTCTTGATGCGCTCGCATCGACCTTGGGCATCTGCAAGGCGCGCCAAGCGTTCCATCAGCGCCACTTGCCAGTAGGGTTCAATTATTCCGGTCTGGGCAAGCGATGAGACCATCTCGCCTTGCCGTTTGAGCAGGAAGACCGCCTTGTTGTCTTTATCTTCCAAAAGCGGCAGGTCTTCATCCAACTGCTTTGCGCGCCAACTTTCGGTCGTTTGATGTAGTTCGAGACGATCGAGCTGCCACTCATGGCCAAACATCCAGGGTTTTCGGCCACGACTAACGCGAGAGGAGGTACGAAGCTGGTAGGCCAGCATGTTCAGCCAGGCGATATGTCGTTCGATCAGTGTGCGCCGGATTTCCTCGTCGACCGGCGTGCCGTCTTTGCCGACCAGATTTGAGATCACATTACCCCAATCTCGGCTGGAATTGACAACCTCGCCCCAAATATTTCGTGCTTCCCACCACCGGGCGAAGGCGGAGGTGTTTTTGAATCCCAGGAAGAATGCCACCGTCAAACCAAGCACTGTGACGGGAGGGCTGAGATCGACCGTAACAAAATCATCGACCATCACGACGATTGCGGTCCAGGCGAGCACCACAAAAATGAACCCGCGAGAATCTTTCAGCATGCGTCTGACGCTGATGCCATTGTGCAGTATCATGACTCGGAAGTACCCCGCCCGAGGTGCGCCAGAGTACTCCCGCTCAGATTGCTATTTCTCCGCACTCTCGCTAGCTCGCATTTCTTGGTCCTCTGCTAGGGTCAGGATTCATAACCAAAAGATGACGATTGCTGCGAGGGCGATTGCTGATAGGAAGAGTTTGGGACAGCGATCATAACGTGTCGCCACGCGTCTCCAATCCTTGAGCCTGCCAAACATGATCTCGATGCGGTT
>JBFOME010000008.1:0-274042 GCA_040830705.1 Paracoccaceae bacterium | reverse complement strand
GGCGGCACCGGTGATCATGTTCTTGACGTAGTCGGCGTGGCCGGGGCAGTCGACATGGGCATAGTGACGGTTGTCGGTCTCGTATTCCACGTGGGCGGTCGAGATGGTGATCCCGCGCGCTTTCTCTTCCGGCGCACCGTCGATCTGGTCATACGCCTTGAAGTCACCAAAATACTTGGTGATCGCTGCGGTCAGCGTCGTCTTGCCGTGGTCAACATGGCCAATCGTGCCAATGTTCACATGCGGTTTCGTACGCTCAAACTTTTCCTTTGCCATGATGGCCTCCTTTTTCGGGAATGAAGGGAGCCCCGCGTGCGGGCTCCCTCAAAACTTCTCTTATGCGTATTTCGACTGGATCTCGTCGCTGATGTTCTGCGGAACCGGATCGTAGTGGTCGAACTGCATGGTGAACTGGGCACGGCCCGACGACATCGAACGCAGGGTGTTGATGTAGCCGAACATGTTGGCCAGCGGAACAAACGCGTCGATTGCGATTGCGTTACCGCGGTTCTCCTGACCAGACACTTGGCCCCGACGCGAAGTCAGGTCGCCGATGATACCACCGGTATATTCTTCCGGAGTGATCACTTCGACCTTCATGATCGGTTCCAGCAGCTTCGCGCCAGCTTTGCGCATGCCTTCACGCATACACATACGCGCGGCGATCTCGAACGCCAGAACGCTGGAGTCCACGTCGTGGAACTTACCGTCGATCAGGGCAACCTTGAAGTCGATCACGGGGAAGCCAGCCAGCGGGCCGCTATCCATGACCGAGTTGATGCCTTTTTCAACGCCCGGGATGTATTCCTTGGGCACGGCACCGCCAACGATGCGGGACTCAAACGAATACCCTTCGCCCGGCTCTGTCGGCGAGATGATCATCTTCACCTCGGCGAACTGACCCGAACCACCCGACTGTTTCTTGTGGGTGTAGGTATGCTCGACCTCGTGACCGATGGTCTCACGATAGGCCACCTGCGGCGCACCGATATTGGCCTCGACCTTGAATTCACGCTTGAGACGGTCCACCAGGATGTCCAGGTGAAGTTCGCCCATGCCCTTCATGATGGTCTGACCCGATTCCAGATCAGTTTCCACGCGGAAGGAGGGGTCTTCGGCGGCCAGACGGCCCAGACCCTGGCTCATCTTCTCTTGGTCAGCCTTTGTTTTCGGCTCAACCGCGATTTCGATCACCGGATCGGGGAAGGTCATGGTTTCCAGAACCACCGGGTCGTTAACCGCGCAGAGCGTATCACCTGTGGTGGTATCTTTCAGACCGGCCAGCGCGATGATGTCGCCTGCAAACGCTTCGGTGATCTCCTCGCGGTCGTTGGAGTGCATCATCATCATTCGACCGATGCGCTCTTTCTTGCCCTTGGTCGAGTTCATGAGCGTATCGCCCTTCGACAAGGTGCCCGAATAGATGCGAGTGAAGGTTAGCGAACCAACGAAGGGGTCGTTCATGATTTTGAACGCCAGGCCCGAGAACGCCATGTCATCATCGGCACGACGTGCGATGTTACGCTCTTCGGTTTCGTCACCGGGTTTGAAGCCCATGTAATCGACAACGTCCAGCGGGCTGGGCAGGTAATCGATCACAGCGTTCAAGAGCGGCTGAACACCTTTGTTCTTGAAGGCAGAGCCACCCAGAACCGGCACGAAGGCGATTTCCAGCGTGCCCTTGCGCAGCAGAGCGCGCAGGGTCGGCACGTCGGGTTCGTTGCCTTCCAGGTATTCCATCATCGCGTCGTCGTCCATTTCGACGGCCGCTTCGATCATCTTGCCGCGCCATTCTTCGGCCATGTCCTTCAGCTCGTCGCGGATCGGAGCCTTGACCCAGGACGCACCCAGATCTTCGCCCTGCCACAGCCATTCTTCCATGGTGACGAGGTCGATCAGACCTTCCAGCTCGGTTTCAGCACCGATCGGGATACCAACCGGAACGGCGCGCGCGCCGGTGCGGTCTTCGATCATCTCAACGCAGTTGAAGAAGTCGGCGCCGATCTTGTCCATCTTGTTGACGAAGACCATACGCGGAACTTTGTAGCGGTCAGCCTGACGCCACACGGTTTCGGTCTGAGGCTCAACACCGGCATTGGCGTCGAGAACACAGACAGCACCGTCGAGAACCGCCAGCGAGCGTTCAACTTCGATGGTGAAGTCCACGTGGCCGGGGGTGTCGATGATGTTCAGGCGGTGCTTGGGGCTGTCGGCGGTCTTACCGTCTTCGGTGCGCTCCCAGAAGGTGGTGGTCGCAGCCGAGGTGATGGTGATGCCGCGTTCCTGCTCCTGCTCCATCCAGTCCATGGTGGCTGCACCGTCGTGCACCTCACCGATGTTGTGAGATTTGCCGGTGTAATACAGGATACGCTCGGAGCAGGTGGTCTTACCTGCATCGATATGCGCCATGATACCGAAGTTACGGTAATGGTTCAGTGTATATTCGCGTGCCATAGGTCTCAGATCCTCTGGATTACCAGCGATAATGGCTGAAGGCTTTGTTCGCCTCGGCCATCTTGTGGGTGTCTTCGCGTTTCTTCACCGCGGTGCCGCGCGACTGAACAGCATCCAGAAGCTCACCTGCAAGGCGCTCTTCCATGGTGTTTTCGTTGCGGTTGCGCGAGGCCGAGATCAGCCAGCGGATGGCCAGCGCTTCGCGGCGCTCGGGGCGCACTTCGACGGGCACCTGATAGGTGGCACCACCCACACGGCGCGAACGAACTTCGACGCTGGGTTTGATGTTGTCGAGCGCTTCGTGGAACACTTCGACGGGGGCGCGTTTGATCTTGGTTTCAACGCGGTCCAGCGCGTTGTAGACGATGCGCTCTGCGACCGACTTCTTGCCGTCGATCATCAGGTTGTTCATGAACTTGCTCAGCACCTTGTCGCCAAATTTGGCGTCGGGCAGGATTTCGCGCTTCTCGGCGGCGTGACGACGTGACATATCAGCCTCTCCTTCTTACTTGGGACGCTTCGCGCCGTATTTCGAACGACGTTGCTTACGGTCTTTGACGCCCTGAGTATCCAGAACACCGCGCAGGATGTGGTAACGCACACCGGGAAGGTCTTTTACACGGCCGCCACGGATCAGAACAACCGAGTGCTCCTGCAGGTTGTGGCTTTCACCAGGGATGTACGAGATGACCTCGAACCCGTTGGTCAGGCGCACCTTGGCAACCTTACGCATCGCCGAGTTCGGCTTTTTCGGTGTGGTGGTGTAGACCCGGGTGCAGACGCCGCGTTTCTGCGGGCACTGTTCCAGGTGCATGGATTTCGAGCGTTTTACTTTCGGCTGCCGCGGCTTGCGGATCAGCTGTTGGATCGTTGGCATTCCGGTTCTTTCCCCGTTTTGCAACACACATGACATGCACGCGGGTTGCGTGCGGTTAAATTCGCTGCACTTATGCGTCCACAAGCGCAAAATCCGCGAGCGTTCCCATTCCGAGGTGAACGTCGCGGTTGGGTATCAGAGGGCGCGAACTGCAAAATTGTCCGGGCCTTGACCACTTCATCTATGAAGTCGGCGGTGGGGCGACCCCCATTGCCGAGATAGCGCGCGTATAGGGGGAGTCGCCGGTGGTGTCAACAGCGCGCCCCGCGCGCCAGCAAGGTCGGTTTTGATCACCTAACAAGGGCACCGCAGCGAGCAACCCCTTGTCGAACTTGCACAGTTCCCCCGAGCCCCGCATAGTCCGGGCAAAGCTCCGCAACGGGAAAGGCTCTTTGAATTGGATATCCTGGGCCTCTGCCGATTCAGCTATCTCGGCGAGGGTAGGTTCAAGATGGCCCATGACACACTCGATGAACGACGCGCATTTCTCTACCAGCAGGAACGCCTTGAAACCCGCTTTCGTCATTTCGAAGCGATCACTCTGCCTTCGGTTGCCGGGCAGACCGATCCGGACTTCCGGTTGCTGGTGATTATTGGGCAGGATTTCCCTGCCCCCTATCTGGAGCGGTTGAAAGACCTGACGAGGCATGTGCCGCAGGTGCTGATCCGGGCCTATCCTCCGATGCGCCACCGACGGGTCATGATCCGTGCCATGCGGGACAACCGAGGCGCGCCGGAGCAGCCCTCATTGCAGTTTCGCCTTGATGACGATGATGCCATGGGCCGCGACTTCATCGCCCGCTTTCGCGAAACGGCGGAGGATACCCAGTCGCTCTGGTCCAAACACCGTGCCATTGCTGTGGATTTCAATCGCGGCTACGTGTTCCGCGCTGGTGCCGAAGGCTTGCAGGTATGCGCCTGTAGCTACGCCTACAGCGCCATTGCGCTGGACATAATCGTGCAGCCGGGACTGCCAGACACAATCATGAATTATACGCGCGGCAAACTCTGGACCGACATGCCCACCGTCACCTTCCCGCATGAGGACATGATGTTGCGCGCACCACGAATTCAACGACTCGCGAATGAAACACGGGGGCAGGCAGTTCGACTATTCACCGCTGACCGAAGAACAGGAGAAGCACTTCAAGGACCGCTTCAATGTCGACAACGCGGTCATCAAGCAGGTGTTTTCACGCCCTTCGGTTTGAGCGCTCCCGGAACAGCATGAATAATCCGGCCCCAACCACCAACGATGCACCCATCATTGTGACCGGATCAGGCCAATCGCCGAACACGACCCAGCCCAGACCCAAAGCCCAGAGCAGCCCCGAATAGCGGAATGGCGCGACAAACCCCACATCGCCCACCCGCATCACCATGACGCTGCACAGATACCCCAACAGAATAAACAGCGAGGTGGCTAGGATCAGCGCGGCCAGCGGCAGGCTTACTGGTTCCCAAGGCTCGGTCAGAGTGGCGAGACCCGCCGCCAATGTCACCGTCACGGCAGTTGCAAATGTCACCATCAAGGAGGGCACCTGTGTCGACATCCGGCGCGTGACCAGATCGCGCAGCGTGATCAGTGCCACCGCGATCAGCGCGTAGCTGCTGTGATGGGTGAAGCCCTCCGCGCCCGGACGCACGATCAGCAGCATGCCGCAGAACCCCACCGCAATCGCCAGCATCCGTCGCCATCCCACCTGCTCGCGAAAGAACAGCGCCGCCCCCAGCGTGACTGTAAGCGGCAACGCCTGCAGCACTGCGGTTACATTGGCGAGTGGCATGTAAAGTAGTGCGGTCAGGAAGAAATAGGTCACCGCAACCTCGCTCAGGCAGCGGATCAACACCAGCACCCTATCCCTGGTTGGAAAGCGCAGATGAAACATCCCCAAACGCCGCGCCAGCAGGAAAATGAAGATACACGTCAAAACCCCGCGCAGCGCGACGATCTGAAAAAGCGGCAGCGCCGCGCCCAGGTACTTGATGATCGCATCGTTCACGGTGAACCCGGCCATGCTGCCGCACATGAGCAATGCGCCGCGCAGGTTGGGCGAAAGCGCGGATGGACCGGGCCGTGCACCATCAGGTGCGGAGTTCTGTTGTGTCATGTTGGTCCCTGCCGTCTTTCTTTGCCGGTAGGACGATTGCAGAGACGCGTCAAGAAGTCGGGGCTTGGGCTGCTACCGCTTGTTGAAGGACGGATCGGCCGACCCTGTCAGGCAATTGAGCACCCAAGGGTAGGCAGTGGTGACATAATAACCATATTGCCCGTCCACCGTCATTCCGTTGCACTGATCCAGATCGCCGCCGCCGGAGAACTCGAAGTCATCCAAGTAGGTGCCGTCCGGCATCCCGCCCGGCCCCTCGGGTGGGCCGGGGCGAGGCTCGGTCTTGAGCGTATAGCCAGTAAGCGCCGGCCGAACAGTCCCGGTCTCGTCGCGAAAGAAGGTGCCAAAGATCGGAAAGCCGTCCGCTGCGAAACCAATGACCGGAGAGGGCTCTGCCTCATCATGATCCAGAAAAAGCGCATTTGGGTTGGCGTGGTAGTGATAGCGACCATCGGGCTGGGCATGGGCGTTGTGCTGGTCCACCCCGAAATGGTCGTCATAGGCGGGCGGGTCGATCAGCCACGGATCGGTGTCGCGACACCCGGCCAGTACGTTGCCTTGGGCGTCTGCGCGTCTGCCATCCGGACGCCAGCATCCGGCAGACAGCAAATCCAGCGGCGTTCCGTTCAACATCACGCCGTCATAAGAGCCCTGTGACAATTTCGTCGGCGAGGCGGCAGCCTTGGGCAGGCGCGGAATGCGAAAGGTTCCGGGCAGTTCGCGCACATCATTTGCGAAATTGGCAGTCGGACCGTTGAAATCGTGGTTCGGAATGCCGTTCGACTGCAGAGTGCAGCTTCCGTCCTCAGCGGTGATGGTCACCTGTGACGTATAGCGGATCTGCCGTGAAATATCCTCGACCTCTGCCACATAGCGGCCCGCGTAGTCCGCGCAATCACCTGAGCGTTTGGTCAGGATTGCATTTGTGATGTCGGTTTCATGGGCCGAGAGCGCTGTTGGCCCGGCAATCGCGGCAAACAGCAGAGCGCAGGACCATCTGCGGCCGTATTTCGAAATCATCTTTCGGCGTCCTTCATCCTAAACCACATGACCCAAGTTGGCTGGTTACGACCGTCACAGCAGCCCTGGGGTTGAGAGGAGCCGGTCACTCGCCCTTTGGATGTGCTCACCGTGCCAATGCGAAGCTGCGCTGGCAAGAGGGCCCGCGCAACCCGAGCGCCGAAAAGAACCAAGCCCGCAAACGGATCCGGCATCGGGGCTATCGACAGGGCGAATTAAGTGCAAGACTTGCGGGATATAGGATAAGTCGACTTCGGCGCCCGGCAGACGCCGGATCCGGGCGTTTTGAAGACCGGACCAATTCGACAAGGGCTAGTGTGACCGACATCACCTCATCTGATCCCGACCGGACGGGCGCCGCCGAACGAACCGGTTCCTACGGCGTCTGGACGTGCACGGCGCTTGTGGTCGGCAATATCGTGGGCTCGGGCTTCTTCCTGGCCCCGGCGGCGCTGGCCCCTTATGGGGCGGTGGCCCTGATCGCATGGGGCGTCGTTTCGATCGGGGCGCTGTGCCTGGGGTTGGTCTTTGCCAGACTCAGCCGCATTGCTCCCGAGACCGGCGGTCCCTATGCCTATGTCCGTTTGGGCTTCGGAGATTTTGCCGGGTTCCTGGTTGCCTGGCTTTACTGGATATCGATCTGGATCTCGCTGCCCGCCATCGCCCTTGGCGCGACCGACTATCTGCATTTCTTTTTCCCGGCGTTGCAGGGCAAACCTTATGCAAATTCCGCACTGGCCTTGGCCATGATCCTGAGCGTCGGGCTGCTGAACCTGAAAGGCACCAAAGAGGTCGGGATAGTTCAGCTGGTTATTGTCAGCATCAAGCTTGTGCCGTTCCTTGCGGTGGCTTTCATCGGATTGTTCTGGGTGGACTGGAGCCATTTCACCCCGATCAACCCGACGCCGATGTCGTTCTTCCTGGCCTTTGCGGCGACAACGCCCTTCATCATGTATGCGTTCACCGGGCTGGAGACCGCCACCGTGCCGGCGGGCGAGGTCAGGAACCCGCGCCGCACCATTGCCATTGCCACCATCGCCGGAGTGCTTCTGGCCGCCTCGCTTTATACTTTTGGCACGATGTCGGTGATGGGCGTGATGTCACGCACCGCACTGGAGCAATCCAACGCGCCGTTCGCCGATGCAGCTGAGGTCATGTGGGGCAACTGGGCGGGATACATGGTCGCCGCCGCCGCGATCTTATCCTCGCTCGCTGCGCTCAACGGCTGGACGCTGGTCATGGCGCAGGTCCCGCTGGCCGCTGCGCGTCACGGGTTGCTACCCAGGGCCTTTGCCGAGCTGAGCGGCAATGGCGTCCCAGCCAAGGGCATCATGATTTCGATGTCGATGTCGATTGTCGTGCTGTTGTTGCAATCCACCGGGTCCAAAACCCTGCTGGCAGCCTATGAGTTCATTATTCAGCTTTCCATCGTGACCGAGATGGCGCCCTATGTGTTCTGCTGCGTGGTCGAAGGGCTGATCCTTATGTCACTGGGCCGCCGCATCGGATTCCTGCGCCCGCTGACCTATCTGCCAGTGGCCATCATCGCCTTCGGCTTTTCGATGTTCACCATTTACGGCGCGGGTGCCGATCCGGTGATGTGGGCCTTTTTGCTGATGCTGGCCGGGCTACCGGTCTATGTGGCGATCCGGGTGCGCAGCGCCGAGCCCGAGCTTTGACCTGCGTGGCGCAGCACGCGGTCATCTGCAGCTGAAGGTATACAGGCCACCCGGCTCGGCTGAAATGAACCGTGCGCCTTCACACAGATCGCGGGCCATCACGGCCATCGCGGTGGGTGGGCGCGCGCTCTGCCCAGCGATTGCTGGCCCGCGGATCACAACACTGTTGCCATCGAAGGACTGCACCTGCCCGGTCCTCGCGTCCGACAGATCCGAACATCCCGCAAGGGCCAAAAGCCCGGCAACGATCACAAAGCGGCTCATCCCATATCTCCAACTGACTTCATGGTGGAAGCCTATCACCGTGCGGTGATGCTGCAAGGGTTTGATTGGAAAGAGGAGTATTGCCCGCCCGACACTCAGCCGCCGCGCAGGCGCTGCATCAGGTAGATCTCGTTTTCCGCACGCAGCGGCGCGGTCAGGTCGCTGGCCATGATCCGCCCGTCCACCGACACGGAAACGCCCGCCTCAATCGGCTCCTGCAAGGCAGGGTACAGCCGCACCAGTTCGCGCAGCATACCGTCTATGGTGGAGGCCTCGACCTCCACCACCTGCGCGCCGCCGGTCAGGGCGCGCAGCCCGGACCAGAGATGGACCTTAAGCGTCACTGGCCTTGAGCGCGGCCAGGATACGCGGCGGCGACATCGGCAGATCGCGCATCCGCACACCGGCAGCGTTCGACACCGCATTGGCGATTGCAGCCAGCGGCGGCACGATGCCGGTCTCACCCACCCCGCGCACGCCGAAGGGGTGGCCGGGGTTGGGCACCTCAACGATCACCGTGTCGATCATTGGCAGATCGCTGGCGACGGGAATGCGGTAGTCGAGGAAGATCGAGTTCTGCAACCGCCCGTCTTCGCCATAGATATATTCCTCGTTCAGCGCCCAACCGATGCCCTGGGCTGCGCCACCCTGATACTGACCTTCCACATAAGCCGGGTGGATCGCCTTGCCTGCATCCTGAATAACCGTGTAGCGGGTGATCGCGGTCTTGCCGGTTTCGGGGTCGACCTCTGCATCGACGATATGGGTGCCAAAGGACACACCCGCGCCTTCTGGTGTTGCTTCGAAATGGCCAGAGATCGGCCCACCCGTCGCACCCATATTGGCTGTGATATCGGCCAGTGGCCTAGGGTCAAAATCGCCCGCATTGGGCCCAGAGGGCACCGCGCAGCCGTCCTCCCATTTCACCGCATCAACAGGGATGCCCCATTTGGCCGCCGCCCGTTCGCACAGCTTTTCTACCGCGTGTTTGGCCGCCTTGATCGTGGCCAGACCGCTGGCATAGGTCACCCGGCTGCCGTGGCTCACATCATTGTAGCCAAGTGTCGCGGTATCGGCGATGGTGACGCGGATGTTCTCGTAGGGAATACCCAGCACCTCTGCCGCCATCAGCGCCATCGAGGCGCGAGAGCCGCCGATATCGGGCGTGCCCACCATGAGCTGGGCCGAGCCATCCTCACTGAGCGCCAGCGAAACGCTGGTCTCGCCGCCATGATTGAACCAGAATCCGCAGGAAATCCCGCGCCCCTGCCCCGGCTTCAGCGGGGCCGAGTAGTGCGGATGCGCCTTGGCCTCTTCCAGCGTCTTGACCAGACCAATCTGGTCATAGGTGGGCCCGTAGCTGGCCTTGGAGCCACCATGTGCGGCGTTCTTCAGCCGCACCTCCAGCGGGTCGAGGCCAAGCTGGTTGCATAACTCGTCCAGCACGGATTCCACTGCGAAGGCCCCCATCGGCGCACCGGGCGCACGATAGGCGGCTTGTTTCGGGCGGTTGGCCATCACGTCATAGCCCACCTGCCGCACGTTGGTCAGATCATAAGGCGCAAAGGCGCACATGGCGGTCATGTCACCCGGCGCGCCGGGAAAGGCACCGCCTTGCAGACGGAAAATGCCCTCGGCGGCCGTGATGGTCCCGTCCTTTTTCATGCCGATCTTGATATCCATCGACGCCGAGGAGGTTGGCCCGGTCGATCGGAACACCTCGGACCGGCTCATCACGATCTTGACCGGGCGGTTTGCCTTGCGGCTGAGCGCAAGCGCTACGGGTTCAATAAAGACCGTGGTCTTACCCCCGAACCCACCGCCGATCTCGGACGCCGTCACGCGCAACTGCGCGGTCTCGATCCCCAATAGCGCGGCACAGGTTTTCTGCGCGATCCAGTGGCCCTGTGTGGAGCACCACAACTCTCCCTTGCCGTCTGCGCCAAGCTGCGCGAGGCAGGCATGGGGTTCGATATAACCCTGATGGGTGGCCTCGGTGGTGAAACTATCCTCGACTACCAAATCCGCTTCGGCGAACCCCGCCTCGACATCGCCGTGCCCGCTTTCGTGATAGCGGACCACGTTGGGATGCAGGCCCTTGGGCACCGAATAGTCGGCAGCCCCTTCGCGGATCACTGGCGCGTCGGGTGCCATCGCCTTGTCAACGTCGGTGACATGGGGCAGCACCTCATACTCGAGCGCAATTAGCTTGAGCGCATCCCGCGCCGCCAAGGCCGAGGTTGCCGCGACTGCCGCCAGCGCGTGCCCGTCATAGAGCGCCTTTTCGCCCGCCATGACGTTTTCCAGGACGTTCCAGAATTCGCCGGCCAGACCGGGCTTGAATTCCACCTTGTCCGAGAAATCGGCGCGGGTGACGACGGCTTTCACATCCGGATGCGCCTCGGCCTTCGAGGTGTCGATCTTCACGATGCGTGCATGGGCATGAGGCGAGCGCAGGATGGCGCCATGCAGCATCCCCGTCGCCGTGACATCGGCGCCAAACTTGGCGCGACCCGTGACCTTGTCGAGCCCGTCGGGGCGTTCAGGCCGGGTGCCTACGAATTTGAAACCGGATTTCTGATCGTCGAGCGCCATTACGATGCCTCCCGCATGTCCGCCGCCGTGTCCATCACGGCGCGAATGATCTTGTCATAACCGGTGCAGCGGCAGAGATTGCCTGCCAGCCAATACCGGGTTTCCTCTTCGGTCGGGTTCGGGTTCTTTTCCAGCAGCGCTTTGGCTGCGACCAGAACACCCGGCGTGCATATCCCGCATTGCAGAGCGGCGTATTCGATGAATTTCTTCTGCAGCGGATGCAGCTCTTCACCCTCGGCCATGCCCTCGACGGTGGCGATCTCCTTACCCTCGGCCTCGACCCCCAGCATCAGGCAGGAACAGACCAGACGGCCATCGACGGTGACGGAGCAGGCCCCGCAATCGCCAGTACCGCAGCCTTCCTTGGCGCCGGTCAGGTTCAGCTTGTCGCGCAGGCAATCGAGCAGTGTTTCGCGCGGGTCGCACAGGAATTCGACCGCGTCGCCGTTCACTTTGGTGGATACGTGAAGTTTGCTCATGCGTTTTCTCCCTTGGCGCGGGCATAGGCGATCTTGGCGGCACGTTTGGCCAGAACCCCGGCCACGTCCGTGCGGAACGCGATGGTACCGCGTTTATCGTCAATCGGATTGCAGGCAGCTGAAGCTGCCGCCGCGAGCGCCTCAAGCGCTGCCTCGTCCAACGTGGTGCCGACAATTGCCGCAGCGCAATCCTCGACCAGCAGAACGGTCGGCGCCACGGCCCCCAGCGACACCCGCGCTTCGATGATCTTGTCGCCCTCCAGCCGCAGGCTGACGCCGCAACCGACCACGGCAATGTCCATCTCGGTGCGCGGAATAAAGCGCAGATAGGCATCACCCGCGTTGTCGCCGCGCGGCGGAATGTTAACGGCCGAGATCACCTCGCCCTTTGCCAGTGACGTGCGGCCCGGCCCGGTCGGGATATCCTCGACCGCCACGACACGGTCACCATCGGGACCGGTTACAGTCAGCGTGACGCCGGCTGCGATCATGGCCGGCACCGAATCCGCCGCCGGAGATCCGTTGCACAGGTTGCCCGTCAGCGTCGCGCGCCCCTGCACCTGGGTCGAGCCAATCAGGTCCATCGCCTCGACGATACCGGGCCAGTCGCGTCCCAGCTCGCCATGCTCGCTCATTTCGGCCCCCGTCACGGCGACACCCAGGGTCCAGCCGCCCTCGTCTGTGCGGGTGATTTTGCTGACGCCGTCGATCTTCTTGATGTCGATCAGCAGATCGGGCGTCACCAGATCGGATCGCAGCTGCACCAAAACATCGGTCCCGCCGGCAAGGAAACGGGTGACGCCCGTTGATGCGGCGGCCAGAGCAGAAGCTTCGGCAAAACTGGCTGGGCTGTGATAATTCATCTCGTTACCTCACACGTCCTGACAGGAGAGTCGCTGGGTTCTTGCCGGGACGTTAGTGCAGCAACCTGCCCCCGTCCATCATCCGAATACCGGAAAATCATTCACCCGCCGCGGTTTTGATCACAGACGAACAGTTCGGGCAAAAAAGCGACCGTGCCAACTGGTTCAATCAGGCTCTTTCAACCTGTCGGCGCAGTCAGAATTCCAATGATCTTGTCGAGGTCCGCCTGGTTTTCCGTAGCAAACGTCCGTCCGGACTTGCGGATGGCGGCGATGTTTGCCGGGGATGGGTCGAACTCATCAACTTCCGCCGGTTCCTCTGGCGCCAGAAAGAACGCCTGCACATCGATCGCCGAGTCAAAGCCAGAATGGCGTTCCAGCGCATGCGCGCTGACGCTGGCCTCGCCCCGGAACACCATGCGCATCATCGGCTTGAACCATTGGATCAAGCCGCCTTCTTCGGCAATCTCGCGCGAGATCGGTTGTGATCTGACGGTGCCCAGGGCGACAACAACAAACTCCTCAGCCTCGGGTAGATGGGTGCGGGCGTGCAAATAGGCCATCTCACCCGGCGCGTTCAGGATCATCGCGGCATCACTGATGAAATGCCCGTTCGCATGGGCGCCGGAAAAGACGATGGCGGGAAAATAGATCGGCGCGCTGGTCACCCCGGTCAACAAGGCGCGTAGATACATATTGCCTTCGACCGGGTCCCAGTTGCGAAAGATCGCCAACCCGTTGTTCTGCTGCGAAAAGGCCGGGAACATAGCTGGACGCAGTAATTCGTTGAACCGACCATCACCCAGTAGCCGCTCGGACACCTCGATCCGACCCTTGTTGGGGATCAACGGACCAAACATCCCACCTCCGGTCAGGATCTTGTGATATAGCGGTGTTTCCAGAACCTCGGCGCCAAACTTCGTATAGGCCTCGATGGCCGCCTCTGCAGTCATTGGCTCTCCGGTTTCGGGATCCGGATAAAACAACAGAGCACTGATGATCGCCCCGGTCGAGGCACCGGCCACGAAATCGAACAGTTCGTAGATGCGTTTGCCGGACTTTTCTTCGATCGCCTTGAGCACCTCAAGCTCGGCTAGGCCGAACATGGCCCCGCCTTCCAGCGCCAGAATGCGCACGCGTGGCGTTGAGGGCTCCCAGACCACCGGAGTGCTGAACGCATCCGCCTCGGGCCAGCCGGCGACCTCGACCTGATAGTCAACCAGATAACGGTTATAGAGGAACGCGCTCAGCCCATAGAGCAAAAGCAGCGCGAACAGGCAGAGTGTTACGATCCCAGAAACCTGAATCAGACGGCGCATCTATCCTCCTGTTTCGAACAACCCTAAAGTGTTCGAAACAGGGCGTGACTGCCAAGATGTAATTTTCGGGTCGCCAGAATTTTCGACTGTCGGCGTATCGACCATAACGGCGCACTCAACCAGCACCTGATATTATCCATCCAGCAAAGCCTGCAAGAGCGGCGCATCCGGGCGCCCCAACCCCTCGATCACCGAAAAATGATCCTGAACGGGTTCAAAGATGTTCGGGGCCTGCCATGCTTCGGCGATCAGTCTGGTCTGGCGGATCAATTCCGGTCGCTCCTGCGCCCCGACCCAAAACAGGGCCTGCACATCTTCGCGTGGTGCGTGCAGCGCCGGGCTTTCGGCCTCGGCCTCGGCAGCGTCCAGCCCGAGCACCTCGTTCATGCGCGTGTGCAACAAGGGGCGCAGGTCGTGAATGCCGCTGACCGAAAGCACCCTGTCCAGCCGTCCTGACGCCGGACTATCGGCACAGGCAAGGCGCGAAACCAGATGGCCGCCCGCGGAATGTCCGATCAGCCGCACTGGTCCATCGACCCGCTCTGCCGCCACGCGCAGGGCTGCCGCCATTTCGTTTGCGATCTTCGTCAGGCTGGCCTCGGGGGCCAACGTGTAGCTGGGGATCGCAACCGCCCATCCGCGCGACACCGGGCCGTGGGCAAGATGCGACCAGTAGCTCTTGTCGAGCTTGTGCCAATACCCGCCATGCACAAACAAAACCAACCCTGCACATGCCCCGTCTGGTTGGAAGAGATCCAAGCGATTGCGTGACCAATCACCATAGCTGATGTCGATCTCACCGCGGCCCTCGCGAAACGCCTGAGCCTCACGCGCCCAGCGTGCAGCCAGCTTGTCAGCACCCGGCACATAGCTTGTGTTGTCAAAGGCGTCGTCCCAGTCGATCATGGCTCCCCCGTTGCGTTTCGACGCCACGGTAGAGATGTGGCCGCACAGCGCCAAGGGTCAATACCGTGCTATCAAAGATCGATCTCAACCACCCCGCCCGGCTCGGCCGCGCGCGACTGACACAGGATGAGCGCGCCTTCACGTTGCTTGGCCGACAGCACAAAATCGCGATGCTCAACCGCGCCGGATACAAGCCCGCATTTGCAGACCCCGCAGATGCCGTCCGAGCATTTGATGTCCACATGAATGCCATGCTCTACGAGAACCTGCGCCGCATCCTTGTTCTTTGGCACAAGGATGTCCCGACCCGAGCGGGCCAGCCTTATCGTGAAGTCGTGGTTTTCGTAATCGGGCTGTTCGGGGACCGAGAAATATTCAAGATGCCGCGCCTCTTCCGGGAAACCCTGTGCCTCGGCGGCTTGCAGCACCGCGTCCATGTAGCGATCAGGCCCGCAAGTATAGACGTGCCAGCCGGGTTGATATCCTGACAGGATCGCCATCAAATCCGCCCGCGTCGCCTCATCCGAGATATGCAAATGAGCACGATCCGCCCATGGTACCGAGTTCAGATCATCCAGATAGCCCGCCGCGCCCCGCGTGCTGGCCGAGTAGTGTAGTTCGAATTCCGCACCCAGTGCATGCAGCCGATGGGCAAAAGCGATCATCGGCGTGATGCCGATACCGCCGCCCATCAGAAAGGTTCGGCTCGCCGTTTCATCCAGTTCGAAATGGTTGATCGGCTTCGAGATGAACACCTTGCGCCCCTCATTGAAGATCCGGTGCAGCAGTGCCGAGCCGCCCCGCCCATCATCTTCGCGCAGAACCCCGATCTGGTATTTGGACGGGTCCGAGGGATCGCCAGACATCGAATATTGCCGCAGGTATTCTGGCGCAACCAGTACGTCCAAATGCGCCCCGGCGGACCAGCTTGGCAGCGGCGCGCCATTGAGCGTCGTGAACTCATACTTGGTCACGTCATCGGTCATTCTGTCCACTTTGGACAGTTCAACCTGCATGACCGGCGCATCTCCGTCGATGCTGTAGCGATGGATGATTGAGGTATCGCCATCACTCAAACGTGCCTTGTATTCATCAGCGCCGACCAGCGCCTCATAAGCCGCGATCCCGGCCTCGCGATCCATCGGGAAGGGATAGGGCCAGGGATGCGGGGCCAGAGGCGCGGGATAAACCGCCAACGTCTGATCCTCGTATTTTAGATCCAGATCGGTTTGCAGCCCGCGCCGGTTCAGTTTGTGCTCGGACGAGCGAAACGCGCCGTCCTCGCCGCGCTCGATATCCCACCACCATTTCTTGGTGTCGTTCAGCGCGCCATTACCCACCGCATCGTCCAGCTTCGCCAGAGCAGGCGCGGCGGCGGGTAGGTTCATAGCCGCCCAGCGGAAAGGGCGTTCCGAGAAGATCCCCTCAAGGTTCCACGGACAGGTCTTCATGCAGCGCCCGCACATCGCGCCGCCCGGCGTGGTGATCCGGTAGGTGGCGCATTTCTGGCTGTCGGACTTCCAGATCTCATAGCCGTTGAACATCCGCTTCGGCCCGGCAGTGATCGCGCCGGATGGGCATTCGCGGGCGCATTTGTTGCACGCCTCACAAAAACGCTGCAGCCCGAAATCGATTGGCTTGTCATGACTCATCGGCATGTCGGTGGTCACCGCGCCCGATTTCAGACGCGGACCCAGATAGGGGTTCAGAATGACCTCGCCGATGCGACTTACCTCACCCAGCCCGCTCAGCAGCAGGAGCGGTGGTTGTAGGACCTCGCCATCCATCACCGTATGCGCACGGGCCTTGTAGCCGAGGTTGCGGATTTGCTGGGCGATCACGCCTCCGAGCAGCGAAAACCGCAGATAGGCGCGCATTGATTGCGCCACACTGATCCAATCGTCACCGCTGGCGCCCTCCATGGTCTCATAGCCCTGATCGATGATCATGCTGATGGCCTGATCATGGGGCGGCACGATCGGTTCTCCGGTGGCGTCATGCGAGTACCACGCCCAGTCGGGGCAGCGCGACAGGCCCACCGCGTCGACGCCGAGGAAATAGGTGGCCGCCTTGAGATTGGCAGCGTTGCGCGCGGCGTCGGTGGGCTTTTCGACCTCGGCGCTTTGTCCGTCCTGCAGCAGCACAAACGCCCCCAGCGCCCGCCGCTGCGCCGAGCTTGGGGCGGATTTCATGACGTATTTTCCGCCCTTGGCACCGTCCTGCAACGCCTTGCCCATATCGCCGAACAGCGCGCGTGCAAACATGTCGGTGCGCTTGGGCACACGGGCCACATTGGCTTCGTCGATATATGTCGTGGGGTTGTCCACGCGTTTGAGATTTTCGAACGGGTGCGCCCCATCCACATAGCGCCGCCGCGCATATGGATCGCGGTTCAGCGCGGATTTGGCAAAGCCCGCACCCAGCCACCAGGCCGGGCCGTTGGTCCGAAACCATGGCTGTTCTGCCATCGGCACCAGCGGCAGGTCATGGCTCAGGTCCATATCCGTGGTCACCGCTGCCAGACCAAAGCGCGGCCCGAGCCAGGGAGCGTGCAGATCGCCGCTTTTGACCGATGCCAACCCCGCCGCCACCGCCAGCCGGTTCAGATCTACGTCGGTCGAGGTCACGCTATGAGACCGTGCCGAGAACCCCAGCAGCCGAATGTACTGCGCGATCACCACCGCGTTTTCCGTGGCGCGTAGGCAGGCCCGATGGTCTTGCGCGTCGATGATCCAGTCGCTGCCCGGCTCGCCCGGTTCGGGATCGCGGTGGTGTTCGTAAAGAAAGACGATGGCGCTGGAGTGACCTTCGATCGAGCTCGGCTCCGCCGCCATCGCCTCTTTCAGATCGGCCATAATCATGTCGATACCCGAGGCCAGCGTTTTTGTCTGGCGGGTCTTCAGCGCATGGGCCAGCCGGTCGATTTCTGGATTGCGGCGCGGCTTCGGCAGTAACGCCGCAGCATCCAGCGGGCCGATCCCCATCATGGATGCATCGTTAAAATATCCAAACGCCTTGAGATGATCCGCCCTCTCCTGCGGGTCATCCGGAATCTCCGAGCGTGCAGCATTCTCATGCCCTTCGCGGATCGCATCCATCATCGCCTGGAACTCGCCCATCGCGTTGACGATGCTCTCGGGTCGGTCGGGACGGCGAAAGCTCAAATCCCCCATCGCAGGAACGTTGACGTAGCGCACGGGACCGGCGCGGCGCGCCAACCGCTCCAGCGGATAGGGCCCCATGTGAACCGGGCGTTTGCGATCTGAAAAAAGCCGGAACCCCATACGCCTCCTCCCGTGGCCCTACAGGTCTACCCTGCGATCTGCGGCAAGGCCAGACGCGGCCTCATTATTCATGTCAGTAGATTTTCTACAGGCAACGAGGCGCGTAACTGATTGGCAATGGTACTCCTGAACTCGCATTCTAAGCCGCAGCAAAGCAGCAGGAGTATGCGACATGACAGAGAAAGTGGCTCTGATCTCGGCGGGTGGCAGCGGTATGGGCGCTGATGCGGCACGGCGACTGGCGGCGGACGGGTTCAAGGTGGGCATTCTGTCCTCTTCGGGCAAGGGCGAGGCGCTGGCCCGTGATCTGGGCGGCGTGGGCATAACCGGCTCGAACCAGTCAAATGACGATCTGCAACGGCTGGTGGACGCGGCGATGGCCCATTGGGGCCGCGTCGATGTATTGGTCAACTCCGCAGGCCACGGCCCCCGCGATGACATTCTGGCACTCAGCGACGAGGACTGGCATCAGGGAATGGAGGTCTATTTCCTCAATGCAGTGCGACCCTCACGTCTCGTGACCCCGATCATGCAGGCACAGGGCGGTGGGTCGATCATAAATATCTCGACGTTTGCAGCGTTTGAACCGGACCCTGTCTTTCCCACCTCCGGCGTCTTTCGCGCAGGGTTGGCAGCCTTCACCAAGCTATTCTCGGATCGCTACGCGCCCGTGAACATCCGCATGAACAATGTGCTGCCGGGTTTCATCGACAGTCTGCCGGAAAAAGAAGAGTTCCGATCCCGCGTTCCGATGGGCCGCTATGGCAACAGCTATGAGGAGATTGCGTCGGTCGTCGCCTTCCTCGCGTCAGAGGGTGCGGGCTATATCACCGGTCAGAACATCCGGGTGGATGGCGGGATTACCCGTTCGGTGTAACCGATCTGCACGCATCACCAATCGCATCCGTGTGTGGCTCACAGGCGGGTTGATCTGGCATTTCCTCGGGCTTAAGTCCAATTCGAGTGGCCAAGCGTCAGCGGCGGCATGTCGAAACGGATTGCATCAGGAGCAACGCCAGAATGACCCGTGAAACCGATGCAGCGGCGCGTTTGGAAACCCTACAAGTCCTTCGGGATCTTACAGAAAAACGCGCCACATCGGATCGCGCCTTTCGCCGCGCCATAGGTACACTCGCTGAAGATATCGATATTGTCTTTGACTCACTGGCGCGAGATCCAAATGCGTGGCGGCTGAACCGGGCCTTTCACACGGTGCATGTGCCCAGCATGATTGCGGCCTTTTCCATGCTTGATGAATCTGCCGCGATGCAATCTGCGAGTGATGAGGAAAAGCATCAAATCCTCGCTTCAGTCAGCCGGGCCGCTTCGCTGGCGCGCGCTGCAAGACACAAGATCGAGCAGGTCGCACTGACAGACGCCAAGATCGAGCTTGATGTCCTTGCTAGCTATGCAAAACCGCCGGCCACGCCGTTCAAGAAGTCTTCAATGTTCACACGCGCCTTAGACAACGTTTCCGATGCCTCACAGAGCGCGTGGGAGAGCACGAAATCGACCGTGTCTGCGATACCTGATCTGAGTGGCAGCATTCAGGACGGGCTGGCAGGCGCGATGTCCCGCCTTTCATCGGTTCCAAAACTGGCTGGCAACTTGCAAAAGACGGTATCCGGATCGGTTTCGGACGTGATTATTCAGCCCGTATCGATGCGCCTGAACGCAGGTGGGCGGGCGGTGGGAACTGGGGTTGGCGCCGGTGTGGGTCTGGGTGTTGTGATCGGCGTGCTTTGTCCGCCTCTCTTGCCGCTGACCGCAGGCGGCGCGGTTCTTGCGGCAATGCGAACCTGGCGCAAGGAGATGGACAACGCCCGCGCTCTGAACGAGGCCGAGCGCGAACAACGCATCGTCCAGTTGAAAGCAGAGCGGACGGCCGCTCTGATGCAACTGACACAAGGCGCCGATGCGTTGCAGATGGAAAGTGACGAGTTGAGCCTGACACTTGATGTCGAGACCGGAGAGGCGGATGCCGTGATTTTGGACGGCGAATATTCCGGACGCACCTGGTCTAGCCTGACCAGCGTGGAAAAGGCGGAGGTCGCGACTGGGGTTGCGGCGGCCAGTTTCGACCTGCTCCGCATCCTCGATCTGGATCTCTAGAAATGGTTCTGACTAAAGCAGCCAGCGATCATTGCGCTCGATGCTGGTGCCACATATCTGTGACGATTTCCCATCCGTCATCTTCGGGTTTCAGAACAAAGAGATAGGTGCCGGTCGCGTCCATTCCCTGGCTTTCTATCTTGGCCTCCACCGATCCGATCATCACCGCAAGGCTGGCATCATCGGACACAAACAGGTGGTCGATCGTGTGAGTCACGTCCCCCTTGTTCGCGGTCACGAACTCAAACAACTGGCGCGGCCCATCAAGACCTTGCGAGACGGGCATTTCCTGCGCAATCCAGAGAGTATCATCGGCATAGAGAGACACCAGTGCTTCTGCATCATGGGCCGCCGCCGCTGTGTTGAAGGCATCGTTGACCGCGCTGAGGCTGTTGATAGCAGCCTCATTTGCGAGGCTTGCGGTGGCGGTGAGACTCAGCAGGGCAAGAACAGCGAGAGTTTTCATCGGTTTGGTCCTACTCAAAAGGCGTCAGAATTGGGGGAATGTCGGGTTTGATTACTGTTCGTGAGACGGGGTCAGGATCACCTCTCGGATGATCTGCCAGCGCCCATCTTCGAAGACGAAGTCAATACTCAGCGTGATGATCTCTTCCTGACCGGTCAGGTTGTTCTTGCGGCTAATCAGGATGTGACCGTTGGTGTCATCAGCTTCGACCAGATGGTATCGCGCCCAGACGTTGTGGTCGACCGCATCCCCCATAACCTCTTGTATATGCGCCATAAAGCCGGGCTTGTCGTTCCGTACAAGCGTTTCGCTGCCCATCATCAGATAGATTTGCATGTCCTCGTGATAGGTCCGCTCAAGAACATCCAGCGCGTGGCCAGAGACACCTGCGATCAGATCGTCCAGGGTTGCTTTGACGGCGGTGGCCTGCGGGTGGTCGGTGGTCATGGCCATGAAGTGAATATCCTTTTCTAGACGGCTTTGGCCCGGGAAAGATGTCATCGAATCCCGGTGCCACTTGACTTTATTATTGATCGATACAAAAATAACTTTCACCGCCTGTCAATGGTTATATAATGAACGATACAAAAAAAATTGGCCGCCCACGCGGCTTCGACGAATCCGAGGCGCTGGAAGCGGCGATGAACACGTTTTGGGCAAAGGGCTATGACGGCACATCCATGAAGGACCTGACCTCTGCGATGGGGATCAGCGGCCCTAGCCTTTACGCAACGTTTGGCGACAAGCGGGAGCTCTACCTAAAAACCATCGACCTTTACGCCGATGTGGACGGCTGCGCCCCGGTTGTTGCCTTTGAGACAGAAGCGGACATCGAAACGGCGGTGCGGGACTTTCTGGCGACCGTTATTTCCTATTCAACGCATAGTGAAGGCGGCCCCAAGGGCTGTTTTCTGGCCTCTTGCGTGGCGACAACTGTTGGAGAAGTCGAAGGCGTCGATGAGCGCATGGAGAAGGCCATCCGTGATACCGACGCCAGGCTGGCGCGCCGGTTCGAAAACGCGATTGCGGCTGGTCAGCTTGCCAAAGATTTCCCGGCACTGGAACGCGGTCGCCTCCTGCATGACATGCGGCAGGGATATGTTCACCGCAGCAGGGCGGGATGGTCAGCAGACAGGCTTCTTGAAGACATCGACGATCGCGTGAGGATGGTTCTCGGCACCTAAAGGAGCTTTGGTACAGCCCGCGCTCACACGTCCAGCGATCGTGCGATCAGCTCCTTCATCACCTCATTGGTGCCGCCATAGATCATCTGCACACGGCTGTCGGCGTAAAGCCGTGCGATGGGATATTCCATCATGAACCCATAGCCGCCAAAAAGCTGAAGGCATTCGTGCACAACCTCGTTCTGCGTCTCGCTGCCCCAGTATTTCACCATCGACGCCGTGGCCGCATCCAATTCGCCCTTTTCGGCCTTGGCAATGCAATCATTGACGAAGCTGCGCAGCACTTCTGCCTTGGTCTTGCACTCGGCCAATTTGAAACGGGTGTTCTGGAAATCCATCACCCTCTGGCCAAACGCCTTGCGCTCCTGCACGTATCTTGTTGTCTCGGCGATGGCGAAATCGATGGCCCCCAGGGCCATGATACCGATGGTCAGCCGTTCCCAGGGCAATTGCTTCATCAGTTGATAAAAGCCCTGCCCTTCTTCCGCACCCAGCAGGTTGGTCATCGGCACCTTGACATCCTCGAAGAACAGTTCGGCGGTATCGTTGCCTTTCATGCCCAGTTTCTTGAGCGGTTGACCCCGGCTGAACCCTTCGGCACCCTCGGTTTCCAGCGCGATCAGCGAGACGCCCTTGGCGCCCTGGGTTTTGTCGGTCTTTGCCGTAACGATGATCAGGTCAGCGGACTGTCCGTTGGTGATGAATATCTTCGATCCGTTCAAACAATAGGAATTGCCATCCTTGTCGGCAGTGGTCCGTATCGCCTGGACGTCAGAACCGGTGCTGGGTTCCGTCATGGCCAAAGCGCCGACCATCTCGCCTGAAATCAGTTTCGGCAACCACCGTCGTTTCTGATCTTCGCTGCCATAGGTCGTGATGTAATGGATAACGATCGACTGGATACCAAACCCCCAACCGGCATCGCCGCGCGCGGCTTGTTCATAAAGCACCACCGAGTCAAACCCGACACCGCCGCCTGAACCGCCATAGGCCTCTTCGACGGCGCCGCCCATGATCCCGGCTTCTCCGGCCTTGTGCCAGAACGCGCGGTCAACCACGCCTTTCGCGCTCCAGTCTTCGGAGTTTGGGACCAGTTCATCATCCAGGAACCGCCCAACCATGTCCGAGAACATCTGGTGCTCTTCCCGTTTCCAATTCGCGGTGCTTGTAAACAAGGTCATCGGCCAATCTCCCTCTAGCGGTCCCCGGAACAGAGCCTAACGGGCCGACGCCAGCTTGTCAGATAGTTCGGCCCGCTGCTACGTAACGTTCTTTCGGCGCTGAAGGTACCTTTCACCCGGCGCGGGCGGGGTCTCGGGGCCGCCGGCAAAGCATTGGGCGATCGCCATCCATTCCTTGGCAATTGGGCCGGACACCTCAAGGTCGGTATCCGCCACGTTCCGGGTCTGCGCCACGACCTGTGCAAACTCAAGCGCCGCTCCGGTGATCATGTTTTTTGCGTCCTCGCCAAAGTCCCATTCGCCCCCCGAAGGCGCGGTCAGGCGCAGCTTTGGCACCTGTTCCGGCACGTCCCGACCATGCACGCGGAAGGACCAGGCAAAGGTATTCACGCCCAGCATGACGACGTTGCGAATGCGGTCGTGCTCCTGACGCTGCTGGCCGAGGACATCAAACACCGCCTGCCCATGCGCCCAGGTTTCCATCTGCCGAGCCGTCATCGCAGAACGAACGGACATCTCGGGTCCCACCCATTGTATCCGGGCCTTGGGGTCGAGCGCGGCCCAGCGCGGCCCCATGTCAACATAGCGCTCACGCCAAGCCTCGCGCAGCGCCGGGCCGCGTTCGCTGACCCGCGCGTTTTCGGTTGCGCGGAAACCGGCGGCGTTGATGGCGGCCAGCAATGCGCGGCTTTCATCGGCGAAACCGTTGGGGTCGCGCAGCGCAAGATCGGCGGCCCCGTTCCAGAAATGCAAATGCACCAATACATCGTTGATGGTCCAACCCTTGAACAGGGTGGCTGCGTCCCAGTCCGGTCCGGTCAAGGCGCCCAGCACCTCATCAAGCACCTCGCACTCTGCAACGAAATCCGCGGCTTGCTGCATCTCGCGCCCCTTTCCTTATGTATCCTGACCCGTGTTGGGGGTAATCTGGACGATCTTGGCCCCCGCATCGAGTTGCTGACCCGCCGAAACAAGCAATCGCGTGACCCGGCCGGAAATCGGCGCAACGATGCGATGTTGCATTTTCATCGCCTCCATCACGGCCAGCGTGTCCCCTGCGGCGACCTCGTCACCTTGCCCGCAATCCAAACTGAGCAACACGCCCGGCATCGGAGCGGTGACCTGTCCGCTCATGTCCTGTGGGAGGGTCGAAGTTTGCATCGTGACCTCGTCAAACACCCATTGCCCGGCTTGCGACGCAAGCCAGACCCGTCCCGCATCTAAATGCGCGTGAATGTCGCGCCGCAGACCGTCAAGCTCTGCCACGATCTGCCGATCATGCCGGATCAGGCGGATGTCAAAAACCTCTTGTTCCAGCGAAACCTGCCATGCCTGCCCACTAGCGCGCAGCTTCGCGTGATGAACCTGGCCATGACAGCGCAGGCGCACCTGTGCCGGGGCCAACGGCGCGCTGGACCATCCCAAAAGTTCGGCATCGATGCCCCCGGCCCGCGCCGCCATCCGGTCTCGCCGGTCTTGCAGCAGAAGCACCGCCGCCAGCGCCACCTCGGACAGGTCCGGTAACGGCAAGGTGACGCCTTCGGGATAGGTCTGCTCCAGCAAGCCAGTTGTCGCCTGCCCGGCTCCGAAGGCGGGCTGGGCCAGAACATCCGCCAGAAACGCCGCGTTGGTATCGCAACCTAACAGCACGGTATCTGCGATCCCCTGACGGAGCCTGCGCAGAGCCGTGGCCCGGTCGGCACCGTGCGCGATGATCTTGGCCAGCATCGGATCATAGAGCACCGTGACCTGCTGCCCCTCGGCGATGCCAGCATCGATACGTACCCCCTCCGCTTCGGCGGGCTGCCAGCGGTGAACCGTACCGGTGGCAGGCAGGAAGCCGTTCGCCGGGTCCTCGGCATAAAGCCGCGCCTCGATGGCGTGGCCTGTTGTCTGCACGTCATCTTGTGTCAGTGGCAGCGGAGCCCCCTGTGCGACCATGATCTGCAAGGCCACCAGATCCAGCCCGGTCACGCATTCGGTCAACGGATGTTCGACCTGCAAGCGCGTGTTCATTTCCAGGAAATAGAACGCGCCATCGCCGTCCAATAGGAACTCGACCGTTCCGGCCCCGGAGTAGTCGACCGATTTCGCCGCCGTAATCGCCGCCGCGCCCATGCGCGCGCGCTGATCCTCGGTCAAGACCGGACAAGGCGCCTCTTCAATGATCTTCTGGTGACGGCGTTGCACGGAACAGTCGCGCTCGCCCAGATGCAGGGTCGCGCCATGCTCATCCGCGATGATCTGAAACTCGACATGTCTCGCGTCGCGCAGCGCCCGTTCCAGTATCAGTGTATCAGAGCCAAACGCTGCCGTGGCCTCGGACCGGGCGCGGGCAAGCGCCGGGATCAGGTCGCCCGCCGTTTGAACCAGCCGCATCCCGCGACCGCCGCCGCCCGCCGCCGCCTTGACCATCACGGGATAGCCGATCTGCTCGGCCGCTCGCGCCAGCGCCTCATCGCTCTGATCTTCGCCCTCATATCCGGGCAGGCACGGCACGCCGCTTTCGATCATCGCGGCGCGCGCCGCAGCTTTATCGCCCATGATCCGCATCGCGTGGGGCGATGGGCCGATCAGAACCAGACCGGCCTGTGCGATGGCTTCGGCGAAATCGGCGTTCTCCGATAGAAACCCATAGCCCGGATGGATCGCCTGCGCACCGCTTTCTTGTGCCGCTTGTAACAGGCGTTCGGCATTCAGATAGCTCTCGCCCGCCGGTCCCTCGCCAATGCGGATCGCCCTATCTGCCGCAGCCACATGCGGGGCGGCGATGTCGGCATCGGTGTAGACGGCGATTGTGGTCAGTCCCACCGAACGGGCGGTGCGGATGATACGCAGCGCAATCTCGCCGCGGTTCGCGATCAGGATCGTGTCGAACCGCATCCCTCAGAACCTCGCAACGCCATAAGAGCCGCGCCGGACCTGCCGCGCGCGCGCTTCAAGGCAAGTAGTCAGGCAAAAGCCCAACACCCGGCGCGTATCGCGCGGATCGATCACACCGTGATCAAGGCAACGGCCCGAAGTATAGAAGGCCCCGGCCTGCCGGTCGAAATGCTCGGCGATCCGCCTGCTCTGCTGCGCAAGCCTAGCCTCGTCCACATCCTCGCCGCGTCGCTGTGCGCCGGCGCGGGCCACCATTTCCATTGTGCTCGCCGCCTGCGCACCACCCATCACGCCGGTGGTGGCGTTGGGCCATGCGAAGAGGAAATCGGGTTCATAGGCATAGCCGCCCATGCCATAATTCCCCGCCCCAAAACTTGCGCCCACATAAAGAGCAATGCGCGGTACATCGACCGAAGTGACCGCCTGGATCATCTTGGCCCCATGTTTGATCATCCCGGCCTGCTCATAACGAGTGCCGACCATGAAACCTGTCGTGTTGTGCAGAAAAACCAGCGGCGTGCCCGCTTGTCCACAAAGCTGGATGAATTGCGCCGCCTTGGCAGCGCCGTCGGGATCAATGGGGCCGTTATTGCCGATCATTCCAGCCGGCATGCCGCAAATCGAGCCCTGCAGACAGACCGTCGCAACGCCGTAGCCCGGCTTGAAATCACGAAAGTCGGAGGCATCGGTGATCCTCAACGCGATCTCGCGCATGTCGTAAGGCGTACGTGGATCGACCGGGACCGCCCCGGCAAGCTCGTCAGGGGTATGCAAAGGCGCGGCCCCATGATCGGACCGCGTCAGTGATCTGTTCCAGTCGAGGCGTGCCACCACATCGCGTGCGATGGTGATGGCCTCGGCATCGTCCCCGGCCAGGTATTCGACCAGCCCCGAGACCGAGGCATGCATCTCGGCACCGCCCAACTCACGTTCATCCGCCGCTTCGCCCGTGGCCGCCTGCACAAGAGCAGCACCAGCCAGCGCCGCCATGCCGTTTCCGCGCACGCCGATCACGTAGTCGGCCAGACCCGGCATATAGGCGCCGCCCGCCGTTGACGGCCCGTGAAGCACGGCCAGATTGGGGATCCCCGCCGCCGACAACCGGGCGAGATTGCGAAACAGCTTGCCACCATGCGCCCAGAGATCGACACGGTAGTCCATCAGATTGGCACCGGCGCTTTCGACCAGATGCAGAAAGGGCAGTTTCTGCCGCAGCGCGATCACCTGCGCGCTCTGAAATGCGGCAGCGCTCATCTCGGACATGGCGCCCGCCTTGATGCAGCTGTCATCGACGATGATCATGCAGCGGGTGCCAGAGACAAACCCGATCCCAATCAGCAGTGATGCGCCGGGCACCGATTGTGCGGGATCATCGCTATCGGTCAGATAGCTTGCAAGTGAGTGCAATTGCAGGAAAGGCAGGCCGGGATCCAACAGCGCGGCGAGCCGGTCGCGAGGGGTCATCTGGCCGCGCGCCTCCATCCGATCGCGGCGGCGCTCGGAGAGGTCGGCGGCCCGCTGTTCCAGCCCCCGCAGCTCATCAACCAGTGCCAGCATGGCGCGGCGGTTCTCGGTAAAGGCATCGCTGCCAGGGATGATCTGACTGGTGAAATTCATGTCGCGCCGCCCTTTGGTTCGGACACCAGGGAAGCAGGGACGGTGACGGGCAACGACAATAGCCGCTGCGCAAAGCTCTTGCCCTGCGGATCGTTGCGCAGCGAGGCAACCCCGCCACCACCCAGAACCCGGGTCATCACGATATTCATCGACTGGGATCCGGGCAGGTAGTAGCGCGCGACCTCACCTTCGAGCTCCGCTGCGAAGAGCTTGGCGATCACCTCTGGCGTCAGCGCCGCCCAGATATGTGGCAGGCCGTCGTGGTGGCGGGCAATCACACCGATATTCGCACTGTCGCCCTTATCGCCCGAGCGCGCCCAGGCGAGGCGTTCCAGCGGCACCGAAATCTGCTCCGCGCTGAGCTCCGGCTGTGGTGGGATGGGGGCTTGGTCCATCACATCGGGCTCCGGTATCAGGTGGCCCGGATCAAACGCCACCTCGCGCCCGTCCAGCTTCACCCGGTAGGTGATGTCATCCGCGTCGATCAACAAAGAGAAAAGCGCAATCACCGGCGAAGGTTTGGGCCGCCCCGACCCGGTGAAGAAGTGCAGCCCAGGCGGCGTTGCAAGCGCCGTACCGGTCAGTTCCTTCAGAAATAGGCCAACGCCGCGCGCGTCCGCATGCCGAACCGCCGCCTTGAAGGTAATCTCCTGATAGCTGCCCTCGCCCGGTTTGCCCCCAAAAGCTTCCAGTGCGGTTTCGGTGAAATCCGGCGCATCTATCACCCGCAGGCGCTCCCGCGCGCGATCCAGACCGGCCTGCGCAAAGGTGCGTGCTTTGCGCGCGGCGTCGCGGCCATTCATCTGGAATACCATCCCGCCGCGATAGCCGTCCTGATAGGTGGCGCAGACCTTGAGCTGCCCGGAGGGTTGACGGCCCTTGGCCCCCGCTACCGAGACCCGGTCCGGCCCCGCCTGCTCTAATCTCACCTCGGAGAAATCGCAGATCACATCAGGCAGCAGATAGGCGCGCGGATCGCCGATTTCGTAAAGCATCTGCTCGGCAACAGTGGCGCGGGTAACCGCACCGGTCGTGCCCTCGGGTTTGGTCAACACGATTGACCCGTCCTGCATGATCTCGGCTATCGGATAGCCGATACGGGCGAGATCGCCCGCCACCTCCCAATCAGTGAAATTGCCGCCGGTCGCCTGTGGTCCGCATTCCAGAAGATGCCCGGCCAGTGAGCCAGCGGCGAGCAAATCGTAACTGTCTCGGGTCCACCCAAAGCGCCATATGCAAGCCGCCAACGTCAGCGCGCTATCCGCACAGCGTCCGGTGATCACCACATCCGCGCCTTCACGCAGCGCGGCCACGACCGGTAACGCGCCCAGATAGGCATTCATCGATGCGATCCGCTTTTGCGCGGGCATCGCCGCACCGGAAAACATCTCTGTGGCCTCCGCATAGTCCTCGGCCCGGGGCAACAGGTCATCACCCTCGACGACGGCCACGCGCAGTGACAGGCCTGCTGCGTCGATGACCCCAAGGAGGGCCTCGGCGCAGGCGGAAGGGTTCATGCCACCGGCATTCGACAAAACCTTGACGCTGCACGCAGCAATACCGGCCAGATTCGGCGTCATGGCGTCGGTGATGAAATCAGAGGCATAGCCCAAGCCCGGGTCCTTGGCCCGCGCGCGCGCCAATAGGGACATGGTGATCTCGGCCAGATAGTCGTAGGCCAGCACATCAACGCCACTTGCAAGTAGTTGCCCTGTGGCATGGGGGGCCTCGCCCCAGAAACCGCAGGCTCCTCCGATCCGCAGAACCTCGCCCATCCGCGGATCCTCCTCGCTGCGGGTGACGCGCCCATGAACGCCTTGATTATTTGTAAGATTGTCAGACCGATCCGGTCAACCGGCGGCAGCGCGCATCCTAGTGGTTCAAGCCGCCTGCGCTAGATCAGGGCACGATTTACTGACGCCAATCTCCGGTGCCACAACAAGGCCGTTCGAACGGCCTTGAAGGCGCTTGAGAAAGGTGTTTCGAAACGCCTTTCCTCCGTCGCATCAGAAACACTTATCCCATCCAGCGGCGGACCGGCGCGTTGCTTTCTTCCAGCGGCTGGCAGATGACATCAACAAGGGTTGGTCCGTCATGGGCGATCGCCTCGCGCAAAACGCGATCCAGATCTTCCGGTGCCTCGACGCGCCAGGATTTCACCCCATAAGCTGCGGCTATTGCCGCCTGATCGGTCCGGTTGAAATCGACGTTGTAATAGCGCGCATCCCTGTCAGCGTATTGGCTGGCCTTGATCCATCCGAAATTGGCGTTTGAAAACACCACATAGGTGATCGGCGCGCCGACCCGGCAGACGGTTTCCAACTCGCCGCAAGTAAAGCCGAAAGACCCGTCACCCATCAGCGCCACCGTCTTTGAGGTCGGTCGCCCAAACCAGGCGCCCAACGCCGCTGAAAGCGCATATCCCAAAGCTCCATGCGCGCGGTTGGTGATGAAATGCCGTCCCGGTTTCGGCAGTTGATAATAGGCGGAGAAATAGGGACAGCTTGTGCCCGGGTCCGAGACGATGGTTGCATCGTCGGGCAGCACATCCATCAACGTCTTGATGACCCGCTCCGGACGGATCGGACCATCGGTCATGCTGGCGAAACGCTCGAAGGTCTCGAATTTTCTTGCCTTCCTTTCGGCCACCGCAGCCGCTCCGCCAAAACCGTCCGCGCCTTGAGCGCGCCTGTCGAGAACGGCGTTGGCCTCACTCAGCGCCAGATGCAAATCGCCAACCACCGCTACCTCGGTCCGGTAGTTGGCATTCATCACCATCGGGTCGCTGTCGAAATGTACCACTCGCGTGCTTGGCCCCGGCGCTTCCCACCGGGCTGTGGTGGTGGACCCGGCCCGGCAGCCCATGAAGATCACGAGATCGGCCGCCTCCATCATTTCCCATGTCTCGTCAGTGCCGCCGTTCGAGCCGACCACACCCAGGCAGTTGAGATGAGTTTCGGCCAGTGCGCCCTGACCCGAGATTGAAGTGGCCACCGGAATGTCCAGCCGCGTGGCGAGCCGGCCCAGTTCCTCCCACGCCCCGGCGATCACCACGCCGCCACCGCAAACGATCAGCGGAGATTTTGCCGACAGGATCGCCTCAACCGCGGCCTCGACCGCGCCGGGGGGCGGGCACTGACGGTAGGCTGGATAAGTGGCGGTTGCCGGGTCGCCCCAGATGTCACCAGGATCAACCGCATCATACTGGATGTCATAAGGCAGCCCGATATGCGCCGCACCAGACCGGCCCGTGGTCATCGCCCGGAACGCCGCGCGCACCATGCGTGGGATGTGATCGGCGCGCGTCAGCACTGTATTCCACTTGGTCAGCGGTGCCATCAACGCCTGCTGATCAACTTCGGTCAATGGGTATTTGCCATAAGAGGCCACCGAGATATCGGTGGTGATGCCCAACACCGCATAAGAGCTTTCCGAAGCCTCGATCAACCCCGGCAGAATATAGGTTGCACCGCCGCCAGACGGCCCTTCGGCCACGCCGACCCGCCCGGTTACGCGGGAATAGCCATCGGCCATGTAAGCGGCAGATCGTTCATCGCGGGTCAGTACGTGGGTAATCGAATGATCGAGCCGCAGCATCGCATCATAAAACGGCAGCGTCGTGTCACCACACAGCCCGAAAATGTGCTGCACGCCCTGCGCTTCTAGCATACGGACCATCGCCTCGGCCCCATTCATCCGATTTTCCATCCGACTCGCCTATTTTTGCATTCATAACTGTATACAGATTTGAATGACAGGTTGCGCACATGTCAATCCCGACCTAGTCTGCGCGTAGCAAGGAGCGGAAATGGCGAAGTCCGAAAGCAATGTTGATCGCATCTATGAGGCGCTGCGCCGGATGGCGTCTGATTTTGCCTTCAAACCTGATGCGCGCATCAATGAAAGCGCGCTGGCGGCGCAGTTGAACGCCTCGCGCACGCCGATTCGCGAGGCGCTGAACCGGTTGGTGGCCGAAGGGTTCCTGAACTTTCGCTCGGGCCGCGGCTTTTTCTGCCGCTCACTGTCCCCCGAGCTTGTGATGGACCTCTATGAGGCGCGCGTCGCCGTCGAGACCGAGGCGGTTCGGCTGGCCTGTCAGCGTGGCACCGACGAAGCTGTTGAGGCGCTGATGCATGAACTTGAGGCGGTGGCATCGGACTACATCCCCGCGGCTGATGCCGAGAGCCTGCTGGCGATGGATGAGCGTTTTCACACCCGGCTTTGTCAGCTCTCGGGCAATGCCGAGCTGTGCCGCATGCTGGATAATCTGAATGATCGCATCCGCTATTTGCGCCTGATCGACCTGCGCCGCCTGCGCGAAACCGCGCCTGATGGCCGGAGCATGGTGTCAGCCCATAGACGCATCGTCGAGGCGGTGGCCCGACGCGACCAAGAGGAGGCGACGTCACAGATGCGCGCCCATATCGAACGCCGCCGCGAGGGCGCGACGCAAGCGGTTCGCGATGCCTTTGCGCAGCTTTATGTTCCCGATCTGTGAGGCCCCGGCATGTTCCGACAAACAGGTGGAAAAACGGTTTATGGCGCAAGCATCGGTATCCTGATGCTGGAAACCCGTTTTCCGCGCATTCCAGGTGATATGGGAAACGCGATGACTTGGCCATTTCCGGTGCACTACCGCGTGGTGCGCGGGGCTTCGCCCGACCGGATCGTGCGGGGTGATCCGCGCCGCCAGCTTGATGCCTTCATCGAGGCCGGGCGCGATCTGATTGCCATGGGCTGCGACGGGATCACCACAAATTGTGGTTTTCTGTCACTGGTTCAGGACGAACTGCGCGCAGCACTAGACGTCCCCGTCGCGACATCGTCACTGATGCAGGTACCGATGGTGCAGGCGATATTGCCGCCGGGCCGAAAGCCGGTGATTCTGACCATCTCGAAAGCGACCTTGACGCCTGAGCATCTGGCGGCGGCGAATGTGCCGCCCGACACACCGATCTATGGCACCGATGAGGGGCGGGTCTTTACCCGCGACATCCTGAACGACGCCCGCGAGATCGACTTCGAGGCGTGCCGACAAGACATGCTGGATGCCGCCGATGCCATCGTCGCGGGCGAGCCGCAAGCGGGCGCGATTATTCTGGAATGCACCAATATGGTACCTTATGCCGCCGACATTCGGCGCCACACCGGGCTGCCGGTGTTCTCCATCTACACGATGATCCAGTGGTTTCAGGCCGGTTTGATGCCAAATCGTTTCCCATCAGAGATCGACGATCCGCGCGCCGGGCCATAAACCCGCCAAAATTGCACAAAAATCGACCGGGCAATGCTTGACCTTCCAGTGACTGGAGGCCTTATCTGAATTGTATTCGTGACATTCAAGGCCCCTATCCATGCCCGCACCGCAAACCGCCACATTGCACCTGACTGGCCTCTCCTGCGCCTCTTGCGTGGGGCGAGCAGAAAACGCCCTGAAAGGCGAGGCGGGCGTGATCGAGGCCAATGTCAATCTGGCCACCGGACAGGCCACCATTCGCTTTGATGACGCGCTTACCGACGCCGAACGGCTCGCGCAGGTGGTCGCGGATGCAGGCTATCCGGCACGGAATGAAGCACAGCAGAACCAGACCGAAGACGCCCATACGGATTTGCGGCGTGCGACGCTCTTTGCGGCGGCGCTGGCGCTGCCGGTCTTTGTTCTCGAAATGGGCGGTCACGTGATCCCCGCCTTTCACCATTGGGTCCAGCAAAACATCGGCACCCAGACCAGCAACCTGATCCAGTTCGTTCTGACGAGCCTGCTGCTGTTGGGGCCGGGCCGAATATTCTATGCCAAGGGTGTCCCGTCGCTGCTACGCGGCGCGCCGGACATGAACGCTCTGGTCGCCTTGGGGACGGCGGCGGCCTACGGCTATTCGGTGGTGGCAACCTTCGCTCCGGGGCTGCTGCCACATGGCACCGCGCATGTCTATTTTGAGGCCGCCTGCGTGATCACGGTTCTGATCCTGTTTGGACGGTTGCTGGAGGCGCGTGCCAAGGGCCGCGCCAGCTCTGCCATCAAGTCGCTGCTTCGATTGCAGCCAAAATCCGCCAGCGCCGAACGCGACGGCAAGACCGCCGACATCCCGATTTCCGAGCTGCGCCAAGGCGATATCCTACTGATCCGCCCTGGCGAACGTATTCCGGTGGATGCCACCGTTCTGGATGGTCACTCGCGGGTCGATGAAAGCATGATAAGCGGTGAGCCTATTCCGGTCGCCAAGACCGAGGGGGCCGAGATCATCGGCGGCACAGTCAACGGTACTGGCGCGCTGCGCGCGCGCGTGACGCGGGTTGGCAGCGACACGGTACTGGCCCGGATCATTCAGATGGTTGAAGAGGCGCAGGGTGCAAAGCTGCCCATTCAGGGGCTAGTTGATCGCGTAACCATGTGGTTCGTGCCTGCGGTGCTGCTGATTGCCGCGCTGGCGGTTGGCTGCTGGCTGCTCTGGGGCCCCGCCCCTGCTCTACCGCTGGCGCTGGTGGCCGGTGTTTCGGTCCTGATCATCGCGTGCCCCTGTGCCATGGGGCTGGCAACGCCCACCTCGATCATGGTCGGTACAGGGCGCGCCGCTGAGCTTGGCGTGCTGTTCCGCAAGGGCGACGCGCTACAGCGCTTGCAAGAGGCCAAGGTGATCGCTTTCGACAAGACCGGGACATTGACCGAAGGGCGGCCTGAGATGACGGATCTCTCAGTCGCCGATGGCATCGACCGCGACCACGTGCTGCAGTTGGCGGCAGTTGCCGAAGCACGCTCTGAACACCCTATCGCCAGCGCGATCACCCGAGCCTGGGCTGGCCCCATGCCCGAACTCGAACAGTTCGAGACGATCACAGGGCTTGGCCTGAGCGCCAGGATCGACGGGACCGATGTGCAGATCGGCGCAGACCGGCTTTTTGACCGCGAGGGTCTTGATCTGGGCGGGCTGCGAAAGATCGGTCAGGCCTGGGCCGCGCAGGGTAAGAGCCCGGTCTATGTGGCGCTCGACGGTCAGGCGGTGGCGGCTCTGGCGGTGGCGGACCCGATCAAGCCGGGGGCGGCGCAGACGGTTGCCACGCTGCGCGATATGGGGCTGCGTACCGCTCTGATCAGCGGTGACAACCGCATCACAGCGCAGGCCGTGGCCACCCAATTGGGCGTCGATCATGTCACCGCCGAAGTTCTGCCCGAGGGCAAGGTCGAAGCACTGGAGGACCTGCGCAAGGCACATGGTGGTGTGGCGTTTGTCGGCGACGGGATCAACGACGCGCCGGTGCTAGCCAGCGCCGATGTGGGCATAGCGATCGGCACTGGCACCGATGTAGCCATCGAAGCTGCAGACGTGGTGTTGATGAACGGTGATCCCAACGGTGCGGTCACGGCGCTGGATCTGTCACGCCGGACCATGCGCAACATTCGCCAGAATCTGGTCTGGGCGTTTGGCTACAACATCCTGCTTATCCCGGTCGCCGCCGGGCTGCTACATGCCATTGGCGGGCCGCTTCTGTCTCCGGCGCTGGCCGCTGGCGCGATGGCGTTTTCCAGCGTCTTCGTGGTTACCAACGCCCTGCGCCTACGGCGCGTCCGGCCCGCAGGATCACAGCCGCAGGCCAAGCCATCACCGACAACCGCAGCTCTGCCCGAGGCATCGGGCGCATGAATATTGGGGACGTCTCTGACCGCTCGGGCCTGCCCGCAAAGACCATCCGTTACTATGAAGAGATCGGCCTGATCTCTCCGGCACGCGATGACAACGGCTATCGGCGCTTTGCCGAACAGGACCTGCACAAGCTGGCTTTTCTTGCCCGCGCCCGTGCGCTTGGCTTCACGATCGAGGATTGCCGCGCGCTGCTGGCCCTTTATGAAGACGACACCCGTGCCAGCGCTGATGTCAAACGGATCGCCCGCGACCACCTGCACCGGATCGAGGCCAAAATCGACGATCTGCGCGCCATGCAGGACACGCTGACCGAACTGGTCGATGCCTGTGCCGGAGATGCGAGGCCCGATTGTCCGATCCTGCGCGATCTCGGGCGCAAAGCCTGATCCACCTTGCCCTTTGGCCGTGGCTTTGCTTTGTCTCTGGACAGCACTTGCGTGAGACAAAGGGAAGGATGTTCACATGGCGAAAGTCGCATTTCTCGGGCTTGGGGTCATGGGCTATCCCATGGCCGGGCACCTCCAGACCGCAGGCCATGACGTAACTGTCTATAACCGTACTGCAGCCAAGGCCGAAGCCTGGGTGACCCAGTATGGTGGCGCGATGGGCAAGACCCCGGCTGAGGCGGCGCAGGGAGCCGACTTCGTGATGTCCTGTGTCGGCAATGACGACGATCTGCGGAGTGTTTGCGTCGGCGAGGATGGTGCCTTTGCCGCGATGTCCTCTGGCGCGATCTTTGTCGATCACACAACCGTTTCAGCCAAGGTGACGCGCGAACTTTATGAAGCGGGCAAAGCGCTTGGGCTGGCCTTTGTTGACGCGCCGATCTCGGGCGGTCAGGCCGGGGCGGAGAACGGCGCGCTTTCGATCATGTGCGGCGGCGATGAGACGGCTTATGCGCAGGCGGAACCGGTGATGCAGATCTATTCCAAAATCTGCCGCCGTATCGGCGAAAGCGGGGCCGGTCAGATGACTAAGATGTGCAACCAGATCGCCATCGCAGGTCTGGTGCAGGCCCTGAGCGAAGCGCTGCATTTCGCTGAGAAAGCAGGGCTTGATGGCCGCGCCGTTGTCGAGGTGATTAGTCAGGGCGCCGCCGGTAGCTGGCAGATGTCGAACCGGTACGAGACGATGCTGGACGATCATTTCGAGTATGGGTTTGCTGTCGACTGGATGCGCAAGGATCTGGGCATCTGCCTGGACACCGCCAATGAAACAGGCGCCAGCCTGCCGGTCACGGCACTGGTGGATCAGTTCTACAAGGATGTGCAGAAGCAGGGTGGCGGGCGGTGGGATACGTCGTCCCTGATCAAACGGTTGCGCGCGCTGGGATAGGATACCCGGGGACGCACCGCCACCCAAGCCGGGCGTGGTCATTCCTGCCAAACGAAAAACGGCTCGCCCCGCATGATGAAAGAGGTGACATGCAGCACTGGATGAACGCGCTGAAGCAGCATTGGGGCATCGCCGCCGAGTTGAAACAGCTGGACGGGGAGTATGACCTAAACTTCCTGGCCGAAGCGGCAAATGGCATGCGCTATCTGCTGAAGGTGATGCATCCCGGCTGCGATCAGGCTCTCGTCGAGATGCAGATCGGGGCTCTGGAGCACATTGGCACGGCGGCACCGGGGCTACCCATTGCAAAGCCCATCGCCTCGCGGGATGGCAGCAAGCTGATCGAAGTTGTGGATGCGGACGGGCTGGGGCGGCTGGTCTGGGTGCAGGAGTGTCTGTCGGGCGACTGCTATGCTCGGGTGAGGCCGCATTCAGAGGATCTGATCCTGAGGCTCGGCAGGGTCCTTGGGGCAACCGACCGGGCACTGGACGGGTTCGCGCATCCCGCGTTGGAGCGCGATTTCAAATGGGATCTGACCGCCGCCCGCTGGATCGAAGGCGAGTTGGATGTCATTCAGGACGACACGCGGCGGGCGCTGATCAACGACATTGCGGATGCGTTTGCAGGCGTCGAGGACCGCCTGAGCGCGCTGCCGAAACAGGCGATCCACAATGACGCCAATGACTACAATATTCTGGTCGAAGGTGACCTGGGCCGGGCCGGGATTTCAGGGCTGATTGATTTCGGGGATATGTGCGCCGCACCCAAGGTCTGCGAGTTGGCAATCGCCGGGGCCTATGTGGTGCTGGATCACCCGCGTCCCGAACGTGCACTGGCGGCTTTGGTGCGGGGGTTTCATGCCGCCAACCGGCTCTCGCCGGAAGAGATTGAACTGATCTGGCCACTGCTCCGGATGCGGCTGGCCGTGTCAGTTGTCAACTCCGCGCTGATGGCGCTGCAAGTGCCCGATGATCCGTATGTGACGATCAGTCAGGCCCCGGCCTGGCGGTTTCTGGAAAACGCCGCCGTCAAGGGCGGGCTTATCTCCGCCCGACTGCGCATGGCCTGCGGGTTGCCAGTGACAGACGGCAGCACGCGTATCCGCGACTATATCGAGACGCATCGCGGCTCTTATCCGGCCCTGACCGGCACGCCTCTGTCGGATGCGCCAATGGGCAGCCTATCGGTCGAGGAAGCGGCAACGCCGCGCGATCCATTCCATTTGTCGGTCGATGATGCGGCACGGATCGACGAGGTTGTGAGCGATGCTCCGATCTGGCTCGGCTATTTTGGCGAGCCACGGCTGATCTATACCGGTCAGGCCTTTCGCTCCGGGCCATGGAAAGCATCGGACCGCCGGACCGTGCATCTGGCTGTCGATATCTTTGCCCCTGCCGGGACGTTACTGCATGCGCCGCTCAGCGGCCGGGTCGAGGCGGTCGAGAACCGTGACGATCCGCTGGATTATGGTGGCGTCGTGATCCTGCATCATGAAACCCCTGAGGGTGATGCGTTTTATACGCTCTATGGCCATCTGGATCCGGAGGTCTGCGAACGGCTCAAGCCTGGCGATCCAGTTGCGCAGGGTTCTGCCTTTTGCCGATTGGGGACAGTTGAACAGAATGGCGGCTGGGCACCGCATGCGCATTTTCAGCTAGCTCTCACCGCAGATGGCATGGCACCGGATTGGCCCGGCGTGGCCGATCCCGATGATCTTGCCTTCTGGCAGGCGATTTGTCCGAACCCGGCAGCACTGCTGAACCTGCCGGATGAACAGGTGGCCTTCCAACCCACGTCGAAAGAGGCGGTGTGGCGCGACAGACAGGCGCATTTCGGTGCCAACCTGCGGCTGAGTTATGACGACCCGATCATGCCGGTGCGCGGCTGGCGACATCACCTGTTTGACGACTGGGGGCGCCCTTATCTGGACGCCTATAACAACGTGCCACATGTGGGGCACGCGCATCCGCGCATTCAGGCCGTCGCCGCCGAGCAATTGGGGCGGGTGAACACCAACACCCGTTATCTGCACCCCGCGCAGACCGCGTTTGCCGATAAGCTGCTGTCGAAACTGCCCGACGCGCTGGAGGTTTGCTTCTTTGTCAATTCCGGCAGCGAAGCCAATGAGTTGGCTCTGCGGCTAGCGCGTGCCCATAGCGGTGCGAGAGGCATCGTGACACCCGATCACGGCTACCACGGCAACACCACCGGCGCGATCGACATCTCGGCCTACAAGTTCAACGCGCCGGGCGGCATCGGGCCAAGCGACTGGGTGGAACTGGTCGAGGTCGCCGACGACTATCGCGGCAGGTTCCGGCGCGACGACCCGGAGCGTGCCCGTAAGTACTCAGATCTGGTGGAGCCTGCGATCGCCACGCTTGTGGACAAGGGGCACGGGCTGGCTGGCTTCATTGCCGAAACCTTCCCTTCGGTCGGCGGTCAGATCATCCCGCCCACAGGCTATCTGGCCGCTGTATATGACAAGATTCGCGCTGCCGGTGGTGTCTGCATCGCCGATGAAGTGCAGACCGGGCTGGGCCGGCTGGGCGAGCATTACTTCGGCTTCGAACAGCAGAAAGCTGTGCCCGATATCGTGGTGCTGGGCAAACCCATCGGCAACGGCCATCCCATCGGAGTGGTCATCACCACCCGCGCCATCGCCGACAGTTTTGCGCAGGGGCCCGAGTTCTTCTCGACTTTTGGCGGATCGACCCTCTCCTGCCGGATCGGCAAGGAGGTGCTGGATGTCGTCGATGAGGAGGGCCTGCAGGAGAACGCCCAGCGCATGGGTGCTCGGTTGATCGACGGTTTGCGACGGACTGAAAGCGAGTTCGGCTGCGTTGGCGATGTGCGCGGAATGGGCTTGTTTCTGGGGGTCGAACTGGTGAACCCGGACGGGTCGGAGGCCACCGAGATCTGCGCCTATGTCAAAAACCGGATGCGCGATCACCGCATCCTGATCGGCAGCGAGGGGCCAAAGGACAATATCCTGAAAATCCGCCCGCCCCTGACCATCGAGGCCGAGGACGTGGATATGATTCTGGAAAAGCTGCGAGAGGTATTGGGTGAGGTGGGCGACTATGCGCCGCCTGCCCAATGTGACCACACCCACCATCATAGTGGATGCGGTTGCTGTTAGTGCAGCACTCGATCGCGGCGGGTGACCGGGCCGGACATCGCCTTGAGCGTCAATCCGAACTCTTCGGACAAAGCAGCCAGCGCAGGCGCAAAATCGGGACGCACGATCAGGGTCGCCAGCATCATCGCATCCTCGCGACCGCCATCAGCAGCGGCGCCGACCATCTGGGCGAAGAAGTTTTCATCTGCTCCAAGGCAATCGCAGCCGAGCGAATGACGCATAAGCGGCCTGCGACCGTGCTGGGCGCACAGGCTGCATATCCGCCCAAGCGTCTCTAATGCGCGCGCGCTGGCGTCAACCTCGCGCATCAGTCGCATATCGCGCGCCTCCTGCTCGCGAGCACTGCTGCCCCTCATTCGCAGGAACATAACTGCCCCCGCCTCGACGGGTGCAAGATCATCGACGCGCCCGACGACCTCTCCACCACGGTGACGGGCGCTCATTTGGTCAGGATCAGCTTGCCGGCGCGGGTGATGCGCAACGTATAGAGCTGATCACCCAATTCGATCTGCGCAAGATTGCCGCCCTTGGTCAGCTCCTCGGCCTTGTGCGAGGGCAACATACGGACCGGGTAGGCTTGAGTGGGGGTCGGATTGGGGGCGTTCATGGGGGTCTCTCCGTGACGATTGAAGGGGATGGATGCGGTTTCGGCACCGGTATCGATCGAAGAGGTCGATTTGAATTTCATGTCCGACACCGGCGCTCAAAATGGTTCAGAATATGTCTGGCTGGCTCGGAATTGGCGAGGATGGCTGACAGTCTCAATCTTAATCTGAGTAAATTACTAAGAATTGTCAAGCCACAGTTCTGTAACTGTATTTTGTGAGGCGAAACAACGCTGGGAATGCGGTTGCATTGCGAACCCGCCCCTGTCACGCATGTCACAACACAAAGGAGAATGGCGATGAATACGGCGATTGTCTTCGATCTGGACGGTACGCTTATTGACAGCGTGCCGGATCTGGCAGCGGCCGTGAACCGCACGCTCAAGATGCACGGCGTAGCAGAACTGGATCTGCCAACGATAACCGGATTTGTGGGCAACGGCCTGCCCAAACTGGTCGAGCGGGTCATGACCCATTGCAGGATGGACATGAGCCGCCATGGCGAAATCACCCAGGTCACGCTGGACAATTACATGCGCGCGTCCACCGAAAGGACGGTGCTCTACCCCGGTGTGCGGGACATGCTTGAGAAGTTCCGCGCAAGCGGCCACGCGCTGGGGATTTGTACCAACAAACCCGAAGGCGCGACGCATCAGGTGCTGGACGCGCTTGATTTGTCACGGTTCTTTGCGGTCGTGGTGGGCGGCGATACGTTACCCCAACGCAAACCCGACCCGGCCCCCTTGCTACATGTGTTCGAACGCCTCGGTACCGGTCCGCAATTCTATGTCGGAGACAGTGAAGTGGACGCGGAAACCGCACAGCGCGCGCAAGTGCCCTTTGCCCTATTCACCGAAGGGTACCGCAAGACTCCGGTCTCTGCCCTGCCCCATCAGATAGCCTATGATGATAATAGCAAACTGCCCGACCTGATCGAAGAAGCGCTGGCCAAACCCGCGGCCCTCTGACAGTCCCTTTTGTTTCGGGAAAATGCCACTAGCATGGCGCTGGCGATCAGGGAGGCAGACGCGCGCAATGGCAAAGGCTAAGAACATCCTCTTCATCATGTTCGACCAGCTGCGCTGGGACTATCTAAGCTGTTATGGTCATCCGCATCTGCATACGCCCCATATCGACGGGCTGGCCGAGCGCGGGGTCCGTTTTACCCGTGCCTATATCCAGTCACCGATTTGCGGCTCGTCCCGGATGTCGACCTATACCGGGCGCTACGTGCACAGTCACGGCGCCTCGAATAATGGGATCCCGCTGAAAGTGGGCGAGCTGACGATCGGCGATCACCTGCGCAAGGCGGGGATGGAAAGCTGGCTGGTGGGCAAGACCCATATGCGTGCCGATGCCGAGGGAATGGCGCGACTGGGCCTTGCCCCTGACAGCCTGATCGGCGCGAGGGTATCGGAATGCGGGTTCGACGTTTTTGAACGCGATGACGGGATGCGCCCCGAGGGGCCGGACGGTTTCTATGACCCGGACGGGGCCAAGGCCTATAACGAATACCTGCGAAGCAAAGGCTATGACAGTGACAATCCCTGGCACGATTTCGCGAACTCCGCGCTGGACGCTGATGGCAATGTTCTGTCCGGCTGGTTCCTCAAAAACGCGGTACATCCAGCCAATATCGACGAGCCCGACAGTGAAACGCCCTACCTGACGACACGCGGCATTGAATTCATGGAAGGTCATGACGGCCCTTGGTGTTGCCACCTGTCCTATATCAAGCCGCACTGGCCTTATATTGTGCCGGAACCCTATGCCTCCATGTACGGCCCGGAACATATCCTGCCCGCCAACCGGTCCGAGTCCGAGCGGCAGCAGGCGCATCCGGTGTTCAAGGCTTTCATGGACACCAAGGTCGGGCAGGCCTTTTCTGAGGACCATGTACGCGAGGCGGTGATCCCGGCCTATATGGGCCTGATCAAACAGGCTGACGACCAGATCGGACGCCTGCTGCGCTGGATGGAAGACATCGGACGGATGCGGGACACGATGATCGTGCTGACCTCGGATCACGGCGATTTTCTCGGAGATCACTGGATGGGTGAGAAGACATTCTTCCAGGATGCCTCGACCAAGTTGCCGCTTATTGTCTACGATCCCGCGCCCGAGGCCGACGCCACACGCGGCACCACCTGCGATGCGCTGGTAGAGAGCATTGATTTGGCGCCGACCTTTCTGGATGTTGCAGGCGGCGCACCTGCCGGTCACATCATGGAAGGGGAAACCCTGCTGCCGATCCTGCACGGAAAGCGCAGTGACACGTTTCGTAGCCATGTTATCTGTGAATACGACTATTCCACCTCACCGCTTTCCGAACAGCTGGGAGTCGAAACCCGCGACGCGGTGATGTTTATGATCGCCGATGAAAGGTGGAAGCTAATCCATTGCGAAGGCGGCTTCCGACCGCTGCTTTTTGATCTGGAGAACGACCCGCAGGAGCTGGTGGATCTGGGCAACAGCATCGCGCATGAAGACGTGATCGAAGAACTCTACGACCATCTCTTTGCCTGGTCGCTGCGCCCCTCACAACGCACCACCCGGTCGCTGGGCCAATTGGAAGAGATGCGCACGACTTCGCGTGGGCGGGGCATCGTCCTGGGCGTCTATGACGAAACGGACACGGCGCCGGAACTGACGGTGAAATACCGGGGTCGCACGGCGCAGGATTGGCGAAAGCGGTAACGCGCTCGCGCCGGGTGCTTCGACGCTTCAATTAAACAGACGCTGAAAACAGAAAACCACCCGTCAAAGCGAGTGGCTGAACGGAATACACGCTGGCTTGAAACAGGTCTGGCTGGGTTGCGGGGCTTGCTGTCTGGCTACCGTTGAAAGGTGGCTGGATTGCTTGCTGCACATGCCTGATATCTGGCTTGCTCTGTATTCTGTACCTTAGCTAGGGAGTCGCGGAGCAGATGTAAAGAGAAAACGCTAATAAAATCAATTACTTGAGTGGTATTGCCGGGTAATGCAACCTGACCATAGCCACCGCCTTCGGGCACTCTAAGAAGTCGACACTTTTTTCTGCGGCGGCCGGGTTTGGCGCATTCCTGCCATGTCTATGCCACGGAAGCCCCCTATGCCGGTCACATGACCGAGCTCAGCGAACTCAGACCCAAACGCAAAACCCTCAAACGCCAGATGCGACGAGAGAAGCGCGCCGCCGCAACGCGGGCCAAGGCGCTGTCGCCAGCACGAATCGTCGCGCTGGTCGCCAGTCTACCGCTCGTGATGTGCAGCACCGCGCTTGGTATCTATATCCGCACCAGCCCCTATCCCGCAGAACAGGCGCTGCAACATCTCGTGGCCATGGCAGGATGCGAGGCGGCGGCAAAGGTCGGCGTCTTTGAGGTGCGCGAGGGGGAGCCCGGCTATCATGCGCGCAACGATACAGATGGGAATGGTGTCGCGTGCGCGATTCAGACCAGGGTCATCAGTCCAGGAGAGACCGTTGTGACCGTGCAGACCTCCCGTGGACGCGCGCCAGCAGCGGATAGTACAGAGCGGCGGCAAATCGGTGACGCCAAATTCATCCGGCCTTGAGCGCTAAAGCGTCATCAGCGGTTCGAAATGATGCATATTCTGGAACCGGCAGAATTCGACGGGACCGATCTCGATTCGGCGAAGGTCGGCAGCATATTCGGCATATAGCTGATCCGAGAGCGCAATGACCTCCTGCTCCTTCTGCGGAGCGAGCCAATGCACCTGATAGGCAAGTGTGATGTGGAATCCATAACCGTCGTGATTGGTTCTGCGCAGATTCAGCCGCTCTGCAAAGTCGTCCCGACACCAGCGAAGGCGCTGTTCCTGCGCTTCATCGACACCCCTCACCGGGCAGGTATACCCGCCCTTCACGCCGTCGACACAAATCTCGAACTGCGCTGGCAGTTGGACGCCCTGCAGGCGTTCGCGCCAGGCCGTCTCGACCTGATCAATCGAACCGTCCAAAGGCAGGTCGGCGGGCCAGTTCACAACATCACGCCGATAGTCGATCACTCCATCGAAAACCGTCATGTGAAAACTCTCCGGCGGCAGGAAAGAATAGGCGTGCGCGTGTGGCCCGGCCTGTAGCGCGGAGGCGATCCGTCGCAACGCAGCATGGGCGGCAGATTCACGGTCGATATGACACAGCATGGTCAGGCCCGGCGTATCACGCACCGTTCCGGCATCGTCAAACTTGTCAACGCTCCAGGCGGGGCGTGGGCCGGATGTGTCAATCGGGGAGGAATTGGTTGGGCTCATCAGGGGATCCTATTTGGGCCACCATAGCGCAATTGGCCAACGGAGTTCAGGTGTGAAATATGCCTTTCGCCGCGAAACCTCTCTTCACCCCAGAGCCGGATCGCCGCAGCATCAACGATGTCTGCGGCGTCTACCATGTCTCCAAGCAACTCAGACGACGGTGTCTTCGTTGACCAAATCGGCGAAGGATTTGAAGAACTTGGCTGCAAGTTTCTTTGCGGTGCCTTGGATCAAGCGGCTGCCGAGTTGAGCCAGCTTTCCACCGATTTCTGCCTTTGCCTCGTAGCGCAAAATGGTGGTCTCGCCATCTGCGGTCAATGTCACGTCTGCACCGCCTTTGGCGTGTCCCGCGGCCCCGCCGTTGCCCTGCCCCGACAGCGAGAATGCATCCGGCGCCCCACCTTGGTCCAGCACCACCTCGCCGCCGAAACGCGCCTTTACGGGACCAATCTTCAGTACAACCTTTGCTTCAAGTTCGGTGTCAGAGTGTTTGATCAATTCCTCGCAACCCGGGATGCATTGCTTCAGCACTTCGGGATCATTCAGCGCGGCATAGACCCGCTCTTTGGGCGCGTTAATGATGATTTCGTCGTTCAGTTCCATGGGTATTCCTTCTTAGCAACAGGGAAATCTGATGTTGTCTGCTTGCTCAGGTGTCATCGCGAGTTTCTTCAAGAGCCGCCGGAACGGTCTGAGGAGACGGGTCATTGTGCAAACTCCGCCGGAGGCTGCGCATGGGCTGCATAGTCGTCTGGTGTATCGACATCGGTATAGAAGCCAGGCGCCGCAAGGTTTGCGAACTGCACATGTTCGGGATGATCACGGGTGAAACGCATACAGCCCGGTCGCTCCGGATTGTCCAGCAATCGGGTACGCAGCGCTGAAGGTATGACGATAGGATTGCCGCGCAACCCATCGTACACCGGTATGGTGATCTTGCTGGCATCACTCTGACTGTGTACTGCAATCAGGTCCTTTAGGTCCTGCGCCGTCAAGAGTGGTTGATCCGCCAAACCTATGAGAAGCAGATCTGCTTTAGGCGCATTCCGCAGACCCGTAGCAACAGAGCTCGGCTGACCGCTGGCGAAGTCCGGATTGTGGCTGAACGAGATAGCGAGGCCCGACAGCGCAGTTCGCACCGCGTTTGCATCGTATCCCGTCACAACAGTAAGGGGCGTATTGATGGCAGCCAGATACGCCTTGGCGACATGCCTCAGCATGGGTTCACCACACACCGGCAACAGCAGTTTGTTACGGTCGCCCATTCGGCGGGACAGGCCCGCAGCCAGGAGGATCGCCATTGCTCTAGGCATCTTTGCGATCCAAATGTTGCCGCCGGACACGCACCAGCTGCGCGAGAATGGACAAAGCGATTTCCTCGGGTGTGACCGCCCCCAGATCAAGTCCGGCAGGCGCGTGAACGGATTGTATTGCGTCAGGCGCGATACCGGCTGCTTCAAGCTTCTCGGCCAAAGCGTTGAATTTCCGGGCACTGCCGACAAAGGCCACATAGTCGGGCGCAGTCGCCAGAACGGACTTCAATGCCTCCAGATCCCCCTGACCTTGCGTGGCAATGACGACAAAACCCTGACGATGAGACGGGGCGCCCTGCGCAACCGATGCGGAGACCGACCAGTGAAATTGTGGTGCCAAGGCAGTCAGGGATTGCGCAACCGGAGATGCGCCCAGCACGACGAGTTCGGGCATCGGCAGACAAGGCTCGATAAAGATGTCGACAGTACCGTTTGAAGGGCAGCCATTGCGGGCAAAGCGGGTCCCGTCGACTTCGTCCCCTGCAGTGACGCCCTTTTGTTCCAGCAGTTCTTCGGGCGCGACCGAAATCAACTTCGGGTGACCCGCTTGCAACGCCTCAAGTGCGGCACGCTTGACTGCCCCGCGCGTACAACCGCCGCCCAGCCAGCCATGCACGATCGTCCCATCCGCGCTTAAAAGGGCCTTGGCTCCGGGCTTTGCTGCAGTTGCGCCGACTGTGCGAACAATAGTGGCGAAAGCAAAGGGCTCCCGGCGGTCCCGCAGGTTCTGGGCCGCGTCGGCAAGTTCCGCATCCAGGATCTCGGCCGGGGTCATAGCGCCACCAATTCCGGCTCAAGCGCCGCCAGATCATCGAGCGTATTTGCCGGTTGAAACAGATCGAGATAGGGGAGTGCCGCCGCCATGCCACCAGCGACGGGCGCATAGTTTTTCCAGCCCTTCAACGGGTTCAGCCAGATGATCTTGCAGCCACGTTTCTTGAGCTTCTCAAGCGCCGAGGCCAACCGCTCGGGTGGTTCGGTATCGTACCCATCCGACAAAATCATCACGACCGAACGACCATCTACAAATCGGCGGGCATAGGTGTCTGCAAAACGCTGAAGCGACGGCCCGATTTTCGAGCCCCCCCCGAAACCGTCAGCCATCAGGGACATCCGCCCGATTGCGCGCAGGGTGTCTTTGTCCCGCAGTGCCTCGGTGATGCGGACGAGGCGCGTGTGGAACAGGTAAGCGTCGGCGTCCTTGTCGGCGCGCATCAGACCCGCAAGGAAAGCAAGGAACACTTGCGCATAGACGCTCATGGAGCCAGAGACATCACAAAGTGCGACGATTTTGCGACTGCGGTCCGGGCGTTTTTTGCGTGAGAGACGCAAAGGTTCGCCGCCGGTTGCAAGGCTTTGGCGGATGGTCTTGCGAAAGTGCAGCTGGTCTCCCTTACGAGCAGCGATCCGACGGCGCGAGCGGCGGTCGCGTAGGGCAGCACCGAGACGGCGGGCCACGCTTTCTGCACTGGCGATCTCGTCTCCGCCGACCAAATCGCGTAGATCACGACGGCTGAGATTGCGCTGCTCTGTCGCGATCAGCTTGCCGGTCCCGTCACTTTCGGCGTCCCCCTCGCCTGTATCGGGGGCCGTCGCAATGCCGGATGCACCGGCATCCTGCCCCTTGGCGCGACGGGACGAGTGCACATCATCGCTGAGTGTGGAGTGCGCTTTTGGCACCAGTTTTTGCTTCACGCGTCCCGCATCCATCCAGAAACTGTCGAACAGCGCATCGAACCTGTCGGCTTCTTCCCGGCACCCCGTACAGACGGCGCGCAGCGCTCGGCGCGCCTCGTCTGGGGCGATAGCGTGGACCTCGCGCAGCGCGGTCATCGCAAGCTCTGCTTCGGCCACTCCGAGGCGGAAGCCATTATGGCGCAAATGGGCCATAAACCCGGCAACGCGAGCTGCAGGGCCTGGATCACGCCCGGCGAATTTGGTGACCCGACTCACGCGGCTTTCCCCGCGATCCGGGCGGCAACTTCGGGCGTTATCTGTGTCTGATCGCTCTGCGTTTTCAGCAGTGTGGTAAGCGTCGATTGCAACACCGCCGGGTGCTCCGTCAGATCCGCAACGCCAAGGCCCATCAAAGCAGAGGCAAAGTCGAGCATCTCAGCGATACCCGGCGTTTTTTCCAACTCTTCTTCGCGCAGCTTCTGCACGAAGCCCACGATTTGCGCGCCCAGCCTTGCCTCGACAGCGGGGCGACGTGCCTTGAGAATGGCAAGCTCTGTCCGCATGTCAGGATAGTCGACATAGGTGTAAAGGCAGCGGCGGCGCAAAGCGTCCGACAGGTCGCGCGTGCCGTTGGATGTCAAGATAACCATGGGCTTGCTGGTGGCTGTGATCGTACCCAGTTCGGGCACAGAGACCTGATAGTCCGACAGGATCTCCAGCAGATAGGCCTCGAACTCTTCATCGGCCCGGTCGACTTCATCTATCAGCAGAACTGGCGGCGAGTCTTGTGTGATAGCCGCCAGCAAGGGGCGCTCCAGCAGAAAATCACGCGAGAATATCCGTTCTTCGACCGTCTTTCCCGTTTCGCCATCCTCTGCTGCCGCGCGTATGGTCAGCAATTGCCGCTGATAGTTCCATTCGTAGATCGATTGCGCGGCGTCCAGACCCTCGTAGCATTGAAGACGTATCAGCTTTGTGGTGCGTGCCGCGCTCAGCGTGCGCGCAACCTCAGTCTTGCCGACGCCAGCGGCGCCCTCCAGCAGAAGAGGTCGCTCCAGCGTCAGCGCCAGATGCAGAGCGACAGCCAAGTCATCTGACGCAACGTAGCCCTGCTGCCCAAGCGCGGTTTGTAGATCTGTCCAGGTCATGAATGTCTCCGGCAGGGCGGAGTTACCAGCGCCCTGCCTTTCGCCTTTAACCGTGCAGACCCAGTTCATTGGCGGTTTTCCAGATCCGCCAATGGTCATGGGGCATGTTCGTGTGACGCAAGCCAAACGCCCGGAAGGCATCCTGCACCGCGTTCGAGAAACATGGCACACCGCCCACATGAGGGCTTTCGCCGACGCCCTTGGCGCCGATCGGGTGATGTGGGGACGGCGTGACGGTGTAGTCGGTTTCGTAGTTTGGAACTTCCCATGCCGTGGGCAGGAAAAAGTCCATCAGCGTCCCGGTCTTGACGTTGCCCATGTCGTCATAGGCAATCTCCTGTCCCAGAGCGACCGCGAGCGCCTCGGTCAGACCGCCATGAACCTGCCCCTCGATGATCATAGGGTTGATCCGGGTGCCGCAATCATCCAGCGCATAAAACCGGCGGATCTCCGGAACGCCGGTATCGACATCGATATCCATGACGCAAACATAGGCCCCGAATGGATAGGTCATGTTGGGCGGATCGTAGTAGCTGACCGCTTCCAAACCTGGTTCAATTCCCGGAATGGCCTGATTGTAGGCGGCGAAGGCGATCTCTTTCATTGTCTTGAACCGCTCTGGCGCGCCTTTGACCACAAAACGGTCGACGTCGAATTCCACGTCGTCGTCATGCACTTCCAGAAGGTAAGCCGCGATCATCTGCGCCTTGGCACGGATTTTGCGCCCGGCCATCGCGGTGGCCGCCCCAGCAACCGGGGTTGAGCGCGAGCCATAGGTTCCCAGCCCGTAAGGCGCAGTATCCGTGTCACCCTCCTCGATCGTGATGCTGTCCGCGGGCAACCCGATCTCAGATGCGAGGATTTGCGCGAAGGTCGTCGCGTGACCCTGACCCTGAGAAATCGTGCCAAGCCGTGCGATCGCCGACCCGGTGGGATGGATACGGATTTCACAGCTATCGAACATGCCCAGGCCGAGAATATCGCAGTTCTTCACGGGCCCGGCCCCGACGATTTCGGTGAAGAAGCTCAGGCCAACCCCCATCAGCTTGCGGGTTTTGCCAGCTTTGAAATCCTCGACTCGTTGCGCCTGTTCAGCGCGCAACCCGTCATAATCGACTGCTGTAAGCGCCTTGTCCCAGGCCGTGTGGTAGTCACCTGAATCGTATTCCCAGCCAAGGGCAGCCGTGTAGGGGAACTGTTCTTTCTTGATGAAGTTGATCCGGCGCAGTTCTGCCGCGTCCATGTTCAACTCGATGGCCAGCACTTCGATCATCCGCTCGATGAAATACACCGCCTCGGTCACACGAAAGGAACAGCGATAGCTGACCCCGCCCGGTGCTTTGTTGGTATAGACCCCGTCGACCTCAAGGTACGCAGTCGGGATATCGTAGGACCCGGTGCAGATATTCATGAATCCGGCCGGGAATTTTGTCGGGTCGGCACAGGCGTCAAACCCGCCGTGATCTGCCGTCACATGGCAGTGCAGCCCGGTGATCTTGCCTTCTTTGGTGGCGCTGATCCGGCCTGTCATATGGTAGTCGCGGGCGAAGGCGGTGGTCATCAGATTGTCCATCCGGTCTTCGATCCACTTGACCGGCTTGCCGGTGACAATCGACGACACGACCGAGCATACATAACCCGGATAAGCCCCGACCTTGTTGCCGAATCCACCGCCAATATCGGGCGAGATCACCCGGATATTGTGTTCTTCGATGCCGGAAATCAGGCTGACCACGGTGCGAATGGCGTGCGGAGCCTGAAACGTGCCCCAAAGCGTCAGCTTGCCGTTGACCTTGTCCATCGAGGCCACGCAGCCACAGGTTTCCAGTGGGCACGGGTGCGTACGGTGGTAGTACATCGTCTCTTCCGCCACCACTTCGGCGTTCTCGATGACCTCCTCCGTGGGCGCCTTGTCGCCCGCTTCCCATGTGAAGATATGGTTGTGATGTTTGCGCGGACCATGGGCGCCATCCACCGGCTTGCCGCTTTCGTCCACAGTATCTTCGCGCAGAACAACATCGGATTTGAGCGATTCGAACGGGTCTACCAGAACCGGCAGTTCTTCATATTCAACCTCGACGACTTCGATCCCGTCGGCGGCAGCATAACGATCTTCGGCCACAACAAAGGCAACTTCCTGCCCTTGGAACAGGACCTTGCCGTCGGCCAAGACCATTTGCTTGTCGCCCGCCAGTGTCGGCATCCAATGGAGGCCCAAAGGCTCCAGGTCTTTCGCCGTCAGCACAGCCAGAACACCTGGCACCTCAAGCGCAGCAGAAGTGTCAATATTCTTGATCCGAGCGTGGGCATAGGGTGAGCGCACAAAGTCGCCAAATAGCATCCCGTCCAGCTTCAGGTCATCGACATAGTTGCCTTTGCCTTGGGTGAAACGGGCGTCCTCGACCCGCTTGCGCGAGCAGCCCAGACCCTTGAGGTTTTCGGCCCGCTCTTCGCGGCTTGTCACTTCGTCTTTCATTCTGCCGCCTCCTTGGCTGCATTCATCTCCGCAGCAGCGGCCTGAATAGACTTCACAATGTTCTGATACCCGGTGCAGCGGCAGATATTGCCGGCCATGCCAAAGCGGATTTCCTCTTCGGTCGGGCTGGGATTTTCTTCGAGCAACTTGGTCGCGCGGGTGATCATACCCGGCGTGCAATAGCCGCACTGCAACCCGTGATGTTCCTTGAAAGCCGCTTGTAACGGATGCAAGTCATCGGGGCCGCCGATCCCTTCGATCGTGGTGACCTCCTTGCCATCGGCCTGCGCCACAAACATGGTGCAGGACTTCACGGACTTCCCGCCAATGGTGACCGTGCAAGCCCCGCAATGGGACGTCTCGCAACCGATATGCGGACCGGTGATGTTCAGCCGTTCCCGCAGCGTGTAGATGAGCAGTTCGCGCGGCTCGGCGAGGAATTCCTCTTCTTTGCCGTTCACCGTGATTGTGTAATGCTGTTTCTTCGACACGAGTTTCCTCCCTCAGGCCCGCGACCAGGCGCGCTCGATGGCGCGACGCAGGATCACGCCAGCCACGTGTTTCTTGAATGCGACGGGGCCGCGATTGTCCTCGGTGGGATCAATGTCGCCCAGCATCGCTGCGACGGCGGCGTCCAATGCGGTTTCATCAACCGACGTACCGATCAGCGCGGCGCCAGCGGCGTCGGAAAAGACCGGTGTGTCGCTTAGGTTCGTCATCGCGATCGAGGCCGCCGAGCATGCCCCCCCCTCCTTCACGATCTGCACCGCAGCAGCAGCGGTGGCGTAGTCGCCAATCTTCCGTTTCTGCTTTTCGTAGGCATAGCCGCCTTTCGGCAATGGGATCGTGACGGCGGTCAGAACCTCTTCGTCTTCGCGCGCGGTCATATAGGCCGCCTCATAAAATTCACGTGCCGCGATATCGCGCTCGCCATCCGCGCCGACGACGGTAAAAGTCGCATCCAGGCATTGCATCAGGCCAGGCATGTCGTTGCCGGGGTCGCCGTTTGCAACATTGCCGCCTACCGTGCCCATGTAGCGGACCTGCGGGTCGGCGATCTGCAATGCGGCTTCGCGCAGGATCGGCGCCGCTTGTGCCAGCCCGTCATGATCAATGATATCATGCTGGGTCACCATAGCCCCAATGCGGATCCTGTCTGCGCCGATCTCGATGTCAGACATGCCACCGACATCCTGCAAGTCGATCAGATGCGGCACGTCAGCCATACGGAGCTTCATCATGGGGATCAGGCTGTGCCCCCCCGCCATCACACGGGCGTCGTCGCCATGCTCTTCAAGGATGGACAGGACACCGGCCATATCCTTGGGTCTGTAATACTCAAATGCCGCTGGAATCATCGGCTCTCCTCCCTTCAAGCAAATGTTCTGGCTGAGAGAGATGACTGCATGCGCCCGCATGCGAAGGCTTCAGGAAATCAATGAAAAACAGGTATTTTGCACGAAATGCGCCTCAGACCGCACGAACTGCGCCGGCCTGCGACGCGAGCGCATCCTGAATGACCTTGAGTTTCGAGCGACTGACCGGAGCGGGCGGAAGTTCCTCCCCGTCAAACACGCACCGGCCCTTATCCTTAGTTCGCTCGAACCTCGCGACACGTTGCGGGTTCACAAGGTAGCTGCGATGGGTCTTCAGAAAGCCAACGGGGACCAGCCGCTTGGCGGCTTCGGTTACCGGCCAGACGCAGAACAGGCGCTCTGTTTGAGTGTAGACTTGCGTGTAATGTCCGTCTGCCCGGAGGAACAGCACATCCTCAGCAGAAATGAAAACCTTGCTGCCATCGCGTTCGCACGGGATCTGGAGCAGTGGCCGCGCGTTCGAAGGTTCCGCGTCGGGCTCGTTTTCTTTGTCTTTCGGCACCGGCAGATACGTCACGCCGACCCAGAGGCACGCCCCAAATATGATGAAGCTGAACAGGATCACACCAAGGGCGAGGGTCTCATTGCTCATTAGGGGGCCAAATTCCGCCCCGCTTGGCACTGCGACAAAGCTGGTGCCAGCCATGGCAAGGAAATGAACGCTACAGACGGCTGCGGCAAAGCAGAGTGTGCCCAGCACAATGTGCCTGTTTGTCCTCTGTCCATAGGCGATCCCGAAGGCCAGCACGCATAGCGCAACCGCAGCGATCGACGATAGAATGACGCCAGACGGTGAATACACTGCCCGGCACAGCTCCAAACCGGCCATGCCGATATAGTGCATGACCAGAATGCCCACCCCCACAACGCCGCCAGCCATTGCGATTGTCAGACGGCTTCGATCCGTGAAGTGAAGCAAGATTAGAGCCGCGCCGACAATCAGGATCGCTGCAAGGGCAGACACAAGCGTAATCGCTGCATCATAGTAGAACAGGATGGGCATCTGCAGACCCAGCATCGCGACGAAGTGCATAGCCCAGATGCCACCGCCAAGCGCCACAGCCGCAAGAGCAACCGACGCTTTCTTTTTCACGACCGGCTTCGCTGCAAGGTCGCGTGTCATCGAAAGTCCCGTAAAACCGGCAACCAAAGCGACCAGGCAGGACATAAAGACGAGGAAACCGTTGTGGCTGACTTCGAGTAGCTCCATGCTTTCAAACTGATCAAAAACGGCGGCATTTAGCAAATATTTCGATGCCTGGGGGCGTTCAAAATCGGCTTACTGCGATAAGCAACGTGGTGGCACCTGCCGTTTGGACGGATGCCATCAGGGGCCGGCCGAGAGCTTCTAACCGGTTACAGCCGGTTTTGGCAGCGACATTGTTGAGCAGCGCCTTCAACGTTGTGCGGGCGTCGAGATTTGATGGTCCCTGCGTCTCGGCGAGGTCGCTTTGGCTCAGGCTTACCGAGGCTTCACCGGCAGTTGGCCGCTGCGACTAACGGGCAGAGCTTAGGCTGTCTTCTAAGCAGACCTCGCGATTCTCTGGTGGGAACGAAAATGTAATGTAGGCCTTCAAGTTTACTTTTGGGGTACTGCGCAGAGGGCGGCGGACATGTGCGCCTCGCTCAATCTCGGTTCAGCGGTTGACACCCATCCGACTTCGCTCTGAAATTCACGCCGGGAAACCTGCTGCGATCTCCATGCAGGTTGAGGGCTGAGGTACAAGAGATGAGCAGGTTCAAAGGCGTATCAACACTGGTTTTCAGCGTTTTTCTGGGCAGTCAGGCTGGCGCGGAGAACCTGCTTCAGGGCCTCAAACACGGTGCCGAAAAAGTCGGATCGAGCATCGAAAAGGGTCTCGGCCGCGTGGGTGAGTCAATCGACTCCACGGTTGACCTGGTGACCAATGAGGCGACCCCCGAGGAAACCCGGGCCGAACTGGATCAGATGGCTGATGAGGTCATCGAACGACTGACCCGGGAAAACCAGGATGCCGCCATTCTCTATGAGATCAGTGCCGGATATGCCGTCTTTGACACGCGGAAGGTGACCATCATGCCTGTCACTGCAGGATATGGTCGCGGCGTCGCAATCTCGCGCGAAGATGAGTCCGAGACTTATATGAATATGGGCACCGGTGGAGTTGGAGCCGCGCTGGGGATCGGCGGGTTCGAGTCACAGATCGTGATCTTGTTCGAAACGCCAGGCGACTTCCTGAAATTCATCAATGATGGATATGACGCAACCGCCGAATCCGGCGCGATGTTTGGAGAGGACAAGACTGGCGAAGAGATCAGGTTTATCGATGGCCGGTCCGTATTTGTGCTCACCAAGAAAGGATGGCGTGTCGCCGCCGACGCCACCGGAACAAAATATTGGCGATCACCCGAGCTAAATTGATCGCCAGCTAGAACCCCTCAGCAAAACCATTCAGAACCTTTGTTTGCCGGGCCGTTTCGTAAAGGGCGCATTGTGACCACGCCATGGCGTGTGCATTGGAAGTCGGTGTGCCTGAGCTTTTTCCTTCACACAGCGCATCGCGGTAATCGATCCATGCTCTTTGCATATTCGTCATCGCCTCAGTCGCAGTCCTGCTGCCTGCGGCAAGGTCAATGCGGACATCGTTTTTGCGGGCCTGTTCCAAGGCTTTGTCATAGGCGATGTTGAGCCACTTGTCCCAAAGCTCATATTCCGCATCATAACACTTGATGGCGGCAATTTCATCGAGGGCGCTGCCTTCACATTCCTTTGCCATTTCACCTTGTTGCGCGTCCTGCGCAAATGCGACCGGCGCCCACAAACACAGTACCAGAACTGTTTTCAGGATCTTCAATTCAACTCCTTCAAGCGCCTCGTATTGCGCGGCTTTGTTAGTGTTTCGAGAGAGACAGTGATCGCGCGCCGCACACCAATGCAAGAATGCACCCGCCGAACGCTGACACCTCCCGAGCCGTGCTAGCTGCCTCTGCTGAGCATGAAGCTTCCCAATTTTGCTGCGAGTGTTTTCTTTTGGGGCAAGCGCTGGAGGGCGAATTGCTCAAAATGCAACGGTGCGCGTTCACAAAGTGCATAGTCAAGGCCTGCGCGCTCCAACTGGTGGTCTGACTTCGACAAGTGTTCGAGTGCCTGGGTGGCCGATTTCAGGGGCTGATGGTGCGATCCGTTCGATGAAATGGAAGAACGTGTTGTGCGGCAAATAGGTCGCGGCCGCGCCACATGTCACTGCCTGTCAGGGCCTTGCGAAGTGTGATTCCGCGAGGAAAGCGGCCGAACATGTACCGAGTTGCTGCCTCTGCATGAGGGAGCTCGGCGGGTCCGCCCAGGATGACTGATGCAGAATGGCAACAGGTCGACTTTGTATCGAGCCCGCGGGCCGCAAATCCCCTGTTCCTGGTGCCCGCATGGGCAAAGATACGCCGCTCACAAAGCAGGTTTCCGCTAGGTCATTAGGACCCTTCTTTGTATCCCGCACTAGATGTTCTATCTCGCCTGTAACGCTCAGTGAGGGCTCCTATGAAACTCAGTGCTTTGGAAGTTGTCTGTGTAATCTTTGCAGGTGCGGTGGCCGCGGCAGGATTTTTTGGTGCTGCGAGCGTTCTTCTGTCGGCCTTATAACTTTGACCTCATCAATTTGATCGCATTCTCTCCGGGGCGCTTCGGATCACGCTGCCCGACGGTAAGGAACAACTCTCACATCTTCTCCATCACCTGCAGGTGACAAGAGCCGCCCATGCTGCGCGTGGATAGCTAGTTGATGTGACCAAGCACATTTCATGCAGTTGCCTCTGACCAACCGGACGATGGCGACATCGCGTCTCCTACGCCGTCTTGAATGTCATCAAAGGAGCGGTGTCAATCTGTTCTCAAAATTCGAGACCTCGTGCCCTGAACAGCTGCCGCGTCCAAAAAAGATCGCAACTTATGTGAAAATGTTCACTGCATCTGCCCTAGCGCCCCTGTTAGCCATTCACTCATTGTTGGACACACTGCGAGGATCGTTGTGAAACTCAGTGCTTTGGAAATTGTCTGCGTGCTTTTTGCGGGTGCACTCGCAATCTCCGGTTTCTTAGGAGCCGCGAGCGCTTTGATCTCGGCTATATGAAGGCACCGCAAATGTCATCGGTTCAGCCCTGATTTGATTCAATCAACCTTTCTTACATTTCACCGGGACGCTGGATCGCCTTGCCCCCCTCGCGTCGCGTCCATCGGCTTAAAGGAAGGTTGGCGTACACACCCTGCGACCCGGGATGATCAAAGCGCACCTGTTTCCTTGCCGTGACTATGCGTATGAGCAGGCCAATACGGGTCAATCTGCTTATCGGACGTGACCAGGTCCTATGTCTTCATGCAGAATATCTGTGCTCACCCGGCACAGCCGAATTACGGTTCAATGCGCTCTACGGCGTCGTAGTCATGTTCATTATCGGGTTGTGCAGGCCAGCGCCTAGGCCGGATTTCGGTCGCCCTATCCGGAATCCGGCCAAAGGATAGCGCGATTCGGCCAGGGTCTTGATGGGCATGTTTCACCCCTTACCTGCGGTTTGTTCTTCACGGGACAAGGTTGGGCGAGGGTTCGCGACCTGATGACCTCAGCCTCCCGTGAAGGTGATACAACCCGTGAAAGGACAAGTAGATGCCGTGGAATAACAAAGTCGCGGACGCAGTACAAAAGCGGACGCATGACCTGCTGGATATCGTGAAGGCCGGGCAAGAGGCCCGCCTGAAGGGTTTGACGCTGGACGACAACCCCTACTGCATCCTGTCCGAGCGCCCCTTCATGTTCATGTGGGACAAGGGATGGAAGGCCGAAGACTGGGCGCAAGCGAGCAGTCCGGAAATCGCGCTGGAAAGCGTCGCAGCTAAGGTCACCCACTGACCTATGGCCCGGTGGCAGAGACGCTCTCGCATCTCTGCCTCGATTGCCTATACTCTGTGCCGATGACTGACGCTTCGATCCCTTATTACCCGCCCAAAAAGCACCGCACCCATGAGGCCTGCGGGGCTGGCGCGGTGTTTTTTGCCCTCGCGCTGGCCGCCCGTCTGGAGGGGCCGGTGCTTTGGGTGCGCGAAGCCTGGCAGGGGACGCAGCTTAACCCGGCGGGTATACAGCAGATCCTCGATCCGGCCCGTCTGTTGACTGCGTCCACCAAGGACCAGACCGATGCGCTCGCGGTTGCCGAAGAGGCGCTGCGTTCGGGCGCAGTGCCGCTGGTGGTGATCGAGTTGAGCAAACCGCTCGACCTGACTGCCGGGCGGCGACTGCAACTGGCGGCACGCGACGGCAAGGCCACTGCGCTGGCGCTGATCCCCGACGGCATGGGCAGCAACGCCGCTGAAACGCGCTGGTCCTGCGCCCCTCAATTTCATCCGCAAGACTCGACTCATCACCGTTGGGAGCTTATTAAGAACAAATCAGGAACATTAGGGGTTTGGGATGTTCGATGGGATCACTCGGCGCGTCGTATCGCTGTGGTTCCCCAGGTTGGCCAGCGACCGGGTTCTGCGGGCGCGCCCGGCTGAGGGGCCGTTTGCCCTGACCCTGATCCAAGGCAATGCCAACCGCCTCTATTGCCTGAACCGAGCCGCCGAAGATCAGGGGTTGAACCGGGGCATGTCCTATTCTGATGCCCGCGCTTTTTGTCCCGATCTGATCAGCCAGCCCGCTCATCCGCAGGCCGATCAGCGGTTTCTGATCGCCCTGCGCCGCTGGGCTACGCGCTACTGCCCCTGGGTCGGGCTGGAGGGGCGCGACGGGCTGGTGCTGGATGTCACCGGCGCGACCCACCTGTTGGGCGGCGAGGCGGCGCTGCTCGACGATATCCGCCAGCGCTTCGCTCGGGCGGGAATCGCGGTCCGGATCGGCATGGGTGATACCCGCGGGGCCGCCTGGGCGCTGGCCCGTCATGGCGGCGGTGTGGTCGCTGCGGGTGATATGCTGGCGGCCATCGGCAAACTCCCGGTGGCGGCGCTGCGGATTGAGGAGGACATCTCGGTCGCCCTGCAAAGGCTCGGCCTTCGCACCATCTCTGACCTCTCCCGCGCGCCGCGTGCCGCATTGGCACGCCGGTTCGGGCCCTCGCTGATGATGCGGCTGGATCAGGCGCTGGGGGCCCAGCCCGAAGACATTTCTCCGCTTGCCGATCCGCCCCATTACGGCGTCCGCATGACCCTGCCGGACCCCATTGGCCTGACGGCGGATGTGATGGCGGGCACTGCACGCCTGCTGGGCCAGCTCTGCACCAAGCTGAAAGCGCAGGAGGCCGGCGCTCGGGTGTTGACCCTGACACTGCGCCGGGTCGATCAGGACAGCCAGCAGGTGGAATTGCGGCTGGCCCGCCCCCTGCGTGACCCGCACCGCATCCTGCCCTTGTTCCAGCGCGGCGTGGATGAGGTGGATGCAGGATTCGGCATCGATCAGCTCAGGCTTGAGGCCACGCAGGTCGAACCACTGCCGGTGCAGCAGGTCAGCCATGTCTCGACCGGACGGCAGGACAAGCTGGATGACCTCATCACCCGGATCGGCACACGGATCGGGCTGGAGAATGTGCAGCGTTTCCTGCCCGCCGACAGTCATATCCCCGAACGCAGTTTCCTGATCGCCCCCGCCGCCTATTCGCAGCCCGAAAGCGGGTGGACTACGCCACGCTCGCGCCCTCTTATCCTGTTTCCACCCGAACCCATCGCGGGCACCGGGCCGCATCCGCCACGTCACTTCCGCTGGCGGCGCATGTCGCTGACCATCGGGCGCGCCACCGGACCGGAACGTATCGCGCCGGAATGGTGGCTGAGCGATGAGAACTGGCGGTCGGGCCTGCGCGATTACTGGCAGGTGGAAACCCGGCAGGGCCGCAGGCTCTGGCTGTTCCACACGCCGCAAAATCCCGGCTGGTTCGTGCAGGGGGAGTTCGCATGACCACGTCCGAGCCTCAGATCCTGCCCCCCGAACCGGCCTATGCCGAGCTGTGCGTGACCAGCAATTTCACCTTCCTCACCGGGGCCTCGCACCCCGAAGAGATGGTGACCCGCGCCGCCGAACTGGGCCTGTCGGCCATCGCCATCACCGACCGCAATTCACTGGCCGGTGTGGTGCGGGCCTTCAGGGCATTGAAAGAGCTGAAGCGTGGGATCGATGAGAAGATCCGGATACATTCGCAGCACCACACTGATAGCTGCTCACGACAGGAAATCGGCAACCCGAGCGACATTCCCCGACCTGAAACAGCGCATCTACCCAAGCTGATTACGGGCTGCCGTCTGGTGCTGCGCGACAGCCCCACCCATTGGCTCGCCCTGCCCCGCGACCGCGCCGCCTATCAGCGGCTGACCCGGTTGCTGACGCTGGGCAAACGCCGCGCCGAGAAAGGCGAATGTCACCTCGACCTGCGCGACCTGCTGGGGGCCGGTCAGGGCATGATCCTGATCGCCCTGCCGCAAGGCCCGCTGAAACCCAATATAGGCGCGATCCGGCAAGTGCAGCGCCGCTTTCCCGGCCATGTCTTTCTGGGCGCGGCACCGCGCTATGACGGCTCGGATCAAGCGCATTTCGATGCCTGCGCTACGCTGGCGCAACGCTGCGCGACCCCGATGGTGGCGGTGGGCGATGTACTGATGCATCGCGGCGCCCGCAGGCAGTTGGCCGATGTGCTGACCTGCATGCGCGAGCATCTCACCATCGATCAGATCGGCACCCGCGCCCTGCCCAATGCCGAGCGCCGCCTGAAAGGGGCCACTGATATGGCCCGCCTCTTCCGCCACCACCCCGCCGCCCTGCGTCGCACGCTGGAGATTGCCGCAAAATGCAGCTTTGACCTGAGCGAGCTGAGCTATGAATACCCCGACGAGATATCCGATGGCGAAACCCCACAAGCCCGGCTGGAGCGGTTGACACACGAAGGGCTGCACCGCCGGTATCCAAACGGCGCCCCCGAACGGGTACAGAAGTTGATGAAAAAGGAGTTGCAGCTTGTCGGTGAGCTTGGCTATCCGGCCTATTTCCTGACCGTCCATGACATCGTGCAATATGCCCGCTCCATCGGCATTCTCTGCCAAGGGCGCGGATCAGCGGCGAATTCCGTCCTGTGCTATCTGCTGGGCATCACCGATGTGAACCCCGACCTGATCGCCATGGTGTTCGAACGCTTCGTCTCCAAACACCGTGGCGAGCCGCCGGATATCGACGTGGATTTCGAACATGAACGCCGCGAAGAGGTGATCCAGTGGATTTACGACAAATACGGCCGTCACCGCGCCGGGCTCTGCGCTACAGTGATCCATTTCCGCTCGCGCGCCGCGATCCGCGAGGTGGGCAAGGTGATGGGCCTATCTCAGGACGTGACCGCCAGCCTGTCGGGCCAGATCTGGGGCATGTCCAATGGCGGGGCCGAGCCGGAACGGATCAGGGAACTGGGCCTTGACCCGGATGATCGACGGCTTGCGCAGACCGTCCGCCTGATCGGCGAGGTCATCGGCTTCCCCCGCCATCTGAGCCAGCATGTGGGCGGGTTCGTGATCACCAAGGGACGGCTGGACGAGCTGTGCCCCATCGAAAACGCGGCGATGGAGGACCGCACGGTCATCGAATGGGACAAGGACGACATCGACGCGCTAAACATCCTCAAGGTCGATGTGCTGGGGTTGGGCATGCTCAGCTGTATCCGCAAAGCGTTCGACCTGATGCGCGCGCATGAGCGGGAAAACCTGACCATCGACACCATCAAGCAAGGCGACACCGCCACCTATGACATGCTGTGCAAGGCGGATGCGGTCGGGGTGTTTCAGGTGGAAAGCCGGGCGCAGATGAACTTCCTCCCCCGGATGCGCCCCCGTGAATTCTACGATCTGGTGATCGAGGTTGCCATCGTGCGCCCCGGCCCCATTCAAGGTGGCATGGTGCAACCCTACATCAGGCGGCGGCAGGGGCTGGAAAAACCCGAGCCGATGAACCCCGAACTGGACAAGGTCATGGAAAAGACGCTGGGCGTGCCCCTGTTTCAGGAACACGCCATGCAGATCGCCGTTGTCGCCGCCGGTTTCACCCCGGAAGAGGCCGACCGCCTGCGCCGCTCGCTCGCCTCCTTCCGGCGCATGGGCACGATCGGCGCGTTTCGGGATCGTTTTATCGAAGGGATGTTGGGCAACGGTTATGACGCGGAGTTCGCCGAGCGCTGTTTCAGCCAGATCGAAGGCTTTGCCGATTACGGCTTTCCCGAAAGCCATGCTGCCGCTTTCGCCATGCTGGTCTATGTCTCGGCCTGGCTGAAATGCCACCACCCGGCGGTGTTTGCCTGCGCACTGCTCAATTCGCAACCGATGGGGTTTTATGCCCCGGCACAGATCGTACGTGACGCGCGAGAGCATAGCGTCGAGGTGCGGCCCATCTGCGTCAATGCTTCGACCTGGGATAACACGCTGGAACGCCGCGCCGATGGCGCGCTGGCGCTGAGGCTGGGGTTCCGCCAGATCAAGGGCTTCAAGGAAGAGGATGCAGAGTGGATCGTCGCCTCACGCGGCAATGGCTATCGCGACCCCGAGGCGCTGTGGCTGCGTGCAGGCATCAGACCGGCGGTGCTGGAACGGCTGGCCGAGGCGGATGCCTTTACCGATATGGGGCTGACCCGCCGCGACGCGCTCTGGCAGGTCAAGGCGATCAGGGGGCAACAACCGCTGCCGCTGTTCAACGACCCGATCGACGGGGAAAGCATCCGCGAACCGCAGGTCGATCTGCCGGTCATGCATCTGGGTGAGGAAGTGGTGGAGGATTACGTCTCGATGCGGCTCACCTTGCGCGCCCATCCGATGGAGCTGCTGCGCCCCTCAATGCCCGGTCTGACACCGCATGACCAACTGGCCACCGCGCCGCTCAGCCGCACCCATGTCTGCGGTCTGGTCATCACCCGCCAGCGCCCCGGCACTGCCTCGGGCGTGATTTTTCTGACGCTGGAGGATGAGACCGGGGTCAGCAATGTGGTGGTCTGGCCCAAGATCTATGACCGCTTTCGGCGCGTCGTGATGGGCGGGCGACTGCTGCGCGTCACCGGTTACCTACAGCGCGAAGGCATCGTGGTGCATCTGATCGCGCAGGATATCCAGGACATGTCCCACCGGCTGACTGAATTGGGTCATCCGATGGACGAGGCCATCGGCATCACCCAGCCGCAAGCCGACGACGCCCCGCGCCCACAACGCCAACCACCCCGCGCTATGCACCCGCGCGAACAGGCCAAACGGCTGTTCCCCAGCCGGGATTTTCACTGAGATATATCGGAGAGAGACAGGGGTGAACCGGGGCACACAGCGCGCCCCGGTTCCGTTTTGTCAGTGTTCGAACTTGCGGATCTCGCCGCTCTTGAGACGAGCCGAGTAGGATTCCAGCTCTTCCCGCACTTTCTTCATCAGGAAGTAGAGCGCAAAGACGTTCACAACCGCCATCGCAAAGATCGCCGCATCCGAGAAGTCGATGACCGGGCCCAGGTTGGCCGCCGCACCGATGACGACGAAGATGCAGAAGATGACCTTGAAGACCAGTTCCTTGGTGTGGCCTTCGCCGAACAGATAGGTCCAGGCCTTAAGGCCATAATAGGACCAGCTGATCATGGTCGAGAAGGCGAACAGAACCACCGCGATCGCCAGCAGATAGGGGAACCAGCTGAACGCACTGCCGAAGGCGGCCGAGGTCAAGCTGACGCCCGAATTGCCATCGACGGTAGCAATCGCATTGCCCGCTTCGTTCAGCATGTAGTTGCCGGTTTCCGGATCAACGATCAACTGCTGGGTGATGATGATCACCAGCGCGGTCATGGTACAGATCACGACCGTATCGATGAACGGTTCCAGCAGCGACACAAAGCCTTCGGTGATCGGCTCTTTGGTCCGCACCGCCGAGTGGGCAATCGCCGCAGAACCGACGCCCGCTTCGTTCGAGAAAGCCGCTCGACGGAAGCCCTGGATCAGCGCACCCACCATACCGCCAGCCACGCCGAGACCGGTGAAGGCACCCGCGAAGATCTGACCAAAGGCCCAGCCGATCTGGTCCGCGTGCATGATGATAATCACCAGTGCCGCAGCCACATACATGACACCCATGAACGGCACGACTTTTTCGGTCACCCGCGCGATGGATTTCAGACCGCCCACGATCACGGCAAACACGATACCCGCGAACACGAGACCAGTGATCCAGCCCGGATAGTCGCCGACGATACCCGCGATCTGCTGATGCGCCTGGTTGGCTTGGAACATGTTGCCCCCGCCCAGCGCGCCGAGAATACAGAAGATCGAGAACAGAACCGCCAGGATCTTACCGCCCGGCAGGCCCAGCTCGTTGAACCCTTTGGACATGTAATACATTGGGCCACCGGATACGGTACCGTCCTCGTATTCGTTGCGGTATTTCACGCCCAGCGTACATTCGGTGAATTTCGACGCCATGCCCAGCAAGCCAGCAACGATCATCCAGAAGGTCGCGCCCGGCCCGCCGATGCCGACGGCAACCGCCACACCGGCGATGTTACCCAGACCGACCGTGCCCGAAAGTGCGGTCGCTAGTGCCTGGAAGTGACTGACCTCACCGGCGTCGTTGGGATCGGAATAGTCGCCTTTGACCAGGCTGATCGCATGGCTGAAGAAGCGCAGCTGCACGAAGGCAAAATAAAGCGTGAAAACCGTCGCCGCGACAACCAGCCAACCAACGATCCAGGGGAATCCGGTGCCCGGAAACGGCGCGAAGATAAAGCTCACGAACGGCCCGGTGAAATCGGCAAATGCCTGGTTGATTTTTTCATCCAGCCCCGGCGCCTCTTGCGCGATCGCCGGATTGGCGAGAAGGGCAGCCGCACCGGCCAGTCCGAGTGTTTTAATCGTTCTCATTCCTGTCCCTCCTACTTCACGACCGTGACCGGCACATCGGCGTGCATGACCAGATTCTGCGTCGAGCTACCAAAAAAGCGCTTGGTAAAGCCGTGCTCTGAAGCCCGGCCAACCACGATCTGGACAGCCCCGCTATCCACTGCGATCTTGTTGAGTGTTTCGGCCACATCGCCATGGCGCACGATGCCGCTGGCATTGAAACCGGCCTCTTGCAAGGCTTTGACCGCAGGGTCCACTACACGGCTGGTCGCGGTTTCGATTTCCTGTTCGCGCCGCATATGCCGGGTCGCGTTTTCTTCGGGTGTCTGGAACGTGAAGGGCGACCAATCGATCACATAGGCGCACAGCAATTCACAAGCATCCAGCCGGCCGGCCAGGTCCTTGGCAAAAGCAATCGCACGATCTCCGGTCTCCGTCCCGTCCAGCCCAATGACTATTTTGACGGTCATTTCTGTCCTCCGTTTAGTTTTTTGTTTTCTTTGGTTTGGCCATCAGGCCCCAAAAAGGCCGCTGCGACAAGGTGTCACTTTTTGATCAGCCCGCGGGCAGTATCAGGAATAATCACTAGCGATAGGGTTTATTCTTAGCGAATTTACAGTAAAAATTCTGCTGGAGCGCGCTTTCTGAAGGGAAAATTCCTGTTGAGTAGAGATTTGGACCGCATCGATCAGCGCATCTTGGCCGAGTTGGAGGCGAATGGCCGCCTGTCAATTGTTCAGCTTGCAGAGCGCGTGAACCTGACCAATACGCCCTGTTCCGAACGTGTCAAACGCCTTGAGCGGGGCGGCTACATCAATGGCTACCGCGCCGTTCTCGACAAGGAACGGCTCGGGCTGGGGCATCTGACCGTGGTGCAGGTGTCGCTGGCTGCAACCGCCGATACCTCGCTGGAGGATTTCAATCGCGCGGTCCGGGGCATTCCGGAGATAGAGACCTGCCTGATGGTTGCAGGTTCCTTCGACTACATGTTGACCGTACGCACGCGGGACATCACGCATTTCCGGGACGTTCTGGGAGACCAGATCAACAAGTTGCCCGGCCTCCATCAGACCAATTCCTTTGCCGTCATGGAAACGGTGCGCCATCCTGATATGCAGCCAGCGCCAGACCATCGACAACCGCAGTGAACGCGTCGGAATATAGCTGCTCCGCCGCTGGACACAGCGCAGCAATCTCGTCGGCCACGAACCGCATCAGACTGGACCCGCCCACAAAGATCACTCGCCCGATTTGGTCCGGGCCAAGGGAGGCCCGGTTCATCGTCTCGCTCATCGCCTGCCGCAAAAGCGCGCGGTTTTCTGCCAGCACAGTATTCAACGCGTCACGTGTGAGCGTTGCGGTAAGGCCCAGCTCGATAAACTCCATTTCGATCTGACCTGTCCCGGTTTCGGAATTGGCTGCGATCTTGCCCCGTTCGACAGCAAATGCCAGTTCGTGGCCCAACTCCATCTCCAGAACGGTGGCAAACCGTCCGATCCGAGCGGGCTCCACCGCCAGGCGCACCATGTCTGCAACCGCGCGGCGGGTCTCACCGGTATACAGGAATGGGATTTTCGCCCAGGTGGCCAAATCGACATAAGGCGCGCGCGGCACCGGCAGCAGGCCCTGCCCCATCTGCCGCCGCAACTGCCCGCCAAGACCAAGCTGCGGCATGGCGTGCGCCATCGAGACCGCATGGTCGAAATCGGTGCCCCCCAGACGAATCCCATGGCTGGCCAGAATCTCGGGCCCAGTGTTTGTGCTGCGAAAGACCGAAAAGTCCGAGGTGCCGCCGCCGATATCGACCACAAGGCCGATCTCGTCGGTCCGGCCCATACCATGGCTGGCAATGGCTGCGGCCTCTGGCTCTGCCAGAAACCTGACCTCATCAAAGCCTGCCGCAAGATAGCAGGCACGCAAATCCGCCTCGGCCTGCGCATCCAGTGCCAGGTCGTTGGTGTGGAAATGAACTGGCCGCCCCGACAGCGCGCCGCGGAACCGCCGCCCGGTTTGTGCCTCGGCGCGCTGACGCAATTCGCTCAGGAAGGCCGTGATGATATCAGACAGTGTGCGCCGCCGCCCGCAGATCAGGCGCTTTTCCTGCATCAGGGGAAGGCCAAGAACGCTTTTCAACGCGCGCATATAGCGCCCTTCTTCGCCCGCGATCAGCGCCTCGGATGCCCTTGCACCGATCTGCATGGGCCCTTCGTCGGCAGGAAAGAACACGGCGGTGGGCAATGTCTCTCCCGCCTGCTCGACCGAAATGCGCCTGACACCGCGTTCTGTCGCGATGGCGGCGGCGGAGTTGGAGGTGCCAAAATCGATTGCCAGAATGTCTGTCTGCATGGCCTTCCCCCATCGAAAGACGCCCCTGCTAAACAAGTTCGAAACCCCGCGCAACCATCGTTTGGCAGCGACCCGGCCAACGGGCGCAAATAACACGTTTTTTCCCGCAATGCGCGACTGCCTCTTTGCGCGGGACATGCCGAACGTTATGACTTGGCCATGGCAGTTCCGTCACTGACGATCGAGCAGTCGTCGAACAGTGCAATGATCAGAATTCTGGGTGAGTTACTTACCCGGTATGTGGGCGACGTGCAGGCCGCATTCGACCGCGTGCCCTCTGGCATGAGTGACGTGGAACTGGATCTTGCAGGCGTCGAAAGCTTTGATACTGGCGGGGCCTGGTTAGTCGCCAATATGCAGCGGCGTCTTGAGCAGGGCGGCGCAACTGTGCGTATAACCGGCGCCAAGCCCGCACATGCTGCATTGCTGGAGACTGTTGAACAGCATCTACCAGACAGGCTTGAAACAGATGAGGCCGAACGCGGTTTCATACCAGCCCTGACCGCGCTCGGAAAGTTCACCGTTTCGGGCTGGCGCAGTTTTCTGTCGGCCCTGGCTTTCTTTGGTGAGACTCTTGTTGCTTTGGTTCTGACCCTGCTTCAGCCGTGGCGCCTGCGCCGGGCGGCGCTGTTCAGCCAGATGGAAAGCGCGGGGCTGAAGGCCGTGCCTATCGTCGCGCTCATGGGCTTTCTGATCGGCGTGGTGCTGGCTTTTCAGGGCGCGGCACAGTTGAAACAATTCGGGGCCGAGGTCTTTGTCGTCGAACTGATCGCCATTTCGGTGCTGCGCGAATTGGGCATCCTGCTAACCGCGATCATCGTGGCGGGCCGCTCGGGATCGGCTTTTACCGCCTCGGTCGGCTCGATGAAGGTGCAGGAGGAGATCGACGCCATGCGCACCATCGGGCTCAACCCGATCGAGGCGCTGGTGGTGCCGCGGGTGCTGGCGCTGATCATCATGATGCCGATCCTTGGCTTCATCGCCAATATGGCGGGCCTCTTCGGCGGCGCGTTGATGAGCTGGATCGACCTTGGTGTGACGCCGGGCATGTTCATTACCCGGCTGAAGGAAACCACCGATGTGTGGAACCTGCTGATCGGTATGATCAAGGCCCCGTTCTTTGCCCTGATGATCGGAGTCGTGGCCTGCTGGCAGGCTATGCAGGTGCGCGGATCAGCCGAAAGCGTCGGACAACACACCACAGCCTCGGTGGTGCAGTCGATCTTCATGGTGATCGCCATCGACGCGATGTTCTCGGTCTTTTTCTCGGAGTTGGGGGTGTGATGCAGATGCAAGCGCCTCAACCAACAACGGCAGCCCGCGAAGCGGTGATCGAGGTGCGCGGTCTGCGCAACCAGTTCGGACCACAGGTGGTGCATGATCACCTGGACCTCGACGTCTGGCGCGGCGAGGTGCTGGGCATCGTCGGCGGCTCGGGCACCGGGAAATCAGTGCTGCTGCGCACCATCGTGGGCCTGAACACCCCTGCAGCGGGATCCATCAAGGTCTTGGGCGTCGATGTAGTTAATGGCTCGGATGAAGATCGCCAAAGCGTTGAAAAACGCTGGGGCGTGGCCTTTCAGGACGGCGCATTATTTTCTTCTCTGACGGTGCTGCAGAATGTCGAAGCGCCGATGCGTGAACACCTGAAACTCAGCGAACACCTGATGAGCGCTTTGGGGCAGCTCAAGATCAGCCTCGTGGGGTTGCAGCCGCTGGCCTGCGGCAAGATGCCGTCAGAGCTTTCAGGTGGTATGCGCAAACGTGCGGCATTGGCGCGTGCATTGGCGCTGGACCCCGAGATCGTGTTTCTGGACGAGCCCACGGCAGGGCTCGATCCGATCGGCGCGGCCGCCTATGACGAGTTGATCGGCGAGTTGCAGCATGCGCTGGGCCTGACCGTTTTCATGGTGACCCACGATCTCGATAGTCTATATGCGATCTGCGACCGGGTAGCGGTGCTGGCGGAAAAGCGCGTCTTTGCCGAAGGTCCAATCGAGATGATGCCAGAGGTCGATCACCCCTGGGTGCAGGAATATTTCACCGGTCCCCGTGCCCGCGCGGCGCAGCACAAGACCAAGGAAAGATAGGCGTTCGATGGAAACCAAAGCGAACTATCTGTTGATCGGGGCCTTCACACTGGCCGGCATTCTGGGCGCGTTCCTCTTCGTGCTGTGGTTGGCCAAGGTGAATGTGGACAAGCAATATGACTATTACGACATCCTGTTCGACGATGTCTCGGGGCTGAGCACTGCGGGCGACGTGCGCTACAACGGCCTGCCGGTGGGTCAGGTTACCGCGCTTTCACTGGACGAGGATGATCCGTCCAAGGTGCGGGTCAAGATACAGGTGGATGCGGACACACCGGTCAAAACCGACACCACTGCAACGCTTGAATCGCAAGGTGTGACGGGGGTCAGCTATATTGATCTGAGCGGCGGCTCGGCCAATGCGCAAGCCCTACCACAGGATGGGGTTATACCGAGCAAGCGCAGCGCGCTGCAGAGCATCTTCAAAGGCGCTCCCGAACTGATGGATCAGGCCATCAGCTTGCTGGAAGACATCAAGAAACTGGTCGATCAGCAGAATCGTGACGCTATCACCAAAACGCTGACCAATATCGAAAGCGCTTCAGAACGGCTCAATGATGTGTTGTCGGATGTTGAGGGGCTATCTGGTGATATCCGCAAGACAGCGGGCGACATTACACAATTCTCGGGCAAGCTGGGCGAATTGTCCGATACTGCAGAAACGACGCTGAAAACGGCACAAGGGACGCTTGAGTCGATCAAGAACACCTCGGACAGTATCGACACGATCATCAAGGAAGATGGCAAAGCGATGGTCAGCGAAGCGCGCGAAACCATCGCCACCATCAATAACACTGTCAAAGACAACCTGCCCGGTCTGGTTGAGGATGTCCGCGGCGTGGTGAAAAACGCCAATACGGTCATTGAAACCGTCGGCCTCGATGTCTCGCGTCTGGCGGACCGAATCGACGTTCTTTCCAGTGAGGGCAGTGTGGCCCTGTCAGCAGCGACCGTGACCATCGAGAACGCCAACAAGACACTGTCGGATATTTCGGGCGCGATGGATGCGGCCAAAACCACGCTCGATACTGCTGACCAGACCTTTACGAAGGTCAACAAGGTGATCGACGAGGATGTCGATGTGGTGGTCAGCGATGTCCGTAAAGCGGTGGGCGAGATCAGCACAACCGTGCAGACCGTGACCCAGAACGTCGATCAGATCTCTCAGGAGGTGTTGAGCGCGTCAAAATCTGCCTCGGAACTGCTGGGCACGGTTGACGGTATCATTCAGGAAAATCGCGTGCAGGTGTCCGCGTTTTTGCGGGTCGGCCTGCCCCAGACCCAACGCTTCATCGAAGAGGCGCGTCGCCTGGTGGTCAATCTCGAACGCCTGACCGACAGGTTCGAAAGCGACCCTGCCCGCTTCTTTTTCGGAACCCAAGGCTCGGAGTATCGTCGATGACACGGCCCATTGCCCTCGTCCTTCTTCTTGCAACCGCACTGAGCGGTTGTGCCGGTCTGACCGGACTGAGCCAGGCCACCAAGCCCAGCAACCTCTACGCGCTGACACCCAAAAGCACGTTCAGCACAAACCTGCCGCGGCTGAGCCAGCAGATCGTAGTCGAGGAACCCACCGCCACGGCGGCGGTGAACACCGACCGCATCGCGGTGCAGCCCAACGTGTTCGAGGTGCAGTACTTGCCCCGTTCGCGCTGGGTCGACCGGGCTCCGCTGATCATCCAGGCCTTGATGATCGAAAGCTACGAGAACACCGGCAAGGTCGCCGCCGTGGGCCGTTCGGCGGTAGGGCTGCGCTCGGACTACAATGTCATCACTGACCTGCGAGAGTTCCAGGCCTTCCAGGTCTCCGACGAACCGGGTGATGATACGCTGCGCGTCGTGGTGCGGCTCAATATCAAGCTAGTTGATGCAGACGAAGATGCCATCATCGCTTCGCGGTCCTTCGAAGAGACCGCGATTTCGGCCAATGACGACCCGCTGACGCTGGTCACAGCCTTTGACCAGGCGTTGGGGGCCGCGATGAAGGATTCGGTGGAATGGAGCATCCGCACCATCTCCTCCTACGCCAGGAACAATCCGGACTCGTTCTAGCGGGTAGACGAAAACCGCGGTCAGGCCTTGTGCGCCAGCGGTGGGCTGGCCATGGGATCCTGCCAGCATAAGCCTGTGTGTTTTGCGTGGCCGGGCTAGTCGGGCATCGCTTCCTGCGGAATGATTGCGCCGCGATATGCGATCACCCGCGCCGCCAGATTGTGGCCACGGCGCATCGCTTCGTGATCGTCGCACCCGTCAGCGATGGCCGCCAGATAGCCCGCATTGAAACTGTCGCCGGCGGCGGTGCTGTCGACCACGCGATCGACCCGAGAAAGCCCATCGGGAACCGTTTTGCTTTCCAGACAAAGTGGCCCCTCCGCCCCCCGTTTCAGTGCCCCGCGCGTCACACCTGCCTTGGCGAGCCGGGTCAGAACCTGATCCTCCCTGCTTTCCCCGAACAGCGCCATCTCATCGTCGACAGAGGGCAGCGCCAGATCCGCCCGCGACCAGAACCGCATGGTCCAGTCCCGCGCCGTTTCAGCGTCTTCCCAAAGCGTAGGGCGATAGTTGCTGTCAAAGCCAAACCACCCGCCCGCACTACGAAACCGGTCGATCCGTTCAGCCAGCAAGGCGCGGACCGGGGCGGGCAGGACCGCCAGCGTGATGGCCGACATATAGACCAGATCGAACTGGTCCAGCACATCGGGCGTGATTTCGCCGGGCGCCGAAAACAACGTCCGCGCGGCCGAATCCGAGCGCCAATAAGTAAAGCTGCGTTCGCCGCTCTCGTCGGTATCGATTGCATAAAGACCGGGCGATTTGTCTTTGCGCCGCTCGATACACGTCGCATCGATGCCGTGAGAGGCCATATCGGCCAGGATGCGTTCGGAGAACCGGTCGGTTCCCAGCGCCGTGACATACGACACCCCAGCGTCCGGCGCTTGCATCAGCCGTTTGAGGTAAACGGCGGTGTTGTAGGTGTCTCCGGCAACACCAAGGCGAATTTGACCTTGTGGATCAGTGGCCAGTTCAATCATCACCTCGCCAATGCAGGCCTGCCTGCGGATGGAACGCTTGGGCGTCATGTCAGTGTCTTTCCGTCAGAGTCAGATATCGCCAAATGTTGCCTGCACCTGCGCCCAGGCTTCGGCAAGGTGGTCACGCAGGGCCTCTTCGGCCGCGTCTGGATCGCGCATCAGGATGGCATCGAAAATCGCGCTATGGGCCTCGTAATTGCGCCGGTTTCGATCCGGTAGCCGAGGCATCCGCCTCCACTGCGGTGCCAGCCAGGTGGTATAGGCACGCTGTATCGCGGGCAAAACCGGGTTGCGAGAGATATCAAAGAAAACCGAGTGAAACCGTGTATCCGTCAGATAAAAAAGCTCAGAATCGTTGATCGCCATCCGGTTCTCATCCAGCGCATATTTGAGCGCCGAGATATCATCCCGCGTTGCGTCCCTGGCCGCTTGGCGCACCAGCGCCGCCTCGACCATGATACGGGTTTCGAACAGGTTGCGCACGCCTCCGGGCTGGTCCAGCAGGTGGCCGACCACACCGCTGACCGTATCGATCGCAGTGTCGAATCCGGGCTTGCGCACCACCGGGCGAAACCGGGGGCGGGCTTCGATCAACCCCTTGTTGGACAGCGCCTGAACGGCCTCACGTACTACGGTTCGCGAGATGTCGAACTCTTCCATCAACTCTCGTTCAGAGGGCAGAGGGTCACCATCCACCAACCGCCCGGCCCGTATCCGGTCCTCAAGCGCCTGTATGATCTGGTCGGCGGCCCGGCCTGACCTTGTGCCTGTCTTCACCTATGTTGCTCCTATCTGGCGAGATCATGGGGGGCGAAGCAAGATTACGCCTACTTTTGTCATACAAAATGGTCGCTCTGTTTGCAATGCATGCCGCAACCCGTCAGTTCAGTCGGCAGCCGCCAGTTTTGGTTATACCAAATTGATCCCAATCAACCCGACGGCCCAGCGCTCGCCCATCCCTGCGGCAAACCTCGGCTCATCTGGACAACAAAGGTAAATGCTGCGCCTATGGGACAGCATTCGAGCCAACCAAAAGACGGAGCCGCCATGACTTCTCCCCTCGCCCGCGTGATCAAGTCCATCGACGCCGCCAATGCACAGGATCCGCGTCAGGATGAGGGGCAACCCGAGGCGCTGCTGTATGGCCAGCGCATGAGCGAAGAGCTGGCGCGCCTCTTCCCGGACGCCTCTGAGCCATTGCAGATCGCCGCGCGCGGGCAGCACGTGGAACGCTGGAAACTGGCGCGCACGGAGTACCCCGAAGGCCGCACCGGATATTTGGCCTGGCGGCGCGCGCAGGCCGATCATCACGCCGAACTGGTATGCGGTCTGATGACCGCCGAAGGCTACGGCGCGGAGGATGTTGATGCGGCAGGCCGTATGCTGCGCAAGCAGGGCATCAAGCGCGATGCCGACGTGCAGGCGCTGGAAGATGTGATCTGTTTCGTCTTCCTGAAATGGTATTTCGCACCTTTTGCCGAAAAACACTCACCCGAGAAGATCGAAAGCATCGTGCAAAAAACCGCACGCAAGATGTCATCCGAGGCGCGCGCGCGGGTCCTAGTTGAGTTTGATCTGCCTGCGTCGTTGGCTGCTGCATTTCAAGAGTAATGCACAAATCTCACGTGGTGTTCGCACTCGACCAATAGGCGACCATCTTTTCAATTTGCCCCTGATCATTGAAATCAAAAACGTCAATGATGTGCATTTCCTTGCCGTCGGAATGCGCGGTGAAAGCAAAGGCGGCGGCGTTACCCGCGAAGCGAACCGGTCCATCAAGCCTCGCCTCAATCCGGTGCAGGAAAGGGCCGTGGGCAAAGAACGCAAGTACGGCGTCGACCCCTCGGATTGGGGGCGAGCCCAGCGGGTCCAGAACAAGCGCATCCTCGGCGAAGAGACTTGCGAGCGCGTCGAGGTCAGCATCGTTGAGCGCGGCGATGTAGCGCTCGACCGCATTGGTTCGGTCAGCAACATCCTGAGCGCTGACAGTTGCAGCGGCCAGACGGTTCTCGATCGTCAAAGCGGATGGGGACACATCGTCGGCAGTCATAGCTGTCGCCTTTCTTTCTCATGCCGCTATCCGCGTCACCAGCGCACTGCATCGCGCCATTCTGACAGGAACGCCCTGCGTTTCAGGCCGTCCAGATAGACCAGCAGGCCAGGCCCCAGGCGGATCGGGCGGCGTATGGCGCTGACCGCGCCTTCCGGGGCAGGAAAACGGGGAAATGGATAGTATGCAAGCTCGGCGGGGCCCCAGGCCGCGCGGATCAGGTGGTCGATGAACAGGCCTGCCGCCTCGGCGTTCGGCGCATCTCGCAAGATTGCAGCGGTGCGCAGCATCATGATCGTATAGTCCTGCAACTCGACAATGCGGATGCCCTCGGCAAGGTCGGTGCGGGCGGTCGCGTAGCTGCCCAGCACGTTATAGGCCATGGCGATCTCGCCGGTTGCCACCTTCTCGATCATCTCGCTGGTACAGCAGAAAAAGCGCGTATCCAGATTGCCCATCACCTCGGACAGGCGCCAATAACTCTCTGAGGCACGGGCATCCTGAGTGGCAAACAGATAGCCCGCGCCGCTTTGCGAGATATCATAGGTCCCTATACGGCCCCGAAACCGGTCCTCGTTGTCGCGCAGCAGGCGGATCAGGTCTTGCCGCGTTTGCGGAATTTCCAACCCCTCAAATGCGGCGGGTGAGATGACCAGCGTCACGGTTTCCTGAGAAAAGGCAAAAAGGTGATCACGCCAGTTCGCCCAATCGGGCACAAGATCGGTGGCCGCAGAGCTATAGGACTGGGTGTAACCGTCGTTGGACAGTTTGGTTTGCAAATCCATGGCCGAGGACAGCACGAGGTCGAAAGGATCACCACTTTGCACCGCCTTCATGACCTCGGCACTGCTGGCCGCCACGTAGTCGATGGCAATCTCTGGATGTGCAGCGACGAAGGCGGCCAAGAGCGGTTCGAACAGGTCGATATCGGTGGTCGAAATGATGCGCAATTGCGTGTCGGCGCCCGTGTCGCCGACAAACAACTCGCCTTCGATTTCATAGGCGTGCAATGCGGTGGCGATCGCAGTCCAGAGCGCAACTAAGAGGCCGGGAAGAACAGGGTGACGCATGCACCATCTCCTTTGTTTTCAAGCGCGAGCCTGCCGCCATGCGCCTCCAGAACCTCGCGCGCGATGGTCAGACCCAAGCCGGAGCCAACCGTGCCGCCAGTATTGTCACCCCGGGCAAAACGTTCGGTCATGCGGTGCAAAGCGCCTTCGGGGAACCCGCCCGCATGATCACGGACCTCAATAAAGCTTTGCCCGCTGTCCTGCCCGATGCGCATCTCTACGTCACTGTCGCGTGCGGAGTATTTGATGGCATTGTCCAGCACATTGCGCAGCGCGTTTTCGATCAGCACGGCATCGCCCTGAACATCCGGGTTTCCGTCGCTTTGCATGGACAACCCGATATCGCGCAAATCCGCCACGGGGCGCAGCCGATCAACAAGCTCTTCGGCCAGGTCGGTGAGGCGGACCTGCGTCTTTTCCAGATGATCGGTGCGGAAGGTCACCATCGCATGATCCAGCAACTGTCCAGCCGCGCGCGAGCTTTCGTCAAGTGCGCGGATCATCTCTTTGATCGCGGCGCGGTTTTCGGGGCGTTCAACGCGCCTCAGCGCGATCTCGGCCTGCGTGCGCACGGTGAACAAAGGCGTGCGGACCCGATGCGCGGCTTCGGCGATGAAATCTTCGGACCGGGACAAGGAATACCGCAAGCGGTCGATGAACGAGTTGAGCGACGTCACCAGCGGTGCCATTTCCTGCGGCACCGGGCCCGTAACGGGGCGCAAATCCTTCGGCCCGCGCCGCGACACGGCACCGGCCAGATCGCGCAACGGGCGCAGGCCAAATTCCGTGGTCAGCACCGCCAACAGCGCGGCAAGCAGAAAGAACCCAACGCCCACTGCTGCCCCGATGCGCGAGACCCGCGCCAATGTCTGCATCAGACCCTGACGGGTCTGTGCAACTGAAACCGTGACCATGATCGGCGTGCCGCCCACCGACAGACGGCGTTCGGCGGTGGCCATGCGCACCTCGCCACCACCATAAGGCGCAGTTACATAGCTGCCATCGCGGCCCGGATCGCCAGGTTCGGGTAGATCATCATACCCCGTCAGCATCTGGCCATCGGCAAGGATACGGTAAAAGACGCGATCCTCGCTGACATTGCCCAGCATCGATAGTGCTGCATAGGGTAAGTCGACGGAAATCTCACCATCGCGCACCGTCATCGTGTCGAGGATCGAGGTAACGCTGGCCATCAGGATGCTGTCCTGGGTGTCCTGCGCCACGTTGCGGGCCAGATTGATAACCAACAGTACAAGCACCGCCGCCAGCACGGCAGAACCAAGCACCAATTGCCCGATTAGGCGGCGGCGGATCGAGCCGCTGACCTGAACGGCGCGGCTCATGTCTGCGAAATCCTGTAACCCATGCCGCGCACGGTGACGATCTCCACCTGCGACCCGGCCAGATGCTTACGTAGCCGGCCCACATAGACCTCGATCGCATTGTCCGAAACATCCTCGTCATAGCTGAACAGGCGATCCACCAGCTTGGGCTTTGAAAAGATGCGGTCGGGGGCGCTCAGGAAAATCTCCAACAACCGCAGTTCCTTGTTGCGCAAGCTGGCGCGGCGGTCGCCCACGGTGAGTGTCCCGGCCAGCGGGTCAAAAGTAATGTCACCGAATCGCTGCACCGTCGAAGCACCGCCGCCGCGCCGCCGCAGAACCGCGCGGCAGCGGGCCTCAAGTTCGGAAAAATCGAAAGGTTTGGTGATGTAATCATCTGCGCCAAGGTCCAGAACACTGACCCGATCCGATACAGCCGAGCGTGCGGTCAGCACGATCACCGGCGTCTCATTGCGGGCCTGCCGATGCGACTTCAGAAAGTCCCGGCCATCGCCATCGGGCAGCATAATATCCAGCAAAATCAAATCGTAATCGGCTGCCGCCGTAAAAGCCCGCGCTTGTTCCACATCCGGTGCGTGATCGACAACATGGCCGTCCAGCCGCAGCCGGTCCAGAACCGCCGAGGCCAGCGTCATCGAATCTTCCACCAGCAGGAACCGCATGTTTTGGCCTTCGCTTTCCTTCGCCGCGACAGGTTTGTGTCAGCTTGGCGTGATTGTCTTCTAGTGATGGGCGGCCCAGCCGCCTTTTGTCAAACGGGAGGACACCATGACAAGACTGAACGTGACCCGCCGGGTCATGATGGCTGCAACCGTGGCCGCGCTGAGCTTTGGGGGCCAGGCCGCGATGGCGGCGGATCAAGTGGTCGACAGCATCCACTTCCTCATTCCCGGCGGCGCCGGCGGCGGTTGGGACGGCACGGCCCGCGGCACGGGTGAAGCACTGACGAAAGCAGGGCTGGTGGGCACCGCATCTTATGAGAACATGTCCGGCGGCGGCGGCGGCAAGGCGATCGGTTACCTGATCGAGAACGCCAACAGCCAGCACGGCACGCTGATGGTGAACTCCACCCCCATCGTGATCCGTTCATTGACAGGCGTGTTTCCGCAAAGCTTCCGCGACCTGACGCTGGTGGCAGGCACCATCGGTGACTATGCAGCGCTGGTTGTACCGGCGGATGGCGACATTCAGGACCTGAACGGGCTGATCGAGGCCTTCAAGGCGGATCCAAACGGCACGGCCGTCGGCGGTGGCTCGGTTCCTGGTGGCATGGACCATCTGGTTGCGGCCATGGTGATGGAAGCTGCAGGCGCCGACCCGGTCGCGATGAAGTACGTGCCCTATGATGGCGGTGGCGCAACCATGGCGGGCCTGCTCTCGGGCGAGGTTCAGGCGGTTTCGACCGGCTTCTCGGAGGCTGTGGAACTGGCCAAGGCCGGCGAGGTCCGCATTATCGGAGTGACCTCGGATGACCGCGTGGACGCTTTCCCCGATGCCCCGACAATGAAGGAACAGGGCAACGACACCACCTTCGTGAACTGGCGCGGTTTCTTTGCCGCCCCCGGCCTGCCCGACGACAAGCTGGCCGCCTACCAGAGCGCGATCGAGGCGATGTACGCAACACCCGAATGGGAAGAAGTGCGTGACCGCAACGGTTGGGTCGACATCCACAACAATGGCGACGACTTCCGTGTCTTCCTTGAAGGCCAGGAACAGACCATTGGCGATCTGATGAAGAAGCTGGGCTTCCTCTGATCCGGGCTTAAGCCACTCGCTCAACAGCGCCCGGGGCACCAAAATCCCCGGGCGTTTTTTTAACAAAGGGAGGGACACCGAGATGGCGTTGGATCGCTGGATCGCCTTTGTCATTCTTCTGGTATGCTTGGCCTATGGCTATGCCGCCTATTTCACCATGGACTCGGTCTTGCCACCGATCATGCAACGCAGCCCGATCTGGCCGTCGAGCTTTCCCAAGGTTCTCGCCGTAGGCGCGATTCTGTTCTCACTTGCAATCGTTCTGGGGCTCGAAAAAGCGCCCGAGAAAAAGGATGCCGCTGACATCAACCTGTCTCGACTGGGCGACTACAATGTTGGCCAGGCGCTGATGCTGCTGGGGCTCATGGTGGCCTATGCGCTGCTTTTGCGACCCCTGGGGTTTCTTGCCGCAACCTTTCTGTTCCTTTTCGTGGGGTCGTTCATTCTGGGCGAACGGCGATTTGTCCTGATGGCAGTGGTCGCCGCGATTGCGGCGGGCTGTGTCTGGTATCTGGTCGACGCAGTTCTGGGTATCTTCCTAAGCCCGATGCCCGGCTTCTTGAACACAGTAGCGAGCGGAGGCTGACATGTTTGAAGGCATTATGACGGGCCTCGCAACGGCCTTTACATTCACCAACATCATGATGGTCATCGGCGGCTGTCTGATCGGGACATTCATCGGCATGTTGCCAGGCCTCGGCCCGATGTCGATCATCGCGATCATGATCCCGGTGGCGATCACCATCGGCGATCCTTCGACAGCGCTGATCTTGCTGGCGGGCGTCTACTACGGAGCCGTCTTTGGCGGATCGACCTCGTCCATCCTGATCAACGCGCCGGGGGTCGCGTCGACCGTTGCCACCAGCTTTGACGGCTATCCGCTGGCGCGGTCTGGTCAGGCGGGCAAAGCCCTGACGGTGGCCGCGATCTCGTCCTTTGCGGGCGGATCCATCGGGGCAATCCTGCTGATGATTTTTGCGCCTATGCTGGCCTCTGTCGCGCTCTTGTTCCATTCCTCGGAGTACTTCGCGCTGATGGTGGTGGGGCTTTCGGCCATCGCCGCGTTTGCCGGAACGGGACAGGTGGCGAAGGCGCTGCTAATGACCTTCCTCGGACTGATCATGGCGACCGTGGGTGAAGGCGTTCTGTTCAACATGCCGCGCTTCACCATGGGGATCATGGACCTGCAATCGGGCTTTGGTTTCATCACGCTGGCCATGGCGATGTTCGCCCTGCCCGAGGCGATCTACTTGGTGCTTGATCCCAGCCGGTCGAAAACCGGCGATGGTGAGGATGGCGGCAAGATCACCAATCTGCGCATCAACCGGCAGGAGGCAAAAAGCATTGCGCCGGTGATCGGGCGTCAGTCGTTGCAGGGCTTCTTCATCGGCGTCCTGCCGGGCGCAGGCGCGACCATCGCATCGTTTTTGGGCTACGCCGTGGAACGCAACATTGCCCCCAAGGAAGAACAGGAACGGTTCGGTAAAGGTGAAATCAAGGGCATCGCCGCGCCGGAAAGCGCCAACAACGCTGCCTGTACCGGGTCTTTCGTACCGCTTCTGACGCTGGGTATTCCCGGCTCGGGCACCACGGCGATCCTGCTGGGGGCGCTGATTGCGCTGAATGTCAGCCCCGGCCCGCGCCTGATGGTGGATGAGCCGCAGATCTTTTGGGCGGTCATCATCTCGATGTATCTGGGCAATCTGGTTCTGTTGATCCTGAACCTGCCGCTGATCCCCTACATCGCCAAAGTGCTGGCGGTGCCGCGCAACTTCCTGATCCCCTTCATTTTGTTCTTTACCCTGATGGGTGCCTATATCGGGCAGAACAACGCCACGGAGCTCTTGATCCTCGTGGGCTTCGGCATCTGCGCCACGATCCTGCGCTTTGCCGACTACCCGCTGGCACCGCTACTGATCGGGTTCATCCTTGGGCCGCTGCTGGAGAACAACTTCTCCCGCGCGATGCAGCTCTATGACGGGATGGGGTTCATCTGGTCGCGGCCGATGACACTGGGTCTGTTGATCTTTGCAGTGGTCCTCGTGGTGCTACCCAGCTACCGCGCCCGCCGCGCACGTGCCCGGGCCGAAGGGGTTGCCGACGGCGACTGATCCTCGAACAATGTGTGGAAGGGGGCTGGTGCGTTTGCCAGCCCCTTTCTGTTGGGGCTGCCCGAAAAGGCCGTTCGAACGGCCATGGATGCGCGGTTTCGAAACTGCGTTTTTTTGCATTCGCCACTATGATGCGTCACATGAAAAGGCGCGCCGTATTGGCGCGCCCTGAAGCAGCCAGGTAGCCTGGCCTCAGCTCAGATCGAAACGATCCGCATTCATGACCTTGGCCCAGGCCGCGACGAATTCACCGACAAAGCGCGCGCTGCCATCGTCCTGCGCATAGACCTCGGCCAGGGCCCGCAATTGCGAGTTTGAACCAAAGACCAGGTCGGCCCGTGTCGCGGTCCATTTGACATCGCCCGTCGCGCGATCCCGACCTTCGTAGAGTCCCTCGCCTGCGGGTTTCCATTCGGTACCCATATCCACGAGATTGACGAAGAAATCGTTGGTGAGTGTGCCCGGCCGATCGGTGAAAACGCCATGTGGCGCGCCATCGGTGTTGGCCCCCAGGACGCGCAGACCCCCAACCAGAGCGGTCATCTGCGGTGCAGTCAGCGTCAGGAGTTGCGCGCGGTCTAACAACAACTCTTCTGCAGACACTGCATATTCCTGCTTCTGATAGTTGCGGAAGCCATCCGCCGCCGGCTCCATCACCGCAAAGGAGTCCACATCCGTCTGCGCTTGCGAGGCGTCAGTCCGACCCGGTGCGAAGGGCACTTCGACAGCATGACCCGCGTCAGCGGCGGCCTTTTCGATGCCTGCGCCACCAGCCAGAACGATGAGGTCGGCAAGCGACACTTTCTTGTCCCCGCTCGCTGAGGCATTGAATTCGGACTGAATACCGTCCAGTACGCCCAGCACCTTCGACAGCTGTTCCGGCTGGTTGACCTCCCAATCCTTCTGCGGTGCCAAACGGATACGCGCGCCGTTGGCACCGCCCCGCTTGTCCGAGCCACGGAAGGTCGAGGCTGACGCCCATGCGGTCGAGACCAGTTCGGAAACCGAAAGACCCGAAGCAAGGATCTTCTCCTTCAGCGCCGCGACATCCGCCGCTTCGACCAGCGGGTGATGCACTGCCGGAACATTGTCCTGCCAGAGCAGTTCCTCTTCCGGGACCTCCTCACCCAAATAGAGCGAGCGTGGACCCATGTCGCGGTGGGTCAGTTTGAACCACGCGCGGGCAAAAGCGTCGACCAGTTCCTCGGGGTTCTCGTGGAACCGCTTGGAAATCGGCCCATAGATCGGGTCCATGCGCATTGCCATATCGGCGGTGGTCATCATGGTCTTGACCTTTTTCGACGGATCATCTGCCGCCGGGGCCATGTCTTCCTCTTTCACGTTGATCGGTTCCCAGATCCAGGCCCCTGCAGGGCTTTTGGTCAGGTTCCAGTCATACCCAAAGAGCAGGTCGAAATACCCGTTATCCCATTTGGTCGGGTTCGCCGTCCACGCACCTTCGATACCGCTGGTGGTGGTGTCGCCCCCCTTGCCGGTGCCGAATTTGTTGATCCAGCCAAGGCCCATGTCTTCTATTGCCGACGCCTCGGGTTCGGGGCCGACCAGATCGGGATCGCCCGCGCCATGCGCCTTGCCGAATGTGTGCCCACCCGCGACCAGAGCGACAGTTTCCTCGTCATTCATCGCCATGCGGGCAAAGGTCTCGCGAATATCGCGACCCGAGGCCAGCGCGTCCGGCTCACCATCAGGACCTTCGGGATTCACATAGATCAGGCCCATCTGAACGGCAGCCAGCGGATTGTCGAGCTCGCGCTCGCCGGAATAACGGCTGTTTTCCTTGTCACTGGTGGCCAGCCACTCTTTTTCGGCACCCCAATAGATGTCTTCCTCGGGCTCCCAGATATCGGCGCGGCCGCCGGCAAAGCCAAAGGTCTTGCCACCCATGGATTCGATGGCGCAATTGCCGGCCAGGATCATCAGATCCGCCCAGGATATTTTGTTGCCGTATTTCTGCTTGATCGGCCAGAGCAGGCGGCGCGCCTTGTCCAGATTGCCGTTATCCGGCCACGAGTTGAGCGGCGCAAAGCGCTGCGACCCGGTCGAACCGCCGCCGCGCCCATCTGACGTCCGGTAGGTACCCGCGCTGTGCCAGGCCATCCGTATGAACAGACCACCATAGTGGCCGTAATCGGCAGGCCACCAGTCCTGGCTGTCGGTCATCAGATCATAAAGATCCTGCTTGAGCGCCTTATAGTCCAGCTTCTTGAACTCTTCGGCATAGTTGAATCCCTCGCCCATCGGGTCCGACAGGTTGGAATGCTGGTGCAGGATGTGCAGATTCAACTGGTTGGGCCACCAGTCTGAATTTGATCTGCTGGCAAAGGTCGTTTGAGCGTGCATCACCGGGCATTTGCCCGTGTTGTCGATGTCGTTGCCGTCCATCTAGAAGTCTCCGATCATGGCTGCGTTACATATCTCTGTCTGCGCAAGGCTCAGCTGCGTCCGGTTCCCGCCCGTTGGCGTCGACCGCCTTTCGTTCAGGCGTGTCCACCGGATTCGCATCATCCTCCCCGTAGCTGATATGGGAATGCTAACAAAACCTTAGAATTGGTTTAAGTTGCATTTTCCGATCGTTGCGATAATTTTTATTTATGACAAATCTCACCCTCCGACAGTTGCGGTATTTTCAGGCCCTGTCTCGCCATGCCCATTTTGGGCGCGCCGCCGATGCCTGCTCGATCTCGCAACCTGCCCTGTCGGTTCAGATCAAGGAGTTGGAAGAAACCCTTGGCGTGCAACTGTTTGAACGCAGTGCGCGGCATGTGCGTCTCACCGGTTTCGGAGAGGAGTTTGCGCTGCGCGTGCGCGACATCCTGCGCTCGGTGGATGAGTTAGCGGATATGGCGCGCGCCTCGCAAGCGGAACTGGCAGGTCGGCTGCGCATCGGCGTTATCCCGACCATCGCGCCCTATCTGCTCCCCTCGCTTGTCAGCGCGCTGACCCGGTCCCATCCGGGGCTGGACCTGCATATCCGCGAGACGCTCACCTCGAAATTGCTGGAGGAAGTTACCGAAGGCCGACTGGACACGGCCATCGTGGCGCTCCCAGTGTCAGAGCCCTCTTTCACCGAGGTAGAGCTTTTTGCCGAAGATTTCGTCCTGATTCGTGCCCAAGCGGATGCAGACAAGCCCACACCCAACGGTGAGAGCCTGCGCAAGATGCGGCTGCTGCTGCTGGAAGAGGGGCATTGTTTTCGTGATCAGGCGCTGTCCTTCTGCAATATCCAATCGGCACTGCCACGCGAGGGGCTCGATGGCAGTTCGCTGTCTACACTGGTTCAGATGGTCGGCGCGGGCATCGGCGTTACACTTATCCCGGAAATGGCCGTCCCGGTGGAAACCCGCTCGGCCCCTGTGTCGGTCGCCCGCTTCGACACGCCTCGCCCGTCACGCACAATTGGCATGATCTGGCGCAAGACCAGCCCGATAGCGGGCCAATTGCGCGTGATTTCCGAAAGTGTTCGCGAAGCCGGAGCGAAACAGCTAGCCTGATAACAAACAGTACACAGGACCGCACATGCCAGAGATCACCGGGTATCACGCCCATGTCTATTTCGACGCCGCAACCCAGGATGTGGCACAGCAGGTCTGTGAAGAGGCTGCACGCCTCTTCCCGGTCGAGATGGGGCGTGTTCACTCCAAACCCGTCGGACCGCATCCGCGCTGGAGTTGCCAACTGGCGTTTGGACCCGAGGCTTTCGATGAGGTGATCCCCTGGCTGATGCTGAACCGGCAAGGGCTGACGGTGTTTACACACCCGGAAACCGGAGATCACCTGAGAGACCACCGCGACCGAGCGATCTGGATGGGTGAGATGCTGGACCTCAACCTATCGATTTTTGACAAGCTCTGAGCAACCAAGCGGTTTCGAAGCCGCTTGGACAAGGCCTTTATCTGGCTCAACAAATAGGTTTCGGACCGGTCCAAATTTCTTCGAAGAAATTTGGTGGCGCGCGCCTAAAGGGCGCGGGCGCGGTCTCGCAATACGAACTTCTGGATCTTTCCGGTTGATGTTTTGGGCAGAACACCAAACACAACCGTTTTTGGCGCCTTAAAATGCGCCATGTTCTCCCGGCAGAAAGCTATCAGGCTCGTCTCATCCGTTTCGACCTCTGGCTTGAGCTCAACAAAGGCACAGGGCGTTTCGCCCCATTTCTCGTCGGGGCGGGCGACAACCGCGGCCTCCAACACCGCAGGATGCTTATAGAGCACGTCCTCAACTTCCACGGACGAGATATTTTCACCGCCAGAGATGATGATGTCCTTGGACCGATCCTTGAGCGCGATGTAGCCATCCGGGTGCATCACTCCCAGATCGCCCGAGGCAAACCAGCCGCCTCGGAATGCCTTGTCCGTGGCATCCGGGTTCTTGAGATACCCTTTCATCACGATATTGCCCTGCATAAAGATCTCGCCCATCGTTTCGCCATCCGCCGGAACGGGCTCCAGCGATTCCGGATCGGCCACCATCAGCCCTGAGAGCGCCACGTATTTCACACCCTGACGCACCTTTAGGGCAGAGCGTTCCGTGCTTGAACGCGTGTTCCACTCGTCTTTCCATGCACAAACCACTGAGGGACCATAGGTCTCGGTCAGGCCATAAACATGGGTGACCTCGATCCCCATTGCCTCCATCTTTTCGATGACAGCCGCAGGAGGCGGGGCGCCCGCCGTCATGACCTTGATCGCATGGTCGAACTGTTTCAGCGCATCCGGCGCGTTGGCGAGCATGTTCAGAACGATGGGCGCGCCGCAGAAATGGCTGACCTGATGGTCGCGAAACGCGCGGAACACAGCCTCGTCCCGCACGGCACGCAGGCAAACGGAGGTGCCAGCATTCGCCGCCATGGTCCAGGGAAAACACCAGCCATTGCAGTGAAACATCGGCAAGGTCCAAAGATAGACCGGATGCTGCGGCATTCCCCACGTCAGGATGTTCGAGGTCGCGTTGAGCGCCGCACCACGATGGTGATAAACGACACCTTTGGGGTTACCCGTCGTACCGGACGTGTAGTTAAGCGAGATCGCATCCCACTCGTCATCGGGCAGCGACCAGTCGAAATCGGGATCGCCCTCGGCCAACAACGCATCATAGGTGAGCGCACCGATGGCTTCGCCACCTTCGAAGCTGGGATCGACGATATCCACAACCAGCAGGTCGGGCAGGTCGACCTGTTTCAGCGCGTCACGGACCACACGCGAAAACTCGGGATCGACCAGCAGCACCCGCGCCTCAGCATGACCAAGGATGAAGGCGATGACTGCCGCATCTAGCCGGGTGTTGATCGTGTTGAGCACCGCACCCGCCATCGGTACGCCAAAATGCGCCTCATACATCTCGGGGATGTTCGCCGCGATGATCGAGACCGTGTCGCCCTTGCCGATCCCGCGCTGCGCGAACGCGCTGGCCAGTCTGCGGCACCGTGCATAGGTCTCAGCCCAGACAAAACGCCGTACTCCGTAGATGACCGAGGGATAGTCAGGGTAGATTGCGGCAGTGCGCTCCAGATAGCTGAGCGGCGACAAGGGCATGAAATTTGCCCTGCACTTGTCCAGATGCTGACCATAGATGTTTGCCTGCGCCATGCGCGTTCCTCCCCTTGACCAGACGATAATGCCCAGAATGCAGGTGCATGAAAATCCCCAACCATTCTACAGGCTTGGGCATGGCACCGCACGATTTGGCTATAAGTCGCTTCTGCGTCTGGCCCTAACGGTCCCTGCTATTTTGGCGTTTCTGGGTAAGTAGGACACCGCAAAGCCGCGGGGATTCTTTGTTCAATCCCGCGCGCGCAGACATAAGCAGAAAGGACATGTCATGGACGGCACGTTCAATGAAAACGATCTGAGCCGTGTGGTCGAAGCCGACCGCGCCCATATCTGGCACCACCTGATCCAGCACAAACCCTTTGAGACCAATGATCCCCGCATCATTGTTGAAGGCAAGGGTATGCGCGTCTGGGACCAAAAGGGCAAAGAGCATCTGGATGCGGTGTCCGGTGGGGTCTGGACGGTGAATGTGGGCTATGGCCGCGAATCCATCGCCAAGGCTGTGTACGACCAGCTAATGAAGCTGTGCTATTTCGCAAATACCGCAGGCTCGATCCCCGGGTCGAACTTTGCCGAAATGCTGATCGACAAGATGCCGGGTATGAGCCGCGTTTACTACACCAACTCTGGCTCCGAGGCGAACGAGAAGGCCTTCAAGATGGTCCGTCAGATCGCGCATAAGCGTTATGGCGGCAAGAAGACCAAGATCCTCTATCGTGACCGCGACTATCACGGCTCGACGCTCGCAACCATGTCGGCGGGCGGTCAGGACGAACGCACAGCACAGTACGGCCCCTTCGCGCCTGACTTTGTACGCGTCCCGCATTGCATGGAATACCGCAAGCACGAGCTGGACGGCGCCCCCGAAGAAAACTTTGGCGAATGGGCAGCCGATCAGATCGAAGAGGTTATCCTGCGCGAAGGTCCCGAGACCGTCGGCGCACTCTGCCTCGAACCCGTGACCGCTGGTGGCGGCGTGATCGAAGCGCCCGAAGGCTACTGGCAGCGCGTGCAGGAAATCTGCAAGAAATACGACGTGCTTCTGCATATCGATGAGGTTGTCTGCGGCGTGGGCCGGACCGGTACCTGGTTTGGCTATCAGCAATACGGCATCAAGCCCGACTTCGTGACCATGGCCAAAGGCGTCGCCTCGGGCTATGCGGCGATTGCCTGCATGGTCACCACCGAGGAAGTCTTTGACATGTTCAAGGACGACGCGTCGGACCCGATGGGCTATTTCCGCGACATCTCGACCTTTGGTGGCTGCACGGCAGGCCCCGCGGCCGCGGTCGAGAATATGCGGATCATTCAGGACGAAAACCTGTTGCAGAACTGTGCTGACATGGGCGACCGCATGATGGGCAACCTGCAGGCGCTGATGGAAAAGCACAAGGTCATCGGCGATGTGCGAGGCAAGGGCCTGTTCTTGGGCGCCGAACTGGTGACGGATCGCGGCACCAAAGAGCCCGTTGATGAGAAGCTGGCGCAGGCGGTCGTGGCCGACTGTATGAACCAGGGCGTGATCATAGGCGTCGCCAACCGTTCGATCCCCAGCCGCAACAACACGCTGTGCTTCTCGCCCGCGCTGATTGCGACGGCGGATGACATCGATCAGATCACCGATGCGGTCGACGGCGCGCTGGGACGCGTCTTTGGCTGAACGGTGCCATTCTGACATCGAAGACCGGCGCCCTCTGCGCCGGTTTTTTTTCGGGTAATCAACAGATTGCCAAATCTGGAATCTCGGCTAGCCTGACGCCATCACACCCGATGCAGGAGCCCCCATGATACGCAAACTTTTCTGCAGGATTGCCGCCGTTCTAGCCCTCGCCCTCGCCGCCCCGGCCACTGCGGATGAGGGGGGCGGTTTCCCCCAGATCGTCGGCACCTGGACCGGCACGTATCTGGTGGCCTTTGCCAAATCGAACCCCAACCACGAAAAGGGGCTTTTGCGTACCGAGATGGAGCTTGAAATCACCAAACTCGACGGCAACCTCATCACCGCCACCAATCGCTGGCGCCGCATTGGCGAGACCGAATGGATCGTCGAGGAGGCGATGGGAACGTTCAGCCTCGATGATCCGACCCGTTTCGTTCTGGCCGAGGCCGGGATTTCGGGCGAGGATGTCTCGTCAGGGATTTTCAACGGTATTTATCTGGATGATGTATTGATGATTACTTATGCCGGTCCGGGAACTGGCGTCGCCTTTGCGGCGCAACTGGTGAAGAAGGACGGAGACAAATAGGCTTGGTCAATCTTCGCCCCCTGTTTTGTTCCGAGGATTATTAGGATGTGGGCTTCTCCTGTTTCTCTGACCGGCTCTCATGCTTCGGTCGTTCCCCTGTCGCAGGACCACGCTGCTGAACTGACCGAAGCGGCGGCAGATGGTGAATTGCATAGGCTTTGGTACACTTCCGTCCCGGCGCCGGATGCCGTGCCAACTGAAATAAACCGACGCCTTTCGCTGCTGGAGGCAGGCAGCATGGTGCCCTTTGCCATTCTCGATGCTGACGGCACAGCGGTGGGGATGACCACCTATATGAATATCGACCACGCCAGTCGCCGGTTGGAGATCGGATCAACCTGGTACCGCAAATCGGTGCAACGCGGGCCGATGAACACCGAGTGCAAGCTGTTGATGCTGAGCCATGCGTTTGAAACACTGGACGCCATAGCGGTCGAGTTTCGCACCCATTTCATGAACCATCAAAGCCGGCGCGCCATTGAACGGCTGGGCGCCAAGCTGGATGGTGTGCTGCGGTCGCATATGATCATGCCTGATGGCGGCCTGCGCGACACGGCGGTCTATTCGATCACGGCAACGGAATGGCCTGCCGTGCGGTCCAATCTGCGCTGGAAACTGGAACAACCCCGGAGCTGATCCGGGTTCTCGTGATGATGCCTAAAGCCCCCTGAGCCAGTCGATGCACAGCTCTGCGGTCTTTTCCCACCCGTCATCGAACTGCATATAGTGGCAAGCTCCCTCGACCTCGAAAAAGCGGGCGCGATCGCCGTAGCGCGCCGCCATCGCCCGCGCAGTAGAGGGCGGAACCGCGTGGTCCTCGCTACCGGACAAAAACAGCAACGGGCATTTTACGGCGTCAATGTCCACCTTGGTGGTCTGGTTTTCGTCATACATCCAGAACACGAACTCGAACAGAACGCGGCCCGATTCAGTGTCGAGCCGGTCGCAAATCCGATGCTGCAACTCTTCGGGCAGGGTATTAAGTCCGAACTCGGCCAGCAGGTCGAAATCCTGCCCCGGTGTTTGCTCCCAGAACGCCCCGGCAGAGATGAACAATTTGCCCAATTGCCGCTCGCGCGCGGTGGTGGGCAGAGTGCCATGTATAATACTGCTGTTGAGCAGGACCGCGGCATGCGCCAGCCCTTTGGCCGCCAGTAACTGCGCAATCAGACCGCCCAGCGAGTGGCCGACAAGAACCGGCTGTTGATCCAGCGTTCCAATGAATGCGGTCAGATCCTCCACATAGTCCGCGATACTGAGCCCCTTCAAGGCCACATTGCGCGCCCCGGACGGCGGCATGTCGTGAAACCTGTATGCCGGGGCGTGGCAGACATAGCCCTGCGCTTCGAATGCCTGTTTGAAATTATCCATGGTCCAGGGACCGCCATTGGTTCCGTGCAGAAACACGACCGGTATATCTCTCATGTCGAACCTTTCTCGTCAGGCCGTTCAGGGTTCCAGAACAGTGCTGCCAGTCGTTTGCCGCGCCTCCAGCGCGCGATGGGCGTCCGCCACCTGTTCCAGCGGGAAGCGCTGATCGATACGGATCTGGATATCGCCCTTGGTCACCTTACCAAACAGATGCTGTGCCATATCCTGACAGGTTGCGGGGTCAGCGATATGGGTGAACAGCGTCGGTCGCGTGATCTTGAGCGATCCGTGTTGCGCCAGGATTGACAAATCAAAGGGCGGCACCGGACCGGATGCATTGCCGAACGAGATCATCATCCCGAGCGGTTTCAGCGAACCGAGAGAGCCTTCGAACGTATCCGCTCCGATCGAATCCATGACCACATCGACGCCCGCACCATCGGTCAATTCGCGCACGCGCGGCGCGAAATCTCCGGTCCGGTAGTTGATGCAATGTGTGGCCCCGTGATGCAGTGCCAACTCGCATTTCTCCTCCGATCCGGCGGTGCCGATCAGCCGGATGCCTTCGGAGCGTGCCCATTGGCAGGCAATCAACCCGACGCCGCCTGCCGCAGCATGAAACAGAACGGTATCGCCACGCCTGATAGGCACAGTGCGATGGAACAGGTATTCGACCGTCATCCCCTTGAGCATCATCGCTGCGGCCTGATCGAAGCCAATTGCAGCGGGCAGCGGGCAGACTTGTGCGGCGGGCATCACCCGCGCCTCGGTATAGGCCCCTGCAGGTGCGGCGGCATAGGCCACCCGATCACCGGGTTTCAGGTGTTTAACCTCCGGCCCAACTGCCTCGACCACACCGGCCGCCTCCATGCCTAGTGCGTGAGGCAGATCGAGCGGATAGAGGCCCGTGCGCTGGTAGACATCGATGAAGTTCAGTCCGCAGGCATGGTGACGGATGCGAACTTCTCCGGGCCCCGGATCGCCCACAACCCGGTCTTCGATGCACAGCATCTCGGGGCCACCGGTTTCATGGATCACGATCGTGCGCGCGGTCTCTGACATCTGCTCTTCCCTCATCTCTCGGGCCTGAGGCTAACAGGCGTCAGACAAAGGACAAGTGCCCGCTCGCCAAGCCGTGACCGTAAGTACCCAAGAACTGTGCTATACTCAGAAAATCTGTCGCCGACCGGTCGGGTCTGACGCGACAACAGGCCCTTCGACCAAGGCGCATCCACAACGCCAAGGGAGGATGGACCATGGCGAAAACAATCGGAAATCCAATCAGTTGGGCGGCGCAGAGCCTGGGCTCAACCGGTGATCACATGGGCGAGGCCATCTCGGGCTTGGGTGGTGAAGACAGCGCCGACCTGCCGATGGTTCAGGTCCTGACGATGCAGGACATCTCTGCCTGCCTGCGGGCGGGTTATGACGATTTTCTGTCTACCCGCGCAGATGCTATCTTTGCTATCGTGATCTATCCCATCGCAGGACTGATCCTGTTCGGGATGGGCATGCAGATGGATCTGGTGCCGCTCCTTGCGCCGTTGGTGCTGGGTTTTGCCCTGATCGGCCCTGCCGCCGCAGTTGGGCTATATGAGATCAGCCGCAGACGCGAGGCGGGAAATGAAGCCCATTGGTGGCACGCCTTCGGCGTCTTTCGCTCGCCGTCTTTCGGATCGATCTTTGTGCTGGCACTCTACCTGACGATGCTGCTTCTGGTCTGGATGATGGCCGCTCAGAGCATCTATGCTGCCACTCTGGGCCCCGAGCCGCCGGCTTCGGTCATGAGCTTTGTGCGCGACCTGTTCACCACGCCGCAGGGCTGGGCCCTGATTGTGGCCGGCAACGCGGCAGGCTTCTTGTTCGCCGTTGTGGCCCTGGCGATGAGTGTCGTCAGCTTTCCGCTACTGCTAGACCGCAAGGTGGGCGTCCCGGTCGCGGTTGTCACCTCGGTGCGGGTGCTGCGCCAGAACCCCGGCGTCATCATCACCTGGGGCGCGATGGTCGCGGCCTTACTGGTGCTGGGCTCGATCCCCTTCATGCTGGGGCTGATCGTGGTGTTGCCGGTTCTGGGCCATGCCACATGGCACCTCTACCGGCGTGCGGTGGCCTAACTGCCCACCTTCAGAACGATCTTGCCGATATGGTCCGACGCCTCCATCCGCGCATGCGCCTGTGAGGCGTCCGCCAGATCAAAGCTGTTATCCATCGCGGGCGCCACGCGCCCGGCCTCCAGCAGCGGCCAGACCGCTTCGCGCAAATCCTGCGCGATTTTTGCTTTGGCCAGATCGCTTTGCGGGCGCAGCGTGCTGCCTGTCAGCGTCAGGCGCTTGACCATCATCATGGCAAAGTTCAACTCGACCTTCGGCCCCTGCAGGAAAGCGATCTGGACCAGCCGCCCATCCGTGGCAAGCGCCCTGACGTTACGCGGAATGTAATCGCCGCCCACCATGTCGAGGATCAGGTCGGCACCACCCTCGCCCTTCATCACCTTGACGAAATCCTCGTCGCGGTAGTTGATCGCCCGCTCGGCACCGAGATCGGTGCAGGCCTTGCATTTGGCCTCGGACCCTGCGGTGGCGAACACCCGCGCGCCCATGGCGTGCGCAAGCTGGATAGCAGTGGTCCCAATACCGCTTGACCCACCATGCACCAGAAACCGTTCGCCCGCCTTCAACCCGCCACGGGTGAAAACGTTGGACCATACGGTGAAAAACGTCTCGGGCAAACAGGCCGCCTCTTTCATTCCCATGCCCTTGGGCACGGGCAGGCAGTGTGCGGCTGGGGTCGCCACGTATTCGGCATAGCCACCACCAGGTAGCAGGGCGCAAACCTGATCGCCGATTGCCAACGAAGTGACACCCGCGCCCAGCGCCACAACCTCGCCCGATGCCTCCAGCCCGGGCAAATCACTGGCGCCCGGCGGCGGGTCATAGGCCCCGGCACGTTGCAAAGCGTCGGGCCTGTTCACGCCAGCAAATGCAACCTTGAGCACCACCTGCCCCTGTTCCGGTTCCGGCACGGGTCGCTGGACGGGTTTGAGAACCTCGGGGCCGCCGGGTTGAGAGATCTCGACGGCACGCATCATCTGGGTCATTCTTCAGGGGTCCTTCTGGTTCATTCCGGTGTAACAGGGCAGCTCAGGATCGGGGGCGCAACAGGCCCGGCAGGTCGACCCGCGGCGCGCGCGCCGGCGGGCGTATTTGCTTGGACAGCCAGTTTGGCCCGGCCAGCAACGGCTTGAGCAACGGGTTCCCGTTCACCTGTGCCTTGACCTTCTCGAACCGCATCACGTCGTCGATCCGACGGGACAGAAAGGTCCAGCTTGCGCTGTTTCCGTCCGAGTCGTCACCCATCCAAAAGAGCAGCGTCGAAGAATAGACCCCTGAAAGGATCGCTCTTTTGGAGTACCAGTTGAAATCATCCGACGTATCGCCCAGCGCCGTCCAGATCTGATCGCAAGTATTCCAGACCGCGCGCGCGCCCTCGGCTGCCAGATGCGGCAACGCAAACAAGGTCAGCCCACGTCGCACCGCCTCTTTCTCGGTCGGACCGCTCACTGCCTCAAGCCGGTAGCGCACCGCCAGCGCCACGCGATCACGGAACTTCATCCCCTCCAGATCGGTTTCAGCAAGGCGTTTGAGCATGATCTGGTCGCCACGCTGGTGAAAGGCCAACGCCAGATCAATGGCACCACGTGGACAAGCGGCTTCGGCCACGGTCCGATCCAGACCGGTATCTGCAATGGCCGCGTCGAAACAGGTCGCGCTCCACCCATCAAAGGGCACATGCTCCAGCGCGGCATCCAGAAGCTGGTCGCGGACGGTCTCGTAAGGCATTGTCATGGCGTGACTCCTTTGTCTGTCCCACTACTAGACAAGATCGCGGCGCTTTGCTATATCGCCACTTCCTGCAATTTCCTTGCAACTCATATCTAGAAAGGTGGTGACAACCACATGCAGGTTAGTGTTCGCGACAACAATGTCGATCAGGCGCTCCGCGCCCTGAAGAAGAAGCTGCAGCGCGAAGGCGTGTTCCGTGAAATGAAGCTCAAGCAACATTTCGAGAAGCCGTCCGAGAAAAAAGCGCGCGAGAAGGCAGAAGCGATCCGTCGTGCCCGTAAGCTGGCACGCAAAAAAGCCCAGCGCGAAGGTCTGCTCTGATCCCTTCCCGTCCAGCTTTGGACGACACTATTTGACGACCCCCGAGGCATCGCCCGGGGGTTTGTCGTTTTGGGCCGCTATTGCCTTTCTTGTAGCTGTTCTCGGCGGCCCATTGTCCGCGTTGCAATGCGATCTTTCGAGAGTTGGGAGGCTCTTGGGCCTCGCGCGGAACATCCCCGCTGGCAGTTTGGCGCTTCGAATTTCAGCAACATCGGCTGACGACAGGATGGCTCATTTCTTGATGGCTGTTTGCAAGATCGACATGAGATGCTGCGTGGGCGGTTCGGCTTCCCGACCAAAGGAAATCGCGCTGGGCGACAAACCCGCCATCAATTCGTTCAGCGACACGTTGTGCAGCATCACACCGGCGGCGGTCGGCCCGGCATTTGCGAGCATGCGAAAGGCCTGCGCGCGCCCGTCATAGAAATCAGCCAATCGCTGAAGGTATCGGTAACGGTTCACGACGATCTGAACCAGGAAGATCAAAAGCGCAATGACGGCCAGACGGGTCGCGATCCAGCTTGCCTGGCGAATGGGTTCCGTTCGGCGAAGAGCGTCTTCAAGGGTCTTGTTCGCTTCTTTGATCTGCTCCACCGCGACCGTTTGACGTTGATGCGATGCCTTTGCCTGATCGCGAATTCTCGTCTGCTGATCGGCTAGGTCACGGGCGATCTCGGCTGCGCGTGTGGCTTGCCGCACGGCCTCGGCGCGGTCGGCAGACCCGTCCGGTACGGCGAAATCCGGCGCGGGTTCTCCATCAAGAATTGCCCGCCTGGCCACGGCGCGGTCGGCGGGTGCGCTTCGCACAAAGGGCGTGTCGAGCCCATCGGCGTAAACTGTGCCGTCAGATCCGGAGAACAACGCCCAGTACCAAGGCCCGAACCGGGATCCGCTCATCTCGGAGCGAAGGGGTGACCAAGCCGCGCCGTCCTCCGAGCGCAGCAGTAGGGTCCAATCACCTTCGTCCGTCTGCTCGCGACCGGCTGCAAGCAGCCCGCCATCAGGTGCTGGCGCGAAAGCATAAAGCCGCCCGGCGATCCGCGCGCCCGCCTCCTCTGGGCGCAATGGCGACCAGTCCTCGCCATCTTCCGAGCGCAGCAGCAGGGTCTTTTCACCGTCTTCCGTCGCCTCCCGACCGGCCGCAATCAGCCCGCCATCAGGCGTTGCGGCAAGAACGTAAATAGCGCCTGCGATCCGAGTATCCGCCTCCTCTTGGGGTATCGGCGACCAAGCCGCGCCGTCCTCCGAGCGCAGCAGCAGGGTCCTGTCACCGTCTTCCGTCGCCTCCCGACCGGCTGCAATCAGCCCGCCATCAGGCGCTGGCGCGAGAGCGTCAAGTCGACCCGCGATCCGTACACCCGCCTCCTCTGGGCCTATCGGCGACCAGACCGCGCCATCTTCCGAGCGCAGCAGCAGGGTCTTGTCACCGTCTTCCGTCTCCTCCCCACCGGCGGCGATCAGCCCGCCATCCGGCGCGGACGCGAGAGCAAAAAGCCAACCCGCGATCCGTGCGCCCGCCTCCTCTGGGCGTATCGGCGACCAGGCCGCGCCGTCTTCCGAGCGCAGCAGCAGGGTTTTGTAACCGTCTTCCGTCTCCTCCGCACCGGCGGCGATCAGCCCGCCATCAGGCGCGGGCGCGAGAGCAAAAAGCCGGCCCGCGATCCGTGCGCCCGCCTCCTCAGGGCGCACCGAAGACCAGACCTCGCCGTCTTCCGAGCGCAGCAGCAGGATTCTGCTGCCCTCTTCAGTCCGTTCCCGACCGGCGGCAAGCAACAATCCATCCTCTTGCTGGGTGAAAACATTGATTTCGAAATCGATGTCAGCCGGCCCCGCGCGCTGCCAGACAGCCAGCGGGTCCTCGAACGGGTCCTCAAAGGCCATGGTCGCCGCTTCAAGCACCTCTTCAGCAGCCCTGAGTTCATCCTGCCTTTTGTCTAGGCCGGCGCTCGCATTGCCAAGATCCTCCTGCATTTCGCTTTCATTGGTTTCCATTAGCGAAAGCGCGGCCGCCGCTTCCTTGACGGCGTCCGGCGGCAGCGTTGCCGCAGTATAGTCGATAAGAGCCACCAGCCGCGGCAGAACCAGCAGCAGGACGACCCCGCCGCCGAGCAGGGTCCAAACCGTCCACATCTGCCGCTTGGCGTCCTCGATCGCCTCTTTCTTGCGCCGTTCGCACCAGTCGGCTATCTGCGCCGCCGCTTCGAGCGCGAGCCTGCTTGCCCGTCCAGGTTCGGTCTTTTTTGGAGCTTCGTCATCGTCTGACATAATTCCTCGCGGGCCCTAAAAGTCCCAGTCGAGCATTTTTGCCTTTTCTTGTAAACGGTTGTTGGCGGTGCGAGCACCCTGCCCGCGCCAATTGTGGCATTGCTATCAGCCGCGCTGCCCAGTGCGATTTCAGTAGATTTTCGGCACGTAGAGCTCATCCGGCAGAACCTGCCGCTCATATTCGGGATTGTATTTGCGATCAGGCAAGGTGACCTTTTCGTTCGGCACGTCCTCGTAGGGAATCTGCGATAGAAGGTGCTCAATGCAGTTGAGGCGCTCGCGCTTCTTGTCGTTGCCTTCCACGATATACCAAGGCGCCTCGGGAATGTTAGTGCGTGCGAACATCTCTTCCTTGGCCTTGGTGTAGTCCTCCCAGCGGATGCGGGACTCTAGATCCATCGGCGATAGCTTCCACTGCTTCATGGGGTCGTGGATACGCATAAGGAACCGCAATTGCTGTTCTTCGTCGGTGATCGAGAACCAGTATTTCAGCAGGATAATCCCTGACCGTTTCAACATCCGTTCAAATTCGGGAACGTCCTGGAAGAACTGTTCGACCTGATCTTCGGTGGCAAAACCCATCACGCGTTCAACACCTGCGCGGTTGTACCAGGACCGATCGAACAACACGATCTCTCCTCCGGAGGGCAGATAGGGGACATAGCGCTGGAAATACCACTGACTCTGTTCCCGGCGCGAGGGCGCAGGCAGAGCCACGACGCGCGCAACACGCGGGTTAAGGCGTTGGGTGATGCGCTTGATCACGCCACCCTTGCCAGCTGAATCCCGCCCCTCCATCAGAATGAGCACCTTGGCGCCGGTGTGCTGGACCCAATCCTGCAGCTTGATCAGTTCCGCTTGCAACCTCAGCAGGTTGCGAAAATACACCTTGCGGTCGAGCATGCCGGGATGTTGCGATTTGTAGAGCTTGCGGATCTCCATCGAGAGCATCGGTTCGCTGAACTCGATTTCGAAATCCTCGTCCAGCGTATCCTCCAACTCGGCCTCAAGCCACTTCATGCCCAGGTCTTCGGAATCGTCGGTCAAGGTCAGCTCCTTCTTTCTTGTTTGCAATTGGATCTATGCCATATCTGGCGGTTGTAAATCTCTGATGTCGGTCAAATCGCAGCGGCACCACCGCTTTCTGAACACATCATAGTCACGCGTCGTGCCAGGCAAGGCAAGCCTTGCAAGTATCAAACTGGCAATGCAGTGGTTTTGAACACGGTGCGCAATGCAAACGAGGACTGCATCTGTGCGACCCCCGGCAGCCGCGCCAGATATTGGCGGTGGATACGCGCGAAATCTTCGGTGTTTTCGGCAACGACCTTAAGGATGTAGTCTGCGGTCCCCGCCATCAGATGGCATTCCAGAACGTCGGGTATCCGTGATACACCTTTCTCGAACGCATCCAGCACCTCATCAGCTTGCCCTTGCAACGTGATTTCGACAAACACGGTGGTCGGCACGCCCAACTTGCGCGCATCCAGCAGGGCCACATAGTCGCGGATATAGCCCTCCGCCTCCAACCGCTGCACCCGCCGGTGACAGGCCGAGGGGGACAAATTCACTTTCTCGGACAGGTCCGCGTTCGACATACGGCCTTTCTTCTGAAGTTCAGTGAGAATCCGTCGATCTGTTGTATCCAAGGACAATTGCGCAAGCCTTTTGCATGATTGGCGAATAACTTCGAAGAATATACACCAGAAACAGCAAGATGAGAGGAAAGTTTCACAGAAATTCTCCCAAAATGTGCTCATATTTTAGGCAGTTTATGAATTGGGAGAGAAGCAATGAAAATCGGGTGCCCAAAAGAGATCAAACCGCAGGAATTCCGCGTCGGCATGACACCAAACGCCGCCCATGAGGCGGTGCAACATGGCCATGAAGTCGTGATCGAAACCAACGCCGGGGCCGGATCCGGGTTCGAGGACGCCGATTACGTGGCGGCGGGCGCGCGGATCTTGGATACGGCAGAAGAGGTGTTTGCAACAGCGGACATGATCGTGAAGGTCAAGGAGCCACAGGCGATCGAGCGCAAGATGCTGCGCGAAGGGCAACTGCTGTTCACCTATCTGCATCTGGCACCCGATCCGGATCAGACGCATGATCTGCTGGCTTCTGGCTGCACCGCAATTGCCTATGAGACAGTAACCGACGATGTCGGTGGCCTGCCCCTGCTTGCCCCGATGTCCGAGGTCGCCGGGCGGTTGGCGCCTCAGGTGGGCGCCTGGACCCTGCAAAAGGCAAATGGCGGTCGGGGTGTGCTGATGGGCGGCGTGCCCGGTGTTGGTCCGGCGCGGGTCGTGGTGATCGGCGGCGGTGTCGTCGGCACCCATGCGGCGCGGATCGCGGCAGGAATGGGCGCGGACGTGACCGTGCTGGACCGTTCGCTGAACCGGCTGAAATACCTTGATGATGTCTTCGGTGGCACCTTCAAGAACCAGTATTCCACTGCCGGCTCGACCATCGAACTGGTACGTCAGGCCGATATGGTGATCGGCGCGGTTTTGATCCCCGGTGCGGCAGCGCCCAAACTGATCACGAAGGCGCAGCTATCAGAGATGAAACCAGGTGCGGCCATCGTGGATGTGGCGATCGACCAGGGCGGCTGTTTCGAGACGTCGCGCGCCACAACCCATGCTGACCCGATCTATGACGTGGACGGCATTATGCATTATTGCGTGGCCAATATGCCGGGCGCGGTGGCTCGGACCTCGACCATTGCGCTGGGCAACGCGACCATGCCGTTCCTGCTGGCCTTGGCCGACAAGGGCTGGAAACAGGCCTGCCTGGATGATCCGCATTTGTTGAACGGACTGAACGTGCACGCTGGTCAGTTGACCTACTACGCGGTCGGCAGAGCGCTGGGAATCGATGTGGTTTCCCCAACCGTCGCCGTGAAATCCTGAAACTGCAAAAAAACGCCGCGCAATGCGCGGCGTTTTCATTGATCGCGGGAACTGACCGACCTTCACGCTTCTTTGTGGATTTCCACGGAATGCGGATAGGGAATCGAAATGCCCTGTGCGTCAAACGCCTCTTTCACATTCTGGGTCAGAGCAAATTTCAAATCCCAGTAATCCGCCGCATTGCACCAAAGCCGCGCTGTCAGATCGACCGAGCTATCGCCCAGATTGGTGACCCGCACCCAAGGCTCCGGATCGGACAGAACCCGGCCATCAGCCTGCGCGGTATCCAGAATAATCTTCATGGCCGCATCCGCGTTGTCGCCATAGTCGATGCCAAAGACCAAATCGACCCGGCGAGTGTCATGCGCCGAATAGTTGATGATGATCGACCCCCAGGCCTGCCCGTTCGGCACGATGATCTGCACGTTGTCGGGCGTCACCAGTTCGGTAGTGAACAGATTGACCTCCTGGACTGTGCCTGCGGTACCGCCGATATCGACATATTGACCCAGCTTGTAAGGCCGGAAGATCACGATCATCACACCCGCTGCGAGATCGCTGAGCGTGCCTTGCAGGGCCAGGCCGATAGCCAGCGAGGCGGCACCGAGAACCGCGACGATGCTGGTCGCCTCGATCCCGAAGATGCCCAGCACGGCCACAATGACCATCGCCAAAAGCGCCCATTTGACCATGCTCGCCAGGAAGTTCCCCAGCGTGGGATCGATATGTGGCGTCGAGTTGACCTTTCGGCGCACCATGCCGCCGATGCCGCCGGCCACCATCCAGCCAACGATGAGGACAGCTAAGGCCTTGGCTGCATTCAGTATCATTGGCCAGACGAAATCTGTCTGGGTGAGTAGTTCTTCCACGTGCAACTCCAATACTTATCGCGTTACGCCCGCGCATTCGGGTGCCGGGTCGCGGCGGATCATCAAGCAAAAGCATGATCGGGTCTAGGTAACGATTCCATGCTTGTTCCCCGCAATCCTCAGCCGCGCAGACGGACCCATTTGGCAACATGCCAACTGAGCAATCGCGGTTTGTTTGGCGCCACCACAACCTGCGCGCTGCACCTCTCTGTTCACCATCACACATCGGCTGTGCCTGGAACCGGAAGGATTCTGTCTGTTCGCCATCTTCACAGAGCTTATGTATTGAACCTGAACACAACGGAGTGACCCATGCCCGATCTTTCCTCTTTTCCGATTACCCGGAAATGGCCGCCGCAGAACCCGGAAGTGCTGCAACTCTATTCTTTCCCCACGCCAAACGGCGTGAAGGCCTCGATCATGCTGGAAGAAGTCGGGCTGCCCTATGAGGCGCACAAGGTCACGCTGGCCGACGCCGATGTCAAAAGCCCCGAGTTCCTGTCGCTGAACCCCAACAACAAGATCCCCGCCATCATCGACCCGCACGGTCCCGATGGCACGCCATTGCAACTGTTCGAGAGCGGCGCGATCCTGCTGTATCTGGGCGAAAAGACAGGAAAGCTCATCGGCAAGACCGCGTCAGAGAAAGCGCAGATCACTCAATGGCTGATGTTCCAGATGGGCGGCATCGGGCCAATGTTCGGGCAACTTGGCTATTTCCACAAGTTCGCAGGCGCCCAGATAGAGGATCCGCGTCCGCGTGAGCGTTACATCGCCGAGGCCATGCGATTGCTTGCAGTGGTGGACGGGCAATTGGCAGATCGCGACTGGATCGCCGGCGACTATTCCATCGCAGACATTGCCATTGCCCCTTGGTTACGCGGCCTGGAGTTTTACGGCGCGCAAGAGATCGTTGGCTGGCACGCCAACAAGAACGTGGTGAGTTACCTCGACCGTTTCCTCGCCCGCCCTGCCGTACAAAAAGGCCTGGTCACGCCGCCGCGCGATTGACCCATTTGCGGTGCGCCGCTCCACTTATGCGGAAAGTGGGGCGGCCGTGGTTATCCACGAGATCAGATGCCCGGGTGAGGCTGCGTTTCCTAGCCCGGCAGCTTTCCAGTCAAGACATAGCGCAAAATCTCTACCACTTGCGCTGGTTCTTCGGCGACGGCCAGGGCAGCGGCGTGCACCTCTTTCAGCGCGTGCTGATGTTCCGGCGGGTTCAAGACAATGATCGACTTGCCAAGTGCCGCAGCATATCCCGCGTCGAAGGCCGCGTTCCACTGCTTGTATTTTTCTCCAAACCGCACCACGACCACGTCCGCCCCGGCAATGCCCTTGCGGGTTCGGATTGCATTGACCATCGCCCCCTTGTGATCGTGCCAATACTTGTTCGGCTCCTCACCCAGAATCGCCACACCGCAATCATCCGAGGCCGCGTGATCGGTCACCGGGCTTTCGAAATGCACGTCCAGCCCATAGGCCCCCTCGATGATCTGCTCGCGCCAGTCGGTGTGAATCTCACCCGAAAGATAGACGGTCAGGCTCATGGTTTCCTCCTTGGTCCGGCTAGCCGAACCCATTGTGGTTTGATCTGGTTGTCTGGTGTCAACGTGATAACGGAGCATCTGAGCGATATGCAACAAAGCTCATGGCACCCAGAGCCAGCGCGTCGGGCTCGATCATAGCCCAAACCGGCCGGACGCACTGGTATCAATTCATGCCCAGCGCTTCTTTATACATCTCCAACACCGCCTCTTCTTCGGCGACATCATCCTTGTCGCGCTTGCGCAGCGCGACCACCTTTCGCATCACCTTGGTGTCATAGCCCCGCGCTTTTGCCTCGGCCATGACCTCCTTTTGCTGTTCGGCGATATCCTTCTTCTCGGCTTCAAGCCGCTCGAACCGCTCAATGAACTGGCGCAGTTCGCCTGCGGTGACGCGGTAGTTGGCTTCGGCCTGGGACTCGTCCATAAGTATTTCTCCGTCGGGCTGCAATTGATGTGCGAGGGGCGGGATAGCGTGCCGCTGCATCTGCCGCAAGCGCCCATTGCTGCCTGTGCAGGCAGTTGCGTATTAGGTACCAATCCGCTAACCCCTGCCGCCAGAAGCGGCAAGCGCGAGACCATCATGTTCGATATTGTTGTTTGGGTCGGCACGACCATTTCGCTGGCTGGGTTAGCTGGCCTGGTCTGGTGCATCCTTCGCGTTCACAAAGCCCGCCGCTCCGGGCTGAGCGATGAAGAGCTACGCGCCGCAGTTCAGGCGGTTTTACCCTGGAACCTGGGCGCGCTGTTTTTGTCAGTGCTGGGCCTGATGGCCGTCATCGTCGGGATTTCGCTGGGCTGAGGGCCGCCCTAGGGTGGCTTCCCTCAAACTGGCATATTGTCGAAACGGGCTTCGATGAGTTCATCGCAAAGATGCGCATCAAGACGGCGCAGGCGCTTGGGCACCCTAGCTCCTTCTTCTGCCATACGGCGGATCACCGCATGCAGGGCAGGTTGAAGGCGCAACCGTCCGTCAAAGGATTCTCCTGCGATTTGCTTTTCGAGACGTTCCGCTTCCAGTATCAGCTCTTGAGCAGTCATTGTCGGTCCTCCCTATGAGAAGCATTCTACTCAGAATTGTAACAACGTGAAGAAAAACCCAAGGGTGATTGGATGAATTTTACGCAACACTCCCTTCATAGCCGAAGATAGCAGCAGTTTTTCGCCGTTACGCCTTGTATTCTGGCATCCTTTGTCGGGCCGCGCCTTGATTGTGATCAAACTTCATGCTCTCGGGCGCTTTCCTGGTGCTCAAAAAATGTACCGTAGGTAGGATCCAGCGGCACCCAAACTGCGCGGCACGGTCTTTAGGCTGCCTGTTTAGTTTGCCCACTGGGGGTCACCGACTGGACAGGCGGGCCGCCGACACATAGGAACGGGGCATGGATATTCGACCGATCACACCACGCTATGCCGTCTCGCCGCAGATCTCGGCCGAGGATGTGCCCGCCATTGCCGAGGCGGGCTTTACGCGCGTCATCTGCAATCGTCCCAATGCCGAAGTACCCGCAAGCCATCAGGCCGATGCCATTGCCGAGGCCGTACGCGCAGCAGGGCTGGAGTTCGAAGTACTGGAGCTCACCCATCAGACCATGACGCCGGAAAATGTCGCTCGACAAATGGCACTGGCCGAGGCCAGCTCCGGCCCGGTACTGGCCTATTGCGCCTCAGGAACACGCTGTTCGGTGGTCTGGGCGCTGGGACAATGCCCGTCGCGGACGCCGGATGAGATCCTGTCGCAAACCCAAAGCGCCGGATACCAGCTCGACGGCCTGCGTCCGACGCTCGAAGCGCTTTGCGAAGCTGCGCCAGAGACCAACTAGTTTCCACCCAACGGCTCTCAGGAACGGGGTGCAACCTCGCCATCCCCGCGATTCGGCGTCAGGGCTTGAGGCGCGATTTCTGTGCCAACGGGCTGGCCTTCCGGTTTGGCCGGGGCGGTCGCGCTGATTGTAGTGTGTTCGGTTATTGGTGGCGCGAGTGCGGTTGGTGCATTTGAATTTCGTTCAGCCCCCGAGATGTCGTCGAAAACCTCGGCGGCGGCTGGCTCGGATTCCAGATCGGGCCGTGTCTCATTCATACGCAGGGCCCGCAATCCCCGGCACTGGCCCAGTCGCGCCCTTGCGATAGCCTGCCCATCAATAGTCAGCACCTCGGCCTCTTCAAGAGGGCAAGGGGGCAGCGGCAACGTATCTCCGACTTGCAATCCCGACAGAGTGGACAGAGGGACATGCAACCGGGTCAGCACCACCCGCAATTCGGTCCGCATGAGGCCGAAGTTACGTTCCAACCCTACGGGTTGGAAGGAGACGTCGTCAGGATCGCCCCCCTGCTCTGCCGGATGATCCGCTAACACCACCGTGATCTGCCCCTGGCAGGCCCCGTGCCCGATATCGACGACCAGATCACAGAGGCGATATTGTTCCTGACCCAACATCAAAACCAGGTCAGAGAGGTTTTTCTGCCGGCTTTCGAATCGATAGCTGCTTAAGGCCAACCAATCCTCTCTCTCGCCCAGCAGGCCACTAACCTCGGCCAGAAAGCGTTCGGCCAGCGGTGCCATCAGAGCCGCGTCCGTGTCTGTGAACGGGCGATCATCGGGCGGCTGCGTGCCGACCTCGCCCATAGTCTGATGGCGGATCATCGCTGCGGTTGCCCTGCGGTCAAAACAGAGCGCTGCGGTTAGCCCACCGGGTTCAAACAGCACCAACATTAAGTGTTGATCCTGCAGATGGGCGGCAAGCAGATCGCGCGGATGGCTGTTTTCGGTCGCGCCGATCACCGCCATCGCCGGGCCCGAGACACCAGCCGAGGCCTGGGCCAACCCGCGTCGCAAGGCGCGCAGCAGCGGACGGGTGGTTTGCATCGCACCCTTGCCTGCCTGCGCAATCTTGCGCGCCATCGCGGTACCCGTGTCGCGAGGATCTGAGTTCACGGGATCGTCTGCCTGTCCGACTGCACCATCATTCCGGTTTAGGCAGAACGCCTTACCAAACCCTTACGCCAGCCCTACTCTGCTGCCATTTCCTGATTGGTTGCCAGGCTCACACGGAAAGCGGCACCGTTTTGCCCGGTCAGATAGGTCACGTTACCACCAAGCCGCTGCATGATCTCGCGACAGATCGCCAGTCCCAGCCCCGCACCACCGGCTTTTTCGGAACTGACACGCGCAAACTTCTCGAAAACCATTGATTGTGCTTGCGTTGGGATGCCGCTGCCATTGTCAACGAAATCCACGACCGCCTGGCCACCCACATCATGCACCGAAATCGTCAGCACCGGATCGCGTGCATCACAGTATTTCTGCGCGTTTGCGATCAGATTAATAAAAACCTGCCCAAGCCGGTCCAGATCGGTGCGCAAGACGATGCGTTCCGTCGATTTCTGGCGTTTCACCACCAGCTTGCGCTTGGAGCCCGCAAGCGCCGAGTCGAGCGCCCGATCCAACACTGCGTCCAGCCGCCCGTCGCGCAGGTTCAAGCTGACCTGACCGCTTTCCAGCACGCTGAGATCAAGCAGATCATCCAGCAGCCGGGTCAAGCGCAGCGCCTCGTCATGGATGATCGTGGCATAGCGGGTCTTGTCTGCGGGCAGCAGCCCATCCGTGTCCCGCAGAATCTCGGAAAACGCGCGGATCGAGGTCATGGGCGTGCGCAATTCATGACTGACCTGACTGAGGAACGCGTCTTTTTGCAGAGAAATCTGCGTCAGCTTTTCGTTGGCTTCGCGCAGCTTGCGCGCTGTCCGGCTGAGTTCGGAGGACTTTGCCTCCAACTGGCTGGAATACTCCATCAGTTGCGCCGATTCATCCGCCACTGCCAGCAGGTCCTGCACCGATACTGAGGATCCGCCGACAATCTGCCCGATCATCGCATGAGCCGCAGCCGCCCCGACCGAGCCCCCAAGCTCGCGTTCCAGCCGCTCAAGAAAGGCGGGTGTGGGCTCAGGAAGGACCCCGCGACCGCCCTGCTGCACGGCTTCGGTGTGAAAGAACTCCTGCGCCTCTCGGGCACCCAGAATACGCTGGGACATGATCATCAGGTCTTCGCTTTGCGCCACCGATCCGGTCCAGCCGCGCGGGCCGGCGGAATGGTCAAAGACATTGACGAATTGCGCGCCCTGAAGGCGCTCCAGAGGGCTAGGAAAACTCAGCAGCGAAACGATACAGAAGGCCACGGTATTGAGTGAGAGTGACCACATCACCGAATGCACCGTCGGGTCCATGCCCGCGATGCCGAACAGCGCATCGGGCCGCAGCCAGTGCAGGCCGAACAGCCCGTGAGTGGTCACACTTTCGGGCAGCAGCCCGCTGCCGATCCCGGGAAGCAGCAAGGTATAGAGCCAGAGCACGAACCCGATGGTCAACCCAACCAGCGCCCCGGTGCGCGTCGCTCCGCGCCAGAACAGCCCGCCCACAAGCGCGGGCAGGATTTGGGCGATGCCCGCAAAGGCAATCAGTCCGATTGACGCCAGCGCGCCGCCGCCGGTGAAGCTGAAATAGAAATACCCAAGCGCCATGATCACTGCGATGGAGACCCGGCGCGAATACAGCACGATATTGCGTACATCGCCCGATACCGATGCCCCGCCTCCCTGCGAATGCAGCCAGATCGGCATCACGATGTGGTTCGATACCATGGTGGACAGCGCCATCGCCGCGACGATCACCATCGACGTGGCCGATGAAAAGCCACCCAGAAACGCCAGCATGGCCAGGCCACCCTCGCCTTGCGCCAATGGAATGGTCAACACGAACAGGTCGGGGTTCGAGCCCGCAGGCATCAGGTCCAAGCCGATGACCGCAATCGGCACAACAAAGAGGCTCATCAACAGCAGGTAGAGCGGAAAGGCCCAGGCCGCCGTCCGCAGATGCCTCTCATCGTCGTTTTCGACCACCATGACTTGAAACATGCGCGGCAGGCAGACAAAGGCTGCCGCCGCAAGGAAGGTGATCGTCGCCCAACGGCCCTTGTCTATGGTCCAGATCCCGATCTCGGAATTGTCGATGCGTTGCAAGATCGGTTCGATCCCGCCGCCGATGCCCCAGACAACAAAAACCCCCACGGCAAGCAGCGCCAGCAGCTTGACCACCGCCTCAATCGCGATGGCCATGACAACGCCATGGTGGCGCTCGTTGGCGTCGAGGTTGCGTGTGCCGAACAGGATCGCGAAGACGGCAAGACCCGCCGCGACCCAGAACGCACTGGACCCTTCGCGGTAAAAGCTGTCGGGATCGCCATCGGCAAAGATCGAGAAGGACAGAGTGATCGATTGCAGCTGCAGCGCGATGTAAGGCGTGACCGCAATCACCGCCAGAATCGTGACGCAAATTGCCAGCACATTCGATTTGCCAAAGCGCGAAGAGATCAGGTCGGCGATTGACGTCACGCGCTGGCTGCGCCCAACCCGCACCAGTTTGCGCAGCCCCCACCACCAACCGATCATCACCAATGTCGGCCCCAGATAGATGGTTACGAACTCCAGCCCGCTACGCGCCGCGTAGCCCACCGCGCCATAAAACGTCCAAGCGGTGCAGTAGATTGATAGGGACAGGGTGTAGATCAACGGCGACCGCAACCAGCGGATACGCCCGGTCGCCGCCAGCCGGTCCGAGGCGAAGGCCACTCCGAACAGAAACACCACATAACCCAGACAAACCAGGATCAATACGTTCAGCGACGCCATTAGCCCTGCTCCGACCGGCCGGGATCAGGCCCGCTCCATCTGCGCGCCGCGACACCAAAAAGACCGCCAATCACGATCAGCAATACCCAGATCCCGAAGATATAGGTCATGGCTGCCGACATCGGCACCGGGTCAACTGCACCTTGCCCCTCGGGCCATAGCAGCGGAATGGCAAAAAGCAGCGCTCCGAAGATCGGCAACAATCGTGCGGCATCGCGTAGACGGCGGCGGCGATAGCTTTGCTTTTCCAGAAACACCGGCGGCGACTGAGCCGGGCCGGACTCACTTTCCGGCCCGGCACTCATGGGCGGCTGGCCTGCGCATGCAAATCCCGGACCGCAGTCAACACCTCGGCGTTAGAAAACGGCTTGGTCATAAAGCGGCTGACACCGGCTTTTTCGGCCATGTCCCGGTCGCGCGCCTGCCCGCGTGCGGTCAGCATCAAAACAGGCAAATCCTGCATCCCATCAAGCGCACGCAATTCCTTTAGGATGTCCATTCCGCTCTTGCCCGGCAACATGACATCAAGGATCAGCAGGTCGGGCGCCGCTGTCGCGATCACCTCCACCGCGTCCGATCCATCGGCATGCGTATCGACCTGCCAACCTTCGCGACTGAGCAGGAAGCGGATCGCTTCGGTAATGTTCGGTTCATCCTCGATCAGAAGAACACGTCGGTTCATTCCAGCCCTTCCTCCCCAAAAAAGGCAACCGGGCCGGGGCCCGCCTGATATCCGTGGTTCAGATTAGACCTGCTGTCACGGACCTGTCAAAACTCTTCCGAGAGGATCGATGGTTCGCGTCGCGCAGCGCAAGCTCGGCGCGGGCACACCCGGCAACTGCTGCCCACGGGCAATGCATCGCTTGTTCCCTGATCCTCGCTTGGGATCGGCAGGATCAGCATGATCGAGTGATAGACCGGGTCCACGTCGAAACCCGGTACCTCCTGCGGCCAAGCGACGGCAAGGCAGTCGAATTCGGCCGCGCTGCGCCCGAGCTGCGACACCCGTCGCCGGATCGGCACCAGCGGCCTGTTCAGCGCGGTGAACAATGGCCAGAGTGGGCAGGATTCGCCGTGACGCGGCAACGCGAAACCTGTGATTGCCTTGCGAAAAACGACGCTGCCCGATGCATCGCATTGAACCAGCCCAACCTCATGTGGCAAAGCATCTTCGGGCAACGTCGCCAGACGCCGGAACACGGTGGGCAGATCCACCCCAAACCGCCGCGCCAGGCCAAGAGGGTCGAGCCCCAGCACATTCAACGCATCTAAAACGTCCTGTAGCGGCATGGCCCGCGCGTCCTGCGCATAAAGCGCCAGTATCTGCGCTCCAACCTCGCGCGCGGCACCACTCTCCAGCCCCTCCAGCGCGTCGGAAGGCACCTCACCGGAGTTTTCGATTTCGGGAAAGTGATGCCCGCGTGCGGCGACGAAGGCCTCAACCTGTTCCAATGGCATGCCACGCCGGTCTGCGCTGCTGCTATCGGTTTCATCCAGATAACCGACCAGTGCCTTTGAGCTTTCGGCCAAACGCTCGGCATCCTGATCAAGGTTGCGATGGAATCGATCTCGCCATGCCGGTTCGAGATCTCCGGGCTCGGCCAGGATCGAGGCTGTGGATCGGATCGCCGCGGCAGTGGATAGCAATTCATGCAGCGAGGCGGCCAGCAGCGGATCATGGGTCAGCCGGTCGGACAGGGTCACGACTGTCCGTTCCAATGTGGTGATCCGGCGGTGTTGCCGCGCAACAATATCGGCCCAGCCGGGAAAGCGTCCGGCAAACTCGTCAACCCGATCAACTTCCGCGGCTGCTGGTCCGATATCCGCTGCGGCCTCACCCAGCGCTGCGATGAGGGCTGCTTCGGCCCCTTCTGTCAGCATGGAAGGTTCGACCTGCAGCTCGCTTGCGATGTCGACCAGCAGCTTGCCGCCGATTCTGCGCCGGTTGTGTTCGATCAGGTTGAGGTAGGATGCAGAAATACCCACCTTGCGGGCAAGATCGGCCTGCCGAAAGCCGCTGATCATCCGTCGCTCGCGGATGCGGCTGCCTGTCAACGTGTCCCGTGCGATGGCTTGGTCCCCCGGTTTTTCGTCCCGTATCAACGGCTTTCTGCGCCGCGACATAAGAGAATTTACAAAACCCACATCTGATTTGTCGAATAATTTACTGAATAAATCTTCATTTCAAAGGGTTTATTGCGCAATTTTCTTATCGCCACCCATACTTGACCTGCACAGATAAGTGCCTGCGCCTAGCGGAGGAGGAGCCGCGAAGCACAGAAATGTAATGGGAGGAACGAATGTCCAAGAATGATGTCACCCGTCGCAGGGTGCTGAAAACGGGTGCGGTGACCGGGGCGGGGCTGGCCCTGCCAACGATCTTCACTGCCCAGTCCGCAAGTGCGTTCACCAACGAACCAACCGGTAGCAACGTAATCCTTGGTTTCAACGTGCCGCAGACCGGGCCTTATGCCGAGGAAGGCAACGACGAATTGCTGGCGCAGCAGCTGGCAGTCGAGCATCTGAATGGTGAGGGTGATGGCGGCTGCCTCAACACTTTTTCTTCCAAGGCTCTGAAAGGGAACGGCATTCTTGGCAAGAAGGTCGAGTTTGTTACCGGCGACACGCAGACCAAATCGGATGCGGCCCGCGCCAGCGCCAAATCGATGATCGAAAAAGACGGCGCGGTCATGATCAATGGCGGCTCGTCCTCGGGCGTGGCCGTTGCGGTGCAGGGTCTGTGTCAGGAAGCAGGCGTGATCTTCATGGCGGGTCTGACCCACGCCAACGACACGACAGGCAAAGACAAGAAAGCCAACGGGTTCCGTCATTTCTTCAACGCCTATATGTCGGGGGCCGCGCTGGCGCCGGTGCTGGCCGCCGAAATGGGCAAGGAACGCCGCGCCTATCACCTGACCGCCGACTATAACTGGGGCTGGACCCAGGAAGAGTCGATCGTGGCCTCGACCGAAGCGCTGGGTTGGGAGACGGTCAACACCGTCAAGACGCCGCTCGCATCGACGGACTTCTCGTCCTACATCGCGCCGGTTCTGAACTCTGGCGCGGATGTGCTGGTTCTAAACCATTATGGCGGCAACATGGTCAACTCGCTGACAAACGCGATCCAGTTTGGCCTGCTCGACAAAGTGGCCAACGGCAAGGACTTCAAAATCGTCGTGCCGCTCTACTCCGAGCTGATGGCCGCTGGTGCGGGCGAGAACATCAAGGGCGTGCTAGGTTCGATGAACTGGAACTGGCAATTGCAGGACGAAGGCACCAAGGCATTCGTGAAATCGTTCGGCGAAAAATACGACAAGCCGCCATCCAACTCGGCCCAGACCTGTTATGCGCAGGTTCTTCTTTATGCCGATGCGGTCGAACGCGCGGGTACCTTCAACCCCTGCGGTGTTGTCGAAGCGCTGGAAGACTTCGAGTTCGACGGCCTGGGCAATGGCCCAACCTGGTACCGCGGCGCCGACCACCAGTGCTTTAAGGATGTGCTGGTCGTGCGGGGCAACGAGAACCCGACCAACGCCTATGATACGCTGGAGATTGTCGAGATCACGCCGAGGGCGCAGGTCGAGTATGATCCCGAACACCCGATGTTCGCAGGCGGCAGCCTGGGCGAGTGTAATCCCGGAAGCTAACCACTCACACTAAACCGGGACCGGTCGCGAGATATCGCGGCCGGTTATTCAACAAAGGCGCTGCCAAGGCGCTGCCGGCACATCCAGAGGTGGGGACAGATGGACGCCATTTTACTGCAAATCCTGAACGGGCTCGACAAGGGCTCCGCCTATGCGCTGATCGCGCTGGGGCTGACGCTGATATTTGGCACGCTGGGCGTCGTGAACTTCGCCCATGGCGCGCTGTTCATGATCGGCGCATTTTGTGCAGTGACACTGCAACGAATGCTAAACTTGAGCTTTGAAACGATCGACGAGGGCCAGAAGGACTTCCTGGGCAACCCCCTCAAGGTCGAGACGCCGTATGTAGAGGCCTGGTTCGGGCCGGAAACAGGCGCGGCGATCATCGACTGGGCGGTGCCGCTGGCGATCCTGATTGCGATCCCGATCATGCTGCTGGTCGGCTATGTGATGGAACGCGGGTTGATCAAGCACTTCTACAAGCGCCCACATGCTGACCAGATCCTTGTCACCTTCGGCCTCGCGATCGTGCTGCAAGAAGTGGTGAAGGCGTTTTATGGCGCCAACCCGATCCAGACGCCACCGCCAGATGTGCTGCAGGGTTCGCTGGACCTGGGAGTTATGGTCGGCTTCGAGCCAAATGCGATCATCTATCCGATCTGGCGGCTGATCTATTTCGCTTTTGCCACAGTGATCATTGGCGGGATCTTCGCCTTCCTGCAATTCACCACTTTCGGCATGGTAGTACGCGCCGGGATGGCGGATCGTGAAACTGTTGGTCTTCTGGGCATCAATATCGACCGCCGCTTCACCATCATGTTTGGTATCGCGGCAGCTGTTGCCGGGTTGGCGGGCGTGATGTACGGGCCGCTCAACCCGCCGAACTACCACATGGGCATGGACTTTCTCGTGCTCAGCTTTGTGGTTGTCGTGGTCGGCGGCATGGGCTCGCTCCCTGGCGCTGTCCTGGCGGGATTTCTGCTGGGCATTCTGGAGAGCTTTGCCTCGACCACCTGGGCCACCACCACGATCCCGGGCATCAATCAGATCATCATCTATCTGGTCGCGATCATCGTGCTGCTCACCCGTCCGCGCGGGCTGATGGGCCGCAAAGGCGTGATGGAGGATTAAGCCATGCTGGGACTAAACAAAAAAGACACGTCTCTGCTGCTGATCGTGGCAGTGTTGACACTGTTGGCCCCCTTCATCCTGAACCCCTTCCCCGAGGGCAGCGCCATGGCGCAGTTCAATGCGGGCTATCCAGATCTGATGCAGCGCTTCGTAATTTTCGGAATCTTCGCCATCGGCTTCAACATCCTGTTCGGACTGACTGGCTATCTAAGCTTTGGTCACGCGGCCTTTCTGGGGGTTGGATCCTATTCGGCAGTGTGGATGTTCAAGCTGTTTAGTTACAACGTCATCCCCGCGATCGCGTTGAGCGTGGTAGTCGCGGGCCTCTTCTCGCTGCTGATCGGATTTGTCAGCCTGCGCCGCTCGGGTATCTATTTTTCAATTCTCACACTGGCTTTCGCACAGATGAGCTTTGCGCTGGCCTACTCGGTACTGTCGAACCCTAAGTTCAACCTGACAAATGGTGAAACCGGCTTGCAGGTCTATGCCGATGACCCGCAATGGTTCCATCGCGACGGTCTACCCGACCTGCCGCATCTCTTTGGCTTGTCGATGCGATCTACCTATACGCTGGATGTCGGCGGGTGGAGCTTCGATTTCAATGCAGGCTATTACCTGTGCGCTGTCATCCTGATGGTCGTCTTCTATCTGGCGATCCGCATCTTCCGTTCGCCCTTCGGCATGATGCTGCGGGCCGTGAAATCGAACCAGCAGCGGATGAACTATACCGGACTGAACTCGCGGCCCTACACGCTGGCGGCATTTGTGATCTCGGGCATGTATGCCGGGTTGGCAGGCGGGCTGATGGCGGCGATGGACCCGCTGGCAGGTGCGGAGCGGATGCAATGGACCGCCAGTGGAGAAGTGGTGCTGATGACGATCCTCGGCGGCACCGGCACGCTTATCGGGCCGGTTCTGGGCGCGGGCTTCATCAAGTACTTCGAAAACATCTTCTCGAAGATCAATGACAATGTCCTGCATGGCTGGTTTGCTTTCTTGCCCGATGGGATGGAGGATTTCATGGTCTTCATCATTCATCCGTTTATCGGCAAGGGCTGGCACCTGACACTTGGCCTGCTGTTCATGCTGGTGGTGATCTTCCTGCCCGGAGGACTGGTCGAGGGTGGGCAGAGGCTGCTGAATTGGGTGCGTGGCAAGGGCAAGAAAGAAAACACAAGCGGCACGACAGAGCCGGCGGAATAAGGAAGGCGCAGAGATGAGTATTCTCGAAGTCAAAGGTGTCAACAAACGCTTCGGCGGGTTGCAGGCGCTGGGGGATGTGAACCTTAGCGTCAAGGAAAACTCGGTGCATGCAATCATCGGGCCAAATGGCGCGGGCAAATCCACCCTACTCAACTGTCTGGTGGGCAAGCTGATCCCGGATACCGGCAGTGTGATGTTCGATGGGCAGTCGGTGCTGGGTCGCGCACCGTTCGAGATCAATCAGATGGGCATCAGCCGCGTATTTCAGACACCCGAGATTTTCGGCGAACTCACGGTGATGGAAAACATGATGATCCCGATTTTCGCCAGACGCGATGGCGCATTCCGAATGCACGCCTATGAGACCGTGCAGAACGAAAAGCAGATCGTCGAAGCGGCCGAAGAGATGCTGGAAGAGATGAACATGGCCGACAAACGCGACATGCACGCTGCCTCACTTTCTCGCGGTGATAAGAGGCGGCTGGAAATCGGCATGTGCCTCAGCCAGCAACCGCGTCTGCTGCTGCTTGACGAACCGACGGCCGGCATGGCGCGCGCCGATACCAATAACACGATCGATCTGCTGAAACAGATCCGGGATGAGCGCGATATCACCATCGCCATCATCGAGCATGACATGCACGTGGTTTTCAGCCTCGCCGACCGGATCACAGTGCTGGCCCAAGGTACACCTCTGGTCGAGGACAGCCCAGAAAACATCCGCGGCAATCCAAAGGTCCGCGAAGCCTACCTAGGCGAAAGCGCGTAAAGAGGAATCATCATGAACACCAAACCCGATTTCTCGAAGCACGCCAATCAGGCCAAGACCGCCCCTGCCTTCCTGTCGGTGTGGGACATGCATTCTTACTATGGCGAAAGCTACATCGTACAGGGCGTGTCCTTCAACGTGCACGAGGGCGAGATTCTAGCGCTGCTGGGCCGCAATGGCGCAGGCAAGACCTCGACCCTGCGTTCCATCGCGCGGCTCGGCGATCCAGAGGTGCGCCACGGCGAGATCTGGCTGGATCACAAGCCGCTGCACAGCATGGCCAGCCACGAAGCCGCCGCCGCCGGGCTGGGCCTCGTACCCGAGGACCGCCGGATCATCCCCGGCCTAACGGTCGAGGAAAACCTGCAACTGGCCCAAATCGCTCCGCCGATCGGCTGGTCCCTGGAGCGACTTTATGAGTTGTTCCCGCGCCTTGGCGAACGCCGCAAACAGGAAGGTGTGACACTTTCGGGCGGCGAGCAGCAGATGCTTGCCATTGCCCGCGCGCTGGCGCGGGACCTCAAGGTTCTGCTGCTGGATGAACCCTATGAAGGGCTTGCCCCGGTCATCGTGGACGAGATCGAAAAGACGCTCATGCATATCAAGGAACAGGGCATGACCACGATCATCGTGGAACAGAACGCAGTACGGGCGCTGGAACTTGCGGATCGCGCGGTCATTCTGGACACCGGCAGCATTGTTTTCGACGGTACCGCCGCCGAGGTGCTGGAAAGCGAAGAGATGCGCGCGGAGTATCTTGCAATCTGAGTCACACATTCTGAGGATATTCAGACCGACCCGTTGCTGCCTTGGCAAAACCCGTCGTAAATGGCCCCATGAAGATCTGCGCGTTGACGATGGTGTATCGCGATTACTGGGCGCTTTCCCAGTGGTACGCGCATTACAGCCGACATCTGAACCCCGAAAACCTTTTCGTGGTCGCGCACGGCGCCGATCCCAAGATTCATGAGATCTGCCCAAGGGCCAGCATCATCACCATACCCAGGGAAAAATTCACCGAGTTCGACCTGTCGCGCGGTCGCCTTCTGAACGGGTTTCAGGCCGGGCTGGATGAAGTCTACGATTGGGTCATCCGAACCGATGCAGATGAGTTGATCTGTCTTGATCCCAACCGCTACCGCGACTTCGCGGATTTCTTCGAACGGCACTCATCTCATGTTCAGTTCTCGCTCGGACTGAATCTGGCTGAACTCCCCGGCGACGCTGAACTCAAACCCGGGATGCTAGCGCTGCAACACCGCAGGCGGGCGCTGTTTTCGGCGCATTACAGCAAGGCCTGGGCGGTCCGCCAAAAGGTCAGCCTGCGCCGCCACGGGATCGAGGTCAGACCGCGTCACCTGGAGCGTTACGGTTTCTCCGTGCCGCGAGGTGTATATCTGGTGCACCTAAAACACGCCAACGCACAGGCGCTGGCAGAAAGTGACAAACACCGGATGCAAGTCGCCTCGGAACCCGGACCCGGCACGCCGGGTCAATCCTGGCTTTATCCCGAAAGGCGCAACCGCAAATTCCTGACCCACGTCCGCGACCTGCCGGTGACAAACTGGGATGAAGCCGAGCCGCAAGCCTATGCAGAGATCAGCAAAGAGCCCGAGCGCGACCGTTATGCCAGCGTCATCCGCGTCCGCGACGTTCCGCTCAACCTGGCCACCGATCTGCCAGGCTGGTTCCGCTCGGCCTGAACCGCGCCTTGATCAACTGGGCTAGACTAACATCAGACGCAACTCGGTTTTCAAAACCTTTCCGTAGTTGTTCTTGGGTAGTTCCGGAACCCTAATGTAGTCTTTGGGCCGCTTGAAGCGGGCGATATTGCTGATGCATAGCTGATCGAGCTCTTCCGGCGCGGCATCGCCCACCACAAAGGCCACCACCTCCTCGCCCCAGTCGGGATGGGGGCGGCCCACGACCGAGGCCTCGCTAACCGCAGGATGGGTCAACAGCACCTCTTCGACCTCGCGGGGATAGACATTCGAGCCGCCGGTAATGATCATGTCTTTGGAACGGTCTTGCAGCGTCAGATAGCCATCCTCATCCAGAAAGCCCATGTCGCCGGTCATCAGCCAGCCGCCGATCAGGGTCTTTGACGTCGCCTCGGGATTGCGCCAATAGCCTGACATTACCACATCGCCACGCACCATGATCTCGCCATGTGCACCGGGGGGCAGCGGTTGGCCGGTCTCATCGCCGATCTGTACCTCACCAGGGGACTGTGCGCGGCCGACACTGCTCAACCGTTCACGCCAACGCGGATGGGTTCTATCGGACACGTCATGGCGCGACAGCAAGGTGATCCCCATCGGACATTCGCCCTGCCCGTAAATCTGCACGAACTTGGGCCCGAAGTGATCAACCGCCTCGACGATGTCAGCCAGGTACATCGGCCCACCCGCATAGATGATGGTGCGCAGACCTGCCCCGTCCTCGCTACGCGCCTTGGCAACCTCGGTCATGCGCTTGACCATCGTTGGTGCAGCAAACATCTGCACACGCTCGAAGTGCCGCGCCAGGTCGAAGATTTCCGCCTCATCGAACCCGCCCGAGGGCGGGCAGACATGCCGCGCGCCCACCAGCACATGAAGCATGTTATAGATGCCCGCCCCGTGGCTCATCGGCGCGGCATAAAGAATCGCATCCTCGGCAGTGACCTCATCCACCTCAGCCATATAGGCCAGCGACATGGTCATCAGCATCCCATGGGTGATTATCACGCCTTTGGGCCGCCCGGTGGTGCCAGAGGTATAAAAAAGCCAGGCAAGATCGTCCGCATCTCGGTGAGCCGGCTGTAGCAGCGGCGCATGGGTGAGCGCCTCGGCAAACTCCGCGCCGCTGCTGTCGACGAGCGGGCATGGCGCCTCATTCGCCAGATCCCGCGCCAGATCAGAGGTCGCAAACACAAGACCCGCTTGTGCGTTTTCCAGGATGAACGCCACCTCTCGCGGATGCAGCTTGGCATTGATCGGCACTGCCACCGCCCCGGCATGCCAGATCGCGTATTGCACTATCAGATAGTCGGGACAGTTCTTCATGAACAAAGCCACCCGGTCGCCGGGTTCGACCCCCCGCTGCCGTAGCCAGCCCGCCATGCTCTGCACCTGCCGCAGGAAGGCGGCATAGTCGCTCACGCAATCACGCCCCAGAAACAGTGCCGGACGTGCCCCGTTCGCCTGCGCCTGCCGTTGCAGCCACACCGCCAGATTCATGCGATCCTCCCTCCGCCGACCTGAAATTCCATCGCATCCTAGCCCACGCGCGCATTTCCCTTCAATTCCGCAAGAATACCCGTCACCATAGGGCCATGAGCGATCCCGCCTTCGAATATGCACCCATCGGCCTCGTGGAACTGGAGAACCGCGTCATCCGGCGCTGCAATCTCTATTTTGCCAAGATGTTCGGCGGCGACGAGGAGGATTATCGCGACATGCCGCTGCTGCACCTCTATCCCAGCCAGGCGGATTTCGAACGCATCGGCGCACGCAGCCTGACCGTGATGCGCGAGACCGGTTACTACTCGGACGAGCGCATCATGCGCCGCCGCGACGGCGACCTGTTCTGGTGTCGAGCGCGCGGCAAGTCGCTGACCCCGGACGACCCGTTCCGCCACGGGATTTGGAGTTTCTCTGATATCTCCGAGGATCGCCCGCTGGTTGAACTTACCCCGCGCGAACGAGATGTGGCGATCCTGTCCTGCCGTGGATTGTCGGCGAAGGAGGTCGGCGCGGAACTCGGGCTCAGCTATCGCACGGTCGAAGCACATCGCGCGCGACTGCTGGAAAAGTTCGGGGCCCGTAAACTGCCGGAACTGGTGGCAAAATTGTCTGGAATGCCGCTTTAATCCCGTTTAGCCCTAACAATGCAGTATACAAAGGCCCATCTTGCGCGCGGAGACGGCGCTTTTCATGGTCGATGGCTTGGCCTATAACGCCGCGTAAATTCGAGGCCCAGAGCATAAGAGGGGCCAAGGGGAACGTCGAGGACACGTATGACAGAAAACAAGCACGAAGCGGACGTGGCATTCATCAAGGCATTGGCCGAACTGCTGCGCGACAATGACCTGACCGAGTTGCAGGTCAAACGCGAATATGGCGAAGAGGACAGTCTGAATGTCCGTGTCAGCCGGATGGGCCCGGCCACCGCCGCGGCAGCGCCTGTTCAGGTTGCCGTCCCAACCGCCGCCCCGGCGGCCCCAGCTGCAGCCCCTGCCGCAGCAGCACCCGAAGCCCCTGCCACCGCTGAAGACCCCGCCAGCCACCCCGGCGCGGTTACCTCGCCCATGGTCGGCACCGTCTATATGCAAGCTGAACCCGGCGCGCCTGCCTTCGTGAGTGTCGGCTCGACCGTCAGCGAGGGCGACACGCTGCTGATCGTCGAAGCCATGAAGACCATGAACCAGATCAGCGCACCTAAGGCGGGGACTGTAAAACGCATCCTGGTTGAGGACGGCGCCGCTGTGGAGTTCGGAACACCTCTGGTCATCATCGAGTAAGGCAGTCCCATGTTCGACAAGATCCTGATTGCCAATCGCGGCGAGATCGCCCTGCGTGTGATCCGCGCGGCACAAGAGATGGGGATCGCCACGGTCGCCGTGCATTCCACCGCCGACAGTGACGCCATGCATGTGCGCATGGCTGATGAATCGGTCTGTATCGGCCCTCCGCCGAGCCCGCAGAGCTATCTTTCGATGCCCGCGATCATCTCGGCCTGTGAGATAACCGGAGCGCAAGCAATCCACCCCGGCTATGGCTTCCTGTCGGAAAACGCCGCCTTCGTGCAGATCGTCGAGGATCACGACATAACCTTTATAGGCCCCACCGCCGAACATATCCGTATCATGGGGGACAAGATCACCGCCAAAGATACGATGAAGGAACTGGGCGTTCCCTGCGTCCCAGGCTCGGATGGTGGTGTGCCTGATCTGGAAACCGCGCAGAAGATCGGTGCCGAGATTGGCTATCCCGTCATCATCAAGGCCACCGCAGGCGGCGGCGGTCGCGGCATGAAGGTCGCGCAGACCGCCGAGGATATGGAGACCGCGTTCCGCACCGCGCGGGCCGAGGGCAAGGCTGCCTTTGGCAATGACGAAGTCTATATCGAAAAATACCTGACCACGCCGCGCCATATCGAAATTCAGGTCTTTGGTGATGGTAAGGGCAAAGCGGTGCATCTGGGCGAGCGCGACTGCTCGCTGCAGCGTCGGCACCAGAAGGTGTTCGAAGAAGCGCCCGGCCCCTGCATCACGCCCGAGGAACGCGCCAAGATCGGCAAAGTTTGTGCCGACGCGGTTGCCAAGATCAACTATATCGGCGCTGGTACCATCGAGTTCCTCTATGAGAATGGCGAATTCTATTTCATCGAGATGAACACCCGCCTGCAAGTGGAACACCCGGTCACCGAGGGCATTTTCGGGGTCGATCTGGTGCGCGAACAGATCCGCGTTGCCGCCGGTGAACCGATGTCATTTGGTCAGAAAGATCTTGAGATTAACGGCCACGCCATCGAAGTGCGCATCAACGCGGAACGCCTGCCCAACTTTTCCCCATGCCCGGGCAAAATCACCGCCTATCACGCGCCGGGCGGCTTGGGCGTAAGGATGGATTCGGCGCTCTATAACGGGTACTCGATCCCGCCTTACTACGACTCGCTCATAGGCAAGCTGATTGTACAGGGACGCGACCGCCCCGAGGCTTTGGCCCGACTGCACCGCGCGTTGGGTGAGTTGATCGTGGACGGGGTGGACACGACAATACCGCTATTTGATGCGCTGTTGCAGGAGCCTGACATCCATAGCGGCGACTACAACATTCACTGGCTGGAACATTGGCTTGAGACCAATCTGGGCGCATGACCGGAAATTCCGGTCATGACCCTGTCGCCTGAACTACTGCTGCACGGCTATTCCATCGGTATCTTTCCGATGGCCGAACACAGGGAAGACCCGGAGATTTTCTGGGTCGACCCGAAACTGCGCGGCGTCTTTCCTTTGGACGGATTCCACATCTCGCGCTCGCTGGCACGTCGCCTGCGGCGCGGGGATTACCGGATCACTATAGACCGGGCCTTCGAATCAGTACTGGATGGCTGCGCCGACCGGAGCGAAACCTGGATCAATGCGGAGCTTCGGTCTCACTACCTGACGCTGCACCAGCGCGGCAACGCCCACTCGTTGGAAGTCTGGGAAGGCACGCAATTGGTAGGTGGGGTCTATGGCGTGGTTCTGGGGGCGGCTTTTTTTGGCGAGAGCATGTTCTCGCGCCGCACCGACGCGTCAAAGCTTGCGCTGGCTTATCTGGTCGATCGGCTGGTGCAAACTGGCTTTCAACTGTTCGACACCCAATTCCTGACCCCGCATTTGGCCTCGCTGGGGGCTATCGAAATACCGCGGAGCGCGTATCACACGGCGCTAGCCAGCGCGGTTGCGTCTGAGGCGGATTTCTCTGAAGCGCTGGAGCAGACCCCTCAGGGGGTCATACAGCGGATCACCCAGACATCGTAGCGGGCATGATCCAGAGCGTTTAGCGCAGGCGAACTGGCGATCATCCAGCCATCGAACAACGCGTCGGATTTGCCGGTTTCCCAGATCGTGAGATAGGAAAATGCATCGCCCGTCGGGTTATCCACCGGAAAGCGGCAATCGCCCAGCGCCACGTCCAGGCCGAAGATCTGGTTCGTCTCACCATTGCGAATTTCCACATCTACGGTCTGCCCGTTCACCTTGTCCAGCCCGCGCAAAACCCCGCCAGTGCCCGAAGTGACAGCGTCCTGCGCCTGTGCCGCTTGGGTCATCAGGCCCAGTACAAGGGCCGCCGCGCGGATCACCCGCCGCTCCCGTCACCGGCGACGAACTTGACCAGCAACGAGATCAGGCTGACCGCACCTTGGGTATCTTCGATCTGGTCACCCGCCTCGAAAAAGAAGGGCGAGCCTCCCGGCATGATCTCGACGAAATTTCCGCCCAGAAGCCCTTCTGACGAAATCACAGCCGCGCTGTCATCAGGCACCTGAATGTCGTTGGCAACGGTGAAAGTTGTGTCCGCGCGATAGCTTTCGGGGTTCAAATCCACGCCGGTCACGGTGCCGATCTTTACACCTGCCAACCGAACATCCGTGCCAACTGTGACCCCTTCCAGAGACCGGAAGGACGCGCCCAGTTCATAGCCAGCGCCAGATTGCGAAAGGCCCGTGGCCTGCGTGGCATAGACGCCAAAGGCTATAGCCGCGGCAAGGACGGCGCCGCCGACAACGATCTCGGTGGTGTTGTGGGTACTCATGAATAATCCGCCTATTCGGGGGTCCAGGCCTCGTAGTCACGCCGCTCGACCGGATCCGTCCGGCGCAGTGATCCTGCGGGAGCGTAAGCCAGCGGCGTGCCGGTCAGGTTTTCTTGGTGCGGCTTTTCCCAGGCCTTGTGTTTCAGGGGCTTGTCCGTAGGCGGCTCGTCCCAGGTGCGGTGCAGCCAGCCATGCCAGTTCGGGTCAATCCGGCTCGCCTCGGCCTCGCCGTTAAAAATCACCCAGCGCTGGCTGTCATCGGCATTCTTGTAAAAGACATTGCCTTCGTCATCCTCACCCACCTTGATGCCCTTGCGCGAGGTATAGATACGGGTGTTCAGCGTCGACCCGTTCCACCATGTGACGGCGCTTAGCAGAGTGTTCAGGATTCCCATGCGTGCCTCCGGACTGCGTTGTCTCTGATATGGACCAAGCAGTTGCGAAGGTCCAGTGTAACCGGGGATATGCGCCTATTGCGGCAGCGCGGCGGTAACCTCGATCTCTATCCGGTCCTGCGGGGTTATCAGATTGCATTCGGTAACCGTTGCCGCCGGCGGATTTTCCCCAAATGCCGCCACCAGCAGCGGCCAGCAGAGTTCAAACTCTGTTATGTCCGGCAGATAATAGTTCACCCGAACCACATCCGCAAAACTCGCCCCAGCCTCGGCCAGAGCCTTGCCGATTGCGTTAAGGGCCGATTCACATTGGCCTACGATATGTTCGGGCACGTTATCGCCCTGGGCACATGTTCCGGCGACAAAGACGAAACCATTTGCCACGACGGCACGACAATAGCCGACCTTCTTTTCATACTCTCCACCAGAGTGGATCCGTCTGATCATATGGCACCTCCAGATACAGAAACGGCGCGGATCAGACCGCGCCGTTTCTCACTACGTTTTGTCGTCTTAACCAGCGGTTGCCGGTTCCTTGTCTGCATCGGCGTAGATCATCAGCGGTTGCGCTTCCGAGGTCACTGCCTCTTCGTTCACCACCACCTTGGTCACATGCTCCATACCCGGCAGGTCGAACATGGTGTCCAACAGAATGTCCTCAAGGATAGAGCGCAGCCCGCGCGCGCCCGTCTTACGCTCGATTGCGCGCTGTGCGATCGCCTTCAGTGCGTCACTGGTGAAATCCAACTCGGTGTCTTCTAGCTCAAACAGGCGTTGATACTGCTTGACCAGCGCATTCTTGGGCTGGGTCAGGATGGTGACCAGCGCGTCCTCGTCCAGATCCTCCAGCGTCGCCAGAACCGGCAGACGGCCAACGAATTCCGGGATCAGACCGAATTTCAGCAGGTCCTCAGGCTCCAAATCCTGGAAAATCTCGCCCACGCCGCGCTCGTCATTGTCGCGCACATCAGCACCGAAGCCCATGGCCGAGCCCTTGCCGCGCTGCGCGATGATCTTGTCGAGACCGGCAAAGGCCCCGCCGCAGATGAAAAGAATGTTGGTGGTGTCCACCTGCAGGAATTCCTGCTGCGGATGCTTGCGCCCCCCCTGCGGCGGAACGGATGCCACAGTGCCTTCCATCAGTTTCAGCAACGCCTGCTGAACGCCCTCGCCCGACACATCACGGGTAATCGAGGGGTTTTCCGACTTGCGGGTGATCTTGTCTACCTCGTCAATATAGACGATGCCGCGCTGCGCGCGTTCGACGTTATATTCGGATGCCTGCAGAAGCTTGAGGATAATGTTCTCCACATCCTCGCCCACGTAACCGGCTTCGGTCAGCGTGGTGGCATCGGCCATGGTGAAGGGCACATCCAGAATCCGCGCCAAGGTCTGCGCCAGCAACGTCTTGCCGCAGCCCGTGGGGCCGATCAGCAGGATGTTGGATTTGGCCAGTTCGATATCCCCGCCCGCCTTCTGGGCGTGGTTCAGACGCTTGTAGTGGTTGTGCACCGCCACAGACAGGACCCGCTTGGCGGTGGCCTGACCGATCACGTAATCGTCCAGCACGCCGCAGATATCCTTTGGCGTCGGAACCCCATCGCTGGACTTCAGCCCGCTGGCCTTGGTCTCCTCGCGAATGATGTCCATACATAGTTCGACGCATTCATCGCAGATGAACACGGTCGGACCCGCGATCAACTTGCGCACCTCGTGCTGGCTCTTGCCGCAGAAGCTGCAATAGAGCGTGTTCTTGCTGTCCCCGCTTGAATTCGTCGCCATGCTTTACCTTTCGGGCTCCGTCATCGCCGCCACTTGTCGAGGCAGCTTAGGCCAGCGCACCGGCCTTCACAATCGCAATTTCCACCTGCTCACGACCTTGCGTATCGCGGGCAGCCTTATGCTTCGTCGTCAGCATCCTTGGCGCGGCTGTCGACGATCTCATCAATATGACCCCATTCCTTAGCCTCTTCCGGGCTCATGAAATTGTCTCGGTCCAATGCCTTCTCAACCGCCTTCTTGGTCTGGCCGGTATGCTTGACATAGATGTCGTGCAGCCGATCCTTCAGCTTCTGCGTTTCGGCCGCGTGAATCATGATGTCGCTGGCCTGGCCCTGATAGCCACCCGAGGGCTGGTGTACCATGATACGGCTATTGGGTAGCGAGAAGCGCATTCCTGCCTCGCCGCCAGCCAGCAATAGCGAGCCCATCGAGGCCGCCTGTCCAATCACCAGTGTCGAGCATTTCGGGCGGATATATTGCATCGTATCATAGATAGACAGGCCCGAGGTCACCACCCCGCCCGGCGAGTTGATGTAGATCGAGATTTCCTTGCCGGGGTTCTCCGCCTCAAGATGCAGCAGTTGCGCCACCACCAGATGGCTCATCCCGTCATGGATCGGCCCGTTGATGAAGATGATCCGCTCTTTCAGCAGGCGCGAGAAGATGTCGTAGGCCCGCTCGCCCCGGCTGGTCTGTTCAACGACCATGGGCACGAGGGTATTTGCGTAAGTATCAACGGGATCGAACATGGGAGACCTGCCTGCTCTTAAAGGGTGCGCCGGAAGGATACCGGTGCCGGGTTACCCGAGTCTTAGTATTGGTGCCGGGGGGCTGCAAGGGGTGGAGGCTCGATTGGCGCGGCCTTGTGGAGCGGGCCGGACAAACAGCCCTTGGCGCGTGCCATAAGCCTTATCGCCAGAATGGCAAGCATCCGGCAACATTACCGGACGGCCTTCGGATTTGGGTACCGTCAAGCATCACGACGGCTGGCATACGCATCGCCCGCATTGTCGCGGTTGTGCCTGTATGTGCCGCGGCTTGAACACCGTGCCGTCACGTCCCGCCGGGCAACTTGCATCGCGGTACAAGAAACGCCTAAACATAGAAAATCGAGCAGAGATGGAGCGCAAAATGACCCGCGTATTGATTATTGGACTACTGAGCCTGACCCTGGCCGCCTGCGAAACCGCAAAAGGGGCCGGTCGCGACATCGAAAAGGCCGGTGATGCGATCACTAATACGGCAACCGACGTTCAGGAAAGCCTCTGATCTGAGCCTGCCGCTGCCTGGTAGATGTTGCCATTGCGCAACATGTGGGCATACAAGTTGCATCCCACGCCAATCACGGCAGGTGAACACAAGATATTGTTGATCTTCGCACTCCAAACCGATATCTGACGGGTACAGGTGCATAGACGCGGTACGCATCAACTGACGACGGGGCTTGCTTGGATCACTCAAGCGGGCCCCGTTTCTATTTGTCGTTGTGGAATAGGAAAAGGCGCCAGGTGCTCAGACGCGGTCCTTGCATGCGCCCTTGCGGACGCCCCTGACGCCTTGCTGGTTCATCACCGCCCGAAGGCCGATTAGAGCCAGTCACGACTGCCCCGAAGAGCCGCCGCTGCCGGACCCCGCCCGAGGGCACTGCCCGGCGCACAGCAACCGTTTGAAAAGCATCCATCACGCCCCAGGTCCTGAGACCCTTCGCGATCAGCACACTCCCGGTAAGCCACTGACACATCGCGGTAAAACCGAAGCCCTATCCCGATCCGCCAAGGCCCCCTGGCCGCTGCGCCCTGCTTTGGTTCCGAAGATCCGCTGCAGTAATCAGACTGTTACAAATGCCGCGGGGTCGGGCAAGAAAATAGCACTGCAGCATGACATTTGGACGGGGATAACCTGTAGATATCTGCCGGGACAGCAATGTGGAAAACTCCAAAAACCACACCGCTCAAATCAACTTGCGAAGGGAAAAGAAAATATTTGCCCGGATCGCCGAATTTCGTGGCGTTTCTGCACGTGCAAAGGCCGCCCAGCCCCATATTTGCCCGACTCACCGGGCCTCGCTGCGATCGAGCTCAATAATTCGGACTGGAGATTCGCGCTCAATGACAACGATGAAGTGGGGCGGAGCCGGTCAGAAGCGGAGAACCTGCCGCATATCCGTACCGAAGAATAAGGAAACGGATGATGCGACGCTTACCCCCAAACTCGCTAAAAGGTCCGCCAGCCGTCTCCGCCCCGTCCCGGCGGTTACCGGGACCCGTAATTGCTGCCCTGACGGGGGTCCCGCCAGGGTCTTACGCATCAGTTTACCCGTTCAAGTACCGTGCTGTAGGTGATCCCGCTGCGCAGGCTGCGGAAATCGGCATAGATCTTGCCGTCCTGATAGGTCGCGTCGATCAACCCGTTCACCTCGCGGTCATAGCCGGGCATGCTTTCGACCATGGCAATGTCACCCGAACCGTCTAGGCTGATCGTGCCGGTCATCTGACCTTCATTCCATCGATCCGAACTTGTGCGGCTCCACTTGCTGGTGCCCCAGAACACATTGTCTTGCTGCTCCTTGATTTCCATCACCCACTCGGATTCGTTGAAGCGCGGCGCGCCGTCGCTGCCCTCATTGGGCAGGGCTGCCACCGTGTGGCTGCCGCTCCATGTGCCGCGCAAATCCGGAGTGTCACTGGCAAAGGCGCTGGTGGCCAATGCGAGCGTTCCGGCAAGGGCTGCCGCGCCTATGGCTTTCATCCGTGTCATGGCTTTCTCCTCTTCCTTGGGCGTCTGTCGTTATCCAAGGTTGGGAGGTGCGGGGAGGTTTACAATCTGCGGATGTCTTTATGAAGGGATATTCATCTAGTCTTAATCCTGCCGCGCCGCTTGACAGAATGCTGCATCGCAGCGGAAGCTGGCATTATTCGACATAGGAGATTTTGAGATGTTTGGTCCGTTTTCGGTCTGGTCGCCCGAGTTCCGATTTCCGCTCAGCGGAGATGTGCAGCAAGAGATCGAGCCCACGATAGGCATACGCGGCATACCCGCCATCGAGGCACGAGTGCAGCGCGAGGTGGCGAGCTATGGCACGCAACTTGGTAAAGTGTTGGACGCATTGCAGGCGCTGTCGGGGGAGACGGGCGTCGCGCTGCCCCAGATCGATGCGCTGGTCGCCGGGGTCGAGGAGGTCAAGGCCGACTGCAAGGAGGCGCTGAGGAACCACGCGGCAGAGGCCCTGCGCAAACTCAAAGAGGCGGACCCGGATGCGTTTGAGTCTGTGATCGCCGCGGTCAGACCGTAGAGCGTGCTTCGGCCCCGACCTACGATGTTTGGCCGAGGGCGATGATAGGGATCATGGACATCTCGGCACCCCGCCGCCTGTTGGCCTCGGGTCAATCGTAGCAGAGCGACAAGAATTGGTTGTGATGTGGGCCACAACCCGCCCGCAAGGCCCCCATGGTCCGGGACAAACGCGATCAAGACACGGTTCACGCGTTACCAGAGAAACACCCGTAGGGTGGGTTTTCAACCCACCAACGCGAAACGGATGGGATAGACAGAGGGGTGGAACCCCACACTACGCTTGCTGAAGGGAACGGCCTCGGAGGGGAACATGAGCTTCGCCGAAGGCGCGGCGATGAACGGTTAGGTCATGAAGTGATGGGCTCAAAGACCAAGGCAAAACCGCTTTTGAATAACCAAGCTACGAACCACCTTTTGCAGAGTCGTCAGCTTGGGCTGGAAGGCCACTGCTGTTTGGCCTAGACAGCCTTCTAGCTTTAAGGCGCAATTTCTTTACCCTTTTGGGAAAAGAAACAATATAGGCAACGATCGAGCGGAAAATTTCCTTAACATATGACCCATATGATTCTCCATCCGAATAGCTAACCGTAACGCAGTCCATGAAATCTGGATTGGACTTCCCTAGTACAGTTTGGAAGACGCTGTCTGGGACCGGCATTCCTAAGAGAACATAAGTCTCGACATCAATTTGAACCAAATCCCGGCACACAAAAAAATACCTCACCCTCAAATAAAATAGCGCCACCAATCCCAAAAGTATTAAGACAATATACCAAACCCGCGTGTACTGAAAATCAATTTTGGGATATAGAAGTGTTACGGCGGAGGTGAGCAAAAAAATCACCATATAAGACTTAAAATAGGTTAAGAATTTCTCGACACCCTTCCGGTCAGATACGAGCTTATCTCTGCTCGCCGAGTAACCAGACATCTCAGGAAGTGCGTCCAACGCAATCCGCGCTCTTTTCCACAGCAGTAGATTTTCTGACTGAATTCTATCAATTTCCTTCTTGTCTTTCCCATCGTAGTAGATCGGCTCCCTCTTTAGTATCCTTGCAATCCCTAAAACAAGGCCCTCCCGGGAAACCATATCCCTATCACTCATGACAAAGACGAAAGGGAGAACCCTTCCAATAGCTCGAACAATAGCATCCAAAATAAAAACGACCGACAAAAAAACAACAATTAGCAAAACCGTGAAACCAAGAGAAACTGCATAAAGTTTTTCGATGTCGCCCGTCGTTTCCGCCTTCGGAAAGTTGGCAAAAATTCTAGACACAACAATAGAAAATTCGTCGAAAACAGGATTCTTAGTGAACCCGCCTCCCCCCCCTGAATCGGACAAAATAATATTCCACACCGGATAGAAGAAAAAAAGCAATATGGCAAAATTAATTATCGCTGGAGTAAAAGCCTGCCAAATCTCAGTCAACGCATTGTCTAGTCTTTCCCATCTCAAGTTCATAAAAAACCCAATTTTTGCCGCTACAGTAGCAACATCCAAAATACAAGAACCGCAAAATTCGTTTCAACCCGCCTCGGCGAGGGAGGAAACGATAATTCTAAAAGAATACCAAACTCGACGCATAAATGCAAAGAGCGTAGTAGGGCCTTCTAGCTATCCATCTTGAGCGCTGAAATAAACGCCTCCTGCGGGATATCGACCTTCCCGAACTGGCGCATCTTTTTCTTCCCCGCCTTCTGCTTGTCCAGCAGTTTGCGTTTCCGCGTGGCGTCGCCTCCGTAGCATTTGGCGGTCACGTCCTTGCGCAGGGCGGACAGCGTCTCGCGGGCGATGACCTTGCCTCCGATAGCCGCCTGGATCGGGATTTTGAACATGTGGCGTGGAATCAGGTCCTTGAGCTTTTCGCACATGGCGCGGCCCCGCATCTCGGCTCGGTCGCGATGCACCATGGTCGATAGTGCATCGACCGGCTCGTCATTCACCAGCACCGACATCTTGACCAGATTATCCTCGCGGTACCCAGTCATCTGGTAGTCGAAGCTGGCATAGCCCTTGGTCACCGATTTCAGCCGGTCGTAGAAGTCGAAGACGACCTCGTTCAGCGGCAGGTCATAGACGACCATGGCGCGGGTGCCCGCATAGGTCAGGTCCATCTGTATCCCCCGCCGGTCCTGGCAGAGTTTCAGCACATCGCCCAGATAGTCATCCGGCACCAGGATGGTCGCCTTGATGCGCGGCTCTTCCATGTGATCGACCTTCGAGGGGTCGGGCATGTCGGCGGGGTTGTGCAGCTCGATCATCTCGCCGTCTTTCATGTAGACGTGGTAGATCACCGACGGCGCGGTGGTGATGAGCTCGATATCGTATTCACGTTCGATCCGGTCGCGGATGACCTCAAGGTGCAAGAGCCCGAGGAAACCGCAGCGGAAGCCAAAGCCAAGCGCGGCCGAGGTTTCCATTTCATAGGAGAACGACGCGTCGTTCAGGGCCAGTTTGTCGATCGCGTCGCGCAGGTCTTCGAATTCGGAGCTATCGACCGGGAAGAGGCCACAGAACACCACCGGCTGCGCGGGTTTGAAGCCCGGCAGCGCGTCTTCGGTGCCGTTGCGGTCATTGGTGATGGTGTCCCCGACACGGGTGTCGCGGACCTGTTTGATCGAGGCGGTGAGGAAGCCGATCTCTCCGGGGCCGAGGCTATCGACCATCTCCATCTCGGGCCGGAAAACGCCGACGCGGTCGACATGGTGCAGGGTGCCGTTCGACATGAACTTGACGCGCATCCCCTTTTTCAGCGTGCCGTCCATGATGCGGACCAGAACGATGACGCCGAGATAGGCGTCATACCACGAATCCACCAGCATCGCCTTGAGCGGCGCGTCCAGATTGCCCTGCGGCGCGGGCAGCTGTTTCACGATGGCTTCCAGCGTCTCATGGATGCCCTGCCCCGTTTTGGCCGAGACCTGAATGGCATCGGTCGCGTCGATGCCGATCACATCCTCGATCTGCTCGGCCACACGGTCACAATCGGACGCGGGCAGGTCGATCTTGTTCAGAACGGGCACGATCTCATGATCGGCGTCGATGGCCTGATAGACATTCGCGAGCGTCTGCGCCTCGACCCCTTGGGTCGAGTCCACAACCAGCAGCGAGCCCTCGACCGCGCGCATGGAGCGGCTGACCTCATAGGCAAAGTCGACGTGGCCGGGCGTGTCGATCAGGTTCAGCACGTATTTCTCGCCATCATCGGCGGTATAGTCGATGCGGACCGTGTTGGCCTTGATGGTGATGCCGCGTTCCCTCTCGATATCCATGCTGTCGAGCAGTTGTTCCTTCATGTCGCGGTCCTTGACCGTTCCGGTCTCTTGAATGAGCCGGTCAGCAAGAGTGGACTTGCCATGGTCGATATGCGCGACGATGGAGAAGTTGCGGATATGAGCGAGGTCTGTCATGGCTTGGGGATATGGAAGGGTCCGGGCCTTTGGTCAAGGAGCTAATTTTGTCACGTCAACCGGGTTTGCCGAAGCGCCTAGACCAGAACCGGCTGAAGGCCGCCAGTACGATGGTCTTTGTCGGAAGCGAAACGCTGATATTGATACGCTTCGCTTTGCGCAATCTTCCAGCCTTTGTCGGTCCGATGTCAGACGGCCGCAGCCGCGAAGACGGACACAAGCTTGCCCTAAGTATCTTTCGATATTGGATAAGTGTGATCGCGTGGGAAATGTCCGGCAAAGACAGCGCTCGCGTCAAAGCCCTGCGGGACATGTATGAACGCGTTCTGGAGAACCTCAATCTACCCCAACCGGAAACCGCTTTCCGAATGTCGGCTTCGCGTGCGCTCGCGCGCCATGTCGCAGATGATGGCGACTGGGAAAGCCAGCTTTCCGAAGCCGTCAACCGAACAAACTCTTACGCGCGCGGTTCGACAAAAGCCAACGAAGACCCTGACGTCGGAGTTGGATCGTCGAATGAGGCAAGGCGCATTACCCGTCTGGTATCGGATACTCTCGAGCAGGACCTAGACAAACTTCGCCATGAACTTCGCACTGCGCCGCTATGGGTTCAATTACCAGATGAGTTTGCGTCTAGGCTGGCCAAGCTTTGGTCGCTTTTGTCAGATGACTCTAGCTTCAGGTTCTGGATCGATTGGTACAATGGCTTTCTCGAAGGAAAGCCGGTTGATTGGGATCTGCAGCGGCAGGTCGCCCAGATCGACGATGAAATCTGGGACACGGGCCCCAAGGCCGTTGCTCGGGAGATCGCGCGTCTTCAGACAGAGATCGCGCTTGGAGAGCTGCCCCGAGCGATGGTCAGGACATCAATCGACAGGCACGGCATAGGAGGGAACCATCCGCCAGACGACATCGAAGATAGTCCAGAAGGTTTCCAAGATATCAGTATGTTGGAGACATCGATCACTTTGGTCTGGAATGCTGCCGACGGGATTGAGGAGGAGACAGCCAGCGATACACCGAACCGGGATCGGGTGGCCGCTTGCCTGCAGGCTTTAGAAACTGGTTTGGCTGCGGTCGCGAAATGGTGCGGACGGAAGGCTGACCTGACGGTCGATACCCTGATCAAATGGGGTATTCCTGCCGGAGGGGCTTATCTCGTGACGCAACCGGAGAAGGTTGAGGCATTGATCAGGGCCGTCGAGCGGTGGTTGAAGTTTCTTCCGTAAACAGCGGGGGTGTGCGAGGCCCACCAACTCAGGTCTAGGTCATGATGCCTGATCGCGAGCAAGCTGGTATCATGGTCAATACAGCAAGTGGACCAAAGCGAATGACCGCCACCAAAACCGCCATAGTAAGAGTCACCGGGCGCGTTCAGGGTGTCTGGTTTCGCGGCTGGACGCGGCAGCAGGCGCAACGGCTGGAACTTGGCGGCTGGGTCCGCAATGAGGCGGATGGGTCGGTCACGGCTTGCCTGTCTGGGCCTGCGGCTCGGGTCGACGAAATGGTGGCACGTCTGCACGAGGGACCACGCGCGGCGAGGGTGGATGCGGTAGCGGTTCAACCCTCACCCGCTCCGCAATCGCAGGCATTCAACATTTTGCGGTGAACGCCCTCTGAGGTCGCGCGCGGACGAAATACTTCGCCCCCTCAAGTTGCGGTGTGACGTCTGGGGCGTTGATCCGCGAATCACTTTGCGACATACTCCTTGTTAATTCGAATGGGGGCAAACTCCGTCGTGAAGTTTGAGGTGCGAGATGAAGAAGTTTCTGACAGTTGTTCTATGTGCGGGCAGTCTGGCGACGATGGCGCCAATTCCCGCGGATGCCGGTGCGATCAGCAAGGCGTGCCGGGCGTCTGACCGGCCTGCGGCCAACACGAGGTTGTGCAATTGCATTCAGCGGGTGGCGAACCAGTCGCTCAGCGCGTCGGAGCGGCGCAAGGTGGCCAAGTGGTTCTCGGACCCGCATGAGGCGCAGGAAATCCGTATGTCGGACAAGCGCAGCGATGAGCGGCTCTGGCGACGCTACAAGGCCTTCGGCGCGCGTGCGCAAAACAACTGCGGCTGACCATCCACTTGCGAAGCACCTGACCTACCTCGGGCAGTGAACCTTCGGCCTTGCCAATGGCTCGATTTCGCAAAACTTATACAATGAGCGCGTATTCGCCGGAATTGAATCGATTTTCTTGACTGCTTCGCAGCAAAGTTTAAGAAAACCGGAAACTGCGAACAGGGCGGATATGCTGACAAAAGGCGTGACGTTGCGCGGCCTCGAGATATTCGAAGCTCTCGCCAGGACCGGTTCGGTGGCACAGGCCGCCGAAAGCACAGGGCTGAGCCAGCCCGCGGTCAGTCAGCAGCTGCGCAATCTGGAAACCGCGCTCGGCATCGATCTGGTTGATCACGGCAAGCGCCCCATGCGCCTGACGCCTGCAGGACGCTCCTTTCTGTCGCGCACCGAAATCGTGTTGGGTGAGCTGCGGCTGGCCCAAAGCGAGTTGACGGTGATGGATCTGAGCCATCTGACCACGCTGTCAATCGGGCTGATCGACGATTTCGACAATGACCTGACCCCGCGTCTGGCAACGATGCTGGCCAATAGCCTGACTCAATGCCGGTTCAAGTTGGTCACTGCGCCCAGCCGCGAGATCAGCGAAGCGATGCGCGCGCAGGAGTTGCACATCGCGGTCGCCGCCAGCACCGACGAGCCGCTTGATGGCGTCACCGAATACCCGCTGGTGCGTGACCCCTTCATGGTTGTGGCCCCCAAAGACATGGTATCCAGCGAAGCGGATGTGTTCGAGCAACTGCGCGACCTGCCCCTGCTGCGCTACACCGATGAACAGTTGATCTGCCACCAGATCGAGGGCTACCTGAACCGGCAGAATCTGCATTTCGAACATCGCTTCGAAATCGGCTCGCATCTGGCGCTCATGGCCATGGCCGGGCGGCGTCTGGGCTGGGCTGTAACCACGCCTCTGGGCTTTATGCGTGCGGGCCGGTTTCACGATCAGATCGAGGCGTTCCCCCGGCCCAGCGCACCATTCGCACGTACCATCTCGCTCTTTGCCGGGGCCGACTGGGCGGAGGACGTGCCCCGCGACGTGACGCAAATGATGCGGCGGCTGGTGCAGAGCCAAATGATAGACCCCGCCGTGGCGCAGATGCCATGGCTGAGCGGACAGCTTCGAGTGATCAGCGCGTGAATGAAGAGGACCTCTCGAGTCTCGCGCGCAAGACCCAGCAAGTCTATGAGCGCAACGCCGAATGGTTCGCACAGAACCGCCCTAAGGCACTGGTTGAACGGCCTTGGCTCGATCGGTTTATGGAGCGGCTCCCGGTGCCCGCAGATATCCTCGATCTGGGATGCGGGTCAGGCCACCCCATCGCCAGTTACTTTCTGGATCTCGGACACCGCGTCGTGGGCATGGACGCCTCAAGGGGCATGATACGGATCGCCCGTTCAGAACGACCCAGAGGCGACTGGCGCGTCGGTGATATGCGATCGCTGGACCTGACCGAAAGGTTCGACGGGATCATCGGCTGGAATTCATTCTTTCACCTCACTCAGGGGGAACAGCGCGATGTATTACCGCACCTGGCCGGGTATTTGCGAGCGCGTGGCGCGCTTCTCCTGACTGTGGGACCGGAGGCTGGTGAGGTTGCCGGCCATGTCGGCGCGGACCCGGTTTATCATGCCAGCCTGTCGCAGCAGGAATACCGCGACATCCTCGCGGGCGCAGGTCTTGAGATTCTTGCATTTGTCGCGGAGGACCCCACCTGCAACAGGCAAACGCTGCTTCTAGCGCAAAAGCGGGCTGACTATCGCTCTTGCAGATGACCGCGCAGACCTCGCGCGCCCTGTTCGATCAGATCAAGCGCCCCATCGAAATCCCGTGTGTAGTAAGGATCGGGCACATGATCCATACCACCCTCGGGCGCGAAGTCGGTCAGCAGGCGAACCGGGGTTTCGCTACCCGCGGGGCGCAGCGCCTCGATATCGGCATGGTTGCTCGCATCCATCGCAATGATCAGATCGAATGCCTCGAAATCCGCCGTACGGAACTGGCGGCCGCGCAGGTCGGACATGTCGATGTCACGCAATTTCGCCGCTGCCTGCATCGGTGCATAAGGCGGCTTGCCGACATGCCAGTCCGAGGTTCCCGCGCTGTCCGTCCGCGCCTCGGGCATCAGCGCGCGGAACACGGCCTCCGCCGCCGGAGACCGACATATGTTTCCAAGACAGACAAACAGGATACGATGAGGCATGAATGGGGGCTCCTTTGCGTTCACAAATAGACCAGAAAGGGAAGCATGGAAAAGATCGTGATCCTGACCGGGGCAGGAATTTCAGCGGAAAGCGGGCTGGGCACCTTCCGCGACGAGGGCGGGCTTTGGGCGCAGCACCGGATCGAGGATGTGGCGACCCCCGAAGGCTTCGCGCGTGATCCTGATCTGGTGCACGGGTTCTACAACGCACGGCGGGCGCAGGCGTCGAAGGCCAGCCCAAACACCGCTCATGAGGCGCTGGCCCGGTTACAGCGCGACTGGCCCGGCGAGGTGGTGATCGTGACCCAGAATGTGGACAGCCTGCACGAGGCGGGCGGGGCCGAGCGGGTCATCCATATGCACGGCACATTGGCAGGCGCGCTCTGCGCGGCCTGCGGCCATCGCTGGCGCGCTCCGCTTGAAATGCGGACAGGGCAGCCCTGCCCCGCCTGCAATGCCAATGCCGGGCGTCCCGACGTGGTCTGGTTCGGAGAGATGCCCTATTTCATGGACGAGATTTTCGACCATCTCGAAACGGCTGCGCTCTTTGCTGCCATCGGCACGTCAGGCCAGGTCTATCCGGCAGCGGGCTTCGTACAGGAAGCCCGGCGGGTCGGCGCGCGGACGGTCGAGATCAATCTCGACCCGTCCGACACCGCCTCAAGTTTCGATCAGGCAATCCTGGGGCCCGCCACGCAAACCGTGCCTGCCTGGGTGGACGGGCTGCTGGCCTAGGCGGGCTGACCGGTCCGGGCAACGCCCCGGACCGACGCACGGGCGACGGCCGCAGCGCGGCCCGAGGTCGGGCGTCCCCGCTTCAGCCCCCGTGGCTGCCATGACCACCATGGTCGGGCTTGCGCTCCAGATCGACCGGGATCTCGACCTTCACTTCGCCTGCCTTTTCAAAGATCAGCGTCACCGGAACTGTATCGCCATGCTCCAGCGATCGGGTCAGCCCCATGAACATCACATGATCGCCGCCGCGTGCCAGCGCGTGGTTTTCGCCCGCCGGTATCTCGAAGCCTTCCTCGACGTGGAGCATCTGCATCACGCCATCAGAGTTTTCTTTGTGGGTGTGCAATTCCGTACGCGCCGAGACGTCTGCCGCCACACCCACCAAACGATCATCTTCGCCGGTCTCGTTCACGATCACCATGAAGGCAGCCCCGGCCTTGGCGTTTTTTCCGGATGAGCGCGCATAGGCGTCCTCGACAACAATACCGCCCGCAAAAGCCGCGCCGCTCATGGCGAGGGCTGCGGGGACGGACAAAAGTAGAGATTTGAAAGACATGCCGTCTCTCCTTGTTTTGATATCTGCAGTTCAAAAGGATGAGATCAGACAGCAGCAGGAGGCGCGCGCGCCATTGCCATCCGCAGCGGCAATTGCACATGCGTGAAAACGCGCAGATCGGGACGGCCCGAAACGGGCGGCGGTACTCTTTCAAGGGCGAAGTCGGCCTGCGCCAGCGCCCCAAGCAGGGAAACCGCGTAATCCGGACAGTAATGCGGCGGGCCGGTGGGCTGGCCTTCGGCATCGACATGGACCACGACCGGTCCGGTCCCGGTGCAGATCACCATCTGCCCGACCGCGGCCGAGACGCCACGCGACATGGCAAGCCCCTGCCCGGTCAGCGCCAGCAGCGCTGAGACCGCAAGGGCAAAGTATATGCGCGCGGTGTTCCCCATCTCCGCCTCGGTATGAAAGAGCGTCCTTCCCGGTGCAAGCCGAAACGGCCCCATGCGCCGCTCAGCCGCAGCCAGCGTGGGTGCGGGTTAGACGCCCAGACACCAGCGCATAATCGCTTTTTGCGCATGAAGGCGGTTTTCGGCTTCGTCGAAAATCACCGAATGGGGGCCATCCATTACTTCGGACGTCGCCTCTTCCTCGCGATGAGCGGGTAAGCAATGCATGAAAAGCGCGTCAGGTTTGGCGTGCGACATCAACTCGGCATTGACCTGATAGGGTCGCAGCAGGTTATGCCGCCGTTCCTTGGCCGATTGAGCGTCATGCATCGAAACCCAAGTGTCGGCCACAATCAGATCAGCCCCTTCGACCGCCTTGAACGCGTCCCGCTCGATCACGACCTTCGAGCCCTTCTGACGGGCAAAGCCCATGAACTCCTCCTCGGGATCGAACTGCGCCGGGCCGGTGAAGGTCAGATCGAAGCCGAACTGCCCGGCAGCGTGGAGAAAGGACGCGCAGACATTGTTGCCGTCACCGGTCCAGACCACCTTCTTTCCCGCGATCGGCCCGCGATGTTCCTCGAACGTCAGGACATCAGCCATGATCTGGCAGGGATGGGTGCGGTCGGTCAGGCCATTGATCACCGGCACGTCGGCATATTCGGCCATCTCGGTCAGAATGGTCTCGTCAAAGGTGCGGATCATGATCATGTCCACATAGCGGCTGAGGACGCGGGCCGTATCGGCGATGGTCTCGCCATGGCCCAGTTGCATGTCCTTGCCGCTGAGCACCATGGTCTGGCCGCCCATCTGACGCACGCCTACGTCAAAGGACACGCGGGTCCGGGTCGAGGGTTTCTCAAAGATCAGCGCCACCATCCGGTCCTTGAGCGCGGCGTCATCGTCTAGCGCGGCCTTGGGGCGGCCTAGACGGGCCTGTTTCATTGATCCGGCTTGGTCGATCATGCTCCGCAACTGCGCGGCTTCGGTTTTGTGGATGTCGAGGAAATGTTTCATTTCGTTTCACTTTTGGCTAACGGGGCAAGTGGGGGCCAGCCCCCACACCCCCGCCGTATTTGGAACAAGAAGAAGGATCAGGCGGCGGTAAGGTGGGCCTCAACCTGTTTTGCAGCTTTGTCGAGGCGCGCGAGGGCCTCGGTGATGTCGTCCTCGGTCAGGGTCAGCGGTGGTAGTAACCGGATTACATTATCGGCGGCAGGCACGGTGATGACCTTATTGTCATAGCCCGCATTGACGACATCGATATTGGGCGCATTGCATTTAATGCCAAGCATGAGCCCGGCGCCGCGCACCTCTTCGAATACCTCGGGGTGATCCGCCACCAGCCCTTCCAGTTTCTGGCGCAGTAGACCTGCCTTGCGATTGACGTCGGCAAGGAATTCGGGGGCAGCGACGTGGTCAATCACCGTGCAGCCCACCGCGCAACCCAGCGGGTTGCCGCCATAGGTCGAACCATGGGTGCCCGCGGTCATTCCGCTTGCCGCGTCTTCCGTGGCCAGCACTGCCCCTAGCGGGAAACCACCCCCGATGCCCTTGGCGACCATCATGATATCCGGCGTGATACCCGCCCATTCATGGGCAAAGAGCTTGCCGGTCCGGCCCACGCCGCATTGCACTTCATCAAGGATCAGCAAGAGGTCATGCTCATCACAGATCTTGCGCAGGGCTTTCAGTTCCGCATCTGGCACGGGGCGGATGCCGCCCTCTCCCTGCACCGGTTCGATAAGGATGGCAGCCGTCTTGTCGGTGATCGCGTTCGTGACCCCATCCAGGTCGCCAAATGTCAGATGAACGAAGCCCGGCAGCAGCGGACCGAAGCCACTGGTCATCTTCTCGGACCCGGCGGCGGCGATGCCTGCGGAAGACCGGCCATGGAACGAGCCATCGAAGGTGATGATTTCGACTTTTTCGGGCTGGCCCTTGTCGTGGAAATGCTTGCGCGCCATCTTGACCGCCAATTCGCAGGATTCCGTGCCAGAATTGGTGAAGAAGACGGTATCGGCAAAAGTGTGTTCGACCAGCTTGTCGGCCAGTGCCTGCTGTTGCGGGATCTGGTAGAGGTTCGACACGTGCCAGAGGTTCTGCGCCTGATCGGTCAGGGCCTGCACCAGTGCGGGATGCGCATGGCCCAACGCGTTCACTGCAATGCCTGCACCCAAATCGAGGAAACGTCGGCCATCTGCCTCGATCAGCCAGGCGCCTTCGCCCTTCACGAATTCGAGCGGCGCGCGGTTATAGGTCGGCAGAACGGACGGGATCATCGGATCATCCTCTTTCGCTGGGTTGGGCCCAAATGAAACACATGAGTGATACACCGGGGCCGGGTTCGTCAACTGAATTTGCTGGTTATGGCGCGCCAATAAGGGCGCAGGTTCAAACGGGCCGGATCACGCGTTCCGGCGTCGGCGTCGCTGCAAGCGGATATGAGAGCGTTTGAACATGGTCGCGGGGATAGCGAAAGATTGCCGGTTTGGAAACCCCCTTGTGGTAAGAAGAGACGGTGTGCCTTGCTGGCGGTGAGAACAGGTGATCCCTTTTGCGCTTGCGCAAGACCGCGGCTTGCCCCACCGCTTGCGCATGGACCATGCCACCCGCCAGAACCCGGCCCTTGCGGCCTTGCTGATCATTGCAGCCTCAGTCTTTCTGGCAGGCACGACGCTGCTGGCCAAAGCGCTTGGCACAGATGCGCTTGGACCTGCGCTGCATCCGATGCAGGTCAGCCACGGACGGTTTCTGTTTGCGTTCCTGTTGATCGCGAGTGTCGTTATCGCGACGCGGCCTAAACTCGGGCCGATCCATTGGCGGCTGCATATTGGCCGCACAAGCTGCGGCTGGGTGGGGATCACGCTGACTTTTGCGGCCGTTGCCCATATCCCGGTGACCGACGCGACCGCGATTTCATTCCTGAACCCGGTCTTCGGCATGCTACTGGCAATCCCGCTGTTGCACGAACGGGTCGGCCCGATCCGATGGCTGGCCGCTTGCATCGCACTCTTGGGTGCTTTGATCCTACTGCGCCCTACGCCCGCCAGCTTTCAGCCTGCCGCCCTTCTGGCGCTGGCGGCAGCTATGGTGATCGGGTTGGAACTTATCCTGATCAAAGCGCTTTCGGGCCGCGAGCGCCCCATTCAGGTCTTGCTGGTCAATAACAGTATCGGGCTGACCATCGCCACGCTGGCGGTACTGCCGGTCTGGGTATCGCCGAATGCCGCGCAATGGGTGGCGCTTGCCAGCCTTGGCGGGTTGATGGCCTGTGCGCAGTTCTGTTTCGTGAATGGGATGGCGCGAGCCGATGCCTCCTTTGTCGCACCGTTCAGCTATGCGACGCTGGTCTTTGTTGCATTGATCGACTTCGCTGTCTTTGGGGTAATCCCGGACCTGATCAGCCTGACAGGCGCAGCGATCATCATTGCGGGCGCATTGCTGCTGGCGCTGCGTGAGGCGCGGCGGGTGCGGACCTGATCGCCCTCACGCCTTGAGGCGGTAGCCACTGTTCAGCATTCGCCAGACAAGCGCACAGACGGCCAATGTCGTCAGCAGGCAGATCAAAAGGCCGAGCAAGGGTGAACTGTCGGACACCCCGATCACGCTGAAGCGCACACCGTCGATCAAGTAGAAGACCGGGTTGACATGGGTGATCACGTTCAGCACTGGCGGCAAGGCCTGCACCGAATAGAAGGTGCCCGACAGAAAAGCGAGCGGCGTGACGATGAAATTGGTGATCGCCGCCATCTGGTCAAACTTGGTAGCGAAGATCGCCGCCACCAATCCCAGCGCGCCCATAAACACGGACCCCAGCGCGATGAACGTCAAGGCCAGCAACGGATGCTGCGGCACAACGCCCAGCACCAGCGCCATACCCGTTGCGATGGCAAGCGCCACAAGAACGCCGCGCGCAACGCCGCCTGCCAGATAGCCCAGCAACGTCTCGGTCGCCGACAGGGGCGGCATCAGCGTATCGACGATATTGCCCTGGACCTTGGCGATCATCACCGACGATGAGGTGTTGGCAAAGGCATTCTGGATCACAGTCATGGTCAAAATACCCGGTGCCAGAAAGGTCAGAAACGGCACCCCCATCACATCGGGTCGGCCCGGTCCTATGGCGATCGAAAAGATCAGAATGAAGAGGCCCGCTGTTACCAGCGGTGCCAAAATGGTCTGCGTCCAGACCGACAGAAAGCGCAAAGCCTCGCGCTGCGCCAGCGTGTAGAGCCCCAGCCAGTTCACTCGCCCGAAGCGGCGCTCTCCTAGTCCCGATAGGTCCTGCATGGTCCGGTTCCGATTCTGATGCCGATCTGCCTTGTAACTCAGACGCCAGTGATTAGAATAGACGATCAGGTAATATTTCGAAGGCGGCGCCGTCAGGGGCCGCTTTCCCGCTTTGAAAGGCAAGCCATGTCCTGGACAGACGAGCGTGTGGAACTGCTCAAGAAAATGTGGGGCGAAGGTCAGTCGGCCAGCCAGATCGCCAAGGAACTGGGTGGCGTCACACGCAACGCCGTGATCGGAAAGGTGCATCGTCTGGGCCTGTCGAACCGCACCGGCGGTGCGGCACCCGCCAAGGCCGAGCCAAAAGAAAAGCCTGCGGCCAAGGCCCCCGCACAAGCCAAGCCGAAACCCGCGCCCAAGACTGAACCGGCGCGCCCGGCCGCCGAACCTGCTGCCGCGGCCGAAGTCAAGCCGCTGCCGCCGCGCAAGCAGATTATTCCCGCCGGTCAGCCGCTGCCGCCGCAGCCTTCGGCCAATGAGATCAGCCCCGAGGCGCTGGCCAAGGTCAACGAAGTTGAGAAAAAAGCCAAGAAGATCAGCCTGATGGAACTGACCGAGCGCACCTGCAAGTGGCCGGTTGGCGACCCCGCAACCGAGGATTTCTGGTTCTGCGGACTACCTGTCCAGCAAGGGAAACCCTATTGTGAGGCGCATGTGGGCGTAGCCTTTCAGCCGATGAGCGCCCGTCGCGATCGCCGCCGCTAAGGCGCGACAGACAAGGTTTGCAGACAGCCCGCGTGTGACTCTGCGCGGGCTGTTTCTGTTCCAGAAGGTGCCAGCACGGTTTAGCCAACCCGAGGTTCGCACACCTGCAACTTGGCCTTCAGAATATTGGCTTCGAACGGTTTCAGAACCGGGAAAGCGACTGATCCGGCCTCTTCCCTCAGATTGGGGAAAAGCTCATCAAGTTCGCGCAGCGATTGTTCCGGCATGGCGTCAATCGTGCAGTCGCCGGGATAGAGCGATTCCGACCAGATCCCTTCGGCCTGTACCAGTTCATGCTGGTCGAAGAGGATATGCACATAGTCCACCCCTGCCTCGACGGTCTCCTGGCAGATTCGCGCGTCGTCGATCAATGCCTTGGCGGGGGCCAGCATCACGGGTGCGCCAAAACAGATCTCCAACTCTGCGGCGGTGACCAGCAGGCGGTGCTGCGGCGACACTTGCAGGTCACGCGCCGGGCACCCAGCCCCGAAAGCGCCGGCCTTGATTCGGACGGGCCTGAGATGCGGATTGCGCAGTAGGTCTGTCGCGGACAAACGCCGCCGACCAACCCAGCGGATCGGTTTGGCGGAGCCGTCGGCAGTGATGACCGCATCGCCTGGTTTCAACGTTTCGATCCGGCGGGGTCCTTCGGGCGTCAAAATCAGCGAACCGGCCACGAAACACACGAAATCCGGCAACGTATCGTACTCTGAGGGCGACGCCGGGACGATGTTGTTGTTGGTATTCTCAATGAAATCGCCCACATTGACCGAACCTGCGGTCAAGATCATGTATTGCGAGCCCTGCCACTGCAAAAGCGTGAAGGTGACGGGTGAGCCGCCTACATCTCCACTATAGGTCTCAAAGACTTGGAAGGTCTCAGAATCACCGATGAAACCTGGAATACCGCTGACATCAAGCTGCGGATTGCCATCTGCGTCGGGGTTTTCGAGGAAATCATCCGTGTCGATGATGTCCACCTGAAACGCGTTCAGAACTTGCACATCTGTGGAACTGAGCGGATCAGCATCCAACGCATAAATGGTTAGCTTCTTCATCGCCGAATCCCCAACGGTTTGTTCGTGAACCACCACCCTACATATGCTTGATGCCTAAAGCGTAAAAGGCGTTTGGGCGATTTAAGGCGTATTCGGTTTTTGCTTTCCCGCATAGGGTGATCGCTTTGCAGCCTTCACAACGCCGCTGCACAACGAAAAGCGCCCGGTCGGGAACCGGGCGCTTGTGTGTCTGAATTGAGCAGACGCAGATCTAGTTCTTGACCGGAGCTGCCGATTCGAAATTCGGGATCGGGTTGGTCGACGCAGTGTCTGCCTCGATACCGGGCCAGTTGCTTTGGGCCAGATCGATATTGCCGGGAATATTCTCTTCCCAGAATGTCACAACGTTTGGTGTGATGTTAAGGAACAGCTTATCATCCACGATGCGCCACAGGTTTGGATTGCCCGGCACTTTGCCGCCACGCGACACGCCATAGGCGCAGTGGCCGTCATATTGCGGTGCGAAATAGGCGGGATTGGCAACGAACTTGTCGCGGTTTTCCGCATTGGCAAAGGCGAACGTCGCGCCATTGTATTCGGCAGTGAACTCGGTGCTGCCCTTGACGCCTTCGGGCTGCGCCTCGCCGACAGCGGCTTGCGGCAGATCGCGATAAGCTACGACATCGTAGCCGGAAACGGCAAAGCCGGTATCGTCAAGATATTGCGGGCCAGCAAAGGCGGGAAGGGCCAGTGCAGTGGCAGCGGCGGTCGCAAAAGCGAGAGCAAATCGTTTCATGTGGCGGGTCCTCTGAGGGGTTGTGTCGCAATCGGTTGCCGGCAAGCCCACCGGCGTGAAACTGACAATAGGCGCTTTGCAGCCGGTGCGAAGCCCCGCTCGCGGCGCTGTGACATCACACGAGGTTTTGTGAGCGCCACCTGCCGAAATGTTTCAATACCGGGCCGATATGCGGCCCGTGGGGTTGGACTTTGACGGTCATGGTATTAGCTGCGCAACACGGGCCGGTAATGCCCGACAAGAAACGGATGACCTGCTGATGACCGATCAATCGACCTACACCCCGCCCAAAACCTGGACCTGGGACGCCGAAAGTGGCGGGCGCTTTGCAAATATCAACCGGCCCATTGCCGGTGCAACCCATGACAAAGAGCTTCCAACCGGCAAACACCCGATGCAGATCTACTCGCTTGCGACACCAAATGGTGTGAAAGTCACGGTCATGCTGGAGGAGCTGCTGGCCCTGGGTCATTCCGGTGCCGAATATAATGCCTGGTTGATCGATATCGGCGAAGGTGACCAATTCGGCAGTGGATTTGTAGGCATCAATCCGAATTCGAAAGTCCCCGCGCTTCTGGACCGCTCGGGCGAGGCGGAATTGCGGGTCTTCGAGAGCGCCTCGATCCTGTTTCATCTGGCCGAAAAGTTCGGTGAATTCCTGCCAAAGGATGGCCCGGCGCGGACCGAGGTGATGAACTGGGTGTTCTGGCAAATGGGCAGCGCGCCTTATCTGGGCGGTGGCTTTGGTCACTTTTATGCCTACGCGCCGGAAAAATGGGAGTATCCAATCAACCGTTTCGCGATGGAGGCCAAACGCCAACTCGATGTGCTGGAACGAGAACTGGCGAGCAAGGATTACATTGCCGGCGACGACTATACCATTGCGGATATGGCCATTTGGCCATGGTATGGGCAGTTGGTGCTGGGGCGGCTATATGATGCCGCAGAATTCCTGGATGTCACCAGCTATGAGAACGTGCTGCTCTGGGCAAAAAAGGTTGACGCACGCCCGGCCGTCAGCCGGGGTCGCATGGTCAACAGGGCCTTTGGTGAACCGCACACCCAGCTGCGCGAACGCCACGACGCCAGCGACTTTGAACATCGCACCCAGGACAAGCTGGAACCAGCGACGGAGTGATCTGTCCCCTAGCGTGGCCGTAACTGGCCGCGCCCACGCGACCGGAGCGACTTCTACTTCAATACCGGCGGCCTGTCGGGATCCATGCCCGGGGCTGTCGCCGAGGACGCGACGGGCTCGGGCTTCGGCAGGTCGAAGCGTAGCCCGTATTGAGCCAGTTTTGCGGCGATGGACTCGGTCGCGGCGAAAAACCCAACATCCATCGAGCCAGCTTCGATGCCGGAAAAGGTAAGCGCTTCTGACGCCGCTTTGGCCAACGCGTCGCGTGCGCCTTCCCGGGCGTCAACAAAAGCCAGAAGGTGCCCGCGTCCGCCGCCCTGATAGGTCACGCCGACCAGATAAGCTGCCTGCGCCAGCCCGCGCGCGGTGGCAAGCTTGGCATCCAACGCCATCAGAAGGCGATCCGGCAGGCCTGCTGGTGCATACAGTTCGGCAAAACGTCCTTCGACCTGATCGGGCACCTGCTGCAAAGTGCCCATTAGCCAATCTACAGCTTCGCCCGGAATCAACTGGGCCGACGGGGCCACATCCAGATTGAGGCCAAGGCCAATCCCCTGCCCCGCCAGCATCCCGACGAGGACCCGGCCCGACAACGCTGCGTATGGTGCGGGCCGCCCAGCGAAGCTAGCCAACCGCTCTTCTCGGTCAAACACCAGAACAAAGCGCCCGTCCGCCACATCGAACAACTCTGGCGACAGCTCTTCGCCCTCTGCCTCCTGCGTCAGCAGCAGGAACAGCTCGCTATCGGCCAATCGCTCAAAGAAACGCAGGCGCGCAGCATCGTCCGTGCCGTCCTGCTCCATCACTGCATAGGCAGCATCCAGCGCCGTCTGATCAGTCATCCATCATGTCCCGCACCCTCTGCCGTGGAACCGGCACCAAACCTCCTTCGCAGCAGAGGCCTTCCTGTGCAAAGCCGTATTGCGCCAACACCTGTCGGGCAAGGCAAAAACGCCAACGCGCTATCGCGTCGGCTCCTAGCGCGCAAAGTATATAGGAATGGGCCTGCCGACCAGAAAAGCGCGAGCTATGTCGCTCTGCACTGGCATGAGGCAATGAAACCGGGCCTCTCCCAGATCGACCCAGATAGCAGTCTCACCCTGCGGGCATCGAGGAAACACTCTGGCCTAAACTACCCACGTGCGCTTAAAGCCCTGAATACAGGTCGTGTTCTTGCCGGCAACCTCAGGCTGATCATCAATGGGTTTTGGCCGCGCCCCAACAGGCAACGGTCGTCCCAGGTATCTAGCTGCGCAACAAAGAACGCACATTTTGCTGTATCCGTGGCACGACGGTTGTCTCAAACCACGGGTTCTGCTTCAGCCAGCGGTTGTTTCGCGGACTTGGATGCGGAAGGATAAAGGTCCCGTCATCACATTCGCTGGACTTCTTTACTGCTTCGACAACGGACTTTCCCTTCAGCGTTGGCGCGTGCCAGGCGATCGCATATGCACCCAGTATCAGGGTCAGGCGCACGTGCTTCAACGCCTCCAATACCGGAGCACGCCAGGTGGTCGCGCAAATCGGACGGGGCGGTTTGTCACCGCCTGCCCCACCTCCCGGAAAACACAGGCCCATAGGAAAGATGCCTATCCTGGGATCGCCGTAAAACGTGGGCCTGTCTATTCCCAACCAGTCACGCAGCCGATCACCCGAAGGATCATCAAACGGGCGCCCCTTTGCATGGGTAATCCGGCCAGGTGCCTGTCCGACGATCAGGATTTTGGCCTGTTCGCTTAGCTGAAACAGCGGATTCGGCCCAAGCGGCAAATCCTCGCAAAGCCTGCAGGCGCGCAATTCGGACATAAGGGTATCAAATTCGCTCATGGACATGCCCAAACAGCCATTGATTGTCGCTGGTTTCCGATTCCAACATTCGACGACAGGAGGCACTCGATTCCTGATCCGGTCAATATACGACCGTTCAAGCTTCGTTCAGTTAGGTCGCAAAGTCGCTGGGTGTCACGTCTCGGGATACCTATGGCTACCCGCATCAAACCCCGCACAAAGTCTACAGAACGCGTCTGGAAAGCTAACCGGGCATCTCGCGATGTTCCGCCTTCAGCTTGTCCCAATCAAAAACCACCCCGGTTCCCGGCGTATCCGGGGCCACGGCCAGACAGTTTTCCACGACCAGCGGGCGGGTCGTGTATTGATCAATCGGAAAGGAATGCACCTCGAGCCAACCTGAGTTCGGCTGGGCTGAAACCAGACTTACATGGAGTTCTTGCATCCCGTGGCTGCAAACGGGAATTCCGTGCTTTTGACTCAAGGCGGCGACACGCAGCCAGCCGGTGATCCCACCGCAATTCGAGGCATCCGGCTGCACAAAGCTGAGCTGGGCATCCTCGAACGCGTATTCGAATTCATGGATCGTGTGCAGGTTCTCACCCATCGCCAGTGGCACGCCGGTCTCTGACGCGATGCGCCCATATCCTTTGTAGTCATCGGGAATTGTCGGCTCTTCGAACCAGAGTATGTCGGTTTCCTTAAAGCCGCGCGCCGCCACGATGGCCTGCTCAACCGTCATTGAGTAATTGGCGTCCACCATGAAAAAGCGCTCGGGGCCAAGAATGTCCCTTACCGCCTTCGCCCGCGCAAGGTCATCGGCCAGATCGGGTTGGCCGACCTTGATTTTCACGGCGTTGAAGCCGAGCGCAAGGTAACCTTCGGTTTGGGCCAGCAGCTTGTCCAAAGAGAAGTTCAGGTCAATGCCACCCGCATAAGCCTTGCAACGGTCTGACGCACCTCCGGCCAGTTTCCATAGGGCGTCGCCGCGCTCTTTTCCGCGGATGTCCCACAGGGCAATATCAACGGCCGATATCGCAAAAGATGCGATGCCACCGCGGGCCACGTAATGAACATGCCACTGCATGGCATCATATAGAGCCTCGACCTGCCGGGCGTCCTGCCCGATCAGAAACGGCGCCAGATCATGTTTGATCATCGCGAGAATGGCATGCCCGCCCTTGCCGCCGGTATAGGTGTAACCGACACCTTCGACCCCTTCATCTGTTCCGATGGCTACGGTGACCAACTGAAAAAACGTGTGATCCCCGTGCTTGGCATCGACCAGAACTTCGGCCAGCGGGACATTGAAAAGCTGCGCCTCGACAGATGTTATGCGGTTCATGAACCAATGGCCCTTTGTTGTTTCGCGATGACCCGAGCCTGCAGGAGGATAACCGCAAACAGGAAACCTCCTCGTATCACCATCTGCCAATAGGCGCTAAAGCTGATAGTGCCCTGACCGTTTTCAAAGTTCAGAACATTGAACACGAGACCCAATAGCAATGCGCCTGCAACCGTTGCAGGGATCGACCCCATGCCTCCGGTCAAAAGCGTGCCGCCGACGACAACTGACGCGATTGCCGAAAGCTCCCACCCGATACCTTCCAGCGGCTGGCCTGCCCCGAAACCGGATGCCAAAAACAGGCCAGCCAATCCCGCGCACCCGCCCGATAGCAGGTAAACAAACGCTTTGGCGCGATTGACGTTCAGGCCCATGAGGTTTGAGGCGTCTTCGCTTCCGCCAATGGCAAGAACCGTTCGACCTATCGTCGTTTTTTCAAGCACAAGCCAAAGCACTACAGTCAACCCTGCAACAATAACAATGGCCCAAGGGAACAGCCCAAATGCCTGCCCCATACCCAGCTTGGTGAAGTTCGAGCCCCAGTCGACCGAAATCGTCTGAGCACCCGAAATCACCAATGCGCCGCCCTTCGCTGCAAGCATTGTCGCCAGGGTCGCGATGAAGGGGGGAATTCGCAGCACAATAATGCAAAACGCATTGATCGCCCCAAACCCAACACCGGCGACTATTGCACCGGGCAGCGCGACCTGTATCCCATAAGGGCTGAGATAGGCCGCCACGACAGAGGTGAACGCCGCAACCGATCCGACTGACAGGTCGATCCCACCCGTCATGATCACAAAGCACATGCCCAGGGCAATCGCGATGAACATGGCGTTGTAGTTCAGAAAGGACGAGAAATTGTAGGCGCTGCCAAAGTTGTCGTACCGCATCAACCCGAACAGGATCAGGGCAAGCAAGGCTACCCAAACCGTGACCGACGCAGAGTTGCGGCGCATGTAATTGCGTAGATCAAAGGCCGTTTCATCAAGCATTGATCAGGACCTCCGAAACTGCTGCATCCAGACCGCGAGAATGATAATGACAGCTTTTGCGATCAACGCGACCTCATCCTCCACCCCGTTGGCGAGCAATGTGTATTTGACAAGTTGGATGATCACGGCCCCCAAGATGGCACCGAAAATCGGCGCTCTGCCGCCCTGCAAAAGGGCGCCACCAACGACAGCCGCCGCAATCGCGTCAAGCTCCATCAGGTTGCCATTGCGCGCAGCATCCGAGGCCGAGTTGATTGCAACAACAATCAGCCCCGCAAGTCCGGACAACGCAGCGCAGACAACATAGGCACCAATCTTGACCCGGCGCACCGGGCCACCGGAGAGAAAAGCCGCTCGCTCGTTTCCGCCAATCGCCAGCAGGTAGCGCCCCCAGGACGTCCGCGCGATCACCCAGAACAACACACATGCGATGGCAACCGCCAACCATCCCTGGAACGGCAATCCCAGCACCTTGCCTGTCCCGAGATAGCTAAAGGACGGGTTGGAAAATGTTTGCAGGTTCCCGTTCGTAAGCACCTGCGCGATACCGCGGCCCGAGATGAAAAGAATGAGCGTTGCAATGATGGGTTGGACGTTCAAAACGGCCACCATGACGCCATTGAACACGCCACACAGCCCAGCGACGAACAATGGAAGAATGATCGCTAGCGCAACACCCAAGGTCGGGTTTGCAGCGCCAAAATCAGAGAGAAAAATCAGCGGGGCAAGCGCCCCGGCCAGCGCCATGACCGCCCCGACCGACAGATCAATGCCCCCGGTCGCAATCACCAGCGTCATTCCCATCGCGACAATCGCGATTGTCGCGACCTGGCTGATATTCACAAACAGGGTCTGCATTTGCAGAAAGTTCGGCGTGAATATCGCGTTGAACACCAACAGAACAAGCAAGGCCGCGATGCCGCCATGGAAGCGCAATGGCATCGATGCGACCTGCCGGGGAAACTTCATTGCGCGTTCCATGCCTCGTCTCCTCTATCATGATGCGCAAGGGTGCCCACCAGAATGTTCTCTGTGATGCCGGGATTGTGCAGTTCCCTTACCGAGCGGCCTTCGTGCATGACCACGATGCGATCGGCACCTTCGACAAGCTCTTCGAATTCGGAACTGATGAGAACGACACCAAAGCCCTTGTCGACATAAGAACGAATAAAGGACTGTATCTCGCGTTTAGCGCCCACATCCACCCCGCGTGTGGGTTCATCCAGTATCAGGATGTCGGGTTCGGTCGCCAACCACCGAGCTAACAAAACCTTCTGTTGATTGCCCCCCGACAATTCGCGGATCGGCTGATCCATATGAGCCACCTTGATGCCCAAATCGGTGATGAATGCCTCGACAATTGCGCGTTCGCGCGCGAAATCCAACTGGCCGCGTGCGGCTAGTTTCGGCAACAAGGCTAGCGTCATGTTCTCGCGGACGCTCATGTCGGGGATGATCCCCTCGGCCTTGCGGTCCTCGGGCAGGAAGCCAATCCGCATGTCAATTGCGTCGCCGGGGCCCGAGGGCTGTCCGGGATGGCCATCGAACTCGATCACTCCAGCATCGAGCCCGTCGACCCCAAAAAGCGCGCGCGCCGCCTCGGTCCGGCCTGATCCAAGCAGCCCGCCAAGCCCGACGATTTCACCGCGGTGCAGTGTGAGATCGAAATGCGTTAGGCGGGGGCCAGTCGACACGTTCTGGGCGCGCAGCAAGATGTCGCCGCGTTTTGCATTGGCTCCGGCAAAGTCGGTCATGCCCTCGGCTTCGATCTCATCCTTGTTTCGGCCCAGCATGTCGGCAATCATTTCGAGCTTTTTCGTCTCGCCCACGTTGCGGGTGCTGACTGTGCGTCCATCGCGCATGGTGGTGACGCGGTCGCAAATCTGAAAAAGCTCGTCTAGAAAATGCGAAACATACAGAACTGAAACGCACTGATTTTTTAGCTCTCGTACTACACCGAACAGAACCTCCACCTCGCTTGCATCAAGTGATGAGGTCGGCTCGTCCATGATCACAAGTTTCGCGTCGAGCGAAACCGCGCGGGCAATAGCGACAAGCTGTTGAATTGCTGTCGAAAAATTCCCCAGCGGCTCAGTTACATCAATATCGATGCCAAACCGCGAAAGCACGTCTCGCGCCCGCCTGTTGCCCTCTCGCCAATCCACAAAGCAACCGAATCGCTTGGGTTCGTACCCCATTATGATGTTCTCGGTGACAGACCTGAGCGGCACCAGGTTCAGTTCCTGGTAAATTGTCGCAATGCCTGCTTCCTGGGCTTCGCGCGGACTGGTGATCTGGCTGTCTTCACGCCCCATGATCACCCGGCCGCCATCCCGCCGGTACACCCCTGTCAAAACCTTGATCATCGTCGATTTGCCAGCGCCGTTCTGACCGATCAATGCGTGAACCTCGCCCGGCGCGATTTCCAGGCTTGCCTGAGTCAGCGCTGGAACACCGGCGAAGGACTTGTCGATACCTGTCATCGAAACAAGGGCGTTCATAAGGTCTGTAACTCCAGAAATTTGCGGGCGGCACTAACAAATTGCCAGCACCACCCGCCAGGGAGGATCAGTACGCTTCGTCGATGTGATCGGCGGCGTTGTCCTGGGTGAAGATGCGGTCTTCGACCTTAACCCATTGCGGAATCTCCTCGCCCGCGGCGTATTGCTTCATGACCTCGCATGCGAGCGGGCCGAAGAACGGCGAACTTTCCACCGTCACGCCCATTTTTCCGTCAATAATGGCCTGAAGGGCATCGCGAGTGCCGTCAATCGACACGATGGTCACGTCTTCGCCCGGTTTACGACCTGCCAGCTCCAGCGCCTGGATTGCGCCGATCGCCATTTCGTCGTTATGTGCATAGACCACGTTCACGTCCGGATGGGCCTGAAGCAACGTCTCCATAACCTGACGGCCCAGATCACGTGCAAAATCGCCGGTTTGCGACGCGACAATGGTGAAACGGTCATCCGCCGCGATGGCGTCGTCAAACCCCTTCTTGCGATCGTTCGCAGGCGAGGATCCTGTTGTGCCCTCCAACTGCACGATGATGCCTTCGTCCCCGTCAAAGTTCTCCATCAGCCATCCGGCAGCACGGTTTCCCTGATCGATGAAATCCGATCCTAGGAAGGCGACGAAATGTTCGCCGGGCTTGGCAACTGCCGGGTCCACCGAACGGTCGACAAGGAAGGTGGGAATGCCGGCTGCTCGCGCCTTCATCACCGCAGGGATCAAGGGCTTCTCTTCACGTGGTGGCAGGAAAAGGACATCGATGCCCTGGGCAATCATACTGTCAACATCAGCCACCTGCTTGGCCGCTGAACCTGCCGCGTCCGTCGCAATCAAGTCCCAGCCGCAGGCGTCAGCGGTGTCGTGGAATGATTTTGTTTCGGCGATACGCCAGGGGTTGTTCGACTCCATCTGTGCAAAGCCGACCTTATAGCGCTCTTTCTGCTCCAAGGGCGGAAGATCCTGTGCCAGTGCGGTGGTGCCCAAAAGTGCACCAGCAAGGACTGACGAGATCAAAAGATGTCTGCGTTTCATAGTTCTCCTCCACTATTGTTGCGGTCGCCTCCGTTTGACCGCGAATTATCAGGTCATGCCCAATTCAAGTAAGTTGTCTGCTTTCGAAGATAGCCGTCGAAACCGTAAGCGCCGTCTTCGCCACCGATGCCAGACAATCCCCAGCCGGTGTGAAACCCCTGAACCGCTTCTCCATTCGCGCGGTTGAGATACAGTTCGCCAAATTTGAGACGATGCGGCGCCTCCATCAGGTGTTGATGGCTGGACGTGAACAGATATGCCGAAAGCCCGAAGGACGTATCGTTTGCAAGCGCGATTGCCTCGTCAAAATCGTCAACCCGCATGGCAGGAACAACTGGGCCAAAGACCTCTTCCTGCATGATGGCGTCGCTGTTGTCAGAGATTTCAAGAACGGTTGGGGACATCCAGTGCCCTTTTTCGAGATCGCCGCTGGTCAGCGGACCGCCGGGCAAGAGCACCTTCGCACCCTCCGCGATGCCGCGATCCACCATTTCAGTGACCTTTGAAACTTCGGCGCGGCTGACCTTGGGGCCAATGTCGTGATCGGCCATTGGGTCCCCGATGGTAAGGGCCTTGGATGCCGCGACGAATTTGTCGAGAAACTGGTCGGCAATGGCGCGATGCAGGTACATGCGTTCGTTGCAAGTGCAAATCTGACCGCAATTCGTATAACGCGCAACCACCGCCGCCTCGACCGCTGCATCAATGTTTGCGTCTTCCATGACAATGAACGGTGCCTTACCCCCCAGTTCGAGGCGAACCATTTTGATCTGATCCGCTGCGGTTCGAAATATCTCGCGCCCTGCGCGGGTGCTTCCGGTCATTGTTACCAGCGCCGTATCGGGGTGTTCGACCAGCCTTTGACCAACGATGGGACCTTTTCCGGTAACAATATTCAGAACGCCCGGCGGAAATCCGATCCTATCGGCCAGCTCTGCAATCGCGAGACCGGAAAGGGGTGTGATTTCGTGCCCCAGCAAGACCACTGTGTTCCCGGCAACCAGCGCCGGCCCAATCTTGCGCGCCGCAAGAGCAAGCGGATAGTTCCAGGCCGTGAGTGCAACAACAACACCGTAAGGGTGACGCCTGATCTGGATCTCTTCCGACCGGTTATCCGATGTCACGATGTCGCCAGTGATTCTGCGCGCCTGCTCAGCCGCGTGTCGCAGGAAAGTGACAGCCGCAGCCACCTCTCCCTTGGCCTGCGATATTGGCTTGCCTTGCTCTGACGTAACCAGGGTGGCCAGTCTTTCTGTTTCTCGCTCGACTGCATCCGCCAAGGCCGCAATGACCTTTCCGCGCTCTATCGCAGGGCGCGCGGACCAAACTGGAAACGCGTCCCTTGCTGCTGCGACTGCCATATCCGCATGAGCGGCATTTCCTTCTGGGACGCATGCAATGACGGCCTCTGTCGCGGGATTTTCCACCGCAACCAGCGGATCATCCAGTGTGACGAAGCGACCGCCGACATACATCGACCGGTGATCCGCCTTTTCGACAATGCCCGGCGCTGACTGCACTGCCCGCCCTCCCTGCTTGCAATGGATGAGTCGCAAAACGACCGCTACAACTAATTCGAACAATAATATTATCTCACAGTCAACACTAATATTATCTAAGGTGACTAATATTAGTTGCGAGGTGTGCCTTGGAGGGTTACTAATACTGCAAGGAATCGGGTTATGAGATGAATGAACACGCAGATAAACCAGGCCAACACAAAGGCGTCGGCAAAGTCGCAGGACGGCAACGGGTGACCATGCACGACATCGCTCGGGTGGCGGGATGTTCGCAAACAACAGTGTCGATTGTTCTTAACAGGAACGACTCGGTGAAGATTTCCGAGGATACAAAGAAGCGCGTTCTGGATGCCGCCAAAACGCTTGGATATTCGGTTCCCAGTCAAAGCGCCAAGCCCAGCATCAAAGATCGCAGGTCGCCAATCCTTGATGACGCAATCGCATTTGTCGTGGACGATCTGGCGAGTAGCCCCGAGATGGTCAACGCGTTCAACGGCGTCAAGCAAGCCGTGCGGGACACCGGAAATCTTGTGCTTTTGGCAGAAACTCAGAACGACCCGGATGTTGAACCAAGCACACTTCAGTTCTTTCTGGACCAGAAAGTTGCCGGCATTATCTACGCCACCGTATTTACCCGCCGCGTGGTCATACCGGAGATCCTCCGTCAGTCCGCTACGCCGGTGTTGCTACTCAACTGTTTTTCCGACGATCTTTCCTTTCCGGCAGTGATCCCCGGAGAGATTGCTGGGGGTCATTCCGCAACCAATGCGCTGATCAAGGCCGGTCATAAACGGATCGCGACAATCACGGGCGAGCCATTCATGGAATGTGCGGCGGGCCGGACAACCGGTTATCGCAATGCGTTGGCTTCGGCTGACATACCGTTCGACGAAGATCTGGTTGTGGAGGGCAACTGGTTGCCCAGCACAGGCTACGCGGCAACACAGAAGTTGATGAAGCTGCCCAACCCACCGACCGGCATCTTTTGCCAAAACGACCGAATGGCGATCGGATGTTATGAGGCATTGAAAGAGCTCGGGCTAGCGATTCCGGAAGATGTATCCGTCATCGGCTTCGACGATGATGAGACCGCCCGCCACTTGTCGCCGCCGCTCACCTCAATGATCTTGCCGACCCGCGCGATGGGGCGTTGGGTGATCGAGCAATTGTTTCATGGTCCGACCGGTGACCAAAGGCACCCCTTGGTCAAGCTGGAATGCGAGTTGGTGGAACGGGACTCGATCACCGGACCCAAACCGCGCAGCTGAGGCAAGAATATGACAGAAACTTTCGATCATATTGTGATCGGCGGCGGTTCGGCCGGTGCCGCCGCAGCTGCGCGCCTGGCAAAGAACGGCAAGCACCGCGTGCTTGTTTTGGAGGCGGGACACTCCAACCGCCACCCGCTTCTTGATATGCCGCCGGGCATCTTCAAGATGATCAATGGCTCGAAATTCATGCGCTACCACCGAACCGAACCGCAAGAGCATCTGGATGGAAGGGTTCATGACATTCCTCAAGGACACGTCTTGGGGGGTGGATCTTCCGTTAATGCACAAGTCTATATGCGTGGCCGGCCCTCGGACTACGACGCATGGGACGACATCCTGCGCGAAACCAACGATGGTGTGGGCTGGGGATGGGGTGACGTTCTGCCCTATTTCGTGGGAATGGAGGGCAACAACCGCCTTGCTAACGACCTGCATGGCACGGAAGGGCCACTGCTGGTTTCGGACCCCGGGCATATTGATGACATGTCGCGATGGTTTGTGCAGTCCGTCCAGACCCTTGGTGAGCCGTTCAATCCGGACTTCAACGGACCGACCCAGCGCGGTGTCGGCTTTTACCAATTCACCAATCGCTCCGGTCGACGTAGCTCGTCGGCATACGCCTTTCTCAGCCCGTTGAGCTCCAGCTCGGCTCTGACCGTGCGTCTTCATGCGGAAGTCAGCAAGATCATAATCGAGGGCGACCGGGCCGTAGGCGTTGAGTATCGAGACAAGGCGGGGCAACACCAGGTGCGCTGCGATGGTGAGGTCATCGTCGCCGCCGGTGCGCTGGTCACGCCCAAGATCCTAATGCTTTCCGGCATCGGACCCGAGGATCATTTGTCTTCGCATGGCATCGAAATTCGCTGTCCTCTGTCGGGCGTTGGTCAAAACCTCATCGATCACCCCGAGGTGCCGATCACCGCCTTTGCGAACGGCCCCTACGGATATTTCAAGCAAGGCGACGGTTGGCGAATGTTGCGCAATGGCCTCCAGTTCAAGCTGTTCGGCAGCGGACCCGTTACCTCTGCTGGGGTGGAGGCTGGCGCCTTCGTCAATCCCGCAAACCCTGAATGCGAGCCAACAATTCAGGCTTTTTGCGTGCCTATCGTCTATCTCGACCGCGATGCGCTTGATGAGGTCTCGGACGGATACGGCCTTACGGTGACAACCGTGGTGGTCAAGCCCAAGTCCCGCGGCGAAGTTCGCCTTCGCTCTGCCGATCCCTACGCGATGCCCCGCGTCTCTCCGAACCTGTTGAAACACGAAGACGACATGGCGGAAATGATCCGCGGACAGAGATTCTTTCGCAAAGCATTTTCGACCGGCCCCCTGGCAAAGCGCATCAAAGAGATCGTGATACCAAAAGCAGATGACGATGATACCCTGCGCGCGCATTGCAAGCGCTTCGTGAAGACAAACTATCATCCGGCGGGAACGGCAAGAATGGGCAAGGACGGGGACACGCTGGCCGTGCTTGACGCACGCATGCGCGTCCGGGGGATCGACGGGCTTAGGGTGTGCGATATGTCGGCTGTTCCCGACATCAACGCCGGAAACACAAATGCGCCTGCGATGATGCTTGGAGAACGATGCGCCGACCTCGTTTTGGAAGAAACAGAGGCAAGAGCGATCCGCGCGGGATGACCGCGCTCGATGGTTGCTAAAAGGGCACGGCGTTCAATCGCGCCGTAACCGAATAGAACCATCGCGGTTCACATCTGCGATGCAGAGCGGTTTCGCGTTGATTATTTGTTTCATATTTCGACATAATGTGGCCCATATCAGCCGATAGGCTGCATCAAGCCCGAAAACGGGATTGCAAAAAGGGTTCGCAACCGCGTTCCCAACTGAACGACGCAGGCCAAAGCAGACCACCGATGCTTGAATTTGACACTGTCAGCAAGTCCTTCTGGACGGGAACCCAGCGCAAGGTGATCCTGGACCGGGTGTCGTTCCGTGTCGAGATGGGGAAATCGCTGGGCGTGCTGGCCCCGAACGGCACCGGGAAAACCACACTCATCAACATGATCGCCGGGCTGGAAAAACCTGATGAGGGCATGATCCGCCGCGAGTGCAACATCTCGTTTCCGCTGGGCTTCATGGGCGGCGTGGTCTCACGCATTTCCGCGATGGAAAACTGCCGCTTCATCGCCCGGCTCTATGGCATGGACCCCGACTATGTCGAAGCTTATTGCCGCTGGCTCTGCGATCTGGATGAGTATTTCGACCAACCGGTCGGCACATATTCCTCAGGGATGCGCGCACGGTTTTCTTTTGCGCTTATGCTGGCTCTGGATTTCGACATGTACCTCATCGATGAGGGCATGCCCGGCTCCACCGACGTGGAGTTCAACCGCAAGGCCGGAGCCATTCTGCAGGAACGCCTGCGCACAACCACGATCGTGATCGTTTCCCACAGCCCCGCTGTGCTTGAGAAATTTGCCCGGCAGGCTGCAGTCCTGCTGGATGGTCAGCTGTACATGTTCGACACCTTGGAAGAAGCGAAGCAACTCTATGACTACGAAACCCAAGGCTAGAAAATTTCGCATCCGGCGCACTGGAACCAGTCGCGCGGGGCCCGAGTCACCCGAGGCCGACAGCAAGGCTGAAGCGCCCCTTCCGGAGCAGGGCGCCATGCCGGATAGCACTGTCCAGACCGACATCGACGCCATCAAGCGCGAAGGTCTGACCGGTCGTCAGTTGCGGATGGCGCGGCGGATGGCGCAAAAACACAACCTGCCCGCCGCATCCGATTATGATGCGGTCAGGCTGCTGCGCGAGAAGGGGATCGAACCCTTCAGGCGTCCGAACCTGCTCGAACTCGTCGTGCCGCAGGACGAGGCAGAGCCTGATAGGGACCAGGCCTCTGGCAAGGCGCGACAGCAAGTGCAGCTGCCGCAAACCGTGGAGCCCGGCCAGCACAATCTCCCCGCGCCGGACATGAGCCCGGCACAGCGCCGGGAAATGGAAATCACCGAAATCCAGCGCGACATCGCCCGCCGCCGCCGCCGCAAGTTGATGATGCTGATGACACGGCTGGCATTTTTCGTGCTGCTGCCGACCGCGATCGTGGGCTGGTATTTCTACAATATTGCGACGCCGATGTACTCAACCAAATCCGAGTTTGTGATCCTGCAAGCCGATGGTGGCGGCGCCAGCGTCGGGGGTCTGTTTGCCGGTACCCAATTTGCAACCGGGCAGGATTCGATATCGGTTCAGTCCTTTCTGGAATCGAAAGAAGCAATGCTGCTTCTGGACCGCGATCGCGGGTTCAAGTCGCATTTCTCGCAGGATTGGATCGACCCGATCCAGCGCCTTTCGCCGGACGCCACAAACGAAAAAGCCTACAAGACCTACTCACGGATCGTAACCATCGGTTATGACCCTACCGAAGGCGTGATCCGGATGGAGGTCAGTGCAGCGGACCCGGAAACAGCGACAGAGTTTTCCGAGAGCCTTCTGGGCTATGCCGAGGATCGCGTGAATGATCTGTCGGGACAAAAGCGCGACGATCAGATGCGCGAGGCACGCGAAAGCTTCGAGAGTGCGCAGCAAGAACGGCGCAACGCGCAGGAGGCGCTGGTTCAACTACAAATTAAAGGCGCAGTTCTGGATCCTCAGGGCGTGATAGCAGGGCTGAGGGGCCGTATCAATACGGTTGAGTTGGAGCTGCAGGAAAAGGAGCTGCAATTGGCGGCCCTGCTGGACAACACTCGGCCCAACCGCGCCAAGGTGGAAGGCACACAGGCCGATATCAACCGACTGCAAACCTTGCTTGATGCGCTCAACGCCGAAATGGTGGACGCCTCGGATGGCGAGAATTCGCTGGCACAGTTGAGCGTGCGAATACAGATGGCGCAGGCGGACCTGGCATCGCGCGACCTGATGTTGCAATCGGCCCTGCAACAGATGGAAACCACGCGGATGGAGGCAAACCGGCAGGTGCGCTACCTTACTGTGTCCGTCAACCCGGTGCCCAGCCAGGAACCCAGCCATCCGCGCAAGTTCGAAAATACGATTTTGGCATTCCTGGTCTTTGCTGGTATCTACCTGATGATCTCGCTTACCGCGTCGATCCTTCGAGAACAGGTATCTTCATAGACCATGAAACATGTGCAAGTGGCCGATCTGAGCATCGGCAATGACCGCCCGCTGACCGTCATCGCGGGACCCTGCCAACTGGAAAGTGCTGATCATGCCCAGATGATCGCGGGCCGTATGAAGGAAATCTGCGCCGAACACGGCGCTCAGTACGTCTTCAAGGCAAGTTATGACAAGGCCAACCGCACCTCGCTGAGCGGCGCGCGCGGTATGGGGATCGAGGCCGGGCTTCAGGTGCTGGCCGATATTCGAAAGAGGATGGATGTGCCGGTGCTGACCGATGTGCACTCCGAGGCGCAATGCGCCCAGGCGGCGCAGGCCGTCGATATTCTGCAAATCCCGGCATTTCTGTGCCGTCAGACCGACCTGTTGCTTGCGGCCGGAAAATCGGGCGCCGCGGTCAACGTAAAGAAAGGTCAGTTTCTGGCACCGTGGGAGATGACAAATATCGTCACCAAAGTTGAAAGCACGGGCAATGAACGCATCCTGCTGACCGAACGCGGCGCCTCGTTTGGATACAACACATTGGTAGCCGACATGCGCTCGTTGCCGATAATGGCACAGACCGGCTATCCGGTCGTTATGGACGCCACCCATGCCGTCGCTCAACCCGGCGGAAAAGGCGGATCTTCGGGCGGGCAGCGCGAATTCGCGCCGGTGATGGCCCGCGCCGCGGTGGCCATCGGAACAGCAGCGGTCTTCATGGAAACGCATCAGGACCCTGACAATGCCCCTAGCGACGGACCAAACATGATCTATCTGGATCATATGCCCAAACTCATCGAAACCCTGATGAAGCTTGACGCGCTGGCAAAGGCCGACCCCGTCGAAATCTGAACAGATCAAGAGATATTACTATGACCAAACCCTTGCCCGAGGTGTCGCCGAACACCTGGAGTTTTTTGCGCGATGCGATGATCAAACCCACGGGGTTTCGCGAATATGATGCGCGGTGGAAGTACCCAGACGAGATCAACCTGCCCGGCATGACCGCACTTGGCCTAGGCCTGGGCACACAGATGCACAAGCGCGGGATCGCGCCAGTGATCGCGGTCGGCAATGACTATCGCGACTACTCGCTGTCCATAAAAAACGCCCTGATCCTGGGCCTGATGCAGGCAGGAATTCAGGTAAAGGATATCGGCCCGGCACTGTCGCCGATGGCCTATTTCGCGCAGTTTCATCTGGATGTGCCCGCGGTTGCGATGGTGACGGCCAGCCACAACCCGAACGGCTGGACAGGCGTGAAAATGGGCTTTGACAGGCCGCTAACCCACGGGCCTGACGAAATGAGCGAACTGCGCGACATCGTTCTGAACGGCGAGGGCCAACCTGGGCCGGGTGGTTCCTACGAATTCGTCGACGGCGTGCGCGAAGCCTATATTGACGATCTGGTCGGCGATTTCCGCGTCTCGCGCCCGCTCAAGGTGGTCTGCGCAACCGGCAACGGCACGGCCTCGGCCTTTGCCCCCGAGATTTTCGAGCGCATGGGGGTCGAGGTTGTGCCTAGCCACAACACGCTCGACTACACCTTCCCTCACTACAACCCCAATCCGGAAGCCATGGAAATGCTGCATGACATGGCCGACACCGTGAAAGCCAGCGGCGCCGATCTGGCGCTGGGCTTTGATGGGGATGGCGACCGCTGCGGGGTCGTGGATGACGAAGGAGAAGAGATCTTTGCCGATAAAGTCGGCGTGATCATGGCGCGCGATCTGGCCAAGCTGCATCCTGGTGCGACGTTCGTGGCTGACGTGAAATCCACCGGGCTGTTTGCCTCGGACCCCGAATTGCAGGCCCTGGGCGTAAAGGCCGACTACTGGAAGACCGGACATAGCCACATGAAACGCCGGGTGAAGGAAATTGGGGCATTGGCGGGGTTTGAGAAGTCAGGCCACTACTTCCTCGCCGAACCGGTCGGGCGGGGCTATGACTGCGGGATGCGCGTGGCGGTCGAGATCTGCAAATTGATGGATCGCAACCCCGACAAGTCAATGTCGGATTTGCGCAAGGCTCTGCCCAGGACCTACTCCACCCCAACCATGTCGCCCTATTGCGCGGACACCGAAAAGTACGAAGTGCTGAAACGGCTGGTCGAGAAGTTGGAGGCACATGCCGCCGAGGGGGGAACCATCGCAGGCCGCGCGATTGCACAGGTGGTCACGGTCAATGGTGCCCGCGTAATCCTTGACAATGGTGCCTGGGGGCTGGTGCGGGCCAGTTCCAACACACCCAATCTGGTGGTGGTGTGCGAGAGTCCGGAAAGCGAGGCCGAATTGCGGTCGATTTTTGCAGATATCGACGCGGTGATCCGCACCGAACCGCTTGTCGGCGACTACGACCAGACGATCTGAACCTTGTGGCGGGGGTACGCCCCCGCCGCACGCTGCCATTGGGGAGGCGCATGCAGGCGTGCTCAATCTCCTCCGAACAGTTTCAGAAGGCCTTTTTTGGCTTCTTCTTCTAGTTTGTTCTTCAAGGCCTTTTCCACATCCTCGGTGCTTTCGATCGGTGCATCCAGTTCTTCGCCCAATTTGCCGTGCAACGCCTTCTTCGCCGTGTCACCGACCTTGTCCAGTTCCGCTTCTGCCGCCGCTTCGAGCACCTTCTTCAGATCGGGCTTGATGGACGGATCCGCCCATGGGCCAACGATCCGGATCGGCACTTCACGCCCCCTGCCGGAGTTGGCGCGCAGCAGCACGGGCGTGAATAGATAATCGATATCGCGCGCGCCGATGCCGATGCGCCCTTTTCCGTCCGCCCGGTAGTGGTCCAGCTTCAATAGCAGATCCTTATTGTCCAGATCGCCATTTGCCATGGTGAAACTGGCGGTCAAACTGTTGAACACGGTGGTCCCGCCTGTGCGTGTATGGCCATCCATCAGGCGATGCAGATCGAATCCGTTGATAACACCCTGCCCCATACTTAAGCTGCCCGACCCCGACAGCGCGTGCATGATCTGGTTCTCGGTTTGCCCAGAGCCCAGAAATTTGAGGTTGCCTGATGCCTTACCCGAGAAACGGGTTACGTCAACAAGCGCGGTGAGCGCCTGGTTGAGGTTGATATCCTTGACGCTCAGATCGCCGCCAACTGACAGACCGCTGCGATTATTGGCCACCAATTGACCATTCAACGAACCAGAGAATACCGAAACCTGTTTCAATCGGAGCACCGCACGGGATCGCTCGATTTGCAATACGACCTGGGTTTCGCCCAGATCAAAATCCGGCAGTTTCACAGATTGCGCTGCCAGCGTGATCGTTCCGTCCACCAGCCCCAATGGCGCAGCATCGATTGGCTTGTTCGACCACCCGGTGGTCTTGTCGGATGATACGGCGCCTCCGCCGCCGCCTGATGATGCTGTCCCAGATTCGGCCAATTTCGAGAAGTCCAGCGTGGTTGCGGTCAGATTCGCATTGATCTGGGGTTTGGCGGCCAACACCACATCCGCCGCTCCGTTCAACTGGTTTCCGTCTAGCCCCAATACCATCTTGCGCAGAGATAAGCGGCCATCATGGGTGTAGGTCGCGTTGCCCTGAATCTTGACCGACCGGCCGAAACCATGCGGGACATCGAAGCCGCTCTGCCCAAAAGCCGCGAGCAGGCGCGCAGTGTCTGAGCTGTCCACCTTCAGTTTGCCCTCTACATCACCCTCGCGCGAGAACCTCCCGTCGAAACCGACCGTTCCAGCGGCACTGCGGATGCTGAGGGTGACCGGCGAGGCGCCGCCCTCTCCCAAAATCTGCGGATTTGCCAGTTCGGCGGCGATCGCAAGCGGGTCACCGCCCAGCGACAATTCAAGCTCCAAATCAAGTGGACCATCGGCCTCTGGCCAACTGGCCGTCATGTCGACGCCAGCACGGTTCAACTCAACCTTTTCGTCGCGGGTGTAGATGAGCTGTGCATCTGTCAGTACAAGTTTTTCCAGCGAGAAATCCGAACCTGCCTCGTCGGACCCTGCGCCCGATCCATCAGAGCTACCGGCCGCACTGGATGCCACCGGCTCCGGCTGTGACAAGTCCCAGTTCGCTTTTTCACCCTGCACATCCAGCCGCAGGATCGGACGTGTCGCCAGAACCTTTTTGACCCGGATTGCACCGGCGAGCAGATTCGGGGCGGACACCCCCACCGAAAGCGCATCAGCACTCAGCATCGGGCCAGATTTGGACCAGGTTGCATTCGCAACCGTGACCGGCCCTGTTTCCAGCCCCAGAACTGGCCAGAACGTCACCTTTACATCGCCCTGGAAGGTGACCTCGCGCCCGGTTTCCGCACGGATCTGGTCTGCAGCGATCTGCGCAAGTTTTTCGCCCGGCAATAGCAGCAGCGCCCCGATGACGAGTCCCAAAACCGCAACCACAATGAAAATGATACGAAACAACCAGCGCATGCCCTGCTCTCACCTTTCGGAGGTTTTCTGAACTATGGCAAGCAGCACCCAATGGCGCAACAATTGCGCAAGCCGGGCATCACCTCTATATGCGCGGACATGAGCACCAATCCACCTGATCTCCGCCCCGACCTCGCCCCCGCAGCAAGGTTCGCCGACACACAAAGCACCGGCCAGCCAACCATCGGGATGGTCTCGCTTGGCTGCCCCAAGGCGCTGGTGGATAGCGAGCGCATTCTGACGCGGCTGCGCGCCGAAGGCTATGGCATCTCACCCGACTATTCCGGGGCGGATGCGGTGATCGTGAACACTTGCGGCTTTCTCGACAGCGCCAAGGCGGAATCCTTGGATGCCATCGGCGAGGCCTTGAACGAGAACGGCAAGGTGATCGTCACCGGCTGTCTTGGCGCAGAACCGGACTATATCCGCGAGCATCACCCGCGCATTCTGGCGGTGACCGGCCCGCATCAATATGAACAGGTGCTGGATGCGGTGCATGGTGCTGTGCCACCCGATCCCGACCCGTTCGTGGACCTGCTGCCCGCCTCAGGCGTCAAGCTGACACCGCGCCATTACAGTTACCTCAAGATTTCCGAGGGCTGTAACCACAAGTGCAAGTTCTGCATCATTCCCGACATGCGAGGACGTCTGGCAAGCCGCCCGGCCCATGCGGTGCTGCGCGAAGCCGAGAAACTGGTCGAGAGCGGCGTCAAGGAGTTGCTGATCATCAGCCAGGATACTTCTGCCTATGGGCTCGACCGCAAGTATGACGTGAACCCCTGGAAAGATCGCGAGGTTCGCAGCCATATCACCGATCTGGCACGCGAGTTGGGGCAGCTCGATGCCTGGGTGCGGCTGCACTACGTCTATCCCTACCCTTTTGTGCGCGACCTGATTCCGCTGATGGCCGAAGGGGGCGGTTTGCTGCCCTATCTCGATATCCCGTTCCAACATGCCCATCCGGATGTGCTGAAACGCATGGCACGGCCCGCAGCAGGTGCCAAGACGCTGGATGAAATCGCAACTTGGCGTGCGATCTGCCCGGACATCACACTGCGCTCGACCTTTATCGTCGGCTATCCCGGCGAGACCGAGGCCGAGTTTCAGACCCTGCTCGACTGGATGGATGAGGCGCAGCTGGATCGTGTCGGTTGTTTTCAATACGAGAACGTGGATGGCGCGCGCTCCAACGACCTACCTGACCATGTCGCCCCTGAACTCAAGCAGCAACGCTGGGAGCGGTTCATGGAAAAGGCGCAGGCGATCTCCGAAGCCAAGCTCGCCGCCAAGGTCGGGCAGACGCTACAGGTGATCGTGGATGAGGTGGATGGTGAGGCCGCGACCTGCCGCACCAAGTCCGACGCCCCCGAAATCGACGGCAATCTGTTCATCGACGAAGGATTCGAGGGGCTGAAACCCGGCGACATCGTGACTGTAGAGGTAGACGAAGCCGGTGAATACGACCTCTGGGGCCGACTTTCGGCATAGATCTGCGACCCCTTTCGGGGCCGCCAACCCGTTAGCTTGCGGGCAGGATAACCTTGTCGATCACATGGATGACGCCGTTTTCGGCCTCGATATCCGGAGTGACAACAGTCGCGTCATTGACCATGACGCCGTTGTCGAGATCGATCGTAACGGTACCGCCCTGCACCGTGGCTGTGGTCATGTCGTCGGTCAGATCACCGGACATCACCTTCCCCGGCACAACATGATAGGTAAGGACGGCTACAAGCTGATCCTTGTTTTCCGGCTTGAGCAGCGTTTCCACCGTGCCCTCGGGCAACGCGGCAAATGCCTCGTCCGTGGGAGCAAAGACCGTGAACGGTCCCTCGCCCTTGAGTGTGTCGACCAGATCGGCGGCCTGCACGGCGGCAACGAGTGTGGTAAACGAACCGGCACCGGCGGCGGTATCGACGATATCTTTGGCATGACCCCCGGCGAAGGCCGCGGTGGACATCACAATGGTTGTCGCAGATGCGATGGCAAAGTTGCGGAACATATTCGGTCCTCCTGAGTTGAGACGCTTTGTTTGCATCACTCTCGTTACGGGCTAAGCCGCGCGGCGGTTCAGTGACAGTCGCCGAAGAAATTGTTTGATCCCGAGGCAACGAGCGCTAAGCCGCAGAGTTCGAATTCCGCCAATCACAATGATGTGAAGGACCCGGCCAGTTTGATCGCTAGGTGATCAAGTTAGAGGCTGTGATCCACTAAGTAGGCTGTCAGATCGGCGTCGCCGTCCGCCTTTTCCCAAATCAGCACCCGCAATTCATGGCCACCGCCAAAAAGGCCCCGGTGGTAATCCGAATAGACCCGCAAGACCTGTGTGTTCTGATCCACCAATGCCGAACGAATGTTGGATGAGACTTTGGGGTCATCAACGTTGTAAGGTTCCCACGCCGCCATATTGCTCTGAAGGAACGACACCCTGTCCTCGATCCCGGCCTCGGCCAAAAAAGCCAGAACCTCAGATGTCGCCACAGGCTGGCCATTGGTCTGAAGCTGCCCGATCACTTCGCGTGAGAACCGCTCGAACTCTGATGAAAACGGATCCGCCGCGTAAACGGATGCTGCTGCGCCAAGCATCAAAGGGATGCTGCCTTTTGCTATCATTGAAATCATGACTACCCCGTTACTCTTCTTTAGGTTGTCATGAGCCAATTTGTTTAAAAAGTAGTGAATTCCCAACTTGAGACTTTGGATTTCTTCGACAAGCGCGCTCTACCAATCCCGACGGCCTGCGCTATCCTTGGGCAACGAAACCAGCCAGCAAGGAGAGCCACATGTCAGATGCACCCGTCGTCGCTCAAAAAGCGCCCTACCCGGTCGAGGTGACCGAAGGGAAAACCTATTTCTGGTGTGCTTGCGGAAAGTCGACCAAGCAGCCCTTCTGCGACGGGTCCCACAAAGGCAGCACGATCGAACCCATAAAATACACCGCTGAGGCCGACAAAAAGGTTTTCTTTTGCGGCTGCAAGCATTCTCACAAGACGCCACTTTGCGACGGCAGCCACTCTAAACTTTGATCCTGCGGCGAACGGTTTGAGACCCGGAGCTAGGTGAGCGCTATATGACCACGCGCGTACACCCGCTATCTATAGTTGGCATACAAGACGGCTGCGAAAGCTCAAGGCACAAGTCGCTTCAATAGTTCAGTGTTGCGGCAGTAGCCCGGCCCGGATTCGGCGCGGCTGTTTTCTGCGAGCCAGGCTTCGCAATGGGTCGGATTCGTGCAACCGGTACAGGCGATCACCGCATCAGCAATCTCGCCGAACTCAAGATCACCGCGCAACGCGGCGTCTTGCAGATCGACCCCCAGCGTCTGGGCCATCTCATCCAGCAGCGCGGCGTGACGTTTTAGTGTTTTCGGGCTCTGCATGATCTCCTCGCTGCGCTGTTTTGACGAGGGACAGAGTATCGCCCCTATCGGGCATGAATATGATTCAGATCAAATGCCGGATTGATCTAGATAAGCGCGCACCGCGTCCTGAACCCGACGGAACCGGTCTCCACCAAGTTTCTTGCCGCCATACCAGCGGGTCACGATGATCACGTGATTTCGCAATTCGGCACGTTCCATCATCCGCAGGATCACCATTGCCGCGCCGCTTTCGCCATCATCAGCCTTAAGCGCGCCTGTGGGCAGGATCGCGGCCCAGGTATTGTGTGTCGCCTTCGCATAGGCACGATCTGATTTCAGATCCGCCAGAACCGCATCTATATCGGCCCGGTTTTCTACCGACCCGCCCGAGACCGCATATTTCGAGCCGCGGTCGGTCAGTACCACACCAAGCCGGGACAGCTCCGGCACTGTCAGAAGCCCACCTGCGATGCGGTGCGGCGCACAATTTCTATCCGTTCCGCATTAGGTGGGTGGGTGCCCAAAAATCGATCACCAGGATCGGGCAATCGCGAAAAGAACTCCGCCCCCACGATGGGGTTGTACCCGGCGCGGGCCGTAATGATGGTACCCAGTTCATCGGCCTCCAATTCAAACTCCTTGGAGTAGCTGCGCGCACCGACTACCGCGCCAATTTCTTGCGCTTTTTCCACCGCGGCCTCGTTTCCTCCGGTTTTTGCCGCAAGTTCCGCAAAGATCGCAGCCCCCGCCGCCGCGTTCTCTGCCTGCCGATCCAGATGTCCAGCAATGTGGTGCGCAGCCTCGTGGCTCATCACAAACGCCAACTCGTCCGGGTTACTCACGCCCGTGATCATGGAGGCTGTGAAAATGATGACTGGGCGACCGTCGTCATCAACGCTCTGAAAAGCATTGAGAGGTGCACGTGGATCGAGGTCTACAAGAATACGGAAGTCGCAGTCCACATTGCGGGTCCGGCGCCGGCATTCCTCTATCGCGCGCGGGGCGACTGCGGAACTAACTTCAGCAAAGCTGCGCGCGGCCTCGGGCGGCAGATGGGCAAGCGCGGGCTGCCACTCCACCGGTGCGTTGCTGTCCTTCCGGGGCGACAACTCGGCGCAGGCAGTCAGGCTCAGAGCCAGCAAAAGCACGAGACGACGCATATGAAAGGACCTTTCGGTAAAACTGCTCGTGGCAGAACCTAGCCCGTCCGCCCCCCGGCTGCCAGCCCTGCAAGTACACGATCTGTTTTGCTTGCAACCCGCCGCGCACGCCGTCACTCTGACCCCATGTTTACCATTGAGCACGAATTCGACGCCACGGTCATCACCTTGATGGATGAGGGCGAAACGCCGCTGCTGGAGGATGTCACCATCAACTCCTTCGCCGAATGCGTCACGCTAGAGCAGTTGGACCCGCGAACTGACCGGGTTCAAAAGATCACGCTGTCGCCCGAACAACTACGCGATCTGGCCGCAGCGCTTGATTTGCCCGAGGGCGTCTATCAGATGCGCGAGGCCCCCCGCGGTCAGCCGCCCTCGTAGCGAAGGTCTATTTGTGCGCCATCATGGATGTGACGCACGAAGCGATCTCAGCCAAAAAATCGCCGGTTCAATCAGATTGACCATGTCTTCGCCTCTGGGCTTCCCCTCGGCAGGCACCTTGGTCTGGTTGAGCAGGCAAACCCGGCCGATTTAATGCAAGGTGCGACCAGATTGCCCTTGAAACCCTGCACGGCGTGACCGAGATAGCAGAAACGGATGTAAAGAGAGTTTACATATGCCCCAGAACGACCAAACCGCGCTTAAATTCCTGTTGTCCCGCCGTTCGCGCCCGGCCAAAACGCTTGTCGCCCCCGGACCTACGCGCGAAGCGCTGATGCCACTGCTGACCGCCGCCGCCCGCAGTCCCGATCACGGCAAACTGGAACCGTGGCGCTTTGTCGTGCTGCAACAGGGTGCAATGCCCCGGCTCGCGGATCTGGTCGAAGAACGGGGCAAGGCCCTGGGCAAATCCGATGAGGATATCGCCAAAGGCCGCAGCCAATTTGATCAGGGCATTCTGGCCGTGGCAGTGATCGAGGTTCAGAAACCTTCGGAGAAGATCCCCGCAATCGAGCAGAGCTATTCTACGGGCGCAGTCTGCCTGGCACTGCTGAACGCGGCTCTGGCATCGGGCTGGGGGGCCAATTGGCTCAGCGGGTGGCCATCGCATGATCGAGGATTCTGCGAGGCCGGCTTTGGGCTGGCGGAAAACGAACGCATTGCGGGCTTCATTCATATCGCGACAGAAGGCAGTAAACCGCCAGAACGCCCGCGCCCCGATCTGGATGCGATCACTGATTGGGTCTCGCAATGATGATTCTGAATTCCTTCTTTCTGGCCCTCGGACAGATAGGAGACCCAAGATTTCGCGGTGTGCTGCTGCGCGGGGTGGGCTTGACCATTGCCCTGCTGATCGCCGCTTGTATCGCCGCGATCTGGCTGATCAACTGGCTGTCGGGCAGTGAGATATCCCTGCCCTTTGTCGGCGCGGTGCCGTGGTTGAACGACGTGCTGAACTATTCCGGCATCGTCCTGGTACTGATCCTGCCAGTATTTCTGATGGTACCGGTCGCGTCTGCCATTACATCGCTCTTTCTTGACGAGGTGGCCCAAGCTGTCGAGGACCGGCACTATCCCACCCTGCCGCAGATTCCAAAGGCTCCCGTTTCGGAAGCGATCCGGGATTCACTTAGTTTCATGGGCATTCTGATCGTTGCCAATATCCTGGCGCTGATCCTCTATGTGATATTCACACCACTGGCACCGTTCATTTTCTGGGGGCTGAACGGCTTCCTGCTGGGGCGGGAATACTTCACGCTCGCCGCCATGCGCAGGCTAGGCCGCGAGAAAGCCTATGAGCTGCGCGCGCGCCATACGAGTACGATCTGGCTGGCCGGAACGCTGATGGCGATCCCCTTGTCGGTGCCCCTGGTGAACCTGCTGATCCCCGTTCTTGGGGCTGCAACCTTTACCCATATCTACCACGCACTAGGTAAGACGCGCTAACCCAGGCTGCAGACCTATTCGATCGGCGGCAGGTTCTTGGTCCAGTCGAAATCGCTGATGCTGATCACGCCGGACAGGATGATTCCGGCGATGATGGCCCAAAGGATGGCCGCCACGCCGGTGGTGATCCAGGCCTTTTTCTTCAGGTGATGTTGTTCCGGCGCACCCGCATGGGTCCCCGGAACAATGTCACCCAGATCGCCCTGGGTCTTGATACGGATCGGCAGCACGACGAGAAAGGTCATGAACCAGATCACCGCATAAAGCACGATGCCGGATGTGATGCCCATGTGGTCGCGTCCTTTCCTGTCGAGATGAGCTTTTCAGGCTCAGACCTGTTCCAGTTCTACCAGACAGCCGTTGAAGTCCTTGGGATGCAGGAACAGAACCGGCTTGCCATGGGCACCGATTTTGGGTTCGCCCGAGCCCAGCACCCGCGCACCGGTCTCTTTCAGGTGGTCGCGTGCCGCGATGATATCCTCGACCTCGTAGCAGACATGATGGATGCCACCCGCCGGGTTCTTTTCCAGAAATCCATTGATCGGGCTGTCCTCGCCCAACGGGTAGAGCAACTCGATCTTGGTATTGGGTAATTCGATGAACACGACAGTCACCCCGTGATCGGGTTCGTCCTGCGGCGCGCCCACCTTGGCGCCCAGAGCGCTGCGATACTGCTCGGACGCGGCTTCCAGGTCCGGGACAGCGATGGCTACGTGGTTCAGTCGGCCAATCATGGCGGGTCTCCTCATTGCGCGGTTGGACGGTTTTGAGCACGCAACGCGCAAAAGGGCAAGAGCGGCAGGTGCGGCATTAACTCCGCATTAGCCACCATGACCTAGCGTTGCCTGTGTCTGCTGAGAGGAGTTTCACCATGGACGATTCGGATCCCTTTGCCACCGCCCATGTCACACCCACCGTTGACCGGCCGCTGGTGGGCCTGACCATTCTGGTTGTTGAGGACAGCCGCTACGCCTGCGAGGCGATGCGCCTTCTCTGTCTGCGCAGCGGGGCGCGTATCAGGCGGGCGGACAATCTGAAATCGGCACGGCGGCATCTGCGGGTCTATCGCCCGTCCTGCCTGATCGTTGATTTGGGGCTGCCCGACGGGTCGGGGGCTGACCTGATCGCGGAACTGGCCGATTCAATGCCGCGGGTACCAGTAATCCTCGGTATCTCCGGCGATGATCAAGGCGAAGTGCTGGCACTCGCGGCCGGGGCTGACGGGTTTCTCGCCAAACCAGTGCATTCTCTGGGTGCCTTCCAGAACGCGGTGCTGTCCCGCATGCCTACCGACAGGCACTTTCCGCCGCTCGTGGCCGTCAGCAACGAAACAGTCGAACCCGATCGCGTCGCTTATCACGATGACATGGCCCATGCAGCGACCGTCATGACCGAGGAAGCCGATGACAAGATGTTGGACTACGTGGCGCAATTCGTGCGCGGCGTGGCCCATAGCGTGCAGGATGCCGCCTTGGCCGATGCGGCCGACCGGCTGGTCCGCGCCCGCGCCCGCGGCGCGCCGGTTACGAGCGACGCCGCCCGGCTGGCCGGGCTCGTGCAGCAACGTCTACAGGACAGAAAGGCGATATGAGCCATGTTTGAGGTATTTCTGGCAGCATTGGCGACAATTGCACTAGGGCTATACGGGCAGCTGCGTATCCGAGCACGCGACATCCGGCGTAATCGCGCCCATCAACGAGAAGACCTGGCGATCCCATCCCGACTGGAGCGGGGCTAAACCGGCACTGGCCTCGTATTGTTGGGCAGTTGCCCAGCAAAAAATCCAAGCCACCCGAACCTGCACTTGTGGCGGTGGAAGGTTTGAGAGTGCAGCAATGCTTATGGGATTGTCCGGTGCGTAGAACCACCAGAGTTTCTCGCCGCAGACAGGTTTTGGGAATTCGCTGTAGTGAACGGCGTTTCGAAGCAATCCTCGCGGGTTCCACCCTGGGTGCCTAAGCAACGAAGAAACTTGCCAAACGGTTCGGACAACTCCCCGCTGGGTCAATAGACTTCCCAGTCATCGTCATGCGGCACATCGCCGATCGCAGTCCAGGCCACTCGCAGGCGCGCAACCCGTGTATCGGCCCAAGTCCGGAAGACCGCGTCGAACCCGTGCTCGGTGACATTCTGTGCCTTCAATTCAGCCCGCATTGCCGTGTTGGTGTCGAAGTCCCAAAGCGACATACTCAGTTGTACGGCGGGAACGGACCGGAACGGCTCGGGGAACCGAACTTTGGCGCGACGCTCACGTGGGCCATTGCCGGTCCACATCTCGCCGCCATTCTCGAAATCCGAGAACAAGCCAAGCTCGCCCTGTAGAATGCCCACTGGGTGGGTTGAAAAAATCTGCATCACGTCAACTAAGTTACTGCTTCCGCTGGACACTAAAGACGGAAATCGTCAATTCCAAGGAAACAAAATGGCCGGCTCCAGAGGGAACCGGCCATCTTCAGAGACTAGTCAAAGCCCATGTCACAGGCTCATATGGGTGCCCAGGGCCTCCATATCGGCCAGCAGTTTGGCCGCTTCGTCAACGATGGAGTGATGACCCTGGTCAACAGCCGCCTGATGCGAGGCGCGCGCTTCGGCGATCATCTCGTCCAGATGCGCCCGGGTCACTTCGCCCACCGGGATGGCTTTTTCGGCCAGAACCGACATGGCATCAGCGTTGATCTGGGCAAACCCGCCGGTCACTAGAAACTCGGCGCTGCCATCGGGCCCGTCGGCCTTCAGGATACCGGGACGCAGCGTGGTGATGGTGGGGGCATGATCGGGCATTGCCGTCATGTCCCCATCCGCGCCGGGGATCTGGACCGCGCTGACCGGGAACGAAGCGAGGCTCCGTTCCGGGCTGACGAGGTCGAATTGCATTGTGTTTGCCATCAGGTTTACTCCTTAGGCAGCTTCTGCAGCCATCTTCTCGGCTTTTGCGACCACATCGTCGATACCGCCAACCATCAGGAAGGCCGCTTCGGGCAGGTGGTCGTATTCACCGGCCACAACCGCCTTGAAGGACGAGATGGTGACATCCAGAGGAACCTGAACGCCGGGCGAACCGGTGAAGACTTCGGCCACGTCGAACGGCTGCGACAGGAAGCGTTCGATCTTACGGGCACGGGCCACGGTCAGCTTGTCCTCTTCCGACAGTTCGTCCATGCCGAGGATGGCGATGATGTCCTGCAGCGATTTGTAACGCTGAAGGATCTGCTGAACGTCGGTCGCAACCGCATAGTGCTCTTCACCCACGATCGCAGGGTCCAGCAGACGCGAGGAAGAGTCGAGCGGGTCAACGGCGGGGTAGATACCCTTTTCCGAGATCGCACGGTTGAGAACGGTGGTCGCGTCGAGGTGCGCAAACGAGGTGGCCGGCGCAGGGTCGGTCAAGTCGTCCGCAGGAACATAAATGGCCTGCACCGAGGTAATCGAACCGGCTTTGGTCGAGGTGATGCGTTCCTGCAGAGCACCCATGTCGGTGGCCAGAGTCGGCTGGTAGCCCACCGCCGAAGGAATACGACCCAGCAGAGCCGAAACCTCGGAACCTGCCTGCGTAAAGCGGAAGATGTTGTCGACGAAGAACAGAACGTCGGTACCGGACTGGTCGCGGAACTGCTCGGCCAGGGTCAGACCGGTCAGGGCCACACGCGCACGCGCTCCCGGAGGTTCGTTCATCTGACCGTAGACCAGAGCAACCTGCGAGTCTTCGAGGTTGTCGGGCTTGATCACGTTCGATTCGATCATTTCCCAGTACAGGTCATTGCCCTCACGGGTCCGTTCGCCAACACCCGCGAACACCGAGTAGCCCGAGTGCACTTTTGCGATGTTGTTGATCAGTTCCATGATCAAAACGGTCTTGCCCACACCGGCACCGCCGAACAGGCCGATCTTGCCGCCTTTTGCGTAAGGCGCCAGCAGGTCCACAACCTTGATACCGGTCACCAGAATCTCCGACTCGGTCGACTGTTCGTCGAATTCGGGTGCGGGCTGGTGGATCGCACGGGTTTCAGTGGCTTTCACGTCGCCCTTTTCGTCGATGGGCTCGCCCACAACGTTCAGGATGCGGCCCAGCGTGGCATTCCCCACCGGCACCGAGATCGGGCCGCCTGTGTCGGTCACGGCCTCGCCGCGGACCAGACCTTCGGTCGCGTCCATTGCGATGGTCCGCACGGTGTTCTCGCCCAGGTGCTGGGCAACTTCCAGCACCAGGCGCTTGCCGTTGTTGGATGTTTCCAGCGCGTTCAGAATTTCAGGCAACTCGCCATCGAACTGCACGTCGACGACGGCCCCGATGATCTGAGTGACTTTGCCTTTTGCATTCGCCATGTTTCGTCTCCGGTTTGTCTCTACAGCGCTTCGGCGCCGGAAATGATTTCAATCAGCTCGTTTGTGATCACGGCCTGACGCGAGCGGTTGAACTGGATGGTCAGCTTGTCGATCATCTCACCCGCGTTGCGGGTCGCGTTGTCCATCGCGCTCATCCGGGCACCCTGTTCCGAGGCACCGTTTTCAAGCAGGGCCGAGAAGATCGCGGTTGCGACCCCCTTGGGCAGCAAGTCGGCCAGGATGGCCTCTTCGCTGGGTTCGTAATCATAAAGCGTGCCAGCATCGTCGCCCTCGACCTCGTCAAAGGCGGCGGGGATGATCTGTTGTGCGGTCGGGATCTGGGTCACCACGTTCTGGAACTTGGCGAAGAAGATTGTCGCCACGTCGAACTCGCCCGCATCAAAGCGGCCAAGAACGTCGCGCGCAATGTCCTGCGCATTGGTATAGCCCAGACGTTTCACCTCGCTCAGATCCACATGCCCGACAAAGAGCTCGCCAAGATCGCGCTTGAGCGCGTCGCGGCCCTTTTTGCCGACGGTCAAAACCTTGACGGTCTTGCCTTTGGCACGCAGTTCTTCAGCCTTCACGCGGGCCAGCTTGGCGATGCTCGAATTGAAGCCGCCGCACAACCCGCGCTCTGCGGTCATGACGACCAGCAGGTGCACGTCATCCTTGCCAGTGCCACGCAGCAGCATCGGCGCGCTGTCGCTGCCGCCGACCGAGGCCGCCAGCCCCGCCATCACGGTGTTGAACCGCTCGGCATAAGGGCGCGAGGACTCGGCCGCTTCCTGGGCGCGGCGCAGTTTTGCGGCCGCGACCATCTGCATGGCCTTGGTGATCTTACGGGTCGATTTGACCGACTCGATCCTGTTTTTAAGGTCCTTAAGACTTGGCATTGCCGCGTCTCCTTAAGCGAAGGTTGCGGCGAATTCGTCCAGAGCAGCCTTGATCTTGTCAGATGCCTCGCCCTTGATCTTGGGATCTTCGTTGGTGATCCAGTCAAGCAGTTCGGCATGTTTGCCACGCAGATGCGCCAGCAGACCGGCCTCGTAGCGACCCACTTCGGACACGTCGATCTTGTCGAGATAGCCGTTGGTACCAGCAAAGATAACGCAGACGATTTCCGCATTGGTCAGCGGCGAGTATTGCGGCTGTTTCATCAGCTCGGTCAGGCGCGCGCCACGGTTCAGCAGCTGCTGGGTCGCGGCGTCGAGGTCGGAACCGAACTGCGCAAAGGCAGCCATTTCGCGGTACTGCGCCAGTTCCAGTTTCACCGGACCAGCAACCGACTTCATCGAGTTTGTCTGAGCCGAAGAGCCCACGCGCGAAACCGACAAACCGGTGTTCACGGCAGGACGGATGCCCTGGTAGAACAGTTCCGTTTCAAGGAAGATCTGACCGTCGGTGATCGAAATCACGTTGGTCGGAATAAACGCCGAAACGTCACCACCCTGGGTTTCGATAACCGGCAGAGCGGTCAGCGAGCCAGCGCCGAAATCTTCGTTCAGCTTTGCCGAACGTTCCAGCAGGCGGGAGTGGAGGTAGAAAACGTCACCAGGATAGGCTTCACGTCCGGGCGGGCGGCGCAGCAGCAGCGACATCTGACGATAGGACACGGCCTGTTTGGACAGGTCATCATAGATGATCAGCGCGTGGCGGCCATTGTCACGGAAGAACTCAGCCATCGCGGTTGCGGCGTAAGGGGCCAGGAACTGCATGGGCGCCGGGTCGGAGGCAGTAGCGGCCACGACGATCGAGTAGTCGATGGCACCGGATTCCTCCAGACGCTTCACCAACTGCGCCACGGTCGAACGCTTCTGGCCAACAGCGACGTAGACGCAGTAGAGCTTCTTGCTCTCATCATCGCCAGCTGCTTCGTTCACCGATTTCTGGTTCAGGATGGTGTCCAGCGCCACGGCGGTCTTACCGGTCTGACGGTCACCAATGATCAGTTCCCGCTGGCCACGGCCAATCGGGATCATCGCGTCAACCGATTTCAGGCCGGTCGACATCGGCTCGTGCACCGATTTACGCGGGATGATGCCGGGTGCCTTGACGTCAGCGACACCGCGCTGGGTGGCGTTGATCGGGCCTTTGCCATCGATCGGGTTGCCCAGACCGTCCACAACGCGGCCCAGCAGCTCGTTCCCGATCGGCACGTCCACGATCGAGTTAGTGCGCTTGACGGTGTCGCCTTCCTTGATGTCCCGGTCCGAACCGAAGATCACAACACCCACGTTGTCGCTTTCGAGGTTCAGCGCCATGCCCATGATGCCACCGGGGAACTCGACCATTTCACCGGCCTGCACATTGTCGAGGCCATAGACGCGGGCAATCCCGTCACCGACACTCAGCACGCGGCCGATCTCGGCCACTTCTGCTTCCTGACCAAAATTCTGGATCTGGTCCTTCAGGATTGCAGAAATCTCTGCAGCTTGGATACCCATCTATCCGACCTCTTTCATTGCATTCTGTAGGGAGTTGAGCTTGGAGCGGATCGAGCTGTCGATCATCTTCGAGCCCACTTTGACGACAAGACCGCCAATAAGGCTTTCATCGACGGTCGCATTGATACTTACGGTTTTGCCCACGCGCTCGCCGAGCGTCTTGGACAGTTTTTCCATCTGAGTCTTGGTCAGCGCCTTGGCCGACGCCACCTCGGCGGTCACTTCGCCGCGCTCATCGGCCAGGGCCGCGCGCAGGGCCGCGATCAGTTGCGGCACAACGAACAGACGGCGCTTTTGCGCCATCAGTCCCAGCGCATTGGCCAGCACCGGGTCCAGTTTCATCTCTTGGGAAATGGCGCCAATGGCCGCCGCCTGGTCAGCCCGCGAGATCAGGGGCGATTGGATCAGGTCGCGCAAGTCTGCGCTGGCGTCCAGTGCTTCGGCCAAATCGGTGACACCTGTTTCCAGGCCATCAAGGTTCTTGTTCTCTTTCGCGATCTCGAAGATCGCGGTGGCGTAACGCTCGGCTATGCCGGCGGAAATCGAAGCTGGTTCGGACACGTCCACCCTTCCGCTACTTGGCCCCGAATTCGCACAGGTCAGACAAACCGGGGGCGTGACAAAACCCCGCCAGGACGGCAGGGCATCAAAATCACGGGGGATGTAGCAGAGCGTTCACAACCTCGCAATACATATAACAGCAGAGCACTTATCCCCAAATTGTCTGTTTTCAATGGGTTATGGAAAAGTGTGACGGTTTGCCTCCGCTCTGCGCCAGAAAAATGTTACGAGATTGCAGTTTTTCGCGATTCCTGCTGCACGTTTATTGGTCCACCAGGGCGCAGATTGAGACCAAACTTGCAATCAGGCTGGCTTGAGTAACCCATCCAACGCCTGAATTGGGCGCTTTTGCTCGGGGCGGACGACGCGGCCACTGGGCGGCTGGATACGTTTGCTTGCCTCGACCATGAAAACCCCTCCGGCCATGATAGTCGGCAGGCGTGTTCCAGTCTTTTCGATCAACGCCCCGGATTTCAGCCAGAACCGCCGGAAGGACGGCGGCTGATAGAGAGCAGAGCAATGGGCGTCGGGCTGAAAATGATGCTCCTTAAGTTGTGCTTCCAACTGTCCCAACGTGTAGGGTCGACCGAAACCGAACGGCGTCTTGTCCGACCGCGACCAAAGCCCGGCGCGGTTGGGCACGATAAACATCGCCTTGCCTCCCGGACCCAGAACCCTCCAGCATTCGTCCAGCACGTTGCTCGGCCGTTCCGAGGTTTCCAGCCCGTGCATCACAACCAGCTTGTCCACATGCCCCGTCTCGACCGGCCACATGGTCTCCTCGGACAGGACAGAGACATTGGGCATCCCCGCAGGCCAGGGCATGACCCCTTGCGGGCCAGGCATCAGGCCGATCACCCGCCGTGCCTCTTTCAGATAAGGGCGCAATAACGGCACCGCGAAACCGAAGCCCGCCACGGTCTGGCCGTGCGCTTCGGGCCAAAGCTCCAACAGACGACCGCGAATGGCTGCCTGCGCCGCCCGCCCCAGCGTGCTGCGATAGTAGAAGTTCCTCAGATCCTGGACGTCCAGATGCATTGCAGGCGCTCGCTTGATCGGCTTAGCTGGGCGCAGTCTAGCAATGAAAGGGCAAAAGGCCATGCCTCTTGAGATCGTCACAATCCCCTGCCTCAGCGACAATTATGCCTTTCTGATTCATGCGCCGGGTAGCGGGCTGACCGCCTTGGTCGATGCGCCCGAGGCCGGTCCCATCGAGGCCGAGCTGGACCGGCGCGGCTGGTCGCTCGATCAGATCTGGCTGACCCATCACCACTGGGACCATGTGGATGGGGTCGAGGCGCTGCGCGCGCGCTATGGGGCAACCGTGGTCGGCGCGGCGGCAGATGCGCAACGTCTGCCCAAGCTGGATCTGGAGGTGCAGGAGGGCACGGTTTTCTCGCTTTCCCGCGAAGATGTGCAAGTTATCGAAGTGCCAGGGCATACGGTTGGGCATATCGCCTACTACATCCCCGCAAGCCACGCGGTTTTCACAGCAGACAGCCTAATGGCGCTGGGCTGTGGGCGGCTGTTCGAGGGAACTCCCGAACAGATGTGGAGCTCATTAAGCAAGCTGGCGGCGCTACCGGACGACACCATTGTCTATTCTGGCCATGAATACACGCAGGCCAATGGCCGGTTTGCGGAAACAATAGAGCCTAAAAATGCAGCATTGAAAAAACGCATCGCCGACATATCTGATGCCAGAGCCGCAGGGCGGCCCACTGTTCCCTCTGAATTGTCGCTGGAAAAGGTCACCAACCCCTTTCTGCGCGCCAAAGAACCGGAAATTCAGGCGAATCTTGGGATGTCCGGCAGCGACCCGGTGGATGTATTTGCCGAAATTCGTGCCCGCAAGGACAGATTCTGATTCCCGATTTTCCGACTTCGCCGCATCATTCACATTAAATGTGAGCATGATTTAACAAAAAACCCTTGAAGCCGCCGTGCGTTCAACCAAACTCTAATAATATGAGGACATGGTTGGTCTGGGGGGACCGACGCCCGAACGCCCCCTGCCAACCCCAGTATAGAGGAGCACACCAGTGCCTTCATTCTCGAGCACACTAGAACAAGCCATCCACGCGGCGCTTGCAGCCGCGAATGAACGGCGCCACGAATTCGCAACGCTCGAGCATCTGCTTCTGGCACTGCTCGACGAAGCAGACGCTGTGCGAGTCATGAAGGCCTGCAGCGTCGATTTGGATGAGCTGCGCTCGACCCTGGTTGAATTCATCGATGAAGACCTGTCAAATCTGGTGACCGACATCGACGGGTCCGAGGCCGTTCCCACTGCCGCGTTCCAGCGGGTGATCCAGCGCGCCGCAATCCATGTGCAAAGCTCAGGCCGAACCGAAGTAACCGGCGCCAACGTACTGGTTGCCATCTTTGCCGAACGTGAAAGCAACGCAGCCTATTTCCTGCAGGAACAGGACATGACCCGCTACGATGCGGTGAATTTTATCGCCCATGGCGTGGCCAAGGACCCTGCCTATGGTGAAAATCGTTCGGTTTCGGGTTCGGACGAGGTCGAAGAAGAGACCCAAACCGCCACCGCCGAACCGGACCAGAAGGAAAGCGCGCTGTCGAAATACTGCGTCGATCTGAACGCCAAGGCGCGAGACGGCGATGTCGATCCGCTGATCGGCCGCGATCTTGAAGTGGAACGCTGCATCCAGGTGCTGTGCCGCCGCCGCAAGAACAACCCGCTATTGGTGGGTGATCCGGGTGTTGGCAAGACCGCCATCGCCGAAGGGCTGGCGCGCAAAATCGTCAACGGCAACACGCCAGAGGTTCTGTCCGGCACCACGATCTATTCGCTCGATATGGGCGCGCTTTTGGCGGGCACCCGCTATCGCGGCGACTTTGAAGAACGGCTTAAGGCTGTCGTGTCTGAGTTGGAAAGCCATCCCGACGCTGTGCTCTTCATCGATGAGATCCACACTGTGATCGGCGCCGGTGCCACCTCAGGCGGCGCGATGGACGCCTCGAACCTGCTGAAACCCGCCTTGCAGGGCGGCAAGCTGCGCACCATGGGCTCGACCACGTATAAGGAGTTCCGTCAGCATTTCGAGAAGGACCGCGCGCTCAGCCGCCGGTTCCAGAAGATCGATGTGAACGAACCCACAGTCGAGGACAGCGTGAAGATTCTGCGGGGCCTCAAGCCCTATTTCGAGGAACATCACGACATCAAGTATACTGCCGACGCGATCAAATCGGCGGTCGAACTGGCGGCACGCTATATCACCGACCGCAAACTGCCCGACAAGGCCATTGACGTGATCGACGAGGCAGGAGCCGCGCAGCATCTGGTGGTTGAAAGCAAGCGCCGCAAAACCATCGGCGTGAAAGAGATCGAAGCTGTTGTCGCCAAGATCGCCCGCATCCCGCCCAAGAACGTCACCAAGGACGATGCAGAGGTGCTCAAGGATCTTGAAGCCTCGCTCAAACGGGTGGTTTTTGGTCAGGACAAGGCCATCGACGCGCTCTCCAGCGCAATCAAGCTGGCACGTGCAGGCCTGCGCGAACCAGAAAAGCCCATCGGCAACTACCTGTTCGCTGGGCCAACCGGTGTCGGCAAGACCGAGGTGGCCAAGCAACTGGCAGATACGCTGGGTGTGGAATTGCTGCGCTTCGACATGTCGGAATACATGGAGAAACACGCTGTCTCGCGTCTGATCGGCGCACCTCCGGGCTATGTCGGCTTTGATCAGGGCGGCATGCTGACGGATGGTGTGGACCAGCACCCCCATTGCGTGCTTCTGCTCGACGAGATCGAAAAAGCGCATCCGGATGTGTTCAACATCCTATTGCAAGTAATGGATCATGGCGAATTGACCGACCACAACGGGCGGACGGTGAATTTCCGCAACGTGGTGCTGATCATGACTTCAAACGCGGGCGCGCAGGAACAGGCCAAGGAAGCCATCGGCTTTGGCCGCGACCGCCGCGAGGGCGAGGATACGGCTGCGATCGAACGCATGTTCACGCCGGAATTCCGCAACCGTCTGGATGCGGTGATCTCCTTCGCGCCGTTGCCGAAAGAGGTCATCTTGCAAGTGGTCGAGAAATTCGTCCTCCAGCTTGAGGCGCAACTGCTTGATCGCAACGTCACCATCGAACTGACCCGCCCCGCCGCCGAATGGCTGGCCGACAAGGGCTATGACGACAAGATGGGCGCGCGTCCGCTAGGACGTGTCATTCAGGAGCACATCAAGAAGCCACTCGCCGAAGAACTGCTCTTTGGCAAGCTCGCGAAGGGCGGTGTGGTGAAAGTTGCCGTGAAAAACGGCGAGTTGGATTTGCAGATCAACGGCCCGCGCCAACCGCGCATTCCGGGCGACAAGCCGCCACTGCTGACAGCAGATTGATGTATGGGCGACTGATCGCAACGCTTGCGCTCGCTGCCGGACCGGCGGCGAGCGATCCCGTTTTGAGCCTTCCAATTGACTGCGAACTTGGCGAAACCTGCTATATCCAGCAATTCGTCGACCGCGATCCCGGCGAAGGAGCGCGAGATTTCATGTGCGGCACACTGGCTTACGATGGCCATAAGGGAACTGATTTCGCCCTGCCCACGCTACGTGCGCTACAACAGGGTGTCGATGTCCGTGCCGCTGCTCCCGGCATAGTGCAGGGCACCCGGAACTCGATGCCCGACCAGCTTTACACCAACGAAACCGCCGCTGAGGTCGAAGGCCGCGAATGTGGCAACGGCGTGGTGCTCAAGCATGAGGATGGCTGGGAGACCCAATATTGCCATATGCGGCAAGGCTCGATCCGCGTCAGATCGGGGGATGTTGTCGAGACGGGAACCGTTCTGGGCCAGGTCGGTCTGAGTGGCAAAACCCAGTTTCCGCATCTGCACCTGTCGGTACGCAAGGATGGTCAGGTGGTTGATCCTTTCGATACCTCTAGCCAGGGGCAATGCGGACAATCAGGTAACAGCCTCTGGGCGGACACGCCCGATTATGTGCCCGGCGCGCTGACGGATGTCGGATTTGCCCCACAAGTTCCAGACTATAGCGCTGTAATCGCGGGTACCGCCGCGCAAGATGTGCTGTCAGATCAAAGCCCCGGACTCGTCCTGTATGGTCTTGCCTATGGTGGGCTGCAAGGGGATGTCATGCGGATCGACATCCTCGGGCCGGACGGGCCTTTTGGCGACGAACAAATCGAGTTGGAGCGCAACCGCGCGCGATTCTTCAGGGCATTTGGCAGGCGCCTGACGACCGAGCGTTGGCCTTCGGGCACCTATACCGGCACCGTGAGCCTCATCCGAAATGGGCAGGTAATCAGCCAGAAATCGACAACGGCAACGGTTCAGTAGCCATCCCCAATCACTTCTCGGTCAATTTCAGCTCGATCCGCCGGTTCTGCGCGCGCGCCTCTTCGGTGTCGTCGGTGTTCAACGGCTGGAACTCACCAAACCCGTTAGCGGCCAGCCGGTTGGGCGGGATGCCAAGCGCATTCACCATATAGCGCACCACGGAAAGCGCCCTGCCCTGGCTCAACTCCCAATTGTCGCGATAGCGTCCGGCGCCGCCAAGCGGGGTATTGTCGGTATGGCCATCAACCCGGATCACCCAGTTGATTTCTTGTGGGATATCGCGCGCGATACTGCGAAGAATCTCTGCGATCTTGGCAATTTCGAACCTGCCCTCAGGCGAAAGCGTTGCAGAACCGGGCGCGAAGAGCACCTCGGAGGAAAACACGAAACGGTCGCCTTCTATCCGCACACCTTCCTGCTGGCCCAATACGTCGCGCAAGCGTCCGAAAAACTCCGACCGGTAGCGTTCCAGATCCTTGGCCTTAGCCTGCAAATCCTCGGCCTCCGCCTCCAATCGCCGACGCTCGGCCTCTTCCAGCAGGCGTCGCCGACGTTCTTCCGATGCCGCACGTGCCAACGCTGTGTTGAGGTCTTGCCCAAGCGACTGCAACTGAACCTGCGCCGCTGCATCGCGCTCTTTGTAATCATCTAGCAGCGCCTGCAGCCCCCCCAACTGGCTGCGCAGCGCAGCAATCTGCTGGTTCAGCAAGGCTGTCTGGCGCTGCGCCTCAGCCGAAATCTCTTTTTCGGCGTCCAGCACTTCGTGCGCCTGTTCCAATAGCGCCGCGCGCTCGGCGGCCAGGTCTCGTTGTTCAGCAGCCGAGCTGTCTGCCGCATTCAGTTCTGCCTGCAACGCATCCTTGGCGGCATCCGCGGCGGCGAGAAGTGTCAACGTTTCCTCGGCCTCCTGTCGCTGCGCCTCCAGCGCAAGCGTCATGGCGGTCAATTCGCTGTCGGCGTTCTGAAGACGCGCGCGCAACGCCTCAGCTGCGGCGGCTTCGGCCAGTCGCGCCGCTTCCTCCTGATCGATCTGGCCTTGCAACGTGGCGATCTGTTCTGATGCCTCGTCGCTTTCGCTGCGCAAATCCGCAACCAGCGCTTCCAGTGCCTCGCGCCGGGCGGCAGCCAGACGGGCGGCCTCTGCTTGCGCATCGATCTCGCTGCGCGATTGCGCCAGCGCCAGATTGAGCGCTTCTTGTTCCGTCAACAAATCCGCTTGCGCGGCCGTCAGGCTGTCAACATTTGCCAGAGCCTGATCGCGGTCCGCGATCAGCGCCGCGACTTGCGCCTCGAACGCGCTGATCTGTGTCTGTGCCTGCTCAAGCGCTGCGTCCTGCCGGTCCCGCTCATTGGTCAGGGTGGCAATCAGGTTCTGCGCTTGCGCCAGGCTGCCCTGCGCTTCTGACAATGTGGCGTTCAGCGCGCCAACGCTCTGGCGCAATTCGGTGTTTTCCTGTTCCTCCAGCCCCAATGCCTGCGCCAGCGACGCAACCTCATTCGACAATGCGTCAAGCTCGCTTTCCTGGCCTGAGATGGTCTCGCGCAGGACAAATTGCACCACCATGAAAATGGTCAGCACAAATGTCAGCACCATCAAGAGCCCGGTCATCGCATCGACGAAACCGGGCCAGACCGAACCCTGAAACCGTTGACCTGTGCGCCGGGACAGGGCCATGTGTCACTCTCCGTCCATGCCGCGCGTCTCGCCGCTGCGGGACAGGGCCGAGACAAGCGTTTCAATATCCCGGCGCAATTCCGCCATGCTTTCCTGCCGCCCGGCCGAGATCTCTTCGAGGATACGCAGCATTTGCACGTCAATCGACCGCAGCCGCATCCGGCTTTCGGCGTCGATGCCGTCGCTTTGTTCATGGCTGCGCAGCAATTCCACATGCGCCTCCTGATTGGCGGCAAGACGTTCCACCGCACGCGTGACAGCCTCGGTATCTGATTGGCGCTGGTTCATCTGCGCAATGGTATCGACCAGTTCGCCCATTTTGCCAGACAGCGCAGCCCGGTCCTGTTCGGAGTTTTCGAACATCATTCGCAGACCGTCCATCTGCTCGGTCATGGCCTCCATCACACCATCCATCGCACCGGTATCGGCCCCGCCCTCTTCGCCCGAGGAGAAACCTACGCGTGTAATGGTCGACAGCCATTCTTCCAATTCGCGATAGAACCGGTTCTGGCCATGGCTGGCAAACAGCTCCAACAAGCCCACGATCAGTGATCCCGCAAGCCCCAGCAAAGACGAGCCAAAGGCAACGCCCATGCCCTGCAACTGCGATTCCAGCCCAACCATAAGCCGGTTAAACACCGCCAACCCCTCTTCGCCCTCCTGCGGGTTGAGGCTGCGGATCGTGTCGACAATGGCCGGAACAGTGGTCGCCAAACCAAAGAACGTGCCCAAAAGCCCCAGATAGATCAAAACATTGGTGATATAGCGGGTGATCTCGCGCTCTTCTTCGATACGCTCGGCTACAGAATCGAGGATCGAGCGGGTCGAGGTGGAGCTGATCTGCATCCGGGCACTGCGCGCGCTCAAAAGCGTTGCCAAAGGCGCCAATAGCTGCGGCGCCGGGGTGCCCTCGCGTTCAAATCCGCCGACAAAACCATCGATCCAGCGTACCGAACCGATCAGTTGGAAGACTTGCCAGAAACAAGCCAGCACGCCGATCACAAAAACCAGCAGGATGAAACCGTTCAGATAGGGGTTGGCCTGGAACACCGAGGCGACGCGTGGCAGGGCCACAAAAACCCCGAACCCCGAAAGGCCAATTACGATCAACATCATGATGATCTGCCGGAAGGGGCGCGAGAAATGCGGTCTCGCTTCGAAACGTGCCTGCGCCATGCGCGTGTTCCTGATTTTCTGCTCTGTAGAGAATCTAGCGAAAACCCACCCGCAAGGCCAAGGCTTTATGCGGTCAGCGCCCGAACCCGCGTGGTCAGCCAGTCCAAATCGGGGTCGCTCAACCCGATCTCAGCCAGATGTTGCGCGGTATTGTAGAGATAGTCGGTATTTGGCCCGCGCCCGCCGACGGCACTGGCGATGATATGCGCCTGTTTCTCAAGCGGCAGGCCACCGCAATACTGAACATGATGGGGGTCGATCACATAAGTTACGGCAGTCACCCGCTCACCATTTGTCAGATCAACATCCAGCATCCGCTCCAGATAGGCAGACGAGATCAGTTCGCGTTCCCGCAGCTCGGCCAGCGTCTGTTCCTCATGGCCCTCCTGCACCGACAGCGCAAGCCCCTGGCAATGCGCCCCTTCGACCTCGTCCAGCGCCAACACCAAGCCTGGATGGTCTTCGGTGCCTCGGTGGTGGATCGAACTCATGCAGAAGGACCGGGCATAGCCATGCAGCGTCGCGACCTCACGCCGATCCACCGGAAACTCGGGATTCCACAAAAGTGAGCCATAGCCGAATACCCACATCGTCATCGCACTGGTCCTTGCCTGTTTCGCCCTATAAATACCAAATCAAAGCCGGGAAAAAGGGGCCAATCGAGCATGCGCCGTCTGCTGAAACTCGCCATTCTGGTTGCTGTGCTGTGGTCAGGCTACTGGTTTGCCGCCGCTTACGGGCTGCGCAGCAGCGTATCGGGATGGTTTGCCGCACAAGAGGCGCGCGGTTGGCAGGCCGACTATGCCGCAATCTCGACCGCAGGCTACCCGCTGCGGCACCGAACCACCCTGACCAGTCCGGCACTGGCCGACCCGCACACCGGCGCGGCATGGCAAGCTGACATGATCGCGTTGGAAAGTCCCGCGATCTGGCCCGGAAAACAAAACCTGCGCTTTGCCGACACGCCGCAGCGGCTGTCCTATTTCGATCAGACAGCAATCGTGACCGCGCAGGACATGAGCGCCGATCTGCATCTGCATCCCGGCATCCGCCTGGAATTGCAGCGCATGGCGCTGACAGCAGGCCCATGGACCATAGACACCGCCGATGGCACCGCGCTTCAGGCCGACAGCCTCTCGCTCTCCATGGTGCAGGAGAGCCAGCCCGAGACCTATGCCTTTGGTGTCACCGCCGAAGGTTTCGCCCCCGGTGACGCATTGCGCCGCCTGCTACGATCGGACACCGCCCTGCCGCGCAGCTTCGATGCGCTGGAACTCGACATGGCGGTGCGCTTCGATAAGCCCTGGGACCGCAGCGCGCTGGAGGAACGCAGACCGCAACCGGTGACTGTCGATCTGCGGCTGGCCGAGATGCGCTGGGGCGCGCTACGCCTTTTTGCGACCGGTGATCTGGAAGTGGATGCGCAGGGCATTCCCACGGGCGAGGTCGCGCTCAAGGCCGAGAACTGGCGCGAGATGTTGGCCATGGCGCAGGCGGCGGGCGCGATCCCCGAACAGGCGGTTGAACCGGTCAGCCGTGTTCTGGGAATGCTGGCTGGTCTGGGTGGCAACCGCAATTCCCTTGATGTGCAATTGAATTTCCGCGACGGGTTCGTCGCCCTTGGCCCGATCCCGCTCGGCCCGGCGCCCCGCTTGATCCTGCGCTAAAGTCCGGCCCTGCCAGATCACGCACTGCCTGGCTTTGTCGCAATCTGGCTGACATAGGACATGTAGCCAAAGAATTTGTCGGCCTCCAGGCGGCGGCGAGCCTCATCCATTAACGCCTCTGCCGTTTCGGGAAACAGCAGGCCGGTTTCGGCCATCCGGTCCGCGCCACGGTTGATGACGGTCATGAAATAGGCGGCGTCACCTTCGGCGACATAACCATGCCCCTGCCGCCGACCGAGTACAAAGCCCGCGCCCGTCAGTATCTCGGTGATCTGCCGCATGATCCACAGATTTGTCACGTTCTGATTGATCATGAAGCGGATAATCTGATCCAGCGGGTCGTAATCCGCGATCTGTGCGGTAGCGGTATCATAGTCCCCGTCGCAGATCGCCAGCACACCACCGGGTTTCAGAACCCGGAACGCCTCTGCCACGACCTCCTGTGGTCCGGGCGCATGGCAAAGCAGCGTATGCATCAGAACAAGATCAACCGAGGCGTCCTTCAACCCCGTCTGCTTGGCATCCCCGATTTCAAAGCTCAGACGCGGATCATCCGCAAAATGCGCCTGCGCGCGCGCGACCATCACCGGCGAGGTTTCGATCCCAAGCGCCCGCGCTGCCCCGGCAACGGTGACGAGATCACGGGTAACATGACCGGTGCCTGATCCGAATTCGACGGCGAACGCATCACCGGCCAAGGAAAGCCCACTCAGGTAATCGTGGCGGATCGCAACCTGTGCGGGGTCAAGGCAGCGCGCTTCCATCGCGTCTGCGATCAGAGCCTGTGTTCTCTGGCTCTGAAATGCAAGGTCTGAATAAGGATCTGACACGCATAAACGCCCGGCTAATTCTACACCAGACCATAGCAGAAATTCGCGCGCGCACACAAAATGATCAATTCATACGCGCAGCCGAAGACAAGGTTCCAGTGGTTTCAGCTAGCATTGTGCGACTGCTTGGTTACAGAAAACATGCATCTGATCCCAATTACCACACACATATTGACTAAGTACGCGGCCACATACTCCTTTATCAACAAAAAAGCAAAGTTGAGAAGGGTCAAACACACATGAACATTAGCACTTCGTTGAGATTTCTCGCTTGGGGGATTGTGGCAATTTCATTTGCCTTCCGCTCTGCGACAGCCGCAGAATGGGTGATAGGCCTGGGGGCCGACGATCTGTTCGATTGGGATGGCGATCCGGCTGTCGCCGGCTTGGTCGAAGTTCACTCAAACCCCTTCTTTGAACGGCCCAGGTTCAACTTGACCGGCATGGCAACGCTACTGGTGGACAGCGAACGCGATGTTTTCGCCGGAATCGGCGTGCATTCGGCGTGGAGCTTTCGAAACAGCCGCTTTTTCCTAGAGGGAAGTTTTGCGGCGGGTGGATTCAACCAGGGCGGTGATTCACCTCCTCGCAAGGAAACCGACTCTTTCCTCTACCGGACCTCGATCGGCGTTGGCACGCGTCTGAACGAGACCAGCCGACTGTCACTGACCATCGACCACCTGTTCAACAACGACTTCAAGAATTACGAGCCCGGCAGCGAATCCATTCTGCTGCGCTACTCTAAGGCCTTCTAAGACCACCAAAGAAAAAGGGCCGAGCAATTCGCGCGGCCCTTTCAAATTCCGAAGATCTGGCGAAGATCAGTTCTTCGCGTAGAATTCGACGACCAGGTTCGGTTCCATTACGACCGGATAGGGCACATCGCCCAGACCGGGAGCGCGCACGAAAGTGGCGGTCATCTTCGAGTGATCAACGTCGATGTAGTCGGGCACGTCACGCTCGGCCAGACCAGCGGCTTCCAGCACGATGGCCAGTTGCTTGGACTTGTCGCGGACCTCGATCACGTCACCTTCCTTAACCCGGTAGGACGGGATGTTGACACGCTTGCCGTTCACCTTCACGTGGCCGTGGTTCACGAACTGACGGGCCGCAAAGACGGTTGGCACGAATTTTGCGCGGTAGACGACGGCGTCCAGACGGCGCTCCAGCAGGCCGATCAGGTTTTCACCGGTATCGCCGCTCACACGCACAGCATCAGCATAGATGCGGCGGAACTGCTTTTCGGTCAGGTCGCCATAGTAGCCCTTGAGTTTTTGCTTGGCGCGCAGCTGAATACCAAAATCGCTCAGCTTGCCCTTGCGGCGCTGACCGTGCTGGCCGGGGCCGTATTCGCGGCGGTTGACGGGGGATTTGGGGCGACCCCAAATGTTCTCGCCCATGCGGCGATCAATTTTATGCTTGGCAGACGTGCGTTTAGTCACGGCTGATCTCCTTCGTTTGCTCGAGGCCCAACTGGGCCACTATGAAGGGCGTTGTCCTCTCGGGTTTCCCCATGACAGGCATCCCCTTACGGGAGCCACCAACACCAATGAAGCCGCGCTTATAGAGATGCGGTGGGGCGAGTCAACACCCCAATCGCTGCGCAGCGTGGTCTTTCTTACTCCTGCGGAATGACGCGCAGGCCCAGTTCCATCAGCTGGTCGCTGGTGGGTTCAGAGGGGGCCGCCATCATCAGATCCTCGGCACGCTGGTTCATCGGGAACATGATGACCTCGCGGATGTTCGCCGTATCCGCCAGCAGCATCACGATCCGATCGATGCCTGCCGCGCAGCCACCATGGGGCGGCGCGCCGTATTGGAAGGCGTTGACCATACCGCCAAAGCGCTTTTCGACCTCATCCTTACCATAACCTGCAATCTCGAAGGCCTTGAACATGATCTCTGGCTTGTGGTTCCGGATCGCGCCCGAAACCAGTTCGTATCCATTGCACGACAGGTCATACTGATAACCCAGCACCTTGAGCGGATCACCTTCCAGCGCCGCCATACCGCCTTGGGGCATTGAGAACGGGTTGTGCTCAAAGTCGATCTTGCCGGTTTCCTCGTCCTGCTCGTAGATCGGGAAATCGACGATCCAGGCAAAGGCGAAACGGTCGGCCTCGGTCAGGCTCAGCTCCGCGCCGATCACATCACGCGCCTTGCCCGCGACCTTCTCAAAGGCTTTCGGCTTACCGCCTAGGAAGAAGGCCGCATCGCCCACGTCCAGACCCAGTTGCTGGCGGATGGCTTCGGTGCGCTCGGGCCCGATATTCTTGGCCAGCGGTCCGGCGGCCTCCATCCCCTCACCCTGATCGCGCCAGAAAATATAGCCCATTCCGGGCAGACCCTCTTGCTGGGCAAACTTGTTCATCCGGTCGCAGAATTTGCGGGAGCCGCCAGTGGGTGCGGGAATGGCGCGGATCTCGGTGCCGTCCTGTTCCAGCAGCTTGGCGAAGATCGCGAAGCCCGAACCGCGGAAATGCTCGGAACAATCCTGCATCTTGATCGGGTTGCGCAGGTCGGGCTTGTCGGTGCCATACCAAAGCGCTGCGTCGCGATAGGAAATCTGCGGCCAGTCCTGATCCACCTTACGGCCACCGCCAAACTCCTCGAAGATGCCGGTCAGCACCGGCTGGATCGTATCGAACACGTCCTGCTGTTCGACAAAGCTCATCTCCAGGTCAAGCTGGTAGAAATCGGTGGGCGAGCGATCGGCGCGTGGGTCTTCATCACGGAAACACGGCGCGATCTGGAAGTACTTGTCAAATCCTGAGACCATGATCAGCTGCTTGAACTGCTGCGGAGCCTGCGGCAGGGCGTAGAACTTGCCCGGATGCAGACGCGACGGCACGAGGAAGTCGCGTGCGCCTTCGGGGCTCGACGCCGTGATGATCGGCGTCTGGTATTCGCGGAACCCCTTGTCCCACATGCGGCGGCGCATCGAAGCCACCACATCCGATCGCAGGGTCATGTTGCTCTGCATCGCTTCACGGCGCAGGTCCAGATAACGATAGCGCAGGCGGGTTTCCTCAGGATATTCCTGATCGCCGAACACCATCAGCGGCAACTCGCCCGCGTCGCCCAGCACTTCGATATCGCGGATGAAAACCTCGATCTCGCCGGTGGCGATCTTGGGGTTGATCAGGCTTTCGTCGCGCGCCTTCACATTGCCGTCGATACGGATGCACCATTCCGAGCGGACCTTTTCGATCTCGGCAAAGACCGGGCTATCGGGATCGGCCATCACCTGTGTCACGCCATAATGGTCGCGCAGGTCGATGAAGAGCAGCCCGCCGTGATCTCGCACCCGGTGCACCCAGCCCGACAGGCGGACGGTCTCGCCCACATTGGCGGCGGTCAGGTCGTTGCAGGTATGGCTGCGATAGACATGCATCGGTGATATCCCTTCGGGCGCATAAAATGTCGCGCCGATACACCCCGCCCGGCGCGGGAAGTCAAGGGAGCACGGGGCGGAACAGGGCTAAAACGGGCGCACGACGTTTCCGGAATAGAAATAGACACCCATTCCCACCGCAAACAGGATGTTTCCGGCAACAGCGTGCAGCAGCACCGCATAGACAAACGACCCTCTGTGCCGGTAGGCCCACGAAAAGAGCAGCCCTCCGGCAAAGGTCATCAGCGCAACTACCCAGCTCCAATACATCAGATGCGCGAAGGAGAAGATGGCTGCGTTCAGGAGGTCCGCGCGCAGGCCCTGCGGCAGAATCGCAGCGTAGCGGCGAAAGAACAGGGGCCGAAACAGCAATTCCTGCGGCAAGGCCGAAACCAGCGGGTACCCGATCCAGATGAAGCCAAGCAATTCCGGTCGCTGGCGCAGCAAAAAGAACGCAGCCTCAGGCCGCAGCAGGTAGATCAGCGCCACACAGAGCGCCAGCATCAGGATCGCAAAAAGGGCCAGTTCGCGCCATGCCCAGTCGCGCCAGCCATAGCGCAACTCAGCCCATCGAAAATCCGGCGTGAAATGCAGCAGCGCCAGCCCCAGCCCGGTAAAGGCAAATAGCGCCTGAAACATCATGGTCGGAGGCAGAAACACGGCGATACAGATCGGCGCGGCCAGGTAGAACAGAGCGAATTCCAGCCGCAGCCGCCGGTCGCTGGGCGTGTTGTAAAGCGACAGATCCTCAAACACTCTTGACCAGCTCCACCCGTATCAGCCCGCGCAATGAATTGCCCATGGATATGAGCCGTGCCGCATGGAGATCGTCAAGTGTGACAATGCCCTCGTGTGCCCGTCCCTGTGCCAGCATCTCTTGTCGCAGAATGCCCGGCAAAAGTCCGCAGGACAACGGCGGCGTGATGACCTCGCCTGACGCTTTTGTCACAAAAAGATTGGTGATGGTGCCTTCGCAGAACTCCCCCTTCGTATTCAGAAACAGCCATTCGTCAATCCCATCGGGCAAAGCCGCCCGTGCCGCGTCATAAAGGGCACGGCGTGTTGTCTTATGTCGCAACCATGGATCATCGGGTTCCAGGTGGGCATCTGCAATGGCTGCGCGCCAGAGCGCGGGTGACGGGGTCAGTACACCGGTGGTCAGTTCGAACGCGCCGCCTGCATCCAGCGCCAATCGGCAGCGCAAAGATGTGTCACCCTCGGCTTCACGTAAGCAGGACATCGCGGCGTCCGCGTCAAATGGCATGTCCAAAGACTGTGCCGAACGCGCCATGCGATCCAGATGCAACTCCACCCGCGCAAAGCCGCGTTCGGGGTAATAGCCCAGCGTCTCGATCAGGCGGAAATCAGGCTCAGTTGGGTGGCGAAGCGGGCTTTCCATAGCGCCTCCTCATATTCCGAGGCGCTGGTGCTGTCCCAAACCACACCGCCGCCCACATTGAGTGTCACCGCACCATCCTCGACCATCAGCGTCCGGATCGCCACGTTGAACTCCGACCGACCGTCGGGTGCGGCCCAGCCGATGGTGCCGCAGTAGATGTCGCGTGGCCAGGGTTCTAGATCGCGCAGAATCTCCATCGCCTTGATCTTGGGCGCTCCGGTGATCGAGCCGCAGGGAAAGAGTGCGCGCAAAATGTCCGAGAGTTGCGTGCCGTCTTGCAACTGCGCTCGCACAAGTGAGGTCATCTGATGCACGGTGGCGTAACTTTCTACGTGAAACAGCTCGGGCACCTTCACCGTCCCGGGTACCGAAACCCGGCTGATATCATTGCGCAGCAGATCGACGATCATCAGATTCTCGGCACGGTTCTTGGCGTCACCAGCCAGAAACACACGGTTTCGCTCGTCTTCTTCGGGATCGACACTGCGTGGCTGAGTGCCTTTCATCGGGCGTGTCTCGATCACGCCCGCCTCGTCCGTGCGAAAGAACAGTTCGGGCGAGCGGCTAAGCAGGTCAGGCAACCCATCTTGCTGCACCAGAGCACCGTGAAGGACCGGTTGCACGCCGCACAACGCTGAATAGAGCGCGGCCGTGTCCCCCTCGATCTCAAGATCGATGGGGAAGGTCAGATTGGCCTGATAAATGTCCCCTGCCCCGATCGCTTCGTGCACGCGGTCAAACGCACGCAGATAACGGGCTTCGTACCAGCGGGGCTTTGGTGTCGACAACCCACCTGACGGCATCTGGGCATCCTGCACCTCGGGCGCGTCGTAAACCCCGAAACACAAGAGCGGCAGCCGTCGGCCGTCGGGCAAGAGGGGGGCAAGCCGGGGTTCCAGCACATAGCCCAACTCATAGCTGGCATAGCCCGCCAGCCACTTGCCCGACGCGCGTGCGGTGTCAACGCGGGCCAGCGCCGCTGGAACGTCCTCCGCCGCATCCGCGCGGATCACCTCAATGGCAGAGGTAAACGCCGTGCCCGGACCGGCCGGGCCCTGATCAAAGCGTATGTCCACATCCAACCCCGTCTCAGAGGGCTTCGGATATAGAGCAACCACCAAAAACTGGAAGGGGGTAGCGGCATCTTTGCATCGGTTTCCGTTACCCCTTGCACCTTTTCGCGCGCTCCCTATAACGCAGGACAATTTGGGCGCAGGGGTGCGCCTGGTGACTCGCGACATCACAGAGGATTGGCCCATGCCGAAGAGAACCGACATCCAGTCGATCATGATCATCGGGGCGGGTCCCATCGTCATCGGGCAAGCTTGTGAGTTCGACTACTCCGGCGCTCAGGCCTGCAAGGCGCTGCGCGAGGAAGGCTACCGGGTCATTCTGGTCAACTCGAACCCCGCGACGATCATGACCGATCCGGGTCTGGCGGACGCCACCTATATCGAGCCGATCACGCCCGAGGTAGTTGCCAAGATCATCGAAAAGGAACGCCCCGACGCGCTGCTGCCCACGATGGGCGGACAGACCGGGTTGAACACTTCGCTGGCGCTGGAAGAAATGGGCGTGCTTGAGAAATTCGGCGTCGAGATGATCGGCGCCAAGCGCGACGCCATCGAAATGGCCGAGGATCGCAAGCTGTTCCGCGAAGCCATGGACCGGCTGGGGCTGGAAAACCCCAAAGCGACCATCATCACCGCCCCCAAGAAAGACGATGGCGGCACCGATCTGGATGCCGGTGTGCAGATGGCGCTGGACGAGTTGGAAGAGATCGGTCTGCCCGCCATCATCCGCCCTGCCTTCACGCTGGGCGGCACGGGCGGCGGTGTCGCCTATAACCGCGATGACTATATCCATTTCTGCCGCTCGGGCATGGATGCCTCGCCGGTCAATCAGATCCTTGTCGATGAAAGCCTGCTGGGCTGGAAGGAATACGAGATGGAGGTGGTGCGCGACACTGCCGACAACGCCATCATCGTCTGTTCCATCGAAAATGTGGACCCGATGGGGGTGCATACCGGCGACTCGATCACCGTGGCCCCGGCCCTGACGCTGACCGACAAGGAATACCAGATCATGCGCAACGGCTCGATCGCAGTTCTGCGCGAGATCGGGGTCGAGACTGGCGGGTCGAACGTGCAATGGGCGATCAACCCCGATGATGGCCGCATGGTCGTGATCGAGATGAACCCGCGCGTGTCGCGTTCGTCGGCGCTGGCGTCGAAGGCCACGGGTTTCCCGATTGCCAAGATCGCCGCCAAATTGGCGGTGGGCTACACGCTGGATGAGCTCGACAACGACATCACCAAGGTCACCCCGGCCTCGTTCGAGCCAACCATCGACTATGTCGTGACAAAAATCCCGAAATTCGCGTTCGAGAAATTTCCGGGCTCTGAACCCTACCTGACCACTGCAATGAAATCGGTGGGAGAGGCCATGTCCATCGGCCGCACCATCCACGAATCGATGCAAAAGGCACTAGCGTCGATGGAATCCGGCCTAACCGGTTTTGACGAGATCGCCATTCCGGGCCTGAGCGTGGGCCTTTGGGACGAAGCCGATGACAAGGCGGCGGTGATCAAGGCGATCAGCCAGCAGACGCCCGACCGGCTGCGCACCATCGCGCAAGCCATGAGGCATGGTCTGAGCAATGACGAGATTTTCGGCGTCACCAAGTTCGACCCCTGGTTCCTTGACCGCATCCGCGAGATCGTCGAGGCCGAAACGCAGGTGCGTCGCGACGGGCTGCCGATGACCGAAGCGGGCCTGCGCGCGCTCAAGATGCTGGGTTTCACCGACGCGCGTCTGGGAGCGCTGACAGGGCGCGACGAGGACAATGTTCGCCGGGCCCGCCGTAACCTTGGTGTCAACGCCGTGTTCAAACGCATCGACACCTGCGCCGCAGAGTTCGAGGCGCAGACGCCTTATATGTACTCGACCTACGAGGCCCCGATGATGGGTGAGGTTGAATGCGAGGCGCGGCCATCCGACCGCAAGAAGGTCGTCATTCTTGGCGGTGGTCCGAACCGGATCGGACAAGGGATCGAGTTCGACTATTGCTGCTGCCACGCCTGTTTCGCGCTGACCGACGCGGGGTATGAGACCATCATGGTCAATTGCAACCCCGAGACAGTCTCGACCGACTATGACACCTCAGACCGTTTGTATTTTGAACCGCTGACCTTTGAACACGTCATGGAAATCCTGACCAAGGAACAGGAAAGCGGCACCCTGCACGGCGTCATCGTCCAGTTCGGCGGCCAGACCCCGCTGAAACTGGCAAATGCGTTGGAAGCCGAGGGTATTCCGATCCTGGGAACCACGCCCGACGCCATCGACCTGGCCGAGGACCGCGAGCGGTTCCAGGCACTGGTGAACGATCTGGGGCTCAAGCAACCCAAGAACGGCATCGCCTCGACCGATGCGCAGGCGCTTGAGATTGCCGAGGATATCGGCTTTCCCCTCGTGATCCGTCCCTCCTACGTGCTGGGTGGCCGCGCGATGGAAATCGTGCGCGATATGGCGCAGCTTGAGCGCTATATCAGCGAGGCCGTTGTGGTGTCGGGTGACAGCCCCGTGCTGCTCGACAGCTATCTCGCCGGCGCGGTCGAACTGGATGTGGACGCGCTTTGCGATGGCACGGATGTGCATGTGGCCGGCATCATGCAGCATATCGAAGAGGCGGGCGTGCATTCGGGCGACTCGGCCTGTTCGCTGCCGCCCTATTCGCTTTCGGATGAGATCATCGACCAGATCAAGGATCAGGCCCACAAGCTCGCCAAGGCGCTGAACGTGGTTGGCCTGATGAATGTGCAATTCGCGATCAAAGACAACGAGATTTACCTGATCGAGGTGAACCCCCGCGCCTCGCGCACCGTGCCTTTTGTTGCCAAGGCCACCGACAGCGCTATCGCCTCGATTGCCGCACGGGTGATGGCGGGTGAGCCGCTCAGCAACTTCCCGATGCGCCCGCCCTACAAGACCGTGGACGACACCAAAATCGCCGATCAGATGACGCTCGCCGATCCGAACATGCCGTGGTTCTCGGTGAAAGAGGCAGTCCTGCCCTTCGCCCGCTTTCCCGGCGTAGACACGATACTTGGGCCAGAGATGCGCTCAACCGGCGAGGTCATGGGCTGGGACAGGGATTTCCCCCGTGCCTTCCTCAAGGCGCAGATGGGCGCGGGCATGGTCCTGCCCTCCTCTGGCTGCGCCTTCATCTCGATCAAGGACGCCGACAAAGGCCCCGATATGCTGGAAGCCGCCAATGTACTGGTCACGCAAGGCTTCGCGCTGGTCGCCACGCGCGGGACACAAAGCTGGCTGGAAGGGCATGGCGTACCCTGTGGAGTGGTCAACAAGGTCTATGAGGGCCGCCCGGATGTCACCGACCTAATGAAAAACGGGGGGGTGCAACTGGTGATGAACTCGACCGAGGGCGCGCAGGCGGTGGAGGATTCCAAATCCATCCGCTCCATCGCGCTTTATGACAAGATCCCCTACTTCACCACCGCTGCTGCGTCCCACGCCGCAGCCCTGGCGATCCGCGCGCAGGCGGATGGGGATGTCGAGGTCAAATCGCTGCAAGTGTGATCGCGCTCATGCCGCATCCCGGCGCGCGCAGTCTGCCTGCGCAGCTCGGTGTTCCCGGATGAACATCACCATTGCCATCAGCCCGACCGCTGCAAAGGGCATACAGGCGATGAAAACCCAATTGGAGACGACCCCAGCGGCCCCCTCCCGCTCCAGGTCGAGAAATCCGGTCGCGTTTGCCACCATGCCGATGCAGACCGCGCCCAGCGCGTAACCCGCGCGCTGCACGGTGGGGATCGCGCCCGAGACGCGCTGTATCTCGTCAGGCGGGGTCAGCGCTGTGCAACGGCGCAGGATGAAGGTCCAGGCCATGCCGAACCCACCGCCCTCCAGCGCCGCCATCACCGCGATCAGCCAGAGCGGCCCGCGCGGCACGGCGTAGAGGAAACCTGGAATACTCAGGCAGACAAGGATCATGCCCAGCGCGATAAACATGCGATCGTAACGCTCGGGCGAGCCGCTGACCAAAATAGCCGTGAGGGTCCAGCCAACCGAGGAACAGACGATGATATAGCCCACTGCAAGGGGAGAGGCATCGTGGATCGCGGTGATCAGCAGCGGTCCGAAGGCGGTGATCGCAATTGTGGCCATCGACAGGCACAAGATCATCAACAGCGCTGCGCCGGTCGGGTGGCGCGGGTCGAACGGGGCAAGCGGCAGCAGCCTTGTCCCTTCGGCGCGACCGTCCAGCGACAGGAACGCGGCAAGGCAGATCAGCCCTGCGAACAGCAGCGCAGGCGTGCGCAGCAAACCGATTTCGACCCCAGCCGACGCCACGAGGATAATGCCGAAAGACAGCAACATCAGCCGTTTGAGGGGGAACCGGCCCGGTTCGTCTTTGGACCGGGCGGCGTCTGGTTCGGGCCGCAGCATGATCCAGATCGCCAGCGCAAAGGCCTGAAAGCCGAAAAACGCAAAGCCCCAGCGCCAGTTGGCATATTCAACGAAGAATGCCGCCACCACTGGTCCGATAAAAGCCGAAACGCCCCAGAGAGTCGATATGGCGGCCATGACCCGCGCCACGTAACGGCGGGGAAAGATCACGCCAGCAGCGACAAAGCCCAGCGCCACCAAACCGCCACCGCCCAGACCCTGCAACAACCGCCCTGTCAGCACCATCGGCATGGATGGGCTGAGCGCGCTGACCACGCAGCCCAACCCAAAGAGCGATGCGGCGCAGATCATTGGACGCCGCAGCCCGTAGCGCATGGTCAATAGCGCGCTGGCCGTGCCCGCGACTATCGAACCGATCTCATATAGCGAGACCGACCAACCGACCAACGCCGCGCCGCCGACCTCTCCGACAATCGACGGCAGCATGGTCGCCACCATCAGGCTGTCAGCCGCATGTAGCCACACCGAAAGGCAGATCAAAGCCAGCGCCGAGGCATGGGGACTGGTGAGCACCTCACGCCAGGACACGCCGTCCGAGGCAGGGGCATCAGGCATTTCAGACAGCTCGGTCATCGTCTTCTCCGCTGGACTATGACCTTGCTAGCCCCTCAAGTTGGGTTGAGGTCAAGCGGGTATTTGGGGTGTCGGTCGCCCACCCGCATCAGTCCTCAACCACCGGCTTGGCTAGCGTGCCCGGCGCCGCGCCATGACGATTGCGCACATAGAGCTGGGCCAGCGCTGCCGACATCACCCGCGCGATGACACCATCGGCCCGGCTGGTCAGCATGATTGGCACGCGTGCGCCCAGAACCAGTCCGGCGCACCCCGCGCCCGCCAAATAAATCAGCTGCTTGGCGATCATGTTGCCCGCCTCAAGATCAGGCGCGAGCAGAATGTCGGCCTGACCGGCAACGGTAGACACGATGCCCTTGGCCTCAACCGCCTCGGGCGACACTGCGTTGTCAAAGGCCAGCGGGCCATCCAGTTCCCCACCCTTGATTTGGCCACGATCCGCCATCTTGCAGAGCGCCGCCGCCTCGACGGTCGAGGGGATTTTTTCGGTGACCGTCTCGACCGCCGACAGGATCGCGACCTTGGGCACATCAATACCAAGCGAGCGCGCCAGACCGATCGAATTGCGGACGATATCCGCCTTGGTTTCTAGATCGGGAAATATATTGATCGCCGCATCCGTCACCAGCAGCGGGCGGGGATAGCGCGAGACGTCCAGCACAAAGGCGTGGCTCATCCGCCGTTCGGTGCGCAGACCGGTCTTGGCGGCGACCGCCGCACCCATGATCTCATCGGTGTGGAGCGCCCCCTTCATCAGCGCCTCTACCCTGCCCTCGCGGGCCAGTTCGACCGACCGCTCGGCGGCGGCGTGGCTATGGGGGACATCCTCGATCTCGATGCCCTCCAGATCAACGCCTGCATCGGCGGCGGCGGCCTCGATCCGACCGCGCGGCCCGACCAATACCGGCTCGATCAGGGTTTCGGAGCGCGCCCGCAGCGCGCCCTCAATGGAATGGTCGTCACAGGGATGAACAATGGCGGTGCGGATGGGGTCATGGGGCCGCGAGCGCCGCAACAACGAGTCGAAACAGGGCATGTTCTGCCCGGCAAGCAACCCGACCTCGGCAGAGTCCGAGCTTGAGCGGTCGTCATCATTGGGTGAAGCCGTCATGGTGGTCGCAATCCCTTTGTGCTGATAGGTGGCTGTCCGGTCAGCCTAGGGCCGTTCTCCGCACCTGTGCAGAGACAAATGCTCAATTTGGTCAAGATGACGCGGCGCAACGCCCCTTGAACCCAACAGCCGCGAGCAGCATCTTTAGCGAATCGTCATGTCGCAGGAGCACGCTATGCACACGCCCGCCATCACAGGCACCGGTGTATTCACGCCTACCAATGTGGTCACCAATGCCGAACTGGTCGCGGCGTTTAACGCCTATGCTGACAAGTGGAACGCTGAGCACGCAGAAGAGATTGCGGCCGGTTCCACCGAGCCGATGCAGCATTCGTCCGAAGAATTCATCGTGAAAGCCAGCGGCATCAAGAACCGCTATGTGATGGACAAGACCGGTGTTTTGGACCCCGAAGTGATGCACCCGCAGTTGCGCCAGCGCAGCGACGACGAACCCGGTCTGATGACCGAAATGGCGCTGAACGCCGCCCAAAAGGCGCTGGCACAGTCGGGACGTGACGCGGGCGATATCGACGCGGTGATTTGCGCTGCCTCGAACCTTGAGCGCGCCTACCCTGCCGTCGCCATCGAGATTCAGAATGCGCTTGGTATCGACGGATTCGCCTTTGACATGAATGTGGCCTGTTCCTCGGCCACTTTCGGCATTCAGGCCGCTGCGGACATGATTCGGTCAGGTAGCATCCGCTCGGCGCTAGTGGTGAACCCCGAAATCTGTTCGGCGCATCTGGAATGGCGAGACCGCGATTGTCATTTCATTTTCGGAGATGTCGCCACGGCGGTGTTGCTGGAACGCGCCGAGGACGCCAAGGGGGCGCATTTCGAAGTGCTCTCGACCCGCTGTGCCACAAAGTTCTCGAACAACATTCGAAACAATAATGGCTTCCTGCGCAGGTCACGCCCCGACGGCATGAAAGACCGCCGCGACATGCAATTCATGCAGAACGGCCGCAAGGTGTTCAAGGAAGTGCTGCCCATGGTCAGCAAGCACATCGCCGATCATATGACCGATGAAGGCGTTGGCAGCGCCGATTTGAAACGACTATGGCTGCATCAGGCCAATAAGACGATGAATGACTTCATCGGTAAGAAGGTCCTGGGCCGCGAACCTGCGCCGGAAGAGCAGCCCAACATCCTGCAAGACTATGCAAATACCTCGTCAGCAGGCTCGGTCATAGCCTTCTCAAAATACTCCGATGATCTGGCCGAGGGCGATCTGGGGCTGATCTGCTCCTTCGGAGCGGGCTATTCAGTGGGATCGGTGATTGTCCGGCGGCACGGCTGATTGACCTGATTATCCGGATCCCACGTCTAAAAGAGAAGCTGCAGCCAGGGCATACAAAACGCGTGCGGCCTCTTCGGTGGTAATCAATCCCTATGATGCAAAGACTCCCGGCAGATCGTGCAATTCCGCCGGTTCAGGTGCCTTCCTCTTGCAGGTGCAGCTTCATATCAAGGAGAACCTGCTGCAGCGCCACGGTTTCCCTAAGCAGGCGCTTGGCCTCGTTAACGGTGATGATGCCATCTTCGATTGCAGCCTGATACTCTGTCATCAACATCGCAAACCGCTGGCTCAGCGCAATGACATCGGCGTTGACGCCACCCTGACGTTCACTGCCCGCCTCGTTGCTGCCATGCGATAGCGTAATGTTCTTCAACTCGGCCAGCGCCGAGGTCACGTGTGGATAGCTGGCCGCCTGCTCAAGCCGGGCTACGGCATCGACCGGCATGAAGCGGTCAAGATGCTCGGAATTGTCGGAATAGTACCGCCCCAAGGTCGCCTTGGATTTCCCGGTCAGTTCGCAGGCCGCCTCGATGCCCACGTCCTTGACCAGCGCCTCGGTGTGCTTTTTCAGATAGGACCCGATCTCGGCCATTGCTACCCTTTCTCAACTGTCGCCTCCCCAACAGTCATGGAACGGGGAAAGGCCCGGGATATTTCCCATTCCTGACTCTTAAAACAAATGTCACAAATTGGCTATCCCTCAGGTTTTCTGGGGTTTTCACGAGTGTGGGGGCGTCGCTCGGCGTCGGTTGACTAGTGGGATTCGGTGGGCAATTTATCTGCCCACCGGACCTATTTCAGTGTCGGAGCGCGCACTGGGTATTGTAGACTGCGTCATCCGATACGGCCTGCTACGAGGCTTGTGTCGCTAACGTGATCGGAATACGCGAGGCAGTCGTTTTCTCAAAGGAACCGCTGCTTGCCCCGACCCTCGTCCCGATCTAGACCGGGGACATGGCCAAGCTCTATTTCAACTACTCGACGATGAACGCCGGCAAGTCGACCGTTTTGCTTCAGGCGTCCCACAATTACCGCGAACGCGGCATGCAGACCTACCTGATGACCGCAGCAATAGACGGGCGCGCCGGACAGGGTCGGATCGCTTCGAGGATCGGCATCAGCGCCGATGCCGACATCTTCACCACCAGCGATGACGTTTTTGCGATGATCGGTCAGCAAATGGAACGGGGCCGGATTGCCTGCGTTTTTGTGGATGAGGCACAGTTCCTGACCCCCGATCAGGTCTGGCAACTGGCTCGCGCGGTAGACGATCTCGTCGTGCCCGTTTTGGCTTATGGGTTGCGGGTGGACTTCCAGGGTAAGCTGTTCCCTGGTTCCGCCACCCTGCTGGCGCTGGCAGATGAAATGCGCGAGGTGCGCACAATCTGCAAATGCGGCAGCAAGGCCACCATGGTGATCCGGCAGGATGACCAAGGAAATGCGATCACCGAAGGCGCGCAGGTGCAGATTGGCGGCAACGAGACCTATGTATCGCTTTGCCGCAAGCACTGGCGCGAGGCGATGGGCGATCTTGAGGTCACATCTGCATCCTGACAAAAAAACACGGTTCAGACGGGATTTGGCAGATCCCGTCCGGCAATACAGGCTGCCACATTGTCCAGCGCCATATGGCCCATTGCGGTGCGCACCTCTTCTGTGGCCGTCCCCAGATGCGGCAGCAAGGTTACGTTCTCCATCCCGATCAGCGCCTGCGGAACCGTCGGTTCAAATTCGTAGACATCGAGCCCTGCGCCAGCGATCTCTCCAGCTTGCAATGCGGCAATCAGCGCGGCCTCGTCCACCACTTCGCCGCGGGCAATATTGATCAGCAGGGCTGAGGGTTTCATCGCAGCAAGCACGTCTGCGTCGATCAAATGGGTGGTCTCCGCCCCTCCGGGCACGGCGACCACCAGAACATCAACCGAGGCCGCAAGGTTTGCCAGATCGCTGGCCTGGGTGGCCGGAAAGTTCAGATCTTTTGGGCTACGCGCCAGATAAGACACCTCCATCCCGAATCCGAAATGACAGCGCCGCGCGATCGCTTGCCCGATCCGGCCCATGCCAACAACGCCCAAATGCTTGCCAGTGACGTGATGGCCCAGCATCTGGGTCGGGTGCCAGCCCTGCCACTTGCCCGCACGCACCAGCCGCTCTCCCTCCCCCGCACGTCGCGCTGTCATCAGGATGAGCGTCATTGCGATATCGGCAGTTGCATCGGTGACCGCGCCGGGCGTGTTGGTGACAGCGATCCCCGCCGCCTGCGCCGCCGCCACGTCGATATGGTTATAGCCGACCCCGAAATTGGCCAGCAGACGACAACGGGGCTGCGGTACCGCCCCGATTACCTCGGCGCTGAACCCGTCGCCCAATGTCGGCACCACAATGTCAAAATCAGTCAACGCCCGGTGCAGTTCATCCCGGTCGAGTGGTGTGGTTTTGTCCCGAAACTCAGCATCGAGCGTTTCTTTGGCCCGCGCATTTACGGCATCGGTCATGGGGCGTGTGATCCAGACGCGCATCAGTGCATCCTCCCGCCCTTGGGCACAGTCCCGTCAGGGCCGATCAGAACGATCTCTTTCTCATCATCAGGAAGGCCCAGCACCAGCACCTCGGACATGAATTTGCCAATCTGGCGCGGCGGAAAATTCACCACCGCCATCACCTGTTTACCAATCAAAGCCTCGGGCGTGTAATGCGCGGTGATTTGGGCCGAGCTTTTGCGCACGCCGATCTCGTCACCAAAATCTATCCATAGCTTGATCGCTGGCTTGCGCGCCTCGGGATACGGCTCGGCGCGGATCACCTCGCCAACGCGGATATCCACTTTCAGGAAGTCATCGAACGAAATCTCAGCCACGGGACAACTCCTTTGAGCGTTCGGTCGCGGCGGCAACCGCCCGGTTCAGCAAATCGGGAAAGCCTTGCTGCTCGTGCATAAGAACCTCAAGTGCGGCTTGCGTGGTGCCATTCGGACTGGTCACATTGACCCGGAGCTGACTTGGGCTTTCCTCGGCGCTTTCCGCCAGCACCCCGGCACCCGCCACGGTCGCGCGTGCCAGTTGCAGTGCCAGTTCTGGCGGCAGGCCCTGTGCCTCGCCAGCCGCAGCTAGCGTCTCGATCAGGTGGAACACATAGGCCGGACCGGATCCGCTGACCCCGGTTACTGCGTCCATCTGACCTTCGTCCTCAAGCCGCACGGTCTGGCCCACGGCGGCCAGCAGCCCGTCGGCCATATCGAGATCTTCTTCGGAGGCGTGGGTATTGCCGATCAGCGCAGTGATGCCACGCCCAATGGCGGCGGGTGTGTTGGGCATCGCGCGGATGATCGGAGTGGCATCACCCAAGATCTCTTCGTAGGTGGCAATCGGCGTCCCGGCCGCGACGGAAATGAACAGCGTCTTGCCACCGCCCAAGATCTGCAATCCTGGCAAAGCGTCAACCATCATCTGCGGCTTGACCGCCACCAGAACGATCGCGGGCTCACCCGGCAGCGTCTCGTTCAGATGCACACCCTGCGCACGCAGCCAGTCTGACGGGAATGGCTCGATCACCCAGACCGATGAAGGCGGCAGCCCTTCCGAGAGCCAGCCCGCCAGCATCGCCGATCCCATCTTTCCACAACCCAGTAGAACCAGTCCCTGCGCCGCGATCCGTGACATGTCCATGAGGCCCCTCCCGACGATACGTTCGGGGCCAAGGTTTATGCGCGACCGTAGGCCTCTGCAATGGCCACCTGCATCGCATCCGCCGGACTGCGATCACCGTAGACCATCAGTTGGATGGCGGGGTAATACCGCTCGGCGCTCAGCACGGCGGCATTGATCATCGTATCGATCTGTTCCGGGCTGGCCACCTGACCGCCCGACAGAACCAGACCGTAGCGGTAAACCATCAGTTTCTGACCACCCCAATAGGTGAATGCCCCCGCCCAGCACTGGTCATTCATCGCATTGATCAACTCATAGAGCTGCGGGACCTTGTCCTCTGGCGGCTCCATTTCGAACGTACATACCATGCGCAGTGTCTCGTCATAGCCGGACCAGGCAAGCGTGATGGAGTAGGTGCGCCATTGCCCCTCAACCGCCATGGCAATCTGATCGTCCCCGATACGATCAAAATCCCAATCATGGTGTTCGGCGATATGTTCGACGATGTCGATGGGGTGAATGTCTTCTTCCAGATACTGCTCGGAAAGGGCCATGATGTGCCACCTCACTGATCTCTAGCGGGTTGGGGCTGGCAGCGCCCCAGCGCTAGTTGCCTGCTCTACAAACCGGGGCGTTTCCCGCAGCTTGTACAAGATATGGTGCTGCGTCGCAGCCAATGTGGCAACCCCTAATTTTGGGGATAACAGCAATAAGTTGTGGAACGTTTGCAACTTCACCCGAAATATTGGGGTGTTGATCTGGATTTGCTTGCAAAAAAGGCGCGGCGATGCATGATACATCGCGCGCCTCTGACGTGCTCTGCCTGCGATATTACGTCAATCGCCCTGTTTTTCTTCCAATGCGGCAATCCGAGCGGCCAGCGCTTCGTTCTCTTCGCGGGCCTTCTGTGCCATGGCACGCACGGCATCGAATTCCTCGCGCGTGACGAAGTCTCGGTCGGCCAGCCAGCGGTCGATCATCGACTTCATCGCGGTTTCGGCCTCCTCCTTCGCACCTTGCGCCACACCCATCGCGTTGGTCATCAGTTGCGAAATATCGTCGAGTACTTTGTTGCGGCTTTGCATATTATTTCTCCGGTTTCTCGGTTGCCCTCTATATGGGCAAGATTGCGCCGTGTCTCAAGGTTGACTTGCCCGGTTCCTCGTGAGCATTGAAGCGCCATGCAGGCTGTTCTTACCTTCCCGGATTTCTCGCCCGAGATTTTCACGATCTCGCTCCTTGGCATCGACTTTGCGCTGCGCTGGTATGCGCTGGCTTATATTGTCGGCATCCTGATCGCCTGGCAGCTGGCGCGGATGGCCATCGCGCGCCCGACGCTCTGGCCGGGTGACAACGCACCACTGGATCGCGTGCAGCTGGACGACCTGATCACATGGATCATTCTGGGTGTCATCCTGGGCGGGCGTTTGGGTTTTGTCCTGTTCTATGAACCCGCCTACTATTTGGCCCACCCGATCGAGATTCTGATGGTCTGGCAGGGCGGCATGTCGTTCCACGGTGGGATGTTGGGGGTCGTCACCGCATCCTGGCTATTTGCGGCGCGGAGGGGCATTCCAGTTCTGACCCTTGGCGACTTGATCGCTCATACGGTGCCGCCCGGGCTTTTGCTGGGCCGGTTGGCAAACTTCATCAATGCCGAGCTTTGGGGGCGCCCATCAGAGTTGCCATGGGCCGTGATTTTTCCGGGCGCCTCGGCGCAGACATGCCCGGGTATTGAGGGGCTGTGCGCCCGGCACCCCTCGCAGCTTTATGAAGCCGCGCTTGAGGGTCTGGTTCTGGGGGCGCTTCTGCTCTGGCTGGTTTATCGGCGCGGGGCGCTCAAACGATCCGGCCAGATCATGGGGACGTTCTTTGCCGGGTATGGTCTTGCCCGGTTTGCCGTTGAGTTCATGCGCCAACCCGACGCGCAGTTCGTCTCGCCCGGCAATCCACTGGGGCTGGCCTGGCATGTGGGCGGCTATGGATTGACCATGGGGCAAATCCTGTCGCTGCCGATGATCGCGCTGGGGCTGTGGTTCATTCTGAGGGCGCGCCGCGCCTCTTGCGCCGCGCCGGCATGAACCTGCGCGCGCTGCTGTTCGAAAGGATCAGTCAGACCGGGCCGCTGACCGTGGCTGACTATATGTCGGACTGCCTGTTGCACCCCGAATTCGGCTATTACGCCACCCGCGATCCATTCGGTGCCAAGGGCGATTTCGTCACCGCACCAGAAATCAGCCAGATGTTCGGCGAGTTGTTGGGCCTGTCTCTTGCGCAGGCATGGATGGATCAGGGTCAGCCCAACCCGTTCGCCCTGGCAGAGCTTGGCCCCGGACGCGGTACCTTGATGGCTGATCTGCTTCGCGCCACCCAGCGGGTTCCAGGGTTTCATGCCGCAGCGCAGATCGTTCTGGTTGAGGCCTCGCTGACCTTGCGCCAAATTCAGGCCAGCAATCTGGCATCGGCAGGCGCGCGTTGGGTGGACCAGGTCGACGCCCTACCCGACGCGCCGCTCTTTCTGATTGCCAATGAGTTCTTTGACGCGCTGCCGATCCGACAATTCGTCCGCGCGGCGTCCGGATGGCGCGAACGCCTGATCGGCGTGCAGGATCAGACACTGGCTTTTGGATTGGGGGCCGAGGCCCCTCAGCCCGGGCTGGCGCATCGTCTTGAAGACACCCGACAAGGCGATCTGGTGGAGCTTTGCGATCCTGCCTCGCCGGTCGTCGCGGGCATCGCCGGGCGAATCGCGGCGCATGGCGGCGCGGCGCTGCTGGTCGATTACGGCGACTGGCACTCGCTGGGCGATACGCTGCAGGCGGTTCACAACCATGAGAAAGCCGATCCACTGGATGCCCCTGGGCAGGCCGACCTGACTGCACATGTGGATTTCGAGGCGCTGGCTCAATCAGCCAGTCAGGCCGGTTGCGCCCATACACGCCTGACCCCGCAAGGCGTTTTTCTGGAACGGCTCGGGATCGCCGACCGCGCCCAGGCTCTAGCCACCGGTTTGAGCGGATCGCAACTCGACTCGCTGCTCTCGGCGCATCGCCGGTTGACGCATCCCGAGGAAATGGGAAACCTGTTCAAGGTGCTGGGCCTCTACCCGGCTGTCGCGAACCCTCCACCCGGGCTGGAAGCATGACACTGGAAATTCTGACCTCCGACGAATTGTCCCCTGTTCGCCATGGGTTCTTCACCCGCCGGGGTGGTGCCTCATCCGGTGTATTTTCGGGACTGAATTGCGGCATAGGGTCGTCGGACCAGCGCGAAGCGGTGGCAATCAACCGCCAGCGCGTGGCGCAAGCCCTGAATGTGGCGGATACGCATCTGGTCGGCGTGCATCAGGTGCATTCGCCGGATGTGGTATTCGTTGACGCACCTCTGCCCGAACGGCCCAGAGCTGATGCCATTGTAACTGCGACACCGGGCCTTGCCCTGTCGATCCTCACCGCCGATTGCCAGCCGGTCCTTTTCGCCGACGCTAAGGCAGGCGTGATCGGTGCGGCACATGCTGGATGGCGCGGCGCACTATCTGGCGTGCTGGAGGCAACACTGGACGCCATGGAGCGGCTTGGCGCAGAGCGGTCCCGCACAGTCGCTGTGATTGGCCCCTCGATCTCTCAGCGCGCCTATGAGGTGGGTCCAGACCTGTTCGACGACTTCATGCAGGACGATCCTGAAAACGCGCGGTTCTTTGCCAATGGTCAGGGCGACCGTATGCAATTCGACCTGCCCGCGTTTGGCCTGCACCGCTTGCGCCGCGCAGGTGTAGGCGATGCGGCATGGACGCGGCACTGCACCTATTCGGATGCCGGGCGATTCTATTCTTATCGCCGCAGCACCCATTCCAAAGAGGCCGATTACGGCCGGCTGATCTCTGCCATCCGCCTCTGATCGCATTCGCAAGCGGCCCCTGGCGTGTCACAAATGTGGCCGAAGCTGGACCTCTCCCCGCCCATCGAAGTGACCCGGAACGGTTTTTTATCGCGCAATTTCAATGCTGAACCGGGCAAGTCAGCTATCTGGCCCTGAACTCAGCGATGCGCGGATCGGTCCCTTATTTTCCCCGGATCAGCCCAATCGCCGCCCCAAACAACTGCCAAATTGATCCTATCGAACAGGTGGCGCCAGACCGGTACCACCAACGAAATCGGGAGAGACAAGGATGAAACCCAAGGGACGTAATATCGCTTTGACGATTTCTGCTGTGTCTGCCCGAAAAGTTCAGATGCCTTGGGCTCGCGGCGCACGCCGCGCCCAAATGATCGCGCGCCGCGGTGAAAGCGGGTTTGAGACGCGCAAGAGGTGCTGAGCGTAACGGAATGCGGGTGAGTTCACGCAGCTTACCCAGAGAACCCGGTGCCGGACGCTGCCCCTGACCGGCCGGGGACAAGAGCCCGCCTCGCTTAACGGCGAGGCGGGTTTGGGCAGCAAAGAAGACCGGAAGGATTTCATCCTTTCGCATCGAGGCGGTTCCGTTGGGGGTCAAGGGGATCGTTTGCTGGATGGGCGCAGATTGGGGAACGAGGCTTGGGAGCGGCGCGGCCAGACGGCAGTTTTTGGGGGCAAAAACAATTAGAACCGAGTCACTCTGACGTCATCGACTGGGGCCGACACAGAGCTGACATGTATGAAGAGGGTTGAATAGGTATGACTATCCCCCACTCGCTAGCTCGAGCGGCGCGGAATGCTGTCGAAACCGGCAAACTGCTAGAGGATCCGGCCAAGCTGCAAAGCCGGTCCAAACCACAATTGCGGCGCTACGAAGTAAGCGCCCTGATCGGCAAGAATGACATTGCCCAAACGCGCCATATCGCACCAGCGCTGCCACTGTTTGAAGAAGCGTTCTGCGCTTTCTCACGTGGCTCACTGGTGGAAACCGATATGGGGCCGATGGCCATTGAGGATCTGCTGCCCGGCGACCGCCTGATCGTGCAGGACGGCTCGGCGCAGGAACTGCTCTGGAAAGGCTCGACAACTCTGATTCCGGGTCGTCCCGACCCGAAAGGCCGGGTGCAAAGCCTGACCCGGATCATGGCCGACAGCTTTGGCATGCAACGCCCCATGTCCGGAGTGATCGTGGGGCCAGCGGCGCGGCTTCTGGCTACACCCGGACATTTGCAAAGCCTGTGCGCCGGGGATCAGATCCTGACACCGATCAAGGAATTCGTGGACGGCAACAACGTGGTTGAAACCTCTCCTCCAACCCCGGTCGAAGTCTTCCACCTGTGCCTGAAGCGTCATTCAGTCATCAAGGTGGACGGGTTGCAGTTCGAAACCTACCACCCTGGCATCCAGGCGGTGCGGATCATGAGCCACGCCATGCGATCGCTTTATCTGAACCTCTTCGCACATGTCGAGAAATTGACCGATTTCGGGCCGCAGATACTGCCGCGCGCCGGAGATGGGCAGTACGACGCCATCGGTGTTTGAGGTCCAGCATGAAATTGATGATTTGGTGGCTGATCAGCATGGTGACCTGCGCCAGCCTGCCCTCGACCATTACCACGGACGAACAGATCGCGCTCAAGCGGTCCGGTTCAGGCGATCCTCAAGCACGTCGAAAGGCACGCCGGGTTCGTCTTTTGCGCCGCGAATAACCAGAGAAGTCTTAACGCTGGCGACATTGGGTGTGGACAGCAACTCGCCGGTCAGGAAGCTCTGAAAACTGCTCAGGTCGGGCGCCACGCATTTCAGAATGAAATCGACCTCGCCGTTGAGCATGTGGCACTCACGGACCAACGGCCAGTTGCGGCAGGTTTCCTCAAAGGCCGTCAACTCAACCTCGGCCTGGCTTTCCAACCCAACCATTGCAAAGACCTGCACTTCGAACCCCAGCTCGCGGGCATTCACATCCGCGTGGTAACCGTGAATATATCCCGCCTCTTCCAGCGAACGCACCCGTCGCAGACAGGGCGGGGCCGAGATGCCGACACGCTTGGCCAGTTCCACATTTGTCATTCGGCCATCTGCCTGCAGTTCGGCCAGTATCTTTCTGTCGATCGGATCGAGTCGGGTCGCGACCATAAAATTCTCCGCCCATTTTTGCGGTTGTTATATCAGCCACATTAAGATGAGCAATAATATTTCGCCGCGGCGCAATTTTGTTAATCGCAACAACAGCCGGGGCAGGCTCAAGCCCTGGTGCCAGCTGCAAGGCAGCTTTGCAGATAAGGGGTTTAAGCCGGGGTGGCGCGTCGCTATATGCATCCTCCGAAGATGGCGCTCCTGCCATCCATCAATACGGGGTTCCCATGGCCGACACACGTCACACCAAGGTTCTTATCATCGGATCCGGGCCGGCGGGCTATACCGCCGCCGTCTATGCCAGCCGCGCGATGCTGGAGCCCATTCTGGTTCAGGGCATCGAACCAGGCGGCCAGTTGACCACCACCACGGAGGTCGAGAACTGGCCCGGCGATACCGAGGTACAGGGCCCCGACCTGATGGTCCGGATGGAGGCGCACGCCAAGGCGATGGGTTGCGAGGTGATCGGCGACATCATCAGCGATCTCGACCTGAACCAGCGCCCCTTCACCGCGAAAGGCGACAGCGGCACGATCTATACGGCCGACGCCGTCATTCTGGCCACCGGCGCGCGCGCCAAGTGGCTCGGGTTGCCCTCGGAAGAGAAGTTCAAGGGTTTTGGCGTGTCTGCCTGCGCAACCTGTGACGGTTTCTTCTATCGCGGGCAGGAAATTGTCGTGATTGGCGGCGGCAACACCGCCGTGGAAGAGGCGCTGTTTCTGACCAACTTTGCCAGCAAAGTTACACTGATCCACCGCCGCGACGAGCTGCGCGCCGAAAAGATCCTGCAAGAGCGCTTGTTCAAGAACGAAAAGATCGAACCGCTCTGGTTCCACCAGTTGGAAGAGGTGACCGGTACCGACGCGCCACTGGGTGTCGAAGGCGTGAAGGTCAAGAACGTCCAGACCGGTGAGATCACCGAGATTCCCTGCAAAGGCGTCTTTGTTGCCATCGGCCACGCGCCTGCCAACGAGTTGGTGATTGATCAACTCGACACCCATATGGGTGGGTATGTGGTGACCAAACCGGGCACGACCGAAACATCGGTGCCGGGCGTCTTTGCGGCGGGCGACCTGACAGACCATGTCTACAGGCAAGCCGTCACCAGCGCAGGGATGGGCTGTATGGCCGCGCTGGATGCAGAGCGGTTCCTGGCCGAACAGGAATGATCCCGTTCACCGGGACCGTCTGGCGCATGACCTTTGCGGGTCAGGATGCGCGGGTCCCGGTCACTTCGCCCGAGGGACGCTTTCACCATTCAGGTCAAGCGGCAATCTACACCTCGCTCACGCCTGAGGGCACCGCAGTTGCGATCAAGCGCTACATGTCGCCCGAAGATGCGCCGCGGCTGATCCAGCCGCTTCTGATTCGTGCCCAATATGTGGCGGATCTGCGGGGTAGTCGCGAGGCATCGATCATCTGGCAGGATATCCGCGCCACTGGCGCGCCCTCCCCTACCTGGACGTTTTCCGACACCGCCCGCGCAAATGGCGTGCAGGCAATGCTCTATTCCTCGCGCTCGCGCCCCGAACTCAGTCATCTTGTGATCTTCGATCCGCAGATCGTGCAGTCACATCCCGATGCCTCAGTGCTAACCTGGCCTTAGCAGAACAGCACGCGGCTGTGACTTGACCCCAATGCCGGGGCATCCCAGTCTGCAATCTCGAAACCAGAGGAGGCCGCGTGGCCAACGTATTATGGCAAGGGAACTGGCTGGTCCGGGCGCGGATCGTCTCAGGCCTTGTCCTGTTCACCTATGCCCTGTTTCATTTCCTCAATATCGGCATGGGTCTGATTTCGGTCGAGGCGATGGATGCGTTTCAGGCGGGCCGCCAAGTCATAACGCGCAATCCGATCGGGTCGACCGTGATCTATGGGGCCTTTCTGGTTCATATCGGAGTCGCGCTCTATGATCTTGCCGCGCGCCGGACCCTGCGCATGTCCTGGCCGCAGGCGTTGCAGGTTATTTTGGGCCTGCTGATCCCGCTACAATTGCTATCCCATCTGACCTTCACGCGTGTTGCGCATGAGGTTTTTGAGGTCAATGACACGATGAGCTATCTGATCGTGCTGATGTGGAACAACCCCTCGGTCTGGTATCAGTCGCTGCTGCTCTTGCTGGTCTGGGTGCATGGCTGCATGGGGTTGCATTTCTGGCTAAGGTTGACCCGGTGGTGGCACGGTGCCCTGCCGGTTCTGATCGGGATAGCGGTTTTGATCCCGGCCTTTGCCTTTGCCGGGTTGCTGACCGAAGGGCGCAACATTTGGTCGCTCTTTGGCGACCCGGAACTGCGCGACATGGCGATCGAGTATTTCAACTGGCCGGATGAGCAGGCGTTCCAGCAGCTCTTTGCGGTCAAAGACCTGGCCCAGAACATCTTCTGGGCACTGCTTGTCTTGACCGGGCTGGTCTATATTACGCGCAAGCTGCTGCGCAGGCGGCGTTCGGTTCGGGTCAGCTATGTCGATGGTCCACAGATCACATCCGAGCGCGGCCTTACCCTGCTGGAAATGTCCAAAGCAAATAGCATCCCCCACACCGCGCTCTGCGGTGGCAAGGGGCGCTGCACCACCTGCCGTGTGGTGATTGAGGACGGCGCCGATTTACTGCACCCGCCTAACGAGGCAGAAGAGCGCAGTCTGCGCGCAGTCGGGGCGTCACCCAATACGCGGCTGGCCTGCCAGATCCGCCCAAACACCCCGCTGACCGTTTATCGTGTTTTCAGGCCACAGGGCGGACGCAACCGCGCCCATGCCAGTCAGGGACAGGAGCGGCAGCTGGCCATCTTGTTTCTGGACATGCGTGGCTTTACTGCCCGTACGGCCGGGCAATTGCCGTATGATGTGGTCTTTTTTCTCAACCGCTTCTTCGATGCGATTGTCCCTGCCATCACGGGCGCAGGCGGCACAGTGGACAAGTATCTGGGCGACGGGTTGCTGGCAGTGTTCGACGCGCCCTCACCTACCGAGTCCGCCCGCGCTGGGCTGCTTGCCGCTGAAGGCGTTGGGGCGGCGCTGGAAGCGTTCAACAAGACGCTGACCGAACACCACGACCGCCCGGTCCACATCGGCATGGTGCTACATCTGGGCAATGTGGTTCTGGGCGAAATCGGAGCCGCAGACAGCGCGCCGCGCACGATCATCGGCGATGCCGTGAACGTCGCCAGCAGGCTGGAGCGCGAATGCAAAGAGCTGGAGGTCGAACTGATCGTGTCGAATCCCGTGCTCATGGCCGCGGGACTCGCGAGTGCCGAGACTGAATTGCACAGCTTTAGGCTGCGCGGCGTATCGGAACCGCTCGCGGGGCTTCCGGTGCCGCAGTCATCAAGGCTTTCCGAGTATCTGACGCCTGTTCAGTCTGCGACGCAAACGGGGTGAGTCGCACGGAACCAATCCGGAACAGCGGTCCGGATCGTTCACCCAATGACAAAAATTCGTTCCGAAAAGCGGCAATTCTGCACACCTTCTCCTTGATTTGTTCTCAATCTCTGGACTTCCCGCCAAAGACCGGGCAAGTGCGCGCCAGTATCTATCAAACCCGAATTTACGGATTGTTCAGAGAGTATTCGAATGACCATGCTTGCCAATCTGGCTCCGATCCCCGAGCTGTTTGTCTCCTACGACTCCGCCCAGAAACTTAAGGTCGAAGCGGCGGAACTGACCAGCCACGACCTGACCCCGCGCCAGATCTGCGATCTGGAACTTCTGATGAATGGCGGCTTCAACCCGCTCAAAGGCTTTCTGAGCGAAGCCGACTATGACGGCGTTGTCGAAAACATGCGTTTGGCCGACGGCTCGCTCTGGCCTATGCCAATCACGCTCGACGTGTCGGAAGAGTTCGCCGGGAGCATCGAACTGGGCCAGGACATCGCTCTGCGCGATCAAGAAGGGGTGATTCTGGCGACCATGACGGTGACCGACCGCTGGACCCCAAACAAATCGAAAGAGGCTGAAAAGGTCTTTGGCGCTGATGATCAAGCGCACCCGGCGGTGAACTACCTGCACAATGTCGCTGGCAAGATCTATCTGGGCGGCCCCGTGACCGGTATCCAGCAGCCGGTGCATTACGATTTCCGCGCCCGCCGCGACACCCCGAACGAGCTGCGCGCCTACTTTCGCAAGGTGGGCTGGCGCCGCATCGTCGCATTCCAGACCCGCAACCCGCTGCACCGCGCGCATCAGGAACTAACCTTCCGCGCTGCCAAGGAAGCGCAGGCCAACCTGCTGATCCATCCGGTTGTGGGCATGACCAAGCCCGGCGATGTCGACCATTTCACCCGCGTACGCTGCTACGAAGCGGTGCTGGACAAGTACCCCGCCGCCACCACCTCTATGTCGCTGCTGAACCTCGCCATGCGCATGGCTGGGCCGCGCGAGGCGGTGTGGCACGGGTTGATCCGCAAGAATCACGGTTGCACGCATTTCATCGTTGGCCGCGACCACGCCGGACCGGGCAAGAACTCTGCCGGTGAGGATTTCTATGGGCCTTATGATGCGCAGGACCTGTTCCGCGAGCACCAGGACGAAATCGGTATCGAAATGGTTGATTTCAAACACATGGTCTATGTGCAGGAACGCGCCCAGTACGAGCCCAATGACGAGATCGAAGACAAGGATAACGTCACAATCCTGAACATCTCGGGCACTGAACTGCGCCGCCGTCTGCGCGAAGGGCTTGAGATCCCCGAATGGTTCTCTTTCCCCGAAGTGGTGGACCAGCTGCGCGGGCGGTATCCGCCACGGTCACAGCAGGGCTTTACGGTCTTCTTCACCGGTTTCTCGGGTTCGGGCAAATCCACGATCGCCAACGCGCTTATGGTCAAGCTGATGGAGATGGGGGATCGCCCAGTCACCCTTCTGGATGGCGATATCGTCCGGAAAAATCTCAGCTCTGAGCTAGGCTTCTCGAAAGAGCATCGCGACCTTAACATCCGCCGCATCGGCTATGTCGCCTCCGAGATCACCAAGAATGGTGGCATCGCGATCTGTGCGCCCATCGCGCCCTATGCCACGACCCGCCGTGCTGTGCGCGAAGAGATCGAGGCCTTTGGTGCATTTGTCGAGGTTCATGTCGCCACCTCGATCGAGGAATGCGAGCGCCGCGACCGCAAGGGGCTCTACAAGCTGGCACGAGAGGGCAAGATCAAGGAGTTCACCGGAATTTCGGACCCCTATGATGTGCCCGAAAATCCTGAGCTGAGCGTTGAAACCGAGAATGTCGATGTGGATAACTGCGCCCATCAGGTCTTGCTGACGCTGGAAAGCATGGGCCTGATCGCAGGCTAAAACCCGGAACATCCCAATAGCAAAGCCCGCCAGTCGGCGGGCTTTTTTCATTTTTTGAGACCCATCTATATATTTGTTTTCAAATGTTAATTTTTCCCGGCCAGCGACAAAGCCCCGGTCGTCTTGCAATTCAATGTGATCCAGTTCGGCCGGGCGCGCCGTAACAGAAGCACACTTACCCAGGGAGACGACAATGTTCAGACGGACCTTTATCACCACTTTCGGCGCAATCGCGATTGCAGCTTCGGGCATGACGGCAGCTTTGGCCAACAGCCAGAAAGACATCGTGGACACCGCGGTCGAGGCGGGCACATTCGGCACGCTGGTTGCCGCCGTTCAGGCCGCAGATCTGGTCGGCACGCTCAAGAGCGAGGGACCATTTACCGTCTTCGCGCCCACCGACGAAGCCTTTGCCGCTCTGCCGGCAGGCACCGTTGAAACCCTGCTGAAGCCCGAGAACAAGGATCAGCTGGTGGCGGTTCTGGCCTATCACGTGGTCCCCGCCAAGGTGATGTCCGGTGACATCGCTGGCAAACGCGCCAAGGTTCTGACGGTTCAAGGCGATCGTCTGGCCGTCAACGCCCGCAATGGGGTCAAGGTCAACAACGCCAAGGTTGTCGCCGCCGATGTTGTGGCATCAAACGGCGTGATCCACGTGATCGACACTGTGCTGATCCCCGAATAATTCTCGAACGCGCCATACCCCTCTTGGCGTGTTCACGCGGTCCCTTCTCGACCCCCAAACGAGATGGGGCCGCATCCACGACCGGTGCTATGAGCGCAAGGCAGTCTCTTGCCGGATGACCTCCGCAGCTCTCAGATCAATATCCGCGTATGGGATCAGTTGCTCTCTCATTTTGCGGATCAGGGGCAGTTTCGACTGATATTGCTCTTCTGACATGCCCTCTACAGCGCGCTGAATATCGTTGGCTGATTCGCAGATGATCAGCCCTTCGGGATCAACGAAATCGCCAATATTAGGACAGCCCCAATAGATCGGCACGGTCTCACAGAAGACCGCATCCAGAAGCTTTTCCGAGAAGTAGTTTTTTTCGCGCACATTCTCGATCACGATGGAATAGCGGTAAGGGGCGAGCCCGTCGGACTTCTTGTCAAATGGCGTATAGCCACGGCCCAGGACCTCGACATCCTGATCGCTTGCACGCACCCAATCGACCATCTCATGGCGCAGTTGATGCCCTGCGGTGTCGCGCTTGGCCGAGGCGATCAGAGAGCAGTTTTTGGTCTTTTTGATTTCCAAATCGCGCCAGTCGGGCACCCAAGTTGTGCCATAGGGAAAAAAAACGCAATTTGGGATGGTATCGACAAGAGCCTCGTGAAAACTCAGCACTCGGAAAAACCGACGCCAGGTCCATTTCAACAGCTTGATGTGTTTGGCGTGGATTACCGAAGGCTCACCCATCATCAGTGAAATCTGCGCCTTGGTGCCCCGCCGCAGCACATAGTGGTGCGAGGTCTTGGGGTACATGATCAGATGATCGGTTCGCTCCAGATCGCCGACACATTTGCCCTGCAGCCGATCTGGGCAACCCAGCGGCCAGGTCAGATCCGACAATGGCATCTGCGCCAGTTTCGGCCCCAGCGACGTCCCATAGGGCAGGATCGCAATCCCTGGCGCGTCGCTCATCGCGCGCCCTCTGGCAGGTCAACTTGCCCCTGCATCAGCACGAAACCCTGCCCTGACACGCGAATACCGGTTATCGCATCGCGCGGCCCGAGCCGTGTCACTTGTGCCTGACCGGGACGCCCCATGCCATGACCCTGTTCGGCGGTCAAACTGTCTTTCTCCATCAGACCGTGATGCCAGAGATAGGCCGCCATTGCACCGGTCGCCGAGCCAGTGAAGGGATCTTCCGCCGGGCTAGGCGGGGCCAGCAGCAGCCGGGAATAGGTGTCGCCCTCAGCCGTCGCGCCGCCCAGCGTGACCATGAACGGCTCCATCATGTCGGTGCCCTCATAGCCGAGAAAAGCCGTCATGGATCGAAACGCATCAATATTGAGGACTGCACGATCCAGGGCCGCGCGATCCCTCAGCAGCGTGATGCAGAATGGCAGACCGGTGGAGACCATCTGAGGCTGAGCGACAATGTCACCCACATTCAGACCAATCGCGGCAGCAACAGTTTCTTTGGGAACCTCGACCCCAAACTCGGGCGCGACCTGCGTCATTTCGATCAGATCGCCATTCACGCGGACCGACACGATGCCCGCACCGGTTTCAAGCGTCATTTCATCCTTTGTCACCAAGCCGCGCGCCCGCAGCGCAGCAACTGTGGCAATCGTGGGATGACCGGCAAAAGGAATCTCTCGGCTGGCCAGATAGTATCGGACCAGAACATCGGCTTTGTCAGAGGGGCCTGTGAAGGTGCATTCCATCAACGAGGTTTCGCGGACAAAGCCCGTACAGGTATCATCGCTCAACCCAGCGCCCTGATGCACAACGGCGCAGCCATTGCCGCCAAAGGCACGGTCGGTGAACGCATCCACCCAATCGAATTCGAACCTGCTCATCTCACGTCCCCTGACTTTGGTGGGCTGTCAGGGTGACATCTATCCCCGGTTCCAGCCGGGTTGTCACGCGGGAAGTTGCCCAGCCCCGCGTGCCAGAAACGTCAGTGAACGGTCACTGGCGTATAGTCGTTTTCGCGCGCTAGCACGAAGGCCAGCTTACGGTCAGCCACCAGCGCCAACTGCTGGCCCGAGGCGTCGTGAACCGCATAGAGCTGCTCCAGATCACCGGCCTGCGAACGCAGCTTGTCCGGCAAATCGGCTACATCAACCGCCTTCACATAAACGATCCGGTCCGCGTCACTCTTCATCTCAAACGGTGTATTCATCGCTTACCCTTTCCTTATGTTAATCCTCTGCACCACGGCATCGGGGATCGCGCGGGTCAGATCGACATGCAGCAACCCGTTTTCCATGATGGCTTCACCAACCTCGACACCGTCGGCCAGCACGAACATGCGCTGGAACTGACGCGCAGCGATACCGCGATGCAGAAACACGCGCCCTTCGCTGTCGTCACGCTGACGACCGCGGATTACCAGTTGACGATCCTCGACGGTAATCGCCAAATTCTCTTCCGCAAATCCGGCCACGGCCAGGGTGATGCGATAGGAATGATCCGAGGTTTGTTCGATATTGTATGGTGGATATCCTTCGTTGCCCGATTTCGCCGAGCGTTCCAGAAGGCGTTCCAATTGCTCGAACCCGAGCAGGTGCGGGTAAGACGCAAGCATAGTTTTTGACACGTCCAATCGTCCTTATCTGTCAAAGCGACGGTATGCGAGGTCCCGTTCTGGCAACCCCGCATAGATGAATATGGGGAGAAACAGCGCCCTCCACAAGGTCTAGGCGAAATCATCATGAACGCGTATCCTATTGGTCAGGCAAGATCCAACTAGAGACGCGAGTCGCTCATGAACGCTCCTACTGACCTATCGATGAAAACCGATGACGTTCTACGCGTCGAGTTGGAGGTGTTCCGCCGCCAGCATCGCGATCTGGACGAGGCGATACATGCGCTGGTGGAAAAAGGAACTGCTGATCAACTGACGATCAAACGGCTGAAAAAGCAGAAGCTGCGGCTGAAGGACATGATCGCACTGATCGAGGATCGACTGACGCCCGACATCATTGCGTGATCTCAGGCGCGCTGGCTCTCAAATCAGGTAACCTCATAACACTTGCAGTCCAATCCTTTGGGCGTTCGATAGGTCTCAAACCCCATTGCCTCGTAGTATGCGCGCCCCGACACGTTGTCCGCTCCGATGCTGGCGTCGATCTTGCTGAGGCCGCGCCGTCGCGCAACCTCGCGGTTGACGGCGAACAAGGCCGCACCCACACCCCGTCGTGCGGCTTTCGGGCTAACGTGGGTGCCGATGACGCCCCAGCCGGGCTGAACATCAAACTCGTTCCCTTCGACTGCCAGCTTGAGCGCCTGAAACCCCAGAATCGTCCCATCTTCATCGACCGCCACGCCGCACCACAGCCTGTCGGGATGGGTGATGTAGTTGTCGCGCGCGAAATCAAGCGTTGCAGGTCTGTTGCGCAACCTCGCCGCGACCAGTTCCTGCAAGATGCGATGGATGCTGGCGGCATCCTCGATCGTTGCCTCCCGTACCTCCATTTTCACCTCCCGCACATCCTCATTCACGGTTTGATCATGGCGCGCGCCGCCCTACAAGCGACCTGCGTTCTACTGCATTGCCAGCAACAGCGATTTGGCTATAGTGCGCGCTCTTTCCAAAGCCGGGGTTCGAGCGGATGGGCGACATCAAAGTGGGGATTATCATGGGCAGTCAGTCGGACTGGCCCACGATGAAGGAAGCAGCCGATATTCTGGAGGCGCTGGATGTCCCCTTCGAGGCGCGCATTGTGTCGGCCCATCGCACGCCCGACCGTCTTTGGGACTATGGCAAGACCGCTGCGGATCGCGGTTTGCATGTGATCATCGCGGGTGCCGGAGGAGCAGCACATCTGCCGGGCATGATGGCGTCAAAAACCCGCGTTCCCGTCATCGGCGTGCCCGTTCAGACCCGCGCGCTTTCGGGTGTCGACTCACTCTATTCCATCGTGCAAATGCCCAAAGGCTTCCCGGTCGCGACCATGGCTATTGGCTCGGCGGGTGCGGCCAATGCCGGGTTGATGGCGGCGGGCATTTTGGCGCTAAAGGACGAAGCCCTGGCAGAGCGGCTGGATCGCTGGCGCGAGGCATTGTCGGCCTCAATCCCGGAGGAGCCGCAGGGATGAGGCGGATCGGGTTCGTTGGGACCGGGCACATCGCGGCCCCGATGGTACGGTTTCTGGCTGCGAAGGAACATGACATTGCTGTGACAGAACGCAACGCTCAGGTATCAGCTGCCCTGAACGCGGAACTTGGTGTAACGGTTGCTTCGGCTCAGGCAGTCCTTGACGCGTCGGAGATCGTTTTTCTGTGCCTGCGGCCACAAGTTGCTACAGAGATACTTGAGCAACTGACTTTTCGCCCCGACCATCAGATCGTTTCCGTCATGGCCGGAGTTTCGGCTGATCGGCTCGCAGGCCTCTGCGCCCCGGCGTCGGATTTCGTCCAGACGATTCCCCTGGGGTTCCTCCAACACGGCGGATGCCCGCTGACCGCGTTTGGCAATGACAAGCTGTTGGCAGACCTGTTCGAACCCGAAAACCCGGTCGTGAAAGCCGCCGATGAGGCCGCGTTTAATTCCCATTTTGCCATCTGCGCCATGGTGCCCGGTTTGCTGGACCTGATGGCAACGGGGGCGGACTGGCTCACTGAAAAGACCGGCGATGCGGATGCTGCCGAATTCTATACCACGCAACTCCTTTCCGGGTTTCTGGCCAATATGCACTCCGGCAAAGCGGGTCGGCTGGCCGAAGAGCGCGACGCGCTGGCAACGGACGGAACACTCAGCCAGCAGATGACGCAGACACTGCACTCAGGTAAGGCACATGAAGCCCTGCGCGCGGCGCTGACCGCGATTGGCAAACGGTTGGAGGCGAATTGATGACGGATAAGCTTGCCCCCGGAGCAAGGATCGGAATTCTGGGCGGCGGCCAGTTGGGCCGGATGCTGTCGGTGGCGGCGGCGCGTCTCGGCTTTCGCACCCATATCTATGAGCCCGGCGCCAACCCGCCCGCAGGCGATGTGGCCCATCACGTGACCACTGCGGCCTATGAGGACGTCACAGCTCTGGAAACGTTCGCCAAATCGGTCGACGTCATCACCTATGAATTCGAAAATATCCCGACCGAAGCCTTGGACCTGCTGGAAGAACACCGTCCGATCCGCCCCGGGCTCGAGGCGCTACGGATCAGTCAGGACCGGCTCACCGAAAAGGCTTTTCTGCGCGAGTTGGGCCTGCAGACTGCCCCCTTCGCTGACATCACTGATCTGGCCAGCCTTCAAGCGGCGATTGCAGAGATTGGCACGCCCGCGATTCTGAAGACCCGCCGCTTCGGCTATGACGGCAAGGGACAGGCTCGCCTGAAAACCCCCGCGGACGCCCAGGCGGCGCTGGATGACATGGCTGGCGCACCCGCCATTCTGGAAGGGTTTGTGGAGTTCTCTCACGAGGTTTCGATCATCGCGGCGCGCGGGCTCGACGGACAAGTGGCCTGTTTCGACCCCGGCGAGAACGTGCACGAGGCAGGCATCCTGCGCACCACCACCGTCCCCGCGCGGCTGACTTCCGCGCAAAAGACCGATGCCGTGCTGCTGGCCGCCAATATCCTGAACCGACTGGATTATGTCGGCGTGATGGGGGTCGAGCTTTTTGTGACACCAAAGGGACTGATCGTGAACGAGATTGCCCCACGCGTGCACAATTCCGGCCACTGGACACAGAATGGCTGTGCGGTGGATCAATTCGAACAACATATCCGCGCGGTGGCGGGGTGGCCTCTTGGTGACGGGCAGCGCCATGCAGATGTGGTGATGGAGAACCTGATCGGCGATGACATGGACCGTGTTCCGGCCCTGGCCCGTGAAAGCGACGTGGCGTTGCACCTCTATGGCAAGGCCGAGGTCAAACAGGGGCGCAAGATGGGTCATGTCAATCGCATCACACGGGCGACGTAGCACCCGAAAATCGCAGATTTTCGACGCGGCGGCGACGGCCCGCCGGGCCCGAGCAGCCGCGACCCTGCGCCCCTAGCCCAGCATCTGCTCGGCAATGGCGCCATTCATATAGCTTACGCGACCGCCCGCCATGGTGAGAGCGACACGGTGGCTCTGCGCCTCCAGCACAACCAGATCGGCGCGCTTGCCCGGTGCAAGCTCACCACGGTCCGTCAGCCCCAGCACCTGTGCCGGGCCGGATGACACCAGCGCCCAGGCGCGCGCCAAATCTAGCACCCCGGAACGGGCCAGCAGCAACGCCGCCCTGCGCGGGCTGGGATAGTGATAGTCCGAGGCAATCGCATCGCAAAGCCCCATGGTGATCAGGTCCAACGCGCTGGCATTGCCTTTATGCGACCCGCCCCGCACCACATTGGGTGCGCCCAGAATGACTTTGTCGCCCCCTGCCCGCGCCGCCTCGGCGGCCTCAAGGGTCTCGGGGAACTCGGCAATCCGCACCCCCCGTGCGCGCCAGTCGGCACGATCCTTTGCCGTCTGGTCGTCATGGCTGCCCATTACCACGCCGTGTGAGCGCAAGGTTTCGCAGATGTCGTCCAGTGCGGCAGGCACGTCACGACCATTCTCATGCAGTTGCTGCAACAGGGCCAAATGCGCCTTGGGGCTGCGCCGCGCTTTCAGCGCCTGCCCGGTCAGGCGCGGCGGTATTCGACCGGCGGCCAGCCGGTCATGCGGCAGGTGATCATTGAACACCAGATACCGCACATCCCATTCTGCCATGCGCGCTGGGAGTGCGGCGTAGTCATCCAGCATATGCGTCTCAAACCGCAATTGCGGCAGCAGATCGGTGACAACCTGATCACGCATCTTGGCGATGGCGGCGAAAACCTGCGTCGCATAGTCCGGCCCGCGCACACCGCCCTCCCAACTCCAGAATTGCGCCATGACAGCCGTGGTGATCCCGTTGGCAGCCAGTTCCGCCTCGGTCGCGATCACGCCTTCATCCATCTGCTTCATCGCCCCGCGCCGCGGTGCCAGATGCCGCTCGAACCCGTCACCATGCAGATCAACGATACCGGGCAACACGAGATACCCGTCCAGCGTCACCTTTCGCCCCGCCCGCTCGGAGATCACGCCATCAGCAATCGAAAGATCGGCGCGCACCAACCCCTGGTCCGGCAATAGCACCTCGGCCCCGGTCAATGTCAGCTCCAGGCTCATTCGCGCGGCTCCTCGTCAGAGCGATCGCATTCCTGCCCTTCGCAGGTTTCTTCGAAAGGCCCGATCAGCGAATCGATCCAGGTCAGCTCCGGATCGAATTGGCCGTGCTTCAGAAAATGTTCCGTTTCCCCGATCACCAAGGGATTGTTCATCATGAAGGTGTGGGTCACCGGCAGCACGATATGGTCAGCCATTCCTGCAACTGCCGTCGATGCAACCGACACCTTACCGTCATCCGGCCCTTCGATCATCGCCGAAAAAACCGGGTTGAGAGAGTTTCGGCCAGCAATCACCCCAAGTTCGAAATCCACCGGTGGCAGGCTCAGCGGCACGCTGTCCGGTCCGGTCCCCAGCGACAGGCCCGCAGGCCCATGCAACAGGCCAAATACCTCAAGATCACCCAACTCATCGACCAGTTGGCTGCCCTGGTTGGGTGGGCCCAGCATGACCACGCGACCAAGGTTTTCAGGCGTGTGATCCTGCATCCAATGGCGGATCAGGATGCCGCCCATGCTATGGGCGACAAAGTTGACCGTCTGATCTCCACAGGCCTCGATCGCATCCGGCAGGGTTTGTGCGGCAAGCTCATCTATCGGCAGATCGGTCGAAGGGTAGCGCGGTGCAACCGTCTTATATCCAGCAAGCTCCAGCGCCTGCTGCATCACGGTCAGCGAGACTTCGGTCCGGGCCAGACCATGCAACAGGATGACACATTCGGCCATCGCTGGCGCAGGCAAACACAGCAACAGAAAGGCAAGGACACGCATGTCAGCGGGATACCTTCTAACGGCGCCGGGATAAACCCTCAGCGCCGCGCCCCGGGCAGGACCGCAAGGGCAATCCCTCCCAACACCAGCGCCGTTCCCACAACAAGCGAGAGACTGCCCGCCTCTCCCAGCAGCAGCACCCCTGCCATAAGCGCGATCACCGGCACGCTCAACTGAACGGTCGCCGCCACTGCCGGGCTAAGTTGTGGCACCAGACGATACCAAAGCGCATAGCCCATGCCAGAGGTCACCGCGCCGGAAAGGCAGGCCAGGGCCGCTCCGGAAAGTGACATGTGCAGCGCCGGGCCAACAATCCAGATCGCCGCGGCCGTCAGTGGCAGGGCGACCACAAAATTGGCCGCTGTCGCCTTCAAAGCGTCGGGCGCAGACCGGCCCGCCAGCGTATAGGCCGCCCAGCCAAGCCCGGCGCAGGCCATCAACGCGGCCCCTCCGGCATCTACCTGCACACCCCCGGATGGCCAGAGCACATAGGCCAGACCTGCAAAGGCAATAGCCGCGCCCAGCATCTGCTTGGAGGAGGGACGCGCTCCGCGTAATGCACCAAAGACAAACATCGCAATCTGCACCACACCGAACAAGATCAGCGCGCCCAGCCCTGCATCTAAGGTAAGATAGGCCATAGAGAACCCGACCATGTAGATGGAAAGCGACAAAGCCCCAACCAGGCGACCCGAACCAGAGAGCGGCACCTGCCCCCCGCGCGCGATCACCAAGAGGCACAGGAATACGGCCCCGGCCAGCACCCGGACCACCGCAAAGGACCCCGGATCAGCCGCACCGCTGCCCACGGCCAGCCGGTTCAGAATCGAATTGGCGGCGAAGGCCACCATGGTAAGACAGATGAGCAAAATCAGACGCATACCCTGCGCATATCCGCTGGACCACGCCTTGAACACTCAAATTCGCGTTTGCGCCGGAGCGCCCGATCACAACCGGGCGTGTCGCGCCCGGCGCAGGCGCGAGGGGATGCGTCCGTCAATGAACAGTAACCCAAGCCCGATAACCCCCGCTCCGATCAGATCGCGGGCGGTTACGGCCTCGTTCAGCAATGCCCACCCCAACAGGATCGCGGTGAGTGGGATCAGCAGCGTAACCAGCATCACGTTGCTGGGGCCCGCGCTTGCAACGATACGGAAGAATACCAGATAGGCTAGTGCGGTGCCCAAAACGGCCAGCGCGGCCAGAGAGTACAGCACGCCGACGGAAGGCATCGCAAGCGTCCAGGGTCGGTCAATCAGTGTCACAACGGGCAACAGGATCGCGGTAGAACAGATCAACTGACAGGTAGCGGATTTGATCGGCGGAACACCCGCCAGCCTGCGGCGCGCCCAGAGCGCCGCAAAACCGTAGCTCATCGCACCCGCCATACAGAGCGCGATCCCCAGGATTTGCCCCTGTTGCAGCGCCGCGCCGCCGCCATTCAGCACGCCGACCCCGGCCACGCCCAACAAAACACCGATCAGGCGCAATCGGGTTAACCTTTCCTCTCTGAAGCCAGCCATGACCAGGACGGTAAAAAGTGGTGTCATCGAGTTGATAATGGCCGACAGGCCCACTCCGATCTGCGTCTGCCCGGCAAAGATGAACCCAAATGGCAGCACATTGTTGAGCAACCCCATGCCCAGAAACGGCACCCAGCCCGAAACGCTGCGCGGCAACCGATGACCGGCCCAGAACAGAAGCGGCAGCAGTATGAGCGCGGCGAGCGCAACCCGGATCAGCACAACCGTCAACGGCGGCAATTCGCGAACTGCTACGCCTGCCCAGAAAAAGGTCGCCCCCCACAAAACGGACAGAAAGACAAGCAGGCCCCAGTCCCGCATATCCATGGCTTTTGTTTCCGACCCCATCGTCTGGCTCCTTGCTTCAGGAAGCCCCAAAATGGCAGGCACGCGCGCAGGAAACGATCCGTTTCCTGCGCAATGCTCAAGTTAGGTTAAAGATACGCCGAAGCTTAGTGACTGCCGGTCAGAACCAGAGTGTTAACTGGCATCAGGATCAATCTGAGCCGCAGCCCCGCCGCGTGCACGACCCCGATCGTGTCCACCACATGCAGGAACGCCTTGTTCCAAAAGCCCAGATTCTCGTCCTCCAGCTTGTGGTGATTGTCGGTATAGACGTTGGCCAGACAGGTACTGCCCGGCGGGATATGGTCGGCCACACCTTCATAGAGCGGCTCCAGATAAACAAGGATCGACCCTGGCACCTGGTTTTTTGCCGGATCACGCAACTCGTCGCTGGGCCGGATTTGCCCCGAGGGGATGACATCCTGCACACCGACAACAACAACCGGTATGACCTTGAACGGGCGTGTCATGCAGCCGATCTCGCCGATCATGCCGGGTTTGATGACCTGCGCCGCCATCTGGTTGAACCCGGCCTCGAACCGGTCGCGCCCGGAGAAGGAGGGCACCAGAATGCCCGCAGGCCGCAAAAGCGGGCTGACATAGTCGCCCACCTGCAAGCCGAACTGTTCAACCGTACCGGTAACACCAGCCAATATGAGCGTTTTTTCAAGCTCTGTATTGGCGGCATCAAGCTGTGCAATCGCACTGGCCATCTGCGCCGGGATCAGTTCCTGAATTTGCTGTTCAACCGCTGCCTTCTGCGCCTGCGCCGCAACCACCTGCGCCTCGCGCTCGGCAACGAGGTTCTCCAGCCGCTCGACCTCGGCCAGTCGCACCGCACTGGAGCCTTCGTCGCGCAAAGTCTCGTTACGCTCAAGATCTTCGACGGCCTGCGCCAGTGAAGCGCGCGCGCCAGCGATGCCTGCGTCGGCCTCGGCCAGATCGGTTTCGGCAACCTTCATCGAGGCCTGGACCTCTGCGATCTTGGCATTAGCGGCCTGTACCTGCGCCTGCTGCGTGTAGTCCTCAAGCCGGAAAATCGGCTGACCTGCGGTCACGTGCTCGTTGTTTTTTACAAACACCTCCGAGACACGCCCACCCAGCTGCGGAAGAATGGTCACCGTACGGAAATACGAGGCCACGCTGGAACTGGCCGGGTGGAAGTAAAACAGTGTGGTGATCACAGTCAGCGCAAGGATCGCGCAGGCGGTCAGGCCCCAGCGCAGCTCATACCACATGGTGAACAAGGTGATCTCATGACCGATCCGCTTGCCTTGAAAGTAGCGACGGAACAGGTAGTCGGGCAGCACCGTGATCAGGGCGCACATCATCGTTTCCAGCATGGATCAGCGCTCCTCGGCTTGAGTTTCGGGCTCGCTGGGCGGCTCGGGCATGGGTGGAGGTGGCGCCGGTCGCGCGGGTGCCAAAGAGCGGATCGCATCGGCGATCCCTCGCAGAGGCGCGGCAAGATCGGGTATCTGAAAGCCTGCAACAAGGATCGCTGCGATCCAGAAGATGCCATTGTGTGTGAAAAGCGCCAGCAGAGCCAGAATGCCGACAAGCTGAAACTGTGGGTGGTTGGTTTCATGTGCCATCTTCTCTGGCACCGAATGCAGCGTGAAATAGGCCACGCCGATCAGAAGCACCATGCCAACCGTGAACACCAGCATGAAATTGAACAGAAAATCGCTGCCATCAGCGGCAACCACGTAGGAGGGAATATGCTCGGCTGCCAAGGGGTGTATGTCTGGGGTCGCCACGTGAATCTCCGAAAAACTATGCGCCCAATGAATAAACCAAAAAAACCGTGAAACAAGCTGGCTTGGCGCGCGCGACACAATGCCAGGGCGCGGCACAACAAAAAAGGGGCCGCCCGAAGGCAGCCCCGTCTTTGAACCAGAGGGTCCGAGTGGCTTACATCATGCCGCCCATGCCGCCCATGTCGGGCATGCCGCCGCCTGCAGCAGGCGCGTCTTTCTGGGGCAGGTCTGCAACCATCGCTTCGGTGGTGACCAGCAGGCCAGCAACCGAGGCTGCGTCTTCCAGAGCGGTCCGGACAACCTTGGCCGGGTCGATCACGCCGAACGAGAACATGTCGCCATATTCTTCGGTCTGTGCGTTGAAGCCAAAGGCCGCGTCCGAAGACTCGCGCACTTTGCCTGCAACCACGGCACCGTCGACGCCCGCGTTCTCAGCGATCTGACGCAGCGGCGATTCGATGGCCTTGCGCACGATGGTGATGCCGGCGTCCTGATCGGCGTTTGCACCTTTCAGATCTTCCAGAGCCTTACCGGCCTGAACCAGAGCAACACCGCCGCCCACGACAACGCCTTCCTGCACAGCAGCGCGGGTCGCGTTCAGAGCATCGTCCACACGGTCCTTACGCTCTTTCACTTCAACCTCGGTCATGCCACCGACGCGGATCACAGCAACACCGCCTGCCAGTTTGGCAACGCGCTCTTGCAGCTTTTCACGGTCGTAGTCGCTGGTGGTTTCCTCGATCTGGGTGCGGATCTGGGCAACGCGCGCTTCGATCTCGGCCTTCTCGCCTGCGCCATCAACCACGGTGGTCTCATCCTTGGTGATCGACACTTTCTTGGCCGAACCCAGCATGTCCATGGTGACGTTTTCCAGCTTCATGCCCAGGTCTTCGCTGATGACCTGACCGCCGGTCAGGATCGCGATGTCCTGCAGCATGGCCTTGCGGCGATCGCCGAAGCCCGGTGCCTTGACAGCAGCGATTTTTAGACCGCCGCGCAGCTTGTTGACCACGAGGGTCGCCAGCGCTTCGCCTTCGACGTCTTCAGCAATGATCAGTAGCGGCTTCTGCGACTGAATCACCGATTCCAGCAGCGGAACCATCGGCTGCAGCGAGGAGAGTTTCTTTTCGTGCAGCAGGATCATGCAGTCGTCGAGCTCTGCGATCATCTTGTCGGCGTTGGTGACGAAGTAGGGCGACAGGTAGCCACGGTCGAACTGCATACCTTCGACAACGTCGGTCTCGGTTTCCAGACCTTTGTTCTCTTCGACGGTGATGACGCCTTCGTTGCCAACCTTCTGCATCGCGTCCGCGATCTGCTGGCCGATTTCGGCTTCGCCGTTGGCCGAGATGGTGCCAACCTGAGCAACTTCAGCGCTGTCTTTCACTTCGCGCGAAGCAGCTTTGACACCTTCGACAACCTTTGCGGTGGCCAGGTCGATGCCGCGCTTCAGATCCATCGGGTTCAGACCAGCAGCAACCTGCTTGAGGCCTTCTTTTACGATGGCCTGAGCCAGAACGGTCGCGGTGGTGGTGCCGTCACCGGCTTCGTCATTGGTCCGGGAAGCAACTTCCTTGACCATCTGTGCGCCCATGTTCTCGAACTTGTTTTCCAGTTCGATTTCCTTGGCAACCGACACACCGTCCTTGGTGATGCGCGGTGCGCCGAAGGATTTGTCCAGAACCACGTTGCGGCCTTTGGGGCCCAGGGTCACCTTGACCGCATCGGCCAGGATGTTGACGCCCTTCAGCATTTTGTTGCGGGCATCGGTGTCGAACTTGACGTCCTTAGCAGCCATGTTCATTTCTCCTTGAGAATTCTTCTATGCGTTCAGCGAGATGAGATTGGGAAAACCCGGGGCTTACGCCACCATGATTCCCATGATGTCGCTTTCCTTCATCATCAGCAGCTCCTCGCCATCCAGCGTCACTTCGGTGCCGGACCACTTGCCGAACAGGATGCGGTCGCCTTCTTTGACCGACATTGCGATCAGTTCGCCGCTGTCCTTGCGTGCGCCTTCGCCGGTTGCGACGACTTCGCCTTCGCTGGGCTTTTCTTTTGCGCTGTCGGGGATGATCAGCCCGCCTGCGGTTTTTTCTTCGCTCTCAACGCGACGAACCAGCACGCGGTCATGAAGCGGTTTCAATGCCATCTTTGCAGCTCCTTGGGCTCAAAGTACGTTTCCTCTTGCGCCCTCACGCCTCCCGCGGAGGGCCGTTAGCACTCAACCTTGTCGAGTGATAACGGCGCATAGCTAGGCACATCCTTGGCGCAAGTCAACGGCCCAACCCGATTCAATTGCACAAAGTTTTTTGCTAGGCCCATCCGGGTCCCAGTCACGACGTTGAACTGCCCCGCACGCGCATCGCGCGCGGGGCTGAATCATTTAGGCCGGACTGGCCCGGCGGATCAGATCGACACGCCGACCGGATCCAGCGTCACAGTATAAAGCTCGGTATCAGCGCGATCCATTAGTCGCACTGACATCTGCTGCGTGGCACCATCGATGTCCACCAGTCCAAAGAATTGCAGACCCATCGATGGTGGCAGGTTAACCTGCCCGTCGGCGGGGGCCTTCACGAACTTAACCTCTGGGCCAAAGGTGCCGTCCAACGCATTTGGCCCGAAGCTGCCGGCATGCAACGGCCCGGACACGAACTCCCAGAACGGATTGAAATCGCTGAACTGTGCCTTGTTCGGGTCGTAGTAATGCGCGGCGGTATAGTGCACATCGGCCGTAAACCAAACGGTGTTGGTGATGCCTGCTGTCTTGATGAACCGCAGCAGATCGGCGATTTCCAACTCGCGCCCTTTCGGCGCGCCAGCGTCCCCGTTCGAGATCGCCTCGGCTCCCGCCTGCTCTTTCCAATTATCCCAGACGATTAGACCGATCGGCATGTCCGAGGCGATCACTTTCCAGGTGGCCTTGGAATTGGCCAGTTCCCGCTTGAGCCAGGCCAGTTGCTCGGCCCCTAGAATGCGGGATTGATCGGTGATCTCATTCTCCATCGACGCACCGTTCGGGCCGCGATAGCTGCGCAAATCCAGGAAGAACACGTCCAGCATCGGGCCGTAATTGATCTTGCGATAGACCCGGCCCGGTTCCTGCGCCGAGACCCGCAGCGGCGTCATCTCGTGGAAGGCCCGCGTCGCACGCGATTGCAGCACATGCACCGATTTCTCGGTGTAACGGTCATCATTTGTCAGGTCCTTGGCATCCGACCAGTTGTTAACGACCTCATGGTCGTCCCATTGCATGAAAGTGGGAACCATAGCGTTCATGTCGCGCACATGGCGGTCCATCATGTTGTACTTCCACTGGGCGCGGAACTCATCCAGCGTTTCGGCCACTTTGCGCTTTTCGTCGATCAGCGTGGTGTTCTTCCAAATGGTACCATCGGGCTGTTGCTTTTCATCCTCCATCGGGCCGTCAGCATAGACGGTGTCACCGGAGTGGATGAAGAAATCGGGCTGGTGCTTGGCCATGGTGGCATAGGTCGCCATGCCTTCGTCATCGATGCCCCAACCCTGACCTGCGGTGTCACCGGACCAGGCAAAGCGCACATTCCGGCGCGACATGGGCGCCGTGCGGAACCGGCCCACCAGAGGCTCGGAGGTGACGTTGATGTCGCTCAGATCGGCGGCAGTGAAACGGTAAAAGATATCCTGATCCGAGGGCAGCCCGTCCACCAGCCGCTTGACGGTGAGATCCGTGTTCGGGATCGCGTCCATCGCCGACAGACGCCGGGCGTTGTCGAAGCTTTCGGTGGTCGACACCTCCATCATGACGCGGGCCGGACGATCGGTTCTGGTCCAGATCATGCCCGAGGTCATGTCGACATCCCCGGATTGAACCCCATGAGTGAACACGGGGCGCGAGGCAGCGCGGCTGATCGCGGGCATGGCAAGAAACGCGGCGCCTGAGGCCAGAACGGCGCGGCGCGAAGGTCTAATAAGTGGCATGAGAAGCTCCCTATCGGCGTTGACGTGTGGCTGCACAGAAAGGCGCGCGTGTAACAGGCACGCCATGCGCGCATGAAATCCGCGTGAAGATTTTGTGCCAAAGGGCGCGGCTCAATCCTGATCCCAGCTATAGGCCCAATGACGCAGCCCGTCGGCCCCCGCCTCGGTCAATGCGTAAACGCCGGTTTCAACGCGTTCGAACCAACCGTAATGATTGTCACGCATCAGCCGCGTCGCAGACGCCACGCCGGTCGCCTGCGCCACTGTTGCCCCCTTAGTCACCCCATGTTCGGCCAGATGAGCGGCGCACCGCAGCGCGTCCTGCCGGTAGGCGGTGACAATCCCGTGCCGCGTCGCCCCGCCCGCGTTGGGGTCGCCCTGCAACCGATCGAACTCGCGCAACAATCGGTCGGCATGTTTGCGCGACTTGCGCGGCGCATATGGCCCCGGATCACATTGCACCTCGGCCCGCCCGTCGCCACGCACGGTGATCAGGCCGATCCCCAATCGACGGCACATGGCGGTGTTATCTCGAAGCACTCGCCGCTGGCTGCGTCCTGTGGGCCTTGGCACCGCCAGATAGACCAAGTCGGTAAGCCTGAGCCGCGCGATCGCCTGATGATAGAGCGCCAGCGAGAATCGCAGCTTCAGCTCAACGATCACAACTGGCTCATCGCCGCGCCGGGCCACCACATCTGCGGCCCCAACCTCGCCTTTGACGAGGTATCCTTGCCGTTCCAGCAGCGCCTTGACCGGCGCATAAAGATCCTGCTCGCGCTCCATTGCACCCAGTTCTATGACACTGGCGAGCCGGCGTCCATTTGCCGCCAACAGCCCGGGTGACAAGCCGCCCCGCCCCTCCTATAAGGCGCGCAAATCTTGACGATAGGACGCTGACATGACCACCCAAGTCTTCGGACATAAATCCCCCGATACCGATTCCACCGGATCACCCATCCTGTGGTCCTGGTACCTGAACGAGATCAAGGGCGAGGCTGCCAAACCCGTGCTGTTGGGCGAACCCAATACAGAGGCTGCCTTCATGCTGGAACGCTGGGGCCTGGAAAAGCCCGAGATCATTTCGGACGTGGCAGAGGACGCGCCAGTTGTCATCGTCGACACCAACAACCCCGCCGAACTGCCCGACAGCATCAACAGTGCAGATATCCGGGCCATCATCGATCACCACAAGCTGGTCGGCGGGCTGGAAACCAAAGGCCCGATCGACATCACCGTGCGCCCGCTGGCCTGCACGGCAACCATCATGATGGACCTGATCGGGGATGATGCCGCCAAGATGCCCGAAGCCATCAAGGGCGCGGCGCTGACCTGCATCCTCAGCGACACGCTGGAGTTCCGCTCGCCCACCACCACCGACCATGACCGCGCCGTGGCCGACAAACTGGCCGGTGAACTTGGGCTGGATGTGTCGGCCTATGCCGCCGAGATGTTCGCCGCAAAATCGGATGTCTCCAGCTTCTCTGACGCCGAGTTGCTGCGCATGGACAGCAAGGAATACGCCGTCGACGGCACCAAGTTTCGCGTCTCGGTTCTGGAAACCACAGCACCCGGCGTTGTGCTGGACCGCAAGGCATCACTGATGGACAGCATGACCACCGTCGCCACCGAGGACGGCGTCGATCAGGTGTTACTCTTCGTGGTGGACATCCTGAACGAAGAAGCCACGCTGCTGGTGCCCAACGATCTGGTGAAATCCGTGGCCGAGAAATCCTTCGACGCCGCGCCTGCGGGCGACACGGTTGTTCTGCCCGGCGTGATGAGCCGCAAGAAGCAGATTATTCCGAATCTGAAGGTCTGATCAGTCCAGAAGCAAAGACAAAGGCGCGCCTCCACCGGCGCGTCTTTGTCATGGGCACGAACGACAACAGTGAGCCCAAATCGACCGTCTTGATTTCGGATCTTCAAGAACTGCCATTACCTTTACTTTTTTAAACCAATTCGAGCCAGAAGTTGGCTGAAGTCTCGAATAACGGAAGACATTCCAGTCGCAAACATGAGTATACCCACACAGAGAGTTAGCTGAAAAATGACGCCGTACAGGGTCGGCAAGCCATGAACGAATAGTACCTCCCGTGACGTCTCCATGTTGGCTTTGGCAAGGTATAGGAAAAGAAAGTTGAACAGTGCTGCTCCTGTCAAAGCTTTGAAGAACCTTGCGTTTAGCCCCGCTTTGATTGGCATCAACAAAGCAGCTAGAAACAATACTACGTAGGAAAGGAAGATTGGCCACGCACCTGCGTAGAAAGGTGTGAGCATTCCGGCGACGCCATAGGCGAATACGGCAAGGCCAAATGTCGAGGCAGCCAAGAGCACCAAGAAACGAACGGTTGATCCCATGCGACCGACTTTAGTCACGCCATCTCGCGTAACAAGTCTAAAGATGGATTTGTTTTCTGGCTGGACAGTGGCCTTGTCCGCTGAGCCGCCGTTGAACGCGTCGGGCGCGCTGGTCAACCTGACAGGAAACGTCGGATGACGGCTATGAGCCCTTATTGACTGTAAGCGGATTGCAGAGTTTCACGGCAGTGATACTGTATCCATCGTGTAGATCAGGCATCAAAATCTAGAGTGAAAAAAACTGACTCCATAGGGCTATTGACAGCGGCACTACTCACGATGCTTGGATGCTCTAGAGACGCAAGGCTCGAAGAAACCCTTACTGAGATCCTTCCACCGGAAGCCCAGATTGCATTGGTTGAAACCTGTTCAGAGCTTCTCGGCGCTTCAGTTGCTCTGTTCTCCGTAGCTTTGCCACCTGCCAGCAAAAGATTTCACGATCAGAGTGTTAATGGACTTTGGATGCGAACCCGGTCATTGCAAGAATTTGCGCAAGCGGATGCCGATGGATATCGAGGGGCAGGCGTGAGTGCCACAATTCTGGATAGCAAGGAGTGTCTTCGAAATATAACTGACGATGCGGATACCATCCTATTTGGCGAAAAGGCAGGGTTATACTACCGTTCCGAAAACCGCGAGATTGTAGCGATCATATTTGATGAGCCTAGTGGCCGTGGCGTCATGTTTTTACAAGCACCCTAGTAAGACAAGAACGATGGCAGGTTTTTCCCGCATTGCTGACCTTTGAGATGCAGCACGACTACGCTGCTGATATCGTCCAAGCCTACCGTTGTCGGTTGGCTTGGATCTCTCTAACTTAGTTGAAGTCCTACCTCAGCCCGGATCCATATTGTAGATCAGCCGCTCGTCGCAGGGGGCGATGCGCAGGATGTTGGTGGTGCCGGGTACGTTGAAGGGCACGCCGGCCGTCACAACGATCTGATCGGTTTCGGTGGCAAACCCGCCTGAGCGGGCAGCGCGGGCGGCGGCGACGACGGCGCCCTTGAAGCGCTCAAGCTCGGGCGTGATCACGCAGGTGCACCCCCAGGACAGGCAGAGCTGCCGCGCTGTATTCATCACCGATGTCAGTGCTATGATCGGAACGCCGGGACGCTCGCGGGCCGTCAGCAGGCCGGTCGTGCCACTCTGTGTGAAGCAGCAGATCGCCTTGATCTCGGTCTTTTCAGCAATCTCGCGGGCAGCCGCGACGATACCATCAGCCACCGTTGTCCCGGCCGCAGAGCGGGAGGACGCGATAATCTGCGTATAGGTTGGATCGGCCTCAACCTCTATGGCCACCTTGTTCATGGTGCTGACGGATTCTACAGGATAGGAACCGGCGGCGGATTCGGCACTCAGCATGATGGCGTCCGTGCCTTCATAGATCGCCGTGGCCACGTCGGAGACCTCGGCACGTGTCGGCATCGGGCTTTCAATCATGCTTTCCAGCATCTGAGTCGCCACGATGACCGGCTTGGCCGCGGCGCGGCAGCGACGCACCAAGCGCTTCTGGATCGGAGGCACGGCAGAGACAGGCAGTTCCACACCCAGATCGCCGCGCGCCACCATGATGCCGTCTGACGCATCAAGAATGTCGTCAAACGCCTCAATCGCTGCCGGTTTCTCGATCTTGCTGAGGATCGCCGCACGGCCATCGGCCAGCGCACGCGCCTCGAACACGTCCTTGGCGCGCTGCACGAAGCTCAGCGCCAGCCAATCCACGCCCAATTCACAGACAAATTCCAGATCCTTGCGGTCCTTTTCCGACAAGGCCGCCAGCGGCAGCACCACATCGGGTACGTTCACGCCCTTGCGGTTGGAAATGGTGCCACCCGTCTCGACGGTGGTGTCGGCGAAGTCGGGCCCACAATCTTTGACGATCAGGCGGATCTTGCCATCGTTGACCAGCAGTCGCGCACCGGGCTCCAGCGCTTGAAAAATCTCTGGATGCGGCAGGCAGACCCGAGTCGCATCGCCCGGGGCCTCATCTAGATCCAGCCGGAATGCAGCACCTTCGACCAGCTCTTCGGCATCATTGGCGAACACGCCGACACGCAACTTCGGTCCCTGAAGATCGGCCAGGATGGCGATCGGGCTGTCCAGATCCTGCTCGATCTTGCGGATGATGCGGTGTTTCTCGCGAATCTCGTCATGACTGCCGTGGCTCATGTTCAGGCGGAACACATCAGCGCCCGCTTCATGCAGGGCCCGGATCGTCTCATAAGTGTCTGACGCCGGTCCCAGCGTTGCTACAATTTTCACATTTCTCAGACGTCGCATCGTCTTGCTCTCCTGCTGCCCCAGATGTTACCGCAAACATCGTTCGCGCTGCTTATGACCCAATTCCCTTTTACAGGCAACTGTCCTAGAGGTGCGGCAAACAAGATGACAGGCTGATGACATATTCCCCTTTTTTTATCCATGGTGAGGATCGCCCCGGTCGCTGGCTAATCACCTGCGATCACGCCACCAACATGGTGCCCCCCGCGATCAACAGCGGCGACCTGGGCCTGCCGCGCGAGGATATGGAGCGTCATATCGCCTATGATGTTGGTGCTTATGAGGTTTCGAAACATCTGGGTGAATTGCTGAACGCGCCTGTGATTGCGGCAAATTTCTCGCGGCTGGTCATCGACCCCAACCGGGGCGAGGATGACCCCACATTGCTGATGAAGCTCTATGATGGGTCACTCATCCCTGCAAATCGCCATGCCGACACGGCAGAGCGAGAGCGGCGGCTTGACCTGTGCTACCGCCCCTATCACAGGGCATTGGAGAAATTGGCATCGCTGCCGCATATGGTGGTGATCGCCATGCATTCCTTTACCCGGCAACTGCGGGGACGGGCACCGAGGCCCTGGCATGTCGGCGTACTGCACACACCGGACGACCGCTTTGCGCGCCCGCTGATTGACCGGCTGGAAACCGAAGGAGATATCTGCGTCGGCGCGAACGAGCCTTATACCGGCGTGCTGCCCGGGGATTCCATCGACCAACACTGCACAGAGCACCATCGCCCCAACGCCCTGATCGAGCTGCGCAACGACCTGATCGCCGATCATGCCGGGCAACGCACTTGGGCAGAGCGGCTGGCCCCGATCCTGCAAGGCGCGCTTGAGGACAGTCGCCTGTGACATAGTGTCTGGAGGCCATGCAACCACCGAACCTATTCTTGTGCTGAGACCGCACGACGCCCATCTCGAGCGCGATGGAGGTGCCTATGACACAGGATATGCTCGCCACCGTTTTTGGATGGATAACACTCCTTAATCTCGCGATCCTGGGCTTCAGCACGATCATGGTCATCCTGCTGAAAGACCGGGTGGCTGACATTCACGGCAGAATGTTTGATATGAGCCCCGCCGACATGCGAAAGGCCTACTTCTCTTACCTGGCAAACTACAAGATTCTGACGCTGATCTTCTGCCTTACGCCCTGGCTGGCGCTGAAACTGGCCTGATCGCAAGTCAGGCGGCGAACAGCGGCAACCATTTGTTTTCCCGGACGCCCTGTGGTGTTACTGCAAGACAGCCCATCTCTTACTCGGAGCCGTAACATGGACCATCAAACCGAAATCGAGCTTCAGGCTGCTGCCTTTCGCCGCCTGCAACAGCATCTGATGCAGGATCGCACCGACGTGCAGAACATCGACATGATGAACCTCGCCGGTTTCTGCCGCAACTGCCTGAGCCGCTGGTACCAGGAAGCGGCGAATGAAAAAGGCATCGAAATGGGCAAGGCAGAGGCCCGCGAGATCTTCTACGGCATGACGATGGATGAGTGGAAATCCAAGTATCAGACCGAGGCCAGCCCGGCAAAACAGGCAGAATTCGAAACCGCCTTCAAGGAAAACGTGCTGGACAAGAAATAGCCCTCTCGGGTCGGGCTGATGGCGGCATGGCTTTGCCTGCTCCAGCCGACTGCCCATGATGACCGATGATCACATTCAGAACAGCCAAATCCGAAGATGTTCACAACATCAGGGCGTTCATTACCGAGATCGTGACCGAGGTCTATGGACACCTGATCGACGATATTCCCACGACGACCACCGAGGATTCACTTCTGGCCAACAGCCTGTTGGCGTTCCGTGACGAAACGCTGGTTGGTGTCGGGGTCACGGTCGATGACCTCGTCGATGACATCTGGGTATCACCTGATGCGCGTGGCGATGGCGTGGGCACCGAGTTGTTACGCCGGTTGGAGAAACAGATAGTGGACCGTGGGCACAGCGTGGCGCGGCTGCGCGTGCTGGAAGCAAACAGGGACGCGCGTCGCTTCTACGAAGGACTTGGCTGGATCGCGGGCAAACCATACATGCACGAGCGGCTTGGTCCGACCATGATCAACTACACAAAAACGCTTTTAGCGTGAGGCGACCTCGACAGGGGCCAGCTCGGATACCCTAGCTGGGCCGCACGGCGACGAGAACGATGTCGAGCTCGTCTTCAAGCGCCTGCAACTTCTTAAGCTGGTTTTTCGGCAGCGTAGCCGTATCCGCTTCGACAGCGCTCAGCGCGACAACCGGACTTCCGATTTCTTGTTCAAGCTCCCGAATCGCGCTCAATTTATCGGCTTCAAGCGTCGCAAGTGGATAGAGCATCGTAATCTCCTGTCTACTGATGAAGGCAAGCATAGTCGATTTTCACTTGTTTATGGTGTGCTAAAATCAGACGGTTTCAAGACCCGCGCCGCGCAACAGCGATGCCCGTGCAGCGAAGACACCCGATGCTTGACACCATCACCTGATGCCCGACACCCGCATGGCACCCGTGGTCGCTCGGTCCTGCGCCCCTCTCTACACGCCCCCGGTCTGACCCTCACGCCCGACCAAAGAACCACCATCCCCGCCGCCCTTTCCGGGCCAGCAGGTCTTTTTCTTTCCAACTGCCGGATTTTTGTGCACAAATAGAAAGTCCAAGGGACAGCAATGCCAGACGCGCAGAATACGAGATCACAGGGTCACATACAGCCCAATGCAGGTGACCGCAGCCACCGCCTCCGATGACGCTCTGCCGCGCGGGACAATCCGCCCGCGATCCAATCCGCATTGCCCATTCCACGCGCCGCTGAGAGTACAAATTTGGAACCCCTAGCTTTTACATTTGAAATGGGTGTCGTTGCCGCGATGCTCGCCTTTACCGTCTTTCTTTTTGTTTCGGAAATCATACGCATCGACCTTGCCGCCTTGCTGGTGCTGGTTCTGCTGGGTGTCCTTAGCTACCTGCCGGGCATGGACAATCTGGCCGACCCGACCCACCTGTTTGATGGGTTCGCCTCGAACGCGGTGATCTCGATCATCGCCGTGATGATTGTGGGCGCGGGGCTGGACCGAACCGGGATCATGAACAAGGTCGCCGCCAAAATCCTGAAATATGGCGGCACCACCGAGGCGCGGATTCTGCCCATCGTGTCGGGCACTGTGGGCTTCATTTCAAGCTTTTTGCAGAATGTGGGCGCGGCCGCCCTGTTCCTGCCGGTGGTCAGCCGCATCTCGGTCCGGTCGGGCATTCCGCTCAGCCGGTTGCTGATGCCAATGGGCTTCTGCGCCATTCTGGGCGGCACCATGACAATGGTGGGTTCCTCGCCATTGATCTTGCTCAACGACTTGATCCAAAGCGCCAATGCCACCCTGCCCGAGGGCCAGAAGATGCAGCCCTTCGGCCTGTTTTCGGTCACGCCCATAGGGTTCGTTCTGATCCTGACCGGCATCCTCTATTTCCTGCTTTTGGGCCGGTGGGTGCTGCCCGGATCGTCCGAGACGAGCGAAGTTGCCTCCGCTCAGGGCACTTCGGAATACCTGCAACGGGTCTACGGGCTGGACGCCAGCGTTTTCGAGGTCGAGGTCCCTGAAGACAGCCCGCTGGTTGGTGAGATTCTGGCTGATATCAACAACGAGAACAGCATCTACATCATCTCGACTTTCTACCGCGGCAAGTCCTCGATGGTGCAGATCCTCACCGCCGAGATTGCCGCGCCCTGCCGTCTGGCTGTGATCGGCCAAGGCAACGATGTCAGGCAGTTCGCCCAGCGGTACGGACTAAAGGTACGGCCCGATCTGGACATCTTTGCCGAAGAGTTTGCCCAGACCAATGCGGGCGTCGCGGAACTGGTTATTCCACCGGATTCCAAGCTAATCGGCAAAAGCCCGCGCGATCTGCTGCTGCGCAAGACCTATGGGCTCAGCCTGCTGGCGATCCATCGCGGCGAAGACACGCTAAGCCATGTGAAGACCGAGGATCACGAACCGACCCAGATCGGTCTGGTGCCGTTCCACGGGGGCGACATGCTGGTGGGCCATACCCGCTGGGACAATCTGATGCGGCTGAAACGCGATCCAGATTTCGTCGTGGTCACCGCCGATTTCCCGCAGGACGAACTGCGCCCGCACAAGGTTGGCTGGGCGCTGTTTTTCTTCGCAATCTCGCTGTCGCTGATCCTGTTCACCGATGTCCGCCTGTCGCTCTGCCTGTTGGTTGGGGCCGTGGGCATGATGCTGAGCCGGGTACTGAGTATCGACGAGGCCTATCGCGCCGTCGGCTGGAACACGGTGTTCCTACTCGCGAGCCTTATCCCGCTAGGCCATGCGGTTCAGAATACAGGCACTGCTGCCTGGATTGCGCAACAGATTCTTCTGGTCCTGAACGGCTGGCCGATCTGGGCGCTTCAGGCAGGCGTGGCGCTACTTGCAACAGTGTTTTCGCTGGTTATGTCCAACGTCGGCGCAACCGTGCTGTTGGTGCCGCTGGCCGTCTCCATCGCCGCCGCAGCCGGCGCAAACCCTGCGGTGTTTGCCCTGACCGTTGCGATCTCGACCTCGAACTCGTTCATAATCCCGACCCATCAGGTGAACGCGCTGATCATGGGGCCCGCAGGCTACAAGGTGTTGGATTTCGTCAAGAGCGGCGGCATCATGACGCTGCTCTTCTGGATTGTGTCGCTGCTCATGCTGAACCTGGTCTTCTGAGAGTGCCGGGCGATCTCGCCCGGCCAACCGCTCAAATCGCCGTTTTGCGGCTTTCGTCCAGATAGATCTCGCGCAGGCGCTTGGCGATGGGGCCCGGCGTCCCGTCGCCCAATTGCACGCCGTCGATCTCAACCACCGGCATCACAAAGGCGCTTGCCGAAGTGGTGAAGGCCTCATCTGCCTCTTTCGCCTCGTCGATGGTGAACAGCCGTTCCTCGATCTGCATCTGCGCCTCTTCGGCCAGACGCAGCACGGCCTTGCGGGTGATCCCATGCAGGATGTCGTTCGACAGCGGGCGGGTCACGATGGTGCCGTTCTTGATGAAATATGCATTGTTCGAGGTGCCCTCGGTCACATAGCCATCTTCGACCATCCAGGCATCGTCACAGCCCGCCTTCTTGGCCATCATCTTGCCCATGGACGGGTAGAGCAGCTGCACCGTCTTGATGTCACGGCGACCCCAGCGGATGTCATCAATCGAGATGATCTTGGCGCCCTTTTTCGATGCCGGGCTATCGGCAAGGTTCGGCTTGTTCTGGGTGAAAAGCACGATACCGGGCTTGGTGTCCGGGTCCGGGAATACGAAATCCCGATCGCCGTCGGAGCCACGCGTGACCTGCAGATAGACCAGGCCTTCGACGATGCCGTTTTCCTCGACCAGCTTGCGATGGATCTCCAGCAGCTCGTCCTTGGTGCAGGGCGCGGCCATGTCCAATTCGCGCAAGGAGCGTTCCAACCGCACCGCATGACCATCAAAGTCAATCAGCTTGCCGTCCAGCACGCTGGTCACCTCATAGACGGCGTCTGCCATCAGGAAGCCGCGGTCAAAGATCGAGATCTTGGCCTCGTCCTCGGGCAGGTATTCGCCATTTACATAAACGGTGCGCATGATCTGTCTCCTATCCCCAAAGAGCGGCAACCGGCGGATGCACACCCCTGTCGTCAAATGTCAAAGCGTTGTCGCGGTCTTCGGCCAGAAGAAGCGGGCCGTCAAGGTCCGTTACCATCGCACCCTGTGCCAGCAGCGTTGCAGGTGCCATGGCGAGCGACGAGCCAACCATGCAGCCGATCATTATGTCGTATCCTTGGGCGCGCGCAGCCTCACGCAATTTAAGCGCCTCGGTCAAGCCACCGGTCTTGTCCAGCTTGATATTGGCGACATCATATTTGCCCTTGAGCTTGGGCAGGCTGGCGCGGTCATGGCAGCTTTCGTCAGCACAGACCGGTACCGGGCGGTCCATGCCCAACAGCGCGTCATCCTCTCCGGCGGGCAAGGGCTGTTCCACCAGCGCAACGCCAAGGCGCACCAGATGCGGCGCCAGATCGGCATAAACCTCGGCCGACCATCCCTCATTGGCGTCGATAATGATCTTTGCGTCCGGCGCTCCGGCGCGCACGGCTTCCAGACGTGGCATATCGTCAGGCGTGCCGAGTTTGATCTTCAAGAGCGGGCGATGGGCATTCTGCGCGGCCTGTTCCCGCATGGCGTCGGGCGTATCCAACGACAGGGTATAGGCGGTGATCTCGGGCCCCGGAACGGGCAAGCCGGCCAGTTCCCAGACTCGTTTGTCTGCGCGCTTGGCCTCCAGATCCCAAAGCGCGCAATCGACCGCGTTACGCGCCGCACCTGCGGGCAGCAGATCCAACAGGCTGTCGCGCGTGAAACTCTCGGGCAGGCTTGCGATCTCGGCCTCTACCGACTCCAACGTCTCGTCATAGCGCGCATAAGGCACGCATTCGCCCCAGCCCTGATGCACCCCGTCGCTGATCCGCACCGTCAGCACTTTCGCCTCGGTCCGCGACCCGCGCGAAATGGTAAAGGCCTGCGCCAGCCGAAACACATCGCGAGAGACTTCTACCTGCACGCGCCCACCTCTTGTCTTGGTTGAAAGAAGACCGGGGATAGACATCCCATCCCCGGCATGGAGCTTAAATCACAGCTCGGCCAGCGCATCCACCAGCTTGCCCGCACCGAAGCGATAGGGGTCGGTGGCGGGAATGCCCATTTCAGCCTCGACCTCGGCGATATAGGCACGCGCCTCATCCTCGTTCAGGTGCTGGGTGTTGATCGAGACACCCGCCACCTGACAGTTCGGGTTGGCGATCCGTGCCATGGGCAGCGCCGTGTCGCGCAGCTGCGCCAGCGTCGGCAATGAATATTCCGGCAGGCCGCGCATATGGGTGCGGGTCGGCTCGTGGCACAGGATCAGCGCATCGGGCTGACCACCATGCACCAGCGCCATGGTGACGCCGGAATAGGACACGTGAAAGAGCGAGCCCTGACCCTCGATATGATCCCAGTGATCCGCGTCATTGTCGGGGGTCAGGTATTCCACCGCGCCCGCCATGAAGTCTGCGATCACCGCGTCCAGCGGCACGCCCTGGCCGGTGATCAGGATGCCGGTCTGACCGGTGGCGCGGAAGGTCGATTTCTGCCCCCGCTTGCGCATTTCAGCATCCATCGACATCGCGGTATACATCTTGCCCGCCGAACAATCGGTGCCGACGGCGAGGCAGCGCTTGCCGGTGCGTTTCTTGCCATTGGCGATGGGGTAACCCACAGTCGGAACGCGCACGTCATGCAGCGTGCCGCCATGGGTCTGCGCGGCAGCGACCAGATCGCCTTCGTCGCGCAGCAGGTTGTGCAGGCCCGAGGCCAGGTCATAGCCCATCTCAAGCGCCGCGATCAGCACCTCTTTCCACGCCTCGCTGATGATACCGCCGCGATTGGCCACGCCGATCACCAGCGTCTTGGCACCGGCCTCTTTGGCCTCGGCAAGCGTCATCTCGGTCAGGCCAAGATCGGCGCCGCATCCGGGCAGGCTGATCTGACCCACCGCATTTTCCGGCCGCCAGTCGCGGATGCCGATGGCAACCTTTGCGGCCAGCATGTCCGGCGCATCGCCCAGAAACAACAGATACGGCGTTTCGATCATTGCGGTTCACTCCTCTGATTCCGGCGCATGATATGCCTGCACAACAACAAGCGTCTCGCTTTTATGTCCGGCATTCCCTCGCATACAACAAAAAGATTTCATCAAATTGCAACTTGATCGAATAATCTCCCACCCCGCAGGAAGTTAACAATCATCTCTTCAGCCGCTCCCCTCCTGCGCACACGATGCTGCACTGCCGATGCTGCGCACGCACAATACCGCTTGCAGGTATCGCCGCAATTTAATATCCCCCAAGGGGACAAAATCGTAATTTCCTTACCAACACGAGGCGCCCAATGAGCTTTCGCATCCAACCTGCCGCCCCGGCACGCCCCAACCGCTGCCAGCTGTTTGGCCCCGGATCAAACACCAAGCTGTTTGCAAAAATGGCGGCCTCGGCGGCGGATGTCATCAATCTCGACCTTGAGGATTCTGTCGCGCCCAGTGACAAGGACGCGGCCCGCGCCAACGTGATCGAAGCGCTGAACAGCGTCGATTGGGGCAACAAATACATGTCCGTGCGCATCAACGGGCTGGATACGCCCTATTGGTATCGCGACGTGGTCGATTTGCTGGAACAGGCGGGCGACCGGCTGGACCAGATCATGATCCCCAAGGTGGGCTGCGCCGAGGATGTCTATGCGGTGGACGCGCTTGTCACCGCGATTGAGCGCGCCAAGGGCCGTGCCAAGCCGATTTCATTCGAGGTCATCATCGAATCCTCCGCCGGGATCGCCCATGTCGAGGCCATCGCCGCCTCCTCCCCGCGCCTGCAGGCGATGAGCCTAGGGGCTGCGGATTTCGCGGCGTCCATGGGCATGCAGACCACCGGCATCGGCGGCACGCAGGAGAATTACTACATGCTGCGCGAAGGCGAGAAGCACTGGTCCGACCCGTGGCACTGGGCACAGGCCGCCATTGTGGCAGCCTGCCGGACCCATGGCGTGTTGCCGGTCGATGGCCCGTTTGGCGATTTCTCGGATGACGAGGGCTACATCGCGCAGGCCAAGCGCTCGGCCACGCTGGGCATGGTGGGCAAATGGGCGATCCATCCGAAACAGATCGCGCTGGCCAATCAGGTCTTTACCCCGTCGGACGAGGCCGTGAACGAGGCCCGCGAAATCCTAGCCGCAATGGAAGACGCCAAGGCCAAAGGCGAAGGCGCCACCGTCTACAAAGGACGCCTTGTCGACATCGCCTCGATCAAACAGGCCGAGGTGATTGTGGCGCAAGCGGAGTTGATTGCCGCAAACGGCTGATCGAACAAGAAGGGGCACCCGCCAGGTGCCCCTTTTCTCTGCCGGTCCTGCAGACCGCTACTTGTACCCAAACACGTCGTTGGGCACCCATTTCAAGTCTTCGTCCCCTTCGTTGCCCCATTTCATCATCAGGCAGGACGTGGCCCATTTCTGGAAATAGACCATATTTAGATCATACCAGCCCGCCTGCGGCACTTCGACGGCGGTGCGCTGGTTCGGCGAGCAGGTCTGACGGCCCGTCACGATCCCCACTTTCTGCCCGCCTATGAACGCCTCAATCCCATCATTGGACCAGGTTTCAACCTCATATGTTCCGGGTGCATCAAAACGGATATAGCCCTGAATGACTGCTGCCACGTTATAGGGCTGATCAAATGTCAGCACCGGGTCGCCCTCATCGGTGTCGCGATAATCCAACCCGCGCAGCGGCTTGCCCGCTTTGATACCATCTTTCAGCAAATCCTTGGCTTGCTGCAGAAAATCGATCTTGGCCGGTATGTCTCCGGCCCAGGCATAGCCAACCGCCAAACCGGTTTTTAGTCCGGAGGGTTGCGGGTTTGCAGGCTGAAGCTTCTTGGCCTGCGCCCCTGCGGCAGAGGCCAAGAGCACACATGCCAGAACGGCAAAAGCCCGAGATATTAGCGTCATGATAGTCTCCCTGAATGTCGGCGCGATCCCGGTCTGCGCCGGGTTTCACGACAGAATTGCCGCGAGCCTAGGCACGAAGATCGGCCCGGGCAAGTCTCGCATGCGCAACTTTTCCCCTTACGCCCGTTCATCCTTGGGCGAGCCCATCACCACGTATGAGGTAATCGCCGTCACATGCGGCAGAGTGCCCAGCACATCGGTATGAAAGCTCTTGTAGCTGGGAAGGTCGGCGCATTCGACCCGCAGCAGGTATTCGATCGTGCCGGTGATATTGTGGCATTCGACCACTTCTGGCGCGTCGGCGATGGCGCGCTCGAACCCTTCCTGCGCCGCCTTTGTGTGCTCGCCCAGCCCGACGCCGATATAGGCGGCAAAGCCGTGGCCCAGCGCCACCGGGTCAAGCACCGCGCGATACCCTTTGATAACCCCGCGCCGCTCCAACTCCTGCACCCGGCGCAGGCAGGCCGAGGGGCTGAGACCCACGCGATCGGCCAATTCCAGATTGGAGATTCGGCCATTCCCTTGCAGCTCCCGCAATATCCTGCGGCTTATCTGGTCCATTTCCGTCATAAGTTGCAGATATAGGGCATCAGGCCCAATATTCGCAATTTCAAACCGGCTGCGTGGCGCAATCCTTGCTGGCATGAGTTACGATCTGCTGCTTGCCTTTGTCGGATTTGCCTTCGTTTCGTCGGTCACACCCGGCCCAAACAACCTCATGCTGATGGCATCGGGGGCCAATTTCGGCTTTCGCCGCACCATCCCGCATATGTTGGGCGTCGGGATCGGTTTCACGCTGATGATTGTACTGGTGGGTGCCGGGCTGCTGGGGCTGTTCGACCGGTTCCCGGTGAGCTACGTAATCCTCAAAACCGGCTCGGTGATCTATCTGCTGTATCTCGCATGGAGGATCGCAACGGCAACGCCCGTCGACCATCAGGGCGAAGCCGGGACGCCGATCCGCTTTTTGCAGGCGGTGGCGTTTCAATGGGTCAATCCCAAGGCCTGGGCCATGGCGCTGACCGCAATCAGCATCTATGCGCCTGACCGCTCGATTCCGGCGATCCTGCTGGTGGCGGCCATTTTCGGGGCGATCAATCTGCCCTGCGTCAGTTCCTGGACCGTGCTTGGCCAACAACTGGCGCGGTTCCTCAGAAACCCGCGCCAGCTACGTGTATTCAACGGGGTGATGGCGGCACTGCTGGTCGCCTCGCTCTACCCGGTGCTCTGGCCTGGTTGAGCTATTTCAAAGGCAGGCAGATCTCTGTCAGCAGATCTTCGGGCGCAGTGTCACGCGGGTCGTTGAGATAAATCTCATAACACGGCTGATCATCCGGTTCCTCGCCCGAATCGGGCAACCAGTTACCGAAAAGCGAGTGATAGGCGGCGTGGAGCCCGGAATAGGGACCCTTGTAAGTCAGGACAGCGGTTTTGCCACCGGGGATTTGTCGCTCTTCCATCCCTTCGGGCACATCAGCTCCGCGGAATTCAGCCCCGGCAAAGCTGCGCAGTTCTGCCTCTGGCACCTCATCGGGGTTGTCCAGATAGATGGCCAGCACTGGCCCGACCTCCGGCCAGAGCTGCCGCGCCTCGCAGATCGCTCCGAAGCTTTCAAAGCTCTTGCCGATCTCCATATAGGAACCCTTGTGAGCTAGGCCGATCATCCGGCGGGCAGGTTCGTTTCGGGTGGTTACGGGATGCATGGGATAGTCTCCGGTTCTGAACTGTGGATGGGCGGGCGTCAGGTGACCGGCCCTGCGATAGGCCGTGGGGCTGACGCCATAGGCCTCGGTAAAGGCCCGCGCGAAGGATTTGGGATTGGGGTAGCCGACATCGCTGGCGATCTGCTCTGGCGCTTTGTCGCTTTGCAACAGCCAACCCGCCGCACGATGCAAACGAATGCGCCGCACCGCCTGGGCGCAGGTTTCGCCCGTCATGGCCCGATACACCCGATGCCAGTGAAAACGCGACATCGCCGCAACATCGGCTAGCGCGTCCAGCGACAGGTCCCCGTCAGAGTTGTCATGGATATGGTCCAGCACGCGCAGCATCCGGGCTTCGTAGGTTTTGCTCATGTCAGGTCCCGTTCTCTTGTCCTTGCCCCTTCCACATGCCATGGAGCCATGCCACAAATCTTGCTGAGTTGCATCCTGTTCGCCCTCGGGCCATATATCCGCAAACACCGCGCAGAAGAGGCGTCATGACCCAGTATCTGGATTTCGAAAAACCGCTGGCCGAAATCGAAGGCAAGGCGGAAGAACTGCGCGCGCTGGCCCGCGCCAACGAAGAGATGGACGTGGCTGATGAGGCAGCAGCGCTGGACGCCAAGGCCGCAGCCATGCTGACCGATCTCTACAAAGATTTGACGCCTTGGCGCAAATGTCAGGTTGCGCGCCACCCCGAGCGGCCGCATTGCAAGGACTATGTCGAAGCGCTCTTTGACGAATACACACCGCTGGCGGGCGACCGGAACTTTGCCGATGACCATTCGGTCATGGGCGGGCTGGCCCGGTTCAACGACCAGCCGGTGATGGTGATCGGCCATGAAAAGGGCAGCGACACCAAATCCCGGATCGAGCGCAATTTCGGCATGGCCCGCCCTGAAGGCTACCGCAAGGCGATCCGGCTGATGGACATGGCGGGCCGCTTCGGCCTGCCGGTGATCACGCTGGTCGACACGCCCGGCGCCTATCCCGGCAAGGGCGCCGAGGAACGCGGCCAGTCTGAGGCGATCGCCCGCTCGACCGAAATGTGCCTGCGTATCGGCGTGCCGCTGGTTTCGGTTATCATCGGCGAGGGCGGCTCTGGCGGTGCCGTGGCCTTTGCCACTGCCAACCGTGTGGCGATGCTGGAACACTCCGTCTATTCGGTGATCTCACCCGAGGGCTGCGCCTCGATCCTGTGGAAGGATGCCGAGAAGATGCGCGAAGCCGCCGAGGCCCTGCGCCTGACCGCCCAGGATTTGCACCAGTTGGGCGTCGCGGACCGGATCATTTCCGAACCGCAAGGCGGCGCGCATCGCGACCGGACCGCCACGATCGAAGCTGTTGGCCGCACCATCGGTGACATGCTGAAAGAACTGGACGGCAAGGATCGCGACGCGCTGGTCAAGGACCGTCGCCAGAAATTCCTGGATCTTGGCAGCAAGGGGCTGGCTGCCTGAGCCAGCCAACCCTGCTCAAATCAAGCCGAGTGCGCGCAGATCCTGCTCCAGACTGGCCGCATCGCGGAACTGATGCGCCCTGATGCCCACCGCCTCGGCGCCGCGGCAATTGGCGGCGCTGTCGTCGACAAAGAGGGTTTCGGCGGCCTCTATCCCGTTCCGGCTCAGGCACATCTCGAATATCTCGGCGCTCGGTTTGATCAACCCTTCGCGCGCCGAAACCACAACATCACGCATATGCTCGATCTCAGGCGCGGTTCGTTTGACTGCCTCGAACGACGCCTCAGCCGCATTGGTCAGCCCGAATAGTGCCACTTCACGCGCATGCAGGGCCTCAACAAGCTCCGACATGCCCGGCACGCGCTCGCCATGGGCTGCGTCCAAGCCGTTGGCATAGGTATGAAAAACATGAGCGTGATCGGGATGATCACGCTCTGCAACCGCCAATCCTTCTTCCCAGCTTCGACCGCGATCCTGTTCGGCGTTCCAGCCAAAGAAATCAATCTGATCGAAACAGGCCAGCATCTCGGCCTCGCTGGAGAAATGCATGTGCAACGCGGCATAGGGGCGCCATCGGATGAGCACATTGCCAAAATCGAAAATTACGTTCTTCATGAAATGATCCTGTTGACAGAAACCGGAGTGGAAAGGTCAACGGCGAAGTGTTTGCAACAATTCACGTGAAGGCTGGCCAGTGACCGGCAACCCACTGGCCCGCTGATAGGCCGTGATCGCAGAGGTGGTGTTTGACCCTATCACCCCGTCGGCCCCTTGTGTGTCGAACCCGGCGGCAGTCAGCCGGGTCTGCAATTCCTTGCGGTCTTTCAGCGTCATCCCCTGCGCGTCGGGTGGAAAACTGCCCTGAATCGGCGGCCCACCCTTGATGCGGTCCGCCAGATGCCCAATGCCGATCACATAGCTGGTGGAGTTGTTGTAGCGGGTGATCACCGTGAAATTGTTGAAAATCATGAAGGCAGGCCCGCTTGCCCCCGCTGGCAGGATTACCGACGCGGCACCATAGTCCGGCACCGCCCGCCCGTTCACGTCGCGTACGCCCAGCGCTGCCCAATCGCCAGGGCTGCGTTTGCTGCCACGTCCGGTCAGGCCGGTATTGAAACCCGGTGGCAATTGCACCTCGACCCCCCATGGCTGCCCGGGGGTCCAACCCGAGCGGCGCAGATAGGCTGCCGCTGACGCCAGCGCGTCGGTTGGGTCGTCATCCCAGATGTCGCGCCGCCCGTCGCCGGTGAAATCCACCGCATAGGCCAGATACGAGGTCGGAATGAACTGCGTGTGCCCCATCGCCCCGGCCCAGCTGCCGGTCATCTTGTCAGGCGTGGTATCCCCGTTCTGGATGATCTTGAGCGCCGCCACCAGCTGGCTTTCAAAAAACTGTCCGCGCCGTCCGTCATAGGCCAGCGTCGACAGCGCCGAGACCACCGGGATGTCGCCCCGCCGAGCACCATAGCGGCTTTCCAGCCCCCAGATCGCGGTGACATATTCCGGCTCGACGCCATATTGCTGCTGGATACGGTTCAGCACCCCCTGATGGGCGCGCAGTTTCTGCTTGCCGGTGCTTACCCGCTCATCCGAGGCGGCGATGGCTAGATAATCCTCAAGCGAGCGTTTGAATTCGGTCTGGTTACGGTCACGCTCGATGACGCCGGGCAGATAGCCCGCACCCTGAAAGGCGCGTTCCAGCGTCGGTTGCGAGATGCCCCGCGCGGGCGCGCGGGCCCGGAAACTCGCAACCCAAGCATCATAGCCCGCATTGGGCACTGACCGCATCCGCTGTGGCCTGTTGGAGCCTGTGGCTGGAGTGTCGCACCCTGCCAACGCCAAAGCGCCCAGCCCTGACAAAAAGAACCGCCTGTCAATCATCCCACTCTCGCCTGCTCTGGTGTTTTTCAGACGTTAGCGGCTTTGAGACGGTCAAACCAGCGCGGCATTCTCCCGATGGCAACGAAACGCCATGTCGTGGACTGGGCTATCCGGCCACGACGTCATGGACCTGCACGCCCAAACCTTCGACGCCCAGTTCCACCCGATCTCCGGGCTTGTGATAAACCGGCGGCTTCAGGCCCATGCCAACGCCCGGCGGGGTTCCGGTGGCAATCACGTCGCCAGGGTGCAGGCTCATGAAATGCGACAGGTAAGAGACGATCTTGCGCACTCCAAAATGCATGGTCCGGGTCGAGCCATCCTGATACCGCGTGCCGTTCACCTCAAGATACATGGGCAGGTCTTGCGGGTCGGGCACCTGATCGCGGGTCACCAGCCAAGGGCCGATCGGACCAAAGGTATCGGCGGATTTACCCTTGACCCATTGCCCCGCGCGTTCGATCTGGAATTCCCGCTCGCTGACATCATTGATGGTGCAATAGCCCGCCACGTGATCCAGCGACTCGTCCTCGCTGATGTATTTGGCGTGTTTGCCAATCACGATGCCCAGTTCGACCTCCCAATCGGTCTTCTGCGATCCGCGCGGGATTTCGATTGGGTCGTTGGGGCCACAGATCGACGAGGTCGCCTTGAAGAATACAATTGGCTCGGGGGGCAGTTCCATGCCCGCCTCAGCCGCGTGGTCGGCATAGTTGAGGCCGATGGCAATGAACTTGCCAACCTGCCCGACACAGGCACCGATGCGGGGGCTCCCCTCAACCAACGGCAGCGTAGCCGGATCGAGCGCGCGAAGTTGATCAAGTGCCGCCTCGCCCAGCGCCTCGCCGCCCACATCCGCGATCTTGCTCGAAAGATCGCGAATGTTGCCGCCCGCATCCAGCAAACCGGGCCGTTCCGACCCGACCGGGCCATAGCGTAGAAGTTTCATCGGTGATCCCTTCTCAAAATGTCAAATGCTCCAGCCGCCATCGATGGCGAAAGCCTGTCCTGTTGTGTAGGCGCTGTCGTCGCTTGCAAGATACAAAGCAAGTTTGGCGATCTCATCAGCAGTGCCAAGCCGCCCCATAGGCTGACGCGCAACAAACGCGTCCATCGCCTTGTCATAGTTTCCGGTGGCGCGCAGCCGATCGTGCAGGCTGGGCGTGTCGACCGTGCCGGGGCAGATCGCGTTGCAGCGAATGCCTTTCGTCACGAAATCAGCCGCGATCGACTTGGTCAGCCCGATCACCGCCGCCTTGGTGGTACCATAGGCGAACCGGTTCGGTGCCGCCGTGATCGAGGACAGAACTGAGGACATATTGACGATCGAGCCTGCACCGCGCTCCAACATTCCCGGCAGGATCAGCCTACAGAGCCGATACATCGCGGTAACATTGAGATCATTGCTGAAGGCCCAATCATCCTCGTCACAATCCAGAATCGTACCCGCCGCCACATGGCCCGCACAGTTGAACAGGATATCGACCACCCCAACCTGCGCGACGGCATCGGGTACCGCATCTGCGTCGGTCACATCGAGACGGATCGGCGTAATACCCTTGATCGCCTTCAGATCGGCCAGGGTCTGTTCATTGATATCACAGGCCAGAACCTCGGCTCCTTCGGCAGCGAACATCTCGGCCGAAACCCGGCCAATGCCCTGCCCTGCCGCCGTCACCAGCGCGCGTTTTCCTGAAAGCCGTCCCATCACATCACCGCCCCGATCTGCCAGGGGACGAATTCGACCCCTCCGAACCCCAATTCTTCACTTTTTGTCTGCTCACCCGAGGCCACCCGGATCAGCAACTCAAAAAGCGCGTCGCCCTTGTCTTCAATGCTAACGCCATCACTGACGATATCGCCGCAATTGAGGTCCATATCCTCGGCCATCCTTGCATACATTTCAGAATTGGTCGCCAGCTTGATGCAAGGCGTCGGCTGAAATCCCGACACGGAACCGCGCCCAGTGGTAAACACGATCAGGTTCGACCCCGACGCGATCTGGCCAGTCACCGAACAGGGATCGAAACCGGGGCTGTCCATGAAGACAAATCCCTTGCGGTCCACGATCTCGCCGAACTTATACACGCCGCGCAGCGGTGCCGTGCCGCCCTTGGCCACCGCGCCCAGCGACTTTTCCAGTATGGTGGTCAGCCCGCCCCGCTTGTTGCCAGGGCTGGGGTTGTTATCCATCTCACCACCATTGCGCTCGGTATAGCCCTCCCACCAGCGGATACGTTCGATCAAGGCCTCGCCGACATCAACCGTCTCGGCCCGCCGGGTGAGCAGATGTTCTGCACCGTAAATCTCTGAGGTTTCCGCCAGAATAGTCGTACCGCCCCGGCGCACTAGCAGGTCCGAGGCATGGCCCAGCGCCGGGTTTGCGGTGATACCGGAATAGCCATCCGATCCGCCACATTGCAGACCCACGGTCAATTCCGAAACCGGAGCAGGCGCACGCGCCGCCGTGTTCGCCAGTGCGGCGATCCCGCGCAGTTCCTCCAGACCACGTTCGATGGTTTTTCGGGTCCCGCCTTCGGACTGGATGGTCATGTAGCGCAGCGCGCCATCGCTTCGGATCGGGCGTCCGCCAACCAAGTCGGACAGTTGCATCACCTCACACCCAAGCCCGATCAGCAGGATGCCCCCGAAATTGGGATGCTGCGCATAGCCTGCCAGGGTGCGAAACAGCGTCGCATAACCCTCGTCGCGGGCCGACATGCCACAGCCGGTGCCATGCACGATGGGCACGATGCCATCCACATTGGGAAAGGCGTCCAGCAACCCGGACTTCTCTGCCGCCTCTGCAACGAAGCGCGCGACCGAACCGGAGCAATTCACCGACGTCAGGATGCCGATGTAGTTGCGCGTGCCAACCTTGCCATCGGCGCGGGTATATCCTTGAAAGACCCGCCTATCGTCAATCTCGGGCAACGGATCGTTCCGGCTTGCAAATGCGTAATCCTGCTGATGTGCACCCATGCCAAGATTGTGCACATGCACATGCGCGCCGGGCGCAATACCCTCTTTTGCCGCGCCGATGATCTGACCGTAACGGCGCACCTCTTGCCCCGGCGGGATCGTGTCCACCGCAATCTTGTGGCCACGGCTGACCGGCGCAACCAGCTTTGCCCCGTCAACCGTCGTGCCCTCAGGCAGATCTCGCAGGGCGATCACCACATTGTCTTTCGGATGCAGCCGTATCGTGTCGCGGGCGGGGCCGCTCATGACGGGTCCTTTCGCTGCTGGCAGTCATGATTTGCTAGCTTGACACGCAGTGCATGTCAACTAACATGTTAGCATTAGCAAGAGGCATCATGACCCCGGCCCCTGACATCGACATGACACGGCTTGGCACCCTCAATGCGCAGGAGGGTTCGCTGGCCCAGCAGGTCTACTTGACGCTGAAGCAGGCGATCCTGTCACTTGACCTTGCGCCCGGCGCGGTGCTGCGCAAACCTGCGATCTGCGAGCGGCTAGGCGTGTCGCGCGCGCCGGTGTCGGAGGCCATCGCGCGGCTGTCAGACGATGGCTTTGTCGAGGTTATCCCGCAATCGGCGACCCGCGTGGCTTATTTCTCGATGTCCGAAATTCGTGAAGGCGCGTTTCTGCGCGAAGCGCTCGAACTTGCCGCAGTAGGCAAGGTGGCGCAAGACCGGACCGACGCGCAACTACAGCAGCTCAACCGCTCCCTGCGCCTGCAATCGTTGCTGGCCGAGGACGGTGACTTCGATGGCTTCTATGAAGCCGATGAGGCGTTTCATGCCCTTCTCATGCAATTCACCGGATTCCCGCGCCTGACAGATGTAGCGCAGAAGGTATCGCTTCAGGTGACCCGCGCACGGATTCTGCTGCTGCCCTCACCGGGCCGGATGGCCGAGACACTGGACGAGCACCGTGCCATCTTCGAGGCGATACGAGACAGCGATGCGCTGGCGGCTCAAGACCGGATGCACCACCATCTGGGTCAACTCACGCCCCGGATTGCGCGTCTGGCCCAGGATCGCCCCGAATTGTTCTGCAATCAGACCGGTAACCGCAGATGACCCCGACCGACACCGCCTTTCCAAGCCAGGACCAGCCGCTCGCTCCGGCGCGCTGGTCCCAGTTGCGCGCCCAAGACCTGCCCCGTCCCATGCCCCTGCTAAAGGAACCCGAATATGCTGCGTGATATCGACCCGATCCTGTCACCCGACCTGCTGCACGCCCTGCGCGCCATGGGCCATGGCGACGACATCGTAATCGCTGATGCCAACTTCCCCGGCGAAAGCTCGGGTCCGCGCTGCCTGCGCGCGGACGGCTCTACCGCCAGCGAGGTCCTGAAGGCGGTGCTTTCGGTGATGCCGCTCGACACCTTCGTGCCCGACCCGGCGCTGACAATGCAAGTGGTCGGTGACCCCGAAGCCGTGCCGGACGCGGTGGCCGATTTCCAGCGCGTCATAAACGCCACGGCAGACGCCCCCGCACAAATCGCAACACTGGAACGCTTTGCCTTTTACGATCGGGCCAGTCAGGCCTATGCAGTTGTGCAGACCGGAGAGCGGCGGCTTTATGGCAACATCATTTTGAAAAAAGGCGTTATCGGCTGAGGCGGTACGCTCTTCTTCCGCCTTGCTCCGCCAACGTTATCCCGCAAGATTCGCCAGACGCGAGCCAGGCCTGCACCTCCTGGCCAAACCGCGCTTGAACCGCCCCCGCTCTGCTTGTACGGATGCGGGCTATGCACATCATTCGGGATCATCAGTTCGTCACCCCAGAAGACCGCGGCGCGAGCGTTGCGATCGGCAATTTCGACGGGGTGCATCTGGGCCATCAATCGGTCATTGCCCAGACCCGCGCAGCTGCCCCCGATGCGCCCTTGGGTGTTCTGACATTTGAACCGCATCCGCGTGAGTATTTCGCGCCCTCCTCGCCGCCCTTTCGCCTGATGCGCCCCAATTCGCGCGCGCACCGGCTGGAGAAGCTGGGGGTTGAGCGGCTCTATGAGTTGAATTTCAATGCCGGTCTGGCCGGGCTGTCGCCCGAAGAGTTCGCCCGCAATGTTCTGGCCGACGGTCTGGGCCTGCGCCATGTGGTTGTGGGGTCTGACTTCTGCTTCGGCAAAGGGCGCAGTGGCAACGCCGATGACATGGTCAGGTTTGGCCGAGAGATGGGCTTTGGCGTCACCATCGCGCAATTGATGGAGCATTCCGACAAGGTTGTCTCCTCAACCGCGATCCGCAATGCGCTAAGCCATGGCCAGCCGCGCGAGGCCGCCGCCATGCTGGGCCACTGGCACCGGATCGAAGGCGAGGTGATCGGCGGCGAGCAACGCGGGCGCGAATTAGGGTACCCCACTGCCAACATGTCGATGGACGGTCTGCACCTGCCGAAATTTGGCGTCTATGCGGTACTTGTCGATGTGTTGGATGGACCACATGCAGGCAGCTATCACGGCGCGGCCTCTGTCGGCGTGCGGCCCATGTTTGACGGCGAACAGCCCAATATCGAAACCTTCCTGTTCGACTTCTCGGGCGATCTCTATGGTGCGACTCTGTCGGTCGGGCTGGTCGAGTATCTTCGCCCCGAGATGACATTCGACGGTCTTGACGCGCTGATCGCGCAGATGGGCGGGGATTGTGCCCGGGCCCGCGATATCCTGTCAGCGTTATGAGTGACCCGATCGACAGGCAGGGCCTGACGCCCCGGTTCTGGGAGCGCAAGCCGCTCACGAAACTGTCCCAGAAAGAATGGGAGGCATTGTGTGATGGATGCGGCAAATGCTGCCTGAACAAGCTGGAAGATGAAGACAGCGGCGAAGTCGCCTTGACCCGCGTGGCCTGCCGTCTGCTGGACGACGACAGCTGTCGCTGCGCACACTATGACATCCGCCACCAATTCGTGCCGGAATGTATCGTGCTGCGCCCCGACAATCTGGACAGCCACGCCTACTGGATGCCTCAGACCTGCGCCTATCGCCTGCTCTGGGAAGGCAAGCCACTTTATGATTGGCACCCGCTGATCTCGGGCACGTCGGAAAGCGTGCACAAGGCGGGCGTTTCGGTACGCGGGTGGACGGTGTCCGAGTTTGAAACCCCCGAAGAAGAGTGGGAAGACCATATCATCGAGGAGCCAATCTGATGTTCTTTGCCTCCGACAATTCCGGGCCGGTTCATCCCGAGGTGCTGCAGGTTCTGGCTGAGGCCAATCAGGGATATCGGATGGGTTACGGCGCCGATGACCTGATGGACGAAGTGCGCGAGCGCATCCGCACCCTGTTCGAGGCCCCCGAAGCTGCGGTCTATCTGGTGGTCAACGGCACCTCGGCCAATGCGCTGGCGCTGGCGACGCTGGCCAATCCCTGGGACACGGTGTTCTGCACCCCGGTCTCTCACATCCACCACGACGAATGCAACGCGCCGGAGTTTTACACCGGCGCAAAGCTGACGCTGGTCGAGGGCGATGACAAAATGAGCCCTGGCGCCTTGCGAGCGGCCATCGAAGCAGAAGGCAATCGCGGTGTGCACGGGCCGCAGCGCGGGCCGGTCTCGATCACGCAGGTCACCGAATGTGGAACCCTCTATTCGCTGGACGAAATCCGCGCCTTGGGTGACATCGCGCAAAGCTATGGGCTGCCTCTGCATATGGATGGCGCGCGCTTTGCCAACGCACTGGTCGCCCTTGGCTGCACTCCGGCCGAGATGACGTGGAAAGCCGGTGTCGATGTCGTCAGCTTTGGCGGCACCAAGAACGGGCTGATGGGGGTTGAGGCAGTGATCCTCTTCGATCCAGCCAAGGCACAGGAATTCGAGCTGCGGCGTAAACGCGGCGGGCACCTGTTGTCGAAACACCGCTACCTGTCAGCCCAGATGGCCGCCTATCTGCGCGACGATCTCTGGTTACGCTCGGCGCGCATGGCCAACAATGCCTGCGCCCGTCTGACCGAAGGGCTGCGCGCAGCAGGGGCGACCTTCATGTATGAACCGCAGGCCAACATGATCTTTGCCCGCCTGCCCCGCCGCGTCCACCGACAGTTGATCGGGGCAGGGGCGGTCTATCATATGGAGGGCGAAGAACTGGACGGCACAGACGAGGAAGCCCTGCTGAGTTGTCGGCTGGTCTGCGACTGGTCACAACCCGAGGCGGAGATCACTCGGTTCCTGGACGTGGTTGCAGAACAGATGGCTCCCGCCGCGTGACAGCCCTGTTTTACGGACTTGTCGTGGTCCTGATTGTTTCACCGATCCTGTTCTGGGGCTGGCTCGCCGCCTATGGCTGCGCCTTCAGCAATTCGCCTAATTGCGGCGTCGACCTACGGGATTTCTGGGATGACGAATTTCTGATGATCGCCGCTCTGCCCTGGGCGCTTGGGGCACTGTTTCTGGTTGCCGCTCTGCGTCGCTAAAACCGCTCAGCCGAAGCGCGCGCCCAGTCGGCGGCAAACTCCGGCGGGATTTTCTTGCCCAGCAGCGCGCCCTCGTCCAGATGATTATAAAGCTCGGCATAGCATTCTTCGCGTTCATCGGAATTGCGGCGGCGGATGTCGGCGGGGCCGAGTTCGGCCACCGTCTCGCGCCCCATCGCGCCCAGCAACTCGCGAAAGCTCTCCAGCGTGGAATCGTGAAAACGATGCACGCGCACCCGTTTCTGCGGCACGTTGACGGCGCGCGCGCGGATCGGGTCCTGAGTGGCCACGCCGCTGGGGCAGCGGTTTGTGTTGCAATGCAGCGCCTGAATGCAGCCCAGCGCAAACATCATGGAACGCGCGCAGTTGCACATATCGGCCCCCAGCGCGAATTTCTCGATCATGTCATAGCCCGAGGCCACCTTGCCCGAGGCGATCACCCGGATCTTGTCACGCAACCCGATGCCACGCAGGCAGTTGTTGACGAAGATCAGCGCTTCGTTCAGCGGCACGCCGAGCCGGTTGGTGAACTCCACCGGGGCAGCGCCGGTGCCGCCCTCGGCCCCGTCAACAGTGATAAAATCGGGCAGGATTCCCGTTTCCAACATCGCTTTGCAGATCGACATGAATTCCGACCGGTTGCCGATGCACAGCTTGAATCCCACCGGTTTGCCGCCCGACATCTCGCGCAGGTGCTGGACGAAATTCATCAACCCGGTTGGCCCTTCAAAGGCCGAATGGGCCGGGGGCGAGATCACATCCTTATGCGGTTCCACTCCGCGGATCTCGGCAATCTCCTCATCGACCTTGGCGGCAGGCAGAACCCCGCCATGGGCAGGCTTTGCACCTTGGCTCAGCTTGATCTCGATGGCCTTGACCACATCCTTCTTGGCCTTTTCGGCAAACTTGTCCTTGTCGAAACCACCATCGCTGGTACGGCACCCGAAATACCCGGTGCCGATCTGCCAGATGATGTCTCCGCCCTCGGCCAGATGATAGGGGCTCAGCCCCCCCTCGCCGGTGTTATGGGCAAACCCTCCGTCCCTGGCACCGCCGTTCAGCGCCCGGATCGCGTTGGAACTAAGCGCCCCAAAACTCATGGCCGAGACGTTGAGCCGCGAGGCCAGATAGGGCTTCTCGCATTGCGGCCCGCCCAGCAGCACGCGTTCCTCCGACGCATCCACCTCCTTCGGGGCGAGCGAGTGATTGGTGCTGTGATAACCGACCTTGAGCAGGTCATATTGTGTGCCGAAGGGCAATGTGTCGGCTTGACCCTTGGCCCGCGAATAGACCAGCGCGCGAGTGATCCGGTTGAAGGGTCGTCCGCTTTCGTTGGTTTCCACGAAATATTGCCGGATCTCGGGGCTGACAAATTCCAGCGCATAGCGGAAATGGCCCAGAACCGGGTAGTTGTTCAGGATGTTATGGCGGGTGGTGGTCAGATCGTAGAAACCCACAATGATGTAAGGGATTACGACGACCAGCAGCCAATAGGCGGGCGACCAGAGCCAACCCAACAACAACACCAACGGCAGGCCCAGCAGCGCCACGGCATAATATATCTTGCGTACCATTCATCCGTCCCTTTTTGCGTGGCATGGCCTGCGGCCGCTGCGAAATCGGCATTTGGGGCATCGTTGCCCGTCCGGGTTAGATTGGCAACAATTTCAGAGGACTTGATTAAGATTGGATGGATCGTCGTGGTTCGGGCGCGGTGCCTAGCGTCGCTTACGCAACTCGCTGAACAAGAGATATCCGACTGCCCCCGCAAGCAGCGCCGCCATCGCATACCAGGTCAGCGCATAAGACAGGTGGGTGTTGCGGAAACTGAGCTGGGTCAACCCGCCGCGCGGCCAGGCCGGAGGGCCAGCCGTATGGTCGGCATCGATGAAATAGGGCGCGGTCTTTCCCAGCCCGACCGCGTCGGACAGAGCCTGAACATCGCGCGACACCCAGCGCCCTGCTCCCGGGTCGTTGCGCTCCAGCAGTGTACCTTCGGGTTCGGGCGGGCGCAGCAAGCCGATGACTGGCGTCACAGGAGGCGCCCAACCAGCCGGGTCCTGCGCCTCGGCTGGGACAAAACCGCGATTGACCCAGACGATTTCCCTATCGGTTTTCAGAGGCATCATCAGCCAATAACCCGGCCCCGCCCCGGTCACCGCCTTGACCAGAACGCGATTGCCCGTGTCAAATTGCCCGGTAAGCGAGACCCGCAGATAGCTATGCGCACCCCGATCAAACACCGCGGGCACTGCGACCGGATCGCCATAGGCGCGAGCTTCAACCGCTTCGATCAGATCAACCTTCCAGACCAGCCGGCGCATTTGCCAATTGCCCAAGAGGATGAAACTGACGATCAGAGCCGCACAACAGCCGAGCAGCAGCGCCGTCAGCCAGACGGGCCTGCCCCGCCGCGCGGTCATTTCAAACTGCGTGCTCGTTCGATCTGATCATGCGCGGGCATCATGTTTTCATCGAGGTTGAACATGACCCAGATCGACCCGGCCAGCACGATCACTAAAAGCAGTATGGTCAGCACCATCGACATGACCTGCCAACCCTCGTCCACCTTCAATGACACATGCAGGAAATAGTGGATATGCACCAACATCTGCAGCCCGCCGAGCGTGAAGATGAACACAACAGCCCAGACCTTGTTGTCCATCACATCCCCCAGCACCAGCCAGAACGGGATCAGCGTCAGGATCACCGAAAGGGCAAAACCCACCAAGTAGGAATGCAGCGATCCGTGGCCCGCGCCTTCGACTTGATTGCTCATAGCAGGACTCCGGTGAGATAGACGAGCGAATAGACCCCGATCCAGATCAGATCGAGGAAGTGCCAAAACAGGCTCAGGCACATCACCCGACGCGTATTGGCAGGCGTCAAACCGCGTTGCGACAGCTGCACCAGCAGCACGATCAGCCAGATCGAGCCAGCGGTCACATGCAGACCGTGGGTGCCCACAAGAAAGAAGAAAGACGATAGAAAGGCGCTGGCCATGGGCGTGGCCCCCAGATGCCAGAGATGGCTGAATTCCTTGTATTCCAGATAGAGGAATGCAGCACCAAAAAGCCCCGTGACCACCAGCCAGAGAAGCGTGCCGCGCAGGTCGCCGCGATCCATTCGCAGCACCGCGAACCCGAAGGTCACCGAAGAGAAAAGCAGCGCGAAGGTGGCCACCAGGATCATCTCGATATCAAAGAGATCGGCGGGCGACGGCCCGGCAGCATAGTTCTGACCCAGCACCGCGTAGACCGCGAAAAGGATGCCGAAGATCAGGCAATCGCTCATCAGATAGACCCAGAAGCCCAGCATAGTCGGCGGCTCATGGGCGTGAGCCTCCTCGTGATGCGGGTCCTCAAGGACGTAGAATTTCCCGGCGTCGTTCACTGCGCTATCCGTCATCATTCCGCCGCCTGTGCCAGTTGCGCGCTGCGCTTGTCCTCAATCGCGCGTATCTCCTCGGCCGGAATGTCATAGTCGCGGTCATAGTTGAACGTATGGCCGATCCCATAAAGCAGTGCGGCGGCAAAGCCGGCGGCGGCCAGCCAGAACACATGCCAGATCAGCGCAAAGCCCATCACGGTCAGGATCGCGGCCAGTACCACCCCGGTTGCCGTTGAATGCGGCATGTGGATCGGCACGAAGCCTGTTGTGGGCCGCGTGAAACCTTCGCGCTTCATCTGGGCAAAGGCGTCGATCTCATACACGCGCGGTGTGAAGGCGAAGTTGTAGTAAGGCGGCGGGGAGGAGGTCGACCATTCCAGCGTTCGGCCATTCCAGGGGTCGCCGGTCACATCGCGCAGTTCTTCGCGCTTGCGGATTGACTGGACAATCTGCACCAGAAAGGCCCCGATCCCGGCAGCCACGAACAACGCCCCGATCAGCGCTATGATGAAATAGACCGAATAGAACGTATCTTCGAACTGGCTGATCCGCCGGGTCACGCCCATCAGGCCCAGCACATAAAGCGGCATGAAGGCCAGGTAGAAACCGATCAGCCAGCACCAGAAGCTGATCTTGCCCCAGAACGGCTCCAGCTTGAAACCAAACGCCTTGGGCCACCAATAGATGATCCCCGCAAAGACGCCAAAGACCACACCACCGATGATCACGTTATGAAAATGCGCGATCAGGAAAAGCGAATTGTGCAGCACGTAGTCCGCAGGCGGCACCGCCAGCAGCACGCCGGTCATGCCGCCGATCACAAAGGTCAGCATGAACCCCATGACCCACAGCATCGGCGTTTCGAACCGGATGCGGCCCTTGTACATGGTAAAGAGCCAGTTGAAGATCTTGGCCCCTGTGGGGATCGAAATGATCATCGTAGTGATCCCGAAGAACGAATTCACATTCGCCCCCGCCCCCATGGTGAAGAAATGGTGCAGCCAGACGATATAGCTGAGGATCATGATCACGCAGGTGGCGTAGACCATCGAGGTATAGCCAAAGAGCCGCTTGCCGGTGAAGGTCGGCACGATCTCCGAGAAGATGCCGAAGATGGGCAGGATCAGGATATACACCTCCGGGTGGCCCCAGATCCAGATGAGGTTTACATACATCATCGGATTGCCGCCAAGCTCGTTGGTGAAGAAATGCGTGCCCAGATAGCGGTCGGCGGTCAGCAGCGCCAATGTTGCGGCCAGCACCGGAAAGGTGGCAACGATCAGGATATTGGTGCACAGCGCGGTCCAGGTGAAGATCGGCATCCGCATATAGGTCATGCCCGGCGCGCGCATCTTGACGATGGTCACCACAAGGTTGATGCCCGAGAGCGTGGTGCCCACCCCGGCGATATTGAGCGCCCAGAGGTAATAATCCATGCCGACACTGGGGCTGTATTCCAGCCCCGAATAGGGCGCATAGGCCAACCAGCCTGCAGTCGAGAATTCGCCCACAAAAAGTGATATCATTATAAGGATTGCACCGGAAACCGTCAGCCAGAAGCTCAGATTGTTGAGAAATGGAAAGGCCACATCACGCGCGCCAATCTGCAAAGGCATCACGTAATTCATGAATCCGGTCACAAATGGCATCGCCACAAAGAAGATCATAATCACGCCATGGGCTGTAAAGATCTGGTCATAGTGATGTGCGTTCAGATAGCCCTCGGACCCGCTGGCCGCCATTGCCTGATGACCCCGCATCAGCAGCGCATCGGCGAACCCGCGCAGCAGCATGATCAGACCCAGCACCATATACATGATGCCGATCTTCTTGTGGTCGATCGAAGTGAACCATTCGGTCCAAAGATAGCCCCAGAGCCGGTAGTAGGTGATCGCCCCGACCACTGCGAGGCCCAGGATCACAACGCCGATGAACGTGCTCAGGATGATCGGATCATAAAACGGAAAGACATCCCAGGACAGCTTGCCCCAGAACGGGTGAATGTCCACACCGCCGGAGGTCAGACCATGAGGATCGGATGATGTCGCCATCTGAGGTCTCTCTTCCTGCTACTGTCGCGTGGTTTGGGTTGCATCGGGAAGCAGCGACATGGCGGTCACGATCTCGCCCGCGCGCAGGCGCATCTCGGGCCGCAGCATCGCAATGAAGGCGCCCGGGTCTTCGGCCGAGCAGATGCCGCGGAACATCTCGCGGTTCCACAGCCCCTCCAGCCCGCCACCGCCCAGCGCATCAACCATCATCATGTCGTTCCGGCACAGGCTGTCGCCATCGACGCAGAGATTAACGAGGCGATCCCAGGCCGTGTCCGAGACGGTGCCGTAGTAGGTCACCGGATGGGCGATACTGGGCTGGTTCAGCCTTTCAAGCGTGTCCGTATCAAGGTTCTGCCCGCTGGCACCAACCTTGGCGACCCAATCGTCGAAACCGGCCTGATCCAGCCCGTGGAACTTGAACCGCATCTGCGAAAAACCCGCGCCGCTGTAATTGGCCGAGAACCCGTCATAGACGCCCGGTTCATTGATGACCGCATTCATCTCGGTCTGCATGCCCGCCATGGAATAGATCTGCCCTGCCAGCGCCGGGATATAGAAGGAGTTCATCACGGTCGCCGAGGTGATCTGGAACTCGATGGGGCGATCCACGATGGCGGCCACCTCGTTCACGGTGGCAATGCCTTGCTCGGGATAGATGAACAGCCATTTCCAATCCATCGAGGCGACCTGAATGATCAGCGGTTTGACCTCGGGGTCGATCGGCTGATCCTCGGAAATCCTGCTCAGCGGTTTGTATGGGTCCAACCGATGCGTCGCGACCCAGGTCAATCCAGCCAAGCAAATGATGATCGCCAGCGGCACCGACCAGATCACAATCTCTAAGCTGAAGGAATGGTGCCACTCGGGTTCGTAGCTCGCGTTCTTGTTCGATTCGCGATACTTGATCGCAAAGAACACGGTCAGCGCCATGACCGGCAGGATCACGATCAGCATCAGAACGGTGGCGTAGATGATCAACTCGCCCTGCTGCTGCGCCACATCGCCCGCGGGCGACAGCACAACCAGATCACATCCCGCAAGAAAGATGCAGGAAAACAGAGCCACGATATGAACTGCGCGTTTCATAATGTTTCCATAGCATATGCGTAACGAGTCGTTGGCAAAGAGAAATTTGCCCCATAGCGTGTAGTATAATGTTCTGCGCTGAGAGGGCCGGTGTCGCAATGCGACAAAAGGTGACCCATCCGGTCACTTTTTGCCAGCGTGCCTTTTGGTGTAAAAGATCATGAGGACGAGACGTGGAGGACGGCCCGATGAGCGCCACCGACCAAAGCCATATCGAACGCGCGACGATCGACGAGGTGGTGATCACCGTCATCATGGCGCGCGTCACCGATTTCTTTGGCTTCTTCGTCTACGCTATCGCCTCGGCGTTGGTCTTTCCCCGCGTGTTTTTCCCCAACCATGACCCGGTGACAGGGACACTGATATCATTTGCCATCTTCTCGCTCGCGTTTCTTGCGCGGCCGGTGGCAAGCCTGACCGGACGCTGGGTACAGGCCAAGATCGGGCGGGCCGCCAAGGTCACTTTGGCGTTGATGATCCTTGGTTGTGCAACCGTCGCGATCGGGCTGCTGCCGGGTTATGAGAGAATCGGCTGGCTGGCGCCTGTACTGTTGGCGGCGTTACGCATCCTGCAAGGCATTGGGCTGGGCGGCGCGTGGGACGGGCTTACCCTGCAATTGCAACATGTCGCGCCTGAGCATCGCAAAGGCCTTTATGCAATGGTGCCACAGCTTGGCGGACCAATCGGGTTCTTTGTGGCAGCATCGCTGTTCTACGTGCTGACCGATTTCCTGACGGATGAAGAATTCATCACCTGGGGCTGGCGTTTCGCCTTCTTCGCCGCGATGGCGGTGAATGTCGTGGCGCTGTTTGCGCGGTTGCGCCTGCTGAACGCCGATCTGGGTGTTGACCCCGAAATCACAAAGTCAGCACCGTTGGGCGCGCTGCTGCACAACCAATGGCGACAGATCCTGTTATCCACCATGGTGCCGCTGGCCAGCTACGCGCTTTTCCACATGGTGACGGTGTTTCCGCTGGCCTATGAGTGGCTCTATGGCGAACAAAACATCTCACGCATACTGATTATCCAGTTGGTCGGCTGCGCCCTGGCGATCCTTGCGGTCATGGCGTCGGGTGTCTTGGCCGACAGAATGAACAAGCGCATGGTACTGGTGATCAGCACCGGGCTGATCGTGGTGCTGAGCCTGATGATCGACACGCTGAACAGCACCCCGGCGATCTTCATTGTCTTTGGGTTTGTGGTGCTTGGACTGGCCTATGGTCAGGCCAGCGCCATCGTGGGCAACCGGTTTGATCCCGAATACCGCTATTCCGGTACCGCAATGGCGACCAACCTGTCCTGGATCACTGGCGCGGCCTTTGCACCGCTGGTCGGTCTTGGCCTGACGGTGGCTTTCGGGCTCTGGGCCTCGGCGCTCTACCTGATCTCTGGCGTTGTCGTGACCTTCTTTGCGCTTCATCAATTGAACCGCCTGAAGGCCACGCAGTCGGGCTGAGGCCGCGGTCTCAGTTCATCGGCACAAACTCGATCCGACGGTTGCGGCGTTTTCCCTCGGCAGTGTCGTTCGACACTACCGGCCTGCTTTCCCCATAGCCCACCGTGACCAACCGCTCCGGCCCGATCCCTTGCTGAACAAGATAATCGGTTACCGCCTGTGCCCGCTTTTCGCTGAGCGCGCGATTGGCCGCTTCCGAGCCATCCCGGTCCGTATGACCGCCCACCTCGATCCGCAGTTCGGGGCAGCGGCTGATGATGTCGTAGAGGTTGCTCAGAAGTGGCAATGAGGCCCGGTCCAAACGCGAACTGCCGGAGTTAAAATAGATGTTGCCGGTGCGCGACAGAATCTCCATCCGCCCAACACAGGCCTCGCGGCCCAGATCACCCTTGGTTTCCAGTGCCGCAGCGCCGGGGGTGGCGGCGGCCAGTTCCAGCTTGGGCGGCGTGCCCGGGCGGGCGCGATCGAACACGAAGCCAAAGCTGACAAACCCGAAAGGCAGGATATCGACATCGGCGGCATCCTGCAGCTTGCCGCGCCCCTCTTCCAGCGCGAAGTCAGTCAAGGGGATGGCGATGGGTGCGGTATTGGCCACTGCCACGCGGTCATTGTCGACCAAGGTGATCGCAACCTGCGCCGTGCGTTCCTGAGTGACCCCGTGCAGGTTCATTGAATAGGGCAGATCGATGATCTTGTGCCGCACCTTGTGCAGATCGGTCAGTTGATCGGCAGGCAATTGCGCTGTGATCACCGCCTCGGGAAAATTAAATGTCTCAAAGAACAGGAACCGCATCCGTACGTTACGCAGGTCGATCTTGGTGTCGACACTGTCAAGCTGCACCCGAATCTCGGCCGCGCCGTTTTCGTCGATCACACCCGAAAAGCTGGCAAAACCGCTATGTTCGGCCTTGGAGTTCTTCTTGACCGACAGAAAGCGCAATTCCGAGGCCTCGCCATCCAGTTCCCAACCATGTTCGAAAGGGTCGGCACTTTGGGCAAAGGCGGCCGTTCCAAGCAGAATGCCCCCCAATGTCAGAGCTGTGCGAAACGCGGATACTGCCTGCATGATGACTTCCCGTAAAAGTTGAGACTGAATCAGGGATAAGTCAGGTGAAGGTCACAATAAAGCCCAAAAGGCGGCGTTTATGAGGATGTATTGGGCAATTCGCCAGGATTTGTCCCTGCCCGGACGGCATCTGCGCCCGGCTTGGTCACTGTTACGCGCGGCCAGCCCGGATAATTGCGGTTGCAACCGTTTGGGGAGGCATCCATGGTTGTCGGGGCATGAGAATGGAACAGAAAATCGTCCGCATCCTGCGGGTCATCATCACCTTGCTTTCGCTGGGCTGGGCAGGCCATGCGGTCGCCGACCCACGCATCGCCCTTGTTATCGGCAATTCGGCCTATGGATCGGTTTCGGCTCTGGACAATCCTGTCAGCGACTCGCACCTAATCTCTCAAAAACTTGAGAAGATGGGGTTCGACGTCCGGTTGCTGACGGACAGCAACCAGACAGAAATGAAACGCGCCATCGCCCAGTTCGGTCGCGATCTGCGCGCGGGCGGGACCGACACGGTAGGCCTGTTCTATTACGCCGGGCACGGGGTGCAGTCGTTCGGGTCGAACTATCTGCTGCCGGTGGATGTGTCGTTAAACGATCCCGCCGATCTGGATTTGATGGCGGTTGAGGCGCGCTCGGTCCTGCACCAGATGGCCTCGGCCCGCAACAAAACCAATATCGTCATTCTGGATGCTTGCCGGAATAACCCGTTCGAAGAACTGGCGGATATGGATGACAACGGCCTAGCCGAAATGAAGGCGCCCACCGGCACGTTCCTTGCCTATGCCACCAATCCCGGCGGCGTCGCGCTGGACGGTGATACCGGCAACAGCCCCTTCACCTTGAGCCTTGCAAGCCACATCGAAACACCGGGCATCCCGATCGAACAACTGTTCAAGAAGGTACGTGTAGATGTTCTATCACAGACGCGCGGCCTTCAGACGCCCTGGGACACCTCGTCACTGACGCGCGAGTTTTCCTTTTCACCGCAGCAAACCCCGGTCCCCAGCTTCGAGACCGAAGACCTTGCTTGGGGTGCGATCAAGGCATCCGAAGACCCGGTGCAGATCATGCTGTTCCTGCGCGCGTTTCCTGACAGTCGGCATGCGGGACTGGCGCGGGCACGGTTGCAGCAGGTGATGTCGAGCTCTTTCTCCGAAACCGTCACCAATCCGGAACCCGAAGCAGCACCAGAGGACCCACAGGTCGCGACAGTTCAAGACCCTGCCCCGGCGCAGATCAATGACACTGAAAGACTGATGTTCGATCTGGCCGCCTCGGACGACACCGTCAATGCCTACCAGACCTATCTCGACAGCTATCCTGGCGGGGCCTTCGCCGATGAGGCCATGGAGCGGGTTGCAGCGCTGGAGCTAGAGGCACAGACCGTGACCCGCAAAGCCGAAGCGCAGGAAGAGGCGCCTGCCGTCGCGGGACCCGGTGAGGTTGTCACCCTGAACGGTCGCCTAACCTTCGGCAACGAACGGATACAAGGCAAGACGATCGCCGAACTGGTGCGTGGCACGCCGCACTACCCGCCGATCGAAGGGCTGCCCGAGGCTCTTTGGAAAGATCAGGCCTGTTCAAGCTGCCACCAGTGGACCCCGGAGGCGCTTTGCACTCAGGCGCAGACCTACGCGGCAAACCCATCCTCGGAAAGTGTCGGAAAGGCGCATCCCTATGGCGGGGATTTCAAAGCCAACCTGCGCAGCTGGGCGCAAGGTGGTTGTCTGGAGTAGACACGAGAAACTGCAAATACTTGAGCGATGCCTCAGACCGGAGGCCGCAACAGAAATCTCAGCTCTGCCAATGTGCGAAGCATCGGGGAGACAGGAGAGTTTCGCCGCGAAACCTGATTTATTTACAATCGCTTAACCTCTGAACGAGCACCTATCACTTTGATCGAAATTTGGGTCGTGCAATCCGTACCCGATTCCAGGTGCAATGGACGCCCCGTTTGGAACGGTCTCATCCTGTGCTAAGATGCGCGCATTTATTGAAACATTTTTGAGGACTCCACGATGCCCGATTTGATTCCAAATGCAGCAAAAAAGAAAATGGAAGGCGCGTGCAAGAAGGTTGGGCGCAAGATCGGCAAGACCGTTGCGCCGCTGGACAAGAAGGGAAAGCTTGAGAAATCCTTCGTCAAGAAATGCCAGAAGGAGGTCAAGTCCGTCGACAAGACCGTGGTCAAATTCTTCGCCGACCAGCTTAAGAAGGAACTGGCCAAGAAGAACAAGAAAGTGGACGGTGCAGCACCGATCCCTCGAGTTGATGGAAAATGGGTGCCGAAGCCGCCAGGTTCGGGCGTCCCTTCCCTGACCATTCCGATCACGGATTTTGTACTGGACCCGAAGCTTGGCACCAAGGGCAAGGTATCGATCAAGGTCTGGGCCGACCCGCGTGAATTTGAGAAAAAGGACAAGGGCGTGATGGTGAACTTCACGGTCGTCAATTGGTGAGCGTAATCACTCCCGCAAGCTTGGCTGGTGAGGACAGCAAGACCCCTCAGCTCACCAGCAGCCGCAGCCCCTGCGTCACATCCGAACGTACGGCCAGCCGTAACCCGGGCTCGTCGCCCGCCTTCAGCGCGGCGATGATCAGGCGGTGATGATGCGGCGGGTCCGTTCGGCGCAACCGACCGTAGAGCGCGCGCATAGTCGGACCCAACTGCAACCATACGGTTTCAGCCATGGCCAGCATCGCAGGCGCTTGCGCCCGCAGATAAAGCGTGCGGTGAAATTCCAGATTGGCGCGGATATACCCCACCGCATCGCGCTTACTAACCATCTCCGCGACTGCGCCATTGATCGAGACGAGCCGGTCTATCAGCGCAATATGGGCGCGTGGCAGGGCGCGGCTCGCCAGCTCCACCTCCAGCAACGCGCGCAAGGCGGCAAGTTCCTCAATCCGGTCATTGCTGAGCTCAGGCGTCGATACACGGCCCGAACTGGAGAGGAACAACGCGCCCTCAGCCACCAGCCGCCGCACAGCTTCGCGCGCGGGGGTCATCGACACCTCGTACTCCCGCCCGATCCCGCGCAGGGTCAGCGATGCGCCCGGCGCTATTTCACCATGCATGATCCGGGTCCGCAGGCTGCGGTAAACGCGATCATGGGCAACCGGGGTATGATCAGGCACACGTGTGGTCAGCATCCGCCCATGTGATCACATCCGGAAGTGAGGTCAAGTATCGGCGGCCTCAAACCGGAAACGGTGCAGCGCGCCGCCCTCTTCGCGCAACCAGCGTCGCGGCGTGTCGTAGGGCCCGTGGATTCGCTCGACCTGCGCCCAGAACCGGGCCGAATGGTTCATTTCGGCCAGATGCGACACTTCATGCGCTGCCACATAACGCAGCACCGTTGGTGGCGCGAGGATCAGCCGCCAGGAATACATCAACGCGCCTTGCGACGAGCAGGACCCCCAGCGCGAACGTGTGTCCCGCAACGTGATCCGCGCATAGCCCCGCCCAAGTGCTTGCGCATAATGATCAGAGGCCGCAACCAATCGGTCTCGGGCGAGTTCCCTGAGATAGCGCTGCAGCCGCCGGGCCTCGGCCCCCGCCGGCACAGCGATTTCGTCCTCGCATAATGCCACCCGCCGCCCCGGAGCCGCCACTATGCGGCGCATCCTGCCCTCAACCGGTATCTGCGCGCCCGGCAAGACACGCACCTGATCGGGGCGGGCATTGATGTGATCGCGAATCCATCCTTCCTTGGACCTGGCAAAATCCAGCGCCTCACGTTCGGGGACGCCATTGGGCAAGGTCAGGGTGACCCGCCCGTCCAACTGCGATATACGCAGACTGATCCGCCGCGCCCGCGCCGAACGCCGCAGAAGCAGCGGCACCGGCGGCGCGCCTGGAAGGTGATGATCGGCCATGTTTGCGCCCCCTGCTCTCAAAGGCTTTGACAGTCCCTACAGCATATGGCAGGTGACCGGAATCGTCATACGACTCACGTGATATCAAGGGGATTTTCTATGCCCAAGGAAGAATGGGGCGTAAAGCGCGTTTGCCCGACCACCGGCAAGCGGTTTTACGACCTAAACAAGGACCCGATCGTCAGCCCCTATACCGGCGAGGTCGTGGAATTCGACACCGGCAAAAGCCGGATGATTGCCGCCGACGCCGAGGATGCGGCATCGGTCAAGGCCAAGCAGGCTGCCGAGGGCGACGATGCCGTTCTCGAAGATGATGACGCCGTCGACATCGATCTGGAAGATGATCTGCTGGACGATGACGAAGAAGAGGACAACGTCTCGCTCGACGAGATTGCCGACGTCGCCTCGGAAGACGACGATTCCTGATCGGTCGCCGCCGCGCCCGATGGTCCGCGGCAGCCAAAAAATGCCGGCCCCGACGATTTAGCACTTGCGCTCGGGGCCAGCCTTTCATAAACGTCCGCCACCGCGTGAGCGGTACAGGATCGGGGCCTTAGCTCAGTTGGGAGAGCGCTTGCATGGCATGCAAGAGGTCAGGGGTTCGACTCCCCTAGGCTCCACCAATTTTCCATAAACTGTTGATATTCAATAAGCTGTTGGAAAATAAAAGCTATTTCTAGGGTCTGTTACAGTGAGGTGTTACAGTGAGGACTCTTGAAAAGATGCCCGGACACCCCAGACTGTACCGCCGAGGATCGACCTATTATCACCGGTCAGCCGTCCCAAAAGACATCGCAGACTCGTACGGCAAGGTTGAAGAGACTTTCTCTTTGCGAACCAAGACCAGGTCTGAGGCGCTTACCCGCTCTTCCGACAAGGCACCAAGGCGTACCAACAGAACGCCGGATTGGACACCAACAAGGACGGAACCGTGACCAAGTTCGAAGCCGCCGCAAAGGTAAAACAGCGCTTCTACGGTTACTAAACCCCGTCACTGGAACCGGTCGCCCCCGAGGGTGAACTAGGAGCCACCTCAGGCACCAAAGGGGCGCTCATCAGGAAGGTGATCACGTCCTACCGCAAGGCCGCTCAGGGTGAGTTCAAGCAGCTACGGGAGATCATCAGGGCCGAGAAGAAGGGCCAGGGTGAGCTTCTGAAAGAGCAGGTCAAACGGAACCGCGAGTTGTTCCCGGTGAATACTGGTGGTCGAACTGTGCGGGTGGGGCGTAGGAGCTTTGAGGATTTGCTTAAGGAGTGACGGTGAGTGAACTTGGAGGGAGCCGCATTGGCTCCCTCCTTATTGCCATCGGTTCACACAAACGTCTTTCTTCCGGTCGTTAAAACGCGGGCGGCTCAATTCTTGCTCGAAATGTAGAGCAGTGTTTAGACGCGCATAGGTACAAACCCGTCTGTCTCCCTGTTCCTTTTCGCCAAGGAGTCCTTGCTCTTAGTCAGTATTTTCATAGACTGCTCTGATAGAATTTTTAGGCTACGGAAGATTTTTTATGCCACTACAAGGTATATTGGAAGCTCTAGGGGTCGGTGCAATCTTCTTGTTGGTACTTTCACCATTCTGGAAGGGCGACGATATGATCTCGACCACTTTCAGAGATGACGTATCAAAATGGCTAATTAATCTCAACTTCAATAAATCAAAACTTCTGGCAAATGAGGTCGTGCTAAGCCTGTTTAAGAGAGTCTATGGAGACAGGCATTTTTCTTTTAAATGTATCATGAGGTGTTCTATCATATCATTTTTGCTGACACTTTTTCTAGTCTTGGCGTTTGGCGCCGTGATAAAGAGACAGTTACTTGCTACGCACATTTCTCTTTTGGATATTTGGTTGCATTTGCTTGCATTCTTGATCATTAACTTATTGGTTGACTATGTATCTTTATATATTTCAAGGGCCTACATCGCCTCAAAACCTCCCCGCCGAAGTCAATTAGGGAGTTTCTTTCTGTATGTCTTTTACTTTTCTGCGTGGTTGATGCTTGCGTTTTTGGTGGTGATGATAGCGATGACGACTATCGAGTTTGACTACGAAGGCTACGATGAGTTGCTTTTGAATTTTTGGTACCCTCATGGGTTTGACTTAGCTTTCGTGTTGGCAAGAGTTATGGCGTGTACCGCATTAATATCTTTTCTTTGGGTTGTTATGGTCATCGTAGGTGGAGCCTTCATCAGAAATTTGCCTCGAGTTCGAACTCTGTACTCCGTCGCAACATATGTATTGCCGATAGACGATAGGCCAATTCGTTCTATTGGCATCGCTTTCACCATCCTTTCGGCCACTTGTTTTGGTGTCACTAGACTACTCGATTTTTTGTTCTCAAATGTGAGTGTCTAAGCTGCCGGTTCGGCAGCGGGATGAACTCCTGATCATCACCGGGCGGCAGGTGGAACCGTGGGTTGCCACCCCAAACCTCAGCTCTTGACCAACCCAAAAGTGTTACAGCGGGTTGTTACAGCGCAAGAATTCTAGTACCCGTAAGTTACTGATTTTATTACAACCTATCACCTCAGGACCGCATCCCCTAGGCTCCACCAAACCTCATGCCTTAACTTACTGAAACAAAAGCATCATCCGAGAACTGATGCCTTTTGTCCCACCATTTTTCCCACCACTCGAACTCTCGCAGAGCCAGATGGAAAGGAAATGTTATGGCGAAAGACTCACCTAAGACCATATGCAATGACACGCTGGGGCTTGCGATGGAGGCCCAGGGACTCGCAATCGCGCTGGATGATGCGGTTTTCAATTCGGGATGCCTTGCGGGGCTACCGTCAGACACCAGTGCAGCGATCCATGCATTGGCAAAAGCTTTGCGGACGGCAACGGAAGAAGTTCTGGTCGGGATCGAGGATCTCGATAAGGCATCGGCCCGGGTGGCGAAGGATGGCGCCCCCAAAACGCGGGAGGCTATCCAATGATCGAGCCAGACAAGCCGGTGGAGCAGATGACCCGGGAAGAAAAGCGATCGTACATGACCCAACTGATCCTTGCGATGACCGAGGATCAGTTGGAAGAGGCTCGCCTAGAGTTTGTGCGCCTGGGCCTGTTCGAAGATGATTGAGCCCGATCGTGGGTACCGCGGGCTACGGCAAAGTGTCGCAAGAGCCCGCGGCAATACCAACTAGAAACGCGACACCCCCACCCCCTTTTGCCTATCGCCCTACCAGACCGGCCCCCAAAAACCGGCGCGTCTGTGTGGTCATCCATGCATCGCCTCTCGACATCGCGAAAAATGCTCACGTCTTACTAGGGTCAGGATTCATAACCAAAAGATGACGATTGCTGCGAGGGCGATTGCTGATAGGAAGAGTTTGGGACAGCGATCATAACGTGTCGCCACGCGTCTCCAATCCTTGAGCCTGCCAAACATGATCTCGATGCGGTTG